>NZ_JBJHBQ010000017.1:0-11119 GCF_050485565.1 Glycocaulis sp. | reverse complement strand
ATCAATTACACCGATCCCTGGGGGCTGAGCCGGGAATGTATCACCAGTTTCTCGGACAAGAATGGAAGCGGCCGCCTTTCCGTGCCTTGCGTGCGGGGAAGCGGCGGGCTGCGTGACGGTCCGAAATCAGGCATGCGTGCAGGCGGCACAGGGTTCTTTAGCGGACATGCAGAGCCACGAGACCCCCTCGTCCTCACACCCATCGCCCTACAAAACGCAGATGGACAGGAGGGGGAGTTGGAGTGCGGGCGCCATGCGCAAACCGGACAGCATTTCTCCCGTTTCGCTGGTGACGTGGTCGGAAGATCAGGGTCCACTGCTGGAGACTGGTTGCGGAGCATGATCCAAAGCGGAGCCGCTCGCACGCTATCAGATTTCAGTCAGAGCATTGGGCGGGAGCTGGTTTGGGCATACTATGTGGACGGTGGGAATGTCCTAATGGGGCCCGCAGTGGTGCAATTTGAGGGACGCGCTTTTATCTCTGCCGCTCGCAATGCATTACCCCCGGGCGCTATGGCAATAGGATACGGGCATACACATGGCTCAAATTTGAGAGCGAGTCCCATGGGTGGTGGCCCTTCCACGCAAGATATCAACTATCCGTTGCCCCATGTTCTCATTGATAATACTTTACAGACTTACTATCGAGACTCTTCCCAAGCGGGGAACCGACACGATTGGCGACCAGGTCCAAGGTTATCAGGCGGATTAAGGTGTAGAGGTGCAAATGAATAACGCTATTTATTGGATCGTATTGGCTCTGATTGCTGATGAACCTGCAATTCAACGGAACCTAGACAATTTTCGAGACATGCACCAATCCATGGCAACATTTGCCTATGAGGCGGGGCGCACGTCCTATATTTTTGGCCCTTTTGCGAATGATATATTTAATTGCGCTGAGCGCGCGCGCGAAATTTCACCGAACATTGGAGAGATTGTTAACTATGGGGTAAAAATAACTCAAAGAGCAAATACTATAACTTACGATTATAATCCACTTTATTATATAGAAGAGCTACATGGGCCATATGAATATGTACGAGCATTTAGTTGCACTAGATACACACATAATGATAGTTTAATTATTTATATGGATAATTGATTTATAAATCGCGACCCACATCCGCAAAACGGGGCATCGGTGTGCTGGCCACCTACACCTACGATAATCTGGGCCGGGTGACTTCGCTCACCCGCGGCAACGAGGTGGTGACCGGGTTCGACTATGACGCAGCCGGACGCCTTGCCGAGCTGACGCAGGATATGGCCGGCACCGCCAATGACCAGACCCTCTCCTTCACCTATAATGCCGCCGGCCAGATCGGGAGTCTCGCATCACGCCCGTCCTCAGCGCTGACGCGCCTGCGGGGGCGTCCCATCGTCGGCGCAATTCCGAACCACTCACCTAGCTCACGCGCCGTAACGGCGACGAGTCCAAAGCCTCCATGTGCCCCTGATCAAACGTCTGCCCGATTTTCCGGTAGGCGAACGCGCCTTTGATCCGTTATCGTGTTTGGGCAACTCTGGGTGGAGGGGGCGCCATGACGGCACCGGCCGGACATCACCGGCGAGGCAGCGAGATCGAGCGCGCTCGGGAACGCTCCGACGCTGGCTATACGCTGGCCGAAGTCCTCATCGTTCTTGTCATCATCGCGCTCATTGTCGGGCTGGCCACGCCTGCCCTGATGGGGCGCTTAGGCGTAGCGCAATCCCGCACCGCCGAAATCCAGCTTGAGAACCTTGCCACCTCGCTGGACCTGTTCCGGCTTGATATCGGGCGCTATCCAACCACCGAAGAAGGGCTCGCTGCGCTGGTCGCGCCTACACCTGCCCTAGAGGCACGATGGGCGGGGCCTTATGTGCGCCGGGGCGAGTTGCCGGATGACCCCTGGGGCCGCCCCTATATTTACCGTGCCGCGCCGGGCGGCGGGTTCGAGCTGGTCAGTTATGGCCGGGATGGCGAGCCGGGAGGCGCAGGCGAGGACCGCGATATCGTGGTCGTGCTGGAACGGTGATGTCTGCAATTGAGGCAGAACTGGATATTGACGGGCGGGCGCGCCGGGCACTCGCGTCTGCGGGGCTGGATGCAGGCGGACTGCAACGCGTCAGGCAGGTGTGTGGAACCGGCGCTGAACGCCCCGTCATCGCGGCGGCGCGCCTCGGGCTTGTCGATACGCTCCGGCTGACCGAGCTGCTGGCAAACGAGTACGCGCTTGAGCGCCCTAGGGGCGAAGTGGTCCCCGGCACTGTACCGGCAGACCTTTCTCCGGCCTGGCTACGGCGCAAACGGATGGCCGTTCTTCAGGCGGGGGATGAACACGCCCCCGTTATCGGCGTGGTGGACCCTTCCGACGATGATGCCCTGCGGGCCTGCCGGTTTGCTGTTGGGGGACTCACGAAGTTCGTGGTGCTGTCACTTGATGAGTGGAAGCAATGCCAGGATGAGCCGGGCTCAGCCAGCGTGCAGGATCAGCGACAGGACAGGGATAGCGAGACCCTTGCCGATCTTTCGCGCGGTGCCCCTGCAGTCCGGCTGGTGGAGGAGACTCTCGCATCAGCCAGGCGTGCGGGCGCCAGCGACATCCATTTCCGGCCTCGCGAGGACGGCTTCGAAGTCCTGATGCGGGTGGACGGGGAGTTGCAGCTCCTGCGCACCGCACCATTGCATCTTGCCGGGTCTGTTGCTGCCCGGCTGAAGGTCCTGGCGGGCCTCGACCTTGCCGAGCGGCGCGCGCCCCAGGACGGACGCCTGAGCTTTACCGTAGATGGCTCCGTTATCGATGCGCGTCTGTCCACGGTCCCCAATGTCTGGGGTGAAGGCGCGGTCGTTCGCCTGCTCGGTCGCAGCGAGGCTTTGCTAAACTTTGACGGGCTGGGCTTTTCTGCCCGGCAGACCGACACGGTCGCCAGCTGGCTCGCAGCCCGTTCCGGCCTGATCATGGTGGCCGGACCGACCGGGGCCGGCAAGACCACCACGCTCTATGCCGCGATCAATGCGCTGCGCGGCGCGGGGCGTAACATCCTCACCGTAGAGGACCCGGTCGAATACCTGTTTGAGGACGTTTCCCAGACACAGGTTGACCGGGCGGCAGGCGTTGATTTTTCCAGTGCGCTTCGAGCCTTCCTGCGCCATGACCCGGACGTGATCATGGTCGGTGAGATACGCGACGCGGAAACTGCGGCGCTGGCCGTGCGCGCTGCCCTTACCGGGCATCTGGTCCTGACCAGCATCCACGCCGAAAGCGCGCCCGCTGCCATTGTGCGCCTCGTTGATCTCGGTGTGGAGCCGTTTCTGGCGGCCAGCACGCTGCGCGGTGTCGTTGCCCAGCGCCTGACCCGGCGTCTGTGCTCTGCCTGTGGCGGGACGGGCTGCAGCATGTGTGGAGGAACAGGCCGGCGCGGTCGCATTGGCGTGATCGCGATGATGAGCGTTGATGAGACGGTCCGCCAGGCCATCATGGATGGTGCCGATGCCGGAGCGCTGGCAAAGGCCGCACATGCCCAGCCCGATAGCCGCATGGCCAGCGATGCCGCAGCCAAGGCCGATGCAGGGCTTGTCGACCGGGCAGAAGCCCTCGCCAGTGTGAGTTGAGCCATGCGCCTTGCTTATGAAGCCATTGACACTACAGGGCGCCGGCGCAAGGGCGAGCTTGATGCCGATGGCCCCGATGCAGCGCGGGAAATGCTGGCAGAGCGGGGTCTGGGTGTCCTTTCCATAAAACCCTTGCACGAGACGCGTGGCACTGGCCCTGGCGGCGAGGAGCTGTCTCATCTGGCCGCAGACCTTGCACGCCTGTCGCGTGCGGGTATTCCGCTTGCTTTTGGCATGCGGACGCTGGCGCAGGGACGGACGCGTCAGTCGCGGGCCGCACTGGAAGCAGCGGCGGCACGGCTCGAAGCGGGAAGCGCGATCGGCACAGCCATCCGGGAAAGTTTCGGGGAGCGCGCCCAGGTGCTTGCGGCCATGGCCGAGGCCGGGGAGGCCACTGGCAAGCTCGCGATCTGTCTCGATCTTGCTGCCCGCTACCATGCCTCGCGCGCGGAGTTCCGCCGCAAGCTAGTTTCGGCAGCGGTTTATCCGGCCATTGTGCTGGCACTGACGGCAGCCAGCCTTGGCGTGTTCTTCCTGCTGGTTTTGCCACGCATCGAGATGGCGCTTGCCGATGCGCCTTCCCTGCCAGCACTCACGGCCGGGCTGCTGGCGTTCGGGCGGGTAATGAATGAGTGGGGCGGACTGATCGTAGCGCTTCTGCTGGCGATCCCGCTCGTTCTGATCGTACCGCCGCGTCTGAGGTCGGCCGCACTGGACCGACTTGACCGGGCGCTTCTCGGGCCTGCCGGGCTTGGCATCGTGCGCGACAGCATGGCCAGCGCCTTCTGCAGCACGTTTGCGGTCATGCTGTCATCGGGGATAGCCGTGCCGTCGGCGCTGGCCAGTGCGGCGCGCGCTGTCCCGTCACCGGCTTTTCGCGTCTCAATCGATGAAGTCATACCGGCCGTGCGCGATGGGGAGAGTCTGGCAGATGCCTTCGCGGCAATCGCCTTCATGCCCGCTGCCGTAGTGCGCCTTGCCCGTCTGGCCGAGGAAAGCGGCCGCCTTGCTGACTGCATGAGCGAGGCAGGCACCCTGCTGGACCGGCGCGCCAGGGAGCGCGCAGAACTGGTCGGCTCTCTCGCTCCGACGGGCTTTCTATTGTTTGCCGGCCTTGTCATAGGAACGGTGGTCGCCGCCATCTTCCTGGGACTTGGTGCCATTGCGGACTTCGGGCTGTGATGCGCGAACAGAGCAAACATGATGGTGGCGAGGCAGGCTTCATCCTGTATGAGACCCTGATCGCGCTCACCATCATCGCCATTGCGGTCAGCCTGTTTCTGGCCGGTGCAGCGGCGGTCCTTGGGCACGTGGAACGCGCCAGCCAGCGCGCAGCAGCTGCCCTTGTGGCAAACGATATCGTCGCCGAGCTGCGTCTTGCCAGCAAAAACTGCCCGCAAGACGCTACGGGCGTCCGGGACGGTCTGGCATGGCGGGTGGAAACCGAATGCCTGTCCCAGGCAGAGGCTCCGCTTCATCTGGGGCTGGCGCGCATTGCCGTCACGGTACGCTGGCGCGAGGGCGCGCGTCCCGGCGAACTCCGTCTGGAAACATGGCACTGGGTAAATGATGCGCAATAGAGATGGTGAAGAGGGATATATCCTGCTGGAAACCCTGGTGGCCGTGTCCATCCTTACGGCCGCGGTTCTCGCGGCCGGGCTCAGTATCGCCAATGCCGTTTCGGTGGCGGACCGGGCATCGCGGTCGGCCGCCAGTGTCGATGAACTCAGACAGTCGGTCCATCTGTCCCGAAACGCTGTACGCGCGTGTGCGACGTCCGGCGGGCCGTCCTGCACGATAGGTGCGTCTGGCTGGATTTCTGTTCATGGCAATTCAGGCGAAGTGCGTGCGGCCCACCCGCCGTTGGCCAGCCGTGACTGCCATTTCGACTTCGTAAGCCGTCAATGCCGCCCGCTATGAGCCTTGCAACCCGCAGCAAAGCGTTTCGGGAGGCCCTGTCATCGCTGGCGGCCGGTGTGATCGATGATGCCGGCACATTGGCGGGCCTGAAACCCTTTAAGGGCGAGTACGTCATCATTGACGCCTGGTTGCCGGTACCACGGCTCCGGGCTGCCAGGCGTCTTGTGGCCGCCGATCCCGCAGCCTGGTGCCCCTTACACGAGAGCGAGGCGGTGATAGGCGTTGCAGGTCCGGTAGAGCTGGCTGCCCTGCCGCCCTGGCGTTATCGCGTCGCGATAGCGCGGCGGGTTGATCTTCTCTCACCCGATGGGCGTGCTCTTCGTGAACGCCGTCTCGTTGATGAGGCAACGGGGCTGACCATGACCCTGCCTGCGCCACGGCGATCACTGGCACCCGGAGAGGCTCAGAGGCTTCTGGCTGTTTTAGTCCTCTTCTTGTCGCTCTCGTGGGCGCTGGCCGGCGCGGCCGTGTTTCTGGAGAACTCGGCTGCGGCTACCACAGCATCAGCCCGTGCACTGGCCGTTTCAGCCGGGTCATCACGCGAAGACGCCCGCTCGCACCATGCCGCCGCGCTCCACGACATCATCATACGCCAGGAGGAGGAGCCCGTATCGGCGATCACGATCTCCGGAAGCGAGGTGAGGCTCACTTTGCCGGATGGCAGTGTTCTGGTTCCGGCTGAGTTCGAGAATGGTGCGGCTCAGGGATCAGGAGCTGAGCGCGAACAGACCGGATTGCGAGGAGAGGAGCCATGAGCGCCGCGATGGCTGGCCTCCCGCTTTACCGCCTGGTGCTGATTGGCAGCCTCCTTGTGGCATGCCTTCTTGTAGCTGTACCGGCCTGGCGCCTTGCTGGCAGTACCGAAGCGTTCATCGCGGCGCGCGTGCTCCATGCCTCGGTGGAAGAGCGGGTACAGGGGCGATGCCTTGGAGGTGTTTTCGATGATGTATCCCTGAGCGCGCTCCTTGGAGAACGCTGGGAAGGCGAAACCTCGGTCGTTCACGCGTCGGCTGCCAGCGAGGATGGTCCCTGTAGGGTCCACGACCTGCATCTTGCGGTTCGCACGCACGCAGAAGGGATGGAGCGCATGCTGGCCGATCTCGCCCGGCCCGGCCCGCTCTGGCTCCACGATCTGCAATGCGAGAGCCGGGAAGCCGGGTATTTCGACTGCGCGGTTGAGCTTGAAGCTCATCTGGAGGCGGCACCATGATGGTTCGTCTCCTTTTTGCTTCGGCACTGTTTGCGGTTGTAGCGGGCCTGGCGCTACGCGTGATGCCGCCTGCCCAACCCGGCAACGGAACACGCTCCGCTATCAGCCTGCCAGATGTCAGCGAACCACCCGGCCGCATCCGCCCTGTTCCCGCGACGGGAGAAGCCGGCATGAATGCACTGGTGGACACACAGGCCGACGCGCACTCTTCCGCTTCCGTTTCAGATGTGCCCCGTCTGGTGGGCGTTACGGCGGGACGCGGGGCGCTAAGTCACTTCGAGTATGAGGGCGAGCTTGTCACCGCTGGTTTGGAAGAGCGTATCGGTCCATGGAACGTGCGCGCCATAGATGCTGAAGGCGTGACGGTTGAGGGGCCACAGGGCATGATCCGTTTGCGGGTCTATCCGGCAGAAACCGGTATGGAGGGGGAAGACTGATGCATGGACGCGATTATCTGGTGCTAGTCAGCGCCGTCGCAGCCTTTGCCCTGCTGGCAGGGTGCGCGGCCCGCGAACCCTTTTCCGTACAGCTGGCGCGCTCCCCATTGGAAGCAGCACCCCAGGAAGGCGCCGAAGAGAGCCGGGCAGAAATGCCCGATGCAGCCCCGCGGGATGAACCTCTTCTGCGCTCTCTTGGACGCCCGGTGGCGCAAGGCACTGGCGTCCGCACGGCACATGCCTCCGGCCAGCTGATCGAGTTCGCCTTCGCCGATGCGCCAGCCGGTCAGGTGCTGGAAAGCATCGTGGCTGGGCAGATGGGGCTTGCCTTCATCGCCGAGACAGATCTTGCCATGCGCCTGACAGCGCGCACCCCCGGTCCCGTGCCGGTCTCTACCGCTCTCTCCATCCTGAACCGCGCCGTCAGCACTCATGGTGCCGAGCTGGTTCTGGACGGTGATGTCATCGTGCTGCGTGAAGCTGGCGGATATGCGCCCGCCCGCACCAGCACGCCCAGCGTCGAAGTGATCGCCCTCCAGCATGTCCCCGCCAGCCGCATGGTCACGGCTCTTCAGCCCTTCATCGATAGCAGTGTCCAGCTGTCGGCTGATGACCGCGCCGGGCGCATAACCCTTGCCGGAGCGCCAGAGCGCATTGCCGCCATCCGGGAGGCTGCAAGAGCCCTCGATACGGACTGGATGCGAGCGTTATCCTTTTCCATGATCCGGCTGCGTCATACCGATCCGGACAGTCTCGTTGAGGAGCTGACCGCGATCACCGCGGTGCAGGGCAGCAGCGAGTCACTTGAACTCGTACCCCTCAACCGGCTGCAGGCCGTTCTGGCGGTCACGCGCAGCCAGGCCCAGCTGTTGCAGATTGAGGAGTGGATAGCCCGGCTCGATCAGCCACCGCAGCGCCAGCGGGGTTTTCACACCATCCCCGTTCGCAATGCCAGCGCGGTGGCCCTCGCCGAGGACATTGCCGCCACCCTTCACGAGCGCGGGGAAGGCGAGGCACCGGTACGGGTGCGGGCAAACGAGCAGAGCAATACGCTCATCGTCTGGGGCAATGAGGATGACCGGCGAGCCGTGAGCGAACTGGTGCGTCAGCTCGATATCCTGCCTGAGCAGATCCTGATTGAGGTAACGATTGCTGAAGTCGTTCTGAATGACGAGCTGCGCTTTGGCGTCCAGTGGTTCTTCGACACGCGCGATGGAGGCAGCTTCACCTTTTCCGAGCTGGAAACCGGGCAGGTCTCGTCGCGCTTTCCCGGTTTCGCCTACCGGTTTGATTCCCGCTATGTGCAGGCCGCCCTCAATGCGCTGGATTCCGTCAGCAGCGTTGTCGTCCTTTCCTCGCCCCAGATCGTGACGCTGAATAATCGCCCAGCCACTTTGCAGGTCGGCGATCAGGTACCAGTCATCACCCAGTCAGCGGTAAACGTCACCAATCCCGATGCACCTATCGTCAATAGCGTCCAGTTCCGTGATACAGGGGTCGTGCTTCAGGTCACGCCTCGCATCAGCGGTAACTCGATCATCCTGGAGATCGATCAGGAGGTGAGCGATGTCGCCGAAACGCGAAGCTCAGGGATAGACTCGCCCACCATCCAGCAGCGCCGCTTCCAGACCGTAGTGGCCGCGCGGGCTGGCGAGACGATTGCGCTGGGTGGTCTTATCCGCGAGAACCGGAGCGAGACGCGCAGCGGCGTACCCGGCGCGCGCCGGGTGCCGCTCATTGGCCGCCTGTTCGAAACCGGGGCCGATATCTCGCGGCGCACCGAGCTCATCGCGTTCCTTACCCCGAGACTGGTTTCGGACGCCCGTGATGCGCGCGAGGAGGCGCTGCGCCTCTCACAACGCCTGAGGGAACTCAATGCCCGCAACGTACTTCTTATCGAGGAGTGAGGCCGAGGCCGGCTTCGCGCTCATCAGCGCGCTCTGGTTGTCTCTTGCCCTTGCGCTCATCGGGTCGATGAGTCTGGCGCTGGCCTGGCGCGCGGTGGTCAGGGCCGAGCTTCTGGTGAGCGAGGTTGAAGAGCGCATGACGCTGGAAGGTGCCACGATCCGGGCCGTGCACGAACTCGGACGCCTTCCAACCCAGCCGGTTCCGTTTTCGGCCACCTACACCATCAATGGCCGCGACATCACGGTGGAAGCCCGGCCAACGACCGCATGGCCCAATCTCAACCATATCGACGCGGTATCGCTCGCGGCATTCTTGGAAGTGCTGGGGGCATCTCCATCACGCGCCGCGGCGCTCGCCGACACGATAGCGGACTGGCGTGAACCGGCAGGTTCATCCCGGCTCAACGCTGCCACATTGGCCGATTACGAAGCCGCAGGCCTGCCGCCGCGTGCCCACCGTCCGTTCGAAAGCATGGCCGAACTGGCGCTTGTGGCCGGGCTCTCAGCCGACGAGGCAGAATGCCTCGCAGGGCATTTTACCTTGCTGTCCTCAAGCACCTCTGTTGATCCTGCTATTGCCGCTCATCCGGCCTTTTGGGGCCAGGCATCCGTCCCCGACTATCTATCACACGCCGTGCGCTGGACCTTCACCGCGAGCAAGCACCAGGCCCCGCACGACGTGCGATCCACCATCCTGCTTACATCGGCGCCGGACACCCCAGTGCTGGTGTACGAGTGGCTGGACATTGCGCCTGCGGATAGGGGGCGGTGCTTTGGAGATTAGGCATTCCTCGACCGGCAGGGATCCATCGACCGTCACCATCACAACCTGGTTGGTATGGCCGATAAAGCCACAGATATCGTTGGTCATGGTGCGCATGTTAATCTTGCGGAATCCTGCTAATTCGCACCTGATCATCTCCAAAAAGCGAGAGTCCCTCCACGTTCGGAATTAGAGACACGCCGAGCTTATCCAATTCGGACGAAACCGGATCACGAAACCAAAATAACTTGATCAACTCAAATGCTTCGCGCTCTGTCATCAGCATTAACTCATTTTTACTTTGTAGCGCAATGTTTCCTTCAACTCTTCGTGCAGAAAGAGCGGAGTTCGCTCCAACCCCAAAATAACTTAGCTCCACTTCATATTGCTGATCAGCAACAAACTTTTGGAATCCGATAAAAACTTCACTTAAAATAAATTCTTCTATATGCAAAATAGATCTTCCTTTGCTCACAATGCTGTCGCCATATATAAATATTTGACTAGAATATATGTGAATCTTGTCGTTCTCGTGCAAATGCACAGAGGTCGAGCTTAATGTTGTTTTCATTTTCATCGGGATCAATCCCATCGGGGGTAACCAGGGTGCATAGTAACTACACTGAACCGTCCATTTCCCATTTCTCCCAAAACTAATGTCGCAGCATAAGTGCGCTCTCCGTAACTCTGTCCGATCGGGTGGGTAAAATGTGTCACCCAAATAGTTCGACCCCGAGACACCCATGGCCCGTAATATATAAAGCCAGAATTCTGATTATTGACGATCGCCGCCGCAAGCAAAGCAACAACGTGTTCGTCAGAGTTTGTCTGCAGTAGGGCAGGGTGAAATGTACTGATCGCAGTGCCACCATCTCCGTGCCTTTCTGTGATATGGCCCACATTGCCAGAAAACAAAACTATATGCTCAACGCCATGCTCTCTCAACATCGAGTTAATGGGTATTGATACTATAATTTCATTTTGCATCCATCCAATATCCCGCAGGAAGAACGATTGGTTGTGATGTGATGCAAGATTCTGAGAACTTCGCTGCCCGGGAACCGTGCATTGATCGTTGTTGAGCGGTCCGCTGCATTGGAAGGACGCTCCATGATTTTCGCCATTCCCGCCGCCTAACCAGCTTCGCCCTCTTGAGCCTGTTCCATAGAAGTTATCGCATATGCCGATGCATTCGGTTCCAAGCCTTGAGCAGTCGAACCCCGCATCGCGGCTTATGTTCGACCCCGTGCACATTTTGGAGAGCCCCCACGGATCGGTATAGTTCAC
>NZ_JBJHBQ010000016.1:0-22024 GCF_050485565.1 Glycocaulis sp. | reverse complement strand
CATACGCACGAAACTCGCCGAAATACTTCGTAATCGCCGCCGTCAGCGTCGTCTTGCCGTGGTCAACGTGACCAATCGTGCCAACGTTCACATGCGGCTTGTTACGCTCAAACTTTGCCTTGGCCATTTTCTCAACTCACTCTTTTTGTCGTTTCCAACCCGGAGGGGCTAATTGTTCACGCCTCAGGCGATCTTGGAGATCACCTGATCGGCCACCGCTTGCGGCACCGGCTCATAGTGATCGAACTGCATGGTGAACTGGGCGCGGCCCTGAGTTGCCGAGCGCAGATTGTTCACATAGCCGAACATGTTCGCCAGCGGCACCATGGCGTTCACCACGGTGGCGTTGCCGCGCATCTCCTGATCGCGGATCTGGCCGCGGCGGGAGTTCAGGTCGCCGATGACCGAACCGGTATACTCGTCCGGGGTCACCACTTCGACCTTCATGATCGGCTCAAGCAGTTTCACGCGCATACGGCCCTTGGCTTCGCGCATGGCGGCACGCGCCGCGATTTCGAACGCCAGCACGCTGGAGTCCACGTCGTGGTAGGCACCGTCAATCAGCGTCGCCTTGAAGTCGATCAGCGGGAAGCCTGCCAGAAGGCCGGTTTCACGCACCGAGTTGATGCCCTTTTCAACGCCCGGAATGTATTCCTTGGGCACCGAACCACCGACAATCTTGGATTCGAAGCTGTAGCCCCCGCCCGGCTCGACCGGTTCAAAGAGCAGCTTGATGCGGGCGAACTGACCCGTACCACCGGTCTGCTTCTTGTGCGTGTAGTCGACTTCGCACGCTTCGCCGATGGTTTCACGGTAAGCCACCTGCGGCTGACCGACATTGGCCTCGACCTTGAACTCGCGGCGCATGCGGTCCACCAGAATGTCCAGGTGAAGCTCGCCCATACCCGCAATGATCGTCTGACCGGACTCTTCGTCGGTCGACATGCGGAAGGAGGGGTCTTCAGCCGCCAGACGCTGCAGGGCAACGCCCAGCTTCTCCTGATCGCCCTTGGACTTCGGCTCGATGGCCAGCTCGATCACCGGCTCGGGGAATTCCATGCGCTCCAGGATGACCGGCTTCATCGGGTCACACAGCGTGTCGCCCGTAGTCGTGTCTTTCAGGCCCGCAATAGCGACGATATCGCCCGCGAACGCTTCCTTGATGTCTTCACGGCTGTTCGAGTGCATCAGCAGCATGCGGCCGATACGCTCTTTCTTGTCCTTGACGGTGTTCATCAGGGACGTGCCGGTTTCGACATGGCCCGAATACACGCGGCAGAAGGTCAACGAGCCCACGAACGGGTCGTTCATGATCTTGAAGGCCAGCAGCGAGGTCGGCTCGCCATCATCGGCCTTGCGCAGCACTTCTTCCTCGGTCTTGGGGTCGATACCCTTGATCGCCAGAACGTCGACCGGCGAAGGCAGGTAATCGACAACCGCATCGAGCAGGGGCTGAACGCCCTTGTTCTTGAAGGCCGTACCGCACAGGATCGGGTTGAAGGCCAGCTCGATCGTGCCCTTGCGGATGAGCTTCATCAGCTCTTCTTCGCTCGGCATATTGCCTTCCAGATAGGCTTCCATCGCGGCCTCATCGACCTCGACAGCGCCCTCGATCAGCTTTTCACGATACTCTTCGGCCTGCGCCTGAAGATCAGCCGGGATGTCCGTGTAGTGGAACGCGGCGCCCAGATTTTCTTCTTCCCAGATGATGGCGCGCATCTTGATCAGATCGATGCAGCCCTTGTACTCGGTCTCCGCGCCGATCGGCAGCTGGAGCACGAGCGGGGTGGCACCAAGGCGCGACTTGATCATCTCGACGCAACGGAAGAAGTCCGCGCCAAGCTTGTCCATCTTGTTGACGAAGATCATCCGCGGAACTTTGTACTTGTCCGCCTGACGCCAGACCGTTTCGGTCTGCGGCTCGACGCCGGCATTAGCGTCCAGCAGCGCAATGGCGCCGTCCAGCACGCGAAGCGAACGCTCAACCTCAATCGTGAAGTCCACGTGGCCGGGCGTGTCGATGATGTTCAGACGCTTTTCACGCCAGAAACAGGTCGTCGCAGCGGACGTGATCGTGATGCCACGCTCCTGCTCCTGCTCCATCCAGTCCATGGTGGCCGCGCCGTCATGGACCTCACCGATTTTGTGAGATTTGCCGGTGTAATAGAGGATCCGCTCGGTCGTCGTCGTTTTCCCGGCATCAATGTGGGCCATGATGCCGAAATTGCGGTAGTCCTCGATCTTGTGGGTGCGGGCCATGGGGGAGAGGTCCTTGAATGATCGGTCGTTTAGCCGGATTTACCAGCGGTAATGCGAGAAGGCGCGGTTGGCTTCGGCCATGCGGTGCGTGTCTTCACGCTTCTTCACAGCCGTGCCGCGGTTTGAAGCCGCATCGAGAAGCTCGCCGGCCAGACGCTCGCGCATCGTGTTTTCGTTGCGCGCACGGGCAGCAGCCGCCAGCCAGCGGATGGCCAGAGCCTTGCGGCGGTCAGGGCGCACCTCGACAGGCACCTGATAGGTGGCACCACCAACGCGGCGCGAACGCACCTCGATCTCCGGAGCAATATTGCCCAGAGCATCGTGGAATACACGCACCGGCTCGCGCTTGGCTTTCTCTTCAACGATTTCCAGCGCACCATAAATGATGCGCTCGGCGACGGATTTCTTACCGTCTACCATGATGTAGTTCATGAACTTCGTGAGATCGCGATCACCGAATTTCGGGTCGGGCAGAATCTCGCGTTTCTCTGCGCGGTGACGACGGGACATGAGAGCCTCTCCTTATTTCGGACGCTTCGCGCCGTATTTCGAACGGCGCTGACGGCGATCCTTGACGCCCTGGGTATCCAGAACGCCGCGCAGAATGTGGTAACGGACACCGGGAAGGTCTTTCACGCGGCCACCGCGGATCAGGACAACAGAGTGCTCCTGAAGGTTATGGCCCTCACCGGGGATGTAGCTCACAACTTCGTAGCCATTGGTCAGACGCACCTTGGCCACCTTACGAAGCGCCGAGTTCGGCTTCTTCGGTGTCGTGGTGTACACACGCGTGCACACGCCGCGCCGCTGGGGGCACGATTGGAGCGCAGGCACCTTGTTGCGCTTCGGCTTGTCTTTCCGCGGTTTGCGGATGAGCTGGTTAATCGTAGGCATGCAGCTACGTCCGTTCCTGATCCCAATGCGCGTTGGCGTCCAGTAGCGGACACCGCAAGCGCGTAAACCCGACCGCCGGACGGGAGCCTCACTGCTCACGCCCACGGACGGTGTTGAGTTATGTCTTTGTTTCAGGCGACGTCTAACTGGCCTTGGCACTCGCCTCGGGCCGAAGTTACGGCTCACCCCTGAAAACGAGCGCGGAACCTACTGATCTGGCCTGTCCGCGTCAAGAGACGCGCAACCGGATTTTTACACCCCGTTCACATGGGCCAGATCAGCCCCTGAACAAAAGGAAAGGGCCGCCGGAATAACCAGCAGCCCTCGCCTCTGTTCTAGCGCCAGTAAGGACTATCAGCCCTGTTCGCTGGCAGCCTCTTCAGCGATCTCCGCCGGCAAGGCTTCGGCACCCTTGGCCGCTTCCTTCTCGCGCTCGGCCAGCCGCTCACGATCACGCTTGTCAGCAACTGACTGGAACTCGCGCATCGTGCCGCCCGTACCGGCAGGAATCAGACGGCCGACAATCACGTTCTCTTTCAGGCCTTCGAGCATGTCGACCTTGCCCTGGATGGAGGCTTCGGTCAGCACGCGCGTCGTCTCCTGGAACGAGGCCGCAGAGATGAAGGAGCGCGTCTGCAGCGAGGCTTTGGTGATGCCCAGCAGCACCGGCTCGCCTGTGGCCGCACGCTTCTTCTCTTTCTCCAGCTTCTCGTTCATCTCGAGGAAGTCGAGCTTTTCAACGTGCTCGCCCGCGAGATAGCCGCTATCGCCCGGATCAAGGATTTCCATCTTCTGCAGCATCTGCCGGACAATCACTTCAATGTGCTTGTCGTTGATCGGCACGCCCTGCAGGCGATAGACCTCCTGGATCTCGTTGATGAGATACTTGGCCAGCGCCTCGACACCGAGAATCCGCAAGATGTCGTGCGGAGCCGGGTTGCCGTCGAGCAGATACTCGCCGCGCTGGATGATATCGCCTTCCTGAACGGTCAGGTGCTTGCCGCGCGGAACGAGATATTCCACCGGCTCTGCCCCGTCGCCTTCCGGCGTGATGATGATGCGGCGCTTGTTCTTGTAGTCACGCCCGAACTCAACACGGCCTGTGGTTTCGGCGATGATCGCGTGGTCTTTCGGCCGGCGGGCCTCGAACAGCTCGGCAACACGCGGCAGACCACCGGTGATGTCGCGCGTCTTGGCGCCTTCGGTCGGGATACGGGCCATCACATCGCCCGGCTTCACCTCATCACCATCGCTGATCGAGAGGATCGCACCAACCGACAGCATGTAGTTGGCCGGCGAGCCATTGGCGAGCTTGACCGGCTCGCCCTTCTCGTCGGTGACCACAATGGCAGGCTGGATGGAGCTCGACTTCGAGGATGTACCACGCCAGTCAATGACGACTTTCGAGGCAATGCCCGTCGCATCGTCGGTTTCGTCGCGCACCGTGAGGCCCTCGATCGTATCGATGAACTTCACACGGCCGCCCACTTCTGTGACGATCGGTGCGGTGTACGGGTCCCACTCGGCCAGGCGGTCGCCCCGCTTGATCTTGTTGCCCGCATCCACACGCAGCTTCGCACCGTAGGGGAGCTTGTAGACTTCGCGTTCCTTGCCCTCGGCATCCATGACCACAACCTGCATGTTGCGGCTCATGACGATGAGAGCGCCTTCGGAATTCTTCACCGTGGAGCGGTCATTGAAGGCGATCTTGCCATCATTGAGCGCTTCGATGAAGGACTGCTCGGAGACCTGGGCGGTACCGCCAATGTGGAAGGTCCGCATCGTCAGCTGGGTGCCCGGCTCACCGATGGACTGGGCCGCGATGACACCGACAGCCTCGCCCATATTCACCTTCGTGCCGCGCGCAAGATCACGGCCATAGCAGGTGGCGCAGACGCCCCAGCGGGTTTCGCAGGTCAGCGGCGAGCGGGTCTTGACCGAGATCACGCCCGCAGCCTCGATGGCCGCGCACAGATCTTCGTCGAGATACGTGTCCGCCGGAGCGATCACATCACCCGAAGACGGATCTTTCACCGCTTCTGCCGTGGTGCGGCCAAGAATGCGCGCACCCAGCGACACGACGACTTCACCGCCATCGACGACAGCCGACAGTTCGATGCCTTGCGAGGTGCCGCAATCATCTTCGGTGATGATGCAGTCCTGCGCGACATCGACCAGGCGGCGGGTCAGATAGCCCGAGTTCGCCGTCTTCAGCGCGGTATCGGCCAGACCCTTACGGGCGCCGTGGGTCGAGTTGAAGTATTCAAGGACCGTCAGACCTTCCTTGAAGTTCGAGATGATCGGCGTCTCGATGATGGAGCCGTCCGGACGGGCCATCAGGCCGCGCATACCGGCAAGCTGCTTCATCTGGTTCTTCGAACCGCGCGCGCCGGAGTGGGCCATCATGTAGACCGAGTTGATCTCGCCTGTGCGGCCATTCTCGGCAGCGATCGGCTTGGAAATCTCGTCCATCATGGCGTCAGCGACCTTGTCGGTGCACTTGGCCCACGCATCAACGACCTTGTTGTACTTCTCGCCACGCGTGATGAGGCCGTCCACATATTGCTGCTCGTAGTCCGACACCAGGGTGCGCGTCTCGTTGACGAGAGTGGCCTTGGCGTCCGGGATCAGCATGTCGTCCTTGCCGAAGGAAATGCCGGCACGGGCCGCTTCGCGGAAACCGAGCTGCATGATGCGGTCACAGAAGATGACCGTCGCCTTCTGGCCGGTGTGGCGGTAGACCTCGTCGATCAGGTTGCCGACCGCTTTCTTGGTGAGAAGCTCATCAAGAAGGCTCGGCGGCAGGAGCTTGTGACGCGGCAGATGCTCGAGCAGCTTCATGCGGCCCGGCGTCGTGTCGATGACGCTGACCTTGGGCTCACCGTCCTCGTCAACGCCCTCATAGCGGGCCTTGATTTTGGAGTGCAGGGTCACGAAACCGGCATCCAGCGCCGCATCGATCTCGGCCATGGAGCCAAAGACCATGCCCTCGCCCGGCTCGCCATCCTTGGCGATGGAGAGGTAGTAGAGGCCCAGCACGATATCCTGCGACGGCACGATGATCGGCTTACCGTTGGCGGGCGAGAGGATGTTGTTGGTCGACATCATCAGCACGCGCGCTTCCAGCTGCGCCTCAAGGCTCAGCGGAACGTGCACGGCCATCTGGTCGCCGTCGAAGTCGGCGTTGAACGCGGCGCAGACCAGCGGGTGAAGCTGGATAGCCTTGCCCTCGATCAGCTTCGGCTCGAACGCCTGGATGCCGAGACGGTGCAGCGTCGGCGCGCGGTTCAGGAGAACCGGGTGCTCGCGGATCACTTCGTCCAGAACGTCCCAGACTTCGGGGCGTTCTTTCTCGACCAGCTTTTTCGACTGCTTGACCGTGCCAGACAGGCCCTTGGCGTCGAGACGCGCATAGATGAAGGGCTTGAACAGCTCCAGCGCCATCTTCTTGGGCAGACCGCACTCGTGCAGTTTCAGGTCGGGACCGACCACGATCACCGAGCGGCCCGAATAGTCCACGCGCTTGCCGAGCAGGTTCTGACGGAACCGGCCCTGCTTGCCCTTGAGCATGTCCGAAAGAGACTTCAGCGGGCGCTTGTTGGTGCCGGTGATGACACGGCCACGGCGGCCATTGTCAAACAGGGCATCGACCGCTTCCTGAAGCATGCGCTTCTCGTTACGGATGATGATGTCCGGCGCGCGCAGCTCGATCAGGCGCTTCAGGCGGTTATTGCGGTTGATGACCCGGCGGTAGAGATCGTTCAGGTCCGACGTCGCAAACCGGCCGCCATCCAGCGGCACGAGCGGGCGCAGTTCCGGCGGAATGACCGGAACGACCGTCATGATCATCCACTCAGGGCGGTTCTTCGAGAAGATGAACGATTCAAGGAGCTTGATGCGCTTGGAGAGCTTTTTCAGCTTCAGCTCCGAGCCGGTCTCCTTCATCTCTTCCTTCATGCGCTCGACTTGCGCAGGCAGATCCATATTGGCCATCAGCTCGCGGATGGCTTCCGCGCCGATGCCGGCCGTAAAGGCGTCCTCGCCGTACTCGTCGACCGCCTGATAGTATTCTTCCTCGCTCAGGAGCTGATGCTGCTGCAGCGGGGTCAGGCCCGGCTCCATGACGATATAAGCCTCGAAGTAGAGCACGCGCTCCACGTCCTTCAGGGCCATGTCCATCATCAGGGCGATGCGGGAGGGAAGCGATTTCAGGAACCAGATATGGGCAACCGGTGCGGCCAGCTCGATATGGCCCATGCGCTCGCGGCGCACGCGCGCCAGCGTCACTTCCACGCCGCACTTCTCGCAGACAATACCCTTGTACTTGATACGCTTGTACTTGCCGCACAGGCACTCATAGTCCTTGATCGGACCAAAGATGCGCGCGCAGAACAGGCCATCACGCTCGGGCTTGAACGTGCGGTAATTGATCGTTTCAGGCTTCTTCACCTCGCCGAACGACCAGGAGAGAATCTTCTCCGGGCTCGCCAGCGAAATCCGGATCCGGTCGAAGGCCGGGCCTTCGGCGGACGGGTTGAAGATATTCATGACCTCTTGGTTCATGTCCGTCTCCTTGACGGTGGCGGCGGCAGGACCCTGAGGGCGAGCCCTGCCACCTGATCACAGTTTGGCCGCTAGCGGCCTATTCGTTGACGAGCTCGACGTTCAGGCCAAGGGAACGCATTTCCTTGACCAGCACGTTGAAGCTTTCCGGGATGCCCGCTTCGAAGGCGTCGTCGCCGCGCACGATGGCCTCGTAGACCTTGGTGCGGCCGGCCACGTCGTCCGACTTCACGGTGAGCATCTCCTGCAGGGTGTAGGCAGCGCCATACGCCTGCAGCGCCCACACTTCCATCTCGCCGAAGCGCTGGCCGCCGAACTGCGCTTTGCCGCCCAGCGGTTGCTGGGTAACCAGGCTGTACGGGCCGATGGAGCGGGCGTGGATCTTGTCGTCGACAAGGTGGTGCAGCTTCAGCAAGTGCTTGATGCCGACCGTGACCTTGCGCTTGAAGGGCTCGCCCGTCTGGCCGTCATACAGCGTCGACTGGCCGCTCTCATCGATACCGGCACGCTTGAGATACTCGACAATGTCGGGTTCGCGTGCACCGTCAAAGACCGGCGTGGCAATCGGCACACCAGGGGTCAGATTGCGGGCCAGCTCGGCGATATCACCTTCGTCCTCGGGCAGTTCCTGCTCTTCGCCATAGGCCGAATTGATAGCCTTTTTCAGCGCATTGCCATCGCCATCGCGCGTATAGGCTTCATAGGCCAGGCCGATCTGCTGGCCGAGACCCTTACAGGCCCAGCCCAGATGGGTTTCGAGGATCTGACCCACATTCATGCGCGAGGGCACGCCCAGCGGGTTCAGCACGATATCAACCGGCGTGCCATCTGCCAGGAAGGGCATGTCTTCGAGCGGGTTTATCTTGGAGATCACGCCCTTGTTGCCGTGACGGCCGGCCATCTTGTCGCCCGGTTGCAGCTTGCGCTTCACCGCCACGAACACCTTGACCATTTTCATCACGCCCGGGGGCATCTCGTCGCCGCGCTGCAGCTTCTCGACCTTATCCTCGAAGCGGCGGTCCAGGCGGGCCTTGGACTCGTCATACTGCTTCTTGAGGGCTTCGACCTCGGCCATGGCCTTCTCGTCTTCAAGGCCGATCTTCCACCACTGGGAGGCAGGCACCTCTTCCAGCGAGCCTTCGGTGACCTTGCCCTTGGCAAAGCCGCGCGGCCCGGAAACCGCCTCGCGGCCCAGAAGGATCGTTTTCAGACGCGAGAAGATGTCACGCTCGAGGATTTCCAGCTCGTCATCGCGGTCTTCGCCAAGGCGCGCGATTTCATCACGCTCGATGGAGATCGCACGCTCGTCCTTGTCAACGCCGTGACGGTTGAACACGCGCACTTCCACGATCGTACCCGTGGTACCCGGCGGCAGGCGCAGCGAGGTGTCACGCACGTCGGAGGCTTTCTCACCGAAGATGGCGCGCAGGAGTTTCTCCTCCGGCGTCATCGGGCTTTCGCCCTTCGGCGTCACCTTGCCGACGAGAATGTCACCGGCCTCAACCTCGGCGCCAACGGCCACGATGCCGGCTTCGTCGAGATTGCGCAGGGCTTCCTCGCCCACGTTCGGAATATCGCGGGTGATCTCCTCCGGGCCGAGCTTGGTGTCACGGGCCATGACCTCGAACTCCTCGATATGGATCGAGGTGAAGACGTCATCGCGCACGATACGCTCGGAGATGAGGATGGAGTCCTCGAAGTTGTAGCCATTCCACGGCATGAACGCGACGACGATGTTCCGGCCGAGCGCAAGCTCACCGAGATCCGTCGACGGTCCGTCACCAATGATGTCACCGGCCTTCACCACATCGCCGACCTTCACGATCGGGCGCTGGTTGATGCACGTGGACTGGTTGGAACGCTGGAACTTCGCCAGACGATAAATGTCGACGCCCGAAGCCGCCGCATCAATATCGCCGGTGGCACGCACCACGATACGCTGCGCGTCCACCTGTTCGACCACGCCGTCACGGCGGGCGATGATGGCAGCACCGGAATCGCGGGCCACAACCGCTTCCATACCGGTGCCCACCAGCGGCGCTTCATTGCGCAGCAGCGGAACGGCCTGGCGTTGCATGTTCGAGCCCATCAGAGCGCGGTTGGCGTCGTCATTCTCCAGGAAGGGAATGAGCGCTGCGGCCACCGACACGACCTGTTTGGGCGACACATCGATATAATCCACGTCTTCACGCGGGATCAGCGTCGCATCACGGTTCGGGCCGATACGGCAGTTGACGAACTCGTTGGCCAGCTCGCCCTTGTCGCTCACGGTCGCATTGGCCTGGGCGATGTTGAACTTGGCCTCCTGCATCGCGGTCAGATAGTCCACCTGATCGGTCAGCTTGCCGTTTTCCACCTTGCGGTACGGGCTTTCGATGAAGCCGTACTTGTTCACACGCGCAAACGTGGAGAGCGAGTTGATAAGGCCGATATTCGGGCCTTCCGGCGTCTCGATCGGGCAGATCCGGCCATAATGGGTCGGGTGCACGTCGCGCACTTCAAAGCCGGCACGCTCACGCGTCAGGCCGCCCGGGCCAAGCGCTGACATGCGGCGCTTGTGGGTCACTTCCGAGAGCGGGTTGGTCTGGTCCATGAACTGCGAGAGCTGGGAGGAGCCGAAAAACTCGCGCACCGCCGCCGCTGCCGGCTTGGCGTTGACGAGGTCGTGGGGCATCACGGTCTCGATATCGACCGAGCTCATGCGCTCCTTGATGGCGCGCTCCATGCGCAACAGGCCGACGCGGTACTGATTTTCCATCAGCTCGCCGACCGAACGCACACGGCGATTGCCCAGATTGTCGATATCGTCGATCTCGCCCTTGCCGTCGCGCAGACCGTGCAGGACCTTGAGGACCTCAACGATGTCCTCACGGCGCAGCACGCGCACATCATCCGGGCATTCCAGATCAAGGCGCATATTCATCTTCACCCGGCCGACCGGGGACAGGTCATAGCGCTCGGAGTCGAAGAACAGGCCATTGAACAGGGCTTCAGCCGTTTCCGGCGTCGGCGGCTCACCCGGACGCATCACACGATAGATGTCGACCAGGGCCTGCTCGCGGGTGTCGTTCTTGTCGGCGGCAAGCGTAGTGCGGATATAGCCGCCCACATTCACGCCATCGATATCGAGCACCTCGATCTCGCCATAGCCCGCATTGGTGATCTCTTCGAGAAGCTCCAGCGTGATCTCGTCACCGGCCTCGGCGAAGATTTCGCCGGTTTCGGCATTGACGATATCTTCGGCAAAGAAGCGGCCGACCAGATCATCGCCAGCCACCAGCAGATTCTTCACGCCGTCTTCGGCCAGCTTGTTGGCCACGCGCGCGGCGATTTTCTTGCCGGCAGGCGCAATAACCTCGCCCGACTTGGCATCAACCAGATCGCGCAGCGGCTTCACACCGCGCCAGTTTTCCTTGACGAACGGCGTCGTCCAGCCCGCCTTGACCTTCTTGTAGCCGACACGGCCGTAGAAGATCGACAGGATGGCTTCCTTGTCGAGGCCCAGCGCATAGAGCAGCGTCGTCGCAGGGAGCTTGCGGCGGCGGTCGATACGCACATGGATGATGTCCTTGGCGTCGAACTCGAAGTCGAGCCAGGAACCACGATAGGGAATGATCCGCGCGGCGAACAGATATTTGCCAGAGGCGTGGGTCTTGCCACGGTCATGGTCAAAGAACACACCCGGAGAGCGGTGCATCTGGGAGACGATAACCCGCTCGGTGCCGTTCACGACGAACGTGCCCTTGTCGGTCATGAGCGGGATATCGCCCATGAACACGTCCTGTTCCTTGATGTCCTTGACCGAGCGCGCGCCCGTTTCCTCGTCCACATCAAACACGATGAGACGCATTTTGACTTTCAGCGGCGCTGCGAACGTCATGTCGCGCTGCACGCATTCTTCAACATCGTACTTGGGCGCCTCGAATTCGTAGGACACGAATTCCAGAACAGCCCGTTCAGAGAAATCCTTGACGGGGAAGACAGACTTGAAGACTGCCTGCAACCCTTCGTCCGGGCGCTCGCCCGTCCGCAGATCCTTCATCAGGAACTGCTCGTAGGAATGCTTTTGCACCTCGATGAGGTTGGGCATCTCCAGCGCTTCGGGGATGCGACCAAACGACTTGCGAATGCGCTTCTTGCCGGTGAACGACAGACCCATTTCCGCTCCCTTTGCCAGGCTACAGCCCGGCATCGTCCTACGGGGACGCGAAATGCGTCCCGCCCGCCCCGGTGAAAGTGGCAACAAGCATGAGGGGGCTTGCCACCCTGACCTGACACACCCGGGGCAGACCGGAATGCCAGACGAAACTTGAAACGCCCCAACGGGCGCGTGGCTCTAAGCCACACGCCCGTCAGATCGTTGTGTCAGGAACCGCGAACGGCCCTGATCCTTACTTCAGCTCGACAGTAGCGCCTGCTTCTTCGAGCTGCTTCTTCATGGCCTCGGCCTCGGCTTTGGCAGCGCCTTCCTTGACGGCCTTGCCACCGGCTTCCACCAGGTCCTTGGCTTCTTTCAGGCCAAGACCGGTGATGGCACGGACTTCCTTGATGACGTTGATTTTCTTGTCACCGGCGGTGACGAGAATGACGTCAAATTCAGTCTTTTCTTCCGCAGCAGCGGCGTCACCGCCAACAGCGCCGCCAGCAGCGGCAACCGCCACCGGAGCAGCAGCGGAAACGCCCCACTTCTCTTCGAGAAGCTTGGCGAGGTCAGCAGCTTCCAGCACGGTCAGGCTGGAAAGGTCTTCCACGAGTTGTTCGATCTTCGACATGGTTTTCAGTCCTGTTTGAATGCGTTGTCACTAGAGATGCGGAGACGGCGTCATGCAGCCTGTTTGTCTGCATAGGCCTGAAGCAGGCGGGCCAGCTGGCCGGCCGGGGCTTGAACAACCCCTGCGACCTTCGTGGCGGGCGCCTGGATGAGACCGATCAGCTTGCCGCGCAGCTCGTCCAGAGACGGCATGGTGGCAAGAGCCTTGACCTGGCCTTCATCAAGAACCGTAACGTCCATGAACCCGCCGAGCAGAACGAGCTTGTCGTTCTTCTTGGCGAAGTCCGCAGTGGCTTTCGGTGCCGCAACAGGGTCTTCGGCGTAGGCAATGGCGACAGGTCCGGTGAACATGTCGGCAGCGCCTTCAGCCGCAGAGCCCTTCAGGGCAATCTTGGCCAGACGGTTCTTCACAACCTTCAACTGCCCGCCGGACTTACGAAGTTCGGCACGCAGAGACGTCATTTCCGCAACAGTGAGTCCGGAGTAGTGAGCAATCACTACCGAGCCGGCGCCGGCGAAAATGCCTTTATAGGCATCGACGGCTTCGACTTTCTGGGCTCGCTCCATTGCGGTCTCCCGTTACACGATGACCGGAACATCCGGTCATCTTGCGGTGATGGGGACGCCGCTTTTCTCCAGGACCATCCCGGAGCGCGTTCACCCCCGCCATTACTCCTGTCCGGGGAACGAAATGACGCCGCTTGCCGCGCATGACACGCGAAAAACAGGTATTTTCGTACTCCCGTCTGCGCAGGGCCGTCGTATGATTAAGCGGTCCGGCGGCAAAGCCCCCTTCCCGCCCCTGCGGTCTCGGACAGGTGGCTGGCAGACCGGGCAAGCCCGGCAAACCAGCCGCCAGAGCCGGGTGAGACCCGGCTCTGGAAACTCAAGTCTTCAGTTACGCAGCAGCGCTTGCACCGCTGCTGGCTTCCGCAACATCAATCTTCACGCCCGGACCCATGGTCGAGCTGAGCGAGATCTTGCGGATATACTGTCCTTTGGCACCAGCCGGCTTGGCCTTGTTCAGCGCGTCAAGCAGAGCGCGGACATTCTCCGAAATCTGCTTGGCCGAGAAGCTGGCCTTGCCGACGCCGGCGTGAACGATCCCGGCCTTTTCGACACGGAACTCGACAGCGCCGCCCTTGGCCTGCTCAATGGCCTTGGCGACATCCATGGTCACCGTGCCGACCTTCGGGTTCGGCATCATGCCGCGCGGGCCGAGCACCTTACCCAGACGGCCGACGAGCGGCATCATGTCCGGGGTGGCGATCACCTTGTCAAAGTCGATATTGCCGGCCTGAACGGTTTCCACCAGATCCTCGGCACCAACAATGTCCGCGCCGGCCTTCTGGGCTTCTTCAGCCTTCGGGCCCTTGGCAAACACAGCGACGCGCGCCGTACGGCCAGTGCCGTTCGGCAGCGGGCAGATGCCACGCACCATCTGGTCGGCATGACGCGGGTCAACGCCCAGATTGACGGCGATCTCGATGGTTTCATCGAACTTGGCGCTGGCCTTCGACTTCACGAAAGCGACAGCATCGTCGATCGAATGCAGCTTGTTGCGGTCCAGCCCGTCACGGGATGCGGCAACGCGTTTTGCGATTTTCACCATGTCCGCCTACCCCGTCACTTCCAGGCCCATGGACCGGGCCGAACCTTCGATAATGCTCGTCGCCTGATCGAGATCGTTGGCGTTGAGATCCTTCATCTTCAATTCCGCAATCTCGCGGCACTGGGCGCGCGAAATCTTGCCGATCGGGCCGGACTTGCCGGTCGTGGCGCTGCCTTTTTGGACCTTGGCAGCCTTTTTCAGAAGGAAGCTCGCCGGCGGCGTCTTCGTCTCGAAGGTAAAGGACTTGTCCTGATAGACGGTGATGATGGTCGGGATGGGCATCCCTTTTTCCATCTCTTGCGTCTTGGCGTTGAACGCCTTGCAGAACTCCATGATGTTCACGCCGCGCTGACCCAGCGCCGGGCCGATTGGCGGCGAGGGGTTAGCGGCTCCGGCGGGAACCTGCAGCTTGATGTAGCCGGAAATTTTCTTGGCCATATCCCTGTCACTCTTTGCGGGGCTTGCCCCGGTTTCAAGATGCCTCGCGAGTCCCCTCGTGGAGCCTCACAAGACGCGGGTGGCGCGGTGAACGGACCCGGAATGGACTTTCCCGAACCCTCCCGCACCAGATTTACAGTCAGCTGGCTTTTTCCACCTGGCTGTATTCGAGCTCGACCGGGGTCGCCCGGCCGAAAATATTGATGGCGACCTTCAGCACCGAGCGGCCTTCATCCACTTCCTCAACGATACCGTTGAAGCTGGAGAAGTGGCCGTCCGTCACGCGCACCGTCTCGCCGATTTCGTAGGAGATGGTCGGGCGCGGGTTTTCAGCGTCCTCTTCCATCTTGCCCATGATACGCAGCACTTCACTTTCCGGAACGGGCAGCGGGCGGTTACCCGACCCGAGAAAGCCCGTCACCTTGGGTGTATTCTTGACGAGGTGGTAAGCCTCATCGGTCATGTCCATCTTCACCAGCACATAGCCGGGGAAATATTTGCGCTCGGCATTGACCTTGCGGCCCTTGCGGATCTCGGTGACCTCTTCGGTCGGGACCACGATGTCCTCAAACTTGTCCGACAGGCCCTTCTGCGCCGCTTCGACGCGGATCGCCTCGGCAACCTTCTTCTCGAAGTTCGAGTAGGCGTGAACAATATACCACTTGGCCGGCATGCGTATCAGGCCCCCAGGCCGAGCAGGAAATTGACAATCAGGCCGATCAGCGAATCGACGCCGAAAAAGAAGATGGCGGCGATCACTGACAGCACCAGCACGAAGATGGACGACACGATCGTTTCACCACGGCTGGTCCAGGTGACCTTGCGGCCCTCCTGACGCACCTCGCCAAGAAACCGGAACGGATTGGTCGTCTTCTTGCGCGCAGGCGCAGACGAGCCACCGGAGGCAGTGCCGCTGCCCTGCCCGGTTGCGCCTGTGCGTGCCGGCTGACCGGTTTTGCCTGCTTTTGCCATCGCCTCTTTCAAACTCAAATTCGGGTGCGCGGGATAATCGCGCACAACCAGCAACTGGCAGGGGCGGAGGGGCTCGAACCCCCGGCCTGCGGTTTTGGAGACCGCCGCTCTACCAGCTGAGCTACACCCCTATACCAACCAGAAAAGCGGAGACACACATCCCCTCTTTTGATGTTGAGGACGGAGCTAATACATCGCCTGCAGCGATATGCAAACAGGGCGCTGCAAAAAAAGCTGCCGCGAAGCAAGCCCAATGAACGAAAAATCAGCTTATCAGGTGCGGATTGCCTTGAGCAACCACGCGCCCGGCTTCGTGTCATCACCCAGCGTCAACGCATCGGGATCGGGAACATCGAACCCCTGTTCACGCCAGGCGGCCAGCACGGCTTGCACCTGCCCGGCATCCAGAGCAGCTGCGGTCATGTCCTGCAGGCGTTGGCGTACCGCCGCACAGGAACGGGTCTGAGCCCGTATCCAGCCGCGAGCATCATCACGATCATAGGCGGCGCGGCGCCGGATCAGCTGAGCAATATCCCCCAGCAGACGCAGGACATTCTGGGCCGCTTCCCCATCAGAGTTTTGAGCCAGCGCTCCGGTCTGTTCGGCCGCTTGCCGGTAGGCCACACCGCAGGTATGCAGGCCCTCCTGACTGCCCTTACCCTCATCGGCAGCATAGGCCGTCTCAAGCAGGTCCAGAGCAAGGTTCAGCAGACCCGACGTCTCCACCGCGTCCCAAACCCGGAGATTGCGGAGGGACTCAGCGTGGATGGCACCATCCTTGTAATGACACAGGAAGGCAAGCTCTCCGCCTTCGGCCAGCACAACAGGTGCCTGTGACAAGGCGTCCATGCCTGCATATTCGACACCGAACTGGCTGAAAACGAGATCGAAACTGCCCGCAGCGAACGGCAGCGCGCCAGCATCGCCGGCAATGACCGACACATTGCCCGCCCCCGACAGGCCCTCTCGCGCGGCTAGCAACGCCTCAAGGGCTATGTCCATGCACACGATCTGCAAGTCAACGCAGCGCGCCTGCGCTGCGCGTGCCGATTCCAGCGCCACCACACCGGCCCCGCAGGCCAGGTCCAGCAGCCGCGCACCCGGCCGCCCCTCCAGAGCGCCCCCGGCATGCGTGTTCCAGAAGACCGCAAGCTCCCTTGCGATCCCCGGTGCATTGACGGCCTGTGACTCGCCGCCTTTGCCTTGCCAGTAAGTATCCCAATGATGCTGCAGCCCGCTCATCACGCATTCCCCCGGCCACTGCCAGGTGCGATGTCAAAAGCGATGGTCAGCCGTTCGCCAGAGCTGATCGGCACAGTTCCGTGCCAGAGATAGCTGGGAAAGATCGTGAGTTCGCCAGGGCGCGGCTCAACGTGATCGTGCGGCCCGAGCCCGGGTACCGCGAACGGCGGCTCTCCGAATTTGAGCCATCCCTCCTGGCTGGACGACCCGGCAATCTGCGGCGGCACGGACACATAATAGACGCAGCTGACCCACCCTTCGGGATGGACATGGTTCACATGACGCCCGTTGGGGCCCAGGCGTACCGACCAGGCACCCTGGACGTGCATCCTGTCTGGCATATTGCCAAGCAGCGGATGCCCGGCGATGGGCTTGAGCCTTGCGCGATACCGGTCAAACGCCTGCTCAACCATGGAAAAAAAGTCCACGATCAGCCGGTTCTCATTATGGCGAAGATCGGATGAGGTTTGCGTCCCGTCCCGCAGAGACTGGCCGAGCGGCGCAGCCGAAAATGCGTGCAGCCCTCTTAGGAACTCTGCCAGCTGCATGTTGAAATTCTCTATCCCGCCATATGCAGGCGGGGGCTGCAGCGATGACGTCATAACCAGCTGGGGGCCGCACAGCGTTTCATAGGTGTCAGCGTCATCGCTCAGGCGCGCCAGAGTCGCTTCCATAGCCGTCCAGAACCGTCCTTCCGGCATCGTCTTCATGGCCTGATCAATCAGAGGCGCGGCATGGCGGGCATCACCGGCCATGAACGCGGCGCGCACCCGGTTTGCAAGCAGGCTGGCCTCGGCCGGAAAAAGCTCCCCGGCCTGTTGCGCCAGCGTGAACGCTCGCGAACTGTCGGCAGCTTCGACTTCAACAGCGATAGCGCGGTCGAGCAAGGCGGGCTGAACGCCATGCCTTTTACCGGCCGCATCAACGGCGCTGCGCGCGGCATCGAACTCACCCATACGGACAAGCGTATCGATATATTGCAGCTCTACCGGCAGGGCGAAGCCTGTCGCCTCCAGCGCGCGTGCAAACAGCGCTGGCACCTTGTCGGGCCGGCTGGTCATGCAAAGCAGCTGGGCCGCCCCCTCCAGCCCTGGGAGATCGCCAGGATTTAAGCTAAGCACCGTCTCAACAGCCTTCTGCGCAGCGTCAAGGTGCCCCATCCTGGCCAGAGCCGAGAAGCGGGCATACTCAATCTGCGGATCGCGCCCGGCGGGCAGGCTTTCGAGCCGCTCCAGCCCCTCCTCTGCACGGCCGAGATCGATACAGCATAGTGCAATCCCGAAAGCTGCCTTGATATCACCTGGCACGAGCTGGAGCCTGCGCTGATAGGCATCAAGAGCACGCGCCGGGTCGCCGCCGGCGCGCAGCGCCTGCGCGTGGACCAGCGCCGCAAGCGGATCACGCCCGGCATGACGCGCCACCAGCCCGGCTGCCTTTTGCGGGTCTCCAGCATCCAGATGGGAGCGTGCAAGATTTATCGCCGCAGCCGCTTGCTGGGGTGCCATTGCCAGGGTTTGTTCCCAGACTTCCCGCGCCTGCCCGACGCGCCCTTGCCGGGACAATACCAGCCCAAGGGCATTTGAAGCCTCATGGTGCGATGGCCGGAGCCGGATAGCCTCGCGCAGATAGGTCTCTGCTGCCGGCAAATCCCCCCGCGCCTGCGCAGCCGCACCGGACAGGCGCCACACATCAGCCTCGTGGGGGCATGAATCACGCAGCCGCCTGAGCAGACCGTCAGCGGCATCAACCTGCCCGGCCTGAAGGAGGCGCAGGGATTCCTGCAACATCTGGCCCGGCGCTGCGTTCATGACCTCTCTCCTCCCCCGATGCCCGGAAAGCGGGCACCCTTATTGAAGCTCAGAGCTAGGTTTACACAAAAAAAGTGGCCCTCCGAAGAGGGCCACTTCACTTCCGTTATCGGGTTGACCTAGTAACGCGCGGTCACGCCCAGGAAGAACTGACGACCGAACGGATCGTAGGTCGCCGGCCAGGTGTTGGCCTGCTGGGATTGCGGGCCGTCACCGACGATCGGCGGGCTTTGATCGAACATATTCCGCACCCCGCCATAGAACCGCACGTTGTCCGTGAAGTCATAGCTGAGGTTCAGGTCGAAATAGTCGATCGAACCGATGTGGGTCACGTCAAGCTGATCGGCGCGGGCGCCATAGAACTGCGTCAGCGTGTCCGTGACTTCACCCACGTGCGTCCAGCGCAGGTTGGTGGTCAGCGGGCCGTACATCCACGACGCGCTTGCCAGCCACTTGTGAACCGGGGTCGGCTGACCACAGTCGGCACCGTAGAAGCCGGCGCACTCGATCCGGGTCGTCTGCGGAGACGACTGGAAGGAGCTGGTGTCGGTCCAGGTCGCATTCAGACCCAGAGCGAACGTACCCATGTCACCGGCGTCGAACAGGTAGTCGAAGCCATAGTCAATACCACGGACGTAGAGGCCGGTCTGATTCTCGGTCGACAGGAAGTCGATCAAGGTCAGCGTACCACCAGCACCGCGAATGAGGAGGTCACAGGCGGCCTGAACGCCGAACAGCGTACAGGAGTTGACCACTTCCTGAGCAGACGGGCCGCTCAGCGCGTTACCGATCTCGATGTCATAGTAGTCCGCCCGCAGGGTCAGGCCCGGCAGGAAGGACGGAGAGTAAGACACACCGAGGGTGATCGTGTCGGCTTCTTCTGCTTGCAGGTCACGAGCGCCGCGGAAAATGGTTTCCACCTGCGAGTTGACCTGGGCAACCGGCACGTTACCAACCGGCACACCATTGGCTTCACAGTTCGCCTGGACCGTCGTCTGCTGGGCAGTCGACAGGTTGTTCCAGGCACCCAGGCCGCTGGCGCAGGGGTCAGACACGCCCGGGAAGCCATTCGTGTCCGTCTGGAAGAGCTGGGACACGGACGGCGCACGAACAGCGCGCTGGAACTGAGCACGGAAACGGACATCGCTGACCGGGATCCACTCAGCGCCGATGGCGAAGGTGTCGGTGTTGCCGACGGTCGTGTAGTTCGAACGACGGTAAGCGGCGTTCAGACCGAGGTATTCGGCAAAGGTACCGCCTTCGATAACCGGCAGGACGCCTTCCGCGAAGAACTCGTACACGTCAAACCGGCCTTCGATGAAGGTCGACTGGTTGAAGCCACGGACATCCGGGCCAAGAACCGAGTCAGGCTGACGGCGAGCGGATTCTTCACGATACTCGACACCGAGCACCACTTGCAGCGGCGTATTGGCCGTGCCGAAGCGGAACGCGTCGATCTCACCTTGAGTCGTGGCCACAAACTGGACCTGCTCGTTGGTTTCGAAGATCGCGCCCGTACGGCTGGCAGCTGCCACCACGGCGTCAGACAGAGCGCCCGCACCGTCGAAGATGCGCGCGTTGCCATTGTTCACTTGCGCCGTGAAGGCCGAAACCGACAGGTTGCCCGTCTGGATCTGGTCCGCACGCGTGCGTGCGAAGTGAGCGTAGACATCATAGGTCCAGCCCGACAGGAACAGATCACCGCGGACACCACCGCCGACCAGCATGGCGTGGGTGTCACGCAGGCTGTTACGCGGGCCGAACTCGGTGAAACGGCGGCCGATGTCGAACTGGAACTCTTCCAGGCCATCGGCATTGACGCCTTGGAAGATGGCCGGGGTGTTACGGAACAGTTCCAGCACGTCCGCGTGGCCGTCAAAGATGGCATTGTCTTCAGTGACGGTGAAGCGCAGAGCGGCCGGCGTCGGAGCCAGCTGGCTGTCCACGATCACGTTCGAGTACATCGCACGGCCGTAGACTTCGAAGTGCCGGTTGATCTCGTAATTCGCGAACGCAGCGAAGTTGTAACGCTCTTGCGGCAGCTGGAGATAGTTGTCCGGTGCGTAGTTGTACCGGTCATTGTTCGGGCCAGCCGTACGGAAGGGCTGGATCAGACCATTGCTGTCAATACGGGCAGCAAAGGTCCAGCAGGTGTCAGGCGTGCCGACGCAGCGATCATCGAAACGATCCTGAAGACCAGCCGCTGCCCAGCCGAAGTCGCCGAACGTGCCGCCACCCAGCACAACGCCGCCAGGCGCAATGAGGGTTTCTTCAATGAGAACCGAGCCGGTCGTGCCGAACGTGCCAGAGCCGTTATCGATCAGCGTGTTACGCGAGAACTCGCGGTCACCCTGGAACAGCTCTTCACGACGGTTGTACGACATGTTCAGCACGGCGTTACCGCGGCCATCGGCGAAGTTGCCACCGATCGTTGCGGAAATCGACGTGTTGGAACCGCCACCCTGCTCCGACCAACGGTGCGAGGTGTCGAGCTCGACGCCTTCAAAGTCGGTACGCAGGATGAAGTTGACAACACCGGCGACGGCGTCAGAGCCGTACACAGCCGAGGCACCACCGGTCACCACGTCAACGCGCTCGATCAGAGCAGCCGGGATGGTGTTGATGTTGACCGTCTGGCCAGCACCTTCCGACACCATGCGGCGGCCGTCCAGCAGGACGAGCGTGCGGCCCGAACCCAGACCGCGCAGCGACAGGTTGGCCGTGCCGTTACCGGGGTTGTTCGACGTGGCGTCGAAACCCGGAATCAGCTGCGGCAGGTCGTTGAGGTAGTCTTCGATGTTGATCGTGTTGTTCACTTCGAGCGCAGGCGCATCGACCGACACGATCGGGCTCGGCGCGGTCGCATCAGGACGTGCGATACGCGAACCGGTGATCTGGATGGTTTCGCGTTGCGCGGCACCTTCATCTTCTTGCGCAATCGCGGGAGCCGCAGCAGCACCAGCCGCCACGAAGCCTGCGAGGACCGAGGTCCGCAAGAGAGCTTCTCTATTCCACTTTTTCACGATGTTTCCCCTTTGGTTTAAGGCAGTCAAATTCAACGAGGCTCAAGGCCACGAACCCGCAAATGCGAGTCAGCGGGCCTTTCACAGCCTCGCTTGGGGCTACCATTGCGGAAACTTCATACTGCGCCAAGCGCTTGGTGCGGCCCTGACACATGTTCGCCTACAACCTGTTGCAAAAAGGTCATCAAACCGGGGCGCGGCGGGCGCAATTTTCTGCTTCGGCCCAAAAAAGAACCGGCCCGGAGCATCGCTCCGGGCCGGTCACATATGCATTTCCTGCTCTTCGCTCCGATTCGCTGACGCGAAGGCAGAACGCCTCTTAATCGAGGATTTTGGATACGACGCCGGCGCCGACGGTGCGTCCGCCTTCACGGATGGCGAAGCGCAGCTTCTCTTCCATCGCGATCGGCTGGATCAGGTCGACCGTCACTTCCACATTATC
>NZ_JBJHBQ010000015.1:0-52793 GCF_050485565.1 Glycocaulis sp. | reverse complement strand
TCGAGGAGAGTCTGGAGATCGATCTGGGCGGACGGGCCGTACGGCTTGTTCACTTCGGCCCCGGCAATACCAAGGGAGACATCATGCTGCACGTGCCGGATGCACGTTTCATCGCCGCCGGCGACGCTGTGGTCCATCCCACCCCCTACGGCTTTTTCAGCTACCCGGAGAGCTGGGCGCAGGCGCTGCGCCAGTTGCGTCAGATGGATGTTGACCTGATCGTGCCTGGCCATGGCGATATGATGACAGACTGGGCCTATGTCGATCTTCTGATCGAGACCTTGCAGTCCATCGCGGACCAGACCGAGGCGCTGGTGGCCGATGGCCATGATCTTGACGGCGTGCGCGAGCATTTCGACTGGAGCGCGCTGGAGCCGCGCTTTACCGGCGGGGACCCGTTCTGGGCAGGCCGGTTCGATGTCTGGTTCAAACGCCCGATCCTGGAAGCCGCCTGGCGCCTTGCCACCGGCCTCGACAATGAGGAGCTCGTTCCACACGAGCACGGAGTGGACTAGGGCCTACCCCAGCTTCAGCGTTACCGGCACATGGTCTGAGGGTTTTTCCCAATCGCGGGCTTCATCCCAGATGGTAAAGCCCTCGCGGCCATGGGCCGTGGCCGCTGCCTGCAGGGAGGGTGAGACCCAGATATGGTCGAGGCGGCGGCCGCGATTGGATTTGCGCCAGTCGCGGTTGCGATAGCTCCACCAGGTGTAGATCTTTTCCGGCTCGGCAATCAGCTCGCGCGCAACATCGAGATAGCCCGCCCTGTTACGCGCGAGCTCCAGCCCTTCGGTCTCCACCGGCGTGTGCGAGATGACCTTCAAGAGCTGTTTGTGCGACCAGACGTCGTGCTCGCGCGGGGCAATGTTGAGATCGCCCACCAGCACCACATCGCCGCCCTTTTGACCGCGCTTTTCCAGATACGCGCCAAAGCGGTCCAGAAAATCGAGCTTGTGGGCAAAGCGCGGATTGATCTCCACGTCCGGCTCGTCGCCGCCAGCGGGGATGTAGTAATTCTGGAATTCCACACCGTCGACGCGCACGACATGGTGGCGCGCCTCGCCCTTGGGGCAGACCGAACAGTCTTCGAGCACGTCCAGGGGTGCACGCGAGACGGTGGCCACGCCGTGCACGCCCTTCTGGCCGGTCACATGGAAATGCGGATAGCCCATATCCTTGAAGGCCTTGGCCGGAAACTGGTCTTCCATGCACTTGATTTCCTGCAGGCACATCACGTCAGGCTTTGCCATCGAGGCGAAACGCGCGATCTGGTCGATGCGCAGGCGGACCGAGTTGATATTCCAGGTGGCAAGGGTCAGGGCGGCCATCATCGCTCCTTCAGACAGGCAAGAGGTCTAGAGAATATTGTAGGTGGATCCGGCAACGCCGACCGGCCAGCGCCCGCGCACATAAAGCCGCCAGCGGGCCAGGAAGGGGTGGGTGGGCACATCGTCCTCGGCTTCGGCGAGCAGCACCAGCACCGCGCCATTGGCCGCCTGGATCAGCCCGCCCGCGGCAATGTTGACCACGCTCTCATCATACATGTCGTCCATCGCGGCAGCGGCCTCGGCGGCTTCGCGGGCCAGCTCGCCGACAGAGGATGCCACCAGCGTCAGCGCGGCTTCGAGACCCTCCGGGTCGAGGCGTTCGAGCGCCCGCTCGACGAGACCTGCGCGCAGCATCTCCTCGGCTTCCCAGGCAAGCGGATCGGTGTCGAGCGCCTCGGCGGCAATCGCCGCCTCCTCCCAGCTGCCCAGCGGCGCAGGGTCGGCGTCGGGAAAGCCCAGCCCGTCAAGATAGGCACGGGCCAGCGTTGTCTCGCGGGTGTCCAGTCTTTCGCCGAGCCGGGAGAAAAAGGCCGGGTCGGCAATACTTTCTGCAAACGCACGCGCCTTGTAGAGGAGGGGTATCTCCTCGAGCAGGCGGGCGATCACATCATCGCTGGAATCGGGGGAGTCAGACGGAGCCATGTCTGCTGTCTAGCGCGCTGGCGAATGCCCGAACAGGGCGGAACGGCAAAAACTATGGCGCCCGATGGTGAGGGGACCATCGGGCGCCGATCGGGACCGCGTGACTGCCACATGCTGCGCCGGGAGGGGATCAACCGGAGCTGGCCTGACCCTGGACGGATTGCGGGGGACGACGCCGTGCCAGAGTGAGCGGGTCAGAGTGCTTGCGGCCCGCACGTGTATTTATGCCACAAGTGGTGGCGCTTGTTCAATTAAATTGTAGAAAGGTGTTGCGCGTTGCGAATTCGCCACAGTTTTTCTGTGCGCCAGACAGGCCGTTCCAGGCCATCAGGCGCTGGCGCGCTGTGCCCTGGATTTCTCGTCATCGGCATACTGGACAAGGTCGCACAGCGGCATCGGGCGGGCGAACAGATAGCCCTGCGCAAGGGTCGCGCCCTGTTCACGCAGGAAGGCCAGCTGCTCGCTGGTCTCCACGCCTTCGGCCACCGTCTGGAGCTTCAGGGCTCTGGCCATGGCCAGAATGGTCTCCACCACGATGCGCGCGTGAGGGTCTTTTGACATGTCGCGCACAAAGCTCTGATCGATCTTGAAGACGTCGAACGGCATGCGCGTCAGGTAGGACAGGCTGGAATGGCCGGTGCCGAAATCGTCAATGGCAAAGCCGACACCGCGGGCGCGCAGCGGCTCGATCTGCTCGAGCACGCGCTCCGGCTGGCGCATGGCCACCGACTCGGTGAGTTCCAGCTCCAGCAGGGAGGCTGGCAGCCCGGTTTCGCGCAAGGTATCGAGCACGCTGTCGGCAAAGCTCTCGTCCTCGAACTGGACAGCCGACACATTGACCGCCACCGGCAGCGCATAGCCGCGCCGGTTCATATCGGCGATTTCGGTGCAGGCGCGGCGCATGACCCAGTCACCGATCTCGCCGATCAGCCCGCATTCCTCGGCCGCCTGGATGAAGGTGCCAGGAGACAGGAGGCCGGCGGTGGGGTGGTTCCAGCGCACCAGCGCTTCGACGCCTGCAATCGAGCCATCCTTGATGGAGATTTTCGGCTGGTAGAAGACGACCAGCTGATCGTCGCGTACCGCCTCGCGCAGCTCGCCTTCCAGCACCAGGCGCTCAAAAGCGGTCTGGTTCATGCTGGATTCGAAGAACTCGTACGCATTGCCGCCCGCGCACTTGGCCGATGCCATGGCAAGGTCGGCGTGGCGCAGCAAGGTTTCAGGATCGCCGCCATCGCGCGGGAAGACCGCCACACCAACCGATGCTCCCAGGAAGACCCGGTGACCGGAAATCTCGAAGGGGCGGCGCACCGCATCAATCACGAGGCGGGCCACACGGGCCGCATCAGCCGGATCACGCAGCGCCGGCAGAAGAATGGTGAACTCATCGCCGCCCAGACGCGCCACCAGTGACGGCTCGGCCCCGTCCTCGCCCTGTGACAGATCCCAGCCACGTGCGGTTTCGCGCAGACGCCGGGCCACAGCCTCCAGCAGGCGGTCGCCCTCACCCAGGCCCAGGGAGTCGTTCACCCGCTTGAACCGGTCGAGGTCCAGGAACAGTACGGCGCCCGCCGTACCATCATCCTCTGCGCGGCGTGTCACGCGCTCGACTTCCTTGCGGAAGCGCTCGCGATTGGGCAGCTCGGTGACCATGTCGACATAGGCGAGACGGTGGATGCGCTTCATCGAGGCGTCGATACGCGCAAACATGCGGTTGAAGGCATTAGCCAGCACTTCGAGCTCATCGCCGGTGCGCACATCGATACGCATGTCCAGCTTGCGCGAGGAGGCAAGGCGGGCCGCCTCGGTGAGCTTGTGGATCGGCCCCAGCGCCGTGCGCACGACATAGGCGACAAGAGGAAGAAAAATGAGCAGCGCCACGAGGCCGACAAGCATCTGGCGTTGGAAAATCTCGGCAGCGGGGCGCGAAACCGCCGCAACCGGCACATCGATCACGACCGCGCCGGCCAGCCGCCCGTGATGCATGACAGGCTGTGCCACGCGGATCAGCTCGCCGACGATCTCGGTGCGGGTATCCACAGAGCCAAGCGCGCCATGCACGAGGGCATCGGTGCTGCGCTCGCCGGGCGCGAACGCCACATTACCAGCGCTGACCAGCACATCGCGGGCCGCATCAACGATATAGGCACCCTGAACGTCGGCGCGTTCCCCGAACGCGCCCAGCCCGGTCGTCAGGCGGCGGGCGTCACGCTGGGAGGTCTGCTCGGCCAGGTTGGACGCCAGCACCTGTGACATCAGCTCGGCATGGGCGAGCGCGGTAAGCCGGTTGTCGTGAGACTTGGACACATAGCCAATGCCGGTCATCACCGATGTTGCGGCAATCAGCACAAATGCGCACAGCACCGTGAATTTCATCACAAGCGAGCGCATCATGCGTGACAGGGCGTGACGAAGCGGAGCCATGTGTCCTCTCGTGACAAGGCCACACGGCTCCGGCTGTCGAACCGGATGGTGCGGCAAGGAGAGGCAGACTTTCAGAGCTTGCTGAAAATCGTGTTAAGCACCCGGATAGACACTATTAACCTGTTGAAACGGCTTGCCGTAATCGCTACGCGGCGGCCGGGATCACGATACCGCGCCGGGCCGCCAGCTCCCCCAGGCTCACCAGCGGACGCGCACCCACATGGGAAATCACTTCCGCCGCGGCCAGCACGCCCAGCCGGCCACAGGTTTCCAGATCGGCCCCGCGCGCCAGTCCCAGCAGGAAGCCGGCCGCAAACAGATCGCCCGCCCCCGTTGTGTCGACCAGCTTCTCGACCGGGTCAGCCGGAACCGCAACGCTCTCTTCGCCCGAGACGATCACCGCTCCCTTTTCCGAACGGGTTATGGCGGCGATGCGTGTCTCGGCGCGGATTTGCGCCAGAGCGGCAGCAAAATCGTCTGTCTGGTAGAGTGATTTCAGCTCTACCTCATTGGCGAACACCACATCGACATGGCCGGCGATCAGCTCGCGAAAGCTCGCCCGGTGGCGGTCAACACAGAACGGGTCGGAGAGGGTGAGCGCGACCTTGCGGCCCGCCTTGCGGGCAATCTGCGCGGCCGCCACGAAAGCCGCCTTGGCTTCATCGCGGTCAAACAGATAACCCTCCAGATAGGTGATCTGCGCATCCGCGATGCGCGCCGCGTCCACATCTTCGCCCGAAAACAGGGTCGAGGCACCCAGGAAGGTATTCATCGAACGCTGCGCATCCGGGGTGACGAGGATAAGGCAGCGCGCGGTAGCCGGGCCACCGGTCAGAGGCGCGGTTGAATAATCCACGCCGATCGCGCGCAGATCGTGGGCGAAAATCTCGCCCAGCTGGTCGTCGGCTACCTTGCCGATATAGGCGCCGCGCCCGCCGAGGCTCGCCACCCCTGCCAGCGTGTTGGCCGCCGACCCGCCAGAGACTTCCTGACCCGGCCCCATCGCGCCATAGATGGCTTTCGCGCGCGCTTCATCGATCAGCGTCATGGCACCCTTCTCGATGCCGTGCTGGCCAAGAAACGCGTCATCTGCGGTGGCGATGACATCAACGATAGCGTTTCCGACGCCGATCACGTCGAAGCGGGTGGAGGCCATGGGTGGTAATCCTTCCGGTTGCGGTGCGGGCGTGGGCTTAACGCCTGCACGGCGCACACTCAAGCCCTCCCCCCTCCAGCCGGACGCGTATGCTACCCGGCCCTTGACGCAAATTGCGGTGACGCTAGAGCCGGATCATCGGCGGAAGGAAGAACGGGAAATCACATGCGCGCCATTGCCTATCTCGTCTCGGCGAACGTGCTTGCGCACCGGCGCGAAGCGCGCAGCGACGCGCACGAGTTTACCGAGCAGTTCGCCGCCATTGATGCGCCCTGCCGGGATGCCGGCTTCACGATGGAGCCGGTCGTCTGGGACGAAGGGTTTGAGCCGGAAGCCTATGCAGGTGTGGTGGTCGGCCCGACCTGGGATTACTGGGACAAGACGGAGCGCTTCCTTCAGGTGCTGTCAGCGGCGAGCGCGGCAGGCCCGCTGCTAAACCCGCTCAATGTCGTGCGCTGGAACATGGACAAGACCTATCTGCGCGATCTGGCAGCACTTGGCGCACCCGTGATCGAGACGGTCTGGACCGATCTGGCCACGCCGGAGACTATCGGAGAGGCTTTCGACACGCTCTCCAGCGATGATCTGGTCATCAAGCCGGTCGTGGGCGCTGGCGCTTGGCGGCAGGCGCGGGTGAGGCGCGGCGAAGCCCTGCCGTCCGCCGATGAGCTGCCCCCCGGCCGGGCGATGATACAGGCTTTCCTGCCCGCCATTCGGGAGGAGGGCGAGTACTCGCTGCTCTTCTTTGGCGGTGAGTTTTCCCACGCGGTCATCAAGCGGGCTGCCAAGGGCGATTACCGCATTCAGGGCATGTATGGCGGGGTGGACACGCCCTATCAGCCCTCGCCTGCCGAGATCGCGCTTGCCCGCCAGTGCCTTGACGCGGCCTGCACCCATTGTGGTGTGGAGACCTTGCTTTATGCGCGCATCGACATGGTACGCGGACAGGAAGGCCATCTGAAACTGATGGAGATCGAGCTGATCGAGCCCTTCTACTATCCGGCGAATGCCGAGCAGTGCGGACCGTTGTTTGCCAAAGGGCTAGGCCGCCTTCTTGGCTAGCCGAACTTCGCCGGATCATAGGGCTTGTCGGACGCAGGACGGAAAATCCACGCCGAATACCCGCCCGTGACCGCCAGGACGAGGCCGATCAGGCCGATAATGATCTGGCCGGCGGTCAACGCCCAGCCTGCCAGCACCATCCCCGCAACACCCACAGCAAGTGCGGGCAGGAAGGCTGTCAGCCGCGCTTTGAGCGGTGCGCCCTCGACATAGGCGACATCCTCGCGATCTTTCAGCGCGCCATGAAGCGCCCGCAGGAAGAGCGCAAACTGGTCAGCCTGATTTTCCCATTTGAGGATGCCGGTGGAGCGCAGGGAGGAGAAACTGATCGTCTTCGCCCCGGCGCTGACCCGGCAGATGATCTGGGCGGGATCTTTCGCGCCAATGCCTGATGGCTCCACGCTCAGGCGCACCTCATCTACCGCCTCGATGGCGATCCGGCGCACCAGCGCGCCTTCTGCGGTTTCCTCCAGCCGGTCGGGCCAGAGCGTGATCTGACGGGAGGGCGAGGCAACTGAGCGGCAATCGTCCAGCCGGTCGAGCGGCTTTGGGGCGGTTGGTGAGGTTTTGCGGGGTCTGGCCATGTAAGGCAGATGACGCCCTCTTGCCGCCGCGTCAAGAAAGCGTCACGGTCGAACCATGGCGAACACGAGAAAATTCCTCCTGATTGGCGATGGCAGCGAAGAGTCCGCCGCCGCCGCCCGCTATGCCGCGCACCGGGCAAACAATACAGGCGGCAAGGTGGCCGTGCTGGCCGTGATCGAGCCGGCCAGCGTGGAGCCGTGGCTGGGTGTAGGCGAAACCATGCGCCGCGAGGCGATGGAGGAGGCCGAGGCGGCGCTGGAAAGCCTGGCCGAAGACATTGAAGGCGTGACCGGTGAGCGGCCCGAACTGCTGGTGCGCGAAGGCGAGGCGATACACTGCATCCGCAAGCTGATCGAGGAGGATGAGAGCATTTCCATCCTGGTGCTCGGCTCTGCCGTGAAGGGTGACGGCCCCGGCCCGCTTGTCACCTCGCTATCGCGCGGGCGCGGCCTGTTTGGCGAGCGCGCCATCCCCGTCACCGTGGTGCCGGGCGATCTCTCCGAGGAAACGATAAAGGCATTGACCTAAGCTCATCGGCCATACAACTTAAATATGAATTTAGTTTGTGGGCGGATTATTATGGCAGAATCTACGCAAAAGACTTGCTTCGTCATCTCTCCAATAGGAGAAGAAGGGTCTGAGACCCGAAAAAGAGCCGATCAAGTATTAAAGCATATTATTAAGCCAGCCCTGCTGGAATGTGGTTACCACGCTGAGCGAGCTGATGAAATCGACAAGCCCGGCCTCATTACCAGTCAAGTAATAACACGCGTGGTGAACGATCCACTTGTAATCGCTGACTTAACCGAGACCAACCCCAATGTATTCTACGAACTTGCTATCAGACACGCAATAAAACGACCGCTAATACAATTAATACAGAAGGGGGAGCAAATCCCCTTTGATGTCGCCGGCACTAGAACCATACATATTGACCATCGGGATTTGGACGCCGCTTCCGTCGCACGAGATTCGATAAAAAAACAAGTTCAAGCGCTTGAAGCCGATCCAACAGATATCGAAACGCCAATTTCTTTGGCACTCGACATACAAAGCTTGCGCCAATCGGACAACCCAGACGACCGAAACATTGCCGATCTAATCGAAGCTATGACATCCCTTCGCTCGACAGTACTCAAGATTGGAGAAAACACTGTAGGTCGGGACGATATAATAAATATTGTAGAGCGAATGGTAAATTCGGATCTATACAGAAAGAAAGGCATCGGCCAACAGTCCCGCGATTCATTTCATCATTTTGAACGAACTCTTTCATCTATCATGCATGCTGAAGAGGATTGGGACGGCGCTCCGATGGCATTACTTGTTATCGCCTCGGCGCTCCGAGACGATTTACCGTGGCTCGCAGATACGTTTACCGAAGCTTACCGGCAACTTGTCTATGGAACGTCACGTCAAGCTCAGCAAGCGATCCAGCAAATTGAACGCGTCATTCGTTCGAAGGAATTTAACCGCCTCGAGAACCACCCTGTCCTGTCTAGGTACCCAATTTACCCTCTAGTGGAGCGCATGTTGATGCATGTGAGTGCGCAGGCGCGTCGTTCTTCCTAGCGCCCATCTGTGCCATGACCAGCAACCCTGATGCCTGCAGGGTTGAACGCGGACGCGTTCAGGGCCAAGTGAGGGGCTGAACCCGGCACAGCCCTGCCCCGGCTTTTAAAAAGGCCCGACCCGTCATGTTTATCCAGACCGAAACCACCCCCAATCCCGATACGCTGAAATTCCTGCCCGGTCAGGAGATTGCGCCAGAGACCCCGCGCGACTTTGCCACGCCCGAAGAGGCGCAATCCTCGCTGCTGGCGCGCGAACTGTTCGCCGTTGAAGGCGTGGTGCGCGTGTTTGCCGGGTCCGATTTCGTCTCGGTGACCAAGGGGGAGGGCGTCGAATGGGTCCATATCAAGCCTGCCGTGCTGGGCGCGATCATGGATGTGCTGCAATCGGGCAAGCCGCTCTTTTCCGGCTCCGGCGAAGAGGCCGAAACCGTCTATGAGGGCGAGACAGCGGCCATCGTGAAGGAAATCCGCGAGGTCATCGATACGCGTGTGCGCCCGGCCGTGGCGCAGGATGGCGGCGATATCGTGTTTCACGCCTACGACGAGACAACCGGCATTGTCAGCCTGCATATGCGCGGCGCCTGCGCGGGCTGCCCGTCCTCGACCATGACGCTGAAAAGCGGGATCGAGAACCTGCTCAAACACTACGTGCCGGAGGTTCTGGGCGTCGAAGCGGTCGTCTAGGCGCGTTGACGGTCACAAGCGTTTTTCCCGCCCGGCGATGGTGCCGGGCGAAATCGCAACCTATTTCTCCGGGCGACGTTCCGTTTTGACGGAACCCGTCGGCCACACTCTTGAAGAAAGGGACCAGAGCAATGAGCGAACTGGTACTGGAAGACCGCCACAAGACCCTGCCCGACCACGCGCTGGACCAGATTTTCCGTGGCGCGCGCACCTTCTACACCTGGGAGGACAAGGATGTGTCGGACACGACGATCCAGGCGCTCTATGACCTTCTCAAATACGGCCCGACCAGCGCCAACAACTCGCCCGCGCGTTTTGTTTTCCTCAAAGGCGCGGCCAAGGAACGGCTCAAACCCTTCCTGATCCCGTCCAATGTCGACAAGACGATGAGTGCGCCGGTCACGGCCATCGTGGCGTGGGACTGGGAGTTTCACCAGAAAGTGCCGGAGCTCTTCCCGCATGATCCCGGGGCCAAGGAATGGTTTGCCTCCGACGATGCGCGCAAGGCCAATGGCGTGCGCAATGGCACGCTGCAGGGCGCCTATCTGATCCTTGCCGCCCGCGCGCTGGGCCTTGATTGCGGCCCGATGAGCGGGTTCGACAACGCCAAGGTGGATGAGGAGTTTTTCGCGTCCGACCCGAAAATGAAGCACTGGCGCTCGAACTTCCTGGTCAATATCGGCTATGGAACGGAGGAAAAGCTCTTCCCGCGCCTGCCGCGCCTCGCCTTTGACGAGGCTGCGCGCATTCTGAAATAGGCCCTTCATGGCAACCAATCCCGCCAATCGCCCGGTACTGGTCATCGACACGACCGGGCGATGGTGCGCGGCTGCGCTGCAGCTGGCCGATGGCCGGATCATCCAGCGCGATGAGGCGATGGAGCGCGGACAGGCCGAAAGGCTGGCGCCGCTGGTGGGCCAACTGCTTGATGAGGCTGGTATGATGCCGGGCGAACTCTGGCGCATCGGCGTAGCCACCGGACCGGGCAGCTTTGTCGGCACGCGCGCCGGCACCGCCTTTGCCCGCGGGCTGGCGCTGGCGAGCGGCGCGCAGGCGGTCGGCATTTCCAGCCTGGCGGCGATGGCAAACGAAACCGACCCTGAAAGCCGCGCGGCGGTGTTTGCCGTCCATGATGCCCGGCGCAGCGAGCTGGTCTGGCAGGTGTTCAGCCGCGGCGCTGCGAAGGGCGAGCCGGTTCGCAGCGATGTGAATACTGCCCGTGAAGCCTTTGCCGCCAGCGGCGCGGCCCACCTTGCCGGGTCTGGTGCACAGCTTCTCGACCCGTCCTCGCCATGGGCAGATCATCCGCCTCTGACGGCCCTGCTGGCGCTGACGCGTGAAGCAGACGGCCAAGCGCCTCTGCCAAGCCCGCATTATGCCCGCCCGCCGGATGCGGCGCTGCCGGGCGGCATCATCCCGTGAGTGTGGATATTCTTGCTGCCGGGCCGGAGAGCAGCGAACTGCTCGCCGCCCTGCACGCAAAAGCCTTTGATGGCGGGGAGGTCTGGGACGGACCCGCCTTTGCCAGCCTGCTGGCGGGGCCGGGCATGGATGCGCTGCTGGCGGCCAGAGGCGGCACGCCGCTCGGCTTCATCCTGATGCGCACGATAGCCGATGAGGCAGAGATGCTCACCCTGGCCGTCCTGCCATCGGCTCGCCGGGCTGGCGCTGGCCAGATGCTGGTCAAAGTTGGACTGGAAGCGGCGCGGAGGCGCGGCGCGGCAAACGCCTTCCTGGAGGTGTCGGTGAGCAATATCGCCGCTATCGCGCTCTACCGCGCGACAGGGTGGCAGGAGACAGGGCGGCGGGCGCGCTATTATCTCGACGGTTCAGATGCGCTGATTATGTCGTGCAGCCTGTAGCAGGAATGGACAGATTTGGCCTGCAGGGCTAAGGACAGGGTGTAATGGCCTTGCGCAGACGAGCGCTTCATGGAGGCTGACCCATGTCAGATCGCATTGAACAGATATGCATCGAAAAAGGTCTGCGCATGACCGATCAGCGCCGCGTGATCGCGCGCGTCCTGTCGGAAGCTGAAGATCATCCCGACGCCGAGGAAGTCCATCGCCGCGCCGCCAGCGTGGACAACCGCATCTCGCTGGCCACCGTCTACCGCACTGTGCGCCTGTTTGAGGATGCCGGGATTATCGAGCGCCATGATTTCCGCGACGGGCGCTCACGCTATGAGGAAGCGACCGAGGATCATCACGACCACCTGATCGATCTGAAATCGGGCGATATCGTCGAGTTCTATGACGAAGAGATCGAGAAGATGAAGGAAGCTATCGCGCGCCGCCTCGGCTACAAGCTCGTCGATCACCGGCTGGAGCTTTACGCGGTGAAACTCAAAGACGGCGAAAAAGGATAATCGCCTCTGCCCATGACCGCCAAACAGACTGAAACGACAGCCCGCAAGCGCCTCTTCATCCGCACCTATGGGTGCCAGATGAATGTGTATGATTCAGAGCGCATGCGCGATCTGCTGGTCCCGCTCGGCTATGAGCCGGCGGACGCGCCAGAGGGCGCCGATCTCGTCATCCTCAATACCTGCCATATCCGCGAGAAGGCCGCCGAGAAGGTCTATTCCGAGCTGGGGCGGCTAAAGCCGCTGAAAGCCGAGAAGGAAGCCGCTGGCGGGCAGATGACCGTAACGGTGGCTGGCTGCGTGGCGCAGGCCGAGGGCGCGGAAATCCAGCGCCGCGCGCCGGTCGTCGATCTGGTCGTCGGCCCTCAGACCTATCACCGCCTGCCCGAACTGATCGCGCGCGTACACCGCGAGCGCGGCGAGGCGCTGGATACCGAGTTCGAGGTCGAGGAGAAGTTCGACGCGCTGGCTGTCCCGAAGCGTCATGTCGAGGGTTTCAGCGCCTTCGTGACGGTGCAGGAGGGCTGCGACAAGTTCTGCTCCTTCTGCGTGGTGCCCTATACGCGCGGCGCGGAGTATTCGAGGCCCGCCGCCCAGATCACCGCAGAAGTGCGCGCGCTGGCGGCCCAAGGCGTGCGCGAGATCACCCTGCTGGGCCAGAACGTCAACGCCTATTCGGGCGAGGCACCTGCAGGCGAGGAGGCAGGCGGGCGCTGGGGGCTGGCCCGGCTGATCCGGCATCTGGCCATGATTGGCGGGATTGACCGCATCCGCTTCACCACCTCCCACCCGAACGACATGGATGAGGATTTGCTTGAGGCTTTCGCATCGGAAGAAAAACTGATGCCCTATCTGCACCTGCCGGTGCAGGCAGGCTCTGACCGCATATTGAAAGCCATGAACCGCAAGCACACGGCGGGAGAGTACATCGCCCTCATCGAACGGCTGCGCACGCTGCGCCCGGATATCGCCCTCTCCGGAGATTTCATTGTCGGCTTCCCCGGCGAGCAGGAAAGCGATTTTGCCGATACGATGAAGCTGGTCGAGACGGTCGGGTATGCGTCTGCCTTCTCGTTCAAGTATTCGCGCCGTCCCGGCACGCCGGGCGCGGCCATGGCAGGGCAGGTCGATGAAGCGGTGATGACCGAGCGTCTCGCCCGGCTTCAGGCCCTGCTGGATGCCCAGCAGCAGAGTTTCAACGCGTCCATGGTGGGCAAGCGCCTGCCGGTGCTCTTCGAGCGCGAGGGGCGCAATCCCGGCCAGCTGGGCGGGCGCAGCCCCTATCTGCAGGCCGTTCATTGTGACGGCCCCAAGGCGCTGATCGGCCAGATCGCCATGGTGGAGATCGTCTCTGCCTCGAAGAATGCGCTGGGCGCTCGTCTGCTGCATGGGGAGAGCTGCGCCGCGTGAGCCGGACCCCTCGCCCCAAACGCGCCGGGCGCGCGCCTGCCGAGACGCTGCATTTCGATGAAGCGGCCCATGTGCGCGCACTGGCAGGTCCCGGCCATGCCAATCTGATCGCGCTGGAGACTGAGCTTGGCGTGCATGTCGAAGCGCCCGGCGGCGGTCAGCTTTTGCTGTCTGGCGGGGAAAAGCGCGCACGCACCGATGCGGCCCGCGTGATCCATTCGCTGTATGCGCGCGTGGAATCCGGCCTTGTCATTGACCCTGAAACCGTGCGCGCGGCCTGCCGGATGGACGACACACCGGTCAGCGCCGGTGAGGAAACCATTATCCGTGTGCCACGCGGGGTGAGCTTTGCCGCCCGCACCAATGGTCAGGCAGACTATGTGCGCGCACTGAAAGACGAGACGCGCTACGACATGATTTTCGGGGTTGGCCCCGCCGGTACCGGCAAGACCCTGCTCGCAGTGGCGTGGGGCGCGGCCAAGCTGGCGCGCGGAGAGATTGACCGGCTTATCATCACGCGCCCGGCTGTGGAGGCCGGTGAACGGCTGGGCTTCCTGCCCGGTGATCTCAACGAGAAGATCGACCCTTATCTCCTGCCGATCTGGGACTCTTTGCGCGATGCGCTGACCCAGAAAGTGGTCGACAAGATGCGCGAGGAGCGCCGCATAGAGGTGGCGCCGCTCGCCTTCATGCGCGGACGCACGCTCAACCGGGCCTTCATTGTCTGCGATGAAGCCCAGAACACCACCCGTGCGCAGATGCGCATGATGTTGACCCGGCTGGGTCAGGGCTCTCGCATGGCCGTCACGGGCGATCCCTCGCAGGTCGATCTGGGCCCGCGCGAGCCGTCGGGTCTTGCGGATGCGCTGGGCATATTGGGCAATGTACCGCGCATTGCGGTCACGCGCTTTACCCGCGCTGATGTGGTCCGCCATGATCTGGTGGGCATGATCGTGGATGCCTATGAGCAGGCGGACAAGACACATGGTGGATGAACCGGCCGCCGAGATCGTGATCGAGCACGAAGGCTGGCAGATGGTCGCCGGGCTGGAGGCGCGCTGCCTTGAGGCGGTCGCGGCCGCCCTGTCGCTGATTGACGGGGCGCGGCCCGGTCCGGCCGTGATCCTGTTTACCGGCGACGGCGAGCTGCAATCACTGAACCAGCGTTTCCGGGGCAAGGACAGCCCGACCAATGTATTGTCCTTCCCGGCACCGGAATCAGAGCACTATCCCGGCGATGTCGCCCTTGCCTTTGAGACCTGTCAGGGCGAAGCCAACGCCCGCGCCATTGCGCTTGTGGATCATGCAGCCCATCTTGCGGTGCACGGCGTTCTTCATCTTAACGGTTTTGACCATAAGGAAGAGGCCGAGGCAGAACAGATGGAGGCAGTGGAGATCGCGGCCCTTGCCCGGCTGGGCATCGCGAATCCCTATAAAGAACGCATATGAGCGTGATGAGCGACGACCCGCCAAGACGAAGTCTCATGGCCCGGCTGAAAGGCGCGATACACCGGCGCCCCGTCCCAGAACTTGCCAACGGTCCTGGCACCGAGACGCAAGAGACGGGCGGAAACCAGACGGGCCAGACTGGCGAGCGGGAACTATCCTTCAACGTAAACGCGCTCGATGCGCTGCGCGTGGCCGATGTGATGGTGCCGCGCGCCGACATCGTGGCCATGGACATTGATGCTCCGCTCGGTGATGCCGCGCGCCTGTTCGCCGACGCCTCCCATTCGCGCCTGCCGGTCTATCGCGAAACCCTCGACGATCCGGTCGGCGTGGTTCACATCAAGGATCTGATTGCCCATCTCGCCGGCAGTCCTGACGGGCAGCGCCCCGAAGACTGGGCGGCGGCAAAAATCCTGCCGCAGGTGCGCCGTCCACTGCTCTATGTGCCGCCTTCAATGCGCGCGGCTGACCTGCTGGTGCGGATGAAGTCGCGCCGCATGCATATGGCGCTGGTCGTTGACGAGTTTGGCGGCACGGACGGGCTGGTAACGCTTGAAGACCTGCTCGAACCGATTGTTGGCGAGATTGATGACGAGCATGACGAGGCCGAAGGCCCGCTGATCCGGCTGCGCGGACCCAATGTGTGGGAAGCCGATGCACGCACATCGCTTGATGAGCTGGCCGAGGCGCTTGGCCGTCCGGTGGCCACCGAAGACGAGATCGAGGATGTCGATACGCTGGGCGGGCTGGTCTTCATGCTGACGGGGCGGGTGCCTGAACGCGGCGAGGTGATCGCCCACTCCACCGGGCTGGAGTTCGAGATTCTCGATTCCGATCCGCGGCGCATCCGCCGGGTACGTATCCGTTCGCGCAAGGACGGCGCGGGAGACGCCGCGAACCTGCAATAATGCGTATCCCTGATCTGGCCCGCCGCGGCATATATATCAGCGTGGCGCTGCTTGACTGGTGGCAGACTGCGCGCGGTTGGCAAGCCGGGCTTGGCCTGTTTGCGCTCGGCCTTGTCTCCACGCTGGCCCATGCGCCCTTCCATTCTGCGCCCGCCCTGATTTTAGGTCTTGTCCTGCTGGTCCTCTCTCTGGACGCCGCACGGGGGCGGGAGCGGAGTTTACGGGCTGGTTTCTGGCGCGGCTGGACATTTGCCGCCGGTTATTTCCTGGGCAGCACCTGGTGGGTCGCCAATGCCTTCCTGGTCAGCGCCGAGGAACATGCCTGGCTGATCTGGGCACCTTTGACCCTGCTGCCGGGCGGGCTGGCCCTGTTCTGGGGGCTGGCCGCCAGTCTCTACACCCGCTTTGCCCCGGATGGCCCGATGCGTATCGGCGTGTTCGCCGTGCTGTTCACCCTCGTGGAGTTTGCCCGCTCCGTACTGTTCTCCGGTTTTCCGTGGAATTTGCCCGGCCATGTCTTTGAAGCGGGCACGCCCATCAGCCAGATGGCGAGCCTCATTGGCGCGCTGGGGCTTTCCGCCTTCGTGCTCTTCGCCTTTGCCAGCCCGGCGGCCCTGTCCGGGCGCGGTCACTGGCTGGTGCGCGCCATGCCGCTGGCCCTGAGCACGGTGATGCTGGCCGGAATGTGGGGCTGGGGCAGCGCGCGCCTCGCCGGAGCTGATGACAGCCTCACTGATACGCGCCTGCGCATCGTGCAGGTCAATGTCGACCAGCGTGAAAAGCGCTACGCCAACCGGCTGGCCATTCTCCAGACCTATCTCCACCTGACCATGCAGCCCGGCCTTGAGGATGTGGACGCGGTGATCTGGCCGGAGGGCGCCATTCCTACCGTGATGCTGGAAGACAGCGCGGTTTTGATGCGCATTGAAAACACGCTGCCCGAAGGCACACGCCTGTGGAGCGGGGTGACGCGCCGGGAGCGCTTCCCCGAAGGCGAGCTTTACTACAACTCGCTCGCCGCCTTGCAGATATCGCAGGACGCAAGCGCCGTTGAAGCCATTTATGACAAGGTGCGTCTGGTGCCTTTTGGCGAAGGCAATCCGGTTCAGATGATTACCGGGCTTTTCGGCTTCACCACCCTGGCAATGAACGCGCCCTACTACACACCCGGGCCGGGGCCGCAAACTCTCTCTATTGCCGGGCTGCCCGATTTCGCGCCGCTGATCTGCTATGAGGTGATCTTCGCGCGCTTTGCACCGCGCGGGGACAACCGGCCAGCCTTCCTGCTCAATATTTCCAACGATGCGTGGTATGGAAATTCGGCTGGCCCCCGCCAGCATCTCAATCAGGCGCGCTACCGGGCAATTGAGGAAGGCTTGCCCATGGTTCGCTCGGCATCGCTGGGAGCATCCGGACTGATTGATCCTTACGGCCGGGCAGTCCGGTTAACTGATCCGCAAATGAACGAAACGCTTGACATAAACCTGCCTTCGGCGCTCCAACCAGTGGCATACGCGGTTCATGGAAACTCTCTATGGATTGCAGGCGGGCTTATATTACTTGGAGCCCTGCAACTTGCCGTTTTCATTGCCTCTGCCCGAAACCAGAGACAGCAACACCTGAGATTGTTTTCGCTTCGATAGTGAAACTCACTGTGGTATTGTTATCAAGGACATGTGGGCTTTGCTTGCTCAAGGATAGTTTTTCATGGCCCCCAATCCGCGAGAACCCAACCCGATCGACCGTCATGTCGGTTCACGCGTCCGGCTGCGCCGGCAGATGATGGAAATGAGCCAGGAGAAGCTTGGCGAAGAGCTCGGCGTCACCTTCCAGCAGGTGCAAAAGTACGAGCGCGGGGCCAATCGCATTGGTGCCGGACGGCTCTGGCATCTGGCGCGCGTCCTCGAAGTGCCGGTCTCCTTCTTCTACGATGGTGCCACCAGCACGGCGCAGCAGCCCACCGGATTTGCCGAAGGCGACCAGACGCCGATCGTCAATGACTTCCTGCAATCGCCCGACGGCGTGGCGCTGGCACAGGCTTTTTCCAAGATCACCGACCCGAAAGTGCGCCGCCGTGTACTCGAGCTTGTCCGCTCGCTGGCCGACAGCGATCAGGCCGGCGAATAAGGCGGGTACACACTTCCCCGCTTGCGTTCGCGGCCCAGATGGTCTTTAAGCCCGCATATAAAGGAAGCTTTATATGAGGTCATTTGTGGCGCGTTCATCCTATATCTTTACCAGCGAGAGTGTTTCGGAGGGGCATCCTGACAAGGTATGCGACCGTATCTCCGACACGATTGTTGACCTCTATCTTGCCAGCGACCCGGTTGCGCGTGTGGCGTGCGAAACGCTGACCACGACCAACCGGATTGTTCTGGCTGGCGAGGTGCGCAGCGCCAATGACATCTCCGGTGACGAGATCGAGGCCGCCGTGCGCGCAGCGGTGAAGGATATCGGCTACGAGCAGGACGGCTTCCACTGGGAAACGGCCGAGTTCTCCAACTATCTTCACGAACAATCCGCCGACATCGCCGCCGGTGTGGATGAAGGCACAGGCTCCTACACCGAGGAAGGCGCGGGCGATCAGGGCATCATGTTCGGCTTTGCCACCGACGAGACGCCCGAACTGATGCCGGCGCCCATCCTCTACTCCCACCAGATCCTCAAAGAGATGGCCCGCCTTCGTAAAACCGGCGCGGTCAAGCAGTTCGAGCCGGACGCCAAATCACAGGTTTCCCTGCGCTATGAGAATGGCCAGCCGGTGGGCGTGACGTCGGTAGTTGTCTCCACCCAGCACACCGCCTCCACCTCTCTTGATGAGGTGCGCGAGCTGGTGCGCCCGGTTGTGAAATCGGTGCTGCCCGAGGGCTGGTTCCCGCCAGAGGACGAGTTCTACGTGAACCCGACCGGCAAGTTCGTCATTGGCGGACCGGATGGCGATGCCGGCCTGACGGGCCGCAAGATCATCGTGGACACCTATGGCGGGGCCGCGCCCCATGGCGGCGGCGCGTTCTCCGGCAAGGACCCGACCAAGGTGGACCGCTCGGCGGCCTATGCGGCGCGCTATCTGGCCAAGAATGTCGTGGCTGCGGGTCTGGCGCGCAAATGCACCATCCAGCTCGCCTATGCCATCGGTGTGGCCAAGCCTCTGGCAGTCTATGTCGATCTGCACGGCACCGGGCAGATCGATGAAGCCAGGCTGGAAAGCGCCCTGCCGCAGCTGATGAATCTGTCGCCGCGCGGCATCCGCACCCATCTCCAGCTGAACAAACCCATCTATGCGCGCACGGCGGCCTATGGCCATTTCGGCCGCACGCCGGACGCTGATGGCGGCTTCTCCTGGGAGAAGACCGATCTTGTAGACCAGCTCAAGGGCCTTGCCTGACGCCATGAGCGAGGAAAAGCCCGCCTCCTCCCGGCGCCTTTACGGGCGGGCCAAGGGCCATGCCCTGTCGGCACGCCAGCAGCATCTGGTCGATACGATGCTGCCGGGGCTTAGCTGGGCCGATGAGGGCGCGGTTGATCCGCAGACCCTGCTGCCGGGCTTTGCCTCCCACGTGCTGGAGATCGGGTTTGGTGCGTCCGAGCATCTGATCGGACAGGCTGCACGCGCATCCGATACCGGCTTTATCGGGATCGAGCCCTTCCTCAACGGCGTGGCCAAGGCGCTGACCGGCATTGAGGAGCAGGGCCTTGCAAATGTACGCGTGAAGCGCGCCGATGCGCGTGATGAGATCGAACGCATGCCCGATGCGAGCTTTGACCGGGTCTTTCTGCTCTTTCCTGATCCGTGGCCGAAAAAGCGCCACGCCTTCCGGCGCTTCGTGCAGGCAGACACGGCGGCCCAGCTCTCGCGCATCCTGAAACCGGGCGGACGGCTGAGAGTGGCCACCGATGTGCGCGTCTATGCCGACTGGGCGCTGCCGCTATTGCTGGAGGTGCCGGAGCTTCAATGGACGGCCGCCCGCGCTGATGACTGGCGTGTCGCGCCGTCCGATCACATCACGACGCGCTACCAGTCCAAGCATCTCGGTGACATTGATCCGGTCTTCATGGATTTCGAGCGCCACGCCGCCTGACACAGTTTCTCTTGAAGCTCAGCCCATCCGGGCTTCGCTCCTCGCATAGGCTCGGGCGGGCGGTCGCCCTTGCGGCGCTGAGCGCCGGGGCCGCCTGACGCAGCTTGTCAGACCGGTTTCCCTTGAAACACACGCCCTTCCGCCTGATATATAGCTGCAAGCGTGGGTGCCTTCGCACCCGTCCGCTTCTCCTTGTTGCAATGAGGTTAGTGAGACACCCATGAACCAGTTTTCCAGACCCGCCTATGGCGCAGGCACGCTCGACACATCTGTCGATGCCGGGCTTCGCAGCTTCATGCTGGGCGTCTACAACAAGATGGCCCTTGGCCTTCTTGTGTCAGGCGCGCTGGCCTTCCTGATCGGCAGTGCGGCCATTCCGGCCCTGACACAGGCCGTGCTGACCCCGCCGCTGATCTTCATCGTCCAGTTCGGCCCCATCGCGCTCCTGTTCGGCTCGATGTTCTTCATGCGTAACCCGTCCCCCATCGGATCGGCCGTGCTCTACTGGGCCATTGTCGCGCTGATCGGTTCGGGCCTGTCCATCTGGGTGGCGCTCGCCCTGTCGGGCGTTACCGGAGAAACCATGTCGGGCACGACGCTGAACATCAGCTTCGGTACCATCGCGCAGGCCTTTGCCATCACGGCAGCGGCCTTCCTGGGCCTGTCGCTCTATGGCTACACCACGAAGACGAACCTGCAGCCCTTGCGCGTCTTCCTCTTCATGGGTGTGCTGGGCGTGCTCGCCATCGGCATCATCAACAGCTTCTTCATCCAGTCGAGCGGCATGGAAATGATTATCCAGCTGGCCGTGCTGGTGCTGATGGCAGGCGTGACCGCCTGGCAGACGCAAAGCCTGAAGCTGACCTATGCCAGCATTGCAGGCGACCAGCGCTCCATGGCCGTGATGACCAATTACGGCGCGCTGAACCTCTACATCGCCTTCGTGAACATGTTCCAGGTCATGCTGATGCTGCTGGGCAATCGCGACTAGGCTTCAAACGCCTTTCGAACATGAAAGCGCCCCGGTCATCTGGCCGGGGCGTTTTTTGTTGCCGAACTGTTGTCATGGCCCGGCTTGTCCGGGCCACCCATGCCTGAGAGCTTCGAGCTAGCGGGCTCCTTGCGGACCGCTTCGCGGTCCGAAGAGCGCGACTGTGCGCCCGCGACTTTTCGCGGAACATCGCAACGCGGATGCGTTGCGGAACTAAAAGAGGCATGGGTCCCCCGGACCGCTACGCGGCCGGAGGATGACAGAAGGAAGGGTGAAACTGTCCCTCACGCCAGCCTTAGCCGCGCCTTGTCGAAAAGCTTCAGCACCAGATGCAGCTCATGCCCGCGCTTGAGGATGACGCCGGTGGCCGAGACGATCTTCCACGCGCCCTGCTTTCGCGCGTCGGCGGGCGTCTTGACGATACGGTAGAGCGGAAATTCGGCGGCGTGGCGGAAGACGGAAAATTCCGCCCGGTCCTTGAGCCCGTCAATGGCGTAATCGCGCCATTCGCCCGCCGCCACCATCATGCCATAGACACGCAAAATCGTATCCAGCTCGCGGCGATCAAACATCACCTTCGGGCTTGAGGCTTGCGCGTCCAGTGGTGTCATGCCGGTGTCCAGATTGCGGAAAGCCCAGCTTGGGGGAATTCGCGCTGACTTACAAAGATTTCATGCGCTGCCACAGTCCCGCCTTATTCCCGCCGTCCGCGCGCCGCACCGCGTGCGCATTTTGAGCTTGCCGGCCGGTTCCGGGCAATCAAGCCTGATCTGGATTTCAGCCCCCCCAGCCCCCCGGATCCGGGCTTGCCGGGCTGGCCGGTACACCCTTTTTTCCAGTATCTTGCGCGCCAGCATCACCGAGCGGCTAGCCGCGGCGCGTCAGGCGCGCTATGGCTTTGCTTCCTCGTTTTTCCTGCGACCTGGTTCTTGCCCGCCCCATGATAGACGCGCATGACCTTGTGAAGCATTTCGGCCCTACGCGCGCGGTCGATGGCATCAGCTTTTCGGCCGGCAAGGGCGAGGTCGTTGCCCTGCTCGGCCCGAACGGGGCTGGCAAATCGACCACGATGCGCATGCTGACCGGGTGTCTGGAGCCGGATTCCGGCGCAGCCGCGATTACCGGCCACGATGTGGTGCGCGCGCGCCGCGCAGCCCAGAGCGCGCTTGGCTATCTGCCCGAAGGCGCGCCCGCTTACCCGGCCATGACGCCGCGTGCCTTTACCCGGTTTCATCTGCGTGTGCGCGGCTTTACCGGCAAGGCGCTGCGCGATGCGGCAGAGCTGGCGCTGGAGCGCGCGCGCATGGGCGACGCCGCCAACCGGCCCATCGGCATGCTCTCCAAAGGCTTTAAACGCCGCGCCGCTTTGGCCGCCGCGATTGCCCACGATCCGGCCGTTCTCGTCCTTGATGAGCCGACCGACGGGCTTGATCCCAACCAGAAGGACGGGGTGCGCGCCCTGATCCGCATGATGGCGCCAGAGAAAACCATATTGATCTCCACCCATCTGCTCGATGAAGTCGAGGCGATATGCACACGCGCGATTGTCATCACAGGCGGGCGTATTGTCAGCGATACGACGCCTGCCGGCCTGATTGGCAGCGCACCCGACCAGAGCCTTGCCGGTGCCTTCCGGATGCTGACGGGCAATAGCGCCGAGCAATCGGCTGCAAAGCTGAAACGCAGCCGCAAGAGGCCATCCGCATGACCGCGCTGTGGGCCGTCTTCAGGCGCGAGCTTGCCGCCTATTTTGAAACCCCGCTGGCCTGGGTGTTCCTGACCGCCTTTGCCATCGCCGCGCCCAGCTTTGCCTGGCATGTGGGCCGGCTTTTCGATACCGGCCGGGCCGATCTGACCCCGCTGTTTGACTACCTGCCCTGGCTTCTCATGGTGCTGATGCCCGCGCTAGCCATGCGCGCCTGGGCCGAGGAGCGCGAGACCGGAACGCTGGAAATGCTGCTGGCCGCACCGATACCGCTATGGGCCGCGGCGCTGGCGAAGTTCTTCGCCGCGTGGAGCCTTGCGGCGCTGGCGCTGGCGCTGACCTTCCCTTTATGGATGGCCGTCAATTATCTCGGCCATCCGGACAATGCCGCGATTGCCACCGCGTATTTTGGCGGGCTGCTTCTGGCCGGGGGTTATCTGGCGATCTCGCAGGCCCTGTCAGCGACGACCTCCAATCAGGTGGTCGCCTTCGTGCTGGCCATGGGGGTGTGTCTCATCCTGACGGCTGCCGGCCTGCCGCTGGTGCTGGACGCGGTGGCGGCGCATCTGCCGGGCGTGTTTGCCGAGGCGATGGCCGGCCTGTCGGCCCTGTCACGCTTTGACTCGCTGCGGCGCGGCGTTATCAGCCTGGCCGATCTCATCTATTTCCTCTCGCTCATCGCAACGGGCCTAGCGCTGGCCATGGCGCTGATCGACACGCGGCGCGGAGGCGGACGATGAACCCGGCACGGCTTCTCGCGCTCGTCACCTCCGGGCTGGTGGCAGGCTTTGTCGGCCTGAACCTGCTGGCAGGCGTGTTTGCCGATGGCGTGCGCCTTGATCTGACCGAGGGGCGGCTCTACCGGCTCAGTCCCGGCACGATTGAGGTCATCAACCGGCTGGAAGAGCCGGTCGCGCTGAATTTCTACTATTCGCGTGGAGCAGCCGCACGCTATCCGGCGCTGCGGGCCTATGGAGCGCGCGTACGCGAGCTTTTGCGCGGTGTCGCGGCCCGCTCTGGCGGACGCATCCAGCTTTCCGAGATTGACCCGCAGCCTTTCAGCCCGGCAGAGGACGCGGCCATCGCCGCCGGTCTTGAAGCGGTGCCAACCGAAGATGGCGGACAGCTTTTCTTTGGCCTGACCGGCACCAACACGCTGGATGGAACGCGCATCATCGCCTTTTTCGATCCGGCAGAAGAAGCCCGGCTGGAATACGAGATCGTCCGGGTGATCGCCGAGCTGGAGCGCGCGCGTACCCCCGTCATAGCCGTCATCTCCTCCCTGCCCTTCGCGCCGGGACCGGATGGACGCTCAGCCAATCCGATCATCGATGCGCTGGCGCAGACCTATGATGTGCGCTGGCTGGATGAGCGTTTCACCGCCATTCCCGATGCGGACGCGCTCTTCCTCCTGCACCCGCCCAACCTGACCGAGGAGCAGCTTTACCTTACCGACCAGTTTGCGCTGCGCCGGGGCCGCGTGCTGGCCGCGCTGGACCCGCTGGCCCATCTGGCACTGCGTACCGGGCCGGACGGCTTGCCGCCGGTCAATGCGCTGCGCACCTCGCGCCTGCCGCGCCTGCTGACGCGCTGGGGGGTCGGCTATGATCCAAGCTATGTGGCGATGGATCGCGAACATGGCCTGCCCGTTCAGGTCAGCGAGGCTGGGCGCACCCGCACGCGCGCCTATCCGCTCTGGTTCTCGGTGCCGCCCTCTGGCCTGTCCGACGCGATGCCGGCAACCTCAGCCCTGTCGCAAGGGGTGAATTTCGGCTCGCCGGGCCTGCTCGAACCGCTGGGCGGAGAGGCGATCTTCAATCCGCTTATCGTGACCGGGCAGGACGGGGCGCGCATGGACGGCGATATCGCGGCGACCTCGCCCTCGCCGGACGCTCTGCAGCGTGATTATGCGCCAGACAGCAATGCGCCGCTGACACTGGCCGCGCAGCTGTCCGGTCCCATCACCACCGCCTTTCCTGATGGCCCGCCTGCCGGTGAGATCCGCTTTGAGGCATCGGCGCATATCGAGGGCCCCGCGCAGGCAGAAATCATCGTCATCGCTGATGCGGACTGGCTGGACCCTGCCTTCTATCTGCGCGCTGACGGGGTGAGCGGAGACCAGATGGTCGCCGACAATCTGGCGCTGATGCTGAACCTTGCTGACACGCTGGCGGGTGATCCGGCCCTGGTCAATCTGCGCTCTCGCAGCGGATCGGCCCGGCCCATGGTGCGCGTGGAAGCCCTGCGCGCCGAAGCGGAAACACGCTTTCGCGAACTGCAGGACGGGCTGCGCGCGGAGCTGGCCGATGCCGAAGGGTCTCTGGCCCGCCTGAGCGCTGCCGGGGAGGCTTCCACGCTGGGCGGGGCCGGGGCTGCAAGCGCTGCACGCGCCGACGCCTTGAGGGAACGCATCGTCGCGGCCCGCGCCGCCTTGCGCGATGTGGAGCGCGGCTTCAGGCGTGAAATCGTGGCCCTGGAAAACCGGCTGCAGTTCTGGACCATCTGGGTGCCGCCTCTGCTGGTCATCGTGATGGCCGTCGTGACCACCCTGATCCGGCGGAGGCGGCGCACATGATACGATACCGCCTGTTTGGCCGCCGCGCCCGGCGCGCCTTTATTGTCGCTCTTAGCGGCTTCGTGCTTCTGGTCCTGGGCAGCGCAGCCCTTGTCAGCGATGCCTTGCGTGATGCGCGCCGGGACGTGTCCGGCCCGGTTCTGCCCGGCTGGAGCGACATGGCGGGCCGCGCTGCGGGTATCGAGATCATCACATCTGACACCCTGTTCCGGATGGAGCGGACAGAGAATGGCTGGACCATGCCATCACGCGGAAACTATCCGGTGCGCGCCGAGCATCTCGCCGAGCTGGATGCTGGATTGTCATCGCTGAGCTACACGGCTGCGCTGACCCAGGATCCGGCCCGGTTTGACCGGCTGGGTCTGGATGATCCGGCCCTTGGCGGGTCCGGCACCAGCCTTGTCATCACCGACGCGGATGGCAACAGGCTCGCCTCGCTGATCGTGGGCGATACGCGCGGGGATGACCGGCTCTATATCCGCACCGGCAGGCAGGAGCGCGCCTTTGCCGTTGAGGGCAGCCTGCCGGACATTGCCGATCCGGGGCGCTGGCTGGGCCTTGATTTCTTCAATCTGGAGCCGTCGCGCATTGCGCGGGCCTATATCGTGCCGGAAAGCGGCCCGGCCTATATTCTCGAACGCGAAAGCCCGGCAACGCGCAATTTCGACCTTGCCAGCCCGCGCACATGGCAGCTCATCACCGCCGGGGCCGCCAACGGTGTGGCCAATGCCGGCGCGCGCGTGCGCTTTCGCGATGTGGGTGAAGCGGATGATGATGCAGGCGCGCCGATAGCGCTTCACCGGGCATCGACCTTTGACGGGCTGGTCTATGAGTACCGCTTTTTCCGCGACGAGGGCGCCATCCGCGCGCAGATCAGCGTGGAGGCCAGCAATCACGATGTGATGGACGAGGCATCAACCCTGCGCCGCCATGTGGAGGGGTTCTGGTTTGTGGTGAGCGGGGATGCGTATGAGCGCATGACACGTACGCTGGAGCAGACCGCCACGCGCTCTGTCACGCCGGTGACCGAATAATAGCCGCAGGTCCTAGTCGCGCAATCGTGACGCCGCGACCAGCCGGCCGCCCGGGCCATCCTGCACCAGCACGGCGAGACCGAAATCCTCTGCCGGACCGGCAAATTCCAGCGCGTAGCGCCCGCCATGCCAGTCATCGAGGCGCTCCAGCGCGGCCACCGTATTATGGTGCTCCATCTCGGCCCCGGCATTGCGCCCGCCATCGATAGGCACCACGATCAGGCCGGGGCGGTAGGTGACGGCCCATACCGCAGCCGGGTTTTCGCGCGCCGGGCCATCAAGCTCCAGACGAAGCCGCTCACCGGACAGGCGCGACAGGGCGATATCGCCATTCAGCGGCATCGTCCTGGCAACCCGGCCCGGCACATCATCGCGGGCGAAGCGCAGACGCTCCGGCCCGCCATTGATGACAAAATGGGGCGTGAAGACGCGGTTCGCCTCGCCCACCCGGATATAATCCTTCTGGCGGTCAGCAAAGGCAGGCTGGGCGAACTGGTCTTCCCAGCCGAACATGTCCCAGTAATCCACGCCATAGGAGAGCGCGATGACACCGTCACGCGCGGCCAGCTCACCAAAACGGCGATTGGCCTCCACACACGGAGGACAGCCCTGGCTGGTAAACAGCTCCACCACGACCGGCGTGTCCTCGGTATGATCCGGATTGGGCGCTTCGCCAATACCGGCAGGATAGCTGGCGCAGGCATCGGTGAGCGCGAAAGCGAGAAGAGCTGGGATCATCATCATGAACTAACTGTAATGCGCGAAGCTCGCACCTGCACAATCAACTCACCGTGACCATAGTCAAGAGCGTTGGCGGGAGAGCTGGATGATAGCTGGACACCATTCGGGTTCGACGGGCTTGTCGATCTCCCAACGGAGGGCAGTGGCTTCCTCCTCGGTCAGTCTGCCTGACGAAACTCCCCAGTAAAGTTCGTCGAGATCAAGAACGTCGCGCCTCTGTTCGGGCGACCAGCATACGCATGCGTCACTGCCGAAAATGCTGAAACCTCTGCGCCACCCATGATTCTGAGGGGCTTCGCCATATTTCAGAATCAGATGGTCCGGATCGAGGTCGAGCGGATCATCATCCCGCCCCACTTCCAGCCAAACGTATTCAGAAAAGAAGAAGGGCGTTAGCCCAAGGGCGTTCTGGACCACCGGGCTGAACTGGGCGCTGAAACCGTAAGGGCGCAGCAGGCTGTCCCAATGATGCACGGCATGCAGGGAGAGGGCGATCAGCAGGGCCTCGAACACGCGCAGGCCCCAGCGGCTACGTGCGCGGCGCGTGCGCACCAGATTGACGAACCAGAGGCAGGCCATCGCCCAGAACGCGATAAGGAAGAGATCAATCAGCGCCAGCCGGCCCGGCAGGGCATAGAGCCAGATCGCCGCTGTGTAGGCGCACTGATAGCTCGCGACGGTGAAAATGTGCAGAAGGCGAAAGACGAAGACCAGAAGCAGCAGGGCCAGCAGAAGCGACCAGCTGACCGGCGGCTGATAGCTCGCCAGACTGCGCCTCCACTGCCGATCCCGTGCCGCCCGCATGGAGCCAGTCTAGGCAATCCATGCAGTTGCGCCAGCGCGATTGCGCAACCGCTACTGCGCCGGGCGGGGCTCGGCGTCTGCGCCCGCGTCAGGGCTGTCATCAGCCTCGCCAGATACCTCGCCGGACGCCTCGTCAGCATCACCTTCATCCTCACCCTCGCCGGGTGCGCGCGCCCATTTCAGCGTGATCGGGATGTTGAGGGCCACGAAGACCGCGAAGATCGGATAGGTGCCCAGAAGGCGGAAATTGACCCAGAAGGCTTCCGACAGCTCCAGCCAGTCGAACATGCGCGCGGAGTCCACCACCACGCTGTCGGTGATGTGGCGCCACAGCACTTCGTTGACAGCCGCCAGGAAGATGAAAAACAGCGCCCAGCGGATCGCCAGAATGGTCCAGATGCGCTCAGGCATCTCGAACACGGACGAGAACAGCGCTTTCCACACATTGAAGCCGAAAGCAAAGCTGAACAGGATCGTGAACGCAAACAGCAGGTTGATGATGGTCGGCTTGATGAAGATGAAGATCGGGTCCTGCAGGTAGATCGTCATCGCACCAAAGAGCGTGACGATCACGAAGGTGACCACCAGCATCGGCGGGAAACGCTTCTGGGAGATCGCCGCATAGGCGAGCGCAATCGCGGTCGCGGCCATGAACAGCCCGGTCGACCAGTAGATCGCGCCCTCATCCAGCACCCGGTTGGCGATATTATAGCTGATCATGAAGACCGCGGCCGGGCCGACATCAACCAGCAGCCTTGCTCCCTGTCCGATTGTCTTGCCGTTCGTGCTCATGGCGGGGCGTTCCTGTTCAGCGCTAGTGTGACGGGTGAGAGCCTTGCCTGATTACGCAAGCCTTGGCCAGCCGGATTGGTAGCTAGCCCAGCTGCAGGAGTGCCAGACCGCCTGCCAGGATCAGCGCCAGCACGCCCCTGCGCAGGCCGAAGGGCTCTTTCAGCACGAGGGCGGCAAGGATCGCGCCGAACACGATGGAGGTTTCGCGAAGCGCCGCCATCGGTGCCACGGGCGCGATCGAATAGGCGTAGAGCGCGAGCGTGTAGGTGGCGAGGTTGAAGACCGTGCTCTTGGCCGAGCCAGGAAGCTCCTGCAGCGCCGCTGTCACGATGCGGCGCCCGCGCCGGGCAATCGCCGTGACCGACATCGTCACCGCCGAGAGCAGGAAAAACCAGACCGCATAGACGATCGGGTCACCAGCGGCGCGCACGCCCGACGCATCCACCACCGTATAGCCCGCCGTCATCACGGCCGCCGACAGTGCAAAGCCCAGAGCCGCCGCCTTGGGCACGCCATTCTTCTCCGGCCAGGCAAAAGCGACGATGGCGCCAGACGCCGTAGCAAGGCCGATAATGGCGATCAGGCTCAGCGTCTCATCGAGGAAGACAAAGGCGAAGAGCCCGGCCATGGCGGGCGCAGCGCCGCGCATCACCGGATAGACCAGATTCATCTCGCCGCGCTGGAAGGCGGCGATGAGGAACATGTTGAACGCCCAGATAATCGCTGCGCCCAGCAGCAGGAAGCGCCACACCTCCCACTCAGGGAAGGGCAGGATGATCGCCAGTGGCAGGCAGACCGGCACGCACAGCACCATGGTCACCGCGCGAAAGACCAGCGTGTCCTTTGCCTGCTTGGTGAACAGCGTCATCATCGAATGGGCCATGGCCGAACCGATCATGGCAAGCGCGGCCAGCGCTGTTACGTCCATCAGGCGTCAAGTCCTGACAGCGCCCGCGCGAAATCACGCGCAATGAAGGGCTGGAGATCATCCTCGCCCTCGCCGACACCGATGAAATGGATGGGCAGGGCAAACTTCTCGGCCACCTGCACCAGCGCGCCGCCTTTCGCGGTACCATCGAGCTTGGTCATCACAATGCCGGTGACGTGTGCCGCTTCCATGAAGGCTTCGGCCTGCGAGATGGCGTTGGAGCCGACCGTGCCGTCCAGCACCAGCACGACATGATGGGGGGCGGCCTCGTCCACCTTGGCGATCACACGCAATATCTTGCGCAGTTCCTCCATCAGCTCGGCCTTGTTCTGCAGGCGCCCTGCCGTGTCGATGAGGACAGCGTCGCTACCCAGACGCCTGCCCTCCTGCACGGCATCATAGGCAAGACCCGCCGCGTCAGCGCCGTGGGGCCGGGAGAGAAATTGTGCGCCCGCGCGCTTTGACCAGACTTCCAGCTGCTCCACAGCCGCCGCGCGGAACGTGTCACCGGCTGCGGTGATGATATTCGCGCCCTCGCGCGTCATCTTCGCCGCCAGCTTGCCAAGCGTCGTTGTCTTGCCGGAGCCGTTGACACCGACGAACAGCAGCACTTGCGGGGCCGGGCCGGAAATATCGAGCGGTGCCTGAAAGGGTTCCAGCGTCTCGGTGATGACATCAGCCAGCGCCTCGCGGATTTCGGTGTCGGTGACGTCCTTGTCGAAGCGGTCCTTTGCCAGCCGGTCGATCACCTTGGCCGCTGTCGCTGCGCCGAGATCAGCCGCGATCAGCAATTCCTCCAACTCGTCGAGCGCCTCGCTGTCCAGCTTGCGCTTGGTAAACACGCCAGACAGCTGGGCGGAGGACTTGGAGAGACCCGATGAGAGCCGCTTGAAGAAGCCTTCAGGCTTTGCCGGAACAGGCGCGGCGGGCGGGGCTTCGGGTTCGGGTGCTGGCTCCGGCTCTGGCTCCGGCTCCAAGGCAGGATCGGGCACGGGCGTGATGGCATCGCCCTGAACCGGACCGGCAACAGGCGCAGGCGTCTCCTCTACCGGAGCCGGGGCTGGCGCATCAGACTGCTCCGGCGCGGTCTCGGGCGGTGTTTCCGCCTCCGGCTTGTTCTTTTTCTTGCCAAAGCCGAACCAGTTCATGCCGCCTCCAGCGGTTCTGCGATGAGATGGGTGGTGTCATGGCCGGTAATGCGCGCCCGCACCAGCGCGCCGGGCCGGGCGGGGCTGTCCATGCGGGCGGGCGCGAAATTGGCGGCGCGCGCCAGGCCGTCTTTCTCCACCAGCAACACCTCTTGCGTGCCCACCATGCCGGCAAGATGCGCGGCAAGCGCGGCCTCGCCCTTTTCGCGCAGGGTGCGCGCGCGCTCCTTGATGATATTGCCATCCACCTGCGGCATGCGCGCAGCGGGCGTGCCGGGGCGCGGCGAATAGGGAAAGACGTGCAGATAGGCCAGCTGGCACTCATCAACGAGGCGCAGCGAGTTTTCAAACATGGCATCGGTCTCGGTCGGGAAACCGGCAATCAGGTCCGCCCCGAAGGCGATATCGGGGCGCAGGGCTTTGAGCCTGTCGGTCAGCGCGATGGCATCGCTGCGCAAATGGCGGCGCTTCATGCGTTTCAGGATCATGTCGTCGCCTGCCTGAAGCGAGAGATGCAGATAGGGGCAGAAGCGCTCCTCGCTGGCGATCACGTCCATCAGATCATCATCAATCTCGATGGCATCGATGGAGGAAAGGCGCAGGCGTTTGAGGTCCGGCACCAGTTTGAGCACCGCCTTTACGAGGCGTCCGAGCTTTGGCGTGCCGGGCAGATCATTGCCCCAGCTGGTCATGTCGACGCCGGTAAGCACGACTTCGGTATGCCCGGTCTCGACAAGGCGGCGCACCTGATCGACCACATCGCCCACAGGGGCGGAGCGCGCATTGCCGCGCCCGTACGGGATGATGCAAAAGGTGCAGCGATGATCGCAGCCTGTCTGCACCTGCACATAGGCGCGCGCGCGGCCCTCCAGCCCGTCCACCAGATGCCCGGCGATGTCCTTTACCGCCATGATGTCACCGACCGAGACGGTCTCGCCGCCGGAGATGGCGTGCGCACGGAAGGTATCGCTTTTGAGCTTCTCCGCATTGCCGATGACCCGGTCGACTTCGGGCATGGCGGCAAAGCGCTTCGGGTCTATCTGGGCGGCACAGCCCGTGACTATCATTTGCGCGGACGGGTTATCGCGCTTCATGCGGCGTATGGTCTGGCGGGCCTGACGCACCGCCTCGTTCGTCACCGCGCAGGTATTGATGATGATCGCGCCGGAAAGCCCCGCATCGCGCGCATGATCGCGCATGACCTCGCTTTCCCACGCGTTCAGGCGGCAGCCAAAGGTGACGATTTCCACGCCTTCGGCTCCGCCCTCACGGGCGGGTGCTGCCGGATCGGCAGGCTCAAGCATCGCGTTATCGGGGCCCTGGGCGCTCATGGCCGGGATAAGTGAGCCTCCACACGCCATGGGTCAAGCCGGGCGGTGTGCGGCGCGTCACTCTGCCGGTTCGGCCTGGGGCTGGACCTCACGCACTTTCACCCCGCGCAAATCCTCCACGATCAGCACATAGGCGGGCAAAAGCAGCAGGATAAGCGCCGAGGCAAACAACAGGCCGATACCCAGCGAAATGGTCATCGGCACCAGGAATTGCGCCTGCGGGCTGGTCTCCAGCATGATGGGGAGGAGGCCAAAAGCGGTGGTCAGCGTGGTGATGAGGATGGGCCGGAAGCGCCTTGCCGTCGCCTCCGAGATCGCGTCGGCAGGCGCATATCCGCGCCTGACATTGAGATTATAGCGGTCCATCAGCACGATGGAGGCGTTCACCACCACGCCTGAAAGCGCGACCATGCCGAAGAGCGACGGGAAGGAGACATCATAGCCCATCAGGAAATGGCCGAAAATCGCCCCGCCTACGCCAAAGGGGATGGCGATCAGGATGACCAGCGGCTGCACATAGCTGCCCAGCTGGGTGGCCAGCAGGGCGTACATGATGATGACGGCAAACAGGAAGCCCTGCCCGATGGAGGCAAAATCCTCGGCCTGGTCGCGACCCGCACCGGAGAGCTCCCAGCGCAATTGGGGGAACTGCGAGACAAGGTCTGCCAGAAGGCGGTTTTCGACGATGGCGCGGGCGTCATCAGGCGTGAGGATGGAGCGGTCCACATCCGCCGTCACCTCGATGACACGGCGGCCATCGACCGAATTGATCGAGGTCAGCGAGCGTGTCTCGGTCATGCTGGCGGCAACGCTTAACGGGATGGCGGTGCCATCACTGGCGCGCACCCGGAACTGGCCGAGATCATCAAGGCTGGTGCGTTCAGCTTGCGGATAGCGCACGAAAACGCGCACTTCCTCGCTGCCGCGCTGTATGCGCTGTATTTCCTCGCCAAAGAAAGCCTGACGCGCCTGACGGGCAATGTCGGATGCGCGCAAGCCTGCCGCGTCGCCCGCCGGGCTGAGGGCGAAATCGAGCTGGCGCTTGCCCAGCTCATACCCGCTATCGATACCGCTCAAGGCATCGATATCGCGCAGGCCCGCCACCAGCTGGTTCACGGCCCGCTCCAGCTCATCAGTGTCCGGATGGGAGAGCTGGTAGGCGATATCGGGGTTCTGCGGACCGGCAGAGGCGGTGAAAGTGAGGCGCTCCACCCCCGCCAGCTGGCCGATGCGCTGGCGCCATTCACGCTCCAGCTGGGTTGATGACTGGCGGCGCTGAGAGGACGGGGTGAGGCGTATCTCGATCTGGGCAAGATGGGAGGCAAGGGAGGTGGAGCTGACCGAGCCGGGCCCGCCAAACAGGCTGGTGCGTCCGCCAATGACCGCCGAAACGGACTCAAATACCGGCTCGCCGCGCTGCGCATACTCAGCCTGCATGGCCTGGGCTTCATCCAGCATGCGGGTGGCGGCAGCGCGCGTCGCCTCGAAAGGCGCGCCGGTCGGCAGGGCAAGGCTGGCCGTGATGGAATCGGCCTCGATATTGGGGAAGAACACAAAGCGGACCGTGCCGGTGCCCAGCAGGGTAAAGCAGGCGATCAGCACGCAGAAACCGGCCACCGCAACCAGATAGCGCATGCGCCCGGCGAACTGCGTCCAGCTTTGCAAGGCGTTGTCAGCAAAACCGGCCACGACGCTGTCCACGCGGGTCTGGATCGCCCGCATGGGGCCGCGAGACCAGGTGGAACCGCCCGCCAGCTGGGTCGGCAGGACGAAAAAGGCAACGATCAGCGACGCAATCAGAATGGAAATGACCAGTATCGGGATGGGCCGGGTGATCTCGCCAAACGTGCCGGTGATGAACACAAGCGGCCCGAAAGCGGCGACCGTTGTCAGCACGCCAACAAGCACGGGCGCTGCAACACCGGTCACCCCGGCAATGGCCGCCTCCTTGTTGGATCGGCCCTTCATGCGTTCCCGGTCGGTGTTTTCGCCCACCACAATGGCCGCATCGACCACGATGCCCAGCACGATGATGAGGCCGAACGTGGTGATGAAGTTGAGCGTCACCCCGGCTGCGCCAAACAGGGTGAAACCGCCCAGAAACGCAATCGGCACGCCCAGCGCCACCCAGAACGCCAGACGCAAATCCAGAAGCAGCACCAGAAGCAGGAAGACGAGGGTGAAGCCCAGAATGGCGTTGCGCGCCAGCAACGACACGCGGTCACGGAAGACCTGGCTCTGATCGCTGGCAACGCTCAAGGAAATGCCCGGCGGCAGGACCGCTTCATCGGCATAGGCCATGGCCCGGGCGCGGACCCGCAGCAGGTCCTCGTTGCCACGCAGTTGCACATCGACAAGGGCGGCTGGCTGGCCATTGAACAGGCTGATGAGTGGGTCTTCGGCAAATCCGTCTGTAACGGTTGCCACATCACGCACACGGATGCGCGAGCCGTCGGCCTCCGCGCGCAAGACAATCTCCTCAAACGCCTCGCCGGTTTCCGCGCGCGCATTGGTGCGCAGCAGAAACTCGCCCGCGCCGGTACGTATCTGCCCGCCGGACAGGTCGATCGACGCGGCGCGAAGTGCCTGGGCCACTTCTCCAAAGGTGAGGCCATAAGCGCGCAGCGCCTCTTCGGACACCGCAATGGAAATCTCATAAGGGCGAACCCCGCGCAGCCGCACAGTGGAGATGCCGCTCACGCCCAGCAGATCGCGCTCCACCTGCTCGGCTGCGCGGCGCAATGCCGCCTCGTCCACCGCGCCGGTCAACACCAGGGTGAGCACATTTGTCGTGGGCTGGGGGATGCGTATCTGGGGCTGCTCGGCGTCGGCAGGCGGAAAGCCGGCCAGCGAATCCACCGCCGTCTGCACATCGTCGCGGACGACGCGCGGATTGGCGAACTCACTGATTTCTATCGTGATGGTGCCGACATTCTCAGCAGCCGTGGCGCGTACCTCACGCACGCCATCAAGGCCGATAACGGCCTCTTCCACACGCCGGGTGATCGATTGCTCCACATCTTCAGGCGTGGCGCCGGGATAGAGCACCGACACGATGATGGTGCGCGGGGTGAAGGTGGGAAACACTTCGGTGCGCATCGTCGCCGCGCTGATCGCGCCGCTGAGCAGCAGCAGGATCATCACCAGATTGGCCGCCACCGGATTGTCGGCAAGCCAGCGGATCAGGCCCGCGCCGGGCAGTCCCTGCTCTGCGGGCGTGTCAGGGGAACCGGAAGGGCGCGCGCCGCTCAATTCTCCCGCTCCGCGATAATGGTGACAGGTCCGCCCAGAACCGATTCAGGCAGGGGCGAGACGATTACGCCGTCACCGGCATCGAACGGCGCGGTAACCACGCGCCCTTCAGAGCGGTCCAGCACGGTGACCTCCACCGGCACAATGCGATTATTGCGCACAATGCGCACCTGGGAGAGACCGGCGAGCGCGGAGACCGGAAGACTGACCGCCTCGGAGAGCGTCGCCCCGTCTATCGAGACATTGGCAAACAGGCCCGGACGCAGGCTTTCAGGATCATCAGGCAGGATGAAGACGGTAATCAGGCGCGACCTTTCTTCCAGCCGCGCGCCCTCGCGCACAATCGTGCCTGTCATGGCGGGCGCTGCGCCAGCCTCGAAGCTGAGCTGGACGGTGCGCCCTGATGCAGGCGCAATCCTTGCCAGCTCCTCCGGGCTTAACGGCACGGCTATCTCCAGCGCGTCAATGGCGTACGCCTCGCCATAGGGCTGGCCTGCGCCGAGCGTCTGGCCAAGCTCGATACGTGCCTCGGCAATGCGCCCGTCAAAGGGCAGGCGCAGACGCGTACGGTCCAGATTGAGCCGGGCCTGCTGGAGATCAGCGCGTGTGGAGGTGACGCGGGCGCGCGCTGCATCCAGCTGTGGTTCGAGCGCGGTCAGGGGCGCGATGGGCTGGCCGGGATAGAGCGCCTCCCATTCCTCGCGGGCAAGCGCGGCTTCGGCTTCAAGGCGCTGCAGCGCGCTTTGTGCGTCCGCATAGGCCGCCCCCGACCGGTCAACCGCGAGGCGGTAATTGCGCGGATCGATCAGCGCCAGAGTCTCGTCCGCCTCAAAGCGCGCGCCGGAGCGTACCGACGGCGAAACTTCCACCACCTGCCCGCCCACTTCCGGTGTCAGGCTGACCAGTGCCCGCGCACGCACCGTCCCGGTTGTACGCACACGTACGGTGTGGGCAGCGGGACGCGGGCGCACTATCTCGACAGGAGCGGCCGTCATGTCCGCGCCGTTACCATTGGAGGCGGGCCGCGCGCTGCTGGCCGCCAGCCAGGCCGTCAAGGAAAGGGACAGGATTATGATGGCGATGATGATGGCAAGCTGCACCCAGCCCAGCCAGCTGCGCTCCTCACGAACATCCTGCACGTCACTGCCCATGGTCACCCACCCTCACGCGTCCTGGCTAACCTAGCGTGTCTACTGCGTTTGCACAGTAGCCGTGGCGGCGCACAAACATGAAATTCCGGTTAGCTTGTGTGCGCCCGCGCCATTGCCCGCTAGCCTGCAACCGGTAATGACGCCAGAGCCTTGAAGCCATAAGGTGAAAGGTGCTGGGGTAAGGCGAAACGGAACAACAATTGAGAGCAATCTTGCCCATCCGCCGGCATATCCTCCTCGCAGCCAGCGTGCTTGCACTGACAGGCGCTTCAGCGTCTGCGGTCCCGCTGGCGCGCGTCGAAGGCGTGGATGATCCGGCACTCAATGCCGCCATAGCACGCATAGTGGGTGAAGCCCCGTCCCACTCGGACAATCGCTGGCGCAACCGGGAGCGCGCCCGTGATGCTGGTGAGCAGATCCGCCGCTATCTGGATTCCCAAGGCTATTTCGCCGCCCTGATCGATCCGCGTCTTGATGACGACCAGCGTCCGCTGGTGCGCGTGCGCCCTGGTGAGCGCTTCACCATCAGCACGCTCGATATCCGCTTTGAAACGCCTGAAGGCGGCGAACAGCCCGGCGAGGATATTCTCGCGGCGGCGGCCTTGCGCACCGGCCAGCCCATGCGGGCGCAGGATGTCATCGAGGCGGAAGCCACCATCACCGAGGCGCTGCGCAATAATGGCTGGCCGCTTGCGCGCGCCGGAGAACACGCCTTCACCGCCGATCATCTCGATGCGTCGGTTACGGTCGAGATGCGCTTTGTCACCGGACCGTTCCTGCGCTTTGGCGATCCGCAGCTGGCGGGCGGTCTGGCTGATCTGCGTGAGGACTATATCGCGCAGATCGCCCCGTTCCGTCCCGGCGACCCGGTCAGCGCACGCCAGCTGAATGTCTACACCCAGCGCCTGCAGGCACTGGAGAGCGTCGCGCTGGCCGAAGCCAGGCTGGCCCCGGCAGAGGACGATAGCAGCAATATCCGCGCGGTTGACGTGCGCATGGAGCCGACACCGCGCCACCGCCTCCAGCTTTCGGCGCGTTATGCCACAACCGAAGGGGCCGGCGCCGAGGCAGAATGGGCGAGACGCAATCTATTGCGGCGCGACCAGACACTGACCCTGATCGGGCGGGTCTCGGAACTCAATACCGGGGCCGAGGCGCGGCTGGTCTTCCCGCACTGGCGCCGGTTCGCGCAGACGCTTGAGCTGGGCGGGGCGCTGGCACTGGAGAGCACCGACGCCTTCGATCAGGATTCAGTTAGTGCACGCGTGTCGCTATCGCGTCCCGTGACCGATCAGCTGTTTGCCTCGGCGGGCGTGTCCGGCCAGGTCGCCCGGATCACGGATGCTACCGGCCGGCGCACGCTGAACTCCGTCACCTTTCCGCTGGGCCTTGCCTATGATGATCGCGATGATGTGCTGGACCCCCGGTCGGGCATTGGCGCGGAGCTGGAAATCCGGCCCGGTCTAACCTTCGGCGATACGCAAAGCCAGTATGTACGCGCCGCGCTGGGCGCGCGCACCTATTTCCCGGTTAGCGAGCGTATGCTGATTGCCGTAAGGGGGCGGGTTGGCGGCCTGTTTGGTGTCGATGCGCAGTCGGTCCCGGCCGATTTGCGGTTTTACGCAGGCGGCGGCGGGTCGGTGCGCGGCTATGGCTATCAGGCCCTGTCCCCGCGCGTCATTGGCGTGAATACCGGAGAACTGGAGCCGTTTGGCGGGCGCTCGCTGGTTGAAACCAGCGTCGAGGCACGCTGGCGGTATTCGGAGCGGCTTGGCTTTGTCGGCTTTGTCGATGGCGGTGTCGCAAGCGCCACCATCGAGCCGGATTTTGACGAAATGCGCTTCGGCATCGGGGCCGGGGTCCGCTATTATCCCGGCTTTGGTCCTTTACGGGTGGATATCGCCGCGCCGCTGAACCGGCGTTCGGGCGATGCTCCTGTCCATATCTATATCAGCATCGGGCAGGCCTTCTGATGTCTGTGCTCTCCTCTTCGCGCATACGGCTGATCGCCCTGATCTTCGCCTGGACGTTTGGTATTCTCACCCTGCTGAGCGTGGTGACGGCCGGCATTGCCGTCGTCACCCTGACCGGCCAGACGGGCCGTGATCTGGTGGTGAGGCTTGCCGAAGGCCGGCAGGTGGCGGGCTATGGCAGGCTGTCCCTGTCCGGGCTTGAGGGCAATCTGTTTGACCGGCTGACCGCAAGACGCATCACCCTGTCTGATGAAGACGGCGTCTGGCTGGAGCTGGAAGACGCGGTGTTTGAATGGACGCCCGCCTCGCTGCTGGCCAACCGGCTCGATATCGCGGAGCTATCGGTACAGCGCGCCAATGTATTGCGCCTGCCCGTGCACGAGGAACAGCCGCCCGGCGGCGGGCTGCCCGATCTGGGCGTGAACCTTCAGCGTTTCGAGATCAACGCCCTGTCACTGGCCGAAGGCGTGGCCGGTCAGCCGGCCCTCATTGCGGTTCTTGGCCGCGCGCAAGGACAGGGCACGCGCTGGAATGCCCAGCTGGACGCAGACCGGATCGACAGCCCCGGAGACCGCGTGGCGCTGTCTCTCATCACCGATGGCGACATCACCTTACGCGCCGATATCGATGCCGAACCGGGCGGGCCGCTGGCCAGCCTGCTTCAGGCCGACGCGTACGGCGCAACCGCGCGCCTCAGCGTGGATGGCACCCCGGATACGGGCGGCGGAGACATGGTGCTGTTCATCGGCGACAGGCGCGCTGGCACCAGCACGCTGGCATGGTCAGGCGGGCGGCTGGGCGCAACCGGCCAGTTCAGCGCGCGGGCCTGGGAGAATTTCGAGCACATCGATGCGCTGATTGGCGGCGATATAGAGTTTGCCATCGAAATCCCGCTTGGCGAGGCAGGCGTGACCGCGCCGCAGCTGGACGCCGTGTCGGGGGAAATCCGCGCGCCGCGCCTGTCATTGACCGCCGCGCGGCAGGGCGAGGGCATCGCCGTGCAGGTGCGCGAGGCGGCGGGCCTGGTGAACGCACTACTGCCGGAGACCACGCAAGTCTCATCACTGGCTGCTGACGGCATTCTCGTACCGGCCAGCGGGGACAGTCCGCTCAGCTTTGAGGGCAGGATTGGCGCTGAAGGCATCACGCTTCCCATCGGCACTATCGCCCGCGCCACAGGGCCGGTGCGCGTGGAAGGCCCGCTGGACACGATCCGCATCACATCTGCCCTGCAGACGCGCGGGAGCGCACTGGAACCGGACATTGTGCAGACACTCGCCGGGGCAGAACCCTCGCTTCAGGCCGAGCTGGTGTGGAACAATGAAGCGCGGCAGCTGGACATCATCTCCGCGCAGCTGGACGGCGCGTCCGGCCTTGTGCTGGCGGGCAGCGGCGAGGTGGATGTGGCGCGCGAGCGCATCGCGCTATCGGCGCGCTATGACGGGCTGGCCATTGAACGCCTGACCGAACAATTGTCAGGCCGCGCATCGGGAACAGCGGAGGTGACGCTGGGCTTTGACGGGTCGGGACAGCTCGCCGCCACGGGCCGCGCGCAGAATCTCGGACGCGATCTGGGTAGCCGCATTGGCGGTGAAGCCCGCTTCAGCGCACGGGCGGAGCGCCGCGCCGACGGCGCACTGGCGCTGGAGGCGCTTGATATCGAGGCCCCCAATCTTGTCGCCGAGGCGCAAGGCCATACTGACGAACAGGGCTGGGACATGGCCGGGCAGGCGGCATGGTCGGGCGGCGCCCCTCTGGCTGCCATGGTGCTGGAAGGCACGGCCAGTCTCGCCTTCGAAGCAAGCGACCGGGATGACACGCTGCGCATACGCGCCGATATTGCCGCGCCGCGCGCCGGGGCAGGCCCGGTTGTGGTCAGCGATGCGCGCCTGCGTCTGGAAGGTGAAGGCCCGCCTGATGCGTTTGACGGCGCCTGGCGGCTGACCGGAAACGCGGGCACCGGCCCTGTGGATATTGGCGGGCGGGCATCACGCCAGGGCGAACGCGCGGACCTTTCCGGCATTGAAGGCCGGTTTGGCGCGTTCAACTTCACAGGCGGTCTGCAGGCCGAAGGCAGCCGGATGGGTGGGGCGCTGCGCGCGGTGCCTGTCAACGGGTTCGGGTCTGCTGCCATCGCCTTCCGCCTTGCCGACGGCCATCTGCGCGCGCGTATCCGCGCCGAAGACATGGTGGGTGAGAACCTGACCTATCTGGACCGGCTCGAGTTTGATGCAGACGGCCCGGTGGAGGATATCGCGTTCACGCTGGAGGCCGAAGGCGCGTATGGCGCACGCGCGCTTGTGTCTATGGATGGCCGCGTGGTTTCGGGCGATGCAGGCGGAGAACTCGGCTTCTCCCTTATCGGGCGCTATGGCGGTGTACGCGTCGCCACGCGAGAACCGGCCAGTATCCGGTTTGGCCCGGACGGCACGCAGGCCCGGCTGGCGTTCGGGCTGAACCGGGGAACGCTGGATGCGCTTCTCAATACCGGCAGTGACGGCATGGAGATCACGCTGGATGCGGTGAATATCCCGGCCATGCTGCTCAGCCACCCTTCGGGCCGCGAGCCGGTGGGCGGCACGCTGTCAGGCAATGTGGCCCTGTCGCAGACGGGCGGTGCCTGGACGGGCAATATCCGGCTGGAAGCGGCGAATATCTCACCGCCTCCCGACCAGCAGCCCGAAGGCATCGATATTGCGATCAATGCCAGTCTCTCCATGCTCCTGGATGCGGCTGGAGCGCGGCTGGAAGCGCGCGCGCGCGGCTCCAACCTGGAGGCAAGCGCCGATGTGCAATTACTGTCCGGGCCGGTGACCGGGCCGGAGAGCTTTACAGCGCCGGACACCGGGATTCAGGGCCGGGCAAATGTGACTGGCGAGATCGGCACGCTGGCCGCTTTCCGGCTTGGCGAAGGCCAGAGCCTTTCGGGAAGCGCACGCCTGAACGCGGTGCTGGCGGGCAGTGTCGGCGCGCCCGATCTTGATGGCAGTCTTGTGCTGGAAAACGGGCGCTTTGACGATCCGGCGATTGGCATTTCGGTGCGCGATCTGCGGCTGGATGCAAGGTTTGCCGAGGATGGTCTGGAGATCGATACATTGCGGGCGCGCAGCGCCGATGGTGGCGAGCTGACCGGCACGGGCAGTTTCAGCCTGGCCGGAGCGCGGCTGGACGGGCGCGCGGCGCTGGATTTCAGTGATTTCCTGATTATTGAACGCCCGGACCTGACGGCTGTCGGCGGCGGCAATGTAACATTTGCCGTCAGTGAAAACCGTATCGAGATAGGCGGCGAGACACGCCTGTCGCGCGCCGAGGTGCGTCCGCCTGAAGCCAGCCGGCCGGCGATTGCGCTGGTGGAGGTTGTCCACATAAATGCCGCAGGCGCGCGCGAGGAAACGGCCGTGCACCGGGCAGGCCCGCAGATCGTTCTGAGCTACCGCATACACGCGCCGGGGCGGATATTCGTGCGCGGTCCGCAATTTGATTCTGAATGGTCGATGGATGTGACGGCGCGCGGGCCGATCGACGATGTGCAGCTCAGGGGCCGTGCTACGCTGCTGCGCGGGCGGGCCGATCTGCTGGGCCGGCCCTTCGAGATGCGCTCGGGCTCTGTCGTCTTTGCAGGCGATCCGATGGAGGCGGCGATAAATCTGGTCGCTGCCCGTCAGGCCCGCGAGATAACCGCCGAGATCCGCGTAGGCGGCACCGTGCGCGCGCCGGAAATCACGCTGGCTTCCACCCCCAGCCTGCCACAGGACGAGATCGCGTCGCGCCTGCTGTTCGATCAGGGTGCCGGACAGCTGAGCGGAGTGCAGGCAGCCCAGCTTGCCGGCGCGGTTGCCAGCATGTCGACGGGCGGCGGGTTTGACCCGTTTGGTGCCTTGCGCAGCGGTCTGGGTCTGGACCAGCTCTCGGTGAGCACCACGCGTACCGGTGAAACGGTGGTCTCTGGCGGGCGCTATCTCACCGAAGATGTGTATCTGGAGCTGGAGTCCGGTGGCGGGTCTGCCGCAGCGACAACCCGCATTGAATGGGCGCTGACGCAGAACCTGACCCTGTTGTCACGCATCGCGCCGGACGGTGATACCGGCGTCGCCCTGACCTGGCGGCGCGAATACGACTGAGGGAGCATTGCGCCTAGGGTGCGCCGCGCGCGCCTGCATCCGGCAGGGCAATCGCCATCGCGGCCGCCCCCCGCCCGGCCAGTATCAGTGGCGACATCAAAATCTTCCGATGACCCATTGCACAGGGCAGTCCGGCGCGCTAAATAGACAAAACCGTCCAGACGGTATAGATGCGCTGCACAATAAGCTCCCCCGGCCTCGTTGCACTGCAGCATACCGTCTGGATGGACCAGATTCACCGCCTTAACCGAGACACGCCCGTGGCAAAAACACAGACCAAGGAAGCCAGAAGCTCCGCCCGCGACGTCATTCTGGACGCCGCAGAGCGCGTGGTTGAACGCGATGGCGCCGGACGGCTGACCATTGACGCGGTGGTACGTGAAAGCGGGTTTTCCAAGGGCGGCGTGCTCTACAACTTTCCCTCCAAGCTGGACCTTATCAAGGGCATGGTCGCGCGCATTGTCGATGCCGCGCATTGCGATGTGGAGCTGGCCCGCAAGGACGCGCGCGAGCAAGGACAGTCAGAGCTTTCGGCGCTGATCCGCACGGCCTGCGAGAAAGAGCCCCATAGCCAGAAATTCATGATGGGCCTTTTGGCGGCCGCCGCCGAGCACCCTGAATTGCTGGACCCGGTGCGCGGGCTGATGACGCAGATGCGCGACGATCTCCTCGCCAGCGCCGCCGATCCCGATCTCGCCCGTATCGTTTTCCTCGCGGTGGACGGGCTGCATTTCGCCGATCTGCTCGGCATGGACTTTCTTTCCCCTGATGAACGGGCCCGCGTAGAGGCCCGGCTGGTCGAACTCATTTCGGAGCCCAAGTCATGAAGACGCTCTTTCTCCTCCCCACAGCCACAGTGCTGGCCGCCACGCTGCTGGCGGCCTGCTCTGATGTTGCCGCCACGCCTGAAGAGACGCTGCGCACCGCGCGCATCGAGACCGTTGCCGCACCGACCGGGCTTGCCCGGCGCGAGTTTGTTGGCCGGGTCGAGGCCCGCTACACGGTCGATCTGGCGTTCCAGGTGTCCGGGCGGCTGGCCGAATTTGCCATTGCTGAAGGGCAGATGGTCGAGGAAGGCACGCTGATCGCCCGCCTGGAAGACCAGGACTATGAGCGCGCGCTGCGCGAGGCACGCGTCCAGCTGCAGCAGGCGCGCACCCATCTGGAGCGCCAGCAGACACTGCATGAGCGCGGGATCGCGTCTGATGCAGCACTGGAAGATGCGCGTACCGCCTTCGAGCTGCGCTCGGTGGCGCTCGATACGATGCGTCAGAACCTGGCCTATGCCACGATCGAGGCGCCCTTTACCGGGCTTCTCAGCCGCCGTCTGGTGGACAATTTCACCACGCTGAGCGCCGGTCAGCCGGTCGCCCGCCTGCAGGATCTGTCCGAGCTGCGCGTGGCCATCGCGGTGCCTGAAAGCCTGATCGGGACGCTGGAAGCGCCCGGCAGCTACGCGATCAGCGCGCGCTTTCCCTTCCTGGCCGACCAGGATTTCCCGCTGGAGTTTCGTGAGCTTATCGCCGAAGCCGATGCGGCCTCACAGACCTATAAGGTGATGTTTGCGCTGCCCCCCGGCATACCGGGCAATATCCTGCCGGGGATGACGGTGAATGTCCGCGTCCAGCTCGATCAGGAAAACATGCCCGGCGGCGATGCGGTACGCATCCCCGTGACGGCGCTCTCGGCACTGCCCGATGGCGGGTTTCAGGTCTGGGTGTTCAATCCCGAGACCAGCGAGGTTGTGGCGCGGCCCGTGCGCACACGCGGCGTTGAGGGCAGCTCGGTGCTGGTACTCGACGGCGTGCAGGCAGGCGAGCAGATCGTCACCGCCGGCGTGAGCGGGCTGAGCGAAGGCATGCGGGTGCGCCCCATGGTGCCTTCAGGGGCCGTCGCCCATAATGGCGCTGCGCGTTAGGCAGGATCAATACCATGACGGACACCACGCAGCCCGCGCCGGAAGAACCGGCGCGTACCGATGATGCATTCAACCTGGCGCGTATCTCCATCGAGAAGCCGGTCATCAGCTGGTTGATAATCCTCGCCTGCCTGCTTGGCGGCCTGTGGGGGTTCAACACGGTCGGCCAGCTGGAAGACCCGGACTTCACCATCAAGGAAGCCATCATCTTCACCGCCTATCCGGGCGCGACCGCCGAAGAGGTGGAGGCCGAGGTGACAGAGCTGCTGGAGGCCGCCCTCCAGCAGATGGGCCAGCTCGACCGCGTCACCTCCAAATCCATGCCGGGCATGTCGGAGATACAGGTCTCCATCCGCGACGATATTCTGGGCCATCAGCTGCCCCAGGTCTGGGATGAGCTGAGAAAGCGCGTGCGCGATGCGTCGGCGGGCCTGCCTCCGGGCGTGGCCGACCCGCAAGTGGTCGATGATTTTGCTGATGTGTACGGCATTCTCTATGCGGTGACGGCACCGGGCTATTCAGACCGGGAATGGCGCGACATGGCGCGCAATCTGCGCCGCGAGCTGCTGGTCGTGCGCGGCGTCTCGCGCGTCGAGGTGGCCGGTCTTCCCGATGAGCGCATCTATATCGAGATTGCCCAGGAGCAGCTTGCCCGGCTGGGCCTGCCTTTCGACGCTGTCCTGCAGGCGGTGAGCAATGAGAATGCCGTTGTGCCGGCAGGCGAAACGCCCGCCGGTGACCGCCTGTTGCGCGTGACCGTGCCGCAGCGCGTGGACGGTATTGCAGCCCTTGAGAACATTCTTATCGCGCCGCGCGCCTCGGGCGGCGTGCTGCGCCTGTCCGATATCGCCACCGTCAGCCGCGCGCCGCTGGAGCGGGAAAGTTTCTATGCCTACCACAATGGCGAGCGGGTGTTCACGCTGGGCATTGCCGCCCTGCCGGACGCCAACATCGTCGATGTCGGCCGCCGGGTGGAAGAGCGCCTGCGCCAGCTGGAAGCAGACCTGCCGGTCGGGGTCGAGCTAAACCCGATCTACGAGCAGCATGTCGTGGTTGATCAGGCGATCCGCGGCTTTCTGGTAAATCTCGCCATGTCGCTGGGCATCGTGATCGTGATGCTGTGCGTGTTCATGGGCTGGCGGGCCGGGGTGACGGTGGGGGCAACCCTGCTGCTGACCGTGCTGGGCACGATCTTCTTCATGTCGGCCTTCGACATCACCATGCAGCGCATCTCGCTGGGCGCGCTCATCATCGCCATGGGCATGCTGGTGGATAATGCGATCGTCGTCACCGAGAGCATGCAGGTCGATGTGCAGCGCGGCGTGCGCCGCCAGATCGCCGCCGAGCGGGCGGTGAAGACCACGCAGTTCCCGCTGCTGGGCGCGACCATTATCGGCATCATGGCCTTTTCCGGCATGGGCCTGTCACAGGATTCCACCGGCGAATTCATGTTCTCCATGTTCGCCGTCATCGGCATATCGCTGGGACTGTCCTGGCTGCTGGCCATCACCGTCTCGCCGATGATCGCCTTTGCGCTGTTCAAGTCTGAACGTGGGTCAAAGCCCGATCCCTATGGCGGGCGCACCTACACGGCCTACCGCACGATCCTGACGGGCGCGCTGCGCCGGCGCTGGATGACGCTGATGGCGCTGATAACCATAACCATTGCCAGCTTCTGGGCGTTCGGCTTTGTGCGGGCGGCCTTCTTCCCGGACTCCGACACCCCGCTCTTCTACGTCAATATCGAGCTACCTCAGGGTACCGATATTCTTGCGACCGACCGGGCTGTGCGCCAGGCGGCCAGCTATGTGCTGGTTCAACCCGAAACGCAGGGCGTCACCACATTTGTCGGCCGGGGCGGCACGCGCTTCATGCTGACCTATTCCTCCGAGCAGCCCAATGCCGCCTATGGCCAGCTGGTGGTCCGCGCCCATTCCACGGATGTGATACCGGCCCTGTCAGAGCGCATTGTCAGCCATATCACGGAAACCCTCCCCGAAGCAGAGGTGCGCGGTGAGCGCATCGTGTTCGGTCCCCCCGCCGGGGCGCGGCTGGAAGCGCGCTTCTCCGGGCCTGACGCCGACATATTGCGGGCGCTGGGCGAGGAAGCGGTGACCCGGCTTGCCGACACGGGAACGCTTACCGATGTGCGCCATAGCTGGCGCAACCGGGAGCTGATGCTCGAACCGGTTATCTCTGCCGATCGCGCGCGCACTACCGGCGTCACCCGCGAGGATATCGGCGAGGCCCTGCATTTTGCCACGGAAGGCACGCGAGTGGGCCTCTATCGGGAGGGCGATCTGCTGATCCCGATCATCGCACGCGCGCCGCAGGCCGAGCGGGAAAACCCGTCCGCGCTGGAAGACCGGCTGATCTGGAGCCCGTCACAGAACACCTATGTGCCGATCACACAGGCCGTCGAACGCTTCGAGCTGGTGGCGCGTGACACGCTGATCCGGCGGCGCGACCGGGTGCGCACGCTGACCGTGCAGGCCAACCCGCCAGAAGGCGAAACCGCGGCTTCCGCGTTCGGGCGCTTTTCCGGCGTCATCAACTCTATCGACCTGCCACGGGGCTATTCAGTGCAATGGGGCGGCGAGATCGAAGCCAATCAGGAAGCCAACGAGTCGCTAGGCCAGGTGCTGCCGATCAGCCTGATCGTGATGCTGGTGGTCAGCTTCCTCCTGTTCCAGAAAGTGCGCCAGCCGCTCATTATCTGGGCGATTGTGCCGATGAGCATTTGCGGGGTTACGGCCGGTTTGCTGATAACCAATATCGCCTTCTCCTTCACCGCATTGCTGGGCTTCCTGTCGCTCTCTGGCATGCTGATCAAGAATGCCATCGTGCTGGTGGACGAGCTCGATCAGCGCGTGGCCGCCGGCATTGATCCGTTCGAGGCGGTACGCGAAGGCTCGGTGAGCCGCCTGCGCCCGGTCTTCCTCGCCTCGGCGACGACCATCCTGGGCATGATGCCGCTGATTGCCGACGCCTTCTTCCAGGGCATGGCGGTCACCATCATTGGCGGACTGGCCTTTGCCACGGTGCTGACCCTGGTGGCAGCGCCTGTGCTCTACGCTCTGTTCTTCGGTATCCGCGCGCCAAAACCAGTGCCAGCGCTGAAAGGTTAACGTGTCATAAACGCAATCAGCGCGAGATGGCGGGCAAGCCGGAAGGATTCCCGCCATGCTGATTACCAGCCCCGACCGCATCGAGCCCCGCGCTGGCGAGCATGCCTATGCCTTGCGCCTGTCCCTGCCGCCCAATCGCGATCCTGCGCAGGACACCGCGCTGGCCGAGCATATCGACAGCTTTGTCCGGCTCTATCTGACGCGGTTTGATGCTAGATCGACCCGCGCCACCCGCACCGCGCCCCTGCGCTGGATGCTGGTTTCCGCCTCGCAGAAAATGGCCGAGATGGAAAAGGTGCGCGCGGAGCTGGAGACAACACTTTTCGGTACCGGGCCGTCGCATTTGCGCGGTCAGGCCGTGCTGGTGGAGATCCCGGTCGAGGACGAGGATGAAGGCGAAGCCTATGTCCCCGCCCTTGCGCAGGACACCGCAGAGACACAAGCGGCCAGCGCCGACGCCGATCCTCAAGGCGCACCTGAAAGCGCAGGCGCGCTGCAAGAGGAGCTGGCAGCCTTCCGCGCCGATATGCGCGAGATTGCCACCAGCCTGCAGGGCGTGGATGTGAAGGACGCGCTGGGCAGTTTCCGCTCGGAGCTGGATACGCTCGCGCAAAGACTGGAATCAGGCATTTCAGAAGCGGCCGGCCGGGTTGAAGGGGCCGCCGAGCGGATTGACCTTGCAACCGCGCGCCTGCCCGATGCCGACCGGCTGGAGCTGGCCCTGACGCGTAATGATGCGTCCGCCGCCCTAATCGCCAATGGCTTGCAGGAAAGCCTGAAACTGCTGCTCAAGGCGGTGGAGGGGCTGGAGCGCCAGAGCGCCGAACCCAAATTGCTGGACGGCCTGGGACGCGAAGCGGCCTGAACGCTCATTTTCTGCTTCAACATTACGGCGAAGTAATGTTAGCCTTCCCGGTGAATGGGGTCTGGGGAGGCAACCATGCGCATCGTCTTCGGTCTGGTAGCGGCGATACTGGTCTGTGCAGGCTGGATGATCTGTCCTGTCAGCCTGCGCGCGGAAGTGACCCGCACCGTCACGCCGGACGCAGAGATTGTCGAGGAAATGCGCGCCGGGGCGGACGTTATCGCGGCAGCGCTGGCCATACGCGCGCCGGACCTAAGCGATGAAAACGGCGAGGACCGGCGCCGGGACTACTAAAGCGGGCCTTCACACCGCGCTGTCATATTCGGTCGTGTCATCATCCTCATCATCGATCACCGGCTCGTCGCTGGCTCGCGCCTTGGGCGGCCAGGGAATGATCGCGCTGGTGCGTGCGGCGTAGTCCGCATAGCCCGGACGCGATGTCTTCATGCCCTTTTCAAGCAGCGGCACGCCTGACCAGCGCAGCAGCGTGAAGGTGAGGAAGGCCGGGCCGATGAAGGACCAGAAGCCCAGAGCCGTTTCCGCCGCAATCAGCCAGATGCCCCACCAGGTGCATATCTCGCCGAAATAATTGGGGTGGCGCGACCAGGCCCACAGGCCCTGATCCATCACCTTGCCCTTGCTGGCCGGGTTTTCCCTGAACACCGAAAGCTGCCAGTCGGCAATGGCTTCATAGGCGATACCAAACACGGCCAGCGCAAAGCCCAGAAGGGCGATAATGCCAAATCCCACAGGCTCGGCGCTGATCTGGCCAAGCTGGACCGGCAGGCAGACGATGAAGAGCAGTATGGCCTGCGGCCCGAAAACGGCGAGCCCCGTTGCCTTGTCATAATTCCAGCCGCGCTTGTCCTGCAGGCGTCCAATGAGCGCCTTGTAGCGCTTGTCCGGCCCTTCCCGCCCCCAGCGATGGAAGAGGTGCAGGCCAAGGCGCATACCCCAGGCAATCGTCAGGCCCGCCAGGATCAGCTTGCGCTCCAGCCAGCCATCACCGGCCATGATGAAGGTTGTCAGGGCAAGGATGACCATGCCGAATGCCCAGAAGGCATCGACAAAGCTGGGGTCCTTGATTCTGCGGCTCCACAGCCACAGCCCCGCAAACACGGCAGCAATCACAAGAAAATTGACGATCAGGATAACGGCAAGAGGCATGGGCGTCCTCGCGGGCAGAGCTGGCTTTCAAAAGGAAACCTAGCGCGCACCGCGAGGAAGGGCGAGAGGGGGTTTGTGATTAATCGCGCACCAGCCAGCGCCAGCCCGCCATCCCGGCCAGCATGGCCGCCGCGAAGACCAGTGCGGGCATCGCACCGGTGCCGAGCGCGGTCAAAGCCGGTCCCGGACAGAAGCCGACCAGCCCCCAGCCGACGCCGAACATGGCCGCCCCGCCAATCAGGCGGGCATCCAGCTTCGTCGCCGTCGGCACGTTGAAGCGGTCGGCAAAGAGCGGGGCCGGACGTTTGAGGACGAAACGGTAGCCGATAAAGACCGTGCCGGCTGCGCCCGCCATCACGAAGGCAAGGCTGGGATCCCACTGGCCCGCTATATCAAGAAAGTTTAGCACTTTGGCCGGATTGACCATGCCGGAGACGATGAGGCCGAGGCCGAAAACAAGACCGGCACCAAGGGCGGAAAGAACAGCTGTCATGGTTCTCGTCCTATACAAGATGTCTGGTGACAAAGACGGTGAGAAGCGCGGCCGCCATGAAGACGCCGGTCGCCACGGCAGAACGCGGCGAGAGCCGGGCCAGCCCGCATACGCCGTGGCCAGATGTGCAGCCTGAACCGATCTGCGTGCCGACGCCCACGATCAGCCCGGCGACGATCAGAAGCGGCCAGCTATCGGTGACGGCCACTTCCGGCATCGCGCCCGTCGCCGCAAACCAGAGGGCTGGCGCGATAACCAGACCGGCCACGAAGGCCAGCCGCCAGTAGCGGTCCAGCGCGTTGAATGGTGCCGGGCCGAGCAGACCACCGACAATGCCTGCGACACCGGCGATACGGCCATTGAGCGCCATCAGCATGACCGCTGACAGCCCGATCAATACCCCGCCCGCTAGCGCGGAAAGGGGCGTGAAGGCGGTTGCTGTATCCATCATTCCTGTTGTCCTGTTGCAGGGACGGCGAGATTTCGCCGCCCAACACTTGTCATTTATCGAAAATGATATATATGTGATCGCAACGCAAGCCCCGGCGTGAAAAATGTTCGTTTAAGGGGAACGAGGAACGGAGCTTGGCCATGCAGGCAGGTCTTGATCTGGAGATGGTGCGCGCCCGCGCCGATGAGGTGGCAGGGCTGCTAAAGCTGCTCTCCCATCCCAACAGGCTGCTGGTAACGTGCGAGCTGGCGAACGGCGAGCTTTCGGTCTCGCAGATCGAGGCGCGTACCGGCGTCGCCCAGCCCAATCTCTCGCGTGATCTGGCGCGGCTGCGCGCCGAAGGCATCGTCTCCACGCGCCGTCAGTCCAAACAGATATTCTATTCCCTCAAAGACCCGCGCATCCTCGCCGTGATGCGCGCCCTGTGCGATGCGTTCGCTCCGGTGCCAGAGGCGGCCAATACCCCGCAGAAGGAAATTGTATGATGACCGGCATTCCTGACGTGAAAGCGTTTTTCGACGAGCCGACCAATACGGTCAGCTATGTCGTCTCCGACCCGGCGACGAAGAAGGCAGCCATTGTCGATTCGGTACTCGACTACGATCCCAAGTCCGGCCGCACTTCACGCGACAGCGCTGATGCCATCATCGCCTATGTGAAGGCGCAGGGCTTTGAGGTGCAATGGCTTTTGGAAACCCATGTCCATGCCGATCATCTCTCCGCTGCGCCCTATCTGAAAGAGAAGCTGGGCGGGACTCTCGCCATCGGATCAAACATCCGCACCGTGCAGGATGTGTTCGGCAAGGTGTTCAATGCCGGGACCGAGTTCCAGCGCGACGGCTCCCAGTTCGACCGGCTGGTCGAGGATGGCGACACATTCAAGCTGGGCAATATCGATGTACGCGCCATCCATACGCCGGGCCACACACCCGCCTGCATGACCTATGTGATCGGGGATGCGGCCTTTGTCGGCGATACGCTGTTCATGCCCGACTATGGCACGGCGCGGTGCGATTTCCCCGGCGGCAGTGCCGCCACGCTCTATCGCTCGATCCAGAAAATTTACGCCCTGCCGGATGAGACGCGCATGTTCCTGTGCCATGACTACAAGGCGCCGGGCCGCGACACGTTCGAATGGGAGACGAGTGTGGGCGAGCAGAAGCGCGCCAATATCCATGTTCACGAAGGCGTTTCGGAGGAAGAGTTCGTGAAGATGCGAACAACACGTGACGCAACGCTTGCCATGCCGGTCCTGATCCTGCCGAGTGTGCAGGTGAATATGCGCGCAGGGCATATGCCGCCAGCGGAGGATAATGGCACCACCTATCTCAAAATCCCGGTGGATGCGCTTTAGGAGTTCTTTCCTCCCCCGTTCACGGGGGAGGTGCCTTCGCAGAAGGCGGAGGGGGGAGTTATTGTGAAATCCCCCCCCTCGGCCCTTCGGTCGTTCGAAGCTTCGCTTCTCACCCCGCCCGCTCGCGGGGGGAGAAACCACGCCCTCGCTACTTGCCACACCCCTTCCAAGGACCCTCCCATGCCCCATAAAACCCTCACGCCTAAGGTTTCGGTTACAGGCCAGATGAGCGCAGACGAGATCCGCGCGCTCGCCGCTGAAGGCTACACGACCGTGATCTGCAACCGGCCCGATGGTGAGGAGCCGGGCCAGCCGGCTCTGTCAGAATTGCAGGCGGCGGCGAAGGAAGCGGGCATCGCCTTCCACCATATCCCTGTCTCTGGCGGGCAGTTCCCCGATAGTGCCATTTCCGCCTTTGCAGACGCGCTGGAGGGCGCGGATGGCAAGGTGATGGCCTATTGCCGGTCCGGCACGCGCTCCACCTGCCTGTGGGCGCTCTCGCAGGCGCGCAAAGCCGAACCAGCCGCCCTCATCGAGGCCGGCGCGCGCGCGGGCTATGATCTTGCCCCGCTGGCCCCGGCGCTCGCCGCGCGCCATGGCGACAATGCGTAAGGACCAGCGCCGGTGAAGCTCTCGCGCTATCTGCCCATTCTGGAATGGGGCCGGGAATACCGGCGCGAAACGCTTGTCAGCGACCTGATGGCGGCGGTGATCGTCACCATCATGCTGATCCCGCAATCGCTGGCCTATGCCATGCTGGCCGGACTGCCGCCCGAGACCGGGCTTTACGCCTCCATGGCACCGCTCGTGCTCTATGCGATCTTCGGGACGGGCCGAACGCTCGCCGTCGGGCCGGTGGCGGTCATATCGCTGATGACGGCGGTGGCCGTGGGCCGCGTCGCCGATGAAGGCAGCATGGGCTATATCACTGCCGCGCTGACACTCGCCGTGCTGTCGGGCGTGATCCTGGTGGCGATGGGTCTGTTCCGGCTGGGCTTTATCGCCAATTTCCTCTCCCACCCGGTCATTTCCGGCTTCATTACCGCAGCGGGACTTCTCATCGCGGCCGGGCAGATGCGCCATGTTCTCGGCACCGGGGCGGGCGGACATACGGGCGTGGAGATCGCCGCAAGCCTCGTCACGACCATTGGCGAGGCCAATCTGTGGACGCTGGCGGTTGCCATTCCCGCCCTTGCCTTCCTGGC
>NZ_JBJHBQ010000014.1:0-62025 GCF_050485565.1 Glycocaulis sp. | reverse complement strand
TGATGAGCTGGACCGGGATTCGGTGCACACCTCCACTGAATAAGGCGGACCTGCCTCTCGCCAATCGCGCAGTCAGGCGCTACATCCCCGCCATGACCGAAGAACGCTATACCAGCCTTGAGCAGCTTGGCGCCCAGATCGGCGCGCCGGAGAGCCCCGAAGCGGCCCGCCTTGAGCGCGTGTCCAACCCTTCGCAGGGCAATGACTATCTGATCCGTTTCACCTGCCCGGAGTTTACCTCCATCTGCCCGGTGACCGGCCAGCCGGACTTTGCCCATCTGGTGATCGACTATGTGCCGGGCGAATGGATCGTCGAATCAAAATCGCTCAAACTCTTCCTGACCAGTTTCCGCAATCATGGTGCCTTCCACGAAGCCTGCACGATGATGATCGGGCAGAGGCTGGTGGACGAGATCGCGCCCAAATGGCTGCGCATTGGCGGCTACTGGTATCCGCGTGGCGGCATCCCGATTGACGTGTTCGGCCAGTGGGGCGAATGCCCCAAGGGCGTGTGGGTGCCCGACCAGGGCGTCCAGCCCTATCGCGGGCGCGGCTGATCCCTGTTCTGGCCGTTCATCTCGATAAACCAGCTATTTATCTGGCGTTTATGACAATGAGCGGAGCTTGAACGTGCCACTCTGACGGCGTTCAGCCTGAACTCTCTAAACCTCTCATTACTGACGGCGCACTGAAGCGCCCAGCGACGAGATTTGGAGATACGCAGATGAAATTTCGCAGCACCCTCGCCCTCGGCCTCAGCGTTCTTGTCCTTGCCGGCACCGCGAGCGCCGCAGAGGCCCAGCAGCGCAACCGCGTGAATGTCAGCCAGACCGGCTATAGCCACGAGCTTGCCGCCCGCCAGCAGGGCGTCCAGAACCGGCTCGCGATCGAACAGCGCGGTGCCTACCACTACGTCCAGACCATTCAGGCCGGTACGCGCAATGGCGTGACGGTCGGTCAGGGCGGGTATGCCAACGACGCCTATGTCGATCAGCTCGGCCGCAACAACACCGCCGTGGTGGGTCAGGAAGGCGCGTTCAACCGCGGCACCGCGATCCAGACCGGCACGAACAATGCCGTTGGCGTCGCCCAGATCGGTTCGGGCAACACGGCCAACACCAATCAGAGCGGCAATAACAACACGCTCGGCGTGATCCAGGTGGGCAACGGCCAGAGCGCGAATGTCCGCCAGTCGGGCTCAGGCAGTGTTGCCGTTGTCATCCAGGGCAGCCACTAACATTCCTGTCTGATCCGCATTAGCGGCCATTGACCAGAGCAGCGGGGTGCCCAGGCGCCCCGCTGCTGCGCCGTGTCCGCATCTCACGGCAAGCTCCTGTTTATATACGGTTTATCTAGGTGAGCGGAGCTTGAATGGCGCGCTCCGCAACCATTCACGCGGCGGGTTCTAGAACAGATGCAATGGCCAGCGCCTTCGGGCTGCCTTGCCAGCAACTGGAGACGCAAAAGGAGACCGCCATGACGCTTCGCAACACTCTCGCCCTTGGCCTTTCCGCGCTGGTTCTGGCCGGAACTGCCAGTGCAGCCGAGGCCCAGCAGCGCAACCGCGTTGATATCCGCCAGGCCGGGCAGGCCCACGAGCTCGCCGCGCGCCAGCAGGGCTATCAGAACCAGCTTTCGATCCGTCAGCAGGGCCGCCACCAGTTCGTCCAGACCATTCAGGACGGGTTTCGCAACGGTATCGAGGTGCGCCAGTCGGGCAGTGCCAATGGCGCTTTCGTCGACCAGCTGGGACGCCTGAACGAGGTGCTGGTCCGCCAGCAGGGCTACAACAATGTGGCCGGCTCGACCCAGACCGGCACGGGTAACACGGTCGGTGTCTACCAGTTTGGAAACAACCACACCGCCGTGACCAACCAGACCGGCAATAACAACACGCTCGGTGTCATCCAGTTTGGCAATGGCGCCCATGCGGCCATCGACCAGACCGGCAATAACCGCAATGCGCTGGTGATCCAGGGTAGCTGGGTCATCAGATAGCGGCGGCCCCTTCTCAAAAAGGAGCATGACCATGAAACGCTTTAAAGGACTGCTTGCCATTCCCGCGCTGGTCGCGGCCGGGGCGTGCGCGCCTCCGCCAGCGGCCGGGCCGGACTACTATTACCAGGCGGGCAGCTCGGAGCTGGCTGCCTGCTGGGTCGAGTTCAACTACGGGCCGTTGGGCCAACTCCTGCTGGAGGCTTACGCCGCCCCCGACCTTGAGGGCAGCTATGAGCTGGACATCAATCAGGTCTCTGCCAGTGGCAGCGCCCAGATCAGCCAGTCCGGTGCATTCAGCGCCGGCGACATGCCTGAGCGCATCCACCAGATCACGCTGGGCGGCAATGCTGCGCGGCGCGGTGCCTCGCTTGGCGAGATGATGGCCTCCATGCGCAGCGCAGAGCCGGGCACTACCGTGATCTCTTCGGGCAATGGTGATGCCGGTGTGTACGAGGTGCGCTTGCGGCTGCTGGACCCAAGGGGCCGCCAGATCTGCGCCATCGAACGCAGCGGACCATGAGCCGGCATGGCGCGGCGGGCCGGTAGGGCGTTCTTACGCCCCGCCGGTCCAGCGCGTGACCTGAGGTGGCTTGCGGGGGCGTTCCACTGCCGCGACGGCCTGTGTGCCGACATAGATGAAGCCCGCCACGCGCTCATTGTCAGCCAGGCCAAGTACGGCTCTCACCCGCGCGTCAAACGCGTACCATTCGGTCAGCCATTGCGCGCCAAAGCCCATTGCGTCGGCGGCCAGCAGCAAGTTCTGGCACACCGCGCCAGCCGACATGATCTGCTCCCATTCGGGAATTTTATGCGGCACGGTGACTTGGGAAATTACCGCGATGACCAATGGCGCGCGCTCAAACCGGCTCCGCTCCAGCGCGAAGCGCTCATCGCTCCCATCGGGCATGTCGGCGCGTGCGAATGCTTCTAGTTTTTCGCCGAAGCGTGAACGGGCCTCGCCCTCAAACACCATGAAGCGCCAGGGACAAAGCTTGCCATGATCTGGGACACGCGCGGCGAGCTTTAAGAGCGCCTCCAGCTGTTCTGGCGACGGCCCCGGCCCGCCCATGTCGATGGCGCGCGTGGAGCGCCGCCTGGCCATCCTGTTGAGCATGTCATGCGATGGCCTTGGAACGTTCAGAACATCGTTGTCAGCGGGGAAGGCGGGCGGTGAAAAATGGGTCATGGAACAGGAGGGTCCAGTTGCGTGGCGGCCAGAGCACTTTGACGGAATGGTAAAGCCGGACTTATATCATGGGTATGTTGTGACAGATTCACGTATGGTTGGAACTGGCCGCACACAAGCCAAGGAAGTCCGAATGGCAGTTGATGCAGAGCTGGATGATGATCTGAGCCCGGCCGAGCGCCGCAGGCGAAAGGTACGCGACGCTATTGTCGAAGCGGCTGAAGCCATCTTCACCGAAGAGGGCGAGGCGGGCATATCCATGCGCCGCATTGCCGAGCGGATCGATTACTCGCCAGCGGCGCTCTACAAGTATTTCGACTCCAAGGAAGCCCTGTTCGACGAGATACGCGAGCAGTTCTTCGAGCGGCTCTACCGGCGCATGCTGGCGGTCGAGCAAACAGTCGCCGAAGGCCCGCAGGTCAACGAAGAATGCCTGCGCGCCTATGTGGAGACCGGGCTGGAGCAGCCGGCCCATTACCGCCTCGCCTTTTCGGGCTGGTTTGAGGCCGCGCTCGAGGATCGGCAGGGCACTTATGGATATGCGGCCTCCGAGCGGCTCGAACTGATGATCGAGAAAGCCATCGCCGATGGCTGGTTCCGCGAATGTGACCCCGTGGTCGCGGGCCTCGCGGTCTGGGCGGGCGCACACGGCCTGACCATGCTCGCGGTCACGATCCCCGATTTTCCCGGTGCCAAGGACAAGTGCGCCCATCTGTGCCTTGATGACCTCATCGCTTTCCATGCGGAGATGACGGGCAGGGGGCTTGCCACGCCCAAGCTCAATGCGTGGCTCGACGCGAAAAAAGCAAGGAAGTGAACACCGTTCACTTTTCAAACGCCGTTAATTGAATTATATGTGATCCCGTCTTCAGCGCGAGGGATCGCTCCATGCCCGGCTCACAGATAATCCGGCGGCACGCATTTGCCACCAGCGTTGTCTCGCTTGCCATCTTTATCGCCGGGATTGCCGTGCTTGTCAGCGCCTTGCGCGGCGGCCCCGCGCAGGCTGATCTGGCGTTTTCCGGGGCAGCGCCGGTTACGGTTGAAACCCTTCCCGTCCAGTACGTCGCATTGGCAGAAATCGAAGCCCGTTTCCCCGGCCTTGTCACGGCGCGGCGCGAAAGTGCGCTGGCTTTTAGTGCCGGCGGCCGGCTGGACGCTGTCCATGTCAATGTCGGCAGCCGCGTGGCCGCGGGCGATGTCCTGGCTGCGCTGGATACGCGTACGCTGGAGGCCCAGCTGGCCGCCAGCCGTGCCGACGCCAGTGCCGCCGCTGCTCAGGCCGCGCTTGCGCGTACGACGCTGACGCGTCAGGAGCGGCTGGTCGAGCAGGGTCACGTCTCGGCCCAGCGTCTCGACGAGGCGGGGGCAACCGCGCGCGCCGCCGAAGCACAGGCCAGCGCCGCCAATGCGGCTGCACGCGCTCTGGAAGTGCAACTGGAGCTAGCCCGTCTGGAAGCTCCGTTCGACGGCGTCATCACGCGGCGCAATGCCGATGAAGGCGCGGTTCTGGGCGCTGGCACGCCGCTCTTCCATCTGGTCGAGGATGGTGTACTGGAGTTCCGGGTGGGCGTGCCGGTTGCCGATGCGGCGCAGCTGACCCCCGGCCATGACTACACGCTGGAAGCGGGCAGCCGGCAGGTGACGGCCCGTCTTCGCGCGCTTACCGGCGTGGTCGACGCCAGTACGCGCTCTGTCGAGGCGGTGTTCGAGCTGGAAAGCGGGCAGGGCGTGGTGCCGGGCGAGGTGGCGCGCCTCGTACTGCCGGGCAGTTTGCGCGAACGCGGCTTCTGGGCACCGCTTACCGCTCTGTCAGAAGGGCGCAGGGGGCTGTGGACGGTCTTCCAGCTCACCAATGGCGCTGAGGGCTACTCGCTCGAACCGCGCAGCGTCGAGCTTCTGCATACTGCAGGCGGGCGGGTCTATCTGCGCGGCGCGGTCGATGACGAAGCCCTGATACTGGCTGCTGGCGTGCAACGCGTCACGCCGGGCCAGCGGGTGATGCCGGTGCGGCGCAGCCAGCCATGACCACGCTGTTCTACCGCTTTCCGCGCCTGGCTGGTCTGGCGCTGTTCCTGATGATCGTGGCCGGGATTGCGGCGCTGGCGACCATGGGGCGGCAGGAAGACCCGTATCTGGCCGAGCGGTTTGGACGGGTGGTCACGCTCTATCCAGGTGCCGATGCCGAGCGGGTGGAATCGCTGGTATCGGAGCGTATCGAACGCGCGCTGATGGAGCTGGCCGAGATCGACCAGACGACGGCTGTTTCGCGCGCCAATATCTCTTCGGTCAGTTTTGGCATCCGCGAGGACATCACCGGAGCGGCGGTGGAGCAGGCGTGGACCAAAGTCCGCGAACAGGTGGCGTCCGTGCAGGCGGGTCTTCCCGCCGAAGTCTCCCCGCCGCAGGTGATACGCGAATATATGGGCGCTTCCAGCATTATCATTGCCCTGTCCTGGCCGGAGGGCTCTGATGCCAGTATTGGCGCGCTGGGGCGGCTCTCGCGTGAGCTGGAAGACCGGCTGCGCGGGCTGGAGGCAACTTACCGGACAGAGCTTTTCGGCGCGCCGGAAGAGGAAATCCGCGTTGTCCTTGATCCCGAAGCGGCGGCGGCTCTTGGCATCACCGCAGGCGAGGTCGCTGCCCTTCTGGCCCGCTCCGATGCCCGTACGCCTGCCGGGCGGATGGCCGGTGACGATTATGACTTCATTGTCGAGGTGGACGGCGCGTTCGACACCCTTGAGCGGGTACGCGCGGTCACGCTGAGCGGGCGCGAGGGGCGGGGCTTTGTGCGCCTTGGCGATATCGCGACTGTCGAGCGTGCGCGGCGCGAGCCGGACGCCACTCAAGCCTGGTTCAATGGCACGCGCTCGGTGTTTGTGGGGGCGTTCATCCTGCCTGACCGGCGGGTGGACAGCTGGGGCCGTCAGGCCGAGCGCGTGGTGGAAAGTTTTCGTGCTGCCACGCCGGGCCTCGATGTCGATATCGTCTTTTCCCAGAGCGATTATGTCCAGAAGCGCCTGAACGGGCTGGCGGTCAATCTGGGCTATTCGGCGTTGATCGTGTTCGGCGTGCTGTTCCTGATGATGGGCTGGCGCTCTGCGCTCATCGTCGGATCGGCGTTGCCGCTCACCGTTCTGCTGGTCCTGTTCTTGATCAATGCCTACGGCCAGCCCTTGCACCAGATGTCGGTGACGGGTCTTGTGGTGGCGCTCGGCCTGCTGATCGATAACGCGATTGTGGTGGTAGATGATTACCGCCTGCTCCGGCGGCGCGGCCTTGAGCGGCTGGCAGCCGTCGACAAGGCGGCGCGCACGCTGTTCGTCCCCCTGCTGGCGTCTACGGCCACGACCGTGTTCGCCTTCGCGCCGATTGCGCTGATGCCGGGCGCTGCGGGCGAGTTCATCTCGATGATTGGCGTGTCGGTGATCTTTGCCGTCGTCAGCTCTTTCGCGCTGGCCTTCACGATCATTCTGTCGCTGGCGGCGTGGTTTGACGACGCGGACAGTGCAGATGAGGGGCCGCGCCCCTTCTGGCGCGATGGTCTGCGTTCCGAGCCACTGGCCTGGGCCTATCGCAAGCTTCTCAACGCCGTGATTGCCCAGCCGGCCATTGGCATGCTGCTGGCGGTCATCCTGCCGGTCACGGGCTTTCTGGCTGCCTCCACCCTGCCATCGCAATTCTTCCCGCCGACCGACCGGGACATGTTCGAGATATCGATCACCCTGCCGTCTGGCGTCTCCATGGAAGAGACCCGCCGCCGCACCGAGGCGGTGACCGCGATGCTGCGCGAATATGATGGTGTTGAGGATGTCGGCTGGGTGCTCGGCGGATCGTCGCCGCGCGTCTACTACAATATGCGCCGGGGACAGGCCGGACGGCCCAATTACGCTGCCGGATGGGTGCGCACACTCTCGCCCGTCCATACCCGCGCCATCACACAGGACTTTCAGGCGCGCGCACGCGAAGCCTTCCCCGATACGATGGTGCTGGCCACTCCCTTCGAGCAGGGACCGCCCACGCCCGCCCCTATCGAGTTGAAGATTGTCGGCCCGGAACTGGCGGTGCTCGATGCGCTGGGGCAGGACATACGCCGCGTGCTCGCCTCGACGCCGGGCGTTACCTATACGCAGGCCCAATTGCTGCTGGGTGAGCCGGTGGCCCGCCTGTCGACGGATGAAGCTTCGGCCGCGCTGGCAGGTTTGCGCCTTACCGATGTGGCAGGGCGTATCCGGGCGGATCTGGACGGCGTACTCGGCGGAACCGTGGTGGAAGGCGTTGAAGTGTTGCCCGTGCGGGTCGTCGGGCCAGCAGACAGGCGCGCGGCGGCGGACAGTATTGCGGCTACACCCCTGCCGGGTCAGGGCGGCGGCGCGATGAGCACGGTCGGTGCGCTGGGAGCGATGACGCTGGTGCCGCAGACCGCATCCATCATCCGGCTGGATGGCGAGCGGGCCAATCCGGTCTATGGCTATCTCTCCCCCTTCGTGCTGCCCGCGCCCGCGCTGGAGAGCTTCTTTGCCCGGCTGGATGCGTCCGGCATCGAGATGCCGCCCGGCTATCGTCTGGTGGTTGGCGGTGAGGCTGAAAGCCAGGGCGATGCCATGGCTGATCTGATGTCCACCGCGCTTCCCTTGCTGATCCTGATGATCGGATCGGTGGTGCTGGCCTTCAACTCGTTCCGGTATGCAGGGATTGTGTTCACCGTGGGCGCGCTATCGGTGGGCCTTGCCCTGTTCGGGGTCTGGCTGTTTGGCATGCCTCTGGGCTTTAACGCGATTGTCGGTTCGATGGGGCTGGTGGGCCTGTCGATCAATGGCACTATCGTGGTGCTGTCGGCCCTGCGCAACAACGCCGCGGCGCTGGCCGGCGAGGCGCTGGCGATCCGCGAGACGGTGGTGGACTGCACCCGCCATATCATCGCAACGACCCTGACCACGATGGGCGGGTTTGCCCCGCTTATCATTGAAGGCGATTCCTTCTGGCTGCCGTTTGCGGCGGCTGTGGCGGGCGGTGTGGCCGGTTCTGCCATGCTGGCGCTCATTTTTGCGCCTGCCGCCTTCGTGATGCTGGTGCGCTTCAGGGGGGCTGGCGCGCAGGTCTTGCCCGAAACGGCCCCGGCGTCGTAAGCGGTAGCGGGTCTGCTGCTGCAGGAAGGACCGCGTCCCATGACCTCACGCAAGCGCCGCGCCGGGACTGAACGCGGCCCGTGGACCGTTCACGGCGAGAAACTGGCCTATCAGAACCCGTGGATGAAAGTGCGCGAGTACGACGTGACGCGGCCAGACGGCAAGCCGGGCCTTTATGGCGTCATGGAGCCGGAAAATCTCGCCATTGGCATATTGCCGATATTCGCCGACGGCTCGGTGATGCTGGTCGGCCAGTATCGTTTTGCGCTCGATTGCTGGAGCTGGGAGCTGCCCGAAGGCGGCGGTCCGCTGAATGAATTGCCGCTGGACAGCGCAAAGCGCGAACTGGCCGAGGAGACCGGGCTGGAGGCTGCGAACTGGCTGGAATTTCTCCAGCTGGACATGTCCAACTCCATCACCAATGAGCGCGCGGTGGCCTTTATCGCCTGGGATATCAGCCAGGGTGAGGCGGAGCCGGAAGGCACCGAGGACATCGAAACGCGCCGCGTGGCGTTCGCTGCAGCCTTGCGCGAGGCGATGGATGGGCGAATTCGTGACGCCTTCACACTGGCAATGCTGCTGAAGGCTGACTACATGGCACGCCATGGCGAGCTGCCAGAGGCGGTTTCCAGAGCGATACTGAACCCGGCCGGAAAGGAAGAGCCCCATGGCCCAAGCTGACGCTGTAGCCCCGATCCGGCAGGACACTGATCTGCGCGCGCTGTGGAACCGGCTGCGCCTGGAGGCGGCATCGGTCGCCGCCGAGGAACCCATGCTGGCCGGCCTCGTCAATGCCGGGATATTGCGCCATGGCAGCTTTGCCGAGGCGCTGGCCCACCGCATCGCGCTGAAACTCGCTGATGGCCAGCTTGACGCCATGCTGGTCCATGATGTGGTCAGCGAGGCGCTGGGCGCGGACGAGGCAATCGTGCTGAGCGCGGCGGCCGACATGCTGGCGGTGGATGAGCGCGACCCGGCCTGCAGGTCTCTCCTGCAGCCCTTTTTCTACTTCAAGGGCTATCAGGCGCTTCAGGCCTATCGCATTGCGCACTGGCTGTGGGTTGAGGGCCGCGAAACGCTGGCCTTTCATCTGCAGGGGCGCATGAGCGAACTGTTCGGCGTGGACATCCACCCGGCGGCGCGCATTGGCAGGGGCATTATGATCGACCATGCCAGCTCGGTCGTGATCGGTGAGACGGCGGTGGTGGGCGATGATGTGTCGATCCTGCACGAGGTGACGCTGGGCGGTACGGGCGCTGAGGAAAGCGACCGCCACCCGAAAATCGGCAATGGCGTGCTGATCGGGGCCGGGGCCAAGGTGCTCGGCAATATCAGTGTCGGCGACCATGCCCGCATCGCCGCCGGTTCGGTGGTGTTGAGCGATGTGCCGGCCCGCTGCACGGTGGCCGGTGTGCCGGCCAAGCCGGTGGGCGGGGCCTGCGCGGAGCCTGCGCGCACCATGGATCACAGCCTTCCTGATTGATCCTTTCCGGCAGACCGCTAGTTTGCGGCTGAACGCGCATTCCTGCGCGAATCCCCGCATCTTCCAGACCGGTTCCGGTCCGTTCATCATCAAATGAGGCGAGACGCCCCCATGTCCCAGACCGTTTTCAATCACACCGAAGCCAGCAAGGTTGAGGCTTTTCTGCGTCAGCGCCTCAACCCGGAGCTGAAAGTCCAGATGCGCCAGCGCCCGGATGAGTGCGCGGAAATCTATCTGGGAGCAGAATGCCTTGGCGTCGTTTCGAAGAATGTCGATGAGGGCGAGACCTCCTATTCCTTCGAGATCACCATTCTCGATATCGATCTCGACGATCTGTAAGGTGAGGGCGCTTGGTACTTGATGTCCAGGCACTGACCAAGACCTTCCCCGGCGGCACATTGGCTGTCGATGCGGCAAGCTTCACCGTGCGCGAAGGCGCTCTGCTGGCGCTGGTGGGCGAGTCCGGTTGCGGCAAGACGACCACGCTGAAAATGATCAACCGCCTGCTGGAGCCGAGCTCCGGCACGGTCAGTTTCAAGGGCGAGGATGTGACCGCGCTGGACGCCGTCACCCTGCGCCGCCGCATGGGCTGGGTGATGCAGGGCGACGGGCTGTTTCCCCATTTCACCGTGGCCGAGAATATCGCGGTGACGCCGCGCCTTGCGGGGTGGGATGCCGAGCGGACACGCGACCGCATTAGTGTGCTGCTGGAACTGGTCCAGCTTGACCCTGCAGAGTTTGAAAACCGCTATCCGGCAGAGCTGTCCGGTGGCCAGCGCCAGCGTGTGGGCCTTGCCCGCGCGCTCGCCGCCGAGCCGCCCTTGCTGCTGATGGATGAACCGTTTGGCGCGCTGGACCCGATCACGCGCGACAGCTTGCGCGAGGACGTTCAGGCTTTGCGCGCCCGGCTGGGTTTTGCGGCCGTCATGGTCACCCACGACATGGCCGAAGCCCTGCTGCTGGCCGATGAGATTGCCGTCATGCGTGACGGGCGCATCATCCAGCTTGGCACGCCCTCGCAGCTCCTGTCCGATCCGGCAGACCCGTATGTGGAAACCCTGCTGGCGACACCGCGCCGGGAGGCTGAGCGCGTGGCTGCTCTGTCGGGGCAGGGATGATGGAGGCGCTCGCCCAGCCCTTCGCCCTGCTGCCGGAATATCTGGGCGGGCATCTGCGCCTGTCTCTGGGCGCCATGGCGTGCGGCCTGCTGATAGCCCTGCCGCTGGGTGTGCTGGCGGCCCGCAACAAGGTGATTGCCGGGCCAGCGCTGGCCGTTGCGGGCGTATTTCAGACCATTCCGGCCCTGGCGCTGCTGGCCCTGATGGTGCCGCTCCTTGGCGGGCGTATCGGCTTTCTGCCAGCCTTCACCGCGCTCACGCTCTATGCGGTCCTTCCGGTCCTGCGAAACACGATAGTGGGGCTTCAGGGCGTTGACCCGGTGGTGCGCGAGGCGGCGCGCGGTGTCGGTATGACGCGCCTGCAAAGCCTGGTGCGTGTCGAGCTGCCGCTGGCTCTGCCGACCATGATGGCGGGCGTGCGCACGGCGTCGGTCTGGGTTATCGGGGCGGCAACGCTGGCTACGCCCGTGGGGGCAGCCTCGCTGGGTAATTACATCTTCTCCGGCCTGCAGACCCGCAACTGGACGCTGGTCATTTTCGGGTGCGTGGCCGCCGCCCTCTCGGCGCTTGTTATCGACGGCCTTCTCAAGCTGATGGAAAGCGCGGCGGCGCGCCGGAAGGCGGGCAGGGCGCTTGTTGCCGGGACGGGGCTGGCGATGATCGCTGCGCTGGCGCTCGTGCCTGCGGGCGTATTGGCAGGGCCATCAGGTGCGATTGGCGCGCGCGCCGACCGGGGCGTGCACGCAGGCGGATTTGGTGAGCAACCGGTCACGGTCGGCGCGAAGGCTTTCACCGAGCAATATATTCTCGCCGGCCTGTTCGAAGAGGTGCTGGGCGATGCAGGGGCGCAGGTGCGCCGCCGGGACAATCTGGGTTCCACCGTCGCCTTCGATGCCCTCACTTCCGGCGAGATTGATGTCTATGTGGATTATTCCGGCACGCTCTGGGCCACGATCATGCAGCGCGAGGACCTGCCCGGCCGTCATGTCATGCTGGCGGAGATCACCAGCTGGATGTGGACGCGCCATCAGGTGCTGGTTCTGGGCGCGCTGGGCTTTGAAAACGCCTATGGCATCGCGGTAAGCCAGGCAGCAGCCGAGCGCCACGGCCTTGCCACCATAGGCGATCTGGCCAGCATTGACGGGCTTTCCATCGGCGCGGATCCGGAGTTCTTCGCCCGCGCCGAATGGACGGGCCTGCGTGACACGTACGGGCTTGGCTCTGCGCGTACCCGCGCCATGGATTCCACCTTCATGTACGGCGCGGTCCGCGATGGCGAGGTGGACGCCATCACTGCCTACACGACGGACGGACGCATTTCAGCGTTTGATCTGGTGATACTGGAAGACCCGGCCGGTATATTGCCGCCCTATGACGCGCTGGTGCTCATCGGTCCGTCTGCTACTGGCCGGCCTGCCATTGCGCAGGCGCTGGCACCCTTGCTCAACGCGATAGACGCCGATGCCATGCGCGAGGCGAACGGTGTGGTCGATCTGGAGCGGCGCTCCGTCGGCGAGGCGGTGGAGCGGCTGCGTGCCCGCGTGGAGCGTTCCTCACCCTGACGCGGTGTTGCAGATGAGTAACACCGGCATCTGGCCCCCAGCAGGCTTTGCATCCGTGGCGGGGCATGCTGCGTTTACCTCACATGGATTGGGCATCAGTCATGCCGCGCCAATGCGCGGCGCAAGCGACCAAAAAAGGGCAAACTGATGCGTAAACTGGCTTTACTCGCGGCGGCAGCCGCACTCCCCGTAATCGCCCCGTCCGCGCTGGCACAGTATGCTGGCGACTATAACTGGACCGGCTCCTATGTCGGCGTGAATCTCGGACAGGGCCGCAATGCCGAGTTCGATCTCGATGCAGCGCTGGAGATTGATGCTGGCTCCGCCTTCTTCCCCGGCGCTCTGGCTGGCGGCACCTTTCCCACCATGCGCACATTTGACGGCGATGGCTGGGTCGGCGGTATCCAGGCCGGCGCAAACTGGCAGACCGGCATGTTCGTGCTGGGCGGTGAAGTTGACGTCCAGCTCTCCGATATCAGCTCGAACACCTCTATCCCGAACGCTCCGGGCGGGGCAGCGGACAATCCTGACGGGTTTACAGACCTGAATTTCGAGGTGGACTACTTCGCCACGGCCCGCCTGCGCGGCGGTGTCGCGTTCGACCGGTTCCTGATCTACGCGACGGGTGGCGGTGCCTATGGCCGCGTCGATTTCGACCGCAATTACCGTGTGGGTGCGGCTGAAATCACCGACAGCGAAAGCTCCAACCAGTTCGGCTGGACCTATGGTGCCGGTGTCGAATGGGGCGTGACCGATTTCTGGACCCTGCGGGCTGAGTATTCGCGGGTGGATCTGGGAAGCTCCAACTTCGACACCAGCTATGATGACGGCACGATTGGCCGCGCGACCATCGATACACAGTTCGATGTCATCCGCGCCGGTGCAAATTTCCGCTTCTAGCGCGCGGAACTACCGTCAGCAAAAAGGCCCCGGCTGTCCTCTGGCCGGGGCCTTTATGTGCCTGCTTTGCTGTCTGTTACAGCACGTCGAGCATCGAGGCGACGAGCGGGTGGCGCACGATGTCCTTGGCTTCCAGCCGGACAACCGCGATATCCTTCACCTCTTCAAGGCGCTCGCAGATATCCTTAAGGCCGGACATTTCCGGCAGAAGGTCGGTCTGTGCCGGGTCGCCTGTGACGACCATGGTGGAGTTCCAGCCCAGACGGGTCAGCAGCATTTTGAGCTGGCCGTAGGTGCAGTTCTGGGCCTCATCGACCACGATATAGGCGTTGTTGAGCGTACGCCCGCGCATATAGGCAATTGGCGCGATCTCGATCAGACCTTCGGCCATCAGCGCTTTCAGGCGCTTCGGGCTTAGCCGGTCTGCCAGCGCGTCGTAGAGCGGGCGCAAGTAAGGCGCGAGCTTCTCTTCCAGAGCGCCGGGCAGGAAGCCGATATGCTCGCCTGCCTCGACCGCCGGGCGTGACAGGACGATGCGTCCCACCTGACCGCTCTCCAGTGCCTCGACCGCCTTGGAAACGGCCAGATAGGTCTTGCCGGTACCGGCCGGCCCCATGGCCATTACAAGATTATGGTCGTCTATCGCCGTCATCAGCCGCGCCTGCCCCTCAGAGCGCGGTTTGACGTTCTTGATATAGCGCTGGTCCCGCATGGGTTCATTGTCGTCAGGTGACCAGTTCGCGCCGGGGAAGAGGGCGCGGACCTTCTCTTCCTCATAGTGCTCGGCATTGAACCCGCCCTGACGGCGTTTTGCGGTGCGCTTGCTCATGTTGGCGTCCTCCGGACAAGAAAAAACCCCTCATGCGGCTGCATAAGGGGCGGGCAAAAACGGTGCAGGCTGGACAGGGCAGATGCGGAACTTGCGGCCGATCCGGAAGGGTCTGGCATTGGGGGTGCATACGGCATTGTGCCGCGGGCCTCCGTGCTAGAAGCGTCTATCCCTCACGATCGATCCGAAGACAGCCTATGGGCGGCTGTTCCCCTCTCGAATCGCATCTACAGTCTCATGCTAAGACAGTGAACGAATTATGAGTCAGTCCGTCGCTGAAACTTCACATCCAACCGATGCAGTTTCGCCACGCCGTGCTGATGCAGCGAGCAGGAAGGAACACATTATGGGCGTTTACGAGCTGGACGGGGTGCGTCCGAAGATCGGCGAGGGGGTGTGGGTAGCGCCGGGAGCCACCGTGCTGGGCCGCGTCACGCTGGGGCGCAATGTGTCGGTCTGGTTCGGGGCGGTGCTGCGCGGCGATGTGGAAGACATCGTGATCGGTGATGACACCAATATCCAGGACGGCACGGTCATCCATGCCGATCCGGGCAAGCCGACAGTCCTCGGCAAGGGCATCACGGTTGGCCATCAGGCCATGCTGCATGGCTGCCAGATTGGCGACTATTCGCTGGTGGGTATCGGCGCGACCATCCTCAATGGCGCGAAGATCGGGAAGAACTGTCTTATCGGCGCACATGCCCTCATCACCGAAGGCAAGGAAATACCGGACAATTCCATGGTACTCGGCTCACCGGGCAAGGTGGTCAAAACGCTGGAGGAAGGGATGGGCGATATCTTCAAGGCCAGCGCGGATCACTACGTCGCCAACGCGAAGCGCTTTGCGGAAGGGTTGAGGGAGATTTGAGGGGATTTTTTTTTGATGCTCCGCCCATCCCTGCGTCGCTGCGGGCAAAAGTGCCCGGCGGCCGGTCGGCCTTGCAGGCCGCAAAGCGGCCTGAAAAGCGCGACTGCGCGCCCGCGACTTTTCGCGGAACATCGCAACGCGGATGCGTTGCGCAACTAAAAGAGAAATCCTACTGCGGCCGGCCCCACAGCTCGCGGATACGCTGGTCGGTATCGCGGCCGAAATTGAACCAGGCGGTGCGGTCGCGCGAGGCATCCACCACGATCAGCTTGTCTTCGCGGGCCAGAAGATGGCTCAGCTCGTTGCGCAGTGTTGCCGCCGTGGCGGGCGCGCGCAATAGCCAGACGCCCGGCGCAATGCTCTCCGCGTCGCCGAAATCCTTCAGCGCCGCCTCAAACCCTGAGCGGCTGTCATCGGCCAGCGTGGCGATGACGACGAAATTGGCCGTGCGGGCATCAGTGGCGGCGGGGCGCTTGGTGCCGGGGCTGCGCCGGGCTTCATCCAGCCATGCCTTGAATTGTGCGACGTCGGATGCGTTTTCCCAGCCGTCCTCGCGGTCCTGCGAGACGACCGAGTGGCCCGCTATGCGTCCCTCACTGACAAAGGCGCGCATCTGCGCCCCCGTATAGGGTCCGTACACACGGCCATCGACTTTCACAAACCAGGACATCGCTATTCCATCATCCCGCGGCATTGGGGTCACACTCCATCCAAGCCCTCTAAAGAAGAGACTATGCAGGGGTTACGGCAAGATTCAGGCCGGTTGGCGCAAGTATGGGCCACAAACATGACTTTTTCTGCCGCGTGCGCAGACAAAAGGCAGCTCCGCTGGAAATCTCACCTCAACCCCGGGGCGGATCGAACGATACCGCGAAGCCGTTGTCCAGCCAGCGAGTCACCCGGCCTGTCAGGTCGCCCACGCTGACGCTTTCGCCAACACGGGGACGCTCCAGACAGGCAAAGGCGGCCCCGGAGATCGACACATCCACAAGATCGGCCTGGATCAGCACGCCGTCCTTCAGGCGGATTTTCACCCGTCCTGTTCCGGGCTTTCTGGGCGCGGCGCGGTCTTCTTCAAGGCCCAGGCGCTCCATATTGAAACGCCAGGTGATCGCATCGCCCAGCCGGTCGCGCTTGCGCTGTGTCGCATTGAAGCGCACGGCAAAGCCGCGCGCACCGGCGCGCACCACATCACCCTCCACACGGCCCAGCCCGTCAAACAGCATGACAACGCGTTCGCCGAGCGCCGGCGGGGCTTCGGCGGCGACTTTCGCGCCGCCCGGTGACACATCGATGAGGGTGCAGACGAATTCACCGCGTACGGGATCGAGAAACCGTCCGGGCAGGCGCAAGGGCACACGGCGGTGGCGGCGCTGCTCCTGCGCGCCGGCGGCCGCTATGCGTATCTTGCGCTTGTCCAGGCGCGTGCTCAGATCGGTGACGGGTCCCATGCCAGCCTCATTGTTCGGGCAGGCAATTTAGACTGGTGCTGGTTAAAATTTGGCCAAGCTAGAAGTCATTTGCGGCGCGGGCCGGTACGCGCCCGTCGCGCAGGCCGCGAAATACCTGCACGGAGCTTTCCGGCTCTACTGCCGGGCGCAGTTCTTTCAATATGTGGCGCACGGCCGGACGCCCCTCCAGGCTGCGCCCCTGCAAGGGCTGGTAGAGGCCGAGACACCGGTCCACCCACCCTTCAGGCCCGCGAAGCGGAAGGAGCGCGATTTCCACCTCTACCGAGCGGCCATCAAGCGAGACCGCGTCGGCCAGCGCACAGGCAGGGGCCGGTACGCTCATCGCGCCTTCCAGCAGGGCCGTCATGTGCTGGCGGTCATGGCCGCGCCACAGCCCCAGAAAGTTCTGGTCCTTGAACTCGCGTGCATGCATCTGGCACAGCGAGGTGCCCGCCAGGCGGAAAATGTGATGGTCACGGTCCATCCGGCGCAGGATGAACAGATGGCTGAGCAGCCCGGCCAGATCGCGCGGAGCGATATCGCCGCGTGTCGGCGCGGAGCGGCCAAGCCTTCTCGCATCCCAGTACGCAAACAGCGTCTTTGTGTTCTCGTGGCGCATCGGCAGCCCGTCCTCTTTAGTCCCTTTAAGGGGAGCGCGTTGTCAGTCCTGCTTTTGGACAGGCGTGCTCCGGTCGGGGCGGGGGACTGCAAGCGGCTTGCCAAGTGCTTTTTTGTAGCCCTCCGCACAAACCGGCATCCTTCTTGCGGGGAAGCGCGCAAACAGACGGGAGTGACCCAATGGGCGTTTCAACTCGATACGCAAAAGCGTTTGGCGTAGTGATCGCAGCGACCTTTGCCAGCGCAGCGGCCGCCACTGCGGCACATGCCGGGCCGACGCCGGTATCACCGCCGCCGCCCAGCCATCATTGCTGCCAGCACGGGCACGGGCCGCAAGTGCGCGCGCCCTCGATCCGCATTGGTGGACCATCGGTTCATATTGGCGGGCCGCGCATCAATATCGGCGGCATCTATCTGAATAATCAGGTCAATGTGAATGTGAACGCACAAGCCTCTGCCATGGCGTTTGCCGGTGCGCAGGCCAGCAGCAATACAATCGTGTATGGCGGGGGCGGTTTCATCTCGCGCGGTGCCGCTCCGGCGGCGACCGCCATTGCGGGCCTGGCGCTCGCCGATGAGTACGAGATGGAAGAGGAAAGCTATTCGCGGATGGTAGAGGGCTGGCGCGTGGTGCGCGCAGTCTGCATCGATGACCGTGGCACGCCGCACCCGGCCGCACGCCCTGAACGCGATGAGCGCGTGCGCGAAGGCTTTGAGGGCGAGATTTTCCGCTGCATGGCCGGCACCACGCTGCAGGCAACGCTGGGCCATCGTCTGGAAAGCGGGGCGGACAGTTTCGAGGATGGTCAGGTCATCCAGTGCCAGCGCGGCGATGCGCTGCGTTATGGACGCGGCGGGGAGGTGTTCTGCGCCCCGGCAGAGGCCATGCGCGACTGTAACGAGCGCTCGCTGCTACGCCTTTACGGGCCGGGCGTGCGCCTCGTCTATGTGCGCTATGAGGAACGCTATACCGCCATGCGCGAGCGCCGCAGTGCGCGCCGCACCGCCACCAATCTCAACCTGATGCTCGATGGCGGCGTCGGCGGGTATCACTAGGGCGAACCAAGCCCCGTGCTTCGAGACGCTTTCTGAAGAAAGCTCCTCAGCATGAGGGCTTGGTGATCTTCCCCCTCATCCTGAGGGCGAGCGAAGCGAGCGTCTCGAAGGACGAGGGAAAAGCCTCACACCAACACACCCCACCTGACCGGCCCCGGAGTTTTCCGGGGCCTTTTTTTTGCGCAACGCGCTCCGCCCCGCCCGCGTAATCCCCGGTCATCACCGGCAACACGCTTGACGTGCGCCCGAAACCGGGGCGCAGTCAGGATATGGATGGGTGGGTTGAGAAAATTCGGGGGCGGCTTGCGGTTGCCTTTCGGACGGCGGTGCGCTGGTCGGCAAAGACTTGGCGGTGGCTCCTGTCCGTATGGAGGGCTGTGACATGGCCTTTCCGCTGGTTTGGAAGTGTCGTTTACAACCGCGCAATCACGGCCTTTCTAATCGTTTGGGTTTTGGCGGCGATTGCCGCGTTCTTCTGGATCGTCGATCTGGCCGACCCTTGCCCGGGAACCAATCTGGTCTGTCCTGGCGTGGAATGGATCCGGCCCGGCTATCTGGCTGAGGATTTCCGTAATCTGCTTTGGGCCGCCAGTCTTGTATTCGGCGGTGCGGGTGCAGGCGCAGCGCTGATCAATGCCCTGCGCCGCACGCGGCTGATGCAGGCTGAGCATGCGCTCGCCCAACGCGGGCAGGACGCGGAAACCTTTTCCCGTGCGGTGGAGCAGCTGGGTAGCAAGGAAACCGCCATCCGCCTCGGTGCCATTTATGCGTTGGAAGGACTCATGCGATCCGCCTTTGCTGACGGAGGCGACAAGACATTTGGCCGACAGATTGGGGAAACGCTGGCCGCCTTTGTGCGGGAGCAATCCGCAGAGGAAGTACGAAAAGCGCCCGACGCGGCTACGCTGCCGGATGACTATGAAGGCCCGCGTCTCGCTGTGGACCGGGAGGCTGCTGTAGCCGTGCTGGCGCGCTCATGGCCGTTTGAGCATCGCCCCTTTTTGTACACAGCAGGTGGAGTTGATCTCTCTAGTGCGAGGCTTGCGCGGCTCAGGTTGCCTGATGGTGCCGACCTGCGGGAGTTCGATCTCTCAAACGCTGATTTGCGCGAAGCGCAGCTTTTCGGGGTTGAGCTAGAAGGTGCATGGCTACGAAGTGCGAACCTTCAAAAAGTAGAGCTTACCGGGGCGACACTGAGAGGGGCGTTGCTTGATAGTGCGAATTTACAAAAGGGGAAGCTGGCTGGCGCAGATCTGAGTTTTGCTCATATTAGTTATGCAGACTTGGAGGGAGCTTTGCTTCAAGAGACAAATTGTCAAAGTGTTGAGCTCCATGGAGTGAATTTATCTGCTGCCAAGTTTGTTTCCCATAATGCTTCCGACCCAGCGGAAAACTTGAACTTGGAACAAGTTGCCAAAGCTCGCTGGCGACCGGACCGCCCCCCCGCTTTGCCGCCTGAAATCGACCGGCCCCACCGTGGCGATGGGAAACCCTTGCGGGAAGTATCGCCTTTGGACGAGTCTTGGATGACGGTCGTGGGGCCGGACGCGCTCATTTAGCCCCACCCCTTTTTTTCACACGGAACGGATGACTTGCCTCGTGCATTTCGCTAATGGACGTGAAATTCTTTCACTTATTCCATAGCGGAAATTTCCATGGACCGTATCGATGCCCTGCGCCTGTTTCAGGCCGTTGCCGAGCTGGAGAGCTTTACGCGCGCTGCCGAGCGTCACTCGCTGACCCCCGGCGCGGCGTCCAAACAGATCTCAGCGCTGGAGGAGCGCATGCAGGCGCGCCTCCTGGAACGCACCACGCGCTCTGTAAGGCTCACCGATGCGGGCCGGGCATTGCTGGAGCGGGTGCGGCCCTGGCTGACCGAATATGAGGCGATCGAGCACGGGCTGGCGGCTGACAATGCGGCGGCGGCGGGTTTCCTGCGCGTGGCGGCGCCGGTGGATTTCGGTTCTGCCCGCCTGATCGATCCGGTGACGGCCTTCATGGAGCAATGGCCCTCGGTGGAGGTGCGCCTCGATCTTTCCGACCGCATGGTGGATCTGGTGGACGAGGGCTATGACCTCGCCGTGCGGCTGGGGCATTTGCCGGATTCCAGCCTGATCGCCAAGCGGCTCGCCGATGCGCCGATGACCACGATTGCCAGCCCCGCCTGGCTGGAGGCGGAAGGCACTCCCGTCCACCCGTCAGACCTCGCCCGCCATTCATGCATCATTGACCGCAACCGGCCCGCGCCCAATCTGTGGCGGTTCGAAAAGGACGGGGTGAAGACCGATGTGAAGGTGGACGGGCGGCTATTGCTGAACGGGGCCAGCGCGGCGGTTGCTGCGGCCTGCGCCGGGGCGGGCGTGGGGTGTGTACCCAGCTGGGCTGCGCGCGCGGCCATCGCCGACGGGCGGGTAGTGTCCCTGATGGATGACTGGACGCCCGAAGCGCGCGAATTGTGGGCCGTGTTCCCGTCCAACCGCTATCTGGCGCACCGGGTACGATTGTTCGTGGATTTCCTGGCTGGCTGGTTCAAGGGAAGCGTCTGACGCCATGAGTTTACGCATAGCCTTCATGGGAACGCCGGAATTTGCCGCGCGCTCGCTGGCCACAATCGCCGGGGCGGGCCACGAAATCGTGCGCGTCTACACCCAGCCGCCTAGGCCCGCCGGGCGCGGACAGGAATTGCGCAAAAGCCCGGTGCATGCGCTGGCGGACGCCTTCGGCATCGAGGTGAAAACGCCTGAACGCTTCCGCGAGGCGGATGTGCTGGAAGACTTTGCCAGCCTCGATCTCGATGTGGCCTGCGTGGTCGCCTATGGCCAGATATTGCCGAAAGAAGCGCTTGCAGCACCGCGCCTTGGCTGTCTGAACCTGCATGCGTCCCTCCTGCCGCGCTGGCGCGGCGCGGCGCCTATACAGCGCGCCATACAGGCGGGCGATGAAGTGACGGGCGTGCAGATCATGCAGATGGAGGAGGGGCTGGATACCGGCCCCGTCCTGATGAGCGAGATCGTGCCGATTGCGCCCGACGACACCGCCGGCAGCCTGCACGACAAGCTGATGGAGACCGGCGCGGAGCTGTGGCCGCGTACGCTGGCCGCGCTGGAGCGCGGCTCGCTGCAGGCCGTGCCGCAGACAGAAGAGGGCGTCACCTACGCGAAGAAAATCTCATCGGCAGAGGCGCGCATCGACTGGACGCGCCCCGCCGGTGAGGTGTGCGACCATATACGCGGCCTCTCGCCCTTTCCCGGTGCCTGGTTCAGCCTGGACACGCCCAAAGGCGCGGTGCGCGTGAAGGTGCATTTTGCTGAACCCGAAAAGGGCGATGGCGAGCCGGGCGAGGCGCTGGACGCTTCCCTTCTTATCGCCTGCGGGCGCGGCGCGGTGCGCCTGAAACGCCTGCAACGCGAGGGCAAGGGCGTGATGGGCGCGGACGAGTTCCTGCGCGGCACGGCGGTGCCTGCGGGTACGCGGCTCTAGCCATGCCCCGCTATCTCCTCACCATCGAATATGATGGCGGGCCGTTTGTCGGCTGGCAGAAGCAGGATAATGGTCTTGCCGTGCAGACCGTGATGGAGCGCGCCGCCGATGCGCTGGAGGAGGGCCGTCACGAGGTCTATGGGGCAGGGCGCACGGATTCAGGCGTCCACGCCCTTGCCATGACCGCCCATGTGGACTTTGCAAAAGACTGGCCGGCGGATGTGGTGCGCGATGCGCTGAACCATCATTTGCGTTCCCACCCGGTCTCGGTCCTGTCGGCGCGGGCGGTGAAGGATGACACCCATGCGCGCTTCTCTGCCGTGAGGCGCGGCTATGTCTACCGCATTATCGACCGGCGCGCGCCGCTGGCGCTGGATGCCGGCAAGGCGTGGCAGGTGCGCGTGCCGCTGGATGTGCAGGCCATGAACATTGCCGCGCAAAGCCTTGTCGGTACACATGATTTCACGACGTTCCGCGATGCGCAGTGCCAGGCGGACAGCCCGGTAAAGTCGATTGACGCGATCAGCGTGGAACGGCGCGGCGACGCGATCGAGCTGAAAGTCGAAGCGATCAGCTTTTTGCACCGGCAGATACGCTCCATCACCGGCTCTCTGGTGGAGGTGGGGCGCGGGCGCTGGAGCGTGGATGATTTCCGCGACGCACTGGTAGCGGCAGACCGTACGCGCTGCGGACCTGTCGCGCCGCCTGACGGCCTCTATCTGGCGTTTGTGGACTACCCGCCAGAGGCGCTGGCAAACCCGTAGACGATCAGCGCGTCGATGACGAGCGGGATACAGGCCGCGCCCGCTGCCAGCCCCCAGTGCAGGCCCAGAGTGCCAGCAGCGACGCGCCAGTGCACCAGAAGGCGGATGATCTGGTAGAGCGCCAGCATCAGGCCCAGCGCCTCCGCATTGGCGATACCCGCCGCGGCCAGCAGCCAGAACAGGGCCTGCACGTGCAACAGCACGAAAACCGCCCAGTTATGCACCACCACCCAGGCGGAAAAACCGCCCTTCAGGCCCATCACTTTCACCACCACAAGGGCGATGACGGGAAAGAGCAGCCAGATGCGCGCATACTGGCCGATCGCGTCGGTGAGGCTGACCTGCGCATCGGGATTGCCGGAGAATTCCGGCAGGACGTGATTGGCCGATATTATCAGCAGGATGAAGGCGGGCAGGGCGTAGATGACGGCCATGAAGGAGCGGACAAACCCGTCCACCGACACGTCGAAATGCTGACGCCAGCCCTCCTTGAAGGCCAGCATGGTCCAGACGCCGCGCGTGCCGGACCGGATATCCGCAATCGCGCCGCCCATCAGGCGAAAACCTCGAAGTAGCGTGTCAGGATATCGTGGTAAATTTCTGTTAACACTTTGATATCGGCAACAGGCGTCTGCTCGTCAATCTGGTGCATGCTGGCACCGACCAGCCCGAACTCGGCTACCGGCGCGTAATCCTTGATGAAGCGCGCGTCAGACGTGCCGCCGCTGGTACTCAGCTCAGGCGCGATGCCGGTGCGGGCATGGATGGCCTCGGCCAGCAGCGCGGTGAACGGGCCTTCTGGTGTCTGGAAGGCATCGCCGGTCACGGTAAGGTCAGCTGAGATTGTGCCGGCAAAGCCTTGCTGTACCTTGGCAATTTCATCACTGATCCAGCTTTTGAGCGCCTCGCCATCCTGCTCGGTGTTAAAGCGTATGTTGAACTTTGCCCGCGCCTCGCCGGGAATGACATTGTGGGCGGGATTGCCGACATCGACGCTTGTGACTTCGAGGTTGGAGGGCTGGAAATGCGCATTGCCCTCGTCCAGCCTGCGGGCGGTCAGGGCGCGCAGCACCGCCATCAGCGCCCCGATGGGATTGATGGCCCGGTCCGGATAGGCGACATGGCCCTGGCGGCCCGCGACGGTGATAACGCCATTGAGCGAGCCGCGCCGGCCGATTTTCACCATATCACCCAGCACCGCCCTGTTGGTCGGCTCGCCGACAAGGCAGTGCGTAAAGCGTTCGCCTTGCGCCTCAAGGGCTTGCAGCATTTTCTTCGTGCCGTTTATCGCCGGGCCTTCCTCATCGCCCGTAATCAGGAAAGCGATGGAACCTGCGGGCTTGCCCTGGCTTTCCAGATAGCGCGCCGTCGCGGCCACGAAGGCGGCAATCGCGCCCTTCATGTCCACCGCGCCGCGCCCGATCAGCGCCTCGCCATGCACTTCCCCGGCGAAGGGCGCAGCGCTCCATGCCGTTTCCTGCCCTGCCGGTACCACATCGGTATGACCTGCAAAGCAGAAGACCGGCTCGGCGGTGCCAAGGCGGGCATAGAGATTGTCCACCTCGCCAAACGGCATGCGCTGGCAGGCAAAGCCCAGCGTGGTCAGCGCGGCCTGCAGCGTGTCCAGTGCGCCCGCGTCCAGCGGCGTTACCGAGGGCGCGCGGATCAGGGCCTGTGCCAGCGCCAGAGGATCGGTGGGAGTGGTATCAGGCTGGGTCATGGCGCTGACATAATGCCAATCGGGAACGTGCGCCAGACGGGTGTCACGCTTCGGCCGGGCCTTCATCGTCGAGCAGCGGGAATGTAATGGACACGCCATGCCCGCCATCGGGGCCTGCACCTGCTTCGGCTTTGCCGCCAAGCTGGCGCGCGAAGGCGTCAAACAGCGCCCCGCCAACGCCTCTGCGGCCCGGCTCAGGCGATCCGGCTGCGCCTACGCCATTATCGGTCACGCTGGCGGTCAGATTGCGCGCGCCGTCCATTTGCACCGAAACGGTCAGCGTGCCGCTATCACGCCCTTCAAAGGCGTGCTTGTAGGCATTGGTCATCGCCTCGGTGACAAACAGGGCCAGCGGAATGCACCGCTCTGCGCCCAGAAGTGCCGGCTCGATTTCGGTCACGAGATCAAGCGTGCGCTCCTCGCCGCCTACGGCCGCGTGGGTGAGAGTGCACAGCTCTTCAAAGAAGGGCTTCAAGTTGATCTTCGCAAAATCGCCCGCCTCATAGAGGCTGCGATGAACAAGCGCCAGCGCGTTGATGCGCGATTGCGCATCGCCGAGCACCTTGGCCGCCTTGGGGTCATCGACGCTTCGCATCTGCAGATTGATAAGGCTGGTAATGATTTGCAGATTGTTCTTTACCCGGTGGTGCACCTCTTTGAGCAGCATTTCCTGATAGGCAAGGCTGCGGGTGAGGGCTTCATCGCGTTCGGCAATCGAGCGGGCCATCGTGTCAAACCCGGCGGCCAGCTCGCGCAATTCACCCGGCGCACGCCGGGCGCGGCGGGGGCGCACCGAGTAACGGCCCTTTCCATAGGCAGCGGCCACGCGCTGCAGATAGCGCAGCCAGCGCAATATCATCACATCGGTTGCAATCCAGATGACCGCGCCCGCCAGCACCAGCATGAGAACCGGCAGCACAATGGTGCCGGTCACGTCCACCAGGGCAAATTCAAGAAATTCCGGCGCGCTTTCGGCCAGCAGCGCATAGAGCTCTGTTGATAGCAGGGGGACCAGCACGAACTGGCGGGGCGCGCCATCGGGTCCGGCGCCGGTAAAACGCGCGCTGCCAGCCTGTGCCGCCTCGGCCATCAGCGCGGCATCGACGCGCGCCAGCCCCATATCGCGGCTTTGTGTAAGCACCCGGCCTTCGCGGTCGACAAGGGCGGAGCGCGCCTCACCGGCTCTCTCGCGGCCCAGATCCTCCAGAGCACTCAGGCGGATACCGGTCGCCAGCGCGCCGGCGAAATCGCCCTCTGGATCGAATACCGGGCTGACCGCGCGGATGATCGCCTGGCTGGTGATCGGATCAATCTCCAGCGCACCCACGATGAAATGGCCGCTATCGCGTGCCTCGGCGAACCAGCGCGCTTCGTCAAACCGGACAGCATCATCAAGGGGTTCTGCCGAACAGGCCACCACGCCGCGCGCATTGACCCGCACCAGATTGGAATAGGCTGTCTGGTCGGCCAGTGCCTGTGCCAGGGCGCGTGCGCATAGCGCGCCGCCCAGCCGCACCGGTGCCTGCCGGGCCAGCGCGTTCATCATGCTGCCTGCGCCCATAATCAGCTGACGCTGGCTCTGGGCGGTGATCTGCGCGCGCGCCGCCAGCAATTCACGCTGGTTGTCGCGGGCGGTTTCAAAGCGCGACTGGGTGTAGAGGCCGCTCAGCGTCAGTATGGGGATGAGGGCCAGCACGATGACGGCCAGCATCCGCACCCGCAGGCCGGCGCGCCAGCGCGATCGGCTCCTCAAGCCTGAGCTTTCATCGTCAGCCGGTGAGCCGTTCGGCGCTGGCGTTGCGGATGTGGTCAACAATATCCTCCGCCGCTTTCGCTGCCCCGCCCGGAGACGCTTTCAGGCACACCCCGGTGCTCATGCGCTTTTCCAGTGCGGCCCGGCCCCGGCTGACCCGGCTTTTCACCGTGCCGACCGCGCAGCCGCACACCCCGGCTGCTTCCTCATAGCTCAATCCCCCGGCGCCGACGAGTACCAGTGCCTCGCGCTGCTCATCCGGGATGTCCAGCAAGGCCCGGCGGACATCGTCCAGCTGCAGCGCCCAGCTCTGCCTTTCACCGGTCACGGCGGCGTTCTCGTGAATTTCGCCACCCTGTTCCTGCTTGCGCCAGGCCCGGCGGCGCTCGGAGTAGAAATGATTGCGCAAGATGCGGAAGGTCCAGGCGCGCATGGACGAGCCGTCTTCGAAGCGCTCACGGTGCGTCCAGGCCTTTATCAGGGTTTCCTGAACCAGATCGTCAGCTTCGGAGGGATTGCCGCACAGCGAGCGTGCAAACGCGCGCAGGTGCGGAATGGCATCGGTCAGCTCTTGCTGGAAAGCGGCCATCGCAGCCGCATCATCATGTGCGGTCATTACCCGTCCCGCCCGCTATCGCCGCCCTCGGCAGGATTGGTTGGAGGTTCGCTGGCAGCGTCCTTCCGGTCTGCGGATTTGCGCGCCAGTTCGGCCATCAGATCGGTCAGCGTGTCCGGCACCGGCTCGCTGGTCACCGAGTCGTAAAAGGCGCGCAGCTGATCGCCGAGCACACGGCGGCGCGCACTTTGACCCGCCTCGGCCCGGTCCGGCCTGTTATGCTGGCGGTCTGGCATGTCGTCCTTCGCATTCTGGGACATCGGATCGGCATCCATGCGTTCGTGTTGAAACGGGTCTTTGCTGCGTTAGCTCAGATGTCCAACGCATCACGAAATCATGCGGTTCCCTGCATTCGGCATGTCCGGCAGCTGCATCACACCGGAACCAGAGCCCGTGCGTGCGCGTATTCGGGTACTCATGCGCCCTGTCACACGGGCGGGCAGCGCGTGGAAAAGAGGACGGGACCCATGAAGATCGATGATGTTTTCGCCCATCTGCCCTATCTGCGCCGCTATGCGCGCGCGCTGGCGGGCGAGCAGCAGCGCGGCGATGCACTGGTCCAGCTGGCGCTTGAGAGCGCGGTGGCCGGCAAGGTGACGCTCAATACCGCGCTGGCGCCGCGCATCGCGTTGTTCCGGGTCTTTCACGATGCGTCGCCAGTGGTGGACATGATTGGCGCAGACGCGCAGCGCGGACCGGATTCGCGCCTGCAGCGGCTGGAAGCACGCAGCCGTCAGGCCCTGCTGCTGACGGCGATGGAAGGGTTTACACCGCAGGAGGCTGGCCAGGTCCTGGCTCTGCCCGAAGCGGAGGTGGAAAACCTTGTCGCGCGCGCGCATGGCGATATCGAGCTCGCCCTGAAAACGCGTGTGCTCATCATCGAGGACGAACCGATCATTGCGGCTGATATCGAGGCCATTGTCGGTGATCTGGGCCATGAGGTATGTGCCATCGCCACAACCCGGTCTGAAGCGATTGCCGAAGCGGCCCGCCATCAGCCCGGCCTCGTGCTGGCCGATATCCAGCTGGCTGATAATTCCTCGGGCATTGATGCGGCCAATGATATTCTCGCCAGCCTGTCCGTGCCGGTGATTTTCATCACCGCCTATCCTGAGCGCCTGCTGACCGGGGAGCGGCCCGAACCGGCCTTCCTGATAACCAAGCCCTTCCTGCCCAATGCCGTGAAGGCGGCCATCTCCCAGGCCCTGTTTTTTGAAGAGGCCGCGCAGCCCGCGCCCCGCCTCGCTCAAGCCTGAAACGGGGAGGCTGCGGGCCCTGCATAAAGGCTCTGCCATTTTCCCCGGCAGGCGCTTGCCAAGGCCGCACCTCGCGGCTAGTTTCGCGCGCCTTGACGAGAGGGCTTTGCCCCGCCGGTCAGGACAGCGCGCCCGTAGCTCAGCTGGATAGAGCACCAGACTACGAATCTGGGGGTCAGGAGTTCGAATCTCTTCGGGCGCGCCATTTCCTCTTTAAAATCAACAACCTAAAGCGACCGAATTGGCGGCGCAAACGCCATTCAAATTTATGTCCGCACAGTGTCCGTAACTGCGAGAAGATTCGCCCTTGGCGAGCGGCCCCGAACCAAAGGCCCCAAGCCACTGCGTCTTGTGTATTCACCTTTGGCTTACTGCGCGCCAGCGAGCCGGGGGAACTCAGGGTGATTCACCGCCGCATTGATTAGGGTGCTGACGGCGGGCGCGAACGCATTGATGCCGTTGGTGCATGCCATGTGACCATCAAAGGACGTCGAAAAAGCATGCTCAGATGAAACGGTGTATCCATCAGGGTGGCGGTTACTCCGTAGCGATAGAGTGAACCCCCAGCTTCCAGTGCCGGTGGCGCTAAACGCTAGCCGGTCCAATGTGCCTTCGATAACCGTATCAGCGCTGGAGCTATGAACACGCGCTTGATGAAGCTCGGTCAGCATTGCTTGCCGGACATACTCGGAAACGGGCACCCCCGGCGAGACATCGAGCGGTGCGGTTAGGCGACATATCGGGCGATCATTTACCTCCGGATCGGAAGAAAAGTCGCCCAAGCGGACACGCGCTTCACCGACTCGATCCTCAATATCAATGACGTTCTGAGTCGACGCCATGTAAGGCGATGAGCTGTAGGTCTCGCACGCCGTCAACGCCAACGCTGCGAGAGAGATTGTGATAATGCGCATGATATGCCCCCTGTTGCTTTCAAGCAGCTTGCGGGGGAGGGGTAACCGATTCAAGAGAATTCGGCCTTGGCGCAAAAACGTTTGACCCCCGGCCACTGGCCAGCGGCCATGAACCACCGTCTCTGATCGACGCCGAGCTATGGGAGATCGCCGAGAACCTCCACCGTGCTGACCTGACTGCGCTGGAGCGTGATGAGCAGGTGGCCAGGTGGGTGGTGCTGACGGAGGAGCGGGCTCAATCGACACAACCTGTGTCGAAACCCCAAGGTGGTCGCCCTGAAGGTGGCATCAAAGCCGCTAGCCGCGATCTCGGCATCAACCGCGAAGACGCCCGCCGAGCAACCAAGGTCGCCGGTCTGTCTGATGAGGCCAACGAGACGGCTCGGGAGGTGGGTCTGAATTTAATTGACTCTAGGCCATTGGCCAGTGACCGTGGGGGGGTCAAATGGGGAGGCTAGGGCGATGGCGAATGGTGATGGTGGAATTGAATCCAATAGAAGCGTTTGGATTAAAACTGATAATGCCGACCTAAATAAACCCTGCGAAGCTGAGATATTCCATCCTGAGGGTCAGAGCGAGCACGTTGCTTACACACCCCTAGGGAACCTTGATAAATATGACTATATTAAATTAAGGGTAGGCTCCGGAAGAGAATTCCGTTTCGAATTGAAAAATATTGATAAGGCAGATAATACTCTTTCTTTCGTCGAAACATCAAATAATTTACCGCATAATGACCCCAATAAGAAAATAAAACTTCACACCCCAATGCGCGCTCGATTGCAATTTGTCGATAATAGATATGTCAATATTATTTTTGACGAATCTGTTTTAGAGGTGTTGAGGGGGTGCTATCCCCCTCAACAGTGATTACATGTCAGTTTATGGTCTCCAACTCGCGCGTGAACTTGCGTTCCTCTTGTTGGGCGCGCCATGCTGGCCAGTACTTCAGGTATGGCTTCAGCTCAGGGTCATGAAGCGCGGCTTCGACCGTCCAGCGGTTCAAGGGCTGGCCGTCGCGGCACGTTACCTTCACGGTGATTCCGTCATTCACCTCGATGATTTCAGCCTTGGGCTGCATCGAAGCGCGAAGCAGGGCGACGAGGCCATCCTTCAGCCCCCGTGGCATTTCGAAATCGGCCAGTAAATCGTGATACCGATTGCGAATCTCATTTTCCTTGGCACGGCGCTGATAGTTTTCCTGCGCCTTGTCGGCGTCGGCCATAAGTCCCTTGAGTTCCGCGATCTCAGCGTCACTTTGGTATTGCACCTCACGGCGCACCTCGTTCACGACGGGGGGCAGCTTGTAAGTACCATCGGCGGCGGGGTGATAAAGATCGGCCCATCCTTCGGGGGCGTGCGAGATATTCGACAAGACCTCCGGCAAAGGGCCGTTGTCGTAATTGATTTTTGACGGGTGCATGGGTCAGTCCTTTCCAATGGTTTCGAGGCTTCGCAGTGCCTCGTTCGTGGCGTTTTGTGCGACTTCGCCCATCATCGCTTCCGGGTCCGTGGCGGCGCGGCGGGTGAAGTCCACGAAGGACCGGCCAGCGAGTTCCGCACGGGTTTTCGCAGTTTTGAGACGGCCCAGGCGGTCCAGATCGGCTGCGTGGCGGGCTTGGCGGTAGCGAAGGCGGATCGCGTCCAACTCGGTTTTGGCGAAGCCCGACAACATGGCGGGCGCTGACAGGGCGGCGGCGGTGATGGTGTCATCACCTTCAGAGATTGCCGTGGTCAGCGCCTCGCGCCGGGCGTCCGGCTTCATGCTGGCGAGCCTTGAGCGGATTTCGCACGCAAGGGCAGGATCACCGGGCGGCGGGCTTGAGGTCACATGTTCCAAGCGCGCGATTTCCGCGTCCAGCGTATTGAGCGCCGAGTCGATGGCCGTTGTGCCGCGTTCGGCCACTGACAACACCGTTGATTTGAGTTTCACGGCGCGAGCGGCGGGCGTCATCGTCCGGTCGCGCTTTAGCGCTTCGGACAGGTCGCGGCTGCGCTCGGCAATCTCGCGTGAGGTTTTCAGGGCATGGGCGAGGTGCGCTAGCGCATGGTCCGGTTCGGCCTCGCCGGTGCGCGGATCGCGTTTTCGCAGCGCATCGGCGGCGGCTTCGTTCAGGGAAGTCGGGACTCGGAAGTCGTCGGACATGGAGGTTTCCTTCTAAAAAAGCCCTCTGAGGGTCTGCACGCCTTCGGGGCGGGTGGGACGTTGTTTGGCGGCGGCCAGCAAGGCCCCGGCGGCGGCGTTGATGACGTCATCATGGGCACCCGGCGCATGGTCGATGCTGTCGCGGCCACCACGGGCCGTTTTGCGCTCAAGACTAGTGAGCTGAGACAGGAGCCGGGGGTTATCGAGGAGTCGCACCTCGCCAGCGGACAGGCGGGGCAGGAGTTCGCGGTAGAGGTCCGATTTTGGTTTGGCTGACGCCGTGTACTTCATTCCTGCACGCGAAAATGCGGTTTTCGGAAAGTCGCCGCCAAAGCGGTCGCCGGTGATCGCCGAAACGCTGTAACGGCGAAAAATGGCCGCTAGCTCGCTGGCAACCTCATCCGGGTTAAAGGGCGGGCGGCGCTCGTACAGCAGGTCCAGAATGAGCGTGCCATCCGATTCACGATGGGCGATGGCCCCCGTGAAGGCGTCCTTGCCGCCGCCGCCTGCGGGATCGGCGAAGCCGACATAGCGCACAGTCTTGATGGGCTGGCGCAGCGTGACGCCGGTATCAGTCGAGGCGTCGACCGTCTCTTGCGGGATGAACGACTCAACATCGCTGCGGAATTCCGCGCCATACTCGGCGCGAGCCGATGCGGGATCGCGTTCCATGGCCCGGTCCACAACCGACTGGGGAAGGCTTGGGTTCAATATTCGGGACGCGGCTTGCGCAACAAGGATGCGCGGATCGCCGTCCCGGCCATGATGCGAGCGGTAGGCCGCATACAATTCGCCCCGGCGCGCATAAGGTGATGATGCAGCGATCAGCGGGCCGCCAGTAGTCGCCAGACAGGGACGGGCGGCGGCCAAAATCTCTGTATCAGGATTTGCCGCGTGTTCATCGGTGCGCCAGAACGCGATTTCATCCGCCACAACTGCAATGGCGGTCAGGCCGCGCAAGCGGCGGAAGTTGGCGCTTCTGGCCTCCAAAACAATATTATTTTTTAACTGTATAGCATCCGCCGTCCGCGAAACGATGACCCCCTGAAGGGGGACCCCCCCTCCCATAAGCGCGCCCTCCGCATAGGACAGGACAGAGCGCGCTTGGCGAAGGTCAGCGGCCACGACAAGGCCGGTCCCGGTCTCGCCCGGCTTCAGGTCATCGCGCCAGTCGCAGAGGCCTCCAAGATAGGCCAGCAGGGTGGCCATAGCAGCGCTCTTGCCACCTCGACGGCCTACGATGGCCCATAGCTCCGAAACGGCCTCTGACGGGCTTTCTGTGCGGCCTGTCAGCAGCGTAAACGCCGCCAATTCCTCCGCCGTCAGCGCTTCGCCCATGGCCGCTATCAGCAAGGCGCGCCACCCAAGCCATGATGGGCCGGGCAGGGCGTTGCCAAGTAGCGCCGGATCGGCCAGAGCCTCGCGCATGGATACCAGCGGCTTCATCGGGCCTTGCCTTCAAGGTAGGTGCCCAGATCAGAGTTGACGGCCTTGGCGCGGCGCTCAAGGCCGACTGACTCCAATAGCCTGCGCAGGCTACCAGACGCGCGCTGGTGCAGGTCCAGCGCCTTAGGGTCAGCCTGCCCAGCCGATGCGAACTCGGCTTCCATGCGCTCGCATTCCACGGTGATGGCAGCAGCGCGCCTCAGGATCGCTAACTCAGCAGCGGTGACTTCGGAGTCGCCACCCTTGTCGCTGACATGAGACGCCAGCACCTCTTTATATCGCCTCGCCCACAGGCTTCGCCCGTCAGCGGCCAATAGCGCAGCAGACCCGTTGGCAACACGGGTGCGGGCCATGGGCGATGGGCCGGTGATGGGGGCGGTTTCGGGGGGCATATTTCCTCGCTGGCGGACATGATGCGGACACCATCTTCAATATAGCGGAAAAGCGTAGTATAAACAATAGCAAGGGATTACAGACCCACAGATTAGGACTCTGTTGCTAACACTTTGTTCCTTTTGCGTTCTCAGGCGCGCAAGAAAAATCATCGGAGGGGGTCAGTTTGAGGGGCTGGCCATCGGCCATGATCCAGCGCACACGCTCGCCGGGGGTGTTCCAACGGCGTTGGAACGTTGGAACAGCGTTGGAACGGACTAAACTATTGTTAAGCAACACATTTCACTGTTCTGTTCCAACGTTCCAAAGGAATCTACAAAATTACCCCCCCCTACCTATTCCGTTACCTGACACACCTCCGGGCGCAGGGGGGGGTGTGTTTTGGTGTTTTTCGTTGGAACGTTGGAACGGGGGGCGGATTCGCCTTATTCCATTGGGGATTCGGCGTTCCAAAGCGTTGGAACGGCGTTGGAACGCTTTGGAACAGCACCGGCCCATGAGCACCGGCCCACGGGCCACGCAGCTACATCATCTCGTTTAGGTCTGTCATGGCCTCGCCGCGAACCATGGCCCAGACGGGCTTGCCGCCCAGCCTGACCTTCCTGCGCGTGAATCCGAGACTGGCCGCCGAGTCCCTGACGGCCTGCGCGTCCTGCGCTTGGCGGTGTCGCACGCCCAGCATGTCATAGAGGTCGGCCATCGTGATATAACCTTGGGCCTCGCCAAACTGATCCTGCATGGTTTCGGCGTAAGGATGCTGGAGCGTCCGCGCCTCGGTGAGTTCGGCCTGAACAGCCCAGAGGTGTTCGGGCAGGGTGATCGCCTCGCCCTTGGCCTCTCGTGCCGCCGCCTCGCCATACAACTGGCCGATGTCGGCCCGCAGCGCGTCGAGGTCGATTTGTCCCACGGCGATGGGCAGGAAACGACGCGCACCGGTCGAGTCCTTCAGGTACGCCGTTGAGTTCGTGGTGCCGACGCAGATGAATTGGCGCGGCACGGCGCTGGCCACACTTGCGTATGCCACACGGGCGCGGTCCGTTGACGCGCTGAGGAACGCTTTGACGGCTTCCACCTCATGCGCTCGCCCCTGAAGCTCGGCCAGCTCCAGTATCCACGCCCCACACGTGTTTTCGATCACCGTTTTGGGATCGGACGACATCTTTAGTGAGTCCGAGAACCAAGCGTCCTCCAGCGCGAGGATGCGAACGAGGCTGGACTTACCGCACCCCTGCTTACCCTCAAGGATCATGGCCGTATCGAACTTGACTCCAGGACGGCGCACGCGGCGCACCGCCGCGATCAGGACCAGCGCTCCCACGGCACGGGTGTAGGGCGTGTCATCGGCTTGAGCGTAGCGCGGCAACCACGTGTCCAAGCGCGCCTTGCCATCCCACGTGGCCTCCAGCGCCGCCAGCTTGTCGCGGACGGGGTGAAAGGGCGCGCCCTTCGCCTCTGCCGTGGTGTACGTCCGCAGCAGTTCCTTCGATATCCGGAAGCCGAAACGGGCTGCGAAGTCGCTGCGCATCGCGTCGAGGTCAGCGTCTCCAAGCTCGCGCAAGCCCCCGCCGTTGTCGAGGCACGCCCGGCCCGTGAATTCGTTGTGTGCCAGCAAAATGCTTGAGCGCGCGACGGCCTTGCGAAAGTTAAGCTGATCGCCACCCAGCACGGCCCCGGCTTTGCTGCGCAGAAAGTCGGAGTCAATCAGAACCTTGTGGAAGGCCCGCTCCCATTGCGGCTTCAGCCAATTGGCGGGCTGCGCTTGTTCCAGCACCTTGGCGCTGATCGGCAGGTCAAGGCAGGTCAGCAGCGCCGTGGCCTCGTCAAGCGTCGCCGCCTTAGACACAAGCTCACACATCACCCGCCATATCGCATCGGACCGTTTGCCTTCGGGCGCTCCATTCGTGATGAGATCAAGGGCGTCGGGGGCCAGGTCAAAGCGCCTCAGGATCGCGCTGGCGTCGACAGGGATCGCCCCTTGTCCCTTGGCCAAAGGCGATGGGCGCTTGGCCGTCAGCTTCGGAAAAGCGTCCAGCGGGTAAACCCGACTCGCATCGTGATTCAGCAACTCGGCGAGCACGGGTGTGCGCCCGTGGGCGGTCTTCTTGGCGTCAGGCCAGTTAACCGTGCCCGGCAATCTGAAAAGCCGATCTATATTATGTGTGGCATCACCGCCCAGTGCGTCAGCCATCGCAGATGATGCAGCCTCGGCCTCGGCGAAGCGCTCCGGAGGCAATTTCTCCGCAAGCCTCCAAAGCAGCTGCACACCCCCTCCGGACCAGACCGTAAAAGTCGGCAGCGGTAGGCCCTCCGGCCAGCCGGTCGAGGTTAGCTCGCGTAAGCGCGCCTGTTCTTCCGCCAGCGGCTTGGACTTGTCGGGGTCCAGATCGACATGGATGAACTCCACCGCCGTCACATCGGCCTTGTCGGCCTTCTTGCCCAGACCGGCGCGAGTCTCGTTGATATGGTAGTAAATGCCGCGTCTAGCCTTGTTCTTAGGCTCGATCCAGTCCGCAACATAAGCGGCTGTTCTCCCGTCGTAAGCCGCACACGTTGGTGCGCCACCATCGGTTGGAATCGCGGCCAGCAACCATGGTCCATCGGGCCTCAGCAGGCGCAGAAAATCCACGGCCTTTCCAGCATCAAGCCCTTGCAAAATTTGGTTTTTTGGCATAGATTAAATCCGAAATCTGGCTGGTTTCACAAACGACTAGGCCCCGTCTCACGGCGGGGCCTTTTTTCTGGTTATGCGCGGCGGGGGCGGCGTTCTGGTTTGACGCTTCGGTCAACTGTCCGCTTGGCCAGAAAATCCAATATCGCTTTTTCCGAATAGAGCTTGCGCCTGCCGACTTTCGTGGCAGCTAGGCCCTCGCGTTCATAGCGAGCGAGCGTCCGCGTGCTGACGCCTAGCTCAGCGGCGGCGTCAGCGGACGGCAAATAATTGTCAAGCAAGGCCAAAGCGCCCTCCGTCTGTCATGTTGGAGGACAATATAAGAAATATGACGCTTAAGCGCGGGTTAACACATTTTTCACGAATTCGTCTTGCGAAGTCCCGGAGTCCGGGCCGTCTATATTTAATTGACGCTCTTGCCGTTTGTTGGACGGAATGCGTTCACTGCGCCGCGCCTTCCTTGAACAGGTCGCCCACGGCGTTCGCCGCCTCGCGCTGCGCATCTTCTTTTGTCTTGATGTACCGCCGGGTTATGTCCGGGGTCGTGTGGCCTAGCATGTCCTGCACTACAGTGAGGTGCGCGCCAGAGGCCACAAGGTTGCTGGCGTAAAAGTGCCGTAGGTCATGCAGACGGGCGACGGGCTTGAGCACCACGCGCTCGCCTCGCGTTTCCTCTTTCACAAGGCCAGCGGCGATGCACACCCGTCGCCATGTCGCCTTGAGTTCGGTCCTATGCGCGCCAGTCCGGCCAGAGGGGAACACCCAATCACTTTCGGCTTCCTGATCGCGCTGGTTCCAAAGTTGTTTCATCAACGTGAGCGCCGCGCCGGACAGGGCGATGCGGTGTTCTTTGTTCTGCTTTGTGTGGTGGGAGGGCTTCGTCCAGAAGCCCTTGTCCAAGTCGAATTGGTTCCATTGTGCTTTAAGCGTCTCGCCACGGCGCGCGCCTGTCAGCATCAAAAGTCGGATCACGTTCGCGCCCTGCTTGTCCTGTTCGCCCGCCAGAGCGGCCAGCAGGGGGGCGATATGCTCGGTGCCGAGGGGGGCTTCGCGCTTCGCCTCCTTGTGCCGCTTGCGGGCAGGGATGGCGTGCTTCACGGGATTTGTGGCGACTCCGATAAATCCGCCATCGGCGATCATCTCTGCGAATAGTTTAGAGGTCACGGCCAGCGCCCTGTTTGCCCGATATGGCGACTCTATGCCCCGATACATCGCGCGAATGTGCTCTTGGCGCACGTCAGCGGCCTTCATGCCGCCAAGGCTTGGCAACACGTACATGTTGGCAAGCCTCTTGTAGTCGGCCCGCGTCGCCGGACGTAGTTCGGGGAAGTATGACTCTTCAAACCAAGTCCAAGCCTCCTTCACCGTCGCCGCTGCACGCACATCGCGCTCGCTCTGGAGCGGATCGCCTCCAGCGTCCACCTTCTGGCGCAATTCCTTGGCCTTGGCGCGTGCATCGGTCGCGCGCCAGTCCTCGACGCGGCCAATTGTGTAGCGTCGCTCGCGTCCGCCCTTCGTTCGGTAGTTGATGACAAAAGAGCGTGCGCCAGAGGCCGTCACGCGGACCCCGAACCCAGGCACACGCGCGTCGTAGGTTATCTTGTTGCCGGTCTCTGGCGCATCCAGCTTGCGGGCGATTGTGTCGGTGATGACGACCTTGGCCATGGCTTCTGTGTCCGCACTATGTCCGCACCCGAATGTGCAAACCGTGTCCGGATACTAGCCTTCAGTGTCCGCTTTTGTCAACGTAGCGACACCTAAAAGACAAGCAAAATCAATTAACTGAAGGCAATAGCCGGGTGTTTTCAACAGCTTGCCTAAAATGCAAAGTCAGAGACTACGAATCTGGGGGTCAGGAGTTCGAATCTCTTCGGGCGCGCCATACCTACCCATGCAACATGATGGTGAGAACGCTTGCTCCATTGTGATGATGCGTTGATGTCAGACTGGGGACTCCCTGACGTGTTTTGAGAGGCTGGCCTCTTCCGGGCGGGCCCACATATCTGAACGGATATCCCGTAAAACTTTCCGGCCCGGATCATGGGGAGGGCCGAATATGCGTCTCGCTCATCCGATCGGAGGCAGAAGCTGACGCGGAGGTCGGTGAGACGGTGAGCCCCATTGCTTTAAAACGTCTGACAGTGGCAAACGGGTTGCGGGCATTGAAGGCTCCGGCAAGCTGCCTCGCAAACACGCTATTGCCGTTGCGAGATTTGCTGCGATAGTACCGCCAGTTGGGCAACTGCGTTGCCAAACAAGGAACGCAGATTTGGACATTGAAGAGTTACGCACATTTGTCGAAGTCGCTGATGCGGGAGGCGTTTCCGCAGCTGCGCTGAGGCTCGGCGTATCCAAGTCCATCGTCAGCCGCAGGCTTGCCCGGATTGAAGCCGAACTTGGCGTATTGCTGCTCGCACGGTCCACCCGCGGCGCAGCGCTGACCGAAGCGGGCGCCACTTTCCGCGAGCACGCAGCGCGCGTGTGCGCCGAGATGGACGCCGCCCGGGAAACGATCCTGCCCGCCGGTGAACTTCGTGGCCGTCTGCGTGTCGCCGCGCCACTCTCCTTTGGTCCAACCCACTTTGCACCGGTGCTGGCAGATATGGCGCGGCGCCACCCCAGCCTGCATATCCACACCTCTTATGGCGACCGCTTCGTGGATATCATTTCAGAAGGGTTTGACTGCGCCATCCGGGTCGGCCACTTGGCCGACTCAAACCTGATCGCCAGACGCGTAGGGCCAATCTACGGCAAGCTGGTCGCGACCCCGGAATATATCGAGATGTTCGGCGCGCCGGAAACTCCAGCCGATATTGCCAGCCACGAGGCTGTCATGCAGGGCACGGAAACCTGGCATTTCATGGACGGCAGCGATGTCGTGGCGGTCCGCCCCCAGGGGCGCTTCAAGGCCGACAACGGAACGGCGCTGGTTGCTGCCGCGCTGGCCTCCGTGGGTATCGCGTATCTTCCCGACGCCCTGATCCACGAACATCTGGTGTCGGGCGCGCTTGTTCCGGTGATGAGGCGCTATCCCATCCGCGAGGCAGGGATATTCGTCATCCGGCCTCCCGGCCAGCATCCTGCCAGGAAGGTCCGGGTCCTCACCGAGATGCTGATCGAGTGCTTTGCAAAAGCACCCGACGTTGCCGGCACGCCCGGCTGAGGCGCAAGCTGGCGCTTTGCAGGGCCGTGTTCCTCTTTTCGCGACACAGCTTGCCACCGGAAGGCGCTACCGCGCCAACTTCACACATGACGATACTGACCGCAGACGATGTGGGTCCGCAATTTGTCTTCGAAGGACAGTCCCACGCGTTGTGACAGCAAAGGATATTGTCATGACTTTCAGAAACGGACTTTCCTCACTTCTCCGCCCGGAAGATTCAGTGCTGGTAATGATCGACCACCAGCCCTACCAGCTCGCCAACCTGAACAGCCACGATCCGCATATGGTGGTGAACAATGCCGCAGGGCTGGCGAAGGCCGCAAAGGTCTTCGGCGTGCCGACGATCCTGACCAGCGTCGTAGAGGATCGGGGCGGGCGCATTTTTCCCCAGATTACAGACGTGTTTCCCGGCCAGACGGTGATTGACCGCACCTTCATCAACACCTGGGAGGACCCGAAGGTGGTCGATGCGGTCAAGGCGACCGGCCGCAAGCAGCTGGTCATCGCAGGACTGTGGACCGAAATCTGCGTTGCGATGCCGGCTATCCAAGCAGCCGGCGAAGGCTGGGACGTGACGGTCATTACCGACGCGTCCGGCGGTATTTCGCTCGAGGGCCATCAGGTGGCGATCCAGCGCATGATTGCAGCGGGTATCAACATGATGACCTGGGTGGCACTCGCTTCGGAATGGCAGCGCGACTGGGCGCGGACCGAAACCGCTGCGGGGCTCGTCGACGTGGTGATCGAGCACCTTGCCGGGAGCGGCATTGCCTTTCTGTGGGAGCAGCAGCTGCTCAACACGCCGGTGCCTGACGCCGCCAGCTAGTGAGCAGGCACCTTATGAAACCGGCCTCTTCGCGCCCGGGCCGCTCGGGCGTCGTCACGGGCGCCGGGGCAGGGCTCGGGCGCGAGATCGCGCTCGGGCTTGCCTCGCGGGGCTATATCGTCTTCGGGACGGCTGCGTCCTGGGAAGAGGCTCAAGAGCTCAAAGAGGCTTCCGCCGGGCGCGTCAGCCTGATGGTTTGCGACAGCACCAAGGCCGTCGCTATCGAGGCGTGGGCCTGCGGTGTGGCGGACGCGCTCGGCCCGGCAGGTCTTGATCTCCTGATAAGCACTTCGAGACACCACGCGCGTGGACCTGTGGAGGCGCTGCCGCACGACGCCGTCCGGCATGTTTTCGAGATGAATGTGTTCGGGGCGCTGGCGGTGATCAACGCCTACCTGCCAGCCCTGCGCTGCGCGCGCGGCCGTATCGTGCAGATCAGTGACTGGACCGGGCGCGTACCGCTTGCCTTCGACGGGCCATCAGGCGCGTCGGGAGCGGCCATTGAAGCATTTTCAGCCACGTACCGCACCGAACTGAAACCGTTCGGCATTGACGTCACCCTCGTCCGGCTCGGCGCATTGAAAAATGATGAGGGGATTTCGCCGGATAGTGCGGCCCTGCCCCGGCAGTATCGCAAGCTCTATGGCAAGGCCTTTGGTAACGTGTCCGGGCGGCTTGAGGGCATGCAGGCGGCCGGTATGGACATGGCCATAGCAGCGGCGCGCATCATCGACATCGCGGAAGGTGATGCCCCGGCGAGTAGGGTGGCGGTGGGCGCTGACGCCGAGCGCATGATGCTGGCCGCCCGCGAAATGACCGAGGCGGAGCTGGAGTCCTATTTGCTTGAGATCATCGGCCTGAGCTGAGGCCGAGCCGACATGAAACTTACTTGCTCTCCTCGCGAGCGAGAACCCTCTGGACGGCGGCGTCGGCAGCCAGCCTGTCATGGAGTGCCTGCACGTTTGCGTAGGGCTCAAGCCCGCCGGGCAGCATCTTTTGCGCCCAGCGGATCATCGGAAACGCGTAGGCGTCGATCACCGAACGCCCCCCATCCAGCATGTGCTCGCGCCCGTCGAGGTGAGTGTTCAGGATGGCGAACTGCTTGGCGACCAGCTTGTGTCCTGCCTCGACAACCGCGCGCCGCGCCTCCTTGCCCTGATCGGTCGTGTAGCGGAAGGGCATGAAGACCGGCCAGAAGGCGGCATGAACGTCCGAGGTCAGAAAGGCCGACCAGCGATGCGCCTCGGCCCTGGCGCGCAGGCTGTCACCGCCGGAAAGCCCGGCTTCCGGGTGCTTGTTTGCCAGATAGTCAAGGATCGCGCCGGCCTGCGTGAGAAGCCAGCCATCATCCTCGCGGAGCGTCGGCACGGCACCGGCCGGATTCACGGCCAGCAATTCTTCAGACCCGTGCTTGACCCTGACGGCCTCATAAGGCGCGCCGATCCATTCCAGAACGATATGGGGTGCCAGCGAGCATGCGCCGGGAGCGTAGTAGAGCGTGGGCATTTCATGGTCCTTTGTGCTGGGCGATGTCCCAGGACGAAGCCGGGACACATAGGCCATTCAGGGGGCGGGTCAGTCTGGCAGGCGAACGGTCATTTCCAACTCGACCTGAAACTCTGGCGCGGCGAGGGCAGCCACTCCATATCCGGTGAGGCTGGGATGAGCGCCGTCGAAGAGTTCCAGCAGCGAAGGCATGACCTGTTCTAGCCGTTCGGGCGTGAGATCCGTGACGAGGCATCGCGCAATGACGATATCCTTCGCGCTGGCGCCAAGCGCATCCAGCGCCGCCTGCGCATTCCGGGCAACGATCTTCATCTGGTCGGCTAGATCGGCCGGAACCGGCGCACCGTCGGGCGGCACGGCGACCTGTCCTGAAATGTACGCCATGCGGCCAGGTTCGACGACCGAGATCTGGGAGTATCCGGCCGCCTCGGTGTCCGGCAGCTCCGGCGGGTTGATGCGGGCGATCTTCATGAGGGTTTCTCTCCTGCTGTAATGCTGGCGAAGGGCGCGGGGGATGATTGCCAGCCACGCTGCAACATCCCCCAAGCCTCTGGTCATTCGGGTGACAAAGACCACCCCCTCCGGCGTTACACCTGGCGGGCGAAGGCGAGCATGTCTGCGTTGATGATGTCGGGGTGCGTGGCGAACGGGGCGTGCGACAGACCCGGATAGGTCTTCAGCGTGCCGTGCTTGAGAAGCTTGATGGCCTTGTGGGCAGAGTTCTCGATCGGCACGATCTGGTCATCCTCGCCATGGATCAGCAGGACGGGAAGATTGATGGCCTTCAGGTCTTCGGTGAAATCGGTCTCGGAGAAGACAGCGATGCAGTCATAATGGGCCTTCGCACCGCCTGCCATGCCCTGACGCCACCAATTGTCGATCATGCCCTGGCTTGCCGTCGCGCCTTCGCGGTTGAAGCCGAAGAAGGGCCCGCTGGGCACATCGCGGAAGAACTGCGCCCGGTTTGTGGCCAGCGCGGAACGCATGCCGTCAAACACCTCCATCGGAACACCGTCAGGGTTGGATGCCGACTGCACCATGACGGGCGGAATGGCGCCGATCAGGATGGCCTTGGCGACGCGTCCGGCCTTGGCGCGGGCCACATAGCGCGCGACCTCGCCCCCGCCAGTCGAGTGTCCGATATGGATCGCATCGCGCAGATCCAGCGCCTCGGTGATCGCCGCGACGTCGGCCGCATAGGTGTCCATATCGTTGCCGGTGTCGGTCTGGTCAGACCGCCCATGCCCGCGCCGGTCGTGGGCGATGACCCGGTAGCCCTGCGACAGGAAGAACAGCATCTGGTTGTCCCAGTCATCGGCGCTCAGAGGCCAGCCATGATGGAACATGACAGGCTGGGCGTCTTTGGGTCCCCAGTCCTTGTAGAAGAGCTGCGTGCCGTCGGGTGTCGTGATGCTAGCCATGATAGTATTTCCTTTTGCTGATATTAAACAACTGCTTGGGGCTATCAGGCGCACACCGCGCCGGTCATCGCAGAGCGCCCCTCATGTCTGCGGTTTGCGGATCACGTCATGCCATTCGGGATGACGTTCGATCTGTGCCTTGGCGAACGGGCAGAGGGGGACGATGGTGACCCCGTCCCGGCGAGCATCTTCGATGGCCTGGCGTACCAGTCGTTCCCCGACCTTGCGGCCGCGCAACGTGTCTGGAACATGGGTGTGATCGATGATGATCATGCCGTCGCCGGCGCGGCTGTAGGTCATTTCGGCCTCGGCACCGTCAATGACCAGTAGGTAGCGGCCCTTCGCCGGGCCATCCTCACGCTCGACCTTTTCGTCTCCGATGGCGGGCGCGGCGGTCACCACCGCTGCATCGGGGGCACGGACCTTGCGGGGTTCTCCATGGTCACATTCCAGCAGATCGCGGTCCCACCCGCCCAGTTCCGCCGCCGCCTCGTAGGTGGAGACGAGGAAGGCCATCAGAGCCTTTTCGGGATCGGGGGCTGACCGCACGGCGTCATAGGGCAAGACGAATTCGGACAGGGTATCGTGCCAGAATGCCGCTTCGGGCTGGACGGTCGCGGCGCGGTAATTGCCGGGCGATGGATAGGCATAGGCATAGAAGGCTGGGTAGTCGATGCTGTTGCCGCCCGGCCAGAAACCGGCTGACGAGACTTCGCGATCATAGGCTTCCTGCGCCACGTCATCGGGCAGTGCCGGGATCCCGGCGGGATGAAGCGGCGCGCGGCGTCCGGAGAAGCGCGTTACGGCCAGATCAAGCGCGCCCCAGAACAGGTGAACGGGGCTGGATTTTCCAAGAAAAGAGGTGCGGAACCGGTTGAAGACCCGGTCGATTGAAATCAGTGCCTTGTGGAAGTTGCGCACGGCCTCCCGGTCATAGGGGCGGTCGCGGTCATCCTCGGCGAAGGGAACCGGGAATGGCACTTCGTTCGGGCTGCCATGGAAGGTCGGGTCGCCACCGAGATCGGAGACCAGCTGCACGAAGCGGGCATGGAAGGCCGCAACGGTGGATGGCCCCAGATCAAACGATAGCTCGCGGCCTTCCCCACATGTGCCCACGACCTTGTGATTGAGAAAGTCGAACAGGATCTCAATGCCCGGCCCGTCAGGGATGGGCGAGGATGCCAGCCCCCTCGGCGTGACGTAGAAGGTCGCGTTCCACGAATGGTTGATCCAGGGCGTGTGCGCCAGCCGGTATTTGCCCACGATCTGCAGATAGAGATGCAGCGCTGAACAGGTCTCACGCCAGCTGAGATAGTCGATTTGGGGCCAGTTGCTGTTCATGTCTCTTGTTCTCCATTCGGTTTGAGTCCGGCAGGCAGGGTGGTTCAGTCGGGCAAGCGAACGTGCTCGTCGCGGTCATCGACCGGCAGGTCGAAGCGTCCTTGCCCCCAGTTCTCCGCGCGCCATTCAGTTTTGGCTTCCTCGATGCGTTCCCGGCTGGAGGCGACGAAGTTCCACCAGATGAAGCGCGGCGTGTTGAACGTCGCGCCGCCAAGGATCATAAGGCGCGCGCCGCGCTCTCCGGCGGCGACCGTGATCGGGTCACCGGGGCGGAAGACCATCATCTGAGCGGCGCCGAATTCCTGACCGGCAACCGAGATCGAACCTTCAACGATGTAGATGCCGCGGTCCTCGTGATTGTCCGGCATGGGCAGCCGGCTTCCCGGCTCAAGCCTCACATCGGCGTAGAAGGTCTCGGAAAACATCGCCGCAGGCGCGGCCTTGCCATAGGCGTTTCCGAGAATGAGGCGGACCGATACGCCGTGATCCTCGATCACGGGCAGGGTCTCCTTGCCGAAATGTTCAAAGCTCGGGTCCACGTCCTCATGGCTGTCAGGCAGGGCCAGCCAGGTCTGTATGCCGAAAAGGCTGTTGGGGCCTTTGCGCGCCTCTGCTGACGTGCGCTCGGAATGGGTGATGCCGCGCCCGGCTACCATCCAGTTGAGCGCGCCGGGGCTGATGATCTGATCGGCACCAGTGCTGTCGCGGTGATGGAAATCGCCCTTGAACAGATAGGTGACGGTGCCAAGGCCGATATGCGGGTGGGGCCGGACGTCGACGCCATGCCCGGTCAGCAATTCTGCTGGCCCCGCCTGATCGAAGAAGATGAAGGGCCCGACCATCTGCCGCTTCGATGCGGGCAAAGCGCGCCGGACCTCGAAATCGCCGAGATCGCGGGTGCGCGGGATGATGAGGGTCTCGATCGCGTCACTCCCGACATTATCGGGACAACCGGGCTCGATTGCAGGGTTCCAACTCATGGCTTCAACCTCGGACAGACTGCCGGATGTGGCGGGTCCAAAGTCGTATCCTCCGGCCTCCGCTCCAGCTAGACCTGCAATTGGCTTATCTGTGTCGCGCAAACTGGAACCCCTTGGACAGGCTTTCTGTGCAGGGACTGCCAGTTCAGGGCGTTGGGGAGCTCGCGAAGCGTTCCGCGTTGCGCGACAGAGCGCGTCGGGACGTGGCCCTTCCGCCCGCGGACAGGGAGTGGCACAACCATGGGGCGGCCCGCGTCTGATGGCCGTGCCTTGTTGGAAAAAACCGGTTCAGGGAGTTCATGCGATGACGAAAGGGTCGGACCTGTTCGTGGCCGCGCTTGAGAATGAGGGCGTGGACCGGATATTCGGCGTGCCGGGCGAGGAAAATCTCGACCTTCTGGAGTCCTTGCGAACCTCGCGCATAGAGCTGATCCTCACCCGGCATGAGCAGGCGGCCGCGTTCATGGCCGCAACCCATGGGCGGCTGACGGGAAGGCCGGGCGTCTGCCTTGCTACGCTTGGTCCCGGAGCGCTGAATTTTTCGACCGGCGCGGCCTATGCGCATCTCGGCGCCATGCCGATGATCCTGATCACCGGGCAGAAGCCGGTGATGAGCGCCAGGCAGGCCCGCTTCCAGATCGTCGATATCGTCGCCTCGATGAAGCCCCTGACCAAGATGTCCCGCCAGATTCTCAGCGCCGGCAGTATCCCTTCGATGGTGCGCGACGCGTTTCGTGTTGCGATGGAGGAGCGGCCCGGGCCGGTTCACCTCGAACTGCCAGAGGATGTCGCGTCGGAGGACGCTCACGGCGCGTCGGTAATTCCTGTCCATGAGGTGGTGCGCGCGATTGCAAGCCCGTCCGCACTGGACAAGGCCGCTGAGATGATACTGGCTGCCAGACACCCGCTGGTGATGATCGGCGCGGCGGGCAACCGTCCGTCCCTTGTGGAGCCGCTATCGCAATTCGTGCGGCGTACGGGGCTCGCCTTCTTCAATACGCAGATGGGCAAGGGCGCCGTCACCGGCGGCTCCAATCTCTTCATGGGAACGGCCGCGCTCTCGGAAGGCGATTACATCCATGAAGCGGTCGATCACGCTGATCTGATCATCGCCATCGGCCATGACACGGTCGAAAAGCCGCCCTTCCTTATGGAGAGCGCTGGCGGGCCGAAAGTCATTCATGTCGGCTACCATTCGGCGAGCGTGGAACAGGTCTATCATCCCGATTTCGAGGTGATCGGCGATATCGGGGCGTCTGTCGAGGCGCTCGCAGAGCGGCTGGACGGGCGTCTCCCGGCTGATGAGGCCATGCTGAAGCTGCGTCAGAAAATCCTCGCCCGCCTCAATGACCGCGCAGAGGAAGACCGCTTTCCGGTCACGCCGCAGCGCATCGTGCATGATGTCCGCAAGGTGATGCCGGAGGATGGCATCGTCTGCCTCGACAATGGCATGTACAAGATCTGGTTCGCCCGCAATTACCGCACGCACGTCGCCAATACGCTGCTGCTCGACAACGCGCTTGCCACGATGGGCGCGGGCCTGCCCTCGGCCATGATGGCCGCGATGCTCTACCCCGACAGGCGGGTACTCGCGGTCTGCGGCGATGGCGGTTTCATGATGAACTCGCAGGAGATGGAAACGGCGGTCCGGCTGGGGCTGAACCTTGTCGTGATGATCCTCAATGACAGTGCCTATGGCATGATCCGCTGGAAGCAGGCCGTGGATGGCTTCCCGGATTTCGGAATGAGCTTCGGCAATCCGGACTTTGTGCGCTACGCGCAAGCCTACGGAGCCAAAGGATCGCGGGTGACGTCCGTGGAGGATCTGGTGCCAACGCTCGAGGCTGCTTTCACCGATGGCGGTGTCCATCTGGTCGATGTGCCGATCGATTATTCGGAAAATACGCGGGTGCTGGTGGACGAATTGCGTAACCGTTCCCCTGACGTGGACTTTGCCTGAGCGGATGACCGTGGACGGGACGAGGGTTTGAACATGCTGAAAGTCGTACAGGCTTATGACCGCGCCCTGATCGCCGAGATCGAAACCGATGACGCAGGTGCGCTGGAGCGCAAACTCGAGGCAGCTGTGCGCGTGTTCGCGGATCGCACCGGCTGGCTCCAGCCGCATGAGCGGATCGCGATCCTGCGCAGGCTGGCTGGTCTGATGGAGGCCCGGCGCGACCATCTCGCCCTGCAGATCGCGCGCGAGGGCGGGAAGCCTCTGCCTGATGCCATCGTTGAAACAACGCGCGCCATTGACGGGGTCCATAATGCAGCAGACGAGCTGCGAAACCTTGTAGGCCGGGAAATTCCGATGGGCCTGTCAGCGGCGTCTGAAGGCCGCTGGGCGTTCACGACAAAAGAGCCTGTCGGAGTTGTCGCCGCCATTTCGGCGTTCAACCACCCGCTCAACCTGATCGTCCATCAGGTCGCGCCCGCCATCGCGGCCGGCTGTCCGGTCATCGTCAAACCGGCGATCACCACACCGCTCTCCTGCCTCGATTTCGTGGCGATGGCGCACGAGGCCGGGCTGCCGGGAGCCTGGTGCCAGACCTTCATCACCGACGATAATCAGCTGGCCGAAAAACTCGCGACCGATCCGCGCATCGCCTTTCTGAGCTTTATCGGATCAGCCAAGGTCGGCTGGGCGTTGCGCTCGAAAGCCGCGCCGGGTACGCGCGTGGCGCTGGAGCATGGCGGCGCAGCGTCGGCCATTGTCGACCGGAGCGCGGATATCGCGAAGATCATTGAGCCCATCGTCAAGGGCGGCTTCTACCATGCGGGGCAGGTCTGCGTGTCGACACAGCGGATTTTCGTCCACGCAGACATTGCAGAGGATTTCACGCAAAGACTGGTGGCGCGCGTGGAGAGCCTGCGCACGGCAGACCCGGTGCTGCACGACACAGAAGTCGGCCCCCTGATCCTGCCGCGCGAAGCGGAGCGCGTATCGGAATGGACCCGCGAGGCGGTCAGCGGAGGAGCAAGGCTTGCCACCGGCGGTGAACGCCTGTCGGAAACCACGCTCCGGCCAGCCGTACTGCTCGATCCGGCGGACGATGCTAAAATTTCGACGCAGGAAGTGTTCGGACCGGTGGTCGCCGTCTATCGCTATGACAGGCTGGACGAGGCGATCGCGCGGGCAAACAGCCTGCCGACCGCTTTCCAGGCGAGCATTTTCGCGCAGGACATTGATGTGGCGATGCACGCCGCCAATCATTTCGACGCCTCGGCGGTGATGATCAACGATCCCACGGCCTTCCGCACGGACTGGATGCCCTTCGCGGGCCGCAAACAGTCCGGCTACGGCACGGGCGGCATCCCCTTCACCCTGCGCGACATGACGCACGAGAAAATGATCCTGATGCACAAGGGTTGAGGCCGCTTGTGTCCGCGCTCCTTGCGGGCTGCGAGCTGAGACCCTCGGCTCCCTTATTCACTTCGAGATTTCTGCGCCTTTCACAGTGTTGGGCTATAGGCGTTGTTTCTGGCGCTGCGTTCTGAGAGTCTGATAATCGGATTGCGGATGGTGCCGATTGATTTTGCTCCCTCGCGGATGTTTCATGGCGCGCCTGGCGAGGGATGGTGATGAGGGACTCCTCAGCAAAAGATAGGGCGTCTGATCCGGACGCGGACGGACTGGAACGCCTGACCCGGGAGTTCCGCCCGTCGCTGATGCGCTATTTCGCAAAGCGTGTGCGGCAAAGCGCCGAGGTGGAGGATCTGACGCAGGAAACGCTCGTGCGGCTGGTCCGGCGGGGTGACATCACCCATTTCGACTCCGTCCGGGGCTATGTCTTCGAGACCGCCAGCAGTGTTCTCAAGGACTGGCTGCGCCGCCGCCGTGTCCGTCATGAGGACGCGCACGGACCGATGGACGGGCTGCACCTGGCTGATGAGAGTTTTGAGAATGACCGCGTTCTTATAGGCAAGGAACGCCTTGAAATGGTAACGGCCATATTGCTGGAACTCCCCGAACGGCCAAGGACGGTGTTTGTGCTGAAGCGGCTTGAAGGCATGACATACCGCGCAATCGCAAAGCGGTTGGGAATATCGGAAAGCGCTGCGGAGAAGAATATGCGGCGCGCCATTGCCCATCTGATTGACAGGATGGCAGAGCGATGAACCGTGAGAGCCCGGAGCGGGAATTGGAGGCCATGTCGGCCAGTGAGGCGGCCGCCTACTGGCACGCTTTGCTGCTGGAAGGGCCGCTGGGACAGGCGGACGCCGCGGCGCTGGAGCGCTGGCTGGCAGCTGCGCCAGCGCACCGCGAGGCGTTTGATCGCGGCGCGCATGCGCTGGAGATTTTCGACGATCACGCTGATGCCGCCCATCTCAGGGCGCTGCGCAAGTCTGCCCTGCTCGCCGGACCCAGGCGCTCACCCCGGTTGCCCTGGCAAGCGGTGGCCGCCAGCGTGCTGCTGGCCGGGCTTGCTGGCCTGGCTGGTCTGCATCTCGCCTTGCAATTCCTCCAGGACGCAGGTGCCGGTGACGAGGCCGGGTTTGCGGTGGCCGATCACTACCAGACGCAGGTGGGCGAGCGGCTGGAATTCGTGCTGGCCGACGGAACTCTTGTCACGCTGAACACTGCCACGGAAGTTCGGGTGGAATATTCCGCTGACGAGCGGGTGATCCGGCTGGAAAGGGGGCAGGCGTTTTTTGACGTGGCGCGTGACCCGGCCCGCCCATTCTCCGTCGTCGGCAATGGAACGCGCGTGACAGCGATTGGCACCGCCTTCGAGGTTCGCCTTGAAGATGACCGGTTCGATGTTGCCCTTGTCAGCGGATCAGTGGTCGTACGCCCGCCCTCCATGGCGGATGGGCGTCCGGCAGATGCCGTGACGCTGACGCCCGGCCAGCGGCTGGTAGAGGCGGCCGGCCAGCCAGCCGTGCTTCGAGAGATGGATGCGCGCCGGGAGATGCGGTGGCGTGAAGGGTTCATCGAGCTTGACGACGAGCCTCTGGCCTCGGCCCTCGCTGAAGTGAACCGGTACACGCGAGCACCGATCATCCTTGCCGATCCGCGCCTGGAGGAATTCAGGATCAGCGGGCTTTACCGCACGGGACGTCCGGAGGGCTTTCTCGATGCGGTGTCTGCCGTTCTGCCTGCCGGGATTGTCCGCGATGACGGGCAGATACTGCTGGTCTGGGCAGGAGACTCCTAGGGCCGGACAGCCGGCCGGCTCCCCACGCGCGCTGCCTTGAGCGGTATGCATACTGCTAAAACTGCCGTTACGAGGTGCGGACTTTCGCCTCTCCCGCGTTCTGGGCTTCTGACCGGGTTTCCGGCGAGCGAAAGATCGGGGAGAATAATGAAACGATCATCTTCTGCAGGCCGCCTTGCGGCAATGATGGCGGGCTGTGCCCTCGGAGTTCTGACAAGTGCGGTGGCGCTTGCCAGTCCGGGCGCGGTTGTGGATTTCGATATCGAGGCCCAGCCCCTTGCAACCGCACTGATCGAGTTCGGACGGCAGTCGAGTTCGGAAATTGCCTTCTCGCGGGCCGATCTTGAAGGCCAGATGGCACCGCCCGTGCGCGGGAGCTACGAGCCTTCGCAGGCGCTCGCCCTGTTGCTCGACGCCGCCAACGTCAATGCCCGCACGACAGAGCGCGGCGTGACGGTTATCGAACCCGCTCCGCATCACCCCGCTGCCACGCAGGGACAGTCTTCGGCCGGCTCGACGCAGAATCGCGCCCAGCCATCCGGTGGCGGGGGCGGGATGGCCAATGCGTCCGGACGCGGATCGTCTGCCGCGCTTGAGGTCATCTATGTCACCGCTCGCAAGCGCGAGGAAGATCTGCGCAGGGTTGCCGGTTCGGTAACCGCCCTGACCGGGCGCCAGCTTGACGAGCTGGGCGCGCAGAGCTTTGCCGACTACCTCACCCGTCTGCCTGGCGTCCAGTTCAACGATGCCATGCCGGGCTATTCCTCGATCAGCATTCGTGGCGTCTCGTCCACCACGTCAATTGATGTGGGGCAGGGGACCACGGGCGTCTACATCAACGAGGTGCCGCTCACCGAGCCGTTCAACAGCGCGGGCATTCCGGACATCGATGCGTTCGACATGGAGCGTGTAGAAGTGCTGCGCGGGCCGCAAGGCACCCTCTTTGGTTCGGCGACTTTGGGCGGCGCGGTGAACTATGTGGCGGCGCGCGCGGACCATTCAGGATTTGATGGGCGGGTTGAGACCAGCCTGTCATCCACGTCCAGCGCGGGCTCTCCCAACTATACCGGCAAGGCGATGGTGAATGTGCCGGTCATCGAGGACCGGCTCGCCATCCGGGCGGTAGGCACCTACCGGCGCAATGCCGGCTACCTGGACAATGTTGGTGTGGGGCAGACCGACACCAATGGCATAGACAGCTATGGCGGACGCATATCGGTGGAATGGCAGGCAAGCGAGGCGATCTCTGTATCGGCGCTCAGCCTGTTCTTCCGCAGCGAAACCGAGGACTCCTTTTCGGCCTTTCCCGGCCTTGGCGACCTGACCCGCTCGTCCAGCCTGCTGGAGCCCTTCCGGGCCACTACCGAGGTGCACAGCCTGCGCAGTGATATCGATCTGGGCAGTGCGACGCTCGTCCTGCACGCGGCGCGGATGGACAAGAGCACCCATAACATCGCCGATTTCACGGCCAATTTCGGCGGACTTTTTGCCAATATTCCCACACAGGTGCCGCTGGTGGCCGAGCGGCAGTCATCGGGCGATCTGTTCGAGGCGCGCCTGATGTCGCCTAGCGGCGGCACGTTCGAATGGCTGGTTGGTGCCAGTTATAACCGTACGCGGATCGACATGCCGAGTTATGCGGAGTTCGACGGAGCGGCAGCGCTCATCGAACAGATTTACGGGCCGGCCTTCGGGGCCGGGGTCGGCGCGCTGGCGGCACCCGGAGACCGCTTCACCGATTACATGTTGCGCGTCAACGGCGAGGAAGCGGCAGTTTTCGGCGAGGCCAACTGGCGTTTTGCCCCGAACTGGACGCTGACCGCAGGCGGGCGCTATTTCGATACCAGCATCAACCATAGAAGCCGGATGACGGGGCTGCTTACGCTCCTGTCCAGCGGTGATCCGGTATCCGAGCCCGATCCGGCCAGTGCAGGAGAGACGGGGTTCAACCCCAAGATATCGCTGACTTATGAGTTCAGCGATAACCTGATGGCCTATGCCCTGGCCTCGCGTGGCTTCCGCTTCGGCGGTCCCAACCCCATCCCGCCGAACCCAAATTTTCCGTCTCCGGAAAGCTTTGGCTCGGACACGCTCTATAACTACGAGATCGGGGTGCGCGCCTCGTCACCAGACCGGTCCTGGCTTTTTGACGCGACTGTGTTCTATATCGACTGGGACGACATCCAGCTTCAGGTCGTTCGCGGTGATAATCTCGCCTTTGCCGACAATGTGGGCGCGGCCCGCAATTACGGTGTCGATGTCTCGGCCACCTGGCAGCCTCTGGCCCAGCTGAGCCTGACGACGATGGTAGGGTATCTGGATGCCACATTGCGTAATGAGGTGGTGTCGGGCGGCACGACCGTTGAGCCGGGTGCGCGTATGCCGGGGGCGTCGCGCTGGCGCATCTCCAACGCCGTTACCTGGACCGGTGATGGTGCCCTTGAGCCGATGGCCATGCTGACCCACCGTTATGTATCCGGTGCGCCGAGCAATCTGGCTGGAACGCTGGAGCAGGGGGACTATCACGTGCTCGATGCGCGCGGATCATTCCGTGTGCAGGGGGCCCGGATCGAGGGCTTTGTCGAGAACATTGCCGACAGCCGGGGCGTGACCGTTTCCCAGCTGGGTGGTGGCATACTGCGCCAGCACCATGTGCGCCCGCGCACAGCCGGTGTGCGCTTCACCTACGACTTCTAGTCATCCGGGCCCCGGCATTGCCGGAGCCCGCTTGCATGGAGGCCATTATGGTCAGTTCCTGTATTTTTGCCTGCCTGCTTCTTTCCTCTGCCAGCTTCGCTACGCTTGAGCCGGCCGCCTCCAACGATGTCGTGGTGCTTGAAGGGCTGCGCTATGAGGTGCTCCGCTCCGGTCCGGCAGACGGCCCGCACCCGCGCCTGTCCGACCAGATCGTCGTGCGTTACGAGGGGCGGCTGGAGAGCGGCGAAGTCTTCGACTCCTCGCTGGAGGCCGAGCAGCCGGTGCAGTTTCCGTTGCGCCGGCTTATTCCCGGCTGGGGCATTGCGCTGCGGCTGATGCGTCCGGGCGATGACTGGATCGTCACCATGCCGCCGGAAATGGCTTATGGGGAGGATGGTATCGGTCCCATACCGGGCAATAGCACGCTTGTTTTCCGTATCCAGCTCATTGACATCCAGCCGGGCGAGGAGGGGCAATGATGAGCTTGCGGCGGTTTGTTGCCCTTGCCGGAACGGGACTTGCGCTGGTCATTTGCCCGCCCCTTCCTGCGGCGGATGATCTGGAATGGCTGGAACCCGATTTCGGCGAGGAAGCGCTGGACTGGGCGCGTGCGGCAACGCAAGCGTCGCGTGCGGCGCTGACGTCCGAGCCCGGCTATGACGCCATAGCGCTGGAGCTGGGCGAGGCGGTTCGTGGCCATCGCCCGCCGCAAACCTACACATTACTGGGCGAGCGTGCCGTCCGGGTGTTGCGTGATGCGAGCCATCCGCGCGGCCTTTTGCAAGTGGCGCCCCGCGGTGAGGACGGTCTGCCGGGTGAATGGCAAACCGTATTGGATATCGGTGCCTATGGTGACGAAATGAACGCCCAGCTCACGCTGGACTGGGCCTACACGTCCTCGTGCCTGCCGCCCGAGTACAGCCGTTGCCTGCTGGCGTTCTCTGATGGCGGCGCGGATGAGCGCGCCTTGCGCGAGTTTGATCTTGAAGCCGGGAGCTTCGTGGAGGACGGGTTTGAGCTGGGTGCCGCACGGGTGCAGGCTGCCTGGATTGATGCCGATACGGTCCTTGTTGCACACAGCCTTGGCGACAGCGTGATTACCGTTGCGGGATGGTCGGCCTCGGCACGCCTCTGGCGGCGCGGCGGCGACCCGCTGGAAGCCCCGGTGGTGCTGACCGGCGAACCGGGCGATGCCACCTTGCAGCTTCTGCGTTACGGCGCCTATCCGCAGGTGCTGGCCACCCGCGTGATCGATTATTCCACCTTTGAGGTGTTCACCGTTGATGGCGAGGGCCGGGTAGCCCAAGTGCCTGTGCCGCGCTCCGTCAAGGCGTTCGGGCCTCTGGGCGGCACGACAAGCCATGTGGTGTTCCAGCTCTCCGAACCAGCCCGGATCAACGGCCAAGATGTGCCTGCCGAGAGTGTGATCGCCTTCGGCCTTGATCCCCAGGCGCCGGGTGCCGGTCGGCTGGAAGTCGTTCATATCCCCGAGGATGAGGCGGTCATCGACAGTTTTGGCGGGTTTGCCTCGACGCGCGATGAGGTGTTCTTTTCCGTGCGCGCATCGCTCCAGACCCAGATCCGTGCGGTGCGGCGCGGCGCCGATGGCTGGACAGCCCGGACAGTGGCACAGGCCGAGCCCGGCGTAGAGGTTTCAGTGGTGGCGGCAGATCCGGCTGGTGATCAGGTGGTGCTCCGGCGTGCGGGCTTCCTGCTGCCGCCCACACTGTCCGTTCCCGGCCCGGACGGCGAAGATATCCAGATCGAGCAGGCCGAACCGGCCTTTGATGCGTCAGGCTATATCGCTGAAGTCCGCTCGGCCTTTGCGCCCGATGGTGAGCGCATCGATTTCTATCTCGTCCGGCCGGAACATCCCGATGGCCCGGTGCCGGTGCTGATGACCAGTTATGGCGCTTTCGGCATTTCCTTCGCGCCGAACTATTTCGGCGGGGGCATGGGCGGGCCAGCCATGCGGCTGTGGTTTGAACGGGGCGGCGCGCTGGCGGTCCCCGCCATACGCGGCGGCGGCGAGCGCGGCGTGGCATGGCATCGCGCTGCGATGCGTGAACGCCGTCAGGTGTCTTATGACGATTTCATCGCGGTCGCCGAAAACCTTGTCGATAGCGGGCTCACGACGCCCGACATGCTGGGCGTGTTCGGCACATCCAATGGCGGGCTGCTTTCCGCGGTGGTGTCGGCCCAGCGGCCGGATCTGTTCGGCGCGGCTGTCAGTGATGCTCCGCTGGCTGATATGCTGCGTTATCACCAGATCGCCATGGGTGCGGCATGGATGGACGAGTATGGTGATCCGCGCGTGCCGGAAATGCGCGAGGCGCTTCTTGGCTACTCGCCGGTTCAGGCCATCCGGCCGGACGGGCGCTATCCGCCCTTCCTCGTCACGGTGTCGACCACGGATAATCGCGTCGGCCCGGCCCATGCGCGAAAGCTGGCCTTCCGCCTTCAGGCGGCCGGTGGCGAGGTGTTCTTCATCGAGAATGAGCTGGGTGGGCACGGCGTCAGCGATGCGCTTGCCCGGCCTGACATAATGGCCATGCGGATGCATTTCCTGATTGCCCGGCTGATGCCCTCAGCCGGGCAATAGTCCACCATGCCGGTTGGCCGCGTTCTCATTCCTCAGGCGCGTCCTATACTGAGCTTGCGATGCGTCATGAGGGAGCCATGCCCGAGACCATTCTTGCCGCCGAGCCTGTGCTGCGCCTCGCCGCGTTCGGCGGTGTGCTGGGCGTGATGATGGTGTGGGAGCTGGCTGCGCCTCGCCGCAGGCGCGAAATTCCACGCCTGGTCCGCTGGAGCAATAATCTGGCGCTGGTCGTGCTAGACACGGCGATTTTGCGCCTTGCCTTTCCGGTGCTCGCGGTGGCCTTTGCCCTGTGGGCTGAAGGAGCGGGCTGGGGCCTGTTCAACCTTCTGGATACGCCGCTCTGGCTAGCTTTGCCGCTTTCGGTCCTGCTGCTGGATCTGGCGATCTATGGCCAGCACGTGATGTTTCATAAAGTGCCCCTGCTGTGGCGCTTTCACCGTATGCACCACGCGGATCTGGAGTTTGACGCCACGACGGGCCTGCGCTTCCATCCCGGCGAGATCGTAGCGTCCATGCTCATCAAGCTCGCGCTGGTGGCGCTGCTCGGTGCACCGGCTCTGGCCGTCCTGGTGTTCGAGGTGCTGCTGAACGCCACCTCCATGTTCAACCACTCCAATATCCGCCTCCCGTTCGGCCTCGACCGGGTGTTGCGGCTGTTCGTGGTGACGCCAGACATGCACCGTGTGCACCATTCGGTCCTGCGCCACGAAACCGACAGCAATTACGGTTTCAACCTGTCCTGGTGGGACCGGCTGTTCGGCACCTACCGTGCGCAACCCGAAGCGGGACATGACGCGATGACGATTGGCATCGAGCAGTTCCGCACACCGCGTGATCTCTGGCTTGATCGCATGTTGCTCCAGCCATTCCGGGGGAGGGGCAATGACGCGAAAGAGGCGGACATGCCGAGCCATACCGCATGATCCGCGTTGCCCCGCAGCGCCATTACGCCAACACGTCATCGCTCCACCACCGCGCCTTTACGCCAACACGTCATCGTGCCACCAGGCCATTATGGCATCACCATCAGCCACCACCATCACGTCATTTTGCTTGTTGACTCCATAAACTTTGCAAATCAAAGTAATTTGACCAAAGCAATTCAGCCGGAACATTACGAAAATGTATCGTAAAGGGTGCTTTACAGGTAGGGGCGGAGCTTCTACCCCTTGTGCCAGCGTGGCGCATCAGGGCGCGGGACAGGCAGGGGACAAGATCAATGAGTGATGATCGCCGGGACAAATTGCGGTCGCTGAGCATCAACCGGGATGAGGAGGAGCGGCGCAGTGGCGGCGTTTCGCCGGTCATGCTGATCGGCGCCATGCTGGTAGCGGCGGCGCTGGCCGCAGGCGCGGTATGGTTCCTGACCGGTAATGATGGCCAACAGGCTGCGCCCGCGCAGCAGACCGCTGCCAGCTCGCAGCCTGCGCCAGTCAGCAATGCGGCAAGTGCGCCGGGTGAAACAGCACCTGCTCCGGCACCGCGTGCACCGCGCGCATCGGGTCTTGTCGCCTCTGGTTATGTGGTGGCGCGCCGTCAGGCGACGGTATCCGCCGAGATTACCGGACGCATTGCCGAAGTGCTGGTGGAAGAAGGCACCGAGGTCGAGGCGGGCGAAGTGCTGGCCCGGCTGGACGATACGCGTGCGCAGCTCGATCTGGAGCTTATCGACTCCCAGATTGCGGCAGCCGAGGCGCGCGTGCGGTCTCTGGAGTTTCAGGCGCGCGAGGCCGGTACGGTTACGCGCCGGGCGTCCAGCCTGTTTGAGCGGGAGATTGCCTCTGAAGCGGCGCTGACGGCTGCGCAGGCCCAGCAATCAAGCCTTGAGGCCCAGCTGCGCGCTGCGCGCGCCGAGCTGGACAGCGCGCGTGTCCGCCGGACCAGTCAGGTGGACCTGATTGCCCGCCACGTCGTGCGCGCGCCGTTTGCCGGCGTCGTGATCGCGAAGAATGCGCAAGTTGGCGAGATACTCTTTCCCGGCTCCGCCGGGGGCGGGTTCACCCGTACCGGTGTCGCGACACTGGTGGATATGGCCTCGCTGGAGATCGAGGTTGATGTGAATGAAGGCCAGATCCAGCGCGTGACGCCCGGCCAGCGCGTCGAGGCGGTGCTGGATGCCTATCCGGAGTGGCGGATTCCCGCCCGGGTGGAGGCGATAATACCCACTGCAGACCGCAGCCGCGCAACCATCAAGGTACGCGTGGCCCTCAATGAGCGCGACGCCCGCGTCCTGCCGGACATGGCCGCCCGCGTGACCTTTATCGAGTGATGACGGCCACTGGCCGGGACTGAATTTTCAAGGGACAGGACATCATGGCAGACGCATCAGGACTTTACGAACTCAAGGGCCTCTCCAAGCGCTATACGCGCGGCAAGGAGACCGTCGCGATCTTTGACGGGCTCGACATGACGATCTCGCAGGGTGATTTCATCGCCATCATGGGGCCGTCGGGCTCAGGCAAAACCACTCTGCTGAACCTGCTGGGCGGGATCGACAAGCCCAGCTCGGGCGAGGTCCTGTTCGAGGGCCAGCGCATCGATAATCTCAGCCAGGGCCGCCTTGCCAAATGGCGTGCCAAGAATGCCGGCTTCATCTTCCAGTTCTACAATCTGATGCCGACGCTTACCGCCGCGCAAAATGTGGAACTGCCCCTGCTGCTGACGAACCTGTCGGGCAAGGCGCGTAAAGAACGGGTGAAAACCGCGCTTGATATTGTCGGCATGGTGGAACGGGCCGGACACCGTCCGGGTCAGCTTTCCGGTGGTCAGCAGCAGCGCGTGGCGATTGCCCGCGCCATCGTGGCTGACCCGAAAGTCCTGCTGGCTGACGAGCCGACGGGTGATCTGGACCGCAGCACGGCAGATGAAATCCTGCAGACGCTCCAGCTGCTCAACAAGGAGCTGGGCAAGACCATCATCATGGTCACGCACGACCCGGAAGCGGCGACCTATGCCGCGCGTGAGCTGCACCTGAACAAGGGCCGCTTCGAGGAGAAGGGGAAAGCCTGATGAACGACGCAACTCTTATCCGCAAGAACCTGTTCCGCAAGCGGTTGCGGGCGGTTCTGCTCATGGTGTCGATTCTGGTCGCCTTCCTGATCTTCGGTGTGCTGGGCGCGTTCCAGAACGCATTTTCGGCCGGATCCGGCACGGCGGCGCAGGAGCGGCTGGTAACCGTCAACCGGATCAATTTCACCGTGGCGCTGCCCTATGCCTATTGGGGCCGTATCCAGCAGGTGGAGGGGGTACGTAACGCCGCCCCGGCCAGCTGGTTTGGCGGCTATTATCAGGAGCCGCAGAACTTCGTGCAGAGCTTCGCGGTCGATCCGCAATCCTATCTGGATGCCTATCCCACCGAGATCGTCCTGCCGCCCGAAGAGCGCGCTGCGTTCCTTGAGGGGCGTACCTGCGCGATTGTCGGCCGGGCGCTTGCCAACCAGTTTGGCTGGTCAACGGGCGACCGTATCCCGCTCATGTCCAATATCTGGCAGAACATGGATGGTTCGCAGGCTTGGGAGCTGGATATCTGCGGGGTGTTTGATGACACCGAAGGCACCTATCCGACCAACTATCTCATGCTCCATTATGAGTATTTCAATGAGAGTCTGGCCTTTGGCCGCGACGGCTTTCACTGGTTCACGATCAACACGACAAACCCGGCCCTGAACGACCAGGTCAGTCAGGAAATCGATGCTCTGTTTGCCAATTCGCCGGCGGAAACATCGACCACTACCGAGGCTGCGTTCAACGAAGCCTTCATGGAGCAGTTCGGCAATATCGGCCTGATCCTGACCTGGGTTATCGGGGCGGCATTCGCGACCATTTTGATGATTGTCGGTACGACCATGGTGATGGCGGTCAATGAACGCACCCGCGAGATTGCGGTGCTTAAAACGCTTGGCTTCACCGCGCCGCGCATCTTCCGCATGGTGCTGTGGGAATCGATGCTGCTCAGCTTCCTTGGCGGACTGATCGGTCTGGGGCTTGCCACGCTGGCGGCCTCTGCAGCCAGCGCCGCCATGTCGGGCTTCCTGCCGCCATTCGGCATATCGCTGACCAATGTTCTGACCGCGCTTGCCCTGATGGCGGCGCTGGGTGTCGTGACCGGTTTGCTGCCTGCCTGGAATGCCATGCAGGTGCGCATTTCCGAAGCGCTCGGCAAGATCTAGGAGAGATCATCATGCTCAAACAGACAACAGCCGTAACGCTTCTCAATCTGCGTTCCATCCCGCAGCGCTGGGGCATGTCGCTGGCGACAGTCCTCTCCATCGCCCTGGTGGTTGGCGTGCTGCTCGGCTTCATGGCTATGGCCAGCGGTTTCAGGGCCACCGTCGATGGTGCGGGCTCGGAAGATGTGGCGATCATGCTGCGCGGCGGCGCGATGGCGGAGATGAACTCCAATATCGCCCGCGACGAGGTGCGCCTTATTGAAATCGCGCCGGGTATCGCCGCCAGCGATGAGGGCGAGCCTCTTATCTCCGCCGAGCTTTATGTCATCGCCGATGGCATAAAGCGCGCCACGCAGACGCCGGCCAATCTGGCCCTTCGCGGGGTCGGGCAGTACGGGCCGGAGCTTCGCCCGCAGTTTTCGATGGTGGAGGGGCGCATGTTCAGTCCCGGCACCGGGGAGCTGGTTGTGGGTGAAAGCGTGCTGCGTGAATTTGACGGGTTCGAGCTGGGGCAGAGCATCCGGCTGGGCAGCAATGAGTGGACCATTGTCGGCGTTTTCTCGACCGGCGGATCGGTGTTTGATTCTGAAATCTGGGCTGATCTTGGCGTGATCCAGAACCTCTATGACCGTGGCTCCAGCGTGCAGACCATCCGTGCACGGCTAACCTCGCCAGAAGCGGTGGAGGAGCTTCGCGAATACGTGGAGAACGAGCCTCGTCTCAATATGGAGGTGCTCTCCGAGCGGGCCTATTTCGCGCGGTCAGCGGGCGGCACGACCAATCTCATCATGTTCCTTGGCTGGCCGCTGGCTTTTGCCATGGCCATCGGCGCACTCGCCGGCGCCTGGAACGCGATGTATGCCTCGGTCGATGCACGCACGCGTGAACTGGCAACCCTGCGGGCGATCGGCTTTGGCGGTTTCCCGGCGTTTTTCGCTGCCATGGCCGAGGCGCTGGTGCTGGCCTTTGCAGGCGGGCTGATCGGCGCTCTGGCAACCTGGCTTGTCTTTGACGGGGTGAGTGCCTCCACGCTGGGGTCGGGCTTCACGCAAGTGGTGTTCTCCTTCGCCGTCACCTCCGATGCGGTGGTGCAAGGGGTGATCCTTGCCCTGATCGTCGGCTTTCTGGGCGGGTTTATCCCGGCTGTCCGCGCGGCGCGCATCCCCCTGCTGGCGGTGCATTCCGACTGATACCGGCCCGGTCTGGCGGGGGCAGCCCCCTCATCAGACCGGGACCGTCCATCCCCTGTATTTTATCGCGGTTGTGCGCTTGACCTTCGCGGCGCGCCCATCACCAATGGCAGCCGGACGAAGACAATAAGAGGGGATTGCCGATGACCGGACAGGAAGGCGCGGGTAAGCGCTCTTGGCTGCAGATACCGCATACGCTGGTCTTGATGGTCATCATGATGGCCTTCGCGCTGGTGCTGACCTGGATACTGCCTGCGGGCAGTTTCGAGATGCAGCCCAACGAGGCCGGGCGGATGATGGTGGTGCCCGGCACCTATGAGGTGGTCGAGGACGCGCAGACACTGGCGCCCTGGCATCTGCTCAGCGTGGTGCCGCGCGCCATGGCCTCGGCATCTGATGTCATCTTCTTTGTCTTCCTGATTGGCGGCGTGCTGGGCGTGGTGCGCTCAACAGGCGCTATCGACGCGGCGATTGGCGGCATGCTCCACCATTTCCGTGACCGGCTGGCGCTGCTGATCTTTGCTGCCATGTTCATCTTCGGCACGTTCTCCGCCACATTCGGCATGGCCGCAGAATACATCGCCTTTGTCGGCATACTGGTCGCGCTATGCGCGGCGCTGCGGCTCGATTCCATGACGGCTGTCGGGATGATGGTTGTCGGCTATGGCGTCGGCTACGGCATTTCGTTCATGAACCCGTTCACCGTGATGGTCGCGCAGGACATTGCCGAGCTTCAGCCGCTTTCGGGCTGGTGGTACCGGCTTGCTATCGCCGTGCCGATGTTCGCCATCGGCTTCCATCACGTCTACAGCTATGCCCGCAAGGTGAAGGCCGATCCGTCCAAGAGCCTGATGGCCGGGCTGCCCGCCACCGTGGCCCCGCCAGCGGAAGACTATCCGAAGATGAACTGGCAGCGCCGTCTGGTCCTGTTCTCGCTCGGCGCGACGATTGTCGGCCTTGTGCTCGGTGTGATGCTGCAGGGCTGGTGGCTGACTGAGCTCGCCGCCATCTTCCTGGCGCTGGCGGTCGCAGCCATCATTTTCGGGCGTCTGCGCCTTGATGATGCGGCTGAAAGCTTCATCACCGGGGCGGCGCAGCTGACGGCGACGGCACTGCTGGTCGGTTTCGCCCGCTCGATCTCGCTCATTCTTGAAGACGGGCTGGTGCTGCACACCATCGTCAACGCGCTGGCGACGCCGCTGGATCAGGTCCGCGCGGAGTTTTCCGCTGTCGGCATGTTCCTGCTGCAGAGCCTTCTGAACCTGTTTGTTCCGTCTGGTAGCGGTCAGGCTTTCGCCACCATGCCGATCATGGCCCCGATTGGTGATCTGGTCGGGGTGAGCCGTCAGGTGACGGTGCTGGCCTTCCAGTTTGGCGACGGTTTCTCCAACATGATCGTGCCGACCAATGCGGTGCTGATGGGCATACTCGGCCTTGCCGGCATTCCCTATGACCGCTGGTTGCGCTTTGTGTTTCCGCTGATGATAAAGCTGACCATTGCCGGGGCGCTGGCTCTGATGCTGGCGGTCTGGATCGGCTATACCTGACCGGGCGGCCTACTCTGCCGGTTCCATTCTGAGCTCCAGCGTCAGCACATTGTCACCAATAGGTGAC
>NZ_JBJHBQ010000013.1:0-62686 GCF_050485565.1 Glycocaulis sp. | reverse complement strand
AATGATGAGCAAACCACCACCCCCTCAAGACAGGTTGCCCCCCTAAAACCAGACGCGGCGAAACCTGCCCAGCCAGCATGGACGCTCAAGCGCTACTCCGTAAGCCCCTTTGCATGACGGGATGGCCAAGGTGCAGCCCTTTACCTGTCGCGTGTTTTCCTGTCATATGCTCGCATAAGATGCAAAATAAGCTTCAAGGGTTGCGTGAGAGGCGAATTGCTACACATGATTGATTCTGACGGGGCAGTTGACCGGGTTGGGATTTTGGCCGGACGGGGCGAAGAGGTAACCAGAAAATTCTCGTTGCCCAGTTTCGGGGCGAGCGTTCAGCTTATTGCGTCGCACCGCGGACTCTCGGCCGAGCAGGAGCTGATCGAGTTCCTGGGACTTGCACGTCTCATGCAGATTTATGATGGCGTCGATCCGAGCTTTCCAGAAGCGGTGGAGATTGCGCGCATTTTGAGCGTGCCCATCACTTCATTTGTGCCCGTTGACCCCGGCTCCATTCGAGAGCTCGATATTGCCTATGCCGAGTTGCTTTACGCAGCGGCGTCGTTGTCATCTGAACAACGCGCGGCGTTGGCAGCTCATATCACAGACCTCGCTGAAGACCTCCGTTCCGACATACCTGAACAGGTGCGGTCACCGCGCCGCGAGCACCCCGCGAGTCTCAACGGAGGGGGCGGCCATGAGTAGCACCCCTGTCATCGCTCTGGTCTGCTCGGATGGCGATCGCGCCCGCGTGTGGGGGCTGGCAGCCTGGCTGATGCGCCAGCGCAGTCCGGTGGTCGTTGGCTGGAATGCTGAGACCGATCCTGTGCCCGGCTGGCTTGTCGTATGCTATTCGGACGCGACGGTGGAAGACCTTGCGGTCAGCCGCGCGGTTGCCGGGTTTCTCAAAAGCGCTCCACGTGAACGCCTGCTGCGCGTGGAGCTTGGAGGCAGTAGCGAGGGGCCAGCGTTGCCGCCAGTTCTCGCCTGCGACCGCGGACCAGAAGGGCTTCTGATATCCCTGCCGCCACCGCTTCTCGCTGGATCCATCTACCCGGAACGCGAGCCAGCCGATATCGAGGCGGTGGGCAAAAAACTTCTGAACATGGCAGGCGCAGGCCGCCCCCAGACACGGCGCGGGCTTTATCTGCGGACATCATTCATCGCTCTCACCGCCGCCATTGCCATCAGCCTCACGCTCGGGCTTTTCAACGTTCAGCTTGGCAATGAGCTGGAACGCAGCCGCACCGCTGAAGCCGAAGCAATCCGGTTTGCAGATGTCCAGCTGATCGAGATCGCTGGCCCCCTACAGGCCAGCGCCCGCCAGAGCGTGATGATCGCGGCCAGCGAGGCCGTCCTTGAGCGAGGTCTGCCATATAGACCCACCAACGAAGACATGGCCCGGCGTATCCGGCTTCTGACCTGGCTCGCAGAGGCGCGCGATCTGTCCGGCAATCTGTCAGGTGCGGCACACGCCTATTCGGCAGCCATGACCCTTGGCGACCAGTTGCACGACACTCCACCTGATGCAGCGAGCCTGCTGGCTCTGGCCGAGCTGACCACGTCGGCTGGCATTTCCGCCTATCGCGCCGGTGATCTCGCGAGGGCACGTTTGGTGTTGGATACGAGCCGGGATCACGCAGATGCTCTCCTCGCACTCACGCCAGAAGACCGCGACGCGCGCTTACGGATGGTGCGCGCCAATGTGAGTGCGGCTGTCATGGCTGTGGAGAGCGAGGAGCCTGATCAGGCACTCGAGTATCTGCACGCCGCGATTGCTGGATATGAAGAGCTGGAGCGCGAGTATGGCGAGTACGCTGGTGAACTGGCCAATGCGCTTGGCTGGACAGCCGACGCGTACCGGGCCAGTGGCCAGCTGGGGGAGGCCGGCGACGCGCGCCGGCGCGAAGCGCAGGTCCACGCTAGGCAGCTGGCAGATGATTCTGGCAACAATCTGACTGCCTTCCGGCTGGCCAACGCCCTGCACGCCGAGGCGACACTGCGGGTGGACACCGGCGACATCGTGGCTGCTTCGCGATCTCTGGAGGAAGCGTCCACCACGCTGGAACGTCTTGCTGTACTCGACCCGGAGAATGCGCGCTATCTTCGGCTCCGGCTGAGCGTCGAACGTGACCGCGCTGAAATAGCGATGTTCGAAGGCTCGCTCATCCGGGCGCAGTTGCTGGTTGATGCCGCGCGGCGGCTGCGCATGTCTCGTGATCCGGAAGGTGCAAACGATGGCCGCGTGCTCGAAAATGCCAGCTTCGATGTCCTGAGTGGCCAGGTCGCTCTGGCCGCTCATGCCTATGACGCGGCCGCCGTCAGCGCGGCCAATGCGCTTGCCGGCCTGACCCGGGAGCTGACGTCTAGCCGTGCCAATGCGCGCCTGCTCGCCCTGAGGGCTCACCTGTTGCGCCATGACGCGTTTGTTGCGCTCGGCAGGCCGGAGACACAGCGTGTCTTGCGTGAAGCGCTGTCGCTGATCGGGGATATCGACACCGTCCACGAACTGCGAATGCGTGATCTGGCCTCACGGGTCTACTGGCTTGCCGGTGCACGCGATCAGGCCATGGCCATTCGTACGGGGCTGGAAGAGACAGGCTATGCACGCCCCGATTTTGTGCGTTTCTGGGAGCGTCCCGATGCTCCAGAGACGGTTTCGACACTGAACGCGGAAAGGACAGGAAATGGCGGCTAAAAGCGACACCGATATTTTTACCGGAGCGGGCCATGAAGGCCCCAACATCCTGCACATTCTGGTACGGGTGTTCCCGTATCAGGAGGTCGCTGGCGGCGCGGGGGAGACCGCCCATAAGGTTTACGTTGGTGCGGGCTCTGGCGACTTCCAGGCAAACTATCCGACGCGGTTTGTTTTTGCACTGGCTGATGAGGACTGGGAGTTCCACGAATTCGAGCTGGACGGCAAGACCTGGCCGGGGCTCGCCATCTTCCCGCAATCGGATGATTTCGAGGTAAGCTTCGGAGACCCCGAACGCAGAAGTATCGTGCTCGACGACGCCTGCGAGATTATGAAGTCATACCGCTATCAGATCATCGTCAGACACCGGCAGACCGGCGAGCTGGCATCCTGTGATCCGGTCATCGAAAATGGTGATCGCGAGAAGGTCTAGAGACGGAGGCGCATCATGGCGGAAAAACTTGGTCCTCGATCACCCAACCCCATTGATCGGCATGTGGGTATTCGCATCCGGCTGCGCCGCCGGGTCATACAGATGTCCCAACAGGCTCTGGCCGCAAAGCTGGGCGTCACCTTCCAGCAGCTGCAGAAATATGAAAATGGGACGAACCGCATCGGCGCCGGCCGACTTTATGAGCTGGCCCGCGCCTTGGGGGTGCCCGTTGGCTACTTTTACGAGGACTTTGACCAGGCTGTTGATCCCACTCAGCGTACCAAGGAGGAGTTAGAAGCGATTTCGGCGTTTATCGGGAGCCGTGAGGGCGTTGAACTCGCCCAGTCATTTAACCGCATCGACGATCCCAAGGTCCGTCGGCATATACTCCAGCTGGCTGGCGCTCTGGGTACGAAACCTAGTGAGGATATATAAGCAGGATTTATATCAGGAATATGCCTGTTCTCGATAAAGTCCGCAGCTGCTGTGGGGATCGACATAGTGTTCCCTGAGCATGCCGATGATCTACTCCTCTGAATAACGGCTCTTGCGTATAATCCACCCTCTTTTCAATGGACTCTACCATTCAATGGTCCAGGTTCACGGGACTCCGTCGGCCTCATTGTTTCGCTTTTGTTTTTAAACTTATAGTAGCGTGGACTTATCTCGGAGAAGGCATACGGACCAGCACAGAAAGCATAGACAGGAAAGTTAGGGCTCAGCAATCTGCGCCGTCAAACGGCGTAGGTTGGACGCCAATTGAGCCTGCACCACCTCATCAGTCACGCGCCATATTGAAGTGAGTTCAGAAACTGCAGCCCAGGAGTCCACCGGCTGTAATGGGCGACTCTTGTCTCTGGCGAAGGGGCCATCGGTTTCGGTTAGCACGTGATGCTTGGGCATACGCAACGCCAGTTCCCGCCCCTTTTTGGAGCGAAGCATTGCTGGACCAACGCTGAACCAGCATCCTCGGCGGATAGCGGTCTCCAACTCGGATGACGTGCCGCTGAACCAATGTAGAACCGGAATGCCAGCGTCACCGTGCTTCTTGAGAGACTGAAGAACTTCCGCAGCTGCGTTGCGACTGTGAATGGACATGATGCGTCCGCCTGCTTGGGTCGCCGTTTTCAGAATCGTCTCAAAGACTTGAACCTGACGATGTTGCATACTTCGGTACTTTGAGCTTCCGTCCAGTCCGATCTCACCGAAATACCGCGTTTCGCGAGCTAGCGCCTCAAACAATGGAAGCTCCTCGAAACGCTCGTGCGCGAGCTCCGGATGCAGTCCTAGCGCAGTGCGAATTCGGGGGTAAGGGCGAGCAAGTTCAGAGGTTTTGCGCCATGCCCTTGGAGTTGTGGTTACCGAGAGCACAAAAATTCGCGCTCGCCCTGCATCCTCCGCTGCAAGTTCCGGGTCAGGGTAAAGATCGAGATGGCAATGGAAGTCGATCAAACTTTCAGTCCTGTATCTCGCAAGAAAGCTGCGACCTCCGCCAACCCTCGTCGGACCACGTCCTCTAGGACGTTGCGGCGGGCGATATCTTCCGGCATTGGTCCGCTCTGCGCCACCCAGCGCGATAGATTGTTGTTCTGTGCCCGGGTTATAGCGGTCATCATGGAAAGTAGGTCATCCCTATTTTCCTCATCCGCCAGAACGGCATGGAGATCTGGAAAGGTGTATTCGGTTTTGTCATCGACATTCGCCGCGTATAAAGATGAGCGTCGGATCAGACAAGGCACGCATCGACCACATTGCTGTTTTTTCCGTTTCCACTTTCCACAGGACACGGTCGCGGAAGCGAAGGACTCGAATCCGGGAACCGCTACCATGTTCTTGGCCATCTCGCCCTTCGTCATGGCCTCGAACGGATTGATGATGTTCGCCCGGAGGTCGACTCTGTTAATTATTTGCTGGAATTTCGACAGATAATGTGGGTGCGTCGTGCGCGTGCTGAGGCTGCCAATTCGGCGACGCGTAAGGGGCGGGTTTAACGCGATAAGCCCGTTTTCAGGGACACGCAGGTCGATCATTTTGCCTTTGAATTCGCTAACGGTATCGGCAGCTAAGACGCCGAGCGCCAAAAAGATAAAGCTGCGGGCGCGCATGCTGTCTTCGTGTTCCGTGTCAATCTGAGGGTGGACATTGACGATAAGCCGCTCGGGCTTTGCGGGAAGAAGCTTTGCCACTGCATCCTGGTAGGTCGCATCGCCGCGATAGGCATGACTGACGAGAAGGGGCCGCTCTCCGGCGCTCATCGCTGCCAGTGTTGCGATCCCGCTGTCTAGCCCGCCGGAGAACAGAGAGACGAAATCGACTTTTGATATGTTCGCTTGGGCCCTCCGATCCTTGATATCAAGCCGAGTAGGCGCTCGTTGACCGCCGTCTTTCAGCTCGAGCCGCCACATGTCGCCGGTAAGAAACCCCAGCATGCGCTCGAGGTCATTTGTGAATGGCTTCCATTGCTGCGGTCGGATCAATGGAACATGAAGCTCAATATCTCGGGCCCAGCTATCGTCCGCATCTGCGCGTCTGATAAAGGTGTCAGCTGCGGTGACCGCTAAGGCGATAGAGAGCAGATCGACGGCGGCAGTGCGGGGCGCAGCACCCAAGCGCATCAAAGCATCTCTTGCCTGGTTCCCGATCGAGCCGGTCCCAGCACGAACTGGCTGGCTCCCGTAGAGATGGACATAGACAGTGCCTGGGACATCGACCAGTGGGATCGCGTTTGCGTCCACATGACAAATAATACGAGTCATTGTTGGGTAGACCACTCGGTCCAGATATCGTCCATGGCTCGGCGCTGTAGTGCCTCGACCTCGAGCCGGGAGGCATGTGCCAGTCCATCCGCGAGAGCCGGCGCGAGGTGACGATCTACTGCGGCCCGAATGAGATCAAGGAACTCGGACTCGGCTTCGATAGTTCGTTCCGGGCTTTCGGACTTATTCCACGCGTCTCCTGCATCATTGGTTATTTCTTGGAAGAGAACTTGGGCGTGAAACTCCACAAGTAGTGCAATGATTTGATCAGGCGAAAGTGCGGTCGGCTCAAAAAACTCAACATCAGGGAGAGCCTCGATAATCGCGGCGAGCATCGCCGTTCGGATGAGGTCTCTATCGGCGTTTTCAGGTGCGAGGAGCTCGGCAATGGTTTCAGCGCATTGCTGGAGAGGCTGGCCCAGTAACGCTGAGAGATCGGTCCCGTTTATCTCAGCTGTGCCGGTCGTCGCCAGCTGCCCCAGAACGTCGATCAACGTACCACCAGCGGTATATGCTGGTCCAAAGCGCCGGGGCCCAACGCTGACACCGCCTGTCGCGTTCCGTGCGTACTTTCCGAGTGCGGAGTTGAACGAGCCCAGGCCCGCTCCTGCTACTGCGCGACCAAACTCTGTCCGGAATCCACGAAAGCGCTGGCCTTCGGGCTGCGGCAATGGCTGATCGGGATTAGCGTCGGCATGGGCTGGAACCAATGGTCGATCACTTGACCGCCCGCCTCTCGATGAAGATGTCCCCATGTTCACTCCCTACTTCGCGGTATTTTTCCACCAGTCGGCATCTTTGAGCATCGTCGACATCCAAGGTGGCAACCGGGACAATTGTAGCGAACGAATAAATCTCGCCAAAAGGAATCCCGCCTCTGGTGAGCGAGATGCAATCAAGGTCGCCCCGCGGAAGTCGGATCGAGCCTTGGCCCAATCCGAATTCTTGCGCATCTCAGCAATGACCGCTTCCATGAGAGCTACATGTTCTATGGCTGGGACCGCGTCCAAAGCCTCCTTTGCAGCAGGTGATGCTATCGTCGCAACCTTCAAAAGAATGTCGACGGCCGCTATTAGCGCGGCAGATGCCGAAGAAGTCGCGATCTGGACGGGCACGGTCTCACGCGCGAGGTAAACTGCCGGACGTAAGTCGACGCCCGACAGGCGCGGCTCAAGGATCGCCCAATCTTTTATAAACGGTAGATGGTTAGTCCAAGCTTCCGGCAACGTATCGGTCGCGGATACCGGCTGGTTTTGTTCGATGCGGCGTAGCGCATCTGGCTTGCCTCCCTCAGCCTGATTGATCAGCGTATGAAGCGCTAGGGATGCGGCCTCGTCCGTGCATCGCTCGAACAAAGCGAGTTTTGCGATAACGGCGTCGTCCAACGGCATGGATCGCCGCCGCGCGATTGAGGACCGCATCCGAACTACGTTTAGGAGCCGTTTAACGATGCGCGGATTGCCTGATACTCGTGCAGCCTTTGCCAGCAACGGCGCCATTCGGTCGGCCATGCTGAATGCCTGCTGCAATTCCTCATCGCCACTTCGGCTGAGCCTGCTCAGAGCAGAATCGACTGTTATTTGCTCGTCGGATTGCCAAGTTCGTTGCAAGTTGCCGATCAGAGCTTGCCGCAGGCTCTCTAGTTTCTCTGGTTCGACCTTGGACCGGCTTGCATAGAGCATGAATAGGTAGGCTCTGACCTCCTGCACCCCTACCCGAGGAACGCGTACTGGGACCTGGATCAGTTTGTCCAGATAGTCGGAGACATGCCGCTTGGCTGGATTACTGAAGTGCTGGGCCACCGCGTGCCGGATCATATCTTCATCAGCCGCGACGACAAAGGCCGTGCGTGGAATGAAGAGAAATAGCCGTACCGCCTCCAGTGTATGTATGGCGTTGGTGGGTAGACATCGGTCTAGATTATCGATGAAGACCACTAGCTGACGGTCCAGGGCACCCAATAGATCCCCGAACTCCTTTCGGAAGGCATCAATTTCATCAGGCGGTGTCCGATCAGACTTTGGTCCGACGAGCTCCGTCAGACGCTCCCGTACATCTTCGGCCGCGGTGCGGATAGCTTCGATATCTTTGGCGTCTGCTTTACCTTTGGCGACATCTCCCAGAGCCTCGACGCCTCGTGCCGCAACGCCAAAGGCCGGTGCGCCGAAGGCGAGCGCGCCAACTTCTGCGGCCAAACCCAGAAGTCTGAGCTTGTTGACCCGTTTAATGAGGCCTACGGCCTTGTCCTTTAGGGTTTCTGGTGCTGCCGCATAAAGCGAGCGAGCAATCACTGACATCAATGCCGCGCGGGCATCATCGAAATCTTGATAGAGCCAAGCATCGAACTTGACGATGATGGGGGGCGAGTCGGCAGCTGCGAGCTGCGCCTCCACTAGATTTAATGTGCTGGATTTGCCTGTACCCCATCCGCCGAAAACGCCCAGCGAGATGGGTAGAAGATCGGGGTCCGTGATAAGTTCGGTGACCAGCTCCGCAATTTCGGAGTAGTTCAGATAATCGACATCGGTTTCAGCATCTGCCCACATTTCGAGACCATGTCATCGGATCCGTGCCGATGCTACCCTAAGCCTGCTTCCAAAGCATGTGGGGAGGTGAGGGCGTTAAGAGCGCAATCAAATTCTGTTCCCCAGCGCACCGGGATGCGCGCTCAGCGTACGTCCCTTACGGCGGCGATATGCTGCGAACTGGTTTTGTATGCCGCTGCCGCTGATGGCCGGATTGACGCCAATCCGGCGGCGTCTTTTCCAATGAAAAAGACCCGGACTAGCTGGCAAGTTAGACTCCGGGTCTCTCTCATCGCGTTCTAGAGAAACGGGGGTCGGGCGAAAGCTCAATCCCCACTCCCTCAGTCTATCCCATCCCCAGCCTTTTGTGAACCCGCTGTGCCTTGCCAACGCCTTCCCGGGAAGTGGCGGCGTAAGCCCACCGGTATCGACGCGCAGGGCCGTATGGCGCTGTGAGGTGCGCTGATCGCCGGGGACTAGTTTTTTGCGTCCATTCTCTCCGGCAAATCCACTTTGGCGGGGATGTTTTTCGGGCCAGCTCGTGGGCCGTTTGGGCTTCGTTTTTGGGCATGGTGCGCGACGGTTTTCTTCCGCTTACCCGGAGCGGTTTTTTCGCGGCACCGGGTGAACGCGCGCACGCGACATGAGCGCCCATTTCGGCCCGCCGCGATCCGCACCGATAGAACGCTGACGTGTTCACATCCCTATGAGGGGTGTGATCCTCTCCCGTCCAGACGGAGAGGTTGGTCGCCATGCGTACCGATCCAGTCTTCGCCACCGGCAATATCGCGACAACAGTTCTGACGATGTGGCCCCGTTCCCCTTTGCGACTGTTAGCCGGTACGGGCGGCTGCGCCGCCCGCGCATCAGCGCATTGGTTTTTTATCACACAGTATGCACGCCGTGCCGTCTTGCTGCGCAAGACGAAAAGGAACTGTTATTACATGGACATATGCGATACGCGACTTCAGGGCCAAGGCGACAACGCCTTAAGGTCCGAATGGGACGTTTTTCTGTACTTCAGTAAATTCAATGGCTTAGGTTAGGCCGCTGGCGGCCCCCACATGGGCCGGTCCCGGCCTCCCCCAGGGCCGCACGCGGCCCTCCCCCTCTCAGCGGCTGTGTCTTGCCGCTCGACGAGTTGCGTCCCGGCTATCCCTATGCTTGAATGAAGCTGTCTCAAGTCCCGCTGTCCTTACATAACCAGTAAGGGTGGCAATATGACTAATCTCCCCGACCTCGATAGCGCGCCCAGAGTGCGCTTCCGTATCGATGCGGATCTTCTTCAGCAGCTTGATTATGGCGTTCAGTCAGGGCTGGCCAATTCCCGGCCAGAGCTGATCCGAACCGCTATTCGCGAGCATCTCAAGGGCGCATCCGAACGCCGGGAAATGCTCAAAACCTTGCGCTGGCTGAGCTTCGCACTCATCGCCGCCCAGGTCGAAAACTGGCCCGATTCTCACAAGAAAGATGTGGTCCAGGCGGCCGTGAGAATGGGCGCCGATAACGTCCTCACGCCGCTCGAATTGTGTACCGCGATCAGCGCCCTCAATCCTGAAAAATGGATCGAGGGGGAGGGCGCATAATGAGAAGGCACGACACCTCTCTTGGAAGCAATGCTGCCCATTCCTCATGGCTGCGCGGCGGTCAGGTCTTCATCCATACGGCGCGCATGTCGCTCCAGATCGTGCGCCTTATGGCCGTGCTCTGCGTCATCACTACGATGGGCACAGCCTTCTATCTGATCACTCAGCACGCCAACCCGGTCGACCAGCAGAACTGGATGTCAGTGAACATGGCGCGGCTGAATACCGCGCTTGGTTCGAACCGCGAATTTGCCGTCGCACGCCATGACAGAAGCAATGTGCGCATGCCCGCCGAACGCATCGGCATTGGGCCTCAAATCCCTCCCGGATTTAGCGTGCGTCCTGCGGGACAAAGGGTCAGGCCGGAGGGCGGGATATGAACCGCACTTGCGCCCCGCCAGGGGCCAAGCCTGCCCGTTCGGCGCCGCAACACTCCGGCCAGACCGGGAAGGGGCGAGGGGCTTTACCGGCGCAGGGTTTGAGCGAACTTGCCCGTGTGCGGCGCGCTCATATCGCGGCAGCAAAGCTGGTGCGCGAGGATCCGGTCTATCTGCCGATATTCCGCGCCTTTGAGCGGGATCTGGAGGAGCTGGAAGCGCTTGAGCGCGCCTACAAGGCGACACTGGAAACGACCTTGTGAAGATGCTTCAGATCAGCCCCCTTGCCATAGCGTTCGCGGTTATAGGCATGCCCGAAAAGATCACGGCGCACGCGCTCATCCACGTGCGCAGAGATCATGCGGTCCTCGAAGCTGTGACGCAGGCCGTAAAGACTGTGTGCGGGCGTTTCCAGAAGGCCATTCTCGCGCAGATATTTGTTCACGGTCGCGCTGATCTTGTCCTTGCCGCGATAAGCCGGAAATCCGTCAGGACAGGCCCGGAACGCCTCCAGCGAAATCCCGGCCAGCGGAATGACGCGTTTGCTGGTGGCGTTTTTCAGCTGACGCCCGGCCGGCTCGATCGAGATATGGGGAATATCGGTATCGAGCCGGATATGCTCGGCTAAAAGCCCCGCCGCCTCGCTTGGCCGGTAGCCGGTATTGATCATGCCCAGCACCAGGCAGCGCGCTTGGGTGTTCAGCCCATCCAGCGCACCGGGAGCCATCAGCCGCGTCCTGATCCAGCCCACCGAGAAGGGCGGGCGCGTGCGTTTCTCGCCCTCTTTCAGGGCGACATCGGTAAAGGGCAGAACCAGACCCAGCCGCTTCATCCGGTTCACGGTTTTCAGCATATCGGCCAGATGCGTGAAATCCTTGTTGGCGCTGTTGGCGGTCAGCCCTTCGGCTTCAATCCGGTCGATCCACCATTGGCGGAATTCGAGCACATCATCGGGCGTGATCTCGCTGATCGCCTTGTCGCCCACCACCTGAAGAAAATTGCGGACCGCCTTTATGCGCGGGTTCTTCCAGCGGCGCAGCTGATCCTCACTCTTTCCAAGAGTGCGGTCCCTCGCGAGCGTCCAGAACAGTTCCAGCGCGCGGCTGACCGTGATGGCAGGCTGTTCAACGCCGCCAAGAAGGGCCGATGCTTCAACCCGGTCCGGTTCGCCATCGCGCAGGACAGCTTCCATGCGTTGCAGGCGTTCCTCACGGGGCAAGGCTGCCACCTTCTGCGCTGGCAGATAATGAAAGCCGCGCATGGCCGCGAGATCGCGGGCCGCTTCATAGCGGCGCTCGGCATCATCGCTGTCTCCAGCAAGCCGCGCTTCCCAAGCAGCTTCCATCAGGCTCCAAGCGGCCGGAGCCTTGCGCTGCGCCTCGCTTTCAGAATCGGTGTGCAGGCTTATCCAGATCGTGGCGCGCTTTTCGACCCGCTGATAGCGTCTCGGTACCCGCCGGACGAGATAAAACGTGCTCCCACGCCGGGTGATATTCATCGCTCTGCCCCGCAAATTGTGCAGCAAAATGTGTAGCACATCGAAGCAATGCAAATCGAGTGGAAAAGTTAATTTCCATAAATTGTGATTACAATCAATTATTTGCGGGTGTGGTTTTTGCGGAAATCTGGCGGAGAGGAAGGGATTCGAACCCTCGATACGCTTTTGGCGTATACTCCCTTAGCAGGGGAGCGCCTTCGACCACTCGGCCACCTCTCCACTGGCCGGTTTAGCCGCTATGGCAAAGGGCGATCAAGCCCATATATCCGCGTACGCTGACAAAGTGGTCACCGCGTGCGCTGGCGTCGCCCGCCTTGGCCTTGAACCTGGTGGTCCGGCAGGGGGCTAGTAGCGCCGGCAGGAGCTGGTGGTGAACACACCCCCGATATAATCCTCGCAATGGCGCGCGCGCCGGTAGGGCGCGTAGTGGCGCGGCGGATAGCCATGGCCATAGCCGTAATGGCGATGGCGGGGAACGATAATGGCCGGCGGGCAGTCGGGACATATCTGGGCCATCTGCACGCGCACATCGGCCAGGCGGTAGGACAGGTTCTGGAAGCGGTCTTGTGCGATCTGCCAGTCTGCGGCGGAGCGCTGGCAATGCACTTCACTATAGCGGTTCTGATACATGCACGCGGCATAGGCCTGGCAGGACGAGGTGGAGGCCCGGTATGACGCGTCCAGGTCAACCTCGAAGGTGCGCACCAGATCGATGGTCGGGGTGGACGGGCCGAAGGGCGGGCGGATGTTCACGTCTTCATCCCGGCTCGATGACTGGCTGGAATGGCTGTCCAAATAGGTCCTCGGCCAGGGCGCGAGTATCCAGTTGGAGGTCCAGTGCGAGGGCGTGACCACGGTGCGCGCCTCGTTGCGCAGACGGTTATACTCCTGCGTCAGGCTGCCGATATTGCAGATGCGTTCGGCCGTCTCGAGCGCATGGACATCGCGGGCCGGGACCGATTGCTGGGGAGCAGCGCAGGCCGCCAGTAGCGAAAAGCCTACAAGAGTGGCTGAAATCCGGACCAGGCTCATGGCATACATCCTTCAACTTGGGTTTGGCGCACAGGGTCTGACAGCGCGTGCATGATCATTGTCAGCGCCCCTGAAACCGCTCGGCGTCCAGACAGCCGGGCGGCAGAAGATCAATGTCGGGAAGGCGCACATGGCGGTCCTCCCACTCAAGGTAGAACACGCCCCCGCCCTCGATGGCCGCTGACCGGATGCGCTCGGCTATGGTTTCCCAGCGTGCGCGCGGTGAGGGCAGGCGGTTGTATTCCGGGCTGCTCCGCCAGCGCCGGGCGACCGGGTGACCGAGCCGGGCCGCCTCCGCCAGATAGGACTCGGCCCGTTCGAAATTCTCGATAATGCCGCAAAGCCGGTAGCTGCCCAGCACCGCGCCGGTTCCGTAGATGATGGCGAGGTTGAAATAGGCGTCTTCATCATTGCGCCGGGCAGCCGTTTCCAGCCATTCCAGCGCCAGATCGGTGTTCTGCTCCACGCCCAGCCCGGTGGCATACATGATGCCGAGCGTGTTCTGCACGCTGGCTTCGCGGGCGGTCTGGGCCGCATGGCAGATCAATAGCGTGGTCTGGCGGGGGGTGAGGGCGCCGGTCTCGTCAAAGCCCAGCTCGCGCTGGAAACCGCGCACCGCCTCGCGTGTTTCGGGGCCGTAATAGCCGTCTATCGGCCCGGAATGGTAGCCCAGCGAGGTCAGCGCACGCTGGCGCAGGGACAAGCGTATCACTTCGCCAACCCCGTCCGGGCCGAAGCGTGATATCCGGCGCAGGCTGGAACCGTCCAGGGAGCTCTGGCACTGCACGGTATGCGCCTGCAGCCGCCGCTGGGCCATCAGCGATGCCTGCGCGCCGAAATGGCGCCCCCAGTCGGACGCACGCCGCCAGTTCTGCATGGCAAGATCCAGCGCGGTCTGGACAGGTTCGTAGTCATTATGGCGCAGATAGGTATAGCCGTCGCGGAAACCGCCGGGGCAGAACCCGTCATATTCGCTGTCCCATACGCACTGAATGTCGGTGCGGGCGAGCTCTGCATCACCCAGCAGCAGCCAGTAGCGCGCGCCTTCGGCATATAGCCGGGCGGCATTTTCCCGCGACATGCATTCATAATAGTCGCGGTTGACATCGACATAGAGGGCCGCGCGTGGCCGGTGCTGGTCGCCATCCTCAAAGCCGCACATGTCCCAGCGCACATACCAGGGCCGGGGCGGGTAGGTGCCGCCAAGCGGGGGAATGTGCTCCCGGCAGCCGCCGGGGGCGGGATTGTACATGGCCTGCTGCACCCTGGCGGTGTCCCGCGGAGGGAGGAACTGCATCAGATTGGTCAACGACAGGGGACGCCGTTCCACCTCCAGCAGCCGGTAAATGATAAGTTCGGCTTCCGGTGACAGGCCGCCCCTTCCGCCCAGTGAAACAAGCTGGTCCCTCACGCATCCGCAGTTGATCGTGGCGCGTTCGCGCTGGCGCAGCGTGCCGACGCCAGGCCGGCCTGATGGCAAGCGCCCCAGCACTTCCGGTCCCGGCGTGCGGTGGGACGCAAACCCGTTGTGCGATCCGGCATAGCGGGACGGAATTTGAATGGGATCAGCGCTGAACGAGCTGTGCTGAAGGTCGCCGAACTGTGTGAACTGCCCCTCGCGCCGGCAGGCATCCTCTACCGCCGTGCCGAGGAGAAAGCGGTCAATCTGACAGGGTTTGAAGCTGCCGGGCCGGTCGCTGCACGGCCACATCACGTAGCCCGCGATCACGATAATGACGAGCAGCACGATGACCGACAACAGCACGACCATCGGATTGACCGGGTCGTCCTGCCGCCGCGAATACCGGGAATCGCCCTCCCTCGACATTGTGCTTGTAACTCCCCTCGCGGCTACCGTAGCCAGCCTTTCCCCTCAGCCCGCACGCGGTAATCATCTGTTAACCATAGCGGTGCGGGCCTTCCTCTGGAAGTGGAAACGCACCAGCTTTGCATGCGATCCATAAAAATTAACCATAAAGGCAGCCGCTAGCGCCGGTAGATGCGCGAGGCGAGCTGGTCTATCAGCAAATGATGCAGGACGATTCAGCCCAGACAGCCCGCCGCGCGCTCGAAACGCAGCTCCCCCAGGTGCATCAGCGGGTTTCAGCCATTGATGTGCGCAAGGGTGTAGCCACTGTGGTTCTTGCGCCGCCGGAGGATGCGAGTGCCACCGATGAAGCCGGTGTCCGCAACGCTGTCGAGGCGGCATTGCTGGAAATTCCGGATATTGAGCGGGTCAGGGTCATCGTTGAGAGCGAACGTCAGTCCGCGCCCTCCGCCAGACGCAGCGAGCCTGCGCCCGTCAGGCCGCCCGCACCGGTGATTATCGCCGTTGGTTCCGGCAAGGGCGGGGTAGGCAAGTCCACAATGGCGGCCAATCTGGCCGGTGCCTGCGTGCGCCAGGGTCTGCGTACCGGGCTGGTGGACGCCGATGTGTTCGGGCCCAGCGCGCCGCGCCTGTTCGGCCTCACGGATGCGCCCGGTCTGCGTAAGACCGATGCCGGTATCGAACCGCTGCGCGCGCATGGCGTGAAGCTGGTCTCGACCGGGTTTCTGGTTGGCGAGCGTGAGCCGGTTGTGTGGCGCGGGCCGATGGTGACGGGCGCGATCCGTCAGTTCTTGAGCGAAGTCGACTGGGATGGCGGCGACGGTCCGCTGGACGTACTCATTATCGATATGCCACCTGGCACTGGCGATGCACAGCTGGCTATCGCGCAAGGCATGCCGATCAGCGGCGCGGTGATCGTCTCCACGCCGCAGACCGTGGCGCTGGACGATGCGCGCAAGGCGATGGCCCTGTTTGAACGCACCGAGATTCCGGTGCTCGGCATGATCGAGAATATGAGCTTCTTCCTGTGTCCGCATTGCGGTGAGGGAAGCGAGATTTTCGGGCGCGGCGGTGCGCGCGCCGAGGCCGAACAGATGGGCATTCCGTTTCTGGGCGAGATACCGCTTCACCCGTCTTTGCGTGAAGCTAGCGATGCGGGCCGCCTTGTCGCGCTGGAGGACGGGCCGCTGGCCGGTGCGTTCGAGCGCGCAGCCAGCGCCATGCTGGAGACGGCCCGGACGGCGAACCGCCCGGCGCCGGAGATCGTGTTCGAGGAGTAGGGCTCCAATTGTGGAGCATCGGAGTTAATTTATACTCCATGCTTAATCGTTGACTCATTTTAATTGACAATATTGAGTGCGACTAAATCACTTTTTTGTGCCCAGATTTTAGTGCTTGTCGAAAAGTAGTGGGAGGTAAGCATATGTGCGCTGAGGAGGATGCATTGGACCGAAACACACTTATATCACACAAAAGAGAATTGTTCGACGGGATGAGAGCCTATCACCAATCGGAAATAAGTCACAACAATAACGCAGTTATCATATTAATGAGCATTGCGGCGGCATCAGGCGCAATTGTGTTGTCCATATTATTTCCAGAAAATCCACCCCAAAATCAGAAGTACATTGCTGTTGGCTTGTTTTTGTTTGTGTTATTTTTCTCAATTTTAATATGCAAAGTCACGTGTGATAAAATTGATTCTGATCATTCCTCTTATGAGCGCTTCGGAAAGGACTATACCGCGGCAATGAAGGCGCTCAATATAAATGAAATGTATAAACTTGAAAAAGATAAAAAGTTAAATTATTTTGAAGGGATAGGCACGGGTTCAGGGTACAAAAAAACACAAAATATACTGTGGTCTTTGGCTTCCATTTTGATCGTTTCAACGGGCATTTTTGCTTTGGTGATATGCCTTGATTTGTTGTAGTGATTCCGTCTTCTACCACTCCACCTCTTCAAGGAACGCCCGCACATCGGCGGCTGTCTCGGCCGGGATTTCTTCCATCGCCACATGGCCCGCGCCCTCATAGGTGATGAGGCGTGCGTCGGGCATGGCGTCGGCAAAGCGCTCGCCATGCTCTGCGGGGATCATGCGATCTTCCGCGCCCCAGAGGATCAGGGCAGGGGCCGCAATAGTGGCCAGTACGGGCTGCGGATCCGGCAGGGTGAATTGTTGCAGCCGGGCGATCAGCGCCTCGCCAATGCCAGGCTGGCGCATCATCTGGGCGATTTCCGCCACGCGTGCGTCGCTCAGCCGTGACGGATCGCCATAGAGCGTCTCGGTGGCCATGCGCACGCCCGCATCGGGCGCGAGGCGCAGATACATCTGGACCGGCAGCGGCACCTCTACGGGTTCATCGCCGACATTATTGATTGAATAGCCACCGGGGCTGACCAGGACGAGCCCGGCCACGCGCTCCGGGTGGGCCGCCGCATAGCGCCAGGCGACCAGACCGCCCAGCGAATTGCCGCCAATGACAAACCGCTCCAGCGCCAGCGCGTCGAGCAGTTCGGCCACTTGGGCGGCGGTGTCTTCATTGGAGTAGGCGCCGCCGGGGTGCGGGCCGGTCACGCCATGGCCCGGCAGGTCAAGGCGGATCACGCGATAGCTGTCCGACAGGGCTTCGGCCCAGCCCTCAAACCCTTCCAGCGAGTGTGAGAAGCCGTGCATCAGCACGATGGCCGGTGCGTCTGCCGGTCCGTCTTCGCGTACTCGCCAGCTCATCCCGGCGGCCTCTACGGTGCGTTCGCCAGCGGCAGGCTCGGGCGGCGGTGCCGGCTCAGGGGTTCGCGTTAGCCAGACAAAGGCGGCAATGGCCACCACCGCCAGCAGGATGAGAATGCCAAGAATGGTCAGCAGAAATCCGCGCATCGCCCCTATCCCCTGTTGCTTGCCTGTCAGCTCAGCCGTGCCAGCAGGCCGTCAATTGCGGCGCGTGCAGGCGGCTCGGTCAGTAGCGGCGCATGGCCCACGCGCGGCACCTCCACCCCGGTAAAGTCCGGATGGCGGGCCTTCATCTTTTCAAAGCTCTCGCGGGAGAGCAGGTCGGAGATCGCACCACGCACCACTACCAGCGGCACACCGGCCAGCGCATCATAGAGCGGCCACATGTCAGGCGGCAGAGCGCGGTCGGGCTGGCGGAAGGGCTCGGCAATGGCCGGGTCATAATCCAGCTCGACATGCCCGCTTTCCAGCTCCCGGCAGGTGCGCCGCGCAAAGGCCAGCCAGAACGCCTCGCCCGTCTCGTCGGGGAATGCTTCGCCATTGACCGCGCGGATAGCCTCTGCCGCCTCGTGCCAGTTCTCAAATGCGCTGGTGGTGCGGCCGACATAACCTGCAATACGGTTCAGGCCCGCCGGGTCCAGCTCCGGCCCGATATCGTTGATAAGGGCGCCAGCGAGCAATTCGGGGCGCTTGGCGGCAAGGATCATGGTCATGATCCCGCCCATCGAAGTGCCAAGCGAGATCACCTTGTCGACCCCTTCGCTCTTCAGAAGGCCCAGCACGTCATTGACATAGACTTCCGGGTTATAGCTGTCCGGCGGTGTGCCGCGATCCGACAGGCCCCGCCCGCGCACATCCACCGCTATGACGGTGTGGCCCATCGCGGCGACGCGCGGCGCAACCTCCTCGAAATCGCGGCTATTGCGCGTCAGCCCGTGCAGGCAGAGCACGGGAAGCTTGCCGCTCTGGCCTGCATCATAGCGCCGGTAGGCGGTGCAGATGCCGTCAGGTGCCGTGAAATAATGCTGTGAGAACACGCTCATGCCCTGGTTGCTCCGCCATTCTTCTGCGCGCGTGAGCGCTCCTGCAGATACAATATGCCTGCCGCGATGAAGCCGGGCATGCGCTCGTGCACGCTGGCAATATCCGAGGATTTGCATAAGCCCTTCGACAACACGTCAATCCGGCCGGTCTGGGCGAAGGTCAGGACCAGCACGCCTGACAGGAAGTGATAGCTCCAGAACAGGTCTTCCTCCGTGCAGTCCGGGATTCTCGGGCGCAGCGCTTCGAGGAACCGGATCACGATGGGATCGAAATACTTGTTCATCACCGCCGCGCCCCATTCGGGCGTATTGGTGATCTGGCCGATCAGGGCAAAATAGCTCTTCCAGCCCGGCCCGCCATTGGCGGTACGGTCCAGAAGCGGGTGGGTGAAGGCGTTGATGATCTCCTCCACCGTCGGGCCGTCCGGGCCGGCATTGGCTTCCAGCTCTTCCAGCTCTTTAAGGCGGATGGCGTTCAGCTCGGTCGCGCGGCGCAGCAGCACCTCGTCGAAAAGCTCGCGCTTGCCGCCAAAATAATATGTGACAAGGGCCGGGTCAGCGCCCGCCTTGCGCGCGATCTCGCGCACGGTCACGGCGTGAAACCCGGTCTCCGCGAACAGGGATTCGGCGGCGTCCAGCAGGGCAGCGCGGGTCTTCTCGCCACGGCGGTTTTGCGGGCGGGTTTTTGTACGTGTGGCCATGGCGCGACTTTTAGCCGTTTCGCCGCGCGCGTCGATGGCAATCTGTTGCCGCATAGCCTCACTCCTCAGCTCGTGACTCGCTTCGAGTGTGATACCAATTGACATTTCATTCAACGTTGAAAGTAATTCGCGGCGAGACGCTTGGCATGGATCAGGCGCCAGATGATTCGATTGGGAGGATCACCATGAAAACGAAACTGCGCACATTTGGTGTGGCCGCTGCGCTTGCCGGCGTGTCACCGCTTGCCTTCATGACACCGGCTGCCCTGTCTCAGGAGACGGGTGCCAGCGCAAACCGCGAAGTGATCGTGGTTACGGCGCGGCGTACTGAAGAGAGCCTTCAGGATGTTCCCGGTGCTGTATCGGCGTTTTCCGAAGCCGCGCTGGAGCGGATCGACGTAACGGACTCCACGGGCCTGCAGGGCGCAGTTCCCAACCTGAACATTGTTCAGGGCCGGGGTTCGTCGAACGCCACCAACATCTATATCCGCGGCATAGGCCAGCCGGATGCGCTGCAGACCTTTGATCCGGCGGTCGGCTTCTATGTCGATGATGTCTATTTCTCGCGTATTCGCGGCACGCAGCTTGATCTGTTCGACATTGAACGCATCGAGGTTCTACGTGGCCCGCAAGGCACGCTCTACGGCAAGAACACCATTGGCGGCGCCCTTCGCGTCATCACCCGCCGCCCCAGCCAGGAGACACGTGGCCAGTTCCAGGTCGGGCTGGGCAATTACTCACTCTGGGAGGCACGCGCATCGGTTTCCGGCGGTCTGGCCGAAAACCTGGCCGGCAGCGTCGCCCTGTTTGGCACGGGCCGGGACGGTTTCGTCACCAATCCCGTCACCGGTGAAGACTATAATGACCGCAACGCCTCGGCGGCGCGTGTGGCGCTGGCCTGGGATGCGGCCCCGAACTTCTCCGTGGACTGGAATGCCGACTGGTCGCGTGAAAACAACGCGCTGGTCATGGGCCAGCCGATCAATACGCTGACGACACTGTTCGGCGTGCCGATTTTCCCGGTGCCAACGCCGGTTCCGGCCTATGACTTCACCGCCACCCCGACACCAGGACTCCCCAACTCTACCGAGATGACCCATTGGGGCACCGCGCTCACCATGAACTGGGAGCTGTCGGACAATCTCACCCTGCGCTCCATCACGGCCTACCGCGAGCTGGAGTACGAAGATTACATCGATATCGATGCCACGCCGCTCGAAACCGGTGATGTGCTCGTGGCCGTCGACCAGGATCAGATCAGTCAGGAATTCCAGCTGAACTATGAGGGCGAACGCCTGACGGTGGTCAGCGGCGTGTTCTACATGCTGGAAAATATCACATCGCATCAGGAAGCGTTCGCCGATGACCTGCTGACCGGTCCGGGCGGATTTACGTTCCTGCGCACGATCGATGATGATCTGGAGACCCGCAGCTGGGCGCTCTACGCCAACGCGACATTCGCGTTGACTGACCGTCTCTCCATCACGGGTGGGGTGCGCTATACCGAGGAACGCAAGGACTACTTCCGCACCACGTCGACCTTCTCCGACTTCCCCGGCTTGACCGTCGATCCGGCGCTGGCATTCAATATCCGCCAGACTTGGACCGACACTTCTCCCATGATTTCGCTGGACTACCGGGCCTCGGACAATGTGCTGGTCTATGGCCGTATCGCGATGGGCTTCAAGTCAGGCGGCTTTAATGGGCGCGCCAACAATCCCGGTGAGCAGGCCCCCTACGATCCCGAGACCGTCACGTCTTATGAACTCGGCGTGAAGACTGACTGGCTCGACAACACGCTGCGGGCCAACTTCACGGTGTTCTACAACGATTATACCGACTTCCAGGCGCGTGTGTCCGGCCTCGTGACCGATCCGGGTACCGGCCTGCCGGTTCCGCAGCTGACGGTTCTCAATGCGGGCAGCCTTGAGATTTCCGGCTTTGAGGCCGAGCTGGCCTGGAGCCCGGTTCCCGAGCTGCTTCTGGATGCCCAGATCGGCTATCTGGACGCGGAGTATGGCGAATTCGACGATGCTCGCTTCGTCAGCTTTGGTGGCAGCCGCGCGTTCCAGACACCGGCATTCTCGCCGGAATGGACCACGCGTTTCGGCGCGGCTTACGACTTCGATCTCGCCGACAACGGCACGCTGCGCCTGTCCGGCTCGGCCCGCTACCGCTCGCGCATGGCGCTGGCGGTGGACAACACGCCGGTGGACTCGAATGTCGAGATCGAGGGCCTGTTCCAGGACGCCTACTGGCTCTATGACGCCAACGCCGTCTGGACCAACCGGAACGGCAATTACTCGATCGGCCTCTACGGACGTAACCTCTCCGATGAAGTCTATCGCACCGATGGTCAGGACTTCTCCTCGGTGGGCAATATCCGCACCGTCTATTACGGCGCGCCGCGTACCTGGCGGCTGGTTTTCACCGCCCGCTACTAGGACAGCCTAAAGGCCGGGGGACGGCTGGAAAGACGCCGCCGGATGCTTTGCAGCTCCGGCGGCGTTTTTCTTTTGCACACTGAGGCCAGCGGGTCAGAATGCCATGAAGAGATGCTGACGCGATCAGCACGGGACCATTACCTGCCGGGGGATATTCCATGAGTGAGACGCTGCCGGGCGCGCCGGGTGTAGCCGCTGCGACCACCGTGCCCAAGCCACCATCCAACCTGTATCGCGGGTATGTGATGGTGATGCTGTTTCTGGTCTATGCGTTCAACTTCCTCGACCGGCAGATCATTTCCATCCTCGCCATCCCGATACGCGAGGAGCTGGGGCTGGACGACCGCCAGCTCGGCCTTCTGGGCGGCATTGCCTTTGCGCTCCTCTACTCCGTCCTTGGTGTGCCGATTGCCTGGCTGGCCGACCGCACCAACAGGGTATGGATCATCACCGTTTCGCTCACCGTATGGAGTGGCTTTACCGCGCTTTGCGGCATGGCCCAGAATTTCTGGCAGCTCTTTGCTGCGCGTGTAGGCGTAGGCGTGGGTGAGGCAGGCGGGGTGGCCCCGTCCTACTCCCTCATCGCCGACTATTTCCCGCCGCAGGCACGCGCACGCGCGCTCGCTTTCTATTCGCTCGGCATTCCGCTCGGCAGTGCGTTTGGCGTCATCGCAGGCGCGCAGATTGCCAGCGGCAATATCGGCGAGGGGCTGGACTGGCGCTGGGCCTTCATCATTGTCGGTCTTGCCGGTGTATTGCTTGCGCCGATCTTCCGCCTGACAGTGCGCGAGCCTGCGCGTGGCCAGCTGGATACCGTCAAGCTGGACGTCAAGGCGGCCAAGCCGAGCTTCTTTGCCGTCATCCGCGTTCTGCTGAAGAAGCCCGCCTTCTGGTTCCTCACCTTCGGCGCGACCTGCTCGTCCATGATGGGCTATGGCGTGTTCTTCTGGGTGCCAAGCTTTTTTGCGCGCTCCTATGGCCTTGATCTGGTCACCACGGGCTGGATGTTCGGTGGCCTTCTTATTATCGGCGGCAGCGCCGGGATCGTGCTTGGCGGTTTCATTTCCGACTGGGTCGGCAAGAAGTCCAAGGCCTGGTACGCGCTGGTGCCGGGTATCGCCTTCCTGTTCACCATGCCCTTCTATGCGGTAGGCGTGCTGGCACCGAACGCAACGATTGCCTTCTTCGTGTTCATCATCCCCAACGCGCTGGCACTGGCCTGGCTGGGGCCGGTCCTGTCGGCCTTCCAGAATCTGGTGCCGGCCACGATGCGCACCGTGGCCTCATCCATCTTCCTGCTCATCAATAATCTGCTGGGGATCGGGGTGGGGATCTATGTGCTCGGCGAATTGTCGACGATGCTGGCACCCACGTTTGGCGATGAATCGCTGCGCTATTCTATCCTGATCGGGTCGAGCCTCTATCTGGTCGCGGCTGGCTTCATGTTCCTCGCGGCGCGCTGGCTGCCAAGGAATTGGGAAGGATAGGGCTTTATCGCCAATCCCGGACAAAAAAGCCCCGGAGCGTGATGCTCCGGGGCTTTCCTGTTTCAGGGCCGGCGCGCGCTATGCGGCTTCAGACGCCTGCGTCTGCAGCGATTCAGCAAACACCTTGGCGACATCATCGCGGGCGGTTTCGCCGCTGGCTGCAAACACCTCGCCGTTCAGGGCGAGTGCTGCGTCAGCTTCGCCGATCTCCTTGCCTGATACTTCCGCCAGCATGGCGAGCGATTCTGCGGCTGCAAAGATGGGGCGCTTGCTGGCGAACATGTCCTGGACGAGGCGCAGCGCCGCGTTGGAATCGTTCAGCGCATCAACCGCGCGCCGTCCGCCCGGCAATATCAGTCCGGCCGCTTCATCGGCCGTTACATCGTCAATTCCGCTATCGACAACGAAGTTCATCTCCTCGCCGGTTTCGGTGCGTCCCGAGACCAGAGCCCGCGCGCTTGAAATAACCTTCAGCCGGTACCCTGCGCGCTCGGCCGCGCTGGCGGCAGCGTTCAGATCAGGGACCGAAAATCCGGCGGCAGCAAGCGCCAGAACGGTGCCGGATTCCCCGACACGGGCAATATCCAGACGGGGCTCACGTTGATGACGGAAATGGCGTTTTGATGGGGTCATAAATCCTCCTGGCCTCGCGCGCCCTCGCGCAAGGCTGCTTGTGAACAGATGTCAGTGTGTGCCGCTAAAGGTAGGGGTTAAGGCGTGCAGATTCAACGCCGCGCCGCAGGTTTTCCCTCAGCCGGGAAGCCGGATTGCCTGTTAGAAGCCCGCCCCGCGCCGCGCTTGATGCAGTCGGGCGGGGGCCGTCAAAGCCTATGGCAAGGCAGGGCTGGTGCGCAGCTGGCGGTCATAGGCTGCCGCAGCCAGAAGCGCGGTCCCGGCCACTGCGGCTATGGAAATACGCAAGGCGATTTCGCCGGAGATGGCGGTGAACATCGTCACTGCCCCGCCCACAACCAGGCAGGTAACCAGTACAGGCAAAGCGGTCCGCCCGGTGCGGATGAAGACCTGCCGGGCGGTTGCATCGCCCAGAATGTCCAGCTTCCAGCGCTGGCGGGCGAAAATCACGATCCATATCCACAAAATTGCGCTGACCAGCCAGACCCCGAACCCGATGCCGGAGGCGAGATAGCCGACGCCAAGGCCCGCCCCGCCTACCAGGGTCAGAGCTTCTCCGCCCTGCCAGGCGATAATGGCAATGCCGTTCAGCCGCGTCATCAGGCGGATGATCTGGATGCTGTCTTCCGGACTGCGCTGCCCTGCCATGCGCTGACCTCCCCTTTGGCGGCCGGAGCGCAAGGAAACCCTTAAGCGAGGCGAATCTCGCGCAGCCGCTCCATAAGATACTCATGGGCGGTGATGGGCTGCAAATAGCGGTCGGGATTATCTGCGCTGACGCATTGCGGCAGGGTCTTGATCTCCACGTCCGGCGCGAAGTGCAGGAAGAAGGGCGTGGAATAGCGTGAGAAGGCCATGCGCTCTGCGCTGGGGTTCACCACGCGGTGCGTGGTCGAGGGCAGGACATGGTTGGTCAGGCGCTGCAGCATGTCGCCCACATTGACCACCAGAGCGCCCGGCGGCGGGTTGATGGCCAGCCACTCGCCAGAGCGGGTTTTCACCTGCAGGCCCGCTTCCTCCGCGCCCAGCAGCAGTGTGATGACATTGATGTCTTCATGCGCGCCGGCGCGCACGCCGTCCGGCTCGCCCCTGACGGGCGGGTAGTGCAGGAGGCGCAGAATGGAATTGCCTTCGGCGACGCGCGCCTCGAACCAGTTTTCCGGCAGATCCAGATGGCGCGCGATGGCTTTCAGCAGGATGCGGCCCATCGCGTCGAGCGCATCAAACAGATCGCGCGTCGTCTCGTTGAAGCCAGCAATGTCGCTGACCGATACGTTCGCGGGCATCACATCTGAATAGCGGTGACCCTCGGGCAGGTCGCGGCCCCGATGCCAGAATTCCTTCAGATCCACAGCCGCAGCGCCCTTGGCCGCTTCCACGCCGAAAGGCGTATAGCCGCGCTGCCCGCCGCCGCCGGGCTGGTGATATTGCCGCTTGGTGTCATCTGGCAGCGCGAAGAAGGCTTTTGTGTCGGCAATGGCGCGGTCGATGACGCCCTGATCGATCGTGTGATCGCTGACGACTGCAAAACCGTATTCGCGGAAACTGCCGCACAGCGCATCGGCAAAGCCCTGCGGGTCGCGCGCAGCCTGCGCGAAAGAAACGGGCTTTATCAGGTCTTGCAGGATGGCGGTCATGGTCGGTCTACCAGCTTGGGAAAAGGGGCAGGGCATTTAGCGCGTCTTATGGCAGAGATGAAGGGCGCTCACCCTTGACGATGCAGCGATGGCGGACGACTTGCCAGTCATAATCACGCGGCCCAATGTCGCGCTGAGCAGGAGATGTCCTATGTCCCAGTCCCCCATCGAGGTCTTTTACTGGCCGACGCCCAATGGCTGGAAAGTTTCCATCGCACTGGAGGAGATGGAGCTGCCTTACGTGATCCGGCCGGTGAATATCGGCACGGGCGAGCAGTTCAGGCCGGAATTTCTGGCCATTAGCCCGAATAACCGTATGCCCGCCATCACCGACCCTGAAGGCCCGGACGGTCAGCCGATCTCCATCTTCGAAAGCGGCGCGATCCTGCAATATCTCGCCCGCAAGACGGGCAAGTTCTACGGCGCCAATCCGCGCGAGCAGGCCGAGGTGGAGCAATGGCTGCACTGGCAGATGGGCGGGCTGGGGCCGATGGCAGGCCAGGCGCACCATTTCCGCTCCTACGCGAAAAAGATCGAGCCAGATGAAAGCAAGCTGGAATACGGCGCGAACCGCTACACCAATGAGGTGAACCGGCTTTATGGCGTGCTCGACCGGCGGCTAGCGGACAGGGAATATCTCGCCGGGCCATACTCCATCGCCGACATGGCCGCCTGGCCGTGGATACTGCCTGAGGGGCAGGGCCAGAACCTTGAGGACTTCCCTAACCTGAAAGCCTGGGTCGAGCGGCTGAAAGAGCGCCCGGCTTTGCGCCGGGGCCGCGATGCGGGCAAGGAATTTCGCTCAAACCTCGCCGAGGATTCCGAGGAGGCGAAGAAAGCCCGCGCGATATTGTTCGGCCAGAAGGCGCTGTAGGACCTCAGTTCTTCCATGTTGTCATGGCCCGGCTTGTCCAGGCCACCCATGCCTGAGAGTTTCGAGCTAGCAGCGTCTATTCAGGCCGCGGAGTAGCTTGAAAAGCGCGACTGCCTGTGCCCGCGCAGGCGGGTATTCGCGGAACACCGCAACGCGGATGCGTTGCGTAACCAAAAGAGGCATGGGTCCCCCGCATAAAGCGGGGGATGACACCTTTCTGCAATACGTTGAAGCCTCCCGCCCGTCATGCTTGGATAGGGCGTGCGCAAGGGGGAAAGCGTGGCACGACGGGGATCGAGATACAGCCTTGAGAGGGTGCAGGCGCGCGCGCGGCGCGTGCGTCACCCGCGTGAAGCCGGATTGCCGCGACGCCTGATATGGTGGAGCTGGCAGGCGCTGGCAGCTCTCGCGCGCCCTGCCGCCTTTGCTGTTCTGGTAGCCTTGGCCGGTTTCTCGGCGTTTGACGGCATGCGCCATCTGAACCCTGTAGCCGATATGCCTGACCGCGCCGGACGCGTGAACGACGCCTTTGCGTCACTGGCACCGGACGCGGCCACAGCCGCCTCGATCTGGAGCAATGAGCTGGAAACCGCCATGCAGCCGCGTGCCGGTCTGCCGCCCGACAATGCGCTGGCGGCCAGCCTGCTCGCCGCGTTCGAGCCGATCGCTGGCCGGGAACGCTTCTCCAGCCTGATCTGGGCGGAGCTGCACGCCCGCTCGCCGGGCGAAGCGGAGGCCGTCCTTCGCGCCTTGCCGGTCTGGGTGAGGCAGCAGGAACTGGACAGCGTGTGGAACGAGCGCATGCGCCAGGCCGCTGCCTTGGCGGCCAGTGAAGCAGCCGCCGGGATGGCCCCGGCGACGGTGAGAACGCGGCTGAACCGCGCCTCGCGTCTCTATGAGACAATTCACGCTTCACACGCGGCTTTCTTTGCCGGCCATGAGGACGGCGCGCTTAATCTCGCCCTGCTGCCCGGCCTGTCAGCCGGAACAGGCGAGCTTTGGCTTCAGTCCGACGAGATGGCCACTCTTGCCCATTGCCCGGCTGGAGAGGCACTGGAATGCGCGCTGGCGCGCATGGGCCGTGATGCCGGGGCGGGACAGGGCGCGCGCCTGCTGCGCGCCGCGCTGCTGGCCGGGCAGGTGGATGACGCCTTCCGGTCAGAACTTCAGTTGGCCAATGAACAGACACTTCGCGCCATTGCCAGTGAGCTGGGCGCGGTGGCGCGCTACACCTCCAACATTGATGCCATCCGGCTGACAGCCCTGCTGGAAACACCGCAGGACGCCGCGCGCCTGCGCCGCCTGTCGCTGGAGGCCGGACCGCGCACGCTGGCGCTGGCGCATTTTCACGGGCGCGGCGCGCTGGCGCTGGATCGCGGTGAGGATATTCTGCCCAGCCCGGTCACCGCCGAAGCCTGGGAGCGATTTGTGCTGGCAGGCGTGTTTGCCGCGCTGGCTTTTGGCATTGTGCTGGCGGCGCTGACATCGGCTTTCAGCGTGCGCGTAACCGGCCGGGCCGGTCTCGGCCAGCGCATCGATATCGCGATGCGTGAGTTACTTCTTGGTAGGAAAGTCTAACAAAAATAAATGCTTAAAATGCATTATTCTTAGTTTGCCTTAACCCTGTGGATACCATTCCCCGCGAATATGCTCTCACACAAACGCAAAACCTTGCGTGGGTGGTGGGGTGTCAATCACGGGTTCGAGACGAGGGCAAAGCCCCGCAGAACCCAAATGGAATGGGGAAGACAAATGGCTTTCACCGATGTGGAAACCCGTCAGGTTCACGACGCGATCAATACCGATCCGACCGGCGAGGATTTGTGCAAGCTCGGCCTGCTCTACTCGACGGGCCAGGGCGGCGTTGTCGACTATGTCGAGGCACACAAATGGTTCAACCTGGCTGCGCTGATGGGCTCTGAGCCCGCCAAGCACTACCGCAAGGAAGTGTCCAGCGAGATGGGTACAGAAGACATTGCGGCGGCACAGCGTGCGGCGCGCGAGTGGCTCTCCACCCGTCACTAGGCCGGTCTGCCTGATCAGTTACGGGTTGCCTCAAACAGCAGGTAATTGAACCCGGAATCCAGGGGCAGGATGCCCCGGATATACTGGTCGACGAACAGATTGACCTCGGCGATGCCTGAGCGCGGCACGAACACGACATCGTGCCGGGCAAGCGGGATCATGTCGGTCGGCTGTCCGCGCAGTGCGGAGCGCACATCAACGGTGCGCATCATCGCACCGCCATCGGGCGCACGCCGCAGGACGACGACCGAATTGCGCCGGGCGGTTGGCTGGAAACCGCCGGCGAACATGATGGCTTCGAGCACGCCTGTCCTGCCATCTGGCAACGGGTAGGGGCCGGGCGCATTCACCTCGCCGCCGATCAGAATGCGCTGCGAGCCAAAGCTGAGCGGGCGCACCTCCACGATGGGGTCGCGAAGCACCCGTGAATACCCGTCTGCGATGGCCCGTGCGGCCTCCGGCGCTGTTTTCTGCGATACCATCACCCCGCCCACGAGTGGCAGGCTGGCGCGCCCGTCCGGGCCGATTTCCACTTCGCGCGACAATTCCGGCGCGGTGTGGACCGTCACTTCAATCGCATCGCCCGGATAGAGCCGGTAAACCGGATCGCCGCTGGTCCATGTCTGGAAGCGCGATGGCTCGAACCCGTTGGCGGTCTGACGCGCCCGCCCGCCGCAGGCGGAAAGGCCAATTGCTGCACTGCCAGCCAGCAGAGCAGCGAGCGCGTTGCGCCGGGTCCAGTCAAATTCGGCCATGGGTCGCCACCTTCGAGTCGCTTGTACTTGATAAAGTGTAGCCTTCTGCGAGCCGGGCTAAGAAAAAATTAAGCGCACCCCCGCCAGATGGCGCTTATGGAATCAACACGTGGATCGGGCACAGGAAATTCTGGCCAGGCGGGGCATGCCCGCCGGGAGCTGGACCTGTTTGACCTGCTGGCACTGGCATGGTCGCAGAAACTGCTGATCGTCATCGTTTTCGTTCTTCTTTTCGTGCCGATGGCGGCTGCAGCCTGGTTTGTCCTCAAGCCTGAATATGTCGCGCAGTCACGGCTTCTGGTCCTGCTGGATCAGGAAGATCAGGCACCGGGCGCGGCAGGCTCAGGCGGCGCGTTCACGCTCGATCAGGTGCTGCAGTCGGAGGCCGAAATCCTCAACTCCGAGACGGTTCGCCGCCTCGCCATCGAGCGTCAGGGCGGATCGCCGCAACCTGCAGTGCTGCGCGAGATGCGCACCAGCTTCCAGGTCGAGCGCGCGCCCCATGCCAGCGTGCTGCATGCCAGCTATGCCGGGGAGACACCGCAATCGGCAGCCAATGTGCTCAATGCCATCATCGACGCCTATCTGGCCTATCGCCGTGAAGTGCTGGTTGAGGACGGCGCCGAAGCGCTGGGCCAGCGTCTGGCCGCCGCCGAGATTGCCGCCGCCGTGGCTGAGACCAATCTGCGCACTTTCCTGGTCGAAAATGCCATCGTTGACTTTCAGGCAGAGCGTCTGGCGCTGGTCACGCGCATGACCGAGCTGGAAAACTCCCTGCTCGCGGCAGAGGCGGCAACACAGTCCGCGCGCGGAGGGGCGGCTGCCCTGTCGCAGCGTTTGCGGGACATGCCGCAATCTATTGAGCTTTATGTGGAAAACGATGTCACAGGACAGCTTCTCGCACTGGAAGTGCGCCGCCGCGAGCTGACCTCGCGCTACCAGGATGACGCGCCGCCGGTTCAGGCGATTGACCGCGAAATCCGCGCCCTGCGCGAGCTGGTGCAGTCCGGCGGTGCGGAGGGCGCAGGCCAGCGGCGCACAGGCGCCAATCCGGTCTATCAAGAGCTCGACACCGCGCGCCTTCAACGCGAGTCCGAAGCCGCTGCGCAGGCCCGTCTTGCTGCCACGCTGGCCTCGCAGCTCGAGGCTGCCCGTGCACAGGCCGACCGGCTGGCCGGGCTTTCCAGCCAGTATGACCGGCTGAGCCGTGAGGCATCGTCGCGCGGCGAGGCCGCAAGCCGCCTTGCTTTGCAGTTTGCCGCGGCTTCTTCGCGCCGGGGCGGTGCGTCGGGCATTGCGGATTCGGTGCGTATCGTCGAGCGGGCGACGCCGCCCGCTCAAGCGCGCTCCTTGCGTAATGCGGCCATCGGGGCGGCAGGGATACTGGCGCTGGGCGCTGCTGTGTTGCTGGGCCTGCTCAAAGGCTATTTCGAGGCGACGCGTGACCCGCGCGCGCTGCGCCGCCCGGTGCAAGCGGACCGGGGCGATGATCTGTCATCTGCAGAGATCGAACCGGTGCCCGCGCCTTACAAACAGGCGGCGAGTGTTGCACCGCCGCCCGCCCGCCGCCAGCAATCAGCGCCGGTGTCTGCGCAACCTGCTGCAAGGCCCCTTGCCGTGCTGGCCCGCGTGCGGGATTTTGGTCCGGGTAGTATTCACGGGGCAGGGCGGGCATGACCGGCCCCGCACCTGCGCTACCTTCGGAACCCCTAGCGGAGACAGACGGCGTGAATCCGTTCGCCACAGAGCTTGCCGATCTGGCACGCAGGCTGGCCCCTCCCGGGGCGCCGGGCAAAGCCGTGATGATGCTCGGCATCACGGCCAAGGCCGGCACGTCCAGCGTGGCGGCCGGGCTGGCGCGGGCGGCCGCCGTGGAAACCGGCGGGCCGGTCTGGCTGGTTGATCTGGATTTTGCCAATAATCCGCAGGCCAGCCGGGCGCGGCTCAATGGCTCGGCCTATTCCACCGAAATCGGAGCCGAACCCTTCTGGGCGGCGGAACCGGCCGGAACAGGGCGTCTGGTACTGCGCAAGCTGGAAGCGGCATACGTGCTGGTCACGCGTTTCCAGCACAAGCCCGGTGAGATGGAGCGCCTCGTCTACAAGCGCGCGCCGGGCTACTGGCAGCAATTGCGCGCCATGGCACCCTTGAGCGTGGTGGATGTACCGCACGGCTCACCAGCCATAGCAGCCGTAGCGCCTGATCTTGATGGCGTCATTCTTGTGGCCAACGCACGGCGCGACAAGCGGGCCGACGCCGAACGCCTCGCCGCCCATATCGAGAAGCTGGGCGCAAAAGTGCTGGGCGTGATCGTGAACCGCGCCCATGACTGGCAGGGTGAGGCGAGGGGAGCCGCGCAATGAACGCGCTCCACCGGGCGGATATCTGGCGCTCGGCCTTTCCCCGCCTGACCTTCCTGCCCCTGATCGAAGCGGCGCTGGCTATTCTGGCCATTCTCCTGTTTTCGCAGGCTTTGCTGGGGCCATTGCTGGTTGATCCGCTAAGGCCGGATGCCGCTGAGGCGCTGCGTCTGGTCTGGCTGCCGGTTTACGGTGTGACCCTCATCCTGATCGCCATGCGCCCTCTGGCCTTTCTGGAGACGGCGTTCAGGGCATGGCCGCTCGTGCTGCTGGCCGTGCTGGCCGGACTGTCCACATTCTGGTCGATCGATCCGGACATCACATCGCGCCGCGCGCTGGCGCTGGCCATGACGACCCTGTTCGGCCTGTGGCTGGCATCGCGTTTCGACTGGAAGTCTCTCCTGACCATTCTGGCGGTCAGCTTTGCCATTTTGATGATTGGCAGCGCGATTGCCGGGGCATTGGTGCCGGGATTTGGCGTGATGCAGCAAATCCACCCCGGTGCCTGGCGCGGCCTGTGGTGGGAGAAGAACACGCTGGGCGCGATGATGGGCTGGGCTGTGCTGGCCTTTGTGGGCGCGGCGGCGTTCGATGCAAAGCGCCGCATGATCTGGCTGGCCCTCGTTGTTCCGGCGCTGGCTCTGGTCCTGCTCTCCACCTCGCGCACGGCGCTGCTGGCAAGCTTCATCGCGATTGCCGGGCCGGGCATGATCGCGATGGCGCGCCGCGACGCGGCCTCGTCCGCAATTGCCGTCATGGCAGGCGTGGTGGGTGTTTCGCTGGGCATTCTGGTTCTGGTAATCGGCCCGGGCGTGCTGCTCGAAGCGCTGGGCCGCGATGCGACCTTCACCGGCCGGACAGACATCTGGGAGGCGCTCTTCCGCCAGATCGCCACGCGCCCGCTGCTGGGCTTTGGCTATGGCGTGTTCTGGCAGGTGGAGTTGGGCCCGGCGCACTGGGTGCGGCTGGAAACAAGCTGGCCGGTACCAACCGCGCATAATGGCTGGATAGAGACCGCGCTCGCCACCGGGCTGATCGGGGTGGGCATTGCCCTGATCGCCTATGCAGGGGCGCTTGGCAGTGCAGCTTTGCGCCTGTTCCGGGGCAACGAGACCTATTGGGCACTGCCCTTCCTCGTCATGTGGGGGCTTATCAGCTTTTCCGAGAGCAATCTGGCCGAGCAGAACTCGCTCATGTGGGTGATGTTCACCGCTACAGCGGCCAAGCTTGCTCAGCCGCGTGAGGCCGCGCCGTAAAAGCGCGGCGCAAGGCTTTCCATCCAGAACAGCTTGCCAATGCCCTGCACGGCCTTGTCGAGGCAGGCTGCACCAGCCCCAGGCCCGGCGGCCAGGCGCGCAGGCAAGGCGATCAGGCCAAACACCATTGCCTGTCCCAGCCCGACCGCCATCCAGCCCAGCAGGCCGGGATAATCGACTTTCGAGCCATGGATGCAGTTCTGGCTGGCACCCTGACCATAGGCGAAGCTGCGCGCCAGCATGTGCGGCCAGCGTGCGCGCTTTCCCTCTACATGCTCGATCACCTCGGCGCCCGCTGACCAGGCAAAACGCACCCCCGCATCCTGCAATGCAACGAACAGAAGATCGTCCTCCCCGCCCATCTCATTGGTGCGCACATCAAAGGGCGGTTCGGGCAGGGAAACGCGTGCGCGGTCGATCAGGGAATTGCCGCAGCCCCAGTCCCGGCTGCGCAATGCGTCCTCTTGCGGGCCGGTGCGCGCATAGAGGCGTTCCAGAAAGGCCCGCGCGGTCGGGCTCGCGTCCACTGCCAGCGGTGTGACCGGCCCGAACACGATGGGACAGTCCATGGCGCTGCGTGTAGTCAACAGGCTTTCCAGCCATTGCGGTTTGGCCGCCTCGTCATCATCCAGCTGGGCGATGAAGCGTCCCGTGGCCGTGGCGAACCCGGTATTGCGGGCATTCGCGACACCGGGGCGCGGCTCGTGAACATAGCGGATCGAAACCGGCGAACCTTCTGCCAGCCTGTCAGCCTGCTCGCGCGCGCTTGCCGCCGGATCATTGTCCACAATCACGATTTCATCGGGCAGGCGGGTCTGGACCAGAACGCTCGCCACCGCCCGCGCCAGCCCTTCGGCTCTGCGGAAAGTGGGGATCAGTACACTGACGGAGACGTCTTCGCTCATGCCGGTATCCGGGCAGGCGCGCCTGACAGCATGGACAGCGTCTCGCCAACCGTCAGCACGGGCAGATCCTGCGCGTCCACTTCCGCGCAGATGGTCGCCAGAAACTCCGGCGTGCAGCCCCACTCGGACGGGTTTTCGCGCACATCATGGCCATAGAAGATCAGCCAGCCCGGTTCGCGCCTTACCTCGTGAATGGCCCGCAACGCCTTCTCCAGACCGGCCTTGCCGCCATCCAGCGCCACCGCTTTTAGCAGGTTCAGATCATCGCCCTTGCGGTTGATGCCGTGGCGCACCCCGCGCAGCGCGCCATAGCGCGGCTGCAGGGCGCGCTTGATGGCCGGGCTGGCCTCTCCATAGGGAAAGGCAAAGCTGGTGCGCGGGCGCAAAATGCCCAGATCCATCAGCTCGGCGCAATTGCGTTCGCAATCGTCTGCGAAAACCTCCGCCTCGCAATGACTGGCATCGAGATGGGCGTAGGTGTGGCAGGCAATCTCGTGGCCGCGCGCATGCAGCGCCTCGATGTCTGACCGGTGCATCATCTCGCCCAGATGCGTGGTCGTGCCGAGAAAGCCCATCGCCGTGTAGAAGGTGCCTCGCCAGCCGCGCTTTTCCAGCATGGGCGCGCCGTTGAGCGCTGCCGAGCGCGGGAAATCATCAAAGGTGAATGAGACGATAGGCTCGTCGATGGCCACGCCGATAGGCCGCCTGACGCCCGCGCGTGCCGCCAGACGGCGCACCTTGCCAAACAGACTGCCTGCGGGCTGGTAGATATCGCTCATGGCGTCACCTCCTTCAGGGCTGCTGCCGCGCACGCTGCCTTGTAGGCTTTGAGCGCCAGTACGCGCGTGCGGGTCGGCAGGGCGTTCGTCCGGGACAGGGCCGGTGCCAGCGCCTGCACAGCAGCAAACAGACGCCACTGCGCCAGCAGGCGTGCGAGACGCGCGCCGGGCAGGCTTGCCTGATCGGGATGGCGGGCGAGGAAGCGGGCATAATTGACGCCGCCTTCGGCAAACTTGGTCAGCAGGCGGTCAACGCTCTGCAGCCCGCCATGGCCGGCCGGATTATCGATATGGGCCAGGCGTCCGGCCTTGGCGGCGCGCACCGCCCAGTCCACATCCTCCCAGCCCCAGCCGCGATAGGTTTCGTCAAACGGCGTGCTGGCCATCAGGCTTGCCCGCACTGCCATGTTGGAGCCTGCGAAGGCCGATGCCCCGCGTTTTGCGCGCGCTGCGGCGTTGTCCACATCGCCAGCGCGGGCCAGGGCCGCATGAACGGCGAACTGGCCCGCCCTGGCGTCCGGAACGAGATAGCCGCCATAGGCCGCGTCAAACTCCGCGCTTTCGAGCAATGCCTGCCAGCGGGCAAGAAAACCCTCAGGCAGTTCCATGTCCGCGTCCAGAAAGAGCAACCATTCGCCCCTTGCCGCATCGGCCAGCGCGTTGCGTGCGCCGGAACGCTGGATATTGGTGTCGGAGCGCAGGACACGCACCGCCCCGTTCAGGACATCGGGATGCGCCGAGAGGCGCTCGAACACGCCAGTATCGGGCGAGCCGTCATCAAACAGGACGATTTCGGTGAAGCCGCCGGCTTGTGCCAGCAGGGCGTCCAGCAGGGCAGACGGGTCATCACCGTGAAACGGGATCAGGACTGAGAGGAAGGGCGTGCTCATGCGCTCCTCCATTGCAGGCGGCGCATGGCGGGCATCACAAACACGCTGCGGCACCCGGCAACGTCCAGTGCAAGGGCCACAACCGCGTACACCAGCACACCCACAGGCACATGGAGCGCCAGATGCAAGAAGGCGGCGTCCGGCACCGGTAGCGCCATCAGCGCAGCGGCCATGATGACGCTGGCCGTAGCGGCCTTCACCCAGTCATCGATGGGCAAAGAGAGACGGAATATACCCCGGCCCATGACCACGCACGCAGCCAGCGCAATGGCGTAGGAGAGGACGGTGGCCAGCGCCGCGCCGATCAGGCCCAGCATCGGGATCAGGGCAAGGTTCAGCGCCAGGTTCAGCGCCGCACTGCCAGCCATCAGCCCGGCCATGACTTTCGGCTTGCGCCCGATCACGAAGCTCTCATGGAAGACATAGGTCATGAAGCCGTTCAGCATCGCACCCAGCGCGATCAGCGGCATGATGGGCGCTGCGGCACCGGCAAGGCTGTCAGCGATCAGAAGCCGGGCGAAGGGTTCGGAGAGCAATGCGATGCCGGTGGCGGCGGGAATCGCGATCAGACCCATCAGGCCGGCGGCCTGGCGCAGCACGGCGCGCGCGGCTTCTGCGCCCTCGTGCTCGAACGCCTTGATGGCCAGCGGCCCGGCGGTCATGCCCAGCCAGATGAAGATGATGTTCAGCGAGCGGTCGGTAATGCCGTATCCGGCGGCATAGGCACCGGTCGCAGCTTCGCCCATCAGCGCCGCAATAACGAAGCGGTCTCCGGTGGAGAGCAGGTGTTCAAACACCAGCGACACCGCCACCGGCGCGCCATAGGCAAAGAAGCGCAAAGCCCGGCGCGGCCCCGCCCGGTCGCGCTTGGCTTTGCTAAGCAGGACCGGAATGTCGATCAGTATGGCCACCACGCACGCCAGCGCTATGCCTGCGAACGGGCCTGCAGGACCCATCCCGCCCGCCAGAATGAACACCACGCCAAGGCCGAAACCGGCACTGAGGATAAAGCTTTCCAGCAGCGCAAAGCGCACAGCCTCGCCCTCGGCCCGGCGTGTTTCGAGCGCCAGCATCATGGCCGAACGCAGCACCTGTGAGACCAGCGCGAACGCGCACACTGTCTTCATTTCGGTGCTGACGGGCGCAAACGCGATGGCGCCGCCGAAGATGACAAGGCTTGCCACTGCCAGCGCGCCATAGATCGAGAAGGCGGTCGCGAGATGCCCGCCGAGGCGGCCTCTGGCGGTCGCGCGCGCATGGTGGCGCGCTACGGCGGCGTCCAGCCAGGTGAAGACAAGGGTCTGGATGAGCAGTGCGCCCGCCAGAACCAGCGTGTAGCGGCCATACTCCTCCGGTGACAGGACGCGGGTGAACACCACCACGCTGCCAAATCCGACAAGGATTTGCGCGGCATAGACCGGCAGATAGGTCAGCAGATGGCGGTTCAGCATTATCAGGCGTTCCGGTGCGCTACATCGTGTGTCTGCTAGCAAGCCCGATGCCGGAGCCGCAGCGGAACGCAGCATGCATAACAAGCCTTAAGAAGCGCCTTAACCGGCTGGAGCGTATAAAACCGTTCCGGAATGGGTCAGGTGCAGTGCGAGCGCGCCTATCTGAGGGGACGGCGAATGATGCAAGTCGAGACATGCCGCGCCCAGTCGCTTGGCAAGACCGAGCGTGACACCTGGCGCAGCTTTCAGGCGGCGGACGCGAGCTTTGCCAGTCCGTATTTCTCGCTCGGATTTCTCGATGCCATGGCCGCTGTGCGGCGCGATACCCGCGTGCTCGTGATCCGCGAGGCGGGGGCGATCAAGGGCTTTCTTCCCTTTCACAAGGGCGCGCTGGGCCATGCCCGGCCGCTGGGCGGACCTCTGAGCGACCATCATGGCTTCATCGCCGCGCCGGGCACCCGTTTCGATCTTGAGGCTGTCCTGAAAGCTGCCGGTCTGAAAGTGTTCGACTTCTTTGGCGCGATCGGTACGCAGACCGCGTTCCGCGACCATGCACAGCTGGTTGATGGTTCCTGGGTTATAGATCTGTCGGCGGGTTATAACGCATGGATCGAAACGCGCAGCGCGGTCGAGCCCAAGGCTTTCCGCAATCTGCGTGCGCGCCGCCGCAAGCTGGAAGAGGAAACCGTCAGCTTCAAATTCCGCATTCAGGACGATCGCCCCGAAGTCCTTGAAAAAGCGATAGAATGGAAATCACGCCAGTACCGGCGCACCAGCCATTTCGACGTGTTCTCGGTCGACTGGACCCGCAAGCTGATTGATACGCTCGTTAAGGGCGGGCTGGACAATGCGTCCGGGCTGGTGTCGAGCCTTGAGGTCAATGGCCAGCTTGCCGCCGCTCATGTCGGCATGCGTTCGGACACCGTCCTGCACTACTGGTTCCCGGTCTATGACCCGGAATTTTCAAAGCTGGGGCCGGGGCTGAACCTGCTTACCGAAATCGCCCGGACACTGTCGGGTGAGGGCTTGAGAGAAATTCATCTTGGCCCCGGCGAGTACGACTTCAAACGCGAGCTGGCCAGCTGGCAGTTTCCGCTGGCGTCGGGCTATGTCGCTGCGCCATCACTTTTGGGTGCCGCGCGGCAACTCGCCGATCATATCGAGGATGCCGCCGAGCGCCTGCCGCTGGGCGCGCTTTCCACCCTGCCGGGACGGGCTTTCCGGCGCATTGACCGGTTCACGGCGTTCAGGGTGGCATGACGACGCGGCGCACCCTGCTGGCGTCTGGCGGGGCGGCCTTCAGCGCCGCGTTCGCGCCTGCGGGCCTGCGCCTTGCCTCCTACGATTCATCGCCGTCTGGCCGCTTGGCCCTCTGGGAGAATACAACCGGCCCGCATTTGCGCGGTGCGGTCTTCGCCCAGCGGCGCGTCTACCCTGAGCTGGATGGCACAACATTTCTGGGGCCGGGGCCGCTGGGCGCGCCGGTCTCGCAGGCGGCGCTGGACTCGCTGGCCGAGGCAGGCGCCAATCTGGCCGTCTGGTCTGGCGCGGGCGTGTTTGGCGAAACGGGCCGCTTTGGCGTTGACCCGGCGATTGAGGACCATATCGGGCGCTGGCTGGAGATGTGCCAGCGCGCTGGTCTCTACACGGTTATCGGCTTTCGCACCGGGCCGGGGCGCAGCGCCTTTGCTTTCCACCCCGATGATGACTGGTATCCGCGCCGCCTGCTGAACAATTTGCTCTGGCGCGATGAGGAGGCACAGGCCGCCTGGGTGGCCATGTGCCTGCATGCCGCGCGCAGCTTTGGCTCGCATCCGGCTCTGGCGGGTATCCTTGCCATGGTGGAGCCCAATGGCAGTGATCTGGGCCATCCGTCTGTCTGGCCCGCCATGGCCGCCGCGATTGACCGTGGCTGGCCACAGTCTTCGGGCGTGCCGCTCATCCTCAGCCCGGACCGCTGGGCGAGGGCAGAGGCTCTTGGTGCCATGCAGAGCGTATCTGCGCATACAATCATCAACGTGCATGACTATGCCCCGTGGGAATACACCCATCAGGGCGCGCGCGCCGGCGTGCGCCTCAATGATGATGGCCGCCATCTGGCGCAGGCGATGGCTCGCTATCCGCGCTGGGCCTGTCTGGAATTTGGCGCGGCGCTGCATGCGCCGGATCTGGGCCGCTATTTCCAGACTCGCATTGCCGCGCTGGAAAGCGCTGGCGCGAACTGGGCGGCGTGGCGCTGGCCCAGCGGCTGGGACGCCTATGAGACACGCGAAACCGGCATGAATGTCACCCTGTCACGCGAGGCCATGAACGCGCTGCGCGCCGCCTTCAGCCGCAACCGGGTACGCCCGGACTGAAGGCAGCGCGCCTGCGCCGTGCGAAGAGGAGGGACTTACTCTTCTGCCGGATCGCCCATTTCATAGACCGGCTCATCAGATTGCGGCTGGGCTGCCGCGGCAGCGGCGGAGGCTTCGGCCCGCAGCACGCTGTCGCACTGCCCGCCTTCATAGAGGCCTGACAGCCAGTACCAGCGCTTCTCGGCGACCGCGCGCTGGGCGGCCAGCTCGGCTTCGCGCTGTTGCGCCCGCTGGCGCATCATGCCGCCGACCGCGCCGATGCCGGGAATGGCCCGACCCGCTCCTGACATCAGCGCGGCCTGCTGCGCGAGGCCGGTTGCAGCCTCGGTCGCATAGGTGGAATCGAAAACGCCGCCTTCGGGCGCGCCGCCGAGGACTTCGGCGGCAGCATTGGCTTCCACGATCACCTCGCGGCAGGACAGGGCAGTGTCTCCGGTGCGGATCACCTGGCCCTGCTGGGCGAGGGCGGGCGTCGAAAGGGCGGCCATCGCCAGCCCGGCAAAGAGGATGCGTTTCATCTCAGATCTCCTTCTCACTCCCCAAAGGAGCTAACGGAAGGGACCGTCTCTCAAAGCGCGCCGTGTTGCATCTGACGATAGTGGTAAGGTTTGTAAGATGTTGGAATTATTTATATCTTCAAGCCTCTCCGCGTTGTCATTCTCCGGCGGCGTAGCGATCCGGGGAACCCATGCCTCTTTAGTTCCGCAACGCATCCGCGTTGCGATATTCCGCGAAAAGTCGCGGGCGCGCAGTCGCGCTTTTCGGCGCTGCGCGCCGGGAAACCGGTATCACTCAACGCTCCCTTTTTTCTGCGTTTCCCCGACGAAAGTCCGGGTCCAGAAGGAGAACTTGGCTGGGCACCGGATTTTGCCGGTGAAACGCGCGTGAGGAGGCATCAATCTCCGGCGGCCTGTTTATCTCCTTCGTCGTTCCCGCACAGGCGGGAACCCAGCTTTTTATCTCTGGGTCCCCCGTCGAGGCGGGGGACTCCGGTGGACAGGTCAATGGCCATCCCAAAAGCTTTCATCACCCGCGCATGCGGGTGATCCATGCCTGAGAGCTTGGAGCTAGCGGATTCGTTGCAGGCATGGGTCCCCCGGACCTCGCTGCCGCTCGGCCGGAGGATGACAGTGTTTGGAGTTTGGGGAAGCGGAACACCCCTAAGGCCTGTAGCGCGGTTTTTTGTCTCCCCGATCCCGCAAGGGCGCAGAGAGCCTTGCAAACTCGGTGAGCAAAGGCCGCGTCTCTGCCGGATCGATGATCTCCTCCACCCAGAAGCGTTCGGCTGTCTTGAAGGGGGAGGAGAAGGACCGCATCTGGCGGGAGAGTTCCGCCTTCATCGCGGCCGGGTCTTCAGCTGTTTCCAGCGCTGCCTTGAACGCAGCCTCCACCCCGCCTTCCAGTGGCAGCGAGCCCCAGTCGCCAGATGGCCAGGCATAGCGATAGCGGAAGCCGGTATGGTTCATCATCGCCGCGCCCGCGACGCCGAAGGCTTTGCGCACGATGATCGCGCACATGGGAACGCTGGCCTGATAGAGCGCGGCGAGCGCCCGCGCGCCGTGGCGGATCGTCCCGGCGCGTTCGGCGCGCGTGCCGATGACGAAGCCTGGAATATCCACGAAATGGACAATCGGCAGGCGGAAGGTTTCGGCCAGATCGATAAAGCGCGTCAGCTTCTGCGCGGCTTCTGCCGTCCACCCGCCGCCATAGACTTTGGGGTTCGAAGCGATGACCGCGACCGGCCAGCCATCCAGCCGCGCAAAGGCGGTGATGACGGACTGGCCGAAATTGCGGCCCATCTCGAAGACGCTGGCCCGGTCCATCGTCGAGGCGAGGATGGCACGCATGTCATAGGCGTAGCGCTTGTCGCGCGGCACGATCGAGGACAGCGCCGGATCGGTGCGGGCGGGGTCATCCTGTGGCGTGGTACGTGCGGGCAGTTCGTGGACGGAGTTTGGCAGATAGGAGAGGAACCAGCGCGCGGCCTCCATCGCTTCGGCCTCGCTGGCAAAGGCGTCATCGACTGCGCCAGCGGCGAGCTGGATGTCCGCTCCGCCGAGCTCCTCCTTGGTGACGTCCTCGCCAATGCCAGCCACCACAGGCGGCCCGGCGACGAACATCTGCGCCTGCCCTTTGACCATCACCGAATAATGGCTGGAAACGGCGCGGGCGGCACCAAGGCCCGCCACCGGCCCCAGCAGCAATGAGACCACAGGGACAGTCTCGAGATTCTCCACCACCAGATCCCAGGCCGGATTGAAGGGGACGTAAGTAGCGCCCATGTCGAGAATGGATTTGACCGAGCCGCCGCCGCCCGTGCCTTCGATCAGGCGGATCATGGGCAGGCGTAAGTCCCGCGCCATCGCCTCGGCCTGTATCTGTTTCTCCACGATGGCGGCATCGGCTGCCCCGCCGCGCACGGTGAAATCGTCCGCGACCAGCACCACATCGCGGCCCCGCACCTTTGCGCGGCCAAAGACGCAGTTGGCCGGCATCAGCCCGGTGAGATTGCCGTCCTCGTCATAGCTTGCTGTGCCTGCGATGGAGCCGATCTCGCGAAAGCTCCCCTCATCGGATAGAAGGGCGATGCGCTCGCGCACATTCAGCCGCCCTGCGGCGCGCTGGCGCTCCAGTTTTTCGGGTCCGCCCATGCCTCGGGTCAGCGCCTGACGCTTGCGCAACTCGTCAATTTCGTCTTTCCAGCTCATCCGTTCCACTTTCCCCGCGCATCAGGACACCCGACTCACATGGCCAGTTTTCCCTTTGAGATCGCCGCCGTCGATGGCCAGGCGCGCACCGGCACCCTGAAAACATCGCGCGGGGATATCCGCACGCCTGCCTTCATGCCGGTGGGGACGGCAGCGACAGTAAAGGCGCTCTATCCCGATCAGGTAAGGCAGGCAGGCGCGGACATCCTTCTGGGCAATACCTACCACCTCATGCTGCGCCCCGGCGCGGAGCGGGTGAATCGCCTCGGCGGCCTGCATCATTTCATGCGCTGGGACGGGCCGATCCTCACTGACTCTGGCGGGTTTCAGGTCTGGTCGCTGGCGGGCCTGCGCAAGATGAGCGAGGAGGGGGTGGCCTTCAAAAGCCATATCGATGGCTCAAAGCACATGCTGACGCCTGAGCGCTCCATCGAGATTCAGGCCGATCTTCTCGGCGCTGACATCTCCATGCAGCTCGATGAATGCACGCCCTTCCCGTGCGAGCGCGATGCGGCGGCCAAATCCATGGAGCTTTCCATCCGCTGGGGGCGGCGCTCGAAAGAGGCGTTTGGAGAACGCGCTACCCAGAACCTGTTCGGCATCGTACAGGGTTCGGTCTATCCGGACTTGCGCCAGCAATCGGCGCAAAGCCTGATCGAGACCGGGTTTGACGGCTATGCCGTCGGCGGGCTTGCGGTGGGTGAAGGGTTTGAAATGATGTGCAATGTGCTGGACGTGACCACGCCGCACCTGCCGCAGGACCGCCCGCGCTATCTGATGGGTGTGGGCCGTCCGATTGACCTCGTTGAGGCGGTGGCGCGCGGGATCGACATGTTTGACTGCGTGATGCCGACGCGTTCAGGCCGCCATGGTCAGGCATGGTCCGATTACGGCCCGTTCAACCTGAAAAACGCGCAATATGCCGAGGATGAAAGCCCGCTAAACGAGGCGGTGAACTGCCCGGCGAGCCGTGATTATTCCAAGGCCTATCTGCACCACCTGGTGCGGGCGGGCGAGTATCTCGGCTCCATGATCCTCTCCTGGCACAATGTCGCCTATTACGAGGACCTGATGGCGCGCATGCGCGCGGCTATCGCTGAAGGCCGGTTCGAGGCGTTCCGCGCAGATTTCCTTGCCCGCTGGGAAGAGGGCACGGGCAAGCGCGCATAAAAGCGGCCTCCGCTAAGGGAGGCCGCTGGAAGCTGGATTGCAGGCGCTATTGCTAGCGGTTGATGTTCAGTTGTGAGTTCAGCTCGGCCTGCGTGGCCGCCAGAACGATGGCATTGGCGCTGGCATCAAAGGCCGCGTCGCTGGCCAGCACCGCATGCGTGCGCGTGCTGCCCTCAGGGCGGATCACCACATGATACTGGCCCGAGGACCGGCGCGTGCGATGCACATGGCCGGCATAATAGCCATCACGGGTATAGACCCGCACCGGAGCGTACTGGACGCGGGCGCTGGCCCTTGCGCGCGGGGCGTTCGGCGTGCTGGCGCGCACATAGGCGCGCGACTCGGTTTCCAGCTGGGTGCGCAGCGCCGCATTGGCTGCCGTGCGGTCATGGCGCGGCAAGGCGCGGTCCAACTGGCCGGTCAGGCGGGTATCGATGCCAAGCCCGGTGCGCTGGTCGATCATCGCTTCGCTGCCGAGCACACCCAGCCGGGCATCCGTGGTTTGGTTGACCGTACCGGTGACCTGACCGGTGACATCGGGCAATTGGGCGTGGGCAGCGCCCGCGAAGGACGCGATGACGACTGTCGTCACAAGAATGCGTTTCATCTTCATCTCTCCCTTCTGATCCGCCACGGGATTTCCGGGCGTATCAACATGAGAGAAACGGTTAACTCTGTCTGCAGGTTCCCCGCGGGGAGGGTGGTTAGCGCTCGGTCAGCCACTCAAGCGCCGCCTCGCGATCATCGAAATGGCGGAAGATGAGGGCGGGCGGATCTTCGTAGAAGAAGCTCTCCCACGCATCGAGCACGTCGCGCAAAGCGGGCCGCGCGCGCAGATAGGCGGTCTTGCGCACTTCGTTTGGCCGGTAAGGCAGGTGACGGCGCCGGACCATGGACAGCTCGATCATCGCTTCGACGGGAAAGTCGAGCGAGAGTGTGGCCGAAAAGTCCAGAAGGGCGTTAAAGCCTCTGGGAATGGCACCTTCGTCTGCCAGTGTCATCAGCTTGCGGATGGCGCTGGAATTGGCACGCTCAGGGTAGGTGATGATTATCAGCCTGCGCTCGTCAAAGAGCTCGAAGGCAATATCGTCAGCCATCAGTCTGACCTGCTTTCAATCGGAAATGTCTGGATCATCGGACAGCAAGAACTCGTGCGCTGCCGCGTTAACCATGCTGATAACGTGGGAGACCCTGTGGTGCAATGCGCCCCGCGCACCCCGATTGCAGAGCGGCAGCGCTACTGCGCTGCTGACGCATCATCAGCAAGGCCATAGCGGATGAAGGTCTGCTCCAGAATGCGCCGGTTGCAGCCATAGCCGTCAAACAGGCCGCGCAAATAGGCGCGTCTTGACCACGCCATCTCGCGCTGGGCGCGCGCCTGTGCCTCGATACGCGCCGAATTCTGCACGAAGCGGACAACGGGCCGGACCGGGTTCAGCCCCACAATGGCCGAATAATAGGCGTCTACGGCGGCGTCCTGCGCGGCATCCGGCGCACGTGCCAGCAGGTCCTGGCCCGAATCCCACATGGAGCGCTCGCGCGCTTCCTCCTCCGTTTCGTCGGGGGCAGGGGGCTGTTCGCGATCCGGGCCGAGCACAGCGGTCAGGCGCGCGATATCAGTGGCCACGGTGGAGCACACCCGGCGCGCGCCAGAGCCGCCATAGGGCGTGGGGACGGTGCGCTCGCCTTCTTCCACCATCACGGCTCCGGGACGCTCGCGCGGCGCGCCCAGCGCATCATAAGCCGCCGGCATGGTGCGCCCTGCCGCCTCATCGAACGTCTCGCGTGAGGTGTTGCAGGCACCCAGCCCGGAAAGGCACGCCCCGCACATGGCCACAACAAGCGCAAATCTCATGGTCCCGGTCCTCCCTCGCGCAAACGTTGGCTTCCCATCATGGCAAAGCCATGGCAAACAGCCTGCCTGACGCGCGTGCATCACGCACCTGACTGCCTTGACCGGCGGTGCGGGCCTCTATATCTACGCGCACTCTTGATGAGAGCCGGTAGCTCAGCTGGTAGAGCAACTGACTTTTAATCAGTAGGTCCCGGGTTCGAGCCCCGGCCGGCTCACCAAGAATTTCAAGGCTTTGATATGGTTTTTCACGCGCTCCGCCGCGTCTGGTTCGCGTTGCGTGGAAAACCCTGCGCGCCGCGATTTTGTTCCCGGCGGCCATGTCCTTGCCACAGCGCACTGTTAACAAGCCGCGCGAAGGGGCTTCTCACTGGCCCCCGCATGCCTATTTAATCTTGCAGACGAGCGAAGCTCTGCCGGAAGAGGCGTACCAGGTGAGGCGAAACGGCGAATGGGCATGACGGACCCGCGCAAACCATCGGGACCAAAGGGGCCGTCGGCGCCGGGACCGGGCGACACGGAGCGCCAGACGGGCATTACCGTGAAAACGCGCCCGCGTACCGAGCGCCCGTCCATGTACAAGGTCTTGCTGCTCAATGACGACTTTACGCCGATGGAGTTCGTCATTCAGGTTCTGATGGTGATTTTTCACAAGGACCAGGAAGACGCGACTCGCATCATGCTGCATGTTCACCAGAATGGGGTGGGGGTTTGCGGCGTTTTTACCTACGAGGTAGCTGAGACCAAGGTGGCGCAGGTTATGGACGCGGCACGCCGGGCACAGCATCCTCTCCAGTGCACCATGGAAAAGGACTAGTCCCGTGCCATCATTTTCGCCTGCCCTTGAGCAAAGCCTGCATATCGCGCTGACGGCGGCCAATGAGCGCCGGCACGAGTTCGCGACGCTCGAGCATCTGCTGCTGGCCCTCTGCGATGACGAGGATGCCGCAGCGGTGATGCGCGCCTGCGAAGTCGACGTGGAGGAGCTGCGCGCCACGCTCGGCGATTATGTCGATAACGAGCTGGCGAGCCTGGTCATCGATAATGATGATGACGCAAAACCCACTGCCGGTTTCCAGCGCGTCATCCAGCGCGCGGTGATTCATGTCCAGAATTCAGGACGCGAGGAAGTGACCGGCGCGAACGTGCTGGTCGCGCTCTTTGCCGAGCGCGAAAGCCACGCCGCCTACTTCCTGGCCGAGCGGGACATGACCCGCTATGACGCGGTCAATTTCATCTCCCACGGCATCGCCAAGAAGCCGGGCGCGGACGAGAGCCGCCGCCCGACGGGCGCTGACGAGGCCGATGAGGATGTGGCTGAGGACAAGGATGATGCGCTGGCCGCCTATTGCGTTGATCTGAACGCCAAGGCCAAGGCGGGCAGTGTCGATCCGCTGATCGGGCGCGCTGCGGAAGTGGAGCGCTGCGTGCAGATTCTCTGCCGCCGCCGCAAGAACAACCCGCTTCTGGTTGGCGATCCGGGCGTGGGCAAGACGGCCATCGCGGAAGGGCTGGCCCGCCTGATCGTGGAAGGCAGCGTACCCGAAGTGCTCCAAGAGGCGACGATCTACTCGCTCGATATGGGCGCGCTGCTGGCTGGCACGCGCTATCGCGGTGATTTCGAGGAACGCGTCAAGCAGGTGGTCAAGGCGCTCGAAGCGCGGCCCAACGCCGTGCTGTTCATCGACGAAATTCACACCGTCATCGGCGCCGGTGCGACCTCTGGCGGGGCGATGGATGCCTCCAACCTGCTCAAACCAGCCCTGCAGTCCGGCTCGCTGCGCTGCATGGGTTCGACGACCTATAAGGAATACCGCCAGCATTTCGAGAAGGACCGCGCGCTCGCCCGCCGCTTCCAGAAGATTGATGTGGTGGAACCCAGCGTCGCCGACGCCATCAAGATCCTGCAGGGGCTCAAACCCTATTTCGAGGATTTCCACGATGTGCGCTTCACCAATGAGGCGCTGAAAAGCGCGGTGGAGCTGTCTGATCGCTATATCGGCGACCGCAAGCTGCCGGACAAGGCCATCGATGTGATCGACGAGGCGGGCGCCTCCATGCGCCTCGTGGCGCCGTCCAGGCGCAAAAAGACGATTGGCGTAAAGGAAGTGGAGACGGTCGTCGCCAAGATCGCGCGTATTCCGGCCAAGTCGGTGTCGAAGTCTGACGAGCGGGTGCTGAAAGATCTCGATGTCTCGCTCAAACGCGTCGTGTTCGGCCAGGATGAGGCGATCGGCAAGCTTTCCAGCGCGATCAAGCTTGCCCGTGCGGGCCTGCGCGAGCCGAGGAAACCCATTGGCTGCTATCTCTTCTCCGGCCCCACCGGCGTCGGCAAGACCGAAGTCGCCCGCCAGCTCGCCTCCGTGCTCGGCGTGGAGCTCCTGCGCTTTGACATGAGCGAATACATGGAGCGCCACACGGTGAGCCGCCTGCTTGGCGCGCCTCCGGGCTATGTCGGCTACGATCAGGGCGGCCAGCTCTCCGATGCCGTGGACCAGCACCCGCACTCGGTCCTCCTGATGGACGAGATCGAGAAGGCGCACCCGGACATTTTCAACATCCTCCTCCAGGTCATGGATAATGGTGAGCTGACCGACGCCAACGGCAAGAAGATCGACTTCCGCAATGTGGTCCTGATTATGACCACGAATGCGGGCGCGTCCGATGCTGCCAAGGAAGCCATCGGGTTTGGCCGGGGCAAGCGCGAGGGCGAGGACACGGCCGCGATTGAAAAGCTGTTCACGCCCGAATTCCGCAACCGGCTTGATGCCGTGATCGGCTTTGCCGGCCTGAAACAGGATGTGGTTGCCCGCGTCGTGGAGAAATTCGTTCTGGAGCTGGAAGCCCAGCTGTCCGACCGCGGCGTCACTTTCGAGCTGACCGAGCCTGCGAAAGCCTGGCTGGCGGCGCGTGGCTATGATGAGAAATTTGGTGCGCGTCCGCTGGGGCGCGTGATCCAGGAGCACATCAAGAAGCCTCTGGCCGACGAGATTCTCTTTGGCCAGCTGCGCAAGGGCGGTGTGGTGAAGGTCGATGTTGATGCCGCCGACGAGGACCGGCTCGATTTCGAGATCATCCCCGGCGACCGCATCAAGTCGCAGGGCAAGGGCAAGTCCGGCGCCAAGCGCAAGCCGGAACCGGTGCGGTAGGCTTTCACAGCGCTTAAGCCCTCGTGCTTCGAGACGCACTGCGTGCTCCTCAGCATGAGGGCGTTGTGCACTTTTCCCTCATCCTGAGGGTGAGCGTAGCGAACGTCTCGAAGGATCAGGGAAAAGCCCCGGCGATCAGGCCAAGCACTTTGCGTCCGGGGTTTCACGCCTCTTCACATTGCCCTTCATGGGCGCTTGGCCTATCCCGGTTGCGAACACGCAGAACCGGAGACCCCCGCCATGGCCAGCAGTTTTTACGCCCACCTTGCCAGCACCTTGCAGGAGATCGAGGCCGAGGGGCTCTACAAGCGTGAGCGGGTCATCACCTCGCAGCAATTCTCCGAGATCGATGTCGCGAAGAATGGTGGCGACAGCCATGTCATCAATTTCTGCGCCAATAATTATCTCGGCCTTGCCAACCGGCCTGAGCTGATCAACGCCGCCAAGGACGCGCTGGATCGCTATGGCTATGGCGTGGCCTCGGTACGCTTCATCTGCGGTACGCAGAGCGTTCACCGCGAACTGGAAAAAGCGCTGGCCGCCTTCACCGGCCATGAGGACGCGATCCTCTACGCGGCGGCGTTTGACGCCAATGGCGGCCTCTTCGAGCCGCTGCTGGACGAGAATGACGCCATCATCTCCGATGCGCTCAACCACGCCTCCATCATTGACGGCATCCGCCTGTGCAAGGCGAAACGTTATCGCTACGCCAATTCGGACATGGATGATCTGGAGGCGAAGTTGAAAGAGGCGCGCGCGGCCGGCGCCCGCCACATCCTTATCGCCACGGACGGCGTGTTCTCCATGGATGGCTATATCGCCGGGCTGAAAGATATCTGCGATCTGGCGGAGAAGTATGACGCCATCACCATGGTCGATGACTGCCACGCCCATGGCTTCATGGGCGCGAAGGGCCGGGGCAGCGTGGAGTATTGCGGCGTGCTGGGCCGGGTCGATATCGTCACCGGCACGCTGGGCAAGGCGCTGGGCGGTGCGATGGGCGGGTTCACCTGCGCCAGCCAGAGCGTCATCGACATTCTGCGCCAGCGCTCGCGGCCCTATCTCTTCTCCAACTCGCTGGCTCCGGCCATTGCGGGCGCCAGCCTGAAGGCGCTGGACATGGTCGCGAACGGCGATGACTTACGCGCGCGGCTGTTCGACAACGCCAAGCGCTTCCGCGCGGGCATGAGCGCTGCCGGATTCGAGCTATTGCCCGGCGAACATCCGATCATCCCTGTGATGCTGGGCGACGCCAAGCTTTCACAGGACATGGCATCCGCGCTGATGGACGAAGGCGTCTACGTGATCGGCTTCTTCTACCCGGTGGTCCCCAAGGGCAAGGCCCGCATCCGCACGCAGATGAGCGCCGCCCACACCCCCGCCCAGATCGACCGCGCGGTGGAAGCGTTCACGAAGGTGGGGAAAAAGCTGGGGGTGGTTTGATGGAGGAACAGTTCTACAAATCAAAGCGGTATCTGACTGTACACGCCGGCTTGCTGCTGCTGGTAAGTTTTGTGGGAGTTAGTTCGACCAATGACGGGATGTCGTTGTTTGGTATTTCCCTTGGAAATATCGAACAAATTGGCCATGTAATAACTGCTGTATGCATTTTTTATTCAATTCAATTCTTGCTACAAAGATCCGCACAGAGCCATGAGTACAGGTCCAGCTGGCAAATGGTGGCAAATGATGCAATCGTAATTCTTGTAGTCATTTTTGCAATCGCTATGCATGCAGTAAAAAGTATTTTTGACGGACTTAATTTGTTTTACGCGTCTTTTATTTTTATATCAATATTCATTATTACAGCATCGTTGTTTTACGCGGTATTTTCAATTAATAAAAAATTATCTCTCCAAAGGTTGGCTAAAAATCTCTCGGAGGATGTAGACCTGTTCCACATGTTGACTAATGGGCAGTGGTTTCTTGTTTATTCAATTTCTCAATTTGAGGCGACCCAAGGCACTCATGGTTGGAAGGAGGTGACTTTCGAAGAGGATGGCGTGATCGGAAAGGGGAGAAATAAAAACGAATCCACTTGGTCGATCGTTAGAGGTTATCTAGAAATACTTAATGAGAAAGGCAGTTTGCACTCGAGATTTTATTTTAATAAAGAGGATGGCATATTCGTCCATACCGATGACGCTGATACAGCGGCACTATCTGGACAAAGAATTGTTAGGTCATTGGATAGCGTAATCTCGACCAGCACGCCTAAATGAACATCAATGGGTAATGTATTTTTTGCGTTTGGAAACGTGCCCCATACCTTCGTTTCACCGGCGCAAGCCGGTGCCCAGTCTTTCTGGCTCCCGGCGTTCGCCGGGAAAACGCCAGCAGTTCCGCCCGCTCGTCATGCCCGCGCAGGCGGGCATCCAGAAATCCTAGCGCGAAGGCAGTAATTATGCGGCTCTGGGTTCCCGCCTGCGCGGGAACGACGAAATATGTGCCTCTGCACCCCTCCCCTTCGCCGTGCCTCCACAATGCGCTAGATAGCGGGCAGTTAAAAACACCTGCCCGGAGGAACACAGATGAAAGCGCTTGTGAAGGCTGAGCCGCGTGAAGGCCTCTGGATGCAGGATGTGGCCAAGCCCGAGATCGGTCCGGACGATGTGCTGATCCGCGTCCACATGACGGCGATCTGCGGCACCGATATCCATATCTACAACTATGATGACTGGGCGCAGAAGAACGTGCCCGTACCCATGGTGGTCGGCCACGAGTTCGGCGGCGTCATCGAGGCGGTGGGAAGCGATGTGACGCGGGTAAAGCCTGGCATGCGCGTCTCCGGCGAGGGCCATGTGGTGGGCGAGAAGAGCCGCGCGGTGCGCGCCGGGCGCTTCCACCTCGACCCTGAAACGCGCGGCATTGGCGTGAACATGCCGGGCGCGTTTGCGGAATATCTGCGCATCCCCGCCTTCAACGTGGTGCCGCTGCCCGATAATGTGCCGATGGAGATCGCCGCCTTCCTCGATCCGCTGGGCAATGCCGTGCACACCGCGACGGCGTTTGATCTGGTGGGCGAGGACGTGCTGATCACCGGCGCTGGCCCGATCGGCATCATGGCCGCGGCCGTGGCGCGTCATTGCGGCGCGCGCCATATCGTCATCACCGACATCAATCCGGACCGGCTGGAGCTAGCCACCCGCGTGGCGCCGAGCGTGCGCCCGGTCAACACGATGAAAGAGGAACTCCGCGATGTGATGGCGGAGCTGAAAATGACCGAAGGCTTTGATGTCGGCCTCGAGATGAGCGGGGCGGAACCCGCCTTCAAACAGATGGTCGATCACATGGTGATGGGCGGCAATATCGCCATGCTGGGCCTGCCCGCAAAGCCGTTCAGCCTCGACATGGGCTCGCTCATCATGCGCGCGATCACCTTCAAGGGCATTTACGGACGCGAGATGTTCGAGACCTGGCACAAGATGCTGGCCATGCTGCAATCGGGCCTCGATGTCTCCAAGCTGATCACGCACCGCCTGCCGGCGAAAGAGTTCCAGACCGGCTTTGACGCGATGCGCTCTGGCAAGTCCGGCAAGGTCATCCTCGACTGGCGGGACGCGGCCTGATGGCCGATCATCCCACCATCCCGCTCGATTTCACCGAACTGCCCGAAAGCGAGATGCGCGCGCGGGCGCTCAGCTTTTGTGAGGCGATGAAGACGCGGCGCACGGTGCGGGATTTTTCAGATCGGGACGTGCCGCGCGAGCTCATTGAACAGGCCATCCTGACCGCTGGCGCTGCCCCCAGCGGCGCCAATCACCAGCCCTGGTTCTTCAGTGTGATAGGGCGCGGCCCCTTGCGTAAGCCTTTGCGTGAGGCGGCAGAGGCCGAAGAGCGCGCCTTCTACGAGGGCAAGGCGGGCGCGGAATGGCTCGACGCGCTGGCCCCGCTCGGCACGGACGCCGACAAGCCGTTTCTGGAAACCGCGCCCTGGCTGATCGCGGTATTCGCGCAGCGCCGGGGCGGGCCAAAGCCGGGCGAAACCCGCAAGAATTACTATGTCTCTGAAAGCGTCGGCATTGCCTGCGGGCTATTGCTGGCGAGCCTGCACAAGTCAGGTCTTGCGACGCTGACCCACACGCCCAACCCGATGGGGTTCTTAAGCGAGCTGTGCGGACGCCCGGAGAACGAAAAGCCGGTCATGCTGATCGTCACCGGCTATCCGGCGGACGGTGCACGCGTGCCGCTCTACGCGCTCGACAAGAAGCCGCTGGATCAGATTTGCGGGTTTATCGGGTAGGTGCCCAGAAATGCGTTTCACCGGCGCAAGCCGGTGCCCAGCTTTTTTCTGGACCCCGACTTTCGTCGGGGAAACGCGCTGAAATCGTCGTGAACGCTAACGCCGCACCAGCGGGACGGCGAGTTCCTCCTTGGCATTCAGGCCCGGATGGGGGAAAGCCGTTGGCTCGCCATCCGGCCATTGCCAGCGCGTATCCGGGAAAAGGGCGCGCATGGCAGGCAATCCGCAGCCATAGGGCGGCCCGCCCATCTCCTCCTTCTGCATGAAGAGCGCGAGCAGCACCCCGCCGGGGCGAATCTGCGTATGCGCGCCCGCCTCATAAGCCTCACGCAGTTTCGGCGGTATGGCGCAGAGGAAAGTCTGCTCCCAGTAGAGGTCGAACGGCGTGTCAGGCCGGTAGGCGAGGGCGTCTCCCGCTTCCAGATGCGCCGTAAGCCCCGCTTCATCAAAGCGGGTTCGCTGCCAGTCAATCGCAGTGGGGGAGAGGTCTATGGCGGTGACGTTCAGGCCAGCCCTTGTCAGCGCCAGCGGTTCCTCGCCGCGTCCGCAGCCCGGTACATATATGGATTTGCCGGCCTCAAGCAGGCCCAGCGCCTGCCAGTGGGCGAAGGCCGGGTGCAGGCCCTTGCGCTCCCACGGCGCATCATCGGCGCGAAAGCGCGCATCCCAGTCCATGGGAGCAGCGGGAGCGCCGCCAGCATCAGGCATTGTCATATCCGGTTTCCCGTCGCGATCTCTTTCGCTAGAGATAGCGCCATTGCGGGTGTGGCGGAACTGGTAGACGCGCTGGATTTAGGTTCCAGTGGAGCAATCCGTGGAGGTTCGAGTCCTCTCACCCGCACCATTTTGGTTTCCGCAGCCCATCCGGGCTGCGATGTTCCGCGAAAAGTCGCGGGCGCGCGTTCGCGCTTTCCAGGCCGCTTTGCGGCCTGCAAGGCCAAAGGCCGCCCGAGCTCGTGCGAGGGGCGACGCACGGATGCGCGGAGCATTACTGGAAATCTCTGCGCAGTCGCGCTCTTCGGCGGCCTTTGGCCGCCGCACGCCCGAACGGGAACCATAGTTGCCTCCTCCACTTCGTCATTCCGGCCGCAGCGAAGCGGAGAGCCGGAACCCAGACAGTAAAATGGCAGGTCCATAACCCCCATGTGGAAATTCGCATGCAGGGACCGTTGCGCGCACTTGCGGCGCGTGACATAACCCGCGCTCGTTTCGGTATGGGGCTATTGCGCGCTGTTGCGCGCATTGTCCGCGCCGTACTATCCCCGGCATGGCCCCTATCGGCCCCGTCAAGACAAGGCCTGAATACGCATGAACGTCCTGGAAAAATCCGCCGAAGGTCTCTCGCGCACGTTTGAAGTGGTTGTGCCTGCGTCCGACCTGCAATCGCGCCTCTCTGCCAAGATCGAGGAAATCCGCCCGCAGGTCCGTCTCAAGGGCTTCCGCCCCGGCAAGGTGCCCGCTGCCCACATCCGCAAGATGTTCGGCGCCTCGATCATGAGCGACATCCTTCAGGAAATCGTGCCTGAGGCCACCCAGTCCACGCTGGATGAGCGCAAGCTGCGCCCGGCCAGCCAGCCGAATGTCGAAGTGAAATCCGATGCCGAGGACGTTCTGAAGAACGGCAAGGACTTCACCTTCGAGATCAGCGTCGAGGTGATGCCGGAATTCGAGACCACCGACCCGAAGAAACTCAAGCTGGAGCGCCCGGTCGCCAAGGTCGAGGACGCGCAGGTCAATGAGGCGCTGGAGCGTCTGGCCAAGGACAGCCGTTCTTATGAAGACAAACCCAAAACCGCCAAGGCGGCCAAGGGCGATGTCGTCGTGGTCGATTTTGTCGGCAAGATCGATGGCGAAGTGTTCCCCGGTGGTTCGGCCACCGATTCGCGCGTTGCCCTGGGCGATGGCGCATTCATTCCGGGCTTTGAAGACCAGCTCGTCGGCGTGAAGGCCGGTGATGATGTGGAAATCAAGGTCACCTTCCCGAAGGACTATGGTGCAGAGCACCTGGCCGGCAAGGACGCCGTGTTCGAGACCAAGGTGAAGTCCGTTCAGGCACCGCAGGACAGCAAGATTGATGACAGCCTGGCCGAGCGCCTTGGCCTGTCCGATCTTGAAGCGTTGAAAGATGCGCTGACCAAGCGCTTCGAGCAGGAGCACAGTGAAGCCTCGCGCATGAAAATGAAGCGTCAGCTTCTCGACCAGCTGGACGAAGCCCACGGCGATATCGATCTGCCGGGCCGCATGGTCGAAGCCGAGTTCGAGAATATCTGGCGCGAAGTTCTCGCTGCCAAGGAAGCTGGCGAGCTGGAAGACGAGGACAAGAACAAGTCCGACGACGAGCTTAAAGCTGACTATCACGCCATTGCCGAGCGCCGCGTGCGTCTGGGTCTGGTACTGGCCGAGATCGGCCGCAACGCCAATGTGGACGTGACGCAGGAAGAGCTGGCCCGCGCGGTCAACCAGGAAGCGATGAAATATCCCGGCCAGGAACGCCAGGTCGTGGAGTATTTCCAGAATAATCCAGGTGCCGTTCAGGCTCTGCGCGCGCCGATCTATGAAGAAAAGGTCGTCGATTACGTGATCGAGCTGGCAGACGTGAAAGAGGTCAGCGTCGACCGCGACACGCTGTTTGCCGAAGAGGAAGAGGCGCCCGCGAAGAAGCCAGCCAAAAAGGCTCCGGCCAAGAAAGCGGCTGCCAAGAAGGCGGATGCCAAGCCGGCTGCGGAGAAGAAGGCCCCCGCCAAGAAGGCTCCGGCGAAGAAGGAAGCCAAAACCGCTGACGCGCCCAAGGCCGCTGAAGCGAAGAAGGCGCCTGCCAAAAAAGCGCCTGCCAAGAAGGCCGCTGCCAAGAAGGGCTAGTGCGCACCTGCGCGCTGCCTCTTACTGCCTTTGACAGCCTGATGAACACCGGGTCCGCTTGCGGGTCCGGTGTTCGCTTGCCAAATTGAGCAAAGCCTACCAGCTTGCACCTCAAGGCGTTGCCCGTCCGGGTGTCCGCGCCAGTACCAATGCACATTCCGAACGGAGCCGGTGATGAGAGATCCCCAGGACGTGATGATGAACCTCGTTCCCATGGTCGTGGAACAGACCAGCCGGGGCGAACGTGCGTTCGATATCTACTCGCGCCTGCTCAAGGAGCGCATCATCTTCGTGACCGGCCCGATCGAGGACCATATGGCGAGCCTTATGGTGGCCCAGCTGCTGTTTCTTGAGTCGGAGAACCCGAAAAAAGAGATCGCCATGTATATCAACTCGCCGGGCGGCGTGGTGACGGCCGGTCTCGCGATCTACGACACGATGCAATACATCTCCTCGCCGGTGGCGACGGCCTGTATCGGCATGGCGGCATCCATGGGATCGCTGCTGCTGGCTGGAGGTGAAAAGGGCATGCGCTTTGCCACGCCCAATGCGCGGATAATGATGCACCAGCCCTATGGCGGCTTTCGCGGCACGACGGCCGATATCGAACGTCATGGCGAGGATCTGGTGAAGATGAAGCGGCGCATGTACGACATTTATGTGCGCCATACCGGCCAGGATCTGGCGACGGTGGAGAAAACGCTGGACCGCGATTCCTATATGAGCGCGAACGAAGCAGCCGATTTTGGCATCATCGACACGGTCTATGAGCGCCGGGCTGAATCCAAAGCCTGACAAAATTTCGCCGCCGTTCACCTGTTGTTTTGAAACCGCAGTTTACGCTGCGGGCAGCACCTCGCGCTTGATTGACGTGCGCGCTGGTGATCGAATGGCGTTTGAAGGGAAACCTTTCGTCAAGCTCCGGCCCTGATCTTGCAGGGTAGATTGCCGGACTGATTCCGGCGGCAGACCGGTGCAGATGACGGATCAGGTCCCTAAGTTAAGACAAACGGGCGCTGCCGATTGGAGCGAGCATGACCAAGGCGACCACAGGCGACGGGAAGAGCACCCTTTATTGCTCCTTCTGCGGCAAGAGCCAGCATGAGGTGCGCAAGCTCATCGCCGGGCCAACCGTGTTCATCTGCGATGAATGCGTTGAGCTGTGCATGGATATCATCCGCGAGGAGAACAAGACCTCGCTGGTGAAGTCCCGCGAGGGCGTGCCCAGCCCGCAGGAAATCTACCAGGTGCTACAGGACTATGTGATCGGCCAGTCGCACGCCAAGCGCGTGCTGTCGGTGGCCGTCCACAATCACTACAAGCGCCTGAACCACGCGGCCCAGAACGCCGATGTGGAGCTGTCCAAGTCCAACATATTGCTGATCGGCCCCACGGGCTGCGGCAAGACGCTGCTGGCGCAGACGCTGGCGCGCATCCTGGATGTGCCGTTCACCATGGCCGACGCCACCACACTCACCGAAGCCGGCTATGTCGGCGAGGACGTGGAAAATATCGTCCTGAAGCTGCTGCAGGCGGCGGACTATAATGTCGAGCGCGCCCAGCGCGGCATCGTCTATATCGATGAGATCGACAAGATCAGCCGCAAGTCTGACAACCCCTCGATCACGCGCGACGTGTCGGGTGAGGGCGTGCAGCAGGCGCTCCTGAAGATCATGGAAGGCACGGTCGCGTCTGTGCCGCCGCAGGGCGGGCGCAAGCATCCCCAGCAGGAGTTCCTGCAGGTGGATACGACCAATATCCTCTTCATCGTGGGCGGTGCGTTCGCCGGCCTTGAGAAGATCATCTCGCTGCGCGGCAAGGGTTCTGCGGTCGGCTTTGGCGCCGATGTGCGTGACCCTGATGCGCGCCGTCAGGGCGATGTCCTGCGCGAGGTGGAGCCGGACGATCTGCAGCGCTTCGGCCTGATCCCGGAATTTGTCGGCCGTCTGCCCGTCATCGCGACGCTGGAAGACCTCGACGAAGCTGCACTCATGCAGATCCTCACCGAGCCGAAGAACGCGCTGGTCAAGCAGTATCAGCGCCTGTTCGAGATGGAAGGCGTGGGCCTGTCCTTCACCGAGGATGCGCTGATCGCCATCGCCCAGAAGGCCATTCTGCGCAAGACCGGCGCGCGCGGCCTGCGCTCGATCATGGAGGGCATACTGCTCGACACCATGTTCGACCTGCCCAGCCTTGAGGGCGTGGAAGAGGTCGTGGTCAACGCCGAAGTGGTCAATGGCGATGCCAAGCCGCTCTACATCTACTCCAAGGCACGCGCCAAGCTGGAAGAGGCTCCGCGTCAGGGCGCATAAGCCTCTCTGATACTTGCTAGAATATTGAACGCCCCGGCTTCCCGCCGGGGCGTTTTTCGTATCAACTCGGCTGAAAGTACAAGACGGGGAGTCTTTTGGTGAGCGGGATCAAGACTGGCATCTGGGCGATTACAGGCCTGACGGCACTTGTAGCGGGCGCCTGTGTCTCGGCGGTAGTCGAGGAAGATGTGCAGGTGACCGCTGTTCGCGCGCCGCTCGAGGAATGCTCGGCTGTTACGCGAAGTAACGCGCCCATAGGGTTTTACGCCATGGACCGGCGTTACTCGCCGTCTGAAACCATGTCGAGCGTTGCGGTCGTGGCGGGAGCCAGCTTCCCCTTCCGTATCGGAGAGTATTATGGACCCAGCGGGGTGTATCGTATTCCGGGTCAATGCATTGAATGGCAGATAGAGCCGCCAGGCCATGCGTCGCTTTCCGAGGAGGATCAGCGCCTCACAATAGCCGATGATCTCCCTGTGGGCTCAGCCGTTCAGCTCACGGCAGTGATAGCCCAGGAGGGCGAGCGCACGCGGACCGGTACGCTGCGGATATCCATTGTCGACGAGGCGTCTCGCCAGCTGATCGGGACCTGGACCTTCGAGGACGTGCGTGGCTGTAGCCGGATGAGCGTTGATCCGCCGCGCGAGGTGCGCTTTGACGCGGAGAATTTTGCGCGTGTCGCATGGACGGTGTTCGAGCGGTACTGGGACTATTGGGGGCACTATAGCTGGGACCCGGAAACCGGCGCGTTCGGTCTTGAGCCTACGGGCGGAAACCTCCTCCCGCAGGATGTAAGCACGCACGGCCAGCTTGTGGTCGAGGAAGAACGCCGGCTTGCCATATCCGGTTTTCATTTCGGCACCCGCGAGCCTGACAGGCGGTCCACTCTCGTTTCGGCGGAGGAGGCAGGCTGCACTCTAGTCTTCCGACGGCAGAGGTGAGGAACACGATGGCAGCATTCAGACTTGTTTCTGCAGGACTGGCGCTTCTGCTCGCATCCTGCGCCACCACCGGTTCGGACGTGTCAGCACAGGAGGCAGTCGCGGGCGCGGCGGCTATTGATTGCGCCAGCTATAATAGAAGCGACGCCCCTCTGGTCTTCCACGCCATGGACCCCAACGTGCCAGCGGTATGGCCGACCTCGCGGATCGTGGTGCCTGCCGGGATCACTATTCCCATCAGTGTGGGCCATTTTGACCCGCGCCGTGGCATCGAGCCTGTGCCCCTGCAGTGCATGGACTTCGAGATATCGCCGTCAGACGCTGCGCGGATATCGCAGGACGGCCTCTCCATCGAAATCGGCGCCGATGCCCGGCCCGGTTCAGATATCCAGTTGACCGGAACCTTGCGCGGCAGCCGCGAGGGCTCAGGGTCTGTAACCTTGCGGATCGTTATCATTGATGACATGGCCCGCCAGCTGATTGGCACCTGGTCTTTCGATGCGGTGCGTGGCTGCGACGGAGCCGAGATTGATCCGCCGGTGGAGATACGCTTCGAAGTCGACAATGGCCTGTCGGTGACGTGGACGCCGTTCGGGCGCTATTGGGATTATTGGGGCCGCTACGCGTGGTTGCCAGAGAGCGGCGTCTTCAGCTTTGAGCCGACTGGCGGAAACCAGATTCCACCAGACATCGCCATAAACGGCGAGCTGGTGCTGGAAGGCGAGCGCAATCTGTCCCTGTCGGGTGTGCATTTCGGGACGCGCGAGCGCGGCGCACCCCCGTCCAGCGTTTCGGCGGCGGACGCTGGTTGCACGCTGGTCTTCAGACGGCAGGGGGAAGTGCCGCAGTGATGTCTGCCAAACTGATCCCGGCATGCCTTGCTGCCCTGCTGATGTCGTGTGCCACGACCGATCCGGGTGTCTATTCCGGCGGTGCGCGCGGGCTGTTCGATCCGCATTCGGGCAATAATCTTCAAGACCTGCCGGACTGCAGCGAGATTTACGATGGCGGTGCCTATCTGGTTGCCAGTCCTGTGGCTGGCCGGCCGGGCAGCCAGATCGAGCTGCGCCACAATCTCGGGATGGGCCACACCGTCTACAACATCCCGCTGCGGTGCGTGGATCAGTGGCGCATTGATCCGCCGGAAGCCGCGACGCTCTCGGCCAATCGCCGTTTTCTGGATATCAGCCCGGACGCTGCACCGGGCGATGTGACGCTGACGGCAACCGCGCGCGGATATTCCACCAGCATTACCATCCCGGTCATCGATTCCGGTGTGCCCAATCTCTATGGCAGCTGGATACCGGCCCAGCGCTATTCCTGCGCGCAGGAGGAGATGCCGAGCGTGATCAGCATACGCCCCGATGGCCGTGTGCTGATGGGGTTTCCGGGCATGATGGGCCAGTATCAGGACGATTACAGATACAGCTATGATCCTGAAACGGGCGCCTTCACGCTTGGCCAGCAGACCGGTCAGGTCCGGGTGGTGGAAGACGGCCATATCATCTTTACCGGCATCGCCTTTCCGGGCGGACAGCCACCCCCGCCACTGCCGCCGGGTTATCCGCCACGGCCTGACCAGGACAGCTGTGAGTTCGAGTTCCGGCGGACGGGCGAACTTTACTAGGGCTGTGCCGGGCCGGCGTGGCAGCGCTGCGTCTTGAACCTGCGGCCTTCACCTTCCACTTGTTGTGCAAGACGAAGCGCGCGAGGCTAGGTGCGTAGCGCGCCGTTAAACCCTTTTGACGGACCCTCATGATGACGGGTTTCGGCCTTGAGGCGGGCAATCTGACCGGTTTCGGCCCACGGAGACAGACAGATGACTGAGACCAAGACACTGCCGCTGCTGCCCCTGCGCGACATCGTGGTGTTTCCCCACATGATCGTCCCGCTGTTTGTGGGGCGCGAGAAGTCCGTGCGCGCGCTGGAAGAAGTGATGCGCGGCGGCAAGCAGATATTTCTGGCCACCCAGAAAAGCGCTGGCGATGATGATCCCAAGCCGGAAGCAATCTATGGGTCCGGCGTACTGGCTTCCGTCCTGCAGCTTCTGAAGCTGCCCGATGGCACCGTGAAGGTGCTGGTTGAGGGCTCGCAGCGCGTTACCATCAAGGCGTTTACCGACAACCAGGCCTATTTCGAGGCTGAAGCCGAGCTGATCGACGAGGACACCGGCGCGCAGTCGGAAGTCGAGGCGCTGATGCGTGCCGCTGCCGACAAGTTCGATGAATATGCCAAGCTGAACAAGAAGGTGCCGCCTGAAGCCCTCTCGGTCGTCAGCGAAATCTCTGACGCAGCCAAGATGGCCGATACCATTTCGGCCCATCTGGCGGTCAAGCTGACCGAAAAGCAGGGCCTGTTGTCCAACCCGAATGTCGTGGCCCGTCTGGAGACGGTTCTGGGCCTGATGGAGGGCGAGATTTCTGTCCTGCAGGTGGAGAAGAAAATCCGCTCCCGCGTCAAGCGGCAGATGGAAAAAACCCAGCGGGAATATTACCTTAACGAGCAGATGAAAGCGATCCAGCGCGAGCTGGGCGAGGGCGATGATGGCCGCGAGGAGCTGGCCGAGCTCGAAGAGCGCATCGCCAAGACCAAGCTCTCCAAGGAAGCGCGCACCAAGGCCGATGCTGAGTTCAAGAAGCTGCGCCAGATGAGCCCGATGTCGGCGGAATCAACCGTCGTACGCAATTATCTCGACTGGCTGCTCTCCATTCCGTGGAACAAGCGCAAGCGCTCGAAGATCGACCTGACCAAGGCTCAGACCACGCTCGATAACGACCATTACGGTCTTGAGAAGGTCAAGGAGCGCATTGTCGAGCATCTGGCCGTGCAATCACGCACGAAGAAAATCCGCGGACCGATATTGTGCCTTGTCGGCCCTCCGGGTGTCGGCAAGACCTCGCTTGGCCGCTCGATAGCGGAAGCCACGGGGCGTGACTTCGTGCGCGTGTCGCTGGGCGGCGTGCGTGATGAGGCGGAGATCCGTGGCCACCGGCGCACCTATATCGGCTCCATGCCCGGCCGGGTCATCCAGTCGATGAAAAAGGCCAAGCATTCCAATCCGCTCTTCCTGCTGGACGAGATCGACAAGCTGGGCGCGGATTATCGCGGCGATCCGGCCTCGGCTCTGCTGGAGGTGCTGGACCCGGAACAGAACGCGACGTTCAACGACCACTATCTGGAGGTCGATTACGATCTCTCCGACGTGATGTTCATCACCACGGCGAACACGCTGAACATGCCTCAGCCGCTTCTGGACCGGATGGAGATCATCCGTATCGCGGGCTACACCGAGGATGAAAAGCTGGAGATTGCCCGGCGTCACCTCATCCCGCGCCAGCTGAAGAACCACGCGCTGAAAGACGGCGAATGGTCGGTGACCGATGACGCGCTGCGCGATGTCATCCGCTATTACACCCGCGAATCCGGCGTACGTAATCTGGAGCGTGAAATGGCGCGCCTTGCCCGCAAGAGCGTGGTGAAGCTGGAGAAGGGCGAGACCGACAAGGTGGTGATTACGCCCGAAAGCCTGGAAGGCTTCCTGGGCGCGAGGAAATACCGCTTTGGCGAAACTGAGGAGGCAGACCGCGTCGGTCTTGTCACCGGGCTTGCCTGGACGGAAGTCGGCGGTGATCTGCTCACCATCGAGGCTGTCACCATGCCGGGCCGTGGCCAGATGAAGGTCACCGGCAATTTGCGCGATGTGATGAAGGAATCCATCTCGGCGGCGAACTCCTTCGTGCAGTCGCGTGCGCCGTCAGTGGGCATCAAGCCGACCATTTTCCGCCGCACCGACATTCACGTTCACGTGCCCGAAGGCGCAACGCCCAAGGATGGCCCGTCAGCCGGTATCGCCATGGTCACGGCTATCGTCTCTGCTCTGACCGGCAATCCGGTGCGTAAGGATGTCGCCATGACGGGCGAGGTCACTCTGCGTGGCCGGGTGCTGCCAATCGGCGGGCTGAAAGAGAAGCTGCTCGCGGCGCTGCGCGGCGGGGTGAAGACCGTTCTCATTCCTCAGGAGAACGAGAAGGACCTCACCGAAGTGCCCGATAATGTGAAGCAGGGCCTGACCATCATTCCGGTGGAAACGGTCGATCAGGTGCTCTCCATCGCGCTGGCCGAGCCTGTCGAGCCAGTGGAATGGACCGAAGCCGACGAGGCGGCTCTGGCCGCCCTGCCGTCCTCAGGAGACAGCGGAGAGGCAAGGGCGCATTAGGGTTTTCACCGTTAGAAAATGGAAAAGCCCCGGCCATTCGCCGGGGCTTTTTTTTCGGTCTTGTCAGGGCGTCCGGTTTCTCCCCCCGTTTACGGGGGGAGTGGCCCGAAGGGCCGAGGGGGGATTGCACAAAAGCGGGGGGCCCCCCCCCGAGGCAGGCACCAACCCCCCCACCCACGGCGAG
>NZ_JBJHBQ010000012.1:0-78387 GCF_050485565.1 Glycocaulis sp. | reverse complement strand
CGGCGCGGCATGCTACCCGCCCAGACCTTGCACAGGAAGCGGGCCCATTCCAAGCCCTGCTGCCGGCCTTTCAATACCAAGGCTGGAAAAACGCCTACAGGAGCTTGCACCGAACATGGCTGATACCCCCAACACACCCGATCAGAGCGCAAATCCGGCCAGCGGGCCGAGCGTGAGAATACTGGGGCAGTATGTAAAGGACCTCTCCTTCGAAAATCCCGGTGCGCCCGACACGCTGCGCGGCAGCGCGGCCCAGCCCAATATCGATCTGGGTATTGATGTGCGCGTGCGCGCGCTGGATGCGGAAAACTTCGAGGTCGAGCTGCTTCTTTCGGCCAAGGCTGAGCGCGAGAATGCCACCTTGTTCGTCTGCGAGCTGAGCTATGCCGGCCTGTTCCAGATCCGCGGCATGGACGAGCAGTCGCGCGAAGCCTTCCTGCTGGTCGAGGCCCCGCGCCTGACCTTCCCGTTTGCCCGCGAGATTGTGGCCAGCGCGACGCAGAATGGCGGCTTCCCGCCCCTCATGCTGGAGCCGGTCGATTTTGCCAGCCTCTACCGCCAGCAGCTCGCCCAGCGCGCGCAAGGCGGTTCGGGCAATCCGCCCGCCGGCAACGCCTGATCAGACGCCGAACTTCTTCCAGACGCGCGCCTCGCCCATCTCGGCCACAAAGCCTGCATGGAGAGCGCGCTCTTCTGGCGTGCTTAAGGGCTGTAACGGCGATGGGCGCGGCGGGCGCGGGGCGTAACGCACCGTGCGGTCCGTGCCTTCCAGCCCGGCAAAGTCGAGCGCGCGCGTGCGCCCGCCATTAAGCTCCAGATACACTTCTGCCAGCAGATAGGCATCGATCAGCGCGCCGTGCTTTGTGCGACTTTCCAGTGATATTTCAAAGCGTTTGCACAGCGCGTCCAGATTGGCCGGCGAGCCTGGAAAGCGCTCGCGCGCCATCGCGGCGGTATCCTTGAACCGGCTGTCCGGATAAGGGTCAAGCCCGGCGCGCGTCAGCTCCATATTGATGAAGCCCCGGTCAAAGGGCGCATTGTGCGCCACCATCACCGCATCCCCGACAAAGGCGATGAAATCCTGCGCCACCTCTTCAAAACGCGGCTTGTCGCGCAGCATTTCGCGCGTATGCCCGGTAATGGCCGTCACTTCAGCCGGGATATCGCGGTCAGGATTGATGAGGGCGTGAAACTCGCGCCCCGTCGGGATCATGTTGATCACCTCGACACAGCCAAGCTCGGTCACCCGGTCGCCCTCGAGCGGGTAGAGCCCGGTCGTCTCTGTATCGAATATGATCTCTCTCATGGCTGCGGATTCTGACTGCTTTTGCGCAAGGCATCCAGAACGGCGCGCACCTGTTGGCGGGCATCATCCACACCTTTTGACGTGTCGATGATGAAATCGGCCCGTTGCCGCTTTTCGCCATCAGGCGTCTGGCGAGCCAGGATCATGTCCAGCTTTTCCGCGTGCATGCCCTCGCGGGCCAGCACCCGCGTCCGCTGCACATCTTCCGGGGCAGACACCACGACAACGATATCAACATGACCCTCCATGCCGGTCTCGAACAGGAGCGGAATATCAAAAAGCACGCACCAGGCCCCGTCCTTGCGCGCCTGCTCCAGGAAGCCCGCCCGCCGCGCCGCCACCAGCGGATGCACGATGGCTTCAAGGCGGGCGAAATCCTGTGGGTTGTCTTTCAGATGGGCGCTCAGCGCCTCGCGGTCCACGCGCCCGCCCGCAACCACATCGCGAAACACCGCATTGAGCGGCTTTACCGCCTCGCCGCCCGGCGCATACATCTCCGCCACCGCCGCATCGGCGTCAAAAACCGGCACACCTTGTTGTGCAAACAGGGCAGCGGTCGTGCTTTTACCCATGCCGATCGAGCCGGTCAGTCCGATTGTGATCATGGCCTGCCCTCCAGCGCCGCTTCCAGCATGGCCCGGACCGGCGTGCGGGCAGGAACAGGCTTGCCAAAAAAGGCTTCAAAGGCCGGGCGGGCCTGTCCGATCAGCATGGAAAGCCCGTCGGCCGTGCGCAGGCCAAGCGCGCGCGCCTGCTTCAAAAACGCCGTTTCCAGCGGCACATAGACCATGTCGAACACCAGCGCATCTGCGGGGAGAATATCCAGTGGCAGCGTGAGCGCAGGCTGGCCCTTCATGCCTAGACTGGTGGCGTTGATAATCAGACGCGCGCCCTCCAGCGCCCTTGGCGCCGCTTCCAGCCCATGGATCTCCGCCGCGCAGCCCATTGAGCGGGCCAGCACCGCGGCCCTGTCAGGGCTGCGATTGACAATGCGCACCGGCACATTCGCGGCCTTCAGCACGTAAAGCGCAGCACGGGCAGCCCCGCCAGCGCCGATCAGAACCGCCGGGCCGGTTCCCGCCTGCCAGCCGCCCTCGTCCAGCGCGGCCCTGATCCCGGTAATGTCGGTATTGTCCGCGTGAATCTTTGCCGTCTGAAACACCAGAACATTGGCGGCCCCCGCCGCGCGCGCCGCATCACTGGCAGTATCGGCCAGCGCCAGCGCCGCCTCCTTGTGAGGCAGGGTCACATTCACTCCGGCATATCCGGCATCACGCAGGCGATGGATTGTACCAGCAAAGTCCTCCGGCGCAGCAGCGACGGGGCTGTATTCGCCCTCAATGCCGACATCACTTAGCCAGGCGGTCATCATGGCAGGCGAGAGCGAATGGCTGACCGGCCAGCCAATCACACCGGCCTTTCTGACCCCGCTCATCACGCCTCCAGCGCGCCATGCTGGCGCAGCGCATCCAGCAAAGGCAGGAGCGGCAGGCCCAGAACGGCAAAGAAATCGCCCTCCACCCGATCAAACAGCTGCGCGCCCAGCCCCTCATAGGCATATCCGCCGACGCCCGCGGTCAGAATGGATCCGGCATCGCGCATATAGCGGTCCAGAAACGCATCAGAGAATGTGCGCACCTGCATCTCGCACCGGCTCTCGTGCTGCCAGACAATCCCGCCATCGCGTGCCAGCACCAGTCCGCCGACAAGCGCATGGGTCTGGCCCCGCAGCATGATCAGGCGTTTGCGCGCCTCCTCCACATCACGCGATTTATCATAGGCGCGGCCCTCAAATTCCAGCACCTGATCAGCCCCGAGGACCAGCTTCCCAGGTTGGCGCGGCGATACGGCCAGCGCCTTTTGCCGGGCCAGCTCCAGCGCCAACCCGGCAGGACTGCCGGAGAATTTTGCCTTTACCGCACCCTCATCGATATCTGCCGGATCGATGGTGAAAGGCACACCGGCCTTTTCCAGAATGGCCCGCCGCGACGCCGAACCCGACGCCAGCACCAGCGCGGTCATGGTTTGCCTCCCGACAGTTTGCCGCGATGCTCAGTCAGGAGATTGATGATCTTGGCCGCCGTCTCCTCGATGGAACGCCGCGTCACATCAATTGAAGGCACGTTGTGGCGCGCAAACAGCCGCTTGGCGTAGATCAGCTCATCCTTGACGGAGTCTTCGTCGATATAGTCCGTCGAGCGGTCCTCATTGAGGTTCAATAGCCGGTTGCGGCGGATCTGGATGATGCGCTCCGGCGTGGCATAAAGCCCGACAATGGCAGGTTTTTTCAGCGAGAACAGATTGTCGGGAAGCGGCGTGCCCGGCACCAGGGGTATGTTGGCAGCACGTACGCCGCGATTGCCCAGATAAATCGAGGTCGGTGTTTTCGAGGTCCGGCTGATCCCCAACAGGATCACATCGGCGCTGGCGAGATCATCGCCCTGCCCGTCATCATGGGCCATGCAGTAATTCATCGCTTCAATACGCCGGTAATAATCCGCATCGAGCGTGCGCTGGGCACCGGCACGGCCGGTCATCGGCGCGCCAAGATAAGCCGACAACGTGGTCTCGATAGGATCAAGCAGGGCAATGGCCGGAACCGACAGCTCCGCGCAGCGCGTCTCCAGAGCCTCACGCAAGTCCGGATTGACGACCGTGTACATGACCACGCCGGGAAAAGCTTCGACATGCTCCAGCGCACGCGTCATCTGGCGCGGAGAACGGACCAGCGCGAACAGATGCTCGATCGGCTGGCCGCGTTCAAACTGCGCCGCCGAGGCACGCATCGCGCTCATCAGCGTCTCGCCGGTGGAGTCAGAGATCATATGGACATGAAAATAGGTCTTCATGTCCGGCGCACGTTGGGAAGTGGGCATGGCATCCTTCAAAGGCGGCATATCTGTCTGCTCACTGAGCGTCGTTTCCAGCGATAGCCCGTTCCGCCCGGCCTGTGAACAAGCTGTCGGCAAACTGCGCGCATTGTCCCCGCTGACCAGCCTGTCCGGCCGGTATCGGCATCAGCGCCATTTCTAACCCACACACCGTCCCCGCTTCTCCACCAGCGGGCCAGTTTCTGCCGCCGCGCACATGCCTTGATGTTGAACACGCTGGAAAGCAGAGCCTGCACCGGCAGGCTTACGCCCGCAGGAGGAAATCTTAATTATTTGTTAAACAATGTAAATTTTGAGTTAATAGCGAAATTCACACGCTTGGACAAAGACTGACGTGCGGCCAATTTTCCCACAGGGTGTGAAATGTGCGGACAACGCGCTAGTGAGACCGGGTTTTCCACGATACGGACAGGCCTACGACTCATCTCCTTCCAATTTCTTTTTTTCATTGGATAGAAAGGAAGGGCGGGAAAGCCGCCGGTGAGCAGGCAAGGCGTCCAGATAAAGGAATAGCGGTAAATGGCCGAACGCGCGCTTTTGAAGGTTCTGGGTGGTGAAACCTTGAAGACCCCGCCCGTATGGCTGATGCGCCAGGCCGGGCGCTATTTGCCTGAATACCGCGCGGTTCGCGCCCAGCAGCCTGACTTCATCGCCTTCTGCCTGAACCCGCAAGCTGCCGCCGAAGTGACTCTGCAACCGATCCGCCGTTACGGGTTTGATGCGTCCATCGTCTTTGCCGACATATTGCTCATCCCCAATGCGATGGGCCAGAAGGTGTGGTTTGAGAAGGGCGAGGGGCCAAGGCTCGCCGCGATGAACCTTGAAGCGTTGGCTGGTTTATCGCCAGAAGGAGCGGCCACGCGTCTTTCTGCGGTCTGTGAGACGCTGAAACTGGTGCGCGCCGGCCTGCCAGACAGCTGCACGCTGATCGGCTTTGCCGGCGCGCCCTGGACGGTGGCGACCTACATGATCGAGGGCGGTGGCTCAAAAGATCGCTGGAAAGCCCGTACCGCCGCCTGGAGTGAACCAGAGACGTTTGACCGGCTGCTGGCCAATCTGGCGGATGCGACGGCCGACTATCTGATTGCGCAGGCCAAAGCCGGTGCAGACGTGCTCAAACTCTTTGAAAGCTGGGCAGAGGGCCTGCCTGCGCCGCTGTTCAACCGGGTCGTCATCGCGCCTACAAGGCGCATTATCGAGCGCGTGCGGGCAGCGGGCATCACCGCCCCGATTATCGGTTTCCCCAAAGGTGCCGGGCCGCACTATGTGCGCTACGCGGCCGAGACCGGGATTGACGCCATCGCCACCGATCACGGGCTGGATACCGACTGGGCGGTGGCCAATCTGCCGCGCTCCATGCCGGTGCAGGGCCAGCTTGATCCGGCTGTGCTTAAAGCTGGCGGTGAGGCGCTCCGCTGCGAGGTCAGCCGTTTGCTCGACGCATGGGGGGGCCGGCCCTATGTGTTCAATCTCGGACACGGGATAAACCCTGATGTGCCGCCAGAACATGTGAGCGAGCTGCTGGCCCATATCCGGGGCGGTTAGCTCCCGTTACAGCCAAGCCGGAGTAAGTCCCATGGGCCGCAAAATCGCTGTTGTACTGTTCAATCTGGGCGGGCCGGACGGGCAGAAAAGCGTGAAACCCTTCCTGCGCAATCTCTTCAATGATCCGGCGATCATCTATGCGCCCTGGCCGGTGCGGCCCTTGCTGGCCTGGCTGATTTCCACCACGCGCGGGCCCAAGGCTGCCAAGGAATACGCCAAGATGGGCGGCGGTTCACCCATCGTACCCGAAACCGAAAAGCAGGCTGCGGCGCTGACCGCCGCGCTGGCATCGGCGCTGCCCGGCGACGAGATCCGCTGCTTTCTCGCCATGCGCTACTGGCACCCCTTCACCCATGAAGCCGCAGAAGCCGTAAAGGCCTGGGGCGCGGATGAAGTAGTCCTCCTGCCGCTCTACCCGCAGTTTTCGACCACCACGACGGCGAGCTCCCTCAAAGCCTGGCGCGATGCAGGGGGCGGCGAAGCGCGCACTATATGCTGCTTCCCGCGCGAGGCTGATTTCATCACCGCCCATGCCGGGCTGATCCGCGAGGCCTGGGAGAGGGCCGGAAAGCCAGCCAATGCCCGTGTGCTCCATTCCGCCCATGGCCTGCCGGAGGTGACGATCCAGCGCGGCGATCCCTATCAGTGGCAGGTGGAGGAGACGGTGAAGGCGGTGACGACCCTGCTGCCCGAGCTGACCGATCACATCACCTGTTTCCAGTCAAAAGTAGGCCCATTGAAATGGATCGGCCCGTCAACCGAAGACATGGTGGAAGAGGCGGCCAGAGAAGGAAAACACATCATCCTCTCGCCCATCGCCTTTGTGTCCGAGCACATCGAAACGCTGGTCGAGCTGGACGAGGAATATGCCGAACTCGCGCACGAGCACGGCGCGGCCGGCTATACCCGCGTGCCAGCACTCGGCGTTACGCCGGGTTTCATCAAGGCGCTGGCCGGGCTGGTCGTCGATGCGCTCACCGGCCATGCGGGGCTGAAGCCGCCATCGGGTACGCCCATCTGCCCGGCTGAATTTGGCCGCTGCCCCTGCCGCGAAGCAGGCTATAACGGAGAGCCAAGACAGCCAGAGGCCGCCTGATGGATTTTCTCCTGCCCTTTTATGATGTGCTTAAAGCCCTGCACATCGTCTCGGTGATCTTCTGGATGGCCGGCATGCTCTACCTGCCGCGCCTGTTTGTGTATCACCACACCGCCGCGCCCGGCGGGGAGCTGGAAACGGCCCTGCTCAAGCAGGAGAAAAACCTCAATCGCATCATCATGGGTCCGGCGCTCATCGCAGTCTGGCTCTTTGCCATATTGATGATCGCGGCAAACCCCGCCCTGTTCAGCCAGGGCTGGTTCCATGCCAAGCTGGCGCTGGTGATCGCCCTGTCCGGCGTGCACGGATTTTACTCGGCCAGTGCGAAGCGCTTTGCCAAAGGCGAGCGCCCGCGCAGCGAGAAGTTCTGGCGTATGCTCAATGAAGTGCCTGCGATTGCGGCCATCATCATTGTATTGCTGGCGATATTGAAGCCTTTCGCTTGACGCGCGCCCGGCCTTGTGTCACGCCTAGCCGATAACCGACCGCCTGCGGACGGCTTCCCCCCTTATCGTGCTGTCCTTGCCGTATGGCCTTGCGATCTGGCACGCTCTCGAAACACAGTCTTGCCCGCCTGCAGCCCGTGAGGGCCGCGTTCGCGGGACCGGAACCAGCGGTATGTGCCGGGCATTAGCCTTAAAGCGCATGCCTGTTCGCGCAAAGACCGATCCCGGTCAGGCATTTCATCGTCCCGTCCGCTTCTCAAAAAGACCTCCCCATGACCGATCAGAACGACACACCCGAAACCGATCTCGACGAGATTGCGACGCCCACTCCTGACGGGCGGCGCATGTCCCTGCAGGAGCTGAAGGAAAAGTCTCCGGCAGACCTTCTCCAGCTCGCCGAGAGCCTCGATATCGAGAACGCAGCCTCGCTACGAAAGCAGGGCATGATGTTCGCGATCCTCAAGGCGCTGGCCGAAGAGGGCGTCGAGATTCATGGCGGCGGTACGCTGGAAGTGCTGCAGGACGGGTTCGGCTTTCTGCGCTCACCAGAGGCCAACTATCTTGCCGGGCCGGATGATATCTATGTGTCGCCCAACCAGATTCGCAAATTTGGCCTGCGCAATGGCGACACGGTGGACGGCGAGATTCGCGCCCCGCGCGATGGCGAGCGCTATTTCGCGCTGCTCAAGGTCAATGCGATCAATTTCCAGCCCGCCGATCAGGCCAAGCACAAGGTCCATTTTGACAATCTGACCCCGCTCTACCCTGAGAGCCGGTTCATCATGGAAAACCCGGACCCGACCCGCAAGGACCGCACGGGCCGCGTGATCGATATCGTGGCCCCGCTCGGCAAGGGTCAGCGCGCGCTGATCGTGGCCCCGCCGCGCACCGGTAAGACGATGGTGCTGCAGAATATCGCCCACGCCATCGAGACCAATCATCCTGAATGCTACCTCATGGTGCTGCTCATCGATGAGCGCCCGGAGGAAGTGACCGACATGCAGCGCACGGTGAAGGGCGAGGTTATTGCCTCCACCTTCGACGAGCCGGCAACGCGCCACGTCCAGGTCGCCGAGATGGTAATCGAGAAAGCCAAGCGCCTGGTCGAGCATGGCCGCGATGTGGTGATCCTGCTGGATTCCATCACCCGCCTTGGCCGCGCCTACAACACCGTGGTGCCAAGCTCCGGCAAGGTGCTGACCGGCGGTGTGGACGCCAACGCCCTGCAGCGCCCGAAGCGCTTTTTCGGTGCCGCCCGCAATATCGAGGAAGGCGGCTCACTGACCATTATCGCGACCGCCCTCATCGATACCGGCAGCCGCATGGACGAGGTGATCTTCGAGGAGTTCAAGGGCACGGGTAACTCCGAAATCGTGCTCGACCGCAAAGTCGCCGACAAGCGTGTCTTCCCGGCCATCGACATTCTCAAATCCGGCACCCGGAAAGAGGAGCTGCTGGTCGACAAGAAGAATCTCGCCAAGACCTATGTGCTGCGCCGCATCCTCAATCCGATGGGCCCGCAGGACGCGATCGACTTCTTGCTCGGCAAGCTCAAGGAAACCAAGACCAATGACGAGTTCTTCGACTCGATGAACACCTGATACCTGGTCTTCCCTCGCATCCGCCCGGTCAATTCCGCGCACTAGCGCGGACGGCCGGTTGGCCTTCTGGGCCTGCGGCCCGTGACGCGAAAGTCTGTGCTTTCCAGCGGTGCAAATGGCGCTAATCTCCCGCAATTCTGTTGCGGGAGATTTCCATGAGCCACGACGCAAACCTGATCCTGTTCCACGCCCCCATGACCCGTTCGATCCGCGCCCGCTGGGCGATGGAGGAGATGGGCCTCGATTACCGGCTGGAGCGCGTGGCCTTTGACCGCGGCAATGTGGGCGGCGACGAATACCGCAAGATCCACCCCTTGCAGAAAATCCCGGCCCTGAAAGACGGCGATACGGTGATCCTGGAATCGGTCGCGATCCTGGAATATCTCATCAATCGCTACGGCCCGACACCGCTGCGCGTGGACCCGTCCGAGCCCGATTACCCGCGCTATCTGGAATGGCTGCACTATGCGGAAGGCTCGCTTGGCATGCCGGTCAGCCTCCTGCTCGCCCACACCACCCTCCTGCCCGAAGCCCAGCGCAATGAGGGCATCGCCAAATGGGCCAAGCGCGAGGTGGACAAGCATCTGGAGATGGTCGCGGCGCGGGGCCTTGAGGGCCGCGAGTTTCTGGCCTCGGATCGCTTCACCGCCGCCGATATCTCGGTCGGTTACCTGTTGTATTTGCTGAAAATCATCCGTCAGCTGAAAGATGCCCCGGCCCCTGTTATGGCCTATTGGGAGCGCCTGACGGCGATGGAAAGCTGGCAGAAGGCCAGTGCGGAGTAGGGCTAGGTCTCCCGTCCTTCGTCATTCCGGCGAAAGCTAAGAACCATATCCGGGTCCCCGGCCCCTGAGCCGGGGTCCATGTCCAGGCACTGGGCTTTTTCCATGGGTCCCCCGTCGGGGCGGGGGACCCCGGTGGAGAGGCAAGCCGCACATAAGACAGTCCACCCGCATAAGGTGGCTGATGACCGGCCCAGCCCCCTACCCCAGATGCGTCTCAAAGAAGGCCATCGTCCGGTTATTGGCCGTTTCGGCATCCTCGCCGTGATAATGCGCTCCGCCCACACGGGCAAAGGCATGGTCGCGCTCCGGGTAGAGATGCATCTCCACCTTGGGGTTGGATTTCAGCCCGTCCAGAATTGCTTTTTGCGCCTCTGGCGGCACGAACTGGTCTTTCCCGGCAATGTGTAACAGTAGCGGGCTGGTGATCTTGCCAGCCTCGCCAAGCCGATCCTGTATCCCGACGCCGTAATAGCCAACGCTGGCATCGCAATCCGTACGGCAGGCGGTGAGGTAAGCCAGCAGCCCGCCAAGACAGAAGCCAACTGCGCCAACCTTTTCCGCCCCTTCTCCGCGCGCATGGGCGATGGTGGCCGCGATGTCCCCCACGCCCTTGTCCGGATCAAATTTACCAAACAGATCAAAAGCCTGCTTCCATTCGGCGTCCGTCTGGTCGGTCAGCTCAATGCCCGGCTCGATCCGCCAGAACAGGTCGGGGCAGATGGCGCGATAGCCGCTGGCGGCCAGATCATCGCAGATATCACGCATCACCTGATTGATGCCGAAAATCTCCTGGATGACGATGATCGCCGGGCCTTTCCCGCGCGCATAGGCGGAAAAGCTGCCGTCGGCGGTCTTGATGGTGAGCGTTTCGGCGGGCATGTCGTCTCCTTTGGCTTGTGGCGCGGAAGCGGCTTATGGTTGGAGCACGAAGCGGCGTCCCTTACGAACCAAGACGAGGCAGGCATGAAGGTCAATATCGAAATCGAATGCACCCCGGCCGAGGCACGCGCCTTTTTCGGCCTGCCGGACGTGACCCCGCTCAACGAGCAGCTGGTCGGCGAGATGAGCAAGCGCATGGGTGCCAATATCGAGGCGCTCGAGCCCGATGCTCTGATGCGCAACTGGATGACGATGGGCGGCGAATGGCAAAAGCAGTTCATGTCGCTGATGAACCAGGCCGCTGGCGGAAAATCCGGAAGCTAGACGCCGCGCCATGACCGATACGATTTTCGCTCTGGCCAGCGGCGCGGGCCGTGCCGGCGTCGCGATTGTGCGGGTCTCCGGCCCGGACGCAGGATCGGCGCTTGGCGCGCTGGCAGGCGGTTTGCCAGAACCACGCCGCGCGGCGCTGAGATCACTGAAGGCCCGCGACGGCACGCTGATCGATCGCGCCCTGCTGCTCTGGTTTCCCGCGCCGCAAAGCTTTACCGGCGAGGATGTTGCCGAGTTTCACATTCATGGCGGGCCTGCCGTTATCGAGGCGCTGTCTGAGGCGCTTATGGCTGAAGGTTTGCGCCCCGCAGAACCAGGAGAGTTTTCGCGCCGCGCCTTTGCCCATGGCCGGATGGACCTGACCGAAGCCGAAGGCCTCGCCGACCTGATCGATGCGGAAACGCAGAGCCAGCGCCAGCAGGCACTGGCGCAGATGGGCGGCGCGCTGGGTTCGCTCTATGGGCAGTGGCGTGACGCGCTGATCGACACGCTCGCTTCCATTGAAGGCGAGATCGATTTTCCCGATGAGGATGATGTGCCGGAGGGGCTGTCGGAGCGCGCCGGCCCGCCGCTGGAAACCTTGTGTGCCAGCATGCGCGCCCATCTGGCGGACAATCATCGCGGCGAGCGGGTGCGCGACGGGTTCACCATTGCGGTTATCGGTGCCCCGAACGCTGGAAAGTCCAGCTTTATCAATTATATGGCACAGCGGGACGCGGCCATTGTCAGTGATATTCCCGGCACTACGCGCGACATTATCGAGGTGCGTCTGATCCGGGCCGGTTTCGTCGTCTATATGGCCGATACAGCCGGTTTGCGCGAAGCGTCCGATGTGATTGAGGCTGAAGGGGTGCGTCGGGCGCTGGCCCGCGCCGAGAGCGCCGATATGCGCTGCCTGCTGATCGATGTTTCACGTGAAACGGCGCAGGAGAATCATCTGGCCATGCTACGGCCCGGCGACGTGGCCCTGCTCAACAAGACCGATCTTGCCAGCATTGACGCCCCGGTGCCAGAGGGCGTGGCGGCCTTTGCGGTGTCGATAAAGACCGCATCCGGTCTGGATGCCTTCAATGCCTGGCTGGACAGTGAGCTGGTGGCAAGGCTGGGCGGCGCCGAGGCCGCGCCTTTGTCGCGCGCCCGCCATCGCCAGCTGGTCGAACGGGCGCTTGGCTCGCTCGAGGAGGCATTGTCGCTCCTCTCTTCACGTCCGGAGTTGGCAGGGGCTGAAGTGAACCGGGCGATCCGCGCGCTGGGAGAGCTGACCGGCGCTGTCGATATCGAGGATGTGCTGGACCGGGTGTTCAGCCAGTTCTGCATTGGCAAATAGGCCGCGAACTCGACTTGGGCGCGCCGATCATGTAAGGACGCGCTCCCCGGCGGGCTGGGCCGGACACAAGAAAGCCATGACCAGAGATTTGCTCAAGCCGGCCGAGGCCGCGCAACGCCAATGGGATGTGATCGTGATCGGCGGCGGCCATGCGGGCTGCGAGGCCGCGAGCGCGGCTGCGCGCCTGGGCGCGGCCACGCTGCTCCTCACCCATAAGGCGGCGACCATTGGCGAGATGAGCTGCAATCCGGCGATTGGCGGGCTCGGCAAGGGCCATCTGGTGCGCGAGGTGGATGCGCTGGACGGGCTTATGGGCCGGGTCGCCGACGCGTCGGGCATCCAGTTCCGTATGCTGAACGCCTCCAAGGGTCCGGCCGTGCGCGGCCCCCGCACTCAGTCTGATCGCAAGCTCTATCGAGAGGCCATGCAGGCCGCTCTGGCTGAACAGGCGAGCCTGCACATCGTTGAAGCCGCTGCCGAGGATCTGATTGTCGAGGACGGGCGCTGTGCGGGCGTGGTGGACGGCGAAGGCCGCGAATATCGCTCCGGCGCGGTCGTGCTGACCACCGGCACTTTCCTTAAAGGCGTGATCCATCGCGGCGATGAGCGTATCCCGGCGGGCCGCGTTGGCGATGCGCCCTCTATCGGCCTGTCGGACCGGCTGTACGGGCTGGGCCTTTCCATGGGGCGGCTGAAAACCGGAACCCCGGCGCGCCTTGATGGCTCCACGATTGACTGGGCCGGGCTCGACATGCAGCCCGCCGACGATGTGCCGACACCCTTCTCCTTCCTGAATGATCGGATCAGCGTGCCGCAGATTGCCTGCGGCATCACGCGCACGACCGTTCAGACTCACAAGATTATCGAGGAGAATTTGGGCCATTCAGCCGTCTATGGCGGCAAGATCGCCGGGCGCGGCCCGCGCTACTGCCCGTCCATTGAGGACAAGGTGGTGCGCTTTGCCGACCGGACCAGCCACCAGATATTCCTGGAGCCGGAAGGACTGGACGATGACACCGTCTATCCCAACGGCATCTCCACCTCCCTGCCCGATCATATCCAGGACGCCTTCCTGCAGACCATTCCGGGGCTGGAGCACGTAAAAGTGCGCCGCTACGGCTATGCCATCGAGTATGATTACGTGGACCCGCGTGAGCTGGATGCGACGCTCGGCGTGAAGCGCCTGCCCGGCCTGTGGCTCGCCGGTCAGATCAACGGCACGACCGGCTACGAAGAAGCGGCTGCGCAGGGCCTGATGGCGGGCTTCAATGCGGCGCTGGCCTGCGCAGGAAGTCCAGCCTTCGTGCTCGACCGGTCGCAAGCCTATATCGGCGTGATGATCGACGATCTCATCACGCGCGGCGTCACAGAGCCCTATCGCATGTTCACCTCGCGCGCCGAGTACCGGCTCAGCCTGCGCGCGGACAATGCCGACCAGCGCCTGACGCCTCTGGCGATCGGTCTCGGCGCGGCGAGTGTTTCACGTGAAACATCGTTTGCGGCGCGCGCCGAAGCCCTTTCGGACGCCCGCGCCCTGCTGGAGCGTCTGAGCCTGACACCGACCGAGGCGGCGAAAGCGGGGCTGTCGATCAATCAGGACGGCAAGCGCCGCTCTGCCATGGCGCTGGCGGCTCACCCCCAGGTAGGTTGGGACGCGATATGCAAGGTGTGGCCGGAAATCGCCGCTCTGGATACGCCGATAGCCAGCCAGATGCAGAACGAGGCGGTCTATCACGGCTATCTCGACCGGCAGGAGGCCGATGTGATGGCCTTCCGCCGTGATGAGGGCGTGCGTATTCCGGCGAGTTTCGACTATCGGAGCGTGGGCGGCCTGTCGCACGAGGTGCGCGAGAAGCTGGAGCGCGCCCGCCCGGCCACGCTGGGTCAGGCTGGCCGTGTGGAAGGTGTTACACCGGGCGCGTTGACGGCGCTGCTGGCGAGTGTGAAGCGGCTGGACCGTCAACGGGCAGGGTAATGAATCACGAACGGACGTACGACGCCGAAAGTTTCCAGGCAGACACGGGTGTTTCACGTGAAACATTGGAGCGCTTCATCGCGTGGCGGCGCCTGCTGGCCGAATGGTCTGCGCACACAAATCTGGTTGGCCGCGCGACACTGGATGATTTCTGGTTCCGGCATGCACTGGATAGCTGGCAGCTGCTTGATCTGGCTCCGCCGGGCGCAAACCGCTGGGCCGATATCGGGGCCGGCGCGGGCTTTCCGGGGCTCGCCATCGCGTTCGGCCTCGCAGACCGGGCGGTGCCGAACGCCAGGGTGACGCTCATCGAATCCATCGGGAAAAAGGCGGCCTTTCTCCGCGCGGTGCTGGCGGAGACGCAGCTGACATCACAGGCCGAGGTGCTGGCAGAGCGTGTTGAGGCGCTGGATGGCCTGCCGCCTTTCGACGTGGTGACGGCCCGCGCGGTCGCGCCTTTGGAGAAATTGCTGGGTCTTATGGCACCATTTGTGGAAAACGGCGCAATTGCGCTGATTCCCAAGGGTGCGCGCCATGCGGAGGAATTGACCGCGGCGCGTAAAAGCTGGAACTTCGAGGCGAGCCTTCATCCAAGCCGTACCAGCGATGAAGCCGCCATCATCCGCATTGAAAGGCTGACCCGTGTCCGTTGATCCCCGTTCCGATACAGCGCCGCGCGCTGGTGCGCCCAAAGTCATCGCCATCGCCAACCAGAAGGGCGGTGTCGGCAAGACGACGACGGCGATCAATCTGGCAACCGCCCTGGCGGCCATCGGCAAGCGGGTGATCGTTCTCGACCTCGACCCGCAGGGTAACGCCTCCACGGGCTTGGGCGTGCCGCGCACCGTGCGCAAGGCCACCAGCTATGATGTCCTGGTCAATGAGCGCCCGATCGAGGAAGCGCTGGTCGATACGGCCGTGCCGGGGCTTGGCATTATTCCCTCCGATGTAGACCTGTCGGGCGCAGAGCTGGAATTGTCAGCCGCGCCGCGCCGCTCCTACCGGCTGCGCCATGCGGTCGACAAGTTCCGGCGCTTTCTGGCCGCCCGCGCAACCCATTGCGATTACATCCTGATTGACTGCCCGCCTTCGCTGAACCTCCTCACGGTCAACGCGATGACGGCGGCCGATTCCGTGCTGGTCCCGCTGCAGTGTGAGTTCTTCGCGCTGGAGGGTCTCAGCCAGCTGATGCGAACGGTCGATCTGGTCCGGGGCAATCTCAACAAGAATCTGACAATTCAAGGCGTTGTGCTGACCATGTATGACCGGCGGAACAATCTGTCATCGCAAGTTGCCGCCGATGTGCGCGCGCATTTTGGTGACCGGGTCTATGAAACGGTCATACCGCGCAATGTGCGTGTCTCCGAGGCACCCTCCTTTGGCAAGCCGGTCCTGCTCTATGATCTCGCCTGTCCGGGATCGCAGGCTTATGTCCGGCTGGCGCGCGAGCTGGTCCGCCAGGAGCGCAGGCCCGCTGAAGCGGTGCCGGCATGAGCGCGCAGGAACGTCCGCGCGGGCTGGGCCGCGGCCTTTCCGCCCTTCTGGGCGAAGGTGAAGACGCCGAGAATATGCGCGGCGGCGATGGACCGTCCGGCCAGTCTTCAGGCTCCGGCCCGAGGGCATTGCCGCTCGACATGATCGAGCCAAACCCTGATCAGCCGCGCAAGCGCTTTTCCGAAGATGAGCTTGCTTCCCTGTCGGCCTCTATTGCCGAGCGCGGCGTGCTGCAGCCCATTCTGGTGCGCCCTGCTCCCGGTAAGACCGGGCACTACCAGATCGTGGCGGGTGAGCGGCGCTGGCGCGCCGCGCAACGCGCGCGCCTGCACGAGATTCCGGCTGTCATTCGCGAGTTTACCGACCGCGAAACGCTGGAAATCGCCATTGTCGAGAACGTCCAGCGCCAGGATCTTAATGCGGTGGAGGAAGCGCGCGGCTATCGCCAGCTGATCGAAAGTTTCGGTCATACCCAGGAAGATGTGGCGCGTGCCGTCGGCAAATCACGCGCCCATATCGCCAACACGCTGCGTCTGCTCGCTTTGCCCGCGCCCGTTCTAGACCATCTCGAAGCCGGCCGCCTGTCGGCAGGCCACGCGCGCGCCATTGCAACGGCTGGCGACCCTTCGGCACTGGCAGAGAAAATCATTGCTGACGGCCTGTCCGTGCGCGGTGCGGAGGCTCTCGCCCGCAAGGAGCAGGCCCCGGAGCGCAAGACGCGCAGCGGCGGTCTGGAAAAAGCGCAGAAAGATGCTGATACGCGCTTGCTGGAAGCCGATCTCGCCGAGCGTCTGGGTCTCGATGTGGAAATTATCCATCGCGGCGAAGCAGGCGAGATCCGTGTGCGCTATTCCACGCTGGAACAGCTGGACGATCTGTGCCGGCGCCTGTCCTCGCGCTAACGGCTTCGTACAGGCGCGGCTGCCCGCGCCAGACGCAGCAGGGTTTCGCCCGCCAGTGCCTCGGCCGGTGAGCCAGAGCGCTTGATCGCGCGCTCGGTTTCAAACGCGATATCGCGGGCGCGTGCAATCCGCGCACGGCTCCAGGCACGGGCGGCCGCCTGAAAGCGCTGCGCAGGCGGACCAAAACGCGGCGCGCCGGACCGGGCGAGCGCACCCTGATCCCCGCCCAGCTGGTGGTAGCGCTCTATCTGGTCAATCTTGCGCTGCAGGGCGCGCACGATGGCGACCGGACTGGTGCCGGAATCCAGTGCGCGCCGGTATTGCAGGTCCGCCTCATGGGTTTCACCGCACAGGGCCGCGTCCACAATCTTGTCCAGAGCCGCGTCAGCGCTCTCGGTGGAGATTGCCGCGATATCTTCCAGCGTGATCTCGCCGCCCGCGAAGCCTTTGTAAAGTATCAGCTTTTCTATCTCTGAGCGCGCCAGCTCCCGGTCGCCCTCCAGAATGCCGGCCAGCGCGTGACGCGCATCAGCGGCCAGCGAGAGGCCCGCAGCCTTGAAGCTTTCTTCCGCAATGGCGATGAGATCGCGGGCATTATCCTCATAACAGGCGATGGCGGCAGACTTTTTGCCGTCCTCGGCGGCTTTGCGCAGTTTTGACGCCTTGGTGAGGTTGCCGGCCTCGACGACCAGCCGCCCTTCAGCCGGCATTTCTCCGGCTTCAAATTCGCTGATCCAGCGGGCTACCGGCGCGCTGTCACCAGACAGGCGCACCCGCACCAGGCGCTCACCGCCCATGAGTGACATGGCCGCCATGGCATCAGCCAGCGCCGCCGCGTCGGCCTTGATGTCCTCATCGGTGAAGCGCGTGACATTGAAAGGATCGTCAGGATCGCCCGCAATCGAGCGCGACAGGATTTGTGCACGCTCCCTGACCAGTCCGGAATCCGGTCCGAAGATCACAAAGACGCGCAAATCAGGCGGCGGGGATTTGAGAAGCCGGTCAACAGATCCGCCCGACGGCTTCACCACGGCTCGTCACCGTCAAGGGGCTCTTCAAGCGGGTCATAAGCGGCCGGAGCAGGGTCGGGCCGGCCGCGCGCCGACTCGCGTTGGCGCAGGTTTGCCAGAACATCGCGCACAACCGCGTCAGCGACCATCTCGGCAGCGCGCCGTTCGGCATTGCTCCGCGCTGCTACGAGCGCATAGGGCTGGGACGGCGTCTCAAAGACCACGCGCTCGGTGACCCGGCCTCTGGCCGGGTTTCTGCCTGAAAGCTGATAGCTGGCGCGGACATTCAGCGCGACGCGCGTTGCCTGCCCGTCGGCGGAGACGCCGAGGCGCTGTTGCCCGGTTCTCAGTGTTACCGAAAGCGTACCGGCATCGCCTTGCGAAACGCCAACGCGTTCAAGAAGGGCGGTTTCGGTGAGATAGGACAGTCTTTCATCACCGGAAACGCTGACCGTTACATTGCTCAGGGTCTCGGCGCTCTGGCCCCCATAGAGCGGTTGAAAGCCGCAGGCCGCCAGGACAAAAAACGCCGCGGCGGCAATCAGGTTACGGGCTGAAACCGGCACTGCGCGCATTGCGTTCGGGCCTCGTGCCTTGCTCGTCCGGTCAGGAGCCGGGAAGCTGGGAAATCCGCATCTGGCGCGCCCGCGTCAGGATGGCGTTTTCCACCTGGACGCGTGTGCCCTGATCCACGGCGACATCAGTCCAGTCGCCGGTATCGGGATTGCGGGCCTGACGGAAAATCTGGACGCTCAGCGCATCCGCGCGCAGACGGCTGTCAAGCACATAGACGGTGGCCTTGAAACGCTCTTCGGGTGCTTCGGGGTTGGCATACCAGTCCGTGATGATGACGCCGCCGAAAGGATCAATCTGGTCAAGCGGCATGAAGGACAGCGTGTCCAGCGAGGCGCGCCACAGAAAGGTATTGACGCCAATGCCCGCATCAGGCGCAGTCGCGCGCGGTCCGCTGCCGAGCAGGCCGCCGAAAAGTCCGCGATTCTCGCGTTCGGTGCTCGACCGCGATGCGCAGCCGGCCACCATGCTGGCTACGGCGACAACGCTCAGAACCGTTACAAGCGGCCGTGAGAGCATGGGGCAAACCTCCAGAGGAAATGGATAACACTGATTAAGAGCGCACTTTGATAGCCGCCACAAAAGACCAGAGCGGACACGAGCGCAACCCGTCTCCTGCTTCTATAGCATGCGCTCGCGCCGTGGCCAGAGCGATGATCTGACCGGCCCGGACCTGCCTACACCGTTGCACTCTTGTGACACTTCGCCCCGCAAGCCCGCCGCGTATGGTCCCGGCAGCTTGACCGCCGGGATCGCCCTGCCGCATCGTCCTTAGCGCGCGTCCGGGGGAATAGCGGGGGCGCCTACGGCGAGGCCGCGAGAGAAGGACCATGATGACAGCGCTTCGCGCTCAGGTTCGGGCCTTCACAATTCTCGCGGCCGCGCCTGTTCTTGTCCTTGCTGCGTATGGCACGCCGGTGCAGGCGCAAGAGGGCCCCTTCCAGCTCGATACAGATTTTCAGCTGAGCGCGGACATCGTGCTTGCACCGGGCGCTAGCAGTGCTGCCCGTTCTGGCCCCTATGGCGAGATACGGCTCGATTTTACCGCTGAGCGCATACTGGAGAACACCAACAGGGTCGGGTTTGCCGGCGGTCTGGTGGCGCGCCGCGATTCCGGGCGGGCGGGGCTGGCCCAGAGTATCGGTAACTGCCCGGCGGGCGCGGCTGACTGCCTTGATGCAGGCGGTCTGGCACCTGTGGGCGCGTTTACCGGCTTTGCCGCAGGCCCCGGCATTACGGGCGATGATCCCGCCTTTGCGGTGGAAACCGCATTTGTCTACTGGCGCGGCGGGCTGGCAGAAGTGCGCGCGGGCTATGGGCCGGGCGCAGCTGCGCTGGAAAGCGATCCCCTGCCGGGCGCGTTCTGGCTGATGCGTGCCGATGCCACCCGGACTGACCCGGCAGGGCGTAATTTTGCGTCAGTGGCCAATACAATGTCGGGCCATGCGCCCAAACTGCTGGTGCGCAGTGTACGTCTGGCCGGTTTCCGCGCCGCAGCCTCCTTCACGCCGGACGGCGATGTGTGCGGGGCCAGCTATTGCCGCCCATCATCCCAGCCGGGACTTCTCGCTGCGGCCAGCGTGCGTGACATAGCCGAGCTGGGCGTGTCCTTCGACCATCGTTTTGCTGCCAGCGGTGTGCGCTGGACAGCCGGCATGGGCCTGTCGCACGGGCGCGCTGCCGGTAATGCGAGCGCCTTTTTCGATGATCCCTGGGCTGTGTCGGCCCGCCTGATCCGCAGCGAAGGCGCATGGAAGGTGGGGCTCGGCGCGCTTTTAAGCAATGATGGCGTTTCCGGTGCGCGCTACAGTGCCCATGCGGCGAGCCTTGCCTATGAGCGCGGGGACTGGCTGTTCTCCCTGGAGGCGTCGCGTGCGCGCTCCAGCCTGGTCCATGCGCATAGTGACAACGTGCTTGTCGGTGCATCGCGCTATTTCGAGTCCGGGTTCATTCTTGGCGTGGGCCTTGCCCATAGCCGTGCGGGGGAGGCTGGCCTGTCAGGGCCTGAGCGAACAACGCAGACGGGCGAGACCACGCGCCTCTTCCTCGAAGCAGGGTTGCGCTTTTGACACGCTCGGCACCAATTCGCATCACAGCGCCGGCAACCCTGTTGGGTTTGCAGCGTTACTGGCGTATATCAAATCTTGTAATTGCGGAGAGAACCATGCGTTTGCGCGTGTCAGTCCTGTCGGCCCTGCCGCTCGTGATGGCCCTTGCCATCGCGCCGACGGCGCTGGCGCAGGATTCCGGCGTGCGCGACGGGTTCAATCTTCGCGGCACCGCCTTCTCCGATCTCACCTCGCTTGAGCGTCTGCAGGATCTGGCCGAACAGGCCGAAGCCGATCAGGTGCTGTCGGGGCGTGAAGATGCGGTGCGGCGTGACGCTGCCCTTCTTTCGGTACCAGATCAGCCCACGGGTTCTGCAACCGCCTGGCAGCAACGGTTCACCATGGCGCCGGCAGGCACGATGGCCTCGGTCTGGGGCGAGCAGGCAGAGCAGTTCCGCTTTTCTGCCGGTGAGCGCTGGGGCATCTCTCTGGGTATTTCCCAGCGTATGCGTGGTCCGGCATTCGAGCTTCAGGATGTGAGCGCAGGTGCGTTCTATTCACTGACCGACCGGGTGCGCATTGGCGGTGAATTCCGCTTCACCTCCCCGGAAGAGGATGTGTTTGGCGAAGAGCCTGACCGCCGCACGCCGCAGCTGCGGTTTGAATCGGCCTTCCGTTTCTAGTCTCTGGCCTTATCCTGTCTTTTCAATCTGACGGCACAGCGCTTCAACGCTGGCGACCAGCCTGTCTATGTCCGCGGGCGTGGACAGCCGGTGATCGCCGCTCTTGCTGATATGCACGGCCACGTCGCTGGAGGTCAGGCACCCGGCAAGCGTTATCGCATGCTGCCAGGGCACATCCGCGTCGGCCATGCCCTGTAATATCTGCACGGGTCCGTCAAACCGGACCGGCCCGTCCAGCAACAGCCATTGACGCGCCTCCTCGATCAGCCCGCGCGTGATGATGAGCGGTTCACCATACTCCGATGGCTGCGCCCACTCTCCGCGCGTCAGAATTGAGTCACGGACACTGTCAGGAAACCCCGCCCACATCAGCTTCTCGGTAAAGTCAGGCGCAGGCGCTATCAGCACCATCCCTGCCACCCGTTCAGGGCGTGCCAGCGCCGCCAGCAGGGCGGTCCACGCGCCCATGGACGAGCCAACCAGCACCAGCGGTCCTTCGGTCAGCGTGTCGATGACCTGAAGCGCATCCTCGCGCCAGGTGCCGATACGGGCATCGCGCCAGCTGCCGCCAGACTGGCCATGGGCGAAATAATCAAAGCGGACAAAGGCCCGGCCCTGCGCGCGCGCCCACTGATCGAGCGCCAGCGCCTTGGTGCCTTCCATGTCGGAGCGCAGCCCGCCCAGCCAGACAATACCCGGACCCTTGCCGGAATGGCGCTCATAGGCGAGCCGGACACCATCGCCCCGGTCAAGAAATTGTGGCATGCGGGAACCTTCTATGTATGGGCTGGCGTTTGCGCCTGACTGGCCTCATCATTATGACGCAGGCCCGATGGTTCAACCGCTTGGCCGCACATTCACCCGGAAAAAGCCCGCCCATGAAAATTCTCCAGCTGATTCCAGAGCTTGAAGCGGGCGGGGCCGAGCGCACCACGATTGATGTCGCGCAGGCCATCGTGGATTCGGGCGGTGAAGCGCTGGTGGCAAGTCTTGGCGGGCGGATGGAAGAGGAGCTGGCCGCCGTTGGCGGTGAACTGATCCGCCTCGACATGAAGACCAAGAACCCGCTGACCATCGTGACCAATTCGCGCCGCCTCGCCGCTCTGGCCCACGAACGCGGCGTGGACATCATCCATGCCCGGTCGCGCGCACCGGCCTGGAGCGGGCTGGAGGCTGCCCGGCGGGCGGAAATTCCCTTCGTGACGACCTATCACGGCACGTATAATGCCCGCACCGGGCTGAAACGCTTCTACAATTCTGTGATGGCGCGCGGCGACGCGGTTATCGCCAACTCGCACTTTATCGCCGACCATGTCCGGGCGGAGCACTACAAGGTGCTGGCCGAGAAACGCGCCGATCTCTCCCATCTGCATGTCATTCCGCGCGGGGTTGATCTGGCCCGGCTCGATCCAGCGCGCGTAGACCCGCTGGAAGTTGACAGCCTGCGTTCAGCCTGGCTGGACGGGCGGGGCGGACCGGTCATCCTGCTGCCCGCGCGCCTGACGGCGTGGAAAGGCCAGATGCTGGCCATTGACGCGGTGGCGGCCCTTGCCGGGCGTCTGCCGGGCCCGGCACCCGTACTGGTGTGTGCCGGTGATGCGCAAGGGCGTGATGCCTATGTCGACCAGTTGCGCAGCCACGCGGCAGAAACGGGCGTGGCGCTGGTATTGCCTGGCCATGTTGCAGACATGGCGCGCGCCTATATGGCCGCCGATATCGTCATCAACCCGTCCCTTGAGCCGGAAGCCTTTGGCCGCACGCTGGCCGAGGCCATGGCCATGGAACGCCCGGTGATCGCGGCGGCGCATGGCGGTCCTCTGGAAATCCTTGCGGGCACACAAACAGGCTGGTTGTTTGCGCCGGGAAGCGACGCCGATCTGGCAGAGCAGATGAAGGCGGTGCTCGATCTTGACGCCGAGGCAAAAAAATTGCGCGGGCATTTGGCGCGCCAACGTGTTATCGCCCATTATTCGCGCGAGGCGCTGCAGGGATCGACCTTGCGGGTATATCGGGAACTTCTAGACTATAAACCATGATTGAGAACGAGCCGCCAAAGGAACAGGTGCTGGTCGTCCACGAAGGCGATCTGCGTGCGACCGTGCGCATGATGGCGGCTGCGCGTCTGATCCGTGAGCATCACCGCAAGGCGCGCATCACCTTTCTGACCACGCCCGAATATGAGGGCCTGGTGAAATACTGCCCGTATTTCAACGCTGTCGAGGCAAGCCTGCGCGATACGGCCAAGAAGGGCTTCTTTGAACGGGTAAAGCTCGCCCGCGCCTCGAAGTTTGATTTCGTCTATGATCTGTGCGGCTCGGACGCTGCCCGCAAGCTGAAGGGCGCGATGCGCCTGTCGCGCGGCCAGTGGATCGATGGCGCGCCGGACCCCAAATCACCCGACCATCCGGCCGAACAGATGGCCGACCGGCTTGGCAATGCCGGTATCGGCCGCACTGGTCATCAGCTGGGCGAGGCGCCCCCGCCCATGCTCGACTGGGTTGATTTCGTGGCCAAGCGCTCGCGTACGCTGGAGCCTGCCTATTTCGGCCTGCAGGGCCGCTACGCCCTGTTTGCGCCCGCGGGCGACGAGTTCCAGCCCGCTTTTCGCTGGCCGAAAGACCGCTGGGCGTCACTGGCCCATGAGCTGAAAGAGCAGGGTGTTGAGCCGGTCATTGTCGGTGGACCTTCCACGCGCGAGATCGGCCGCTATATCGCCCATGTCACACCCGGCGCGCGTGACCTTACGGGCCGCGCCAACCTCGTCCAGCTGGCAGGGCTGGGGCGCAAGGCCAGCTTTTCCTTTGGCGAGGATGTGGATCTTTTGCATCTTCTCGTCGCTGCCGGCTCCCCGGCTGTCATGTTCCATCCGGGCGCCGAACCGCCTCACATGGCGTCTCCGCGCGGCCCGGAAAGCGTGATTCTCATGCACGCACCGACACTTGCGCAGATTTCGGTTGCCGAGGCCGTGCAGTCCATGCGGGTGGCCGGCGGCTTTGCGCGTAGCCCCGAAGCGGCCTGAATGTCTTGATTTTACCAGCCATCTCACGATATGCGCATGCATCGGAAACGCGATATCGTGCGTTGACGCCATTGAAGAGTTTTGTTTGCCGGGAGCGGGAGCCGATCAAGCCTCTCCGGTCCGGCGCTGTAACAGGAGAAGACGCATAGCCCGACGCCCCCACGCCGCGCCGCCTGTCAAGAAGGACGGACCGCGCATCAACGGAGACATTCGCGTGCCGCGAGTGCTCCTGATTGACGAAAATGGCGAAAAACAAGGCGAGATGCCGATTGAAGCCGCGCTGGACGCTGCGGCCGAGGCAGGACTCGACCTTATTGAAGTCTCACCCACCGCCAACCCGCCTGTCTGCAAGCTGGCCGATTTCGGCAAGCTGAAATATGCCGAGCAGAAGAAGAAGGCGGAAGCACGCAAGAAGCAGAAGACGCAGGATATCAAAGAGATAAAGATGCGTCCGAATATCGATACGCATGACTATGAGGTGAAAACCCGGTCCATGCGGCGCTTCTTCGAGGACGGCGACAAGGTGAAGATCACCTTGCGCTTCCGGGGCCGGGAAATGGCGCACCAGGATCGCGGCATGGTGATTTTCGACCGCGTGAAAGCCGATTTCGGCGACATCGCAAAGGTGGAGTTCGAGCCCAAGCTTGAAGGCCGCCAGATGATTATGGTGATGGCGCCGCGCTAACGCGTCCTGTCTGCCTGATAATTTCTGAAAGCCGGTGGCACCCATGTGCTGCCGGCTTTTTTGCGCCTAGGCAGGCCCGGCCTTTTGGGCCTAGTCTCCTGCCGCGAGTCGGACGCTGATGGCATCCACAGCAGGAGGATCTTTCATGAAACATCTTGTATCCTTTGGCGTTCTGGCAGCTTTTGCCATTGCACCTGCCGCCCTGTCGCAGACACCGCACGGCGAGGCGCAAGGCCGCCATGGCTCGGTGACCCTCTCTGCAGGCTTTCCCGACGATCCGCGCACATTTGCCGTTCAGGCGGGCGGTGCCATGCGCGCTTCGCGCCTGGGCGGTTCGGGCTGTGTGGGCTTCATTACCGAAGACCCGACCTTCGTCCTGACCTATGAAGATGCAGGCGACGTGTTTGATCTCATGCTCTCGGCGGCGTCAGAGACCGACACCACCATGTCGGTGCGCACGCCTGATGGCACGGTGCTGTGCGATGATGACAGTGCGGGCAATCTCGGCCCCGGCATCACGGTCGAAGGCCCTGCCAGCGGGGCTTACGAGATCTGGGTCGGCACCTATTCTGCCGGTGGGGGTTATCCTGATACCGCCTTGCATATTTCCGAGCTGGCCTACTCCACCGCCAACCCCTTCGCCCGTACGGTCAATGCCGAGGCGCCGCCTGCCACGACGCTGTCCTTGCGTGCGGGCTTCCGCAATGATCCGGCAAGCATCGAGGTCTCGCAAGGCGGGGATGTACGCCTCGGCCCGCTTGGTACCGCCTGTGTCGGTTTCGGGTCAGAAGCGCCCAGCGCCCGCCTGACTTACCGCGCGGGCCGCTACCAGCTTTACATTTCCACCGAGAGCGAGCGCGATGGCACGATTGCCGTTCGCGCGCCCGATGGCACTTGGCATTGCGATGATGATGGCGCGGGCGGCCTTGATCCGGGCGTGACCTTCGCTGAGCCGCAATCGGGCGATTATCTCATCTGGGCTGGCACATTCAGCGATATCGGCGAGCAGACAGCCGTGCTGCATGTCTCTGAAATCGGCTATGCCGGTCTCGACAATTCGGTGGATGTATCAGGAACGCCTCATGATGGCAGCTACCGGCTGGAAACGGGCTTTTCGCCCAACCCGTTCGCGATGGGAGTCAGGGTTGGCGGGCCTGTAAACGCCCAGCTGGCACTGGCGTCCGGCCACACGGTCGTCGAGGGCTTCTGCTACGGTCATATGACGCGCGAGCCCACCATGCGCCTGACATGGACAGGCAATGGAGAGCCGCTTTACATCTCGGCGGCGAGCGATATCGACACCCTGCTTCTGGTCAACGCGCCAGATGGCGGCTGGTGGTGCGATGATGACAGTGCGGGCAATCTCGATCCCGGCCTTGTGATCGATGGCGCGTCCAGCGGTGTTTACGACATCTATGTCGCCACTTTCTCATCAGACGAGACATCCACCGCCACCGTTTACATCTCCGAAACGGGGTGGGGCGCTGATGCGGTGTCCATGCGGGTGGATACAACGCTGGAGCCGCTTTTCGGCGCGGTGACCCTTGATCCGGCAACGGTCAACCTGCCCTATGAGGCGGAGCTGCAGGCGGGCGGGCCGCTGCGTGCCTTCCAGGCCGGTTTTCACAGCCATGATTACTGTGTCGGCCATATCAGCCGGGAACCCAGCTATATCGTGAACTGGACGCCAGACGGAGAGCTGCCTTTCACCATCTATCTCGATGCCGAACGCGACACCACGCTGGCCGTGATGACGCCTGATGGCAGTTGGCGTTGTGATGATGACGGTTCGGTGGGCCTCAATGCCGGGATCAACTTCCCGGCGGGCGAACCGGGCATGTATTATGTCTATGCGGGTACGTTCGGCGCGCAGGAAGCACCGGCCACGCTGTACGTGGCCGAAGGCGAAGCCCCGCGCTAGTAATGAGCACAAGTGTGCCGGAAGGCGTGAGACGCTTGCGTTTCGCGCCTTCTTGCGTATAACCACGCGCTCTTTAGTCCGGTCAGTCAGGCCCACGACATGCCTGCTGGCCGTTAACGGCTCGCCGCGCCTTGCGCCCGGCACCCATATCAGGAGACCGAAATGTCGAAGATGAAGACCAAAAGCGGCGCCAAGAAGCGCTTCAAGGTAACGGCGACCGGCAAAGTGCTGGCCGCCCAGTCCGGCAAACGTCACGGCATGATCAAGCGGACGCCCAAGCAGATCCGCCAGAAGCGCGGCACCGACACTCTGGCGGCGCCCGACGCGAAGATCGTGAAACAACACTACCTGCCCTACAGCCGCTAACGCGCTGGCCGGTACGTATACCCAACGTTTGAAGGACTGATATCATGGCTCGCGTTTCCGCAGGACCCGCTTCCCACGCCCGTCACCGCAAGGTGATCAAGGCTGCCAAAGGCTATTATGGCCGCCGCAAGAACACATTCCGTGCTGCCAACCAGGCTGTCGAGAAAGCCGGCCAGTACGCTTACCGCGACCGCCGCGCCAAGAAGCGCACTTTCCGCGCTCTCTGGATTCAGCGCATCAATGCGGCTGCCCGCCTCAACGAACTGACCTATGCCACGTTTATGAACGGGCTCAAGAAGGCCGGTATCGAGCTCGACCGCAAGGTTCTCTCCGATATCGCCATTCGTGAGCCCGAAGCCTTTACCGCCCTGGCTGACCAGGCGCGTTCGGCTCTCAAGGCGTAAGTGGCAGGTCCGGGCTGGCAACCAGCCCCTTTACGGATCAAAAAAGCCCGCCTGCGAGCTCCGCAGGCGGGCTTTTTTCTGTCCGCTTGAAGCCAGGGTTTGAACCTTCCCGTCAAAAGGGTCTAAGACCCGCCTGACTCTTTGAAGGCTGTAACGGGCCTCACCGGAAAAACGGAACGAGCGATGACGACGATTGATGATCTTGCCGCGCTGGAAGCGCGCTACATGGCGGCGCTGGACGCGGCCGGTGACATGCCTGCGCTGGACGAGGTGCGCGTTGCGGCCCTGGGCAAGAAGGGCGAGCTGAGCCTGAAAATGCGCGATCTGGGTGGTATGAGCCCGGACGAGCGCAAAGTCTTCGGCCCGGCGCTGAACGGCGTCAAGGACCGCCTCAACACCGCTATTGAAGCGAAGAAGGCCGCTCTTGAGGCCGAAGCGCTCAACGCAGCGCTGAGCACTGAGCGCGTCGATATCACCCTGCCCGCCCCGCGCGCGCCCAAGGGCTCTCTGCACCCCGTTTCACAGGTGATGGAAGAGCTGGCCGTGATTTTCGCCGATATGGGCTTTGCCGTCGCCGAAGGTCCGGATGTGGAGGATGATTTTCATAACTTCACCGCGCTCAACTTCCCGGCGGATCACCCTGCGCGCGACACCCACGACACCTTCTTCATGGAGAAGGGCGAGGACGGGACGGCGAAGCTCCTGCGCACCCACACCTCGCCGGTGCAGATCCGCACGCTGATGAATTCGCAGCCGCCTGTGCGCATCATCGCGCCGGGCCGGGTCTATCGCTGTGATTGGGATCAGACCCACACGCCTATGTTCCATCAGGTCGAGGGCCTCGTGATCGACAAGGATACCCATATGGGTCACCTGAAAGGCTGCCTCATCGACTTCATCGCGGCCTTTTTCGAGACCGATGAGGTGGAGGTGCGTTTTCGCCCCCACCACTTCCCCTTCACTGAGCCGAGCGCGGAGATGGATGTGCGCTATGAGCGCGTGGGCGATGCCGTAAAGGTCGGCTCCGGCGATAAATGGCTGGAGATTCTCGGCTGCGGCATGGTGCATCCCAATGTCATCAAGGCGTGCGGGCTGGACCCGGATGTCTATCAGGGCTTTGCCTTCGGCATGGGCGTCGACCGTCTTGCCATGCTGAAATACGGGATGAGTGATCTGCGCCCCTTCTTCGAGCCGGACCCGCGCTGGCTTTCCCATTATGGCTTCTCGCCGCTTCTGCAGGCGAACCTCGCGACCGGACTGAGCTAGGAGACTGCACCCATGAAATTCACCCTCTCCTGGCTCAAGGAACATCTTGAGACCGACAAGAGCCTTTCCGAAATCGCCGATGCGATGACGATGGCGGGTCTCGAGATCGAGCACATCGACAATCCCGCCGACCGGCTGGCCGCGTTCACGGTTGCCCACGTGAAAGATGCGCAGCCGCACCCGGACGCGGACAAGCTGCGCGTCTGCACGGTGGAAACGGTCGATGGCGTCAAGCAGATCGTCTGCGGTGCGCCGAATGCGCGCGCAGGCATGACGGCCATCTATGCGCCGCTGGGCGCCTATATTCCCGGCCTCGACTTTGCACTTGATGCCAAGCCGCGCAAGATCCGCGGCGTGGAAAGCCATGGCATGCTCTGCTCCACCAAGGAGCTGGAAGCCGGCGAGGACCATGACGGCATTGCCGACCTGAAAGGCGACTGGGCCGTCGGCACACCGGCCGCCGAGGCGCTGGGCCTCAATGATCCTGTCATCGACTTTGAAGTGACGCCGAACCGGCCTGACTGGCTGGGCGTGCACGGCATTGCCCGTGATCTTGCCGCCGCCGGTGTCGGCACATTCAAGGATACCGAAATTGCGCCGGTGAAGGGGGCTTTCCCCTGCCCGGTTACAATCGAGACCGCATGGCCCGAAGCCTGCCCCGTGTTTGCGGGCCGGGTGGTTCGGGGCGTAAAGAATGGTCCGTCCCCGGAATGGCTGCAAAAGCGCCTCAAAGCCATTGGCCTCCGGCCCATCAATACGCTCGCTGATATCACCAATCTGATCTCGCATGAGCGCGCGCGTCCTTTGCATGTCTATGATCTCTCCAAGATCGGAACGACCATTCGTGCTAGAATGGGCCATGGCGAGTCAGACCGCTTCGAAGCGCTCGATGGCCGCGAGTATGACCCGCACGCCCATCACTGTGTCATTGCTGATGATGCACGGTGTCTCGGCCTTGGCGGCGTCATGGGCGGCGAGTACTCCGGCTGCTCTGGCACTACCGTTGACGTCTTCATCGAAAGCGCCTGGTTTGAGCCATCCATAATCCGCACGACCGGTCGTGAGACAGGCATCATCTCCGATGCGCGCTATCGTTTTGAGCGCGGCGTGGATACCGGTTCCGTCCTCCCCGGTCTGGAGCTCGCCACCCGCTTGATCCTGGAGCTGTGCGGGGGCGAAGCGTCTGAAATTTATGTGGCGGGCGAAATTCCGGCTGATCCGGCACCGATTCAGTTCGATCCTGTGCGCGTGGGCCGTCTGACCGGTCTCGACATGTCGCATGACCGTATCGCCAACATTCTCACCGCTCTGGGCTTTGGCGTGGATCGGGCAGGCCCGGTATGGACAGTGACCGTGCCGAGCTGGCGGCGTGATTGTACCCAGGGCGCAGACCTGATCGAGGAAGTGGCCCGTATCGAGGGCTATGACCGCCTGCCAGCAACCAGCCTGAAGCGCCCTGCTGGCCGCTTCGAGGCACCCGCCACCCCAATGCAGAACCGGGTACGTGCTGCGCGCCGGGCTGCGGCCAATAGGGGGTATCAGGAGGCTGTCACCTGGTCTTTCTGCCGGGAAGATCAGGCGGCTCTCTTTGGCGGTCACGGGGCGGGGCTGAAGCTGGCCAATCCGATTTCCTCGGAGCTGGATGTGATGCGCCCCACCGCGCTGATCCATCTCCTCCTGTCCTTGCAGAAAAGCCTCGACAAGGGGCTGGCCGATCCGCGCTATTTCGAGGCCGGGCCGATCTATCTGGATGATAGCCCCACCGGGCAGCGCACCGTGGTGTCACTGGTTCGCCAGGCCGAAACCGTCCGCGACTGGAAGGGCGCCAGCAAGCCGGACGTGTTCGACGCCAAGGCCGATGCGCTGGCCTTGCTGGAGGCGGCTGGCGCGCCGGTTGCCAATCTGCAGGCTGCGCCCGAAGCGCGCTCCTGGTGGCATCCTGGACGGTCGGGCGTATTACGTCTGGGTCCGAAAAATGTCCTCGCCGAATTTGGCGAGATCCACCCCGGTGTCCTCAAAACCCTCGGCGTTGAGGGCCGGGTGCTGGCGGCTGAGATCTTCCTTGATATCGTCCCGGCCTCGAAGGCGAAGGGACTGAAATCGCGTCCCGCCTTGCAGGTCTCCGATCTGATGGCGGTACGGCGCGACTTTGCCTTCCTCACGCCGGATAGCGTGCCCGCAGGCGATCTCCTGCGTGCGCTCGCCGGGGCTGACAAGCAGCTCATCTCGGATGTGGCGCTGTTTGACCGCTATGCGGGCAAGGGCGTGCCGGAGGGCCATGTCTCGCTGGCGGTGGAAATTACCCTTCAGCCAACCGACAAGACGCTCACCGACGCGGAGATCGACGCGGTGTCAAAGCGCATCATCGCGGCGGCTGAAAAGCAGGGCGCAAAGCTGAGAGGCTGATGGCCTGTTCAGGCAAGCAAATCCCCCGCCCTTGGGCGGGGGATTTGCTTGCCTAGAAGGGCAGGATATTGCGGCGGCGCGAATAGGCCAGATAGCCCACATTCGCACCGGCGCGGAAACCGACGCCGGAGCGGATCGGGGCGAGCGTGATGTAATCGGCGCGCTGATAGTTCACGCCCATCCCGGCCACGAAATAGGCCGTGCCTTCAACACCCGGAAAGCGCTGATAGATCCGGTCAGGACTGTCGAGATTATAGACGAGGGTGAAGACCCGGCTGGCATTGCCGCCGGCATCAAACCCGACCGAGGGTCCCTGCCAGTAAACCCGCTGGGTGCCGGTCTCGCCGCGCAGGACCATATCGCCCTGGCCATAACGCAGGCCGACACCGACCGCGCCGGATGCCTCTTCACCGATGATATAGCCGACCGGCTCGCCCAGATCGGAGAAGATGCGCTCCACCAGAACACCGGCGGCTTCAGCCGTTACGCCGAAAAAGTCCGACACCGCTTCAACGATCTCGGTGCTGGTATAGGTTTCGCGCTCGGACTGGACTTGCGCGTCCGGCTCAGCGGCGTTGTGGCTTTGCGCGGTATTGGCCGGAGCCGAGGCACAGGCAGCCATGACCATGCCAAAAGCAGCGGCAATGGCCGCAAGCCGGACATCACGGCTGGAAATCGAGGTAAGGCGCATCATGGTAATCTCCGCGAAAGACGGGCAGGGCCGGGACCGGCCCACCACCTGTCAGGCCCCTTCCATCCATCCATGCTGCGCCTTGGTTAAGGCGCAATTAAGGACACGAGGCACTGGCAGGCCTGAAGGGAGAATGCGCAGGCCTTGCCGTTCGTTCCGCTATTGCGCGGGCTGGATGTCGTCGCCTGCGGGCGGGCGGACATCGAAGGCCGACATGGTGTTGAAGCTGACCAGCAGCATGTGCAGATCGGTCGGCAGCTCTTCTGGCAGATAGGCCCTGAGTGCATCTGTGGTCAGCGCGAACGCGCCCGCGCCGTGACCGGCGCCGGTACGGGCATAGGCCATGGCCCAGCCGCCAAATACCCGGTCCCCGGCGCTGGCCGACAGGATGCGCACAACGCCGCTATGGCGCGTATCCTTGCAGATGGAGGCAAATACCCGCTCCACGCTTTCGGGCGGGCCTTCGAGCAATTGCATGAAATTGAAGCCGTTAAATATCAAAAGGCCGGTGATGCCCTCTGCTTCGTTACGGGCACGGGCCGTGTCCACAATGGCATCAATATCGGTCAGCATAAGGTCCGGACGGGCCGTGCTGACATACACCAGGCGCGAAATATTCATGGATATCCTTGTCGGGCGGACTCTCGCCCCCTGTCACACCCGATCCCGGTAACAGATAAGCCGCAAATCGTGACGATTTAAAGTCCCGCGTGCCGTGCCGCCTAATGCCCTTGGCGCAAGGCCCTTGCGGTGCTACTTCCCCGCCCATGAGCACCAATCCCGCCAATATCCGCAATTTCTCCATCGTGGCCCATATCGACCACGGCAAATCGACGCTGGCCGACCGCCTGATTCAGGTGACGGGCGGGCTGTCCAACCGTGAGATGAAGGAGCAGGTGCTCGATAATATGGAGCTGGAGCGTGAGCGCGGCATCACCATCAAGGCGCAGACCGTGCGCCTGGATTACACCGCGCGCAATGGCGAGAAATACGTCCTGAACCTGATCGACACGCCCGGCCATGTGGACTTCGCCTACGAAGTCTCGCGCTCGCTCTCGGCGTGCGAAGGCGCGCTGCTGGTCGTGGACGCGGCACAAGGGGTGGAAGCCCAGACACTGGCCAATGTCTATGCCGCCATCGAGGTTGATCTCGATATCGTGCCGGTGCTCAACAAGATCGACCTGCCGGCCGCCGAACCCGACCGGGTGCGCGCCCAGATCGAGGATGTGATCGGCATTGAGGCGCATGATGCGCTGGAAATCTCCGCCAAGACCGGCCTTGGCATTGAGGACGTGCTCGAAGCCATCGTGCACCGCCTGCCCGCGCCGGCGGCTGGCGATCCCGATGCCCCGCTCAAGGCCCTGCTCGTGGATAGCTGGTATGACGCCTATCTGGGCGTGATCTGCCTGGTGCGCATCCATGAGGGCACACTGAAAAAAGGCATGCGCGTGCGCCTGATGGGCACCGGCGCGAACTATAATGTGGACGGCGTCGGCGTGTTCCGGCCCACAAAGGTGAATGTGGACTCGCTGGGTCCGGGCGAGATCGGCTTTCTCAACGCCTCGATCAAGCAGGTGCGCGATGCGCGCGTCGGTGACACGGTCACCGAGGAAAAGCGCCCCACCTCATCCATGCTGCCGGGCTTCAAGCCCGCCATTCCGGTCGTGTTCTGCGGGCTCTTCCCTGTGGATGCCAATGATTTTGAAGATTTGCGCGATGCGGTGGAGCGTCTGGCGCTCAACGACGCCTCGTTCAGCTTCGAGATGGAAACCAGCGCCGCGCTCGGCTTCGGCTTCCGCTGTGGTTTCCTGGGGCTGTTGCATCTGGAGGTCATCCGCGAGCGGCTGGAGCGCGAATATGATGTAGACCTCATCACCACCGCCCCGTCCGTGATCTACAAGATCAAGATGACCGATGGCGAGGTGATCGATCTGCATAACCCCGCCGATATGCCAGACCCCGTGCGCATCGACACCATCGCCGAACCCTGGATCAAGGCGACGATACTGGTGCCGGACGAGTATCTGGGCGGCGTCTTGAAGCTGTGCGAAGACCGGCGCGGCATCCAGAAAGAGCTCACCTATGCGGGCAGCCGGGCCATGCTGGTCTATGAGCTGCCGCTCAACGAGGTGGTGTTTGACTTCTACGACCGGCTGAAATCCGTCACCAAGGGCTATGCCAGCTTCGACTACCAGTTCGTCGACCACCGCGAGGGCGACCTCGTAAAAATGTCGATCCTCGTCAATGAAGAGCCGGTCGACGCGCTCTCCATGATCGTGCACCGCGCGCGCGCCGAAATGCGCGGCCGGGGCATGTGCGAGAAGCTCAAAGAGCTGATCCCCCGGCACATGTTCAAAATCCCGATCCAGGCAGCCATTGGCGGCCGCGTGATCGCGCGCGAAACCCTCTCCGCGCTGCGCAAGGACGTGACGGCCAAATGCTATGGCGGTGATGCCAGCCGCAAGCGCAAGCTTCTCGACAAGCAAAAAGCCGGCAAGAAGAAGATGCGCCAGTTCGGCCGGGTCGAAATCCCGCAGGAAGCCTTTATCGCCGCCCTGAAGATGGATGGGGATTAGGGGTAAGACCGATCCCACCCTTCTCAACACAAAAACGCCGCCGGATCGTGTCCGGCGGCGTTTTCATATAGCTTGAGGGTCAGTTGGGCTGGCGTCTTATTCGGCGCTTCCCGCGTCCGCTTCCGGCGCGGTGAAGCTCAGCGGCAGGCGCACCGTGCTTGCAGCCCCGCTGGCAAATTCCAGCGTCATCTCCACCTCGCCATCAAGGCTTGCGGTATCGACGCCGAAAATCATCAGATGATCGCCGCCCGGAGCAAGGGCGACCGTTTCGCCTGCCGGCAGGTCAATGGCTTCCACCTGACGCATGCGCATCACCTCGCCATCATCCTCCATCGTGTGGAGCTCCACGCGCGATGCGATGGGCGAGCTGGCGCCGACCAGCTGGTCGTCCTCTGCGCCTGCGCGCAAGGAGACATAGCCTGCCGTGACATCGCGGCCCGCAGGCGGGGTGCGTACCCAGCCGGAGAGCAGCTCGGGCGCGGCCACTTCCGGCGCTGCATCCTGTATATCGCTGGCAGGCTCGGCCTCGTGAGCGGCGGGGGTGGTTTCGGGCACCTCATCTACGCTCCCCGGAGCAGCCGCGTCACCGCAGGCTGCCAGCAGCAGTGCAGCCAGCGAGACAGCGCCCAGCCGGGTGGCCGTGGCGGGAGAGGCAGGGGTACGGATAAGCGTCATTTCAATATCTCCAGAGGGCTGGCGTGAAACGGTACAGGACGGCAGGGCCTTGCGCGCTGACGGGTCTGGCCGCGCCCGCGAGGACCAATGCGCGCATCGTCCATATAGGTGTCGCGCGCCGGCCCGGCAGGCAAGCCCTGCAGGAAAATTTCGTGGCCCTCGCGGCGATCAGCCGCGCCAATAGCCCACAAGATCACGCGCCTCGGCGATCACAGGTGCGGCCACCGCACGGGCCTTTTCGGCCCCTGCGGCGAGGATGCGGTCGATCTCGGCGCGGTCAGACAGAAGGCGCGCATAAGTGTCTGAAATGGGGCTGAGGAACTCTACCGCCACTTCGGCCAGGCGCGGCTTGAACACGCCAAAGCCCTGACCGCCAAACTCGTCCAGCACGGCCTGGCTGCTGGTGCCGGTCAGCGCCGCATAGATGCCGACGAGATTCTTCGCTTCCGGGCGGCCTTCCAGCTCCTTCACGCTTGCTGGCAGGGCTTCCGGATCGGTCTTGGCCTTCTTGATCTTGCGCGCAATTGCGTCGGCATCGTCAGCCAGATTGATGCGTGAATTGTCGCTTGCGTCGGATTTCGACATTTTCGCACTGCCGTCCTTGAGCGACATGATGCGCGCGCCGTCGGGCATGATGACGGGTTCCGGCAGCGGGAACACCGCCTCGCCCTTGCCAAAGTCGCGGTTGAAGCGCGCGGCAATGTCGCGCGACAACTCCAGATGCTGCTTCTGGTCTTCGCCCACCGGCACATGGGTTGCCTTGTAGACGAGGATGTCAGCGGCCTGCAGGACGGGATAGGTGAACAGGCCCACGCTCGCGCGCTCGGCGTCCTTGCCCGCCTTGTCCTTGAACTGGGTCATGCGCTCCAGCCAGCCCAGCCGGGCCACACAGTTGAAAATCCAGGCCAGCTCCGCATGTTCGCGCACCGATGACTGGGCAAAGACGGCGCTGCGCGACGGGTCCACGCCTGCGGCGAGATAGGCGGCTGCCACGTTGCGCACAGCATCGGGCAGGGCGGCCGGATCGTGCGGCATGGTCATGGCGTGCATGTCCACCACGCAGTAGAAGCAGGGCATGCCGCGCTCCTGCAGCGCCACCCAGTTCTTCAGCGCCCCCAGATAATTGCCAAGATGCAGCGCGCCGGTCGGCTGCATGCCCGACAGGATACGCTCAGGGCCTTTGTAATCGGTGGGGGTGTCGCTCATGGGCAGGTGCTCGAAATGAAGGAGGCCGGAAGGATCCGCAGACAAACCTGCAGGAGGCGCCGGTTTAGCGGCGCTGACGGTCAGGCTCAAGGCGCAGGCGCGGCGTTAATCGCGGCTATCGCTGGCGGGCAGGGTTTTGCTGGTCCGCTGTGGCTTTAGCGCCTCGGCGAGTTCAGAAGGCTTTATCGCCCCCAGCGCCAGTCCCGCACCGCCAAAAACGGCCAGTCCGGCGAAAACGACAAGGCCGAGACTGATCAGAGTCTGCCAGCTCAGCCCCAGCATGGGCAGGGCCGCTGCCACCAGGCCGGGTACCAGGCCAGACAATAGCCAGACCGTGCCTGCCATGATGAGTGAGGCCAGCAGCAGGCGCGGCATCGCCGTCATCAGCCGCTTATCAATATGCAACAGCCCGCGCGCCCTCAGCGTGATCGCCAGCAGGCCCGCATTGACCCAGCCAGCCAGGCTCGACGCTATGGCAAGGCCGATAAAGCCCAGCCCGCCAAAGAACAGGGTGAGGGCAAGCACGAAATTCACCGCCACGGCGGCCAGCGCAAAGCGCATCGGGGTTCTGGTGTCCTCACGGGCGAAAAAGCCCGGCGCCAATACTTTCACCAGAACGAAAGCAGGCAGGCCCAGCCCGGCAATGGCCAGCACGATCGCGGTGTTGGACGTGTCCAGCCGAGTAAACTCGCCGCGCTGGTAAAGCCCGGCCGTAATCAGCTCCGGGATGGCCAGAAAGGCAAAGGAGGCCGGCAGGGTCAGCGCCAGCGCGATTTCAATCGCCCGGTTCATGGCAAAGTGCCCGCCCTTCTCATCACCGGAGCGGAAGCGGCGGGTCAGATTGGGTAGAAGGGCAATCCCCATCGCAATCCCGATCATCCCCAGAGGCAGCTGATAGAGCCGCTCGGCATAATTGAGCCAGGACCGCGCACCCTCCTCCAGCGTGGCGATGGAGGAGGTGACAACGATATTGACCTGCATCGCGCTGGCCGCCAGCGCGCCGGGAATACCAAGCGCGATGAGGCGCTTTACCCGCGGGGTCAGTTTTGGCGGCAGGAGGCGTAAGTGCAGCTTGGCCCGCATGGCCGCCGTCCATAACAGCGCCACCTGCATCACGCCCGATGCCGTTACTGAAGCGGCCAGCCAGATGACCAGCTCTTCAGGCGGTCCAAGGTCGAACAGCAAAACACCGATCATGGCGATATTGAGCAGGACCGGCGCGCCGGCTGCCGCGGCGAACTTGCCATTACTGTTCAGCCCGCCGGAGATCAGCGCCGTCACCACCATGGCCAGCAGGTAGGGCATCATGATCTGCAACAGCAGGACGGCCAGCATCATGCCATCGGGATCACCTATCCGGCCGGGAAAGAAGATATAGGCCAGCCAGGGCGCGAATATCTGAAAGGCGATGACGAGAAGCGTCGTGAATGTCGCCATGAAGGACAGGGCTTCAGAGGCAAACCGGTCAGCCTCCGCCCGGTCTTTCTCTTCTAGCTGGCGCGCATAAAGCGGCACGAACGCGGCGTTGAACGCCCCCTCGGCCAGCACCCGGCGGAAGGTGTTGGGAATGGTCATCGCCTGGAAGAAAGTATCGGCCACCGGCCCGGCACCGAGGCGCGCAGCGGTGAGAATCTCGCGGGCCAGCCCGGCTACCCGGCTGACCAGGGTGAGGATGCTGATAACCCCCAGATTGCGTAAGAGCCGCATCGTGTCAGCGTCCTGCGCTCGCTTCGGCGCGCAGGCGCGATGGTGCGCCGCTGGCCCCTGCCTCGCCGGAGCCAAGTACGTTCATCAGGGCGCTGGCGAGCGCTTTTTCAGTCTCAGGATCGGCAATCTTGCGGCCCTGCTGGGTGACGTAGAAGACGTCGACCGCCCGCTCGCCATAGCCGTCAATGCGCGCAGCCTGAATGGAACAGCCCAGATCGGTAATCGCGCGCGCCAGATCGTGCAGCAGGCCGGGGCGGTCGCGCCCCGATGCCTCGATGACCAGCGCGCCGTCAGCCGCCTGACCTTCCAGCTTCACATAGGGGCTGACCGTGAAGGCCGCCTCGCGCCGGGCCACGCGCCGCGCCGGGATCACGATCTCGCCGCCCAGACCGCCGCGCGCGGCCTCCTCCACGCTGGCCCGCAGCCGGTCGAGCGCGGACAGGTCGGACCAGCCATAAGGCTTGCCGCCCTGTTCCTGGACGTAAAACACGTCAAAGGCCGCGCCCCAGCTCGTTGTGGCAACTTGCGCGCCGACCACATTGGCGCCCGCCAGCGCTAGTGCGCCGGCAATATCGGCAAACAGCCCGTCCCGGTCCGGTGCCAGTATCAGCACCTCGGCGGCCGAACGGCGCCTGTCCACGCGCACACCGCACGCCACGTCGCGGCCCCGGCTTTCAGCCGCGCGCACAAAGGCGGCGTGGCGCAGCCGGTCGCTTTCGGCAAAGGACAGCCAGTAGCTGTCATCAAGGCTGGCAATCCAGCGCTCGCCAAACTCTGGGTCTATCCGCTCCATATCAGCGCGGAACAGGGTCCGGGCGCGGTCTGCGCGCGCATGCAGCCGGGCGCGGGCTTCTTCCTCACCAGCGCGCTCGCCGCCCGCCAGCACGGCGGCCGTGGCCTCATAGAGATCGCGGATCAGCTGGGCCTTCCACCCATTCCATACGCCGGGGCCGACAGCGCGGATATCGACCACGGTCAGCACGGTCAGAAGGCGCAGCCGCTCCATATTGGCCACCCGTCCGGCAAAATCGAGCACGGTGCGCGGATCGGAGAGATCGCGGCGCTGCGCGGCATCGCTCATTTCCAGATGATTGGCGATCAGCCAGGCCACCAGCTCCGTTTCGGCTTCCTCGATGCCCAGCCTTTCGCAGGCGCTGCGCGCGCGCTCCGCCCCTTCAATGCACTGATCGCCATTGCCCTTGCCGGTATCGTGCAGCAGCACGGCCAGATGCAAGGCGCGGCGATGGATGATCTCCGGGAAAATGCGGGTGGCCAGCGGGTGGTCGGCAATCAGCTTGCCCTGCTCTATCCCGCGAAGCAGGCCCAGCGCGTTGAGCGTGTGCTCATCGACCGTGAAGCGGTGATACATGTTGAACTGGGTGCGCGCGACGATATCGCCGAACTCAGGAATATAGGCGCCCAGAAGTCCCGCCTCTGTCATCGCCCGCAAGGTGATGCGCGGATCATCAGATTCCAGCAATATGGCAAAGAAGCTGCGCGCGGCGCGCTCATCGCGGCGCAAACTGTCATCCACCAGCCGCAATGAACGCGAAACGAGCGCCACTGCATCCGGGTGCAGATCGAGATGGCGCGCAGCCGCCAGCTCGAACAGCGTCAGCATCAGGACCGGGTCTTCCTCCACCCGTGCCGGATCAGCAAAGGCGAGACGGCCCGACCGGACCACGAACCCGGCCTCTTCAAGGGCGTCATCACCTTTCTGCAGGCCATCGGCGGGCATGAAGCGGCCAATGCCCGATGGTGGGTCTTTCAGCTCATCAGCTTCCAGCTTGGCGCAGACAAGGCGGGTGAGCGCGCCGACATCGATGGCACGCTTGAAATAGTCGCGCATGAAGTCTTCGACGCCCAGCGTGTCCTCGCTGTCGGCATAGCCCATCAGCGCGGAGATTTCCGGCTGGGTATCGAAGGTCAGCCGGTCATCCTTGCGGCCATTGAGCGTATGCAGGTGGAAGCGCACCGCCCAGTAGAAATCCTCGGCGCGCAGATAGCGCTCCACGTCCTGAACGGTCAGCAATCCGCTCGCCACCCAGCGCTCCATCGCGTCATTGCCGTAGAGCACCTGCGCCAGCCAGCGCAGGGTCTGCAGATCGCGCAAGGCCCCCTTGCCGTCCTTGATATGGGGCTCGACCGCATAGCGGCTATCACCCTGCCGGTCGACGCGCGTATCGCGTTCCGACAGCTTTGCCGCAATGAAGGGCGCAATGGATTCGCGGGTGCGGTGGGCGCGGCCAAATTTCAGCCGCAGCGTGCTCACCAGCCGCTCATCACCCGACACCCAGCGCAGATCGAGAAGCGCCGTGCGTTCCGAAACATCATCGCCAGCCAGCGCCAGCGCCTCGTCCACGGTGCGGATCGCGCCGCCGCCAATGTTGAGGCCACAATCCCACAGCACGTAGAGCATGCGCTCCACAATGGCCTCTGCCCCTTCGCGCGGCGGTGTGCCGGTGAGGAAGAGCAGATCGATATCCGATTGAGGGGCCAGCTCGCCTGCACCCCAGCCGCCCAGCGCACACACGGCAAGGCCCGGCGCCGTCGCGCCCGCTTCGTCAAAATCGGTGGCAACCGAATCAAACAGGGCGCGCACGGCAGCATTCATTACGCCTGAAAGCGCGCGTGCGGCCTCCAGCCCGCCGCCCTTGCCCGCCAGCTTGCTGGCGGCATGGGCGCGCCCGGCCGATATGAATTTCTTCAGCCGGCCGATACCCGCCTGGCGCGATGCAGCCTGTTCCCATCCCTCACGGGTGGCAGCGGCCAGCTCTGCGCGCAGGCGCAGGCCGTCAAGCGAAGCGGGAAGGGCAGAAAGACGCATGGGCCAAGGTCTTACGCTATTGGCGGGGCGGCGTCAGCCGTCCTTTTGGTTTATGTGTTTCAGAGCAGGAAGCGTGGCCCGCTAGCCTGCCTCCACCTCCACCACCAGCGCTTCGCTGGCGGAAACATCGCCGTGCACCAGCGCCTGATAGGCATTCAGGGCCTCGCTCCCGCCAGTAAGGCCACGCCACGCCAGAAGATTGTCTGCCGCAGCAACGAAGCTGGACCATGCCTCACCCTGCCGGGCTGCAAACCCGTCCGGTCCCCATTCGGCAATCCGGTCACGGGCATGGTCGGGGGCAAAGAAGAAAACCGGCCTGGGGCCGGGCAGGCCGGAAGCGGGCGTGCTGTCATCCCAATGCGCGCCGCCGACGCGGATATTGGCGTTCAGATTTTCGCCAAAACGGGTGTGCAGCGCCCGGTTCACCTCGGCCGAACCGGCAAAATCGACGATCAGCCGGGCCGGTTCCGGGTCCATCCCCGCAATGTCCTCATAGGCGATGACATCATCGTAAAGCCCGCTGCCCTTTACGAAGGCGGCGTTACGCGCCGAGGTCAGCGCCTCGATACGCAAGGCTTCAGGCTTGTTGCGCTTCAACAGGAAGGCGAGCGCCAGCGCCGTCTTGCTTGACGCGCTGGTCAGCACAATGCGCGCCGCACCGGAAAAGCCGGTATCGCGCAAATACGCATCAATGAGGAAGGAGGTGAGAAACAAAGGCTGCAGCACCATCTGCGCGGCTTCGCGCGCCGCGTCATACCCCGCAGCGGCCGCGCAGCGCTCATAGCGGTTATAGACCGGCGGCAGCTCGGCGCGGTGGGTGGCCGCGTCGAAAAAGCTGTCGGGGCGGATCTTGCCGGGCGTGACGATCAGCTCACTGGCAGCGGGCAGATAGCCATAGACGCGCTCACCGGCGGTCAGCCCATCACAGCGGCTCTCGCTCACTTGCGCAAAGCCCCAGACCGGCAGGCGTCCGCGCCCGTCTGCGCCGGGAAAGAAGCGCCAATAGCCCATCGCCTCACCAAAGGCGGCATAGGTGATATTATTGGCCGTCAGCGCAAAGCGGCTCACGGCAAGACGCGCCTCGCCCGCCTGCAAGGGGCGCTGGGCCTCCTCCACCAGGCTGGCCTTCGTGATGTCGCTCTGGTCAATGCTCAGCGCCCAGACCATGCCTGTCTCCTCCTCAATGGGTATTGCCAATCTGGCGTTCAGTCTTCTTCGGTCAGGTTTTTGAGTGCGTAGAGCGCGTCCAGCGCCTCGCGCGGGGTCAGCGCATCCGGATCGATGGATTTGAGCCGTTCGAGCGCTTTGGAGGGTTTCGGCGCGGCTGGCGCAGGCTGGGCGGAAAACAGCGGTAGCTCGGCCAGCGCCGCTGCCGGACTGCCATCAGATTCCAGCTTGGCCAGGATGGATTGCGCCCGGCGCACTGCCATGTCCGGCAGGCCGGCGCGCTTGGCCACTTCCACCCCGTACGAACGGTCGGCAGGGCCGCTGCCCACCTCATGCAGGAAGACCAGCTCGCCTTTCCACTCGCGCGCTTTCAGCGACACATTGCCCGTCCCGTCCAGCTCGTCGGCAAGGCGCGTCAGCTCGTGGTAGTGCGTGGCAAAGAGCGCGCGGCAGCGATTGACGGCATGGAGATGTTCCACCGTGGCCCAGGCGATCGAGAGACCATCCCAGGTGGAGGTGCCGCGCCCGATCTCGTCGAGTATGACCAGGCTGTTCGGCGTTGCCTGATTGAGTATGGCCGCCGTCTCGATCATTTCCGCCATGAAGGTGGAGCGCCCGCGCGCCAGATCATCGGCGGCGCCGACGCGCGAGAACAGGCGGTCCACCAATCCCAGCCTGACCGTTCGTGCGGGAACAAACAGGCCCGCCTGCGCCATGATGACGATGATCGCGCACTGGCGCAGGAAGGTGGATTTACCGGCCATGTTCGGCCCCGTGACCAGAAGCAGGCGGCTGGCCGCCTTCCCGTCTGCGTCCAGCTGGCAGTCATTGGGCGTAAAGCGCGCCTCGCCGCTCCGGGTCAGGGCCTGCTCCACCACCGGATGGCGGCCCGCCTCGATAAAGAGGTCCGTGCCATCCGTCAGTTCCGGCCTGCACGCGCCCGTCTCGACGGCCCAGTGCGCCGCCGCCGCCCACACATCCAGCGCGGCCAGCGCCTCGCCTGCAGCGCGGATAGGACCGGCAAGGCTTTCGACCTGGGTGCAGAACCGCGCAAAAATCTCCAGCTCCAGCGCGATGGCCCGCGAGGCGGCAGAGGCAATCTTCGATTCCAGCTCGCCAAGCTCCGTAGTCGAGAACCGCACCGCATTGGCCATGGTCTGGCGGTGAATGAAGGGCTCCACGCCCATCATCGCCTCGCCATGGCGCGCACTGACCTCGATGAAATAGCCCAGCACGTTGTTGTGCTTGACCTTCAGGCCGGAAACACCCGTCTGGTCGGCATAGGTTTTCTGCAGGCCCGCCACGACGCGCCGCGACTGGTCTTTCAGCGTGCGCAGCTCGTCCAGCGCCGGGTCCCACCCCTCGGCCACGAACCCGCCATCGCGCGTCAGCAGAGGCGGTTCCTCCACCAGCGCGCGGGCCAGCTCATCAACCAGGTTTGCCAGCTCGGGCCGGGCCGCCAGCGATAGCGCCTCCAGCGCGCCCTGAATGGCGACTGGCAAGGCATCATGGCCAAGGCGGGCAAAGGCCGCATTGATGCGCTCGCCCTCCTTCAATGCGCGCGCCAGCGCCAGAAGATCGCGTGGCCCCCCGCGCTCAAGGCACAGGCGTGACAGGGCGCGCGCCGGATCGCCTGCGCTTTTCAGGCTGTCGCGCAAGGACTCGCGCAAGCCCGCCTGCTCGTGCAGAAACGCCACCGCATCAAGGCGCGCCTCGATCTCGGCGCGGTGCGCAGAAGGCCGGGAGAGCTGCTCCGCCAGCAGACGCGCGCCCGGTGCGGTGACGGTGCGGTCTATGGCATCAAGCAGTGAGCCCTTGCGCTGGCCCTGCAAGGTGCGGTCGATCTCAAGGCTTGCCCGCGCCGCCGGATCGATGGCGAGCCAGCCTCCGGCCTCGAAATGGCGCGGTGGGGCCAGTCTCGGCGCAGCCCCCGCCTGCGACAGCTCCAGATAATCCAGAAGACAGCCAAGCGCGCCGAGTTCGATTCTTGAAAAATCACCAAACCCGTCAAGGCTCAGCGTACCGAAATGCGCATTCAGCCGCCGCTCTGCCGATCCGGCCTCGAACTTCGCCTTTGGCCGCGCTGTGATCGTGGTGCCGGGCAGGATGGGCGCCAGCACGCGCGCATCATCATCCAGCACCAGCAGCTCGGCCGGTTGAAGCGCGGCAAGCTCGGCCTCCATATCGCCCGGCTCCAGCCGTATGGAGCCGAAACTGCCATCGGAAATATCGGCAAAGGCGAGCGCCATGTCCCCGGCCGGTCCGCGCGCCAGCGCCGCAAGCCGGTTGGACTTGCGTGCATCGAGAAGATCATCCTCGCTCAAAGTGCCCGGTGTGACGATGCGGGTGATGGCCCGCTCCACCACCGATTTCGATCCGCGCTTCTTGGCTTCTGCAGGGTCTTCCACCTGCTCGCCAATGGCGACCTTGAAGCCCGCCCGGATCAGGCGGGAGAGATAGATTTGTGCGTTATGAACCGGCACCCCGCACATGGCGATCGGCTCGCCCTGATGTTCCCCGCGCCTGGTCAGCGTGATGTCGAGCGCAGCGGCGGCCCGCACCGCATCGTCAAAGAACAGCTCGTAGAAATCGCCCATCCGGTAGAATAGCAGCGCTTCGGCAGGCACCTGCGCGCGAAGGGCCAGGAATTGCACCATCATGGGCGTCGCCCCTTCCGCGCTGGGAAAGGTGCGTGTCGCGATGTCGGATGGGGCGCTGGCGTCCGGGCTCATGGCGGCAAATTAACTCTCCGCCTGCTGCCCGCAAGGGGGCAGGCCAGAGGGACACGTTTTTGCGCTGGCTAAACAGGCTTTCGCTTCTGGTGCGGGAGCGTCTAGGCTTGGGTGAAGCCTGCACCCTGACCCCGCTGACACCTGCCCTGACGGACCCCCTCAATGACAGATCGCAAGCCGCGCGTGGACGATGAAGAAGCTCTGGCCTTTCACCGCCAGACGCCTGCCGGAAAGATCGCCCTGCGCGCGACCAAGCCGATGGCCACCCAGCGTGATCTCTCGCTGGCCTACTCACCCGGTGTTGCCGCGCCGGTAAAGGCGATCCATGCCAACCCGGACGCGGTCTATGACTATACCTCCAAGGGCAATTTCGTCGCCGTCATCTCCAACGGGACGGCCATTCTGGGCCTGGGTGATCTGGGCCCTGCTGCCTCCAAGCCGGTGATGGAAGGCAAGGCGGTCCTGTTCAAGCGCTTTGCCGATATCGACGCCATCGATATCGAGGTGGAGGAAAACGACCCGGAAGCCTTCATCGAATGCGTGCGCCGCTTCGGCAATACGTTCGGCGGCATCAATCTGGAAGACATCAAGGGGCCGGACTGCTTCATCATCGAGGAGCGCCTGCGCGAGCTGCTCGATATCCCGGTCTTCCATGATGACCAGCACGGCACGGCCATCATCTCCGCTGCCGGCATCATCAATGCCTGTGAATTGTCAGGGCGCGACATCAAGGATCTCAAAGTCGTCGTGAACGGCGCGGGCGCTGCCGGTATCGCGGTGCTGGAGCTTATCAAATCCATGGGCGTCGCCCACGACAATGCGATCCTGTGTGACACCAAGGGCGTCATCTACAAGGGCCGCACCAACGGCATGAACCAGTGGAAATCGGCCCATGCCGCCGAGACGGACAAGCGTACGCTGGAAGAGGCGCTGGACGGGGCGGACTGTTTTATCGGCCTGTCGGTGAAGGGCGCGGTCAACAAGGCGATGATAAAGTCCATGGCGGCTGATCCGATCATCTTCGCCATGGCCAATCCCGATCCGGAAATCACGCCGGAAGAAGTACGCGAGGCGCGTTCAGACGCGATCATGGCCACCGGCCGCTCTGATTATCCCAATCAGGTCAACAACGTGCTGGGCTTTCCTTACATTTTTCGCGGCGCGCTGGATGTCCGCGCGCGCACCATCAATGAAGAGATGAAAGTTGCTGCCGCCCGCGCGCTGGCCGAGCTGGCGCGCGAGGATGTGCCAGACGAGGTGGCCGCTGCCTATCACGGATCACGCCCCAGCTTCGGCAAGGATTACATCATCCCGGCTCCGTTCGATCCGCGCCTGATCAGCCATGTCCCGCCTTATGTGGCACAAGCCGCGATGGATTCCGGCGTTGCCCGCCGCCCCATCGCCGATATGGAAGCTTACAAGGCGACCCTCGCCCAGCGGCTGGACCCCACAGCGGCCATTTTGCAGGCCCTGCACGAGGAAGTGCGCGCCGCAGACCGCAAGACGATTGTTTTTGCCGAAGGCGAGGAGCCGACGGTTATCCGCGCCGCCCACGCCTTCCAGACGCAAGGGCTTGGCAAGGCGGTGCTGGTCGGCCGGGAGGAAACCACCAAAGCCAATATGCGCCTTGTCGGCGTGCCTGAAGGCTCCATTGAAATCCTCAATGCGCGCCTCTCCGAGAACAATGCGGTCTATGCCGACTGGCTGTTCAAGCGTCTGCAAAGACGCGGTTATCTCAAACGCGACGTGCAGCGCATGGTCAATAATGACCGCAACGTGTTTGCCGCCTGCATGGTGGCCCTGGGCGATGCCCATGGCCTGGTGACCGGCACCACGCGCAATTACGCCCAAGCCCTGGCCGATGTGCAGATGGCGCTGGACCCCAAGCCCGGTGAGCGGGTGATGGGCATGTCGCTGGTGCTGTCACGCGGGCGCACGCTCTTCATCGCCGACACCAATGTCACCGAATTTCCAAGTGCTGAGGCCATGGCCGATATGGCGTGCGAGGCGGCTTCTGCCGCGCGGCGTTTCGGGGTGGAGCCGCGCGTGGCGCTGCTCTCCTACTCCACTTTCGGCAACCCTGCCGGTGAGCGCTCGGAGAAGATACGCGAGGCGGTTCGCCTTCTCGACGCCCGCAGCCCCGATTTTGAATACGAGGGCGAGATGAATGCCGATGTGGCGCTCGACCCCGACCATACCCGGCTCTACCCGTTCTCGCGCCTGACCGGCCCGGCCAATGTGCTGATCATGCCGGCCATTCATTCCGCCTCCATCTCCACCAAGCTGTTGCGCGCTGCAGGCGGCGCGACGGTGCTGGGTCCGATGCTGTTGGGGCTGGAAAAGCCGGTGCAGATCGCGCGCCTCGGCGCGGGCGTGGCCGATATCCTCACCCTCGCGGCGCTGGCCGCACATGACCTCTCGGCGGAGCGGAGCGAAACTAGCTGATTGTTTCTAGCTGATCTGGGGCTTGTGGGCGGCGACTTCGCGCGCGGCCCGCCAGCGCATCACGATCCAGACCAGCAGCACCGCTGGCGCACCGATGAGCGCGGTGGTGGTGAAGAAATTGGCATAGCCAAGAGAGTCCACCATGATGCCGGAAAACCCGCCAAAGAGCTTGCCCGGCAGGGCGTAGAACGAGCTGAAGAGCGCGTATTGCGTCGCCGAGAAGGCCCGGTTGGTCAGGCTCGACATATAGGCGATGAGGGCCGTACCCGCCCAGCCACCGGCCACATTTTCCGCCGTGATGGCCAGCGTCAGATAGAGGATGGAGGGGTTCTTCTCCTGCGGCCACGGGGTCAGTTCTGCGCCATTGACCATGGTGATCTCGCCGGTCGGCTGGAGGAGCGCCAGCCAGGTGAAGGCCAGCGCCGAGACCGCGCTGATGATCGCGCCCACCATCAGCACCGGATAAACGCCCCAGCGCGTGGCGGCGACACCGGCCATCATGGCGCCCGCCAGCATGGCAAATACGCCGTAAACCTTTGATACCGCGCCGATTTCAGACAGCGTATAGCCCATATCCACATAGAAGGGATAGGCCATGAAGCCGAGCACGAAATCATTGAGCCTATAGGCACCGATCAGGGTGAGGATAAGCAGCGCGATCCAGCGATAGCGCACAACGAAATCGACAAACGGCGCGACCACGGCCGAGTAGAGCCAGGCAGCCGCCTCCCCCACTGGGTTGCCCTTTACCGCGCCCTCAATGGCTTCGGTGCCGCCGCCCAGCGCTTTGGGACGCGCGGGCTCCGGGGCCAGGAACACGCCCGCCACGCCGATCAGCATGAGGGCGGCGAGCACGGTGTAGGCAAAGGAAAACCCGCCAAAATCGGCCATCACCAGCGCGCCTGCGCCCGCGGCGATCATGCCAAAGCGGTAGCCCCACTGATAAATCGCCACCAGCAGGGCCTGATACTCATCCTCGGCGACATCAATCCGCCAGGCATCCAGCGCAATGTCCTGTGTCGCCGAGCCAAAGGCGATCATCACGGTCGCCAGTGCAATCACGAAAAGCCCGGTGGAGGGCGTCGCCGTGGAGGCGAGCAGTATCGCGCCGATCACAACCGCCTGTGCCAGCAATATCCAGGAGCGCCGCCGCCCGAGCAGCCGGTCAAGGAAGGGTAAGGGCAGCCGGTCAACGAGTGGCGACCACATGAATTTGAATGTGTAGGCCATGCCCGCCCAGGCAAAAAACCCGATCTCGGTGCGTGACACACCTTCCAGCCGCAACCAGGCCGACAGCGTGGAGAAGACCAGCAGGATGGGAAGTCCGGCCGAGAACCCCAAAAGCAGCATGACGGCCGAGCGCCGCCAGCCCAGTGCCACTACCGAGCCCAGAAGGCTGCGGCGCTCGCTCTGGCGCTCGGCACTGATATCGGTCATGGAAAGCGCGCTCCGGGCTGGCCCTGTCTAGGCGCTCAGCCTTGCGCGGATTTGCCCGCCGCACAAGCCGGAGAGGACGCTCGCCAGCTCGTCAGGGTCAACCGGCTTGGCAAGGAAGGCGTCCATGCCGGCAGCAAGGCAGGCATCGCGGTCAGACTCGGTCGCATTGGCCGTCAGCGCAACGAGCGGGACAGAGCCGGGCTCGCCCGGCAAGGCGCGGATCTGGGCCGCCGCGTCGCGCCCGTCCAGCTCCGGCATGCGCAAATCCAGCAGCGCGGCATCCAGCCCGCCTTGTGAGGCTTCCAGCACCGCTTCGCGCCCGGTCGCCGCCATGACAACGCTGGCACCCAAACGGGTCAGAAGCGTGCGTGCGATCAGCGCGTTTACCGGATCGTCCTCGGCCAGAAGGATGCGGTAGCCGGCGAGTACCGGGCCGCGCACCTCGCTCTCGCGCTTTTCATCGCCCGAACTCTTGCCCAGCGCAAACCGGGCCAGCGAGCTTGCCCGCACCGGCGCGACCAGCCAGCCATCAATCCCCGCCGGACGGTCCTTGCCGGTATAGCGTGCCTTGGTGCGCGGGCGGGCAAGAGCGAGAATCCGCCCCGCACATCCGGCGGCTGCCAGCGCCGAGGCATCCTCGGTCCAGCCATCATCAAGAATGACGATATCGGGGCGCACCGCCTGCGCCCGCGCCACAAGCTGTCCCTGACTGCTACAGTTTTCCGCCCAGGCGCCCAGCGTTTCGGCGTGCAGAACCAGGGCATCGGATTCGATGGAACACGGTGTCGCGATCAGAATGCGCCGCCCCGCCAGCGGACGGTGCACCGGCGCGCGCTGCAGCACTTCCGGCTGGAAGGTGAACCAGAACAGCGCTCCTTCGCCGGGCTGAGAGCGCACGCCCACCTCGCCGTCCATGGCCTCGGCCAGACGCTTGACCATGGCAAGGCCCAGCCCCGCGCCCGGCGCGCTATTATCGCGTTCGGCCGCGCCGCGCTCGAACTGCTCGAACAGGCGGGCCTGATCGGACGGGGTGATACCGGGGCCGGTATCCCGGACCGACAGGCGCAGACTATTATTTTCGGCCTCAAGCGTGACCAGCACCCCGCCCTCGCGGGTGAATTTCACCGCATTACCTGCCAGATTATAGAGTATCTGTTTCAGCCGTGCCGGATCGGCCCTGATCTGGGCAGGCACGCCCGGCCCCTGCGCGTGGGCGAGCGCCAGCCCCTTTTCGGCGGCCTTCTCCGACAACAGCTCGCACACCTCTTCAACCAGCCTCGACGGGTCCATGGCCTCTGGCCGGAGTTCCAGCTTGCCGGCCTCCAGCCGGGAGAGGTCGAGAATGTCGTCAATGAGCTTCAGCGCATGGCTGGCACTGGCTTTGAGGGCCGCCACATAGGCGGCCTGATCGGGCTTCAGCCCGGTATCTTCCAGCAGGCGCGCCGTGCCCAGCGCGCCCGACAGGGGCGTGCGCAATTCATGGGTGACGGCGGCAAAGAACACGCCCTTGCCGCGCGCGGCCTCGCTCTCGCGCTGGACCTGGCTGCGCTGCTCGGTCACGTCGCGGCCGACCGCGATGATCGAGCCGTCAGCGGTGAGGGTCTCCGACCACTCGATCCAGACCGGCCCGGTGCGGGTGCGCATCGCCACATCATAGCGCCGGTGTGATGCGCTCTCGCCAAAAGCGGGAGCGACCGCGAACCAGCGCCCTGTCCAGTCTTCGCGCGTTCCGCCAAAGGCGCGCAGGAACGCGCCGTTCACATCGCTCAGACGCCCGTCCCGGTCACGCACGATGACCAGCTCGCCAATGGCATCAAACACGCCGCGCAAGGCCGTGGACGCGGCCATGACGGGCACCGCGCCTTCATCGGCAGGCGCGCCGTCTGCTGAGGTGGCCAGGGACGGGGCCGGAGAAGGGTCCGGAGAGGAGGGCGGCAGGGCATGGGTCATGGTGCGACGCTAATGCCGGTCAGGTTAACGAAGCGTCGAATGCCGGAGTGATTTTTCTCCCCCGTCTGCGAGCGCTGGCCACCCTGCGGGCGTCCCGGCAGGGCGGGTGGTGCGCCTGGCGCTCAGCGCCTCTGCAATATGGATGCGGCGCACACCCTCCACACCATCCAGATCGGCGATGGTGCGCGCGGTGCGCAGCACGCGGTGATAGCTGCGCGCAGTCAGCCCCATGGCCTCAGCGGCGCGCGACAATAACTCGCGACCGGCGGCGTCAGGCTCGGCAATCCGGTCCAGCGCCTCGCCCGACAGCCGCGCATTGAGCGCGCCGCGCGCCTCCTGCACCTCCCGCGCTTTTGCCACGCGCGCGGCGATCTCGGCCGTGCCTTCGTGCGCGGGCGGCAGGGCAAGGTCTGCAGGCGTCACCGGCGGCACCTCGATCTGCAGATCGATCCGGTCCATCATCGGGCCGGAAATGCGTGCCTGATAGCTTTCCGCGCAATTTTTACCGCGCGCGCAAGCGCGCCCGTCTGCGCCTGCCCAGCCGCAGCGGCAGGGATTCATCGCCGCGACCAGCTGGAACCGGGCCGGGAATGTGATGCGGGCATTGGCGCGCGCCACCGCGATCTCGCCGGTTTCCAGCGGCTGGCGCAGGGAATCGAGCACTTGCGGGTGAAATTCCGGCAATTCATCCAAGAACAGCACGCCATTATGGGCCAGAGAGGCTTCGCCGGGGCGCACGCGCGTGCCGCCACCGACCATCGCGGCCATCGAGGCAGAATGGTGCGGCGCACGAAATGGCCGCGCCCGGCTCAGCTCCCCGCGCTGCAATAGCCCGGCGACCGACTGAACGGTCGAAATCTCCAGCAATTCCTTGGCTGACAGGGGCGGCAGAAGGCCCGGAGCCCGCTCGGCCAGCATGGACTTGCCAGAACCCGGCGGCCCGATGAACAAGATGTTGTGGCCGCCAGCCATGGCGATTTCCAGCGCGCGCTTGGCGGTCTCCTGCCCGCGCACATCACGCATGTCCTTAAAGCGCGGCCCCTCCACCAGATCTCCTGGCTGGGGCCGGGCGAGCGCCTGCCCGCCCTTGAAATGATTGATAAGCTGGATGAGTGAGGCCGGGGCAAGAATGGCCAGCTCGCCCCCCGCCCAGGCCGCTTCCGGCCCGCTATCCTTCGCGCAGATAAAGCCGGTTTCCTGCTCCACGGCCAGCATGGCGGCTGGCAGCGCGCCCGGCGCGGGCGATATCGAGCCATCAAGGCCCAGCTCCCCCATCGCCAGATATTCAGACCCCGCCTCGGGGGGGAGCACGCCCATCGCGATCAGTATGCCAATGGCGATCGGCAGATCGAAATGGGCGCCTTCCTTCGGCCGGTCAGCGGGTGCCAGATTGACGATCAGGCGCTGGCCGGGCAGCGACAGGCCGATGGCGGCAAAGGCGGCCCGCACGCGTTCGCGGCTTTCGGCCACCGCCTTGTCGGCCAGCCCGACCACGCTGAAGGCCGGGGTGCCGCCGGCAATCTGCACCTGAACATCGACAAGGCGCGCATTAGCACCTTCAAACGAGGCAGAATGGGTGTAGGCGCTCATCTTTGCCTCCGAAATTCATTCACTGAACAAATTCAATTCTGGTCGCCGGGATTTACCATTTATCCACAGAACGCATGAACAGGCCGGTATAAAACCAGAACAAGAAAAGAACAAAACTGCCGGAAACGTCAAGACGTCATATTAACTTTTTACCAAACCCCTGCTAGATCAAATGGTTTTCTGGCCCGTAATCGGCGCTGGCCACGCCCTTGAGGTGCTCCGGCCATCGTCCGGGTGCCACGCAGATCAGGTCAAAACGCGTCGCCAGCCTGTCCAGCCCGGTGCGCCGCGCACGCCACAGGGCGGCGGCCCGCATCAGCCGCACCTGCTGGCGCGGATGAAACGCTTCGCGCGCGGCCTCGCGCCGGTTTCGCCATTTCACCTCGACGAAGGCGAGCGTGCGGCCCTTGCGCGCGATAAGATCAATCTCGCCGAGCGGGGTCTTCACCCGCCGCCCCAGAATGCGCCAGCCCTTCAGGATGAGCAGGATGCTGGCGGCCCGCTCCCCGCGCCGTCCGCGCCGTTCGGCCCGCTGGCGCGCATGCCGGGTCATGCCCGCCCCTCGCAGACGGATTTCGGCAGGTGCATAGTTGCCCCTGACCGGCCGCGCCGGTAGCCTCCGTTCCGGCCGGGCCGGCACAAGGCGGGGGAGACGGTTTTGAGGACGCAAGCCATGATGAGAGCAATCTTGCCCACCCGCGCGCTGGTGCCAATAGCTGGCCTTTGGCGTGTGACCGCCTGTATGGCGGGTGCGGCCCTTTTCCTGTCGGCTTGTGGCGCAACCACCGGGGGCCCCGGTGTCACGCCGGGACCCGCATCGCCGGTCGTAGGCGCGCCGCCTGAACCGGCCGTGCTGGGTGTGGAGATGAGCCCGGAACGTCTGGCCTTCACCCCGCCGCATCTGGAAGGGGTGGACCTTGTGCGCGTCGGCGTATTGCTGCCCTTCTCCGGCGCGTCGGCTGCCTTGCGCTCAGAGGCCGGCCATTTGCTGCGCGCCGCCGAGCTGGCCCTGTTTGAGCGCGGCGTCGAGAATGTCGTTCTGCTGCCAAAGGATACTGAAGGCACGGCTCGCGGCGCGGAAGCCGCTGCCGAAGCAGCCATTGCCGACGGCGCTGACATGATCATCGGCCCGCTGCTCGCCGCCGAAGTGCGCGCGGTCTCCAGCCTGGCGCGCCGGTCCAACATTCCCGTCATCTCCTTTTCCACAGACACCAGTGTTGCCGGTGGCGGCGTCTATCTATTGAGCTTCCCGCCAGAGGAAGAAGTGCGCCGCGTGGTGTCCTACACCGCCGCTCTGGGCGCAGACCGCTTTGCCATTGTGGCCCCGGCCACCCCTTATGGGCAGCTGGTCAGCCAGGCTTATCGCTCCGCCGCTGCCGAGTTTGGCGGCACGGTAACGGCCGAGGAAGTCTATTCGGGCGGCGTGGACTCCATGAGCCAGGCGGCCCGCCGTCTCGCCCGCGCCGGCATTGGCAGTCTGGAGGTTGGGCGCGCCCTTGCCATGACGGGCGAGGGCTGGCGGCCCGCCGATAGCGGTGCGTTCCAGGTGGTGATGCTCCCCGCAGGGGGCGATGATCTGCGCATGCTCGCGCCCTCGCTGCTGTTTGCCGATATCGACCCGCTGCTGGTGAAGTTTGTCGGCACCGGGCTGTGGCGCAATCCTGATAGCGTCCGCGAACCGGCGCTGGCCAATGGCTGGTTTGCCGGTCCCGATGCCGAAATGCGCGCCCGGTTCGAGATGGCCTATGAGGCGGCGTTCGGTGAACGGCCCTCCCGTCTCGCCGGACTGGGGTATGATTCCGCCTCACTGGCTGTCCTGATGGCCGCCAATACGGGCGGGATCGACCGCTCCATCATTGAAGATCCGAACGGATTCCTGGGCGTGGACGGCCTGTTCCGGCTGCGCGCCGACGGCACGGTGGAGCGTGGCCTTGCGCTCTACACCATCCGCAACGGACGCTTTGAGGTGCTTGATCCGGCGCCCGAGCGCTTTGGTCCGGACGGCATCGCCATGGATGTGGAACCGGGCGAATCCTGATCAGCCGTCCGGTTCTTGTTCAGGGTGCCAGCATGTTCGCCACCCGGTCGGCATAGAGGCGTCCTTGCGCGGTCAGGCGCACGCCTGACGCGTCCATGGCAATAAGCCCGTCATCCAGCAGAGACGCGGCGGCCTCTTCATCGATATCGAGTCCGGTCAGGGTTTTGAGGCGCGTGCGGTCCAGCCCCTCAACAATGCGCAGGCCCATCAGCACCCGCTCCTGCGCCTCTTCCAGCGCGCTCAGGCGTTCGAGATGAGCAAGGGGCTCCCGGCTGGCGGCAATATAGTCTGCCGGGCGCAAGGGCGCGCCATGGGCAATGCGCCCCCCGCCCGCGTGTGAGCCAATGCGGCCATGCGCGCCGGGGCCGATACCGATCCAGTCCCCGCCCGTCCAGTAGAGCCGGTTATGGCGCGAGCGATGGTCCTCACCCCGTGCATGATTGGAAATCTCGTAAGGCTCCAGCCCGGCGGCAGCGGTCAATCCTTGCGTCAGCTCGAACATGTCTGCGGCCAGCTCTTCTTCCGGCGGCACCAGCGCGCCGCGCTTCACCTGCCGGGCAAACGCCGTCCCCTCCTCAATGGTCAGCTGATAGGCCGAGAGATGATCGACGCCCAGCGCCAGAATGGCGGAAAGCTCACCTTCCCAGTCTGCAAGGCTCTGGCCATGGCGGGCATAGATGAGATCAGCTGATACGCGCCCCACCAGAGAGCGGGCGATTTCCAGCGCCTCCAGCCCGGCGCGCGCATCATGGTCGCGCCCCAGCCGCGCCAGAGCGGCATCGTCCAGCGATTGCACGCCGACCGACAGCCGGTTGATCCCGGCAGCAACAATATCGTTCAGACGTGCGCGCTCGGCCGGATTGGCTTCCAGTCCCAGCTCAGGATCGCTCTCAAATCCCCACAGGGTCTCCGCCGTTTCCAGCACGCGGGCAATATCACCCGCCTCCATCAGTGAGGGCGTGCCGCCGCCAAAATGGACACTTGTGAGGGTGCGCGGCCCCGTTACCGCGCGCCAGCGGGCCATATCGGTTATTAGCGCATCCACCAGCGCTGCGCTGTCTGCACCTTTGGCCTTGTAGACATTGAAATCGCAATACGGGCAGATACGCACGCAATAGGGCCAGTGGATATAAAGCCCCAGCGGGGTGGGCGCTGGCGTGCTCACGCGCCGAACACCGTGTCTGTCAGCTTCCTGAAAGCATCAGCGCGGTGGCTCAGCGCTTTTTTCTCCGCCGCGCCCATCTCGGCAAAGGTGCGGGTTTCGCCCCTGGCGACAAACACCGGATCATAGCCAAAGCCCTGATCCCCGCGCGGCGGCCAGACAAGATCGCCCTTCACCTCGCCTTCGAACACCAGCTCGGCCCCGCCGGGATGAACCAGCGCCAGAACGCACACAAAGCGCGCCGAACGGTCCGGGCTGCCAGAGGCGGCAAGCTTTTTTTCAACCGTCTCCATGGCGAGGCGGAAATCCTTCTCCGGCCCGGCCCAGCGGGCGGAATAAACCCCCGGCTCACCGCCAAGCGCGCTCACCTCCAGACCGGAATCATCGGCCAGCGCGACGGCTCCGGAGGCTTTGGCTGCGGCCCTCGCCTTCAAAAGCGCATTGCCCGAAAAAGTTTTTTCAGTCTCTTCCGGCTCCTCCAGACCCATCTCGCCAGCCCCTTTGACACGGATGGAGAAGGGGGCAACGAGATCGGCTATCTCCTTGATCTTGCCTGCATTATGGCTCGCCAAAACCCACAGCGGAGCCTCCCGGAAAAGGCGTTTTATGGTTACTACATCCATTTACGCATATCGCCTTTCGAAAAATTCATATCGTTTTTCGATATTTTTTTGTTGCAAAGCGATGAGGGCCTTGCTAGATGTGTTTTCGAGGCAAGGGGAACACCCCGCTGCCTCACGGCAAAAGCCCCGGCGGAACACATGACCGGAGCAAAGGCCGAAGGTTGATCGATAACACTGGACCTCAAAGGAGACAAAGATGGTCAGGCTCGAAAACAACACCCGCCGTATTCCGTTTACGGCTATCATGAATGTGGTTCTGGTCGCTGCGGTAGTAGCGGGCATGGCTGCGGCGCTGTCACCGATTGTCGCATAAGGCGGCGCCGTGAGGCAGCATGACGGCACCGGGCGCGTCTGACCTCTCCCCCCTTGGAGGCAGCATCGCGCCCGGTGTGACGTCGCAGAAGGGGCAGGGATGCGTGCGCTAAGTCCGGGATTTCTGACATCCCTTCTGAAAATTTTTCTCGATGTGGCGATTATCGTGCTGTGGGGCCTCCTGGTCCTGGCCAGCCTCGTCACACTCTCCCTCATGGTTTTTGGCGTCTTCAGTGTAACCGGCATGGGTCCGGACCTGCCAGACGCCTTTGTCCGCTTCCTCCAGCTGGATATCGTGATCGCGCTGCCGCTTGGCGTGGCCGCGATCATTGCGATTCTCTTCATCACCGACCGGCTGCGCCGTATCGTTGTCACCCTCATTGAAGGTGATCCCTTTGTGCCGGAAAATGCCGGCCATCTGCGCGCCATCGCGATTGCCATCGCCATCTACCAGATCATCCGCTACGGCGCGCACGGCATTATCGCGCTGATTTTCACCGTGTTTGGCCGCCCGGTGGAAAGCGGGGTCAGCGTCCAGCCCGAATTTGGCCTGAACATTGGCGCCTGGATCGCCGTTATCGCGCTTCTCGTCCTGTCAGAAGTGTTCCGTGAGGGAACGCGCCTGCGCGACGAGCAGAAGCTGACGATCTAGGGGGCGCGAGACATGGCAATCCGCGTCACCCTCGATCGTATGCTGCTCGAACGGCGCATGTCGCTGACTGAGCTGTGCGACCGTGTCGGCATCACCATGGCCAATCTCTCCATCCTGAAGACCGGCAAGGCCAAGGCTGTGCGCTTCTCCACGCTGGAGGCGCTGTGCCGCGAGCTCGATTGCCAGCCCGGCGACCTCTTGCAGTTTACCGACGAACCCGGCGATGAGGATGATGACGGGACGGAGTAGCCCCTACCGCCGCCCCCTCCGCCGCGACGAGAACATGTCATCATCCAGCACGAACAGGCGCGGATCGGCGCGCTGACCAAGGCGCACCTCATCGAGCGTCACCTGCGTGAGCGAGCCCATCCCGTCCACCGCATACCAGCCCAGAAGCGCCACCTCACCCGCAGGGGCCGCCGGATCATCATCGCCAAAGGCGAGCGTCACCCGGCCCTCCGCCTCGCCTTGCGGATCTTCCAGCGTCACATAGAGCTGATTGTCATAGCGGCCGACCTCCACAATCGCGCCGGAGGATTCCAGTTCCGAAGCCGGGGCCAGCAGCCAGCGCAGGGGCGTGGAGCGGATCGGCGCACGGTCAATTGTTTCCAGCGCGCTATCGGCAATCGCCACCGTCGAGCCATCAGCCACGATCAGCAAGGGCGAGGGTGCATCATAGGCAAAGCGCACGCGACCGGGGCGCGACAGGGCGATATCGCCCTCGCTGACCGAACCGTCCGGGTTCACTTGACGGAAGCGCGCCTGCAGGGTCTCAACGGCGGCAAAGATTTCCAGCGCGCGGGCGCGCTCGACCGCTTCGCCGCGGCCTGACTGTTCGACAGCCTCAGCCGGCGGCAGGGTTTCAACCTCCTGCGCCTCTTGCGTTTCCTGCACGATGGCAAGGCCGGTATCGGCGCTCACATCGAACGCGGCGCTATCGGCGTCCGCCGTGCTCCAGCCGGTGGACAGCGCTGCAAGGGCAGTGGCAAGCGTGGTCAGCATTTTTTGGTTCCTTTCCTTCGTGCCGGGGACAATCACTATGACCCTATGGCTAAAGGCAAATTGCGGCCCATGAAAGGCGTTTGCGTTCATCTGCGCGACAGCAATTCATAAGGTGAAAAGCCCGGCAAAGTGCCATTCGCCGCACCCGCCTGCCTCGCTTAGATCGCGCCTTTGCCCTATCTTGCGTGCCATGAAGCGTCGCACGGCAATAGAGAACTGGCCGATTGAGGCCCATGGCCGTCCGCTGCGTCTGGACCATCTGGACGCGCGCGAGGATGTGCTGCTGGACGCCCATGTGCGGCCCAACCGCTCGCTCGGCGGTCCGGCATTCATCGCGCTGATGGTGGCAATTGCCGTTATCAGCTTTACTGCAGGTCTGGCCTTTCTGATGATCGGAGCCTGGCCGGTGCTGGGCTTTTTCGGACTGGACGTGCTGATCGTCTGGCTCGCCTTCCGGCTCAATTATCGCGACGGGCGGCGTCTGGAGCGTATCCATATCACGCCGGAAGCCATTCATGTCATGCGCCGCTGGCCGACAGGCTATGAGACACTTTATCGTCTGCCCTCTGCCTGGACCCGCCTCGTGGTGGACCATGAGGACGATCCGGATGTGCAGCCGCGCCTGACCGCCATGGGTAAGCATGTGCTGGTCGGCTCAGTCCTCTCTCCGCGTGAACGGCGCGATCTTGCGAGCGCGATTGCCGAAGCCTTGGACAAGGCGCGCACCAGCCCGGTGGCTTTGGCGCAAGAAACGGGTGGCGCAGCTTAGGCGCCAGCGGCACTCTTGCTCCCATGACAGATCTTGCCACCCCTTCAGACGCCCTGCCCGCCCTTGCCCTGCGCGCGAGCGATTATCCGCGCATCAACGCCGCGCTGGACTTCATCGCCGCCCATTGGGAGGAGCAACCCTCGCTGGAGCGCATTGCGCAGGCTGCGGGCCTCTCCCCGCATCATTTCCAGCGTGTCTTCACCCGCTGGACCGGGGCCAGCCCCAAACGCATGATCGCCGCCCTTACCCATGCCAGCGCCCGCCGCCTGATGCGCGAAGGGGCAAGCGTGCTGGAAGCTGCGCTGGAAACCGGCCTATCCGGCCCGTCGCGCCTGCACGATGTTTTCATCGCCGAGGAAGCCGTCACACCCGGCAATGCCCGCACTGCCGGAATGGGCCTTGAATTTGCCGTCGGTCACGCCCCGACACCCTTTGGCACCGGCGTGTTTCTCATTGCGCCGCGTGGCCTCTCTGCCCTCGCCTTTGCCGATGCGGGCAGCGAGGCGGAGGCTGAAGCCGATCTGAGATCACGCTTTCCGGCGGCGGGCTTCACTGTCGATCACGGTGCTGCTGACCATTATGCGCAAGCGATATTCGGTGAAGGTGGCGCACGGCCCGTCCCGCTCGTACTCTATGGCACGCCCTGGCGGCGGCAGGTATGGCGGGCCCTGCTGGCCATCCCGCCCGGCGAGACCACTTCTTACGGTGATATCGCCCGCGAGGTCTGCACCGCCAGGGCGAGCCGCGCTGTTGGTGCAGCCGTCGGTGCCAACCCGGTCAGCTGGCTCATCCCCTGTCACCGTGTGCTGGCGAGCGACGGGCGGCTTAACGGCTACCATTGGGGTCTGGAGCGTAAGCGCGCCATGCTCGCCTACGAGGCCGCGACGCGCTAGATACGCGCTTATGTATGATTTCTCGCTCCAGCTTCTCCTTGCCGTCTTCGCGGTCTTCATCCTTGCGTGCCTGGGTTATGGCCTGCTGCGCCTAAGGGCGCTGCGTGCTGACGCAGCAGAGGAATATGCCGACCGTACAGCCACCAAGCCCGCCACTGTGCGCGGTGTCAGCGAGGCTGATTTCATCCGCCTTTATGTGAGAAGTTTTGCGCCGCGCTGGGCTTTCTATCTGGCGGCAGGCTGCGTGATCGCTATCGCTCTCAGCCCGGTTGCGCTGATCCTCATCCCCGCCGCCTATGACCAGCTATGGCTCGCCAGCGGCGCACAGGACTGGGCCGGGCGCGGCGGCTATGTCTTCATGTTCACGGTGTTTTTCGGCGTTGTTGCCTTTGGCGCGCTGCCCGCTTTCGTGCTGGCTCGCCTCCATCACACGAGGGCGCCCGAACCCTTCACCCACGCCCTTGCCCGCGCACGCGGCGAACCGATCCCGGAAGATACAGGCTGGCGCAGACGGCCCAAATGGGCACGCCGGGTGCGCCCTGACGCAGACGTAGACGCCGATAGCAGCGCCAGCGCTGGTGATGGCGCTAGCAGCGATTAGGCTGGGCGCGCAGCAGATCGAAAGGGCAGCGTCGTGAGATATCTCCACACCATGGTGCGCATCAGCGATGTGGACGCCAGCTTGCGCTTCTACTGCGAAGGGCTGGGCTTGAGGGAAGTGCGCCGCATGGACAGCGAGAAGGGACGTTTCACGCTGATTTTCCTGTGTTCGCCTGATGATATTGCCGCGGCAGGCGGGGTGCCGGAAACAGGTTCGCTCCCGGCGGGTCTGCCCTGCATCGAGCTCACCTATAACTGGGACCCGGAAACCTATTCAGGCGGGCGCAATTTCGGCCATCTGGCCTACCGGGTGAAGGATATTTACGCCCTGTGCGCGCGCCTGCAGGGCATGGGCTATACAATTCACCGCCCGCCGCGTGACGGCCACATGGCCTTTGTGCGTTCACCGGACAATATCTCGGTCGAGCTGCTGCAGGAGGGCGAAAGCCTGCCCGCCAAAGAGCCTTGGGCCAGCATGGAGAACACCGGAAGCTGGTAAGACCCAGCTCGCCCTTCGCCAACATTTCATCTGGACAGGATTCATGATTCGACCCTTCAGCCTGCCATGCCTGGCAGTCCTTGGCCTTGCCGCTGCCTGTGCAGCCCAGCCTGCCGTTCCGGCCTTTGAGGGGTTTGCGCCCTGCGCGGATGCCGGTGACTATCCCGCGCTGTCTGACAGTCTGTGCCGGGTGGAGAGTGTGCCATTGCACCCGCTGCACGAGGGCGATGAGAGCGCGATAGAGCTCTTTGTCCGCCTCTTCCCCGAAAGGGATTTGCACGCGCGGCGCGGCGCAGTCTGGCTGATCGCCGGGGGCCCGGGAGAGACCGGTGCGTCCTTCTATCCCTTCCTCGACGAGTTCCGCAGCGCCTTCCCCGGCTATGATCTGGTAATCCCGGATCATCGCGGGACGGGTTATTCCGCCAAGCTCTGCCCGGATCAGGAATCGCCGCAGAGCGCCGATGGTATCGCGCTGGCCGGGGAGGAGTGGGGTCCGTGCATTGGCCAGATGTTTGCCGATCCCGGCCGCGTTCACGGCTTCACCATCACCAATGCCGCCCATGATCTGTCGGCACTGATCGGCCGCCACAGGGAGCCGGGCGAGGTCCTCGTCTATGCCGTGTCCTACGGAACCCAGCTTGCCTTGCGGATGATGCAGGCCGCCCCGGTGGCGCTCGACGGGCTGGTGCTGGACGGTCTTGTCTCCGCCGAAGGTACGCCCGGCGCTGATCTTTCCCGGCGGACGGAGATTGTCGATGCGGTGGGCCGCGATCTGCTGACAGATGACGAACTGGCGGCCTATGCCCGGCTCCTGCACGAAGACTCTGCATCGGCCAGCTGGGCCGGGAGTGTGCCGGGTGGTGATCTGCGCCGCTTCATGGGCGCTTTGCTGAACTTCCCCACGCTCCGGGACCGCATTCCGGCGCTGATCGAGACGCTGGGGCGCGGCGAGACCGGGCTTCTGGACGACACGGCCGCTGAGCTGGAGAGGCTGCTGGCCACACTGGCCGGCTATCCCCAGTCGCCACCCTCCCTGCCGCTGGTCATGCTGATAAGCGGCTCGGAGAACAATGAGCGCCGGGACCTGACGGCCGACACGGTGGCGGCAGAGGCGGCCGATGCCCTGTTTACCAGCCCGCTTCCCGGCCTGCTGGTCGGCATACCCGCACCGTTATACGAGCGCGACGCATACTTTGGCGGCGAACCGGCCAGCCTGCCGCGCACCCTCATCATCCACGGCACGCACGACCCCAATACGCCGTATGAGGGCGCTCGCGCGCACGCTGAACGCCTGGCGCAGGCAGGTGAGGTCAGCTTTACGACATTTGAGGGCGCGGCCCATTTCCTGCCCGTCGTCGCGCCATCATGCTTTGTCCGGGCCGTATCGGCCTTCGTCGAAGGTGCAGACACATTGGAGACATGCCGTCCCTGACGGGGTGCGGGTAAGATTTTATCCACAATCCCTTGACTTTGGTTAATGTTCCGCTTATGTTCTTTATTCGGAGCAGGAGCGGTGCCATGAATTATGCATCGAAATTGAAAGCAAGCGGCGGCGGCTATGCCCGCAATGCGGGCAAGCGCTGGCGTTATGAGGATGAGCGTGAACTGCGCGAGCTGGCCCGGCGCGGCGTGCCGCTGCAGCGCATTTCGCTAAAGCTCGGCCGGCCTGAAGGCGCGATCCGCACCAAGGCGTCTGCCCTGCATCTGGAGCTGGTGGAAGCGCCCGAAAGCGTGCCGGTCGCGCGGCCTGCGCTCAAACCCCGCAAGCTTCAGGTGGGACCGGCGAGCATCGCCCCTTTCGCCCGCGAGGCGCGCCAGCTGGAACTCTTCAACTGATCGGCTGATCTGTACCCCTCGCCAGATCAGCGATTGCGGCCGAGCCGGTCGTGGCTCTCCACCCAGTCCCCCGCCACGACCGCGCTCGCCAGCGATATTTCTCCCGCCAGCACGGTTGCCGCGCATATCTCGATAAAGCGCCCGACCTTGCCCTTGCCCCGGCAGCCCAGAATATCGAGGCACTCGCCTTGCGTCGGCAGCTGTGTGCCGCCGCCAAATGTCGCCACGATCAGGGCCGGCAGGGTGATCGACCAGTAATAGGTCTCGCCATCATCCTCCAGCCGCACAAAGGTCATCGCGGTATGGGATTCGGCGATATTGGCCGCGTCCTGCCCGCAGGCGATGAACAGGGCCGCCAGCCCGTTGGCCGCATGCATGCCGTTATTGGCGCTGCCCGCCATCACCGAGCCGGCAAAGGAGTTGAGCCGGGCGCGGAACAGCGTCGCCGCGTCTACCCCAGCGCGCTCTTTAAGCAGCGCGCTGGGGATCCAGGCTTCCGCGATCACCCGCGCGCCGCGTGAATGCAGCACGTTGAGCTGGGAGTGCTTCTTGTCGGTATCCATCGCGCCGGAGAGGGTATAGCGCGCGCCGCCGGGATGGTTGGCGGCTATCCACTCGCACGCCGCCAGCGTGGCCTTGCCGCACATATTCTGGCCGGCCGCGTCGCCTGTCTCATAGTTGAAGCGTAAGTGGAGCATCGGTCCCACCGAGTAGCGCTCGATATGGGAGAGTTTGGCCACCGACGATGTAGATTCGGCGGCGGCGCGGATACCGTCCAGATTACCGTCCACCCACTGCGCGAACGATCGTGCACTTCTGGCATCGCTGAAGTGAAAAACCGGCGCGCGCTGCATGAAGCGCTCATGGATGGTGGTTTTCACCCCGCCCGCTTCGGTCAGGATACGCATCCCCCGGTTATAGCTCGCCACCAGCGTGCCTTCGGTTGTGGCCAGCGGCACGTAGACATCTTCGTTCACGTGCTCGCCATTGATCCGCAAGGGGCCTGCCAGCCCGATGGGCACCTGCGCCACGCCGATAAAGTTCTCGATATTCCCGGCGGTCACACCGGGGTCAAACGAGTACGACCCGACATGGTCAAGCGGCATGCCGGTGCGGCTGGTGAGAAACGCCCGCCGCATGCGCGCGGCGTCATGCGTATGATCGTTCGTTTTGTCGCGCGGCACGGGCGCACGGGTGTCGTTGCGGCGGTCGGTCATGGCTCCTCCCCGTACGGCCCGCCCGGACTAGCGCCGGGTTTTCAGGGCCTCGTTCTGCAGCACCGCGAGCTCGCCAATGCCCTTGCGGGCCAGCGCAAAGAGCGCGTCGAACTCTTCGGGCTTCATCGGATCAGTTTCGGCGGTCGCCTGTATTTCGACAACCCCGCCATTGGCCGTCAGCACGAAATTGGCGTCTGCGTCCGCCGTGCTGTCTTCCTCATACTCAAGGTCGAGGCGCGCTTCGCCCTTGATGATACCGGCGGAAACCGCCGCGACCTGTCCGGTCACCGGATCGGATTTGAGAAGCCCCTCCTCCATCAGATAGAGACAGGCCGATTTCAGGGCGATCCATGCGCCGGTAATGGCCGCCGTGCGCGTGCCGCCATCGGCCTGCAGCACGTCGCAATCGACGATGATCTGGCGTTCGCCCAGCGCTTTGAGGTCGACAACCGCCCGCAAGGAGCGCCCTATCAGGCGCTGGATTTCCTGTGTGCGGCCTGAAGGCTTGCCACTGGTCACTTCGCGGCGCGTACGCTGATGGGTGGCGCGCGGCAGCATGGCGTATTCGGCTGTCACCCAGCCCTGCCCGCGTCCGCGCAGCCAGGGCGGGGTGGTTTCTTCAACGCTCGCCGCACACAGAACACGCGTATTGCCAAACACGGCAAGGCAGGAACCTTCCGCATAGGGCGCGGCGCCCAGCTCGAAATACACCTCGCGCAGGGCGTCGGCTTGGCGGTTGTCAGGGCGCATAGTGTCTCTCCGGATGAATCTCTGATGCCGACCTAGCCCGAATGTACGCGCGATGAAAGCAGCGCTGGCGGGCAGCGGGCATGGAGACGAGACCATTGCAGCGCGCGCCCGGCTCGCTTAACTGGTTGCCATCATGACAGAGCGGACTTCGCCCCTATCCTCATCGCTGGCCGAACTGGACGCGCGCTCGCGTGATATTTTCCGCGAGCTGGTCGAGGCGTATCTCGATACCGGCGAGCCGGTGGGCTCTCGTACCCTGTCAAAGCGTTCCGCGCTGAACCTCTCGCCTGCCTCCATCCGCAACACCATGGCCGATCTCGCTGGCGCCGGGCTTCTGTCTGCGCCGCATACATCGGCCGGGCGCATGCCGACCCATGCAGGGCTGCGCCTCTTCGTCGACGGCCTGCTGCAGATTGGTGAAGTGGCAGAGGAAGAGCGCCGCGAGATCGATGCCCGCGTCGGCGCGGCGGGTAAGCGGCCTGAAGACGTGCTGGCCGAAGCCTCCTCGCTTCTGTCCGGCCTGGCCGGCGGGGCGGGCCTTGTGGCTTCGCAAAAACAGGACGTGCCGCTGCGCCATGTGGAATTTGTCCCGCTCTCGCCGGTAGAGATCCTCGCCGTGCTGGTGTCGGAATCAGGCGCGGTGGAAAACCGGCTGATGACCGCGCCCGCCGGCTTGCCGCCTGCGGCGCTGGTGGAGGCAGGCAATTACCTCTCCTCCCGGCTCAGGGGGCGCACGCTGGCCGAGGCGCTGTCGGCCATCCAGAGCGAGATCGCCGAAAAGCGCGCCCAGCTGGACGAAACCGCGGCCAGCCTGGTCGAGGCGGGGCTTGCCGACTGGAGCGGGTCGGAAAACCGCTCGCTGATCGTGCGCGGTCAGGCAAAGCTGCTGGAATCGGTCGAGGCCAGCGAGGATCTCGAACGCATCCGCCTGCTGTTTGACGATATCGAGCGCAAGGAAGACCTGCTGGCCCTCCTGGATGAAGCGCGCGGCGCGCAGGGCGTGCGGCTTTTCATCGGTTCGGAGAACCCGCTCTTCTCGCTCTCCGGGTCCAGCGTGATTGTTGCCCCCTATCGCAATCGCGATCAGCGTATTCTGGGTGCGCTGGGGGTGATCGGTCCGACGCGTCTGAACTATGCCCGCGTCATCCCGCTTGTGGATTATACCGCCCAGCTTGTGGGCCGGCTTCTCGACGGACGCAGCTAGCCTCCCTATGTGTCGGTCAACCCGACGCCTTAAGAATGACAACAGGACGCTTTGACATGAGTGATGACAGCAAGAACGGCCAGACCGGCGCTCACGATGATGCAGAGCTGGACGAGGCGGCCGAAGCTGCGATGGAAACCGGAACGGCTGAAGACGGGCTGGAGGCGCTGCAGGGCCAGGTCGATGATCTGCGTGACCGTCTGCTGCGCGCGGTGGCCGATGCGGACAATACCCGCAAGCGCGCCGCCCGCGAGGTGAAGGAAACGCGCGAATACGCCGTCACCGGCTTTGCCCGCGACATGCTCGATATCGCTGACAATCTGGAACGGGCTCTGGGCCTTCTGGGCGACGATGTGCGCGCCAGCCTGCCTGAAAACGTCAAGCCGCTGGTTGAAGGCGTGGAGATGACCCAGCGCCGCCTGATGAGCACGCTGGAGCGTCACGGCGTAAAGCGCATTGACCCGCAACCGGGTGATCCGCTCGATCCCAACCTCCATCAGGCCGCCGCCCAGATCCCCGCAGACCAGCCCAAGGGCCGCATCGCCCATGTGATGCAGCCCGGTTATGTCATTGGCGAGCGCACGCTGCGCGCGGCGATGGTGGTGGTGTCAGCAGGACCGGCTGAAGGCGCAGCGCCCGCCGCAGACGCGCCTGCTACCGCATCCACACAGCCGGGGCAGAAGCCCGGCAGCGGGCTGGATGTGGAAGCCTGATCGTCCAAGGGCCTGAAAAACAAAAAAAGGGCGGCTCGTCAGAGCCGCCCTTTTCACATTCATGCCCGGCGCGTTAGCGGCGCGGCACACGCGTGCGTGGCTCGCCGTTCTGCCAGTAGGTGTTACCGGTCTGATGGTCCTCATACCAGTAGCGGTCATTGTGCTGGTCGTAATAGAGCTGGGAGTGGCGCGGATTATTGGGATTGTGCTGGCACCCGCCCTGTTGCTGGCAGGCAATGGCCGCCCCGGCAATCGCACCACCCACAGCGCCAATGGCAGCCCCGGTGCGCGGATGGCCACTACCGACCTGGTTACCGATCACGGCACCGCCGACGGCACCTACAGCCGCACCCGTTGCGCCGCCGCGTGCAGCTGGCGTCGTGGCACAGGCGGTTGCGATAAGCGGCACGCTAAGTGTCGCGGCTACGAGAACTTTGCGAAACATGTATCACTCTCCCATGGATGCCTTGTGCACGATTAACGGCTTGGTGTGCCGTGAGGTTCCGGGCGCGGTCAAGAAAAAAGCCCCGGCCAAAGGGCGTCCGGGGCTTCTCTCATCTGGCCTGCCAGGGGAATGCAGGCCACCGGCGCGGCAAACGGATCTAGCCGCGGAACTCGCCATTCTGCCAGAAGGTCTGACCCGTGCGCTGGTCGACATAGTAATACCGGCCCGCACGCTGGTCATAATAGAGCTGGGAGTGGTTCTGGTTGTTCTGGTTCCAGCGGCAGCCGCCATCTTCGCGGCAACCGGCATAGGCACCGGCAGCGCCGCCGACCACGGCGCCGATAATGGCACCCTGACGGGCATCCCCGCTGCCGGTATTGTTGCCGATCACGGCACCGGCCAGCGCACCGGCGGCCGCGCCGCCTGCTGCATGGGTCATCGTGTTATTGGCCGCACAACCTGTGACCATCAGGGCAGGTGCCGCCAGAGAGATAATCATCAGCTTCCGCATGGGAGCCTCCATCCAAATCCGTACGGCGAGCCCTCGTGCCGCCGTTGTCCGTGATTGAAACAGACTTTCGCTATACGCAAGATGAACGAAACGGGTTCCGCCGGATTTATTTTCCGCCGGCCCGGACCCGCCGCAGCGTCAGATTGATCCGGCCGGGGCGCAGATGCTCAGGCAGGAGCGTGCTGGTGCCGGGATAAATCCGGTCCACGCCGTGATAGAAGCGCCGCGAGGCCCCGCCCAGCACCACAACATCACCCGAAGACAGCACCATCGACCGTGTAGGGCTTTTGCGTTCAGACCCGCCTAGCCGGAAGCGCGCCCGGTCGCCGAGGCTGATCGAGACGACCGGCGCATCACGCGCATCCTCGTCTGCGTCGATATGCAGGCCCATCCGGGCACCGGGGCCGTAGACATTGATCAGGCAGGCCTGGGGTGGCTGCTGCCAGCCCGACACTGCGCTCCACAGATCGAGAAGCGCCTGCGGCATGGGCGGCCAGGACCTGCCGGTGACGGGGTGGGTGGGCTCATAGCGATAGCCCTTGCGGTCCGCGATCCAGCCCAGCGGGCCAAAATTACTCATCTGTACGCTTAAGGGTGCCCCTGTACGCGGCATGACCGGCTGGTAAAGCGGCGCAGCGTCGATTCCTGCCAGCACATCGGCCAGCAGGCTTTCCTGGGCCGCCCGGCCGAAATAGCCCGGCAGGACGACAAACCCGTCCGGCCCGGTGACCCGGCCAGTGTCCATCACCGCCTAACCCCCGATACCGGCCGTGGCGCGAAAGGCCGTCAGCTGGCCTTGCAAGGTTTCGTGCGCGGCCTGTGTCTGTTCACAGTCCAGAAGAAGGCTGGAACGCAGGACGATGCTGATATGCTCCTCCAGTCCCAGCGCCGCCTCGGTGTCCAGCCATGCGGGAAGGTCTCGCGGGTCCAGCTCGGCAAGACGGGCCGCGATATGTACCGCGTGGCGCTGCTCAGGCGTTTCAAGACAGTCCGCCATCAGATCTGCCAGATGAGGTTCAGCGGCACCTTGCGGGACCAGCATGATAATCACCGGATACTCGGCCTGCGCCGGGCCCAGCCCGTTGATGAAGGCCGCGCTTGAATAGCCGGTCTCATACTCGCTGGCGCTGGCCTGCACGCGGGATGCATCGCGATGGACACCGCCAACGACGGGCATGACACGGCGCATTTCGCTACGCCCGTCCAGAGAAAACCGGCCCTCAGCATCCGTCATGGACGCCGGGCTTGCGGTCAGGGCTTCAAAACGCACCTGCGCACCCTGTACTGGCGCCAGTGTATCGCCATCCACCACCAGACCTTGCGTATCGGGCGCCAGCACATGCTCGCGCTCAATGATGCAGGCGGTCAGGGCGAGCGCCATCAGGGCGACAAGTCCGGTGCGTAGGGGGATCGTGTTCATGTCAGCCTCCTGACGGCTGGGCGCAGCTCATTTCCTGCCACACACTCAATCAGGATTTGGATCGCGCCGGAAGCCGGGCCAGTATGGATGGCAGGCAAGAAGGGGGACGAGGGGAATTATGGCGCTGTTCATCCTGCAACTGGTCCACACCATTGTCTGGGTGGTGGCGGTCACCATGGTGATAGGGCTTGCCGCCTATGTGCTGACCGGGCGGTTTGAACGGTTTGTCCCGTGGGCGCTCGGTTTTCCAGTGCTCATCTTCATCGGCATCCTCATCAATGGTGAGTGCATACTGCAAAGCTGGGCGCGTGAACTTTCCGGAATCGAGGAGGGCTGGGCGCGCGACATTCTCTTCCTGCCCGAACCGGTTGCGCGCGCGACCATGCCGGTTTGCGTGCCCGCTTTTGCTGTAATTGGCGGCGCTGCGGCCTGGCGCTGGTGGAAAGCGGCAGCAAATAAGGCGTAACACACCCTTGCGGCTTCGCTCCCGCCTCCCTAAATCGCCCCGTATCAAGAGGGGTTTTTTCCTGACCGCCTCGAAGGGTTAAAGCAAGACCAGAAACACCAACCTGCACGGGGGGCGGATGACCGGCGAGCCGCCGCAAACGCTTTTTAAGGTTTACGGACCGCGCACCCCGCCCTGCCACAAAGTGGAGAGAATGAGACTATGAGCAAAGTTATCGGCATCGACCTTGGCACCACCAATTCGTGTGTGGCGGTCATGGAAGGCGGGCAGGCCCGCGTCATCGAGAACACCGAAGGCGCGCGCACCACGCCGTCTGTCGTGGCGTTCACCGAAGATGGCGAGCGCCTGATCGGTCAGCCCGCGCGCCGTCAGGCCGTGACCAATCCCGAGCAGACCTTCTTCGCCATCAAGCGCCTTATTGGCCGCAATATGAACGACCCGACGGTCAAGAAGGACGCCGACATGGTGCCCTACAGAATCGTCCCCGGTGATAATGGCGATGCTTGGGTGGAAGGGCGCGACAAGAAATACGCGCCGGCCGAGATATCCGCCTTCATCCTGCAGAAAATGAAAGAGACGGCTGAAAGCTATCTCGGCGAGAAGGTGGAAAAGGCCGTCATCACGGTTCCCGCCTACTTCAATGACGCCCAGCGTCAGGCCACCAAGGACGCCGGCAAGATCGCCGGGCTTGAAGTGCTGCGCATCATCAATGAGCCGACCGCAGCCGCGCTCGCCTATGGCCTCGACAAATCGGGCGAGTCCAAAACCATTGCCGTTTACGACCTTGGCGGCGGCACGTTCGACATCTCCATCCTGGAGATCGGTGACGGCGTGTTCGAGGTGAAGGCCACCAATGGCGACACTTTCCTGGGCGGTGAAGATTTCGACATGCGCATTGTCGATTACCTTGCCGACGAGTTCAAAAAGGAAAACGGCATCGACCTTCGCAAGGACAAGCTGGCCCTCCAGCGCCTGAAGGAAGAGGCTGAAAAGGCCAAGAAGGAGCTCTCCAGCGCCTCTGCCTATGAGGTCAACCTCCCCTTCATCACGGCGGACGCCTCCGGCCCGAAACACCTCAATCTGAAACTTTCCCGCGCCAAGCTGGAAGCGCTGGTTGAAGACCTCATCAAGCGCACGATCGAGCCGTGCAAGGCGGCGCTGAAGGATTCGGGCCTCTCCACCGGTCAGATCGACGAGATCGTTCTGGTCGGCGGCATGACCCGTATGCCCAAGGTGCAGGAGGCGGTGAAAACCTTCTTCGGCAAGGAACCCCATCGCGGCGTGAACCCCGATGAAGTCGTTGCCATGGGCGCGGCCATTCAGGCCGGCGTGCTGCAGGGCGATGTGAAAGACGTGCTGCTGCTCGACGTGACCCCGCTTTCGCTGGGTATCGAGACGCTGGGCGGCGTGTTCACCCGCCTGATCGACCGCAACACCACCATCCCGACCAAGAAGAGCCAGACCTTCTCCACCGCTGATGACAATCAGACGGCGGTGACGATCCGCTGCTTCCAGGGTGAGCGGGAAATGGCCGCTGACAACAAGCTGCTCGGCCAGTTTGATCTGGTCGGTATCCCGCCCGCCCCGCGCGGCATGCCGCAGATCGAGGTGACGTTCGATATCGATGCCAATGGCATTGTGAATGTCTCCGCGAAGGATCAGGCGACCGGCAAGGAGCAGGCGATCCGTATCCAGGCGTCTGGCGGCCTGTCCGACGCTGACATCGAAAAGATGGTGAAGGACGCCGAGGCCAATGCCGAGGCCGACAAGAAGCGCCGCGCGCTGGTCGAGGCCCGCAATAATGCCGAGGCGCTGGTCCACCAGACCGAAAAGCAGCTCGAAGAGTTTGGCGACAAGGTCTCGGCGGAAGACAAATCCTCCATCGAGACCGCCATTTCCGAGTTGAAAGAGGTCAAGGATGGCGAGGATGTCGAAGCCATCCAGCAGAAGACGCAAGCTGTCCTGCAGGCGGCCATGAAGCTGGGTGAGGCGATGTACGCCCAGCAGCAATCCGCTGGCGGTGATGATGGCGGTTCGGACGACAACACCCCGGACGGGGATGATGTGGTCGATGCCGAGTTCACCGAAGTGGACGGCGACGACAAGAAGAAGAGCGCCTGATAACGGCGTGTAGATGCTGACAGCCCCGGCTCCCTGAAGGTGGGCCGGGGCTTTTGCCTGATACCAGCAAGCATTCAGACCGGCGGACCATGGCCAAGCGAGACTATTACGAAATCCTGGGTGTTGAACGCACCGCCGATGCGGGCGCGATAAAGAGCGCCTACCGCAAGCTGGCCATGCAGTTTCACCCCGACCGCAATCCGGGTGATGCGGAAGCCGAAGCCAAGTTCAAGGAAGTGGGCGAGGCTTACGCCATCCTGTCGGACGCCGACAAGCGCGCCGCCTATGACCGGATGGGCCACGCCGCCTTCCAGAATGGCGGGGCTGGCGCAGGCGGTCCGTTCGGGCCGGGCGGATTTGGCGGCGCAGCCGATTTTGCCGATATTTTCGAGCAGGTCTTTGGCGATGCCTTTGCCGGGCGTGGCGGCGGACGCCGGCGTTCCGGCCCGGCGCGCGGCTCTGATCTGCGCTATGACATGGAAATCACGCTGGAAGAGGCGTTCAACGGCAAGGATGCCAAGATACGCGTCCCCACCACCGTCTCCTGCGGCCATTGCGAGGGATCGGGCGCCGAACCCGGCTCCAAGATCATCACCTGCGAAACCTGTAACGGGGCAGGGCGCATCCGCCGCACACAAGGCTTCTTCACCATGGAGCAGACCTGCCCGACCTGTGGCGGGCGTGGCCAGTATGTCGAAACGCCCTGCCGGGAATGCGACGGCGTGGGCCGGGTGCGCAAGAACCGGGAGCTGCAGGTGCAGGTGCCGCCGGGCGTCGAGGACGGCATGCGTATCCGCCTTGCCGGTGAAGGCGAGGCGGGCGGGCGCGGCGGCCCTCCGGGCGATCTCTATATTTTCATCTCCGTCAGGCCGCACGACATTTTCGAGCGCGACGGACCCAATCTCTATTGCCGGGCGACCGTACCCATGGTCACCGCGGCGCTGGGCGGCGAGATTCTGGCCCCCACCATCGAAGGCGGGCGCGCCGAAATGCACATCCCTGCAGGCTCCCAGACCGGGCGGCGCATGCGCCTGAAGGGCAAGGGCATGGCGCGCCTCAAAGGCGGCGGTGCACGCGGCGACATGTTTGTCGAGCTGTTTGTCGAGACCCCGCAAAAGCTGTGCGAGCGCCAGAAAGAGCTCTTGCGCGAATTCTGCGAGCTGTCCGGCGATGGCTGCAATCCCGACAGCGACGGTTTCTTCAAGAAGGTCAAGCGCTTCTGGGATGATGTGCGCGGCGATGATGAAGCGCGCCCCAGTGCCTGATTCACCGTCATTCACGCCCTGCTAACCGAATGGGTCTGCAATATCAGGTATGATTGCGGGCGGGAGTGAAAGCAGTGAGCACGCCACCGGGCAAAATTCTCAAGATTGCGGTTCTGGGCGCTTCGGGGCGGCTTGGCCGTCTCATCATGGCCGAGATCACGCGCCGGCCCGATATGGAGCTCGTGGCGGGCGTTGTCCGCCACGATTCGGTGATGCTGGGCGCCGATCTGGGCGAGCTGGCAGACACCGCCCTGACCGGCATCGAAACCAGCGTCTCCATGCGCGATGCGGCGGACGCGGCCGATCTGGTGATTGATGTCTCCGGACCGCAGGCCTCGGCCGCCTTTGCCCGGCAAATCACAGAGCGCGGCGGACCGCCTTTCGTGTGCGGCGTTACCGGGCTTGGCCAGGACGAGATGGCGATGCTCAACGCCGCCTCGCAATCAGTGCCGGTGCTCTATGCGCGCAATTTCTCGCTGGGCGCTGCGGTCATGCGCTGGCTCGCCGGGGAGGCCGCACGGCTATTGCCGTCCGAGCAGTTTGACCTGGAAATCGTCGAGACCCATCATCGCCGCAAGGCCGATGCGCCCTCCGGCACGGCATTGGCCATTGGCGAGGCGGCCGCAGAGGCGCGCGGGCTCGATTTCGAAACCCAGGCCATTTTCGACCGGCCGCGTCAGGGTAATGCCCGCCCCGTAGGCGCGATAGGGTTTTCTGCCATTCGCGGCGGCGGCGCAATTGGCGAGCATTCCGCCCTGTTTCTCGGCGCGTTCGAGGAGCTGGAAATCCGCCACCGCGCCAATGACCGCTTCATCTTTGCGCGCGGCGCGCTGGAAGCGGGCAAATGGCTGACCGGGCAGGCACCGGGCCTTTACGGCATTGAGGATGTGCTGGGGTTGAAGTGACCCTAGTGCGCCTGCCCCCAGGTGAGGGCGGCCTTGGCCTCCACCACCAGCGGGACGGACAGATCGACCGCAGGCAGGGCCGCCTTGCCCATCACCTCCTGCACCAGCGGGATCAGCGCATCGGCCTCGCCTTCAGGGCATTCAAAGACCAGCTCGTCATGCACCTGCAAGAGCATGCGCGCTTTCAGGCCCGCCTCTTCAATTGCCGCGTCCATGCGCGCCATGGCGCGCCGGATGATGTCGGCGGCTGAGCCCTGAATGGGTGCGTTGATGGCCTGACGCTCGGCGAACTGGCGCATGGCCGGGTTCTTGTCGCGAATGCCGGGGAAGTGGCAGCGCCGGCCGAACACGGTCTCGATATAGCCCTGCTCGCGCGCGGTCTCCTTCATCGCGTCCATATAGCTGGCGATGCCGGGGAATTTTTCAAAATAGCTTTCGATATAGGCTTTCGCCTCATCGCGCTTGATCCCCAGATTATTGGCCAGGCCAAAGGCGGAAATCCCGTAAATAATGCCAAAATTGATGGCCTTCGCCTTGCGCCGCGTCGCGCCGTCCATCTGGTCCAGCGGCACGCCGAACATTTCAGACGCCGTCATGGCGTGAATGTCATGGCCGGCTTTAAACGCGTCTTTCAGGGCATCGACGCCGGCAATATGAGCCAGCAGCCTCAATTCGATCTGGGAATAGTCCGCCGCCACCAGCACATGCCCCTTTTCCGCCACGAAGGCTTCGCGGATCAGGCGGCCTTCCTCGGTGCGGATCGGGATGTTCTGCAGATTGGGGTCGGAGCTGGAGAGCCGCCCCGTCGTCGTCGCGGCGAGCGAGAAGCTGGTATGCACGCGCCCCGTATCCGGATTGATCGCGGCTTTTAGGGCGTCCGAATAGGTGGATTTCAGCTTGGCAAACTGCCGCCAGGTCAGCAGCGCGCGCGGCAGGGCATGGCCCTCATTGGCGAGTTCCTCCAGCACGCTCGCATCGGTGGACCAGGCGCCGGTCTTGGTCTTCTTGCCGCCCGGCAGGCCCATATCACCAAAGATGATATCGCCGATCTGTTTGGGGCTGCCAAGATTGAAGCGCGTGCCTGCGGCCTCGAACGCTTCCTCCTCGGCCTCAGCCATGCGCTGGGCAAACTCCGAAGACAGGCGGGAGAGCTGGGCGACATCGACCTTGATGCCATTGAGCTCCATGCGCGCCAGCACGGCGGGCATGGGCCGCTCCAGCGTCTCGTAGACGGTGGCAAGCCCCTTGCCCGCAAGGCCGGGCTTTAAAAGCTCGTAGAGGCGCAGCGTGATGTCGGCGTCCTCGGCGGCGTATTCGGTCGCGCGTTTAAGGTCGATCTCGCCAAAATGCTTCTGGTTTTTCCCGGTGCCCGCCACTTCCTTGAAGGCGACCGGCTTGTGGCCGAGGTGCAGTTCGGAGAGCTCGTCCATGCCATGCCCGTGCAGGCCCGCCTCCTGCACATAGGAGATCAGCATGGTGTCATCGATCGGGGCCATGTTGATGCCCTGGCGGGCCAGCACCGCCAGATCATATTTGATATTCTGGCCGGCTTTCAGGACGGCGGGGTCTTCCAGCAGCGGTTTTAAAAGCCCGATAGCCTCGGCCATCTCGATCTGCTCAGGTCTTCCCCCGCCATCGGCGAGGTCGCCGCCTAAGTGGCCCAGCGGGATATAGCAGGCTTCGCCGGGCTTTACCGCGATGGAAATACCGACAAGCCCGGCCGCCGTCGCCGACAGCGCATCGGTCTCGGTATCGACCGCGATGACGCGCATGCGCTTTGCTTTCGCGATCCAGCTTTGAAGGGCGTCCACCGTCTGCACGCAGGCATAGCCGGAACGGTCAATCGGCGCGGTCGCATCGCCTGTCTCGTCGGCAGGCCCGGCCCCCAGCGCCTCCTCGACGCGCCGCGTGATGGTGCGGAACTCCATGGAGCGCAAAAACGCGATCAGCTTTTCGCCGTCCGGGTCCGCCGCGCCGAAATCCTCCAGCGGATCAGGGGTTTCGATATCGTCTTTCAGCGTCACCAGCAGCTTGGAAATGCGCGCATTCTCTGCATTCTCGATCAGCTTGGTGCGCCGCGCGGGCTGCTTGATCTCTTCCGCCCGCGCCAGCAGGGTTTCAAGATCGCCATAGGTGTTGATGAGTTCGGCGGCCGTCTTGATGCCAATGCCCGGCACGCCCGGCACATTGTCCACGCTGTCACCTGCCAGCGCCTGCACGTCGATGACGCGCTCCGGGCCAACGCCGAACTTCTCGCGTACCTCCGCATCGCCAATCCGGCGCACCTTCATCGGGTCCAGCAGCGTCACCTGCCCGTTGACCAGCTGCATCAGATCCTTGTCGGAGGAGGCGATGGTGACGCGCGCGCCCTTCTCGGCGGCCTGGCGGGCATAGGTGGCAATCAGGTCATCGGCCTCAAACCCGTCCATCTCGATACAGGGCAGGTCAAACGCCTTGGTGGCATCGCGGATGATGGCGAACTGGGGCCGCAAATCTTCGGGCGGTTCGGGCCGGTGGGCCTTGTATTCGGGATAGATCTCGTTGCGGAAGGTCTTGGCCGAATGATCGAAAATCACGGCCAGATGCGTCGGCTGGTCCTCGCCCTTCAGATCCTCCAGGAGCTTCCACAGCATGTTGCAGAAACCCTGCACCGCGCCGACCGGCGTGCCGTCAGAGCGCGTCAGCGGCGGCAGGGCGTGATAGGCGCGGAAGATATAGCCCGACCCGTCCACCAGATAGACATGGGAATCCTTCGTGACGGGGCGTGTCGTGGCCATGGGTAGCGTCCTTGGGAAGCGAGCGAGGGAGTATCGAGGGCGCAAACTAGGCCCGCTTCGAGATCGGGGCAATCAGGCGGGGTCAGGTCACTCCGCGATTCCCCAGCCCTCAAGGCAGGGGGCACTCTCCTCATCTGGGATGGCGGCGCGCACGAAGGCAATCTGGGTTTCGTCCAGCTCCCAGCACGGCTCGCCGGTCAGCGGCGGTTCGTCCGGGTTGTAGAAGAAGCGGATGGACCAGCGGTGCAGGGCCACCTGACTGGCCACCTCGATACGTGGCATACGGGCCGCGGCCTCCAGCGCGGGAGGATATATCTCCCCCGACCAGTGGGAGCGCATATACCCGTCGCGCAAGCGGCCGAAATCGATCAGGTCCGGCTCCACGGAGCCTTCAGCACGCCGCCTCTCGGCGTTGGCGATCCAGCAATCGATTGCCGCCACATTGCCCCGCATGCCGTCTTCAAACGAGCCGCCATCAACTCCAAACCAAGGTTCGCATGCTGCTAGCGGGTCGAGGGCAGATGCACTGCCGTCGCTACCGGCGGGCGCGGAGTTGCCGCACGCCGCCGCCGCCAGACATGCCGTCAGTGCCGCAAGGTGTTTCAGCGTCATTGCCCACCCCCCTCTTTTGTCATGTGAAACATGGCGGATGGGGCGCCTATGGGCTAGAAAAAACCCATGAGCGAGAACACGAATCAGGAATATGGCGCGGACAGCATCAAGGTCCTCAAAGGGCTGGATGCCGTACGCAAACGTCCGGGCATGTATATCGGGGATACCGATGACGGTTCGGGCCTGCATCACATGGTCTATGAGGTGGTCGATAACGCCATTGACGAGGCGCTGGCGGGCCACTGCACAGAGGTGCGCGTAACGCTGCATGCGGACGGTTCGGCGAGCGTCTCCGATGACGGGCGCGGCGTGCCGACCGCCATCCATGAGGGCGAGGGCGTCTCGGCGGCGCAGGTCATCATGACCCAGCTGCATGCCGGCGGTAAGTTCGACCAGAATTCCTACAAAGTGTCAGGCGGCCTGCACGGCGTCGGCGTGTCGGTGGTGAACGCGCTGTCGGAATGGCTGGACCTCACCATCTGGCGTGATGGCAAGACGCACTATATGCGCTTCATCCATGGCGAGCCGAAGGATGGCGAAGATCTGAAGGTCATTGGCGAGGCGCCGCTGCGTCCCAATGGCAAGCCGCTGACCGGCACCGAAGTGCGCTTCCTGCCCTCAGACAAGACCTTCTCCGACATCGTGTTCGAGCGCGCGCGCCTGCACCACCGCCTTAGGGAGCTCGCCTTCCTCAATTCGGGCGTCCGCATTGTCCTGCGCGATGAGCGCGAGGCGGAAGCCTTTGAGGAAGTGCTGCAATATGATGGCGGGGTGGCCGCCTTCGTGAAGCATCTTGATCGCGCCAAATCCCCGATCTTCCCGGAGCCGATCGTCATCCTGGGTGATCGTGACGGAGTGACGGTGGAGGCCGCGCTGCAGTGGAATGACAGCTATCACGAGAACATGCTGTGCTTCACCAACAACATCCCCCAGAGAGATGGCGGCACGCATTTGGCCGGTTTTCGCGGCGCGCTGACCCGCATCATCAATAATTACGCGGCGAGCTCTGGTCTGGCTTCAAAAGCCAAGGTCGCCATTACCGGCGATGATGCGCGCGAGGGGCTGACCTGCGTGCTCTCGGTGAAGGTGCCGGACCCGAAATTCTCGTCCCAGACCAAGGACAAGCTGGTTTCATCCGAAGTGCGCCCGGCCGTTGAGGGCGCGGTGTTTGAACAGCTGTCCGAATGGTTTGAGGAACACCCGGCCGAGGCCAAGGGCATTGTCTCGAAAATCATCGAGGCGGCTGCGGCCCGCGAAGCTGCCCGCAAGGCCCGCGAGCTGACCCGGCGCAAGAGCGCGCTCGACATCACTTCGCTGCCCGGCAAGCTGGCCGATTGTCAGGAAAAAGACCCGTCCAAGTCTGAAATCTTCATCGTCGAGGGTGATTCCGCCGGTGGCTCGGCCAAGCAGGGCCGCAACCGTGAAAATCAGGCCGTGCTGCCGCTGCGGGGTAAAATCCTCAATGTGGAGCGGGCGCGCTTTGACAAGATGCTGTCATCCGATCAGGTCGGCACGCTGATTACCGCGCTTGGTACCGGCATTGGCCGCGACCAGATCGACTACAACAAGCTGCGCTATCACAAGGTCATCATCATGACCGACGCCGACGTGGACGGCGCGCATATCCGCAC
>NZ_JBJHBQ010000011.1:0-80286 GCF_050485565.1 Glycocaulis sp. | reverse complement strand
TTCGAGCAGCAGCAGGCCATCTTCATGGCGGCACAGCGCGGTCAGGCCCGCCAGCAATTCCAGACCATTGCCCGCTCTGCCGGCCTGTCTGACCAGGAATTCCGCGCCTGCATGTCCGATGAGAGCGCGGTAGACGCCATCAACGAGTCCAATCAGCGCGCCGCGCGTGATGGCATCAATGCGACCCCGACCTTCATCATCAATGGCGAGCGGGTGGAAGCCAACCGCGCGCCGGACGGCTCCGGCGTGGTGTATTTTGCGGGCAATGCGGCCATTGAGGACGATCAGGGTTTCATCCCGGCGCAATTCACGGGCGACACCTTCTCGCGAATCATCGAGTATTTCCGGTCTCGCGACGAGCAATAGCTCCCTCGCGGTTCGGTGGCATGGTGAAGCCAGTAGCGGATGACTGCAAAGCAGCGGCGCGGGGCTTCAGGCGGGTTTCTGGAGGCGTCTGGTGAAGTTCACCCGTCTGCGCGTTACAGGCTTCAAGTCCTTCGTCGACCCGGCGGAGCTGCGCATTGATGCGGGGCTGACCGGCGTTATCGGCCCGAATGGCTGCGGCAAGTCCAACGTGCTCGAAGCCCTGCGCTGGGTGATGGGGGCAACTTCTGCCAAATCACTGCGCGGCGGCGGGATGGAAGATGTCATCTTCTCCGGCACGGCGACCCGCCCGGCCCGCGACCGCGCCGAAGTGATCCTCTCAATCGACAATTCGGATCGCCGCGCACCGGCCCGCTTCAACGATGCGGATATTCTGGAAGTCACGCGCCGCATCACGCGCGGCAAGGGTTCTGACTACAAGATCAATGGCGAGGAAGTGCGCGCCAAGGACGTGCAGCTGCTCTTTGCCGATGCAGGCACCGGCGCGAACTCGCCCGCCCTCGTACGTCAGGGTCAGATCAGCGAGCTGATCAACGCCAAGCCGGAAAACCGCCGCCGGGTCCTTGAGGAGGCTGCTGGCGTGGCCGGTCTTCGCGCCCGGCGCCACGAAGCCCAGCTGCGCCTGAACGCGGCTGAAACCAATCTGGACCGGCTGCAGGAAGTCGTCGATACGCTGCAGAGCCGCTATGAGGGCCTGCAGAAACAGGCCCGGCAGGCAGGGCGCTACCGCAAGCTGTCGGCCGATATCCGCGAGCTGGAAGCGGTGCTCTGGCTGCGCCGCTGGCATGAAGCCAGTGAGGCGGCAATCAGCGCCCGCGAGCATCTGGCCGCCTGCGAAGCCCTGGTGGCGGACGCCGCCAGCCTTGCCGCATCAGCCACCAGCGCTGCCGAAGCAGCGGCCAACGCCGTCGCCCCCTTGCGCGAACGCGAGGCAGAAGCCTCCGCCGCCTTACGTCTTCTCGAACGCGAGCGCGACACGCTGGAGCGCGATATCGATCAGGCCAGAGCCAATATCGAGCGGCTGACAGCGCGTCTGGAAGAGCTGGCGGTCAACAAGGCACGCGAAGCGGAACTGTCACAGGAAGCGGCGCAATCACTGGAGCGCGTGCGCACCTCGCTCAAGACGCTGCAGGACGAGCTGGCCGGCGATGCTGAAGCCCAGGCCAGAGCCGAAGCAGCCATGACAGATGCCGAAACCCGGCGCAGCCAGGCCGAGCAGAAGCTGGACGAAGCCAGCGCGCGCCTGGCCGAGGTGAAAGCGGCCCGCGAAGCGGCCCGGCGCGATGCCGACAATGCCCGCCGCCGCCACGAAACACTGCGCCGCGAGGCCGACGAGGCCGCCGCGCGCGCCGCCGAACTGCCCGAGTCTGACGGCCCAAGCCTTCAGGAGCTGGAAAGCGCAGTCAGCGAGGCCGGTATCGCCGCCGAGAAGGCCGCTGAGGCGTTCGCCGAGGCAGAAGAAGCAGCCCAGACACAGACCGATGCGGCCAACACCGCCCGCGATGCCCTGCGCGCGGCGGAAGCCGAAACACAATCGCTCTCACGTGAAGCCGACAGCCTGCGCCGTCTGGTCGCCTCGGGCGATAATGATGACGGGCTGGTTGAGCAGGTGCGCGCAAAGCCCGGCACCGAAAAGGCATTGGCCGCCGCGCTGGGCGATGATCTGGAGGCCGGGCTGTCAGCAGAAGCCGCCCGCCGCTGGACCGGAACGAGCGCCCTGCCCCCGGCTCTTCCCTCCGGCGTGACGGCGCTCAGCGAAGTTATCGACGCACCGTCAGCGCTGAAAGCGCGGCTGGAATCGATCGGTCTGGTTGACGAGGCTGATCTCGACCGGCTGGCCGATCTGCTCAAGCCCGGCCAGCGGTTGGTGACGATGGAAGGCGCATTGCGCCGCTGGGACGGGTTCGCCGCCAATGCCGGTGCGCCATCCAGCGCCGCCATCCGCCTGGAAACGCGCAACCGGCTGGAGACAATTCTGGCCGAGCTGGAAGCGGCACGGACACGCGAGGCCAGCGCGCGTGCAGAGCACGACAAAGCCGCTCAGTCAGCCAGCGGGTCTGCAACCGCGCTGCGCGCTGCCCGCGAAGCGCTCGATGAGGCCCAGCGGAACGTACGAGAGACCGAACGGGTCTTGAGCGAGGGCCGGGAAGCCGCCGTGCGCGCCGAGGCGCGCCGCGCCAATCTGACAGATACCGCCCGCCGGCTGGACACCGAGGCCAGTGGCGCGAAAGACGCGCTGGAGCGCGCCGAATCCGCGCTGAAAGCCGCCATGGACGCCGATGATGGCAGCGTGGCGCTGGAAGCGGCGCGTACACTGGCCGAGCGCGCCCGCGCCGCCGCCGCCGATGCCCGCGCCGCCCTCGAATCGGCACGCCGCGACGCCCAGAGCCGCCGCCACCGCATTGCCGGGCTGGAGCGCGAGGAAGCTGAATGGTCCCGCCGCGCGCAGAGCGCCGCCGAACGCCTGACCGGGATCAACAGTGCTGAAGCCGAGACGCGCAGCGCCCTTGGCGACGCCGAAGCGGTCCCTGCCCGGCTGGAAGACCGCCGCAGCGTGATCTTCGACCAGCTGGGCGAAGCCGAATCGCGCGCGCGTCTGGCGCGCTCCGAGGTTGAAGCCGCCGAAACCGCCCTGCGCGAGGCCGATACAACCCTGCGCGCCGCAGAACGCGAGGCCAGCAGCGCCCGCGAGGCACGCGCCGCCGCCGCCGCCACGCTGGAAGGCACACAGACCCGCATCACCGAAACGGCTGAACGCCTCGCCGATGCAACGGGTGAAACACCGCAAGCCCTGCAGACCCGGTCCGGCCAGAGTGAGTACGCGAACCTCTCTTCTGCTGAGCTGGAGCGCCGTCTGGACGAGACCCGCCTGTCCCGCGAGCGGCTGGGCGCTGTCAACCTGCGCGCGGACGAGGAAGCCGAAGAACTCACTTCGGAGCGAGACCGGCTGACCGCCGAACGCGACGATCTGGTGGAGGCCGTAGCGCGCCTGCGCAAGGCCGTCGATACGCTGTCGCGCGAAGGCCGCGCGCGGCTTCTGGCCGCATTCGAGGTGGTGGACGGACATTTCCGCCAACTCTTCTCCACGCTCTTTGGCGGGGGCGAGGCCGAGCTGCGCCTGACCGAGCATGATGATCCGCTTGAAGCCGGCCTTGAGATCATGGCCTGCCCGCCGGGCAAGAAGATGGAGACCATGTCGCTCATGTCCGGCGGGGAGCAGGCGCTCACCGCTACCGCGCTGATCTTTGCGGTGTTTCTGTCAAACCCGGCACCCGTCTGTGTTCTGGACGAGGTGGATGCGCCACTGGACGATGCCAATGTCGACCGCTTCTGCCGGATGCTGGAGGAAATGCGCGAGCTGACCGATACGCGCTTCCTCATCATCACCCACAATCCCGTCACGATGAGCCGGATGGACCGGCTGTTCGGCGTGACCATGGGTGAGCAGGGCGTATCCCAGCTGGTCTCGGTAAACCTGCGTGCGGCAGAAGCGCTCCTCGCAGCCGAATAGGCAAAATTGCCTTATTTATCAGAACCTTGAAGCGCTCCTCCCGTCACTTGACTTGCCTATACCGCGCTTATAGTGTGCGCGCACTTTCCGGGGGGAGTGTCCTTTTCGGGAAGTGACAGGCAGCCATGTCCCGCCCTAGCGATCATACGAGCAATCCAGACCCCGACGATTTCGAACACCGTCTTGCCGGCAAGCTGAAGGCGCGCCAGGAGCGGGAAGCGAAAGAGAATGCCGGGCCTTCGGGTTGGTCTCAAGGAGTACGCTATGGCTCTGAGTTTTTCGGCGGTGTTCTTGCCGGAACGGGACTCGGCCTGCTTGCAGACCATTTTTTCGGCTGGTCGCCCTTCGGGCTGCTGGCCGGAATGATACTCGGTTTCGCTGCCGGAGCGGTAAATATCGTGCGCGCAGTGAAGTCGATGCAGAACTAGCTCTTGCGCTTCGCGCTCTGTCGCGATAGGCGCACGTCACGTTTTCTGGGCTGGCCGGATTTCCGGCGCGCCGCATCACAATCGAGGGGCCGGGCGTGGCTGACACCAACCCGATCAAGCAGTTCGAAATTCATCCCATCGCTGATCTGAGCGTGGGCGGGCTGGATCTGTCTTTTACCAACTCCAGCTATTTCATGGTGCTGGCCGTGGGCCTGACCGTGGGCCTTCTGGCGATCGCGACCTCGCGCGCTGCCCTGGTACCGGGGCGCGCCCAGTCGGTCGCCGAGATCCTCTACGAGTTCATCGCCGACATGGTGCGCAGTTCTGCGGGCACTGACGGGCTGCGCTTCTTCCCGCTGGTCTTCACCCTGTTCGCCTTCATCCTGATGGCCAACATGCTGGGCATGATGCCCTACTTCCCGGCCCCGGATTTCCACGGCTTCACCGTGACCAGCCACCTCATCGTCACGGTTGCGCTCGCGCTTCTGGTGATGGCGGTTGTGGTCGGATACGGCCTGTTCAAGAACGGGCTGAAATTCTTTTCCATCTTCTTCCCGGCGGGCGTTCCTGTCCCGCTCTACGTGATCGTGACGCCGATCGAGATTATCTCCTTCCTGTCGCGTCCGATCTCGCTGTCCATCCGTCTGTTCGCCAACATGCTGGCCGGTCACATCCTTCTGAAGGTGTTTGCCGGCTTCATCGTCATGCTGGGCGCGGGCGGCGGCGTACTGGCCGCGGTCGGCATCCTGCCGCTGCTGATGGTCGTCGCGCTGACAGCGCTGGAATTCCTGGTTGCCTTCCTGCAGGCCTACGTGTTCGCCGTTCTGACCTGCATCTACCTCAACGACGCCCTCCATCCCGGGCATCACTGATCCATCCATCCCGTTATCCCAACTACTTCACTATCAAGGAGCTACCTCAATGGAAGCGGAAGCCGCAAGATACATTGGTGCCGGTCTGGCCTGCCTGGGCATGCTGGGTGCCGCCATCGGCGTGGGCAATATTTTCGGATCGTTCCTGCAAGGCGCGATGCGTAACCCGGCTGCAGCCCCGGCGCAGTTCGGCAATCTGATCTTCGGCTTCGCCGTGACGGAAGCCATGGGCATCTTCTCGCTGCTGATCGCCCTGCTGCTCCTGTTCGCGTTCTAGGAACCGGAAAGCATTCGGGACGGGCTCGCCCCGCCCCTGACGGACTGACGCGCCTCTGCGGTTGACGCAGGGGCGCGTTATGGCGGTTCACAGGAGACCGGCACGCTATGGCACAACCGAGCCCACCTGCGGGATATGAAGACGCCGCCGCTGGCGTGTTCCCGCCCTTCGATCCGACATACTTCGCGTCCCAGCTCTTCTGGCTGGCGATCAGCTTTGCTGTCCTCTACTTCCTGCTCTCACGCTGGTTGCTGCCGCGTATCGGCTCGACCATCGAAGAGCGTAAAGACCGCATTGCTGACGATCTCGATGCTGCCGCCAGCCTGAAAACACAGGCCGACGACGCGGTGAAGGCTTACGAAAAGTCTCTGGCTGATGCCCGCGCGAAAGCGCAGGCGGTGGGCGCAGGAGCCCGCGCAGAAGCCGAACGCGAAGCCGCCGCCGAAACCGCATCGATGGAAGCCGAGCTGGACCAGCGCCAGAGCGATGCCGAGGCGCGTATCGCCAAGGCCCGCAATGCGGCCCTGTCCGAAGTGCGCAATGTGGCGGCCGATGTTGCCAGCACGGTCACCGAGCACCTCGCCGGTCTGAAGGTGAAGCGCGAAGACGCTGAATCTGCCGTAGACGCGGTTCGCGGCCAGGAGGCAGCACGATGAGCTATCTTCTTCAGGACACGTCTTTCTGGGCCTTTATCGGCCTGGTCGCCTTCTTCGCCATTATCTGGCGTTTCGGCGTTCACAAGGCCATCGCCAAGGGCCTCGACAGCCGCGCCGACGCCATCCGCACCGAGCTGGACGAGGCACGCCGCCTGCGCGAGGAAGCCCAGGAAATGCTGGCCAAATATGAGCGCCAGCAGCGCGACGCAGCCAGCGAAGCCGAAGAGATCGTGAAAAAGGCCAAGCTGGACGCCGAGTTCATCCGCGAGAACGCCCGCAAGGAACTGGCCCAGCGTATCGAGCGCCGTACCGCCCTTGCCGAGCAGCGCATCGCACAGGCAGAGGCCCAGGCCGCCAAGGACGTGAAAGCGCTGGCCGCGGACATCGCGGTTGAGGCAGCGGCAAAGCTATTGTCAGAAAACCTCACCAAGACGCAGCGTAACGCGCTGGTGAAAGACGCCGCTGGCGAGCTGGCCGAACGGCTGAACTAGGGCCTGTACTCATATCACCGGATACGAAAACGGGGCCAATTGGCCCCGTTTTTTTTTGCGCCTGAGGACTTTTTAGTCCTTCTCGCCAAACATGCGCTTTACCCGGTTCCAGACCGGCGGAAAGCGTTTCAGGACGCCTGTCACGACCCCGTGGGCGGTGCGCGACGAGGCTGCCAGCAACAGGGCAGCGAGAATGAAGAGCGGAATGCCCAGCGGGATGGGCAGGAAGAAGAGCGGAATCGAAACCGCCATCAGGAACAGGCCCAGCGCAACGCCAATCGCGCGCAGCACGAGAACGATAATCCCGCCAATGCGGGATTTGCTGAACTCGTTGACTGCATCATTCATGACCAAAGCTGTCTCCCTGGGCGCGGAACGGACCCTCCCGCCATATGTGAGCCGCTGACCAGAGGCTGCAAGGCGGTCAGCAGCTGATTCCGGGCACGTGTTGCATTCTGGCGATCATCCGCATGCCAATTGTGGCGCAAATGCGGACGGCAGGCGGGCCTCGGCGCTCTTCTGTCGAATAACCCGCCCCGGCAAGGGCCGGTTCCCACATGGGTATACAACTCATCGCGATTGAGCCAGCTTGCGCCGCACGCCGATTGCCTGCCTCCAGCCGCTTCTATAGCGTCCGTTCAAGGCCATATCTGGAGCCCGAATGCACGCAGCCATCATGCCGCTTCACGCATTGCAGTCCTTACGGGCTGTGGCTGCGCTGCTTGTGCTGGCCGGGCATGGCGCGCAGATCAGCGCGCGGTTCTTCGCCGAGCCGGTTACCAGCGGGCAGTGGACGCTGGGCTTTGCCGGTGTCGACCTGTTCTTCGTCATTTCAGGCTTCGTGATGGTCTATATCACGCAAGGCAAGCCGCGCGGCGATGCCCGCTTTATCGGGCGCTTTGCCTATGCGCGTTTCACCCGCATCTACCCGGTCTACTGGTTCTTCACCGCGCTCGCGCTCGCGGCCTACCAATTCATCCCCGCCACGCTGAACCGGGAGCTGGCCGATCTGCATATCTGGCAGTCCTTTACCCTGTGGCCGATAGAGAATGCGCTGCCGGTCCTGCATGTCGGCTGGACGCTGACCCACGAGATATATTTCTACGCGGTGTTCGCGCTGATCCTCGTCTTTCCGGAGCGCTGGCTTCCCGCCCTTCTGGCGGGCTGGGCCGCATGCGTGATTGCAGGCTCGCTGATGCTGGATGGCCTGCCTGCCATCGGCGCGCTGATAGTGAGCCCACTAACGATAGAGTTCATTCTGGGCGCGCTGGCCGGCATGTTGATCTGTTCGGGCGAGAAGCGCTTTGCCCGCACTGCCCTCGTGATCGCTGCACTGTGGCTGGCCGCCGCTGCATGGCTGATATGGCCCGAGCACGCCGGAGCCTTCCCGTCTGGCTGGGCGCGCGTTGCCGCCTTCGGCGTCCCTTCAGCACTGATCGTTTATGGCGCCGTCAGCCTGGAGATGCAGGGCAGGCTGAAACCGCCCGGCTGGCTGGTGATACTGGGGGACTGGTCATACGCGCTCTACCTCTCGCACCTGCTGGTCCTGTCCGGCCTCGTGCGGATATGGGTGAGCGTCCTGCCAGACTTCGGACCGCTGGCGAATCTCGCCTTCCTCATCGTGTCTCTGGTGGTGTGCATCGCAGTGTCAGGCGCAGCGTTCCGCCTGCTGGAATATCCAGCCCTGAAGGCTACGCGAAAGCTGGGCGACCGGCTGTTTGAGGGGCCGCACCGCCAGAAGCGCGCACCGGCGGGTCACGAGGATCCGGACGTCCAGACAGGACAGACCGGATCCCCTGAGCGGTAGCGCTATTCGGCCGCTTGCGGCTGGTCTTCGCTCTCCTGCCACACCAGTACCGGATTGCGGGCCGCGCGCGTCTCGTCGAGGCGCTTGACCGGGGCATGCACCGGAGCGGAGACAAAGCGCGCCGTATCGCCGGATTTCGCCGCCCGTGCGAGGCCCTCCAGCACGTCACAGAACCGGTCGAGGCCGGACTTGCTCTCCGTCTCGGTCGGCTCGATCAGCATCGCGCCGTGCACCACCAGCGGGAAGTACATGGTCATCGGGTGATAGCCCTCATCGATCATCGCTTTCGCAAAATCGAGCGTGGTGACGCCCGTGTCTTTCAGGAAGCGGTCATCAAACAGCGCTTCGTGCATGCAGGTGCCCTCAAAGGCGGGCGTCATGACATGCTTCAGGCGCGCCAGCACGTAGTTGGCGTTGAGCACGGAATCTTCGGCCACCTGGCGCAGCCCGTCAGAGCCGTGGCTCATCATGTAGGAGAGCGCGCGGGTGAACATGCCCATCTGGCCATGGAAAGCGACCATGCGGCCGAAGGGCTCGGCGCCGTCGGCGCGGGCCTCTGCCTCATGCTCGACCATGTGCCAGGTCTCGCCCTTCTTCACCACGTACGGCACCGGCGCAAACGGGGCGAGCGCCTGCGAGAACACGGTCGGGCCAGAGCCGGGACCACCGCCGCCATGGGGGGTGGAGAAGGTCTTGTGCAGATTGATGTGCATGGCGTCGATGCCAAGATCGCCCGGGCGCACACGGCCGACGATGGCGTTGAAGTTCGCGCCATCGCAGTAGAAATACCCGCCCGCCTCGTGGATCAGATCGGCGATTTCCTTGATATCACGCTCAAACAGCCCGCACGTATTGGGATTGGTCAGCATGATGCCGGCAACATCATCGCCCAGCTTCGCCTTGAAGGCTTCCATGTCGACGCGGCCATCAGCGTTGGCAGGGATTTCATCGCAATGGAACCCGCACTGAACGGCGGTGGCCGGGTTGGTGCCGTGCGCGCTTTCAGGCACCAGCACGCGGCGGCGGCCGGTCTCGCCGCGCGCATCCAGCGCCGCACGAATGGCCATCATGCCGCACAGCTCACCATGCGCACCGGCCTTGGGGCTCATCGCCACGCACGGCGTATTGGTCAGCGTCATCAGCCAGTGGGCCAGCTCGCCGATCAGCTCCAGCGCGCCCTGCACGGTCGATTGCGGCTGCAGCGGGTGGACATCGCCAAAGCCCGGCAGGCGCGCCATCTTCTCGTTCAGGCGCGGATTATGCTTCATCGTGCACGAGCCGAGCGGATAAATGCCCAGATCGATCGCGTAATTCTTGCGGCTGAGGCGCACATAATGGCGCATCGCCTCCGGCTCGGAGAGGCCGGGAAGACCGATCTCGCTCTTGCGCTCCAGCCCGCCAAGGCGCGTCTTCGTGCCTTTAAGTTCGGGAAAATCGACGCCGGTCAGATCGGTGCGCCCGCGCTCGAAAATCAGCGGTTCGGCCTGATCGAGACCGCGCGAGCCGGAGATGGTGTCGGCATAACCGCCCGTGGCGGCGTTTTCGTTCGGACGGGTGGGACGTCCCTGCTGGTTCATGGCCATGGTTAGATATCCACTCCGGTGTGCTTCTTGAGCTGGGTCTTGATCAAACCGACAGCAATTTGCTTGAGGAGATCAACGGTGAAACCGCCCGCTTTTTGAGCCACATCTTTCGTCTGCCGCCAAATTTCATCGTCGCGAACTGAATCTAGAAAATCATGGCCATGCCAACTTAAGTCACCGACACTCACTTGGCCCGGGCCCAACGCTTGCTGTCGATGATTAATATAACCAATTTCCATCAGCATGCGGACATGCGCATAGACACAATCGAAATCGTATTTGTCTAATTCGCCTAATTTACCTTTGTACCAACGAGCGAAATTATCGGCTCCGATCTCTGATTCTATTTTAAGCAAAATTTCTCTGACTAGCTCCATATCCCGCTTCATCACAGCACCTCTTTGAGGGCGGACGCGAAGAGCGCGATATCGGCGTCAGTATTGGTTTCGGTCGCGGCGATGATGAGCCGGTCATCCAGCCCGCCATCGGGCCAGAGGCGGCTGGCCGGAACGCCTGCCAGCACGCCCTTGGCGATCAGGCTTTCGGTGACGGCGGCCGCGTTTTTCGGCAGCTTCACCGTGAACTCGTTGAAGAAGGTGCCGGTCTCGACACTCACACCCGGCACACCGCCGAGCGCATCAGCCAGCTCCACCGCCCGCTCGTGATTGAGGGCGGCGAGGTGTTTGAGACCCTTCTCGCCCAGCAGCGTCATGTGGATGGTGAAGGCAAGCGCCATCAGCCCGGAATTGGTGCAGATGTTCGAGGTCGCCCGGTCGCGGCGGATATGCTGCTCGCGCGTGGAGAGGGTGAGCACGAAGCCGCGCCGTCCGTCGGCATCGATTGTTTCGCCCGCCAGACGGCCCGGCATGTTGCGGATGAAGCTCTTGTCATTGCGGCAGGCAAAGAGACCCACATAAGGCCCGCCAAACTGCAGGCCGACACCGATGGACTGGCCTTCGCCGACCACAATGTCCGCGCCCATCGCGCCGGGGCTTTCGATAAGGCCGAGCGCGACAATCTCGGTGAACACCGCGATCAGCAGCGCGCCCTTGGCATGGGCCGCCTCGGCAATCGGGCGCAGATCATGGATGCCGCCAAACACGTCCGGGTTCTGCACCACGACGCAGGCAGTTTCCTCATCAATCTGGCTAATGACATCATCGAGGCCGCCCGGCACAGGCGCGTCTGCGGCAACGTCGATATTCATGTAGCGCGCGAGCGTGCGCGTCGCCTCGGCATAATGCGGGTGCAGATTGCCCGAGAGCACCGCGCGCGAGCGCTTGGTCACCCGCGCCGCCATCAGCACGGCCTCCGCACACGCCGTCGAGCCGTCATACATGGAGGCATTGGCCACATCCATGCCGGTCAGGCGCGCCACTTGAGTCTGGAACTCGAACAGGGTCTGCAGCGTGCCCTGGCTGATTTCCGGCTGGTAGGGCGTATAGGCGGTGAGGAATTCGGAGCGCTGGATCAGATGGTCCACGCTGGCCGGAACGTGGTGCTTGTAGGCCCCTGCCCCGACGAAGAAGGCTGTCTCGCTGGCGGCGATATTCTTCTTCGCCATGGCCGCAAAGGCGCGCTCCACCTCCAGCTCGGTCGCCCGGCGGGGCAGGTTTACCGGGCCGTCGAGGCGTGCGGCCTGCGGCACATCGGCAAACAGCGCATCGACCGAGCTGACGCCGATGACGCCAAGCATTTCGGTGCGGTCTTCAGGGGTAAGCGGCAGATAGCGCATCAACCTCGCTCCAACTCTCTCATCAGGCCCGCCGTCTGGTGGGCATCGGGTTCAGGTTCGGCGTCCAGAAACGCCAGAACCCCGTCAAAATCCGTCCCAGCCTTGTTCTGGCTGAGTTTCTTCACCGCCGTCACGCTGCTGACCGCCAGCCGAAGGCCGGTAATCCCGCGCAGCAGCGCATCGACATAGTCCTGCGGCGCGTCCGACACCGCCCAGGGCTCCGCCCGTCCGTCCTCGAACCGGCCCGTTAGCGCCTCCAGCAGCGCCCGAAGATCGTCCGCACCGTCAAAGGCTGTCAGGCGTCCATGGGCCTCGGCGGCCACATAGTTCCAGGTCGGCACCGCCCGGCCATGCTCGGCCTTGGACGGATAGGCCGACGCGCTGACATAGGCGCGCGGCCCTGAAAAGAGCGCGAGAGCATCAGCCCCCTCGCCCACCGCCTGCCAGACCGGATTGGCGCGGGACACATGACCAAGCAGCGCGGTTACACGCCCCTCCGCGTCCCGCTCCAGCACGACCGGCGTGCGCGCCGTCACCAGCCCGTCCGCTCCGCTCGCCACGAACGTGGCGAAGGGATAGGCCGACATCACCGTCTCGGCCTCGGCCCGGTCTGTTACGGCAAACTGGCGGGGCGGATAGACCATCAGCGCAGAAACATCCCTAGCTGATGTGCTTGGCGTAGGCGGCTTCGTCCATCAGCCCGTCCAGCTCGCCCTCGTCGGCAATTTTCAGCTTCACGAACCAGCCACCGGCCAGCGGCTCGTCATTGACGATCTGGGGCGCGTCCTCGATGCCGTCATTGACCTCGATAACCTCGCCAGAGACCGGCGCATACACCTCGGCGGCGGTTTTCACCGAGTCCACCACGGCGATCTCGTCGCCCTTCTTGAAGCTCTTGCCGACGTCCGGCAGCTCCACGCTGATGACATCGCCGAGCTGTTCGGTCGCGTACTGGGTAATACCGATAAAGGCGATATCGCCCTCAAGGCGGACCCATTCATGGTCTGTGGTGAAGCGTGTGGTCATGGTGATAACTCCCCGTAAAAAATGAAAAATTAGCCCCGGTAGAAGCGGTGCGGCGTGAAGGGCAGGCTGGTAACTTCGGCGGCGCGCGCCTTGCCGCGCACCATCAGCTCCAGCGGCGTGCCGGGCTTGGCAAGGTCTGCGCGGACATAGCCCATGGCGACCGGCGCACCATAGCTGGGACCGAACCCGCCAGAGGTGACCATTCCGACGACTTCGCCATCATGGACAATCTCGGCGCCTTCGCGGGCCGGTGACTTGTCATGCGGCTTGATGCCGACGCGCTTCTGCGCCGGACCGTCCGCGATCTGTTTGAGGATTTTGGCCGCGCCAGGAAAGTCCGCGCGTTCGCGGCGCACCTTGGCGATGGCCCAAATCAGGGCCGCTTCGGCCGGCGTGCGATCCTCGTCCATGTCATGGCCATAAAGGCAAAGCCCGGCTTCCAGCCGCAGACTGTCGCGCGCGCCAAGGCCGATCGGTTTCACGCGCTCATCAGACAGCAGCAGGCGCGCAACCTGAACGGCCTTGTCAGCCGGGATGGAAATTTCAAACCCGTCCTCGCCGGTATAGCCAGAGCGTGAGGCGTAGATTTCCACCCCGTCCAGCGTGAACACGCCGCATTGCATGAAAACCAGCTTTGCCGCCTCCGGCACGAGGCCAGTGAACACAGCCGCCGCCGCGGGGCCCTGAAGGGCCAGCAGGGCGCGATCCGACAGTTCGGTGAAGGTGGTGCCCCGCCCGGCGAAGCCAGCGCGCATATGGGCGAAATCCTTGCCCTTGGTGCCAGCATTGACGACAGCGAAAACCCCGCCATCCGCGCCGAAGGGCCGAGAGACCATGAGATCATCCATGATCCCGCCCTCGGCGTTCAGGAGCAGGGTATATTTCTGCTCGCCAGCGCCGAGCACCGAGAGATCTGCCGTAATCAGCGCTTCCAGCGCGGCTTCATCGCCGGTGATATGCGCCTGACCCATGTGGGAGACGTCAAACAGGCCGGCCTGATTCCGGGTGTGAAGATGCTCGGCCATGATGCCGGCCGGGTACTGCACCGGCATGGCATAGCCAGCGAACTCGACCATGCGCGCGCCAAGCTCGACATGCAGGTCATAAAGCGGGGTTTTGAGAAGGTCTGCTGTGTCGGCCATGGGTCACGAAATCCTGAACGCGGGTTTGCAATCACTGCCGTGCGCGAATTGCCTCGCGTGGCAGCCCTGCCCCCGCTGTCTCGTGACCTGAGAGATTCCCGCTGCAACGGGGCTGACCCCACGTGCCGCTTGCTCCTTCGGTGGGATCCTGCCCGAAGGCAAAATCCTCTTTCCAGCGTCGGCGATCCCAGCGGTCCTGCGGCCTGAGCGTTTCCGGGGCGGTTGCGCCTTCGGCGCCGGCGTCTTCGGCCGGTCTCTCCCGCTTGGGTGCCTTATGTCGAACGGGTCTCCCCGGTCGCTGCGCAAACTAGAGCGGCACGCGCGTGAGTCAATCGGGGGAAGCGGCTTCAAACCGGCGAAACGCGGGAAACTGAAAAAGCCTCTCCATCTGTCATCCTCCGGTCGCGAAGCGATCCGGGGGACCCATGCCTGCAAAGACCCCGCGAGCTCTCACCTCTCAGGCATGGGTGGCCCGGACAAGCCGGGCCATGACAATGAATAGGCGTATGTCGGCTTACATGCCCAACAACACCTACATCTGCTCAGGTGCTTCAATACCGATCAGCGACAGGCCAAGCTCGAGCTGTTTGAGCGTCAGCGCGGCCAGCGCCAGGCGTGAGCGGCGCACCGCTTCGTCCTTTTCAGGCAGAATCGGGCAGGCCGCATAGAAGCTCGAAAACGCCTGCGAGAGACCATAGACGTGCTCGCAGATATGGTTCGGCGCGCGGTCATCATGGGCGCGCATCAGCGCCCCGTGGAAACCATCGAGCCTGCGCACCAGAGTAGCCTCTTCCGGTGCAGCGACGATGATATCGCCCGGCTCCAGCCCTTCGCCAGCCGCCTTCCTCATCAGCGATTTGATGCGCACGGCCTGATAGAGCAGGTAAGGCCCGGTCTTGCCCTCGAAGGACACAAACCGGTCCATCTCGAAAATGTAGTTCGTGGTGCGATAGTTCTGCAGATCGGCAAACTTGATGGCCGCATTGGCGACCTTGCGCGCGACATCTTCCAGCGCGCTTTCGTCCAGCGTTTCGCCAAGCCCAGCCTCGGCCAGGCGCGCACGGGCGCGCTCACGCGCTTCCTCGATCAGATCTGCCAGCCGGAACGTGCCGCCTGCACGGGTGCGCAGGCGCTTGCCGTCCGGGCCGTTAACCGTGCCGAACTTCACATGCTCCAGCCCGCCTTCGCGGGCGAGCCCCGCCTTCACGGCGGCGCGGAAGACCTGCTCGAAATGGTCTGACTGGCCCAGATCGACAACGTAGAGGATGAGATCGGGATCAATGCTCTCGCGCCGGTCAAGAATGGTGGCGAGGTCCGTTGTCGCGTAAAGGGCAGAGCCTTGCGAGCTGACGAGGATGAGCGGGGCCAGCTCCTTCTTGTCCTCCTCGCGCGCCACGCGCACGATCCACGCGCCTTCGGATTCTTCCGCTACACCGCGCGCCTTGAAATCCTCGACGAGGCCGGGGATCAGATCATTGACGTCGCTCTCGCCCTTCCACAGGTCGAAATGCACGCCGAGCGCGGAGAAATCTTCCTTCAGCGCGGCAATCGAGACATTGATGAAATGCCTGAGCAGGGCGCGGTATCCGGGCCGCCCGGCCTGCAGCTCGGCCGTGGCCTTGCGCGAGCGCTCCTGACGGGCCGGGTCTTCCTTGCCCTTGGCGCTGGCCTGCGGATAGAGCCGGGCCAGGTCTTCGATGGTCACGGGTGCTTCGGCCGGGTACGGGCCGGTAAAGGCTTCGTCGAAATAGGGAAGGTCTGGCTGCTCGTCCTCCAGCTCGGTGATGAGCTGGCCCATCTGCAGGCCCCAGTCGCCTAAGTGGATGTCGCTGGTCACCTCATGGCCGAGAAAGCGCAAGAGGCGCTGCAGGCTGTCGCCAATCACCGAAGAGCGCAAATGTCCGACATGCATGGGCTTGGCGACATTGGGACCGCCAAAATCGATCATCACCTTGAGCGGGGCGTCCACTTGCCCTGCGCCGGTGCGTTCATCAGCACTGATGGCGCGTGCGCGCGCGGTGTAAAGCTGCGCCGATGGCGTGATGTTCAGGAAGCCCGGCCCGGCAATCTCGATATCAAGATCAGGCGCGGTTCCGGCCAGATGCGCCTTCACCCCCTCCGCAATAGCGCGCGGCGGCTTGCCGGCCTGCTTGGCGGCTGCCAGTGCGCCATTGCACTGATAGGGTGCCAGATCGGGACGGTCGCTCTCCGACACCCGGCCCAGCGCCGGATCGAGCTCCATAACGGCAAAGGCATCGCCCAGCAGAGCGCTGAGCTGATCGGCAAGACGGGTCATGGCGGTCCAGAATTATTCGACAGGGACGCGGAAACGCAGGCCGGAGCGGTTGAACTCAACCTGTTCGGCAGTCAGCTCAAATCCGACAATGACTTCGAAATTGGAACCGGATGTTGATGCTTCTGCACGCGGAATGGTGATTGAACCGATTTCCTCGGTGAGCTCGACCCGGTCTTCCCCTGGCGGGAAGCGCACCGTGATCGGGAAGACCTGACGCTCGATCACCGCGCGGTCCGTACGCGTCACGGCCACAAAATAATGATAGGTTTTCTCACTGCCCTGCGCGGCCGCGCCGCGGCCAAATGCAAAGCGGATGGCCATCTGCATCTCGATGGGTGACGCGCTGCTGTCTGTATAGGTGCATGCACTGCGCACATTAAGCACCTCGCCGGTAAAACCGACATTGCGCAGCACGCGCTCCTCGCCGCTGAACTCCACCAGACGGTGGGCGTCATACAGCGACAACGCATTGGGACACGGCCCCGGATTGGGCTGCGGTCCGTCGAAGCGGTCCCGCACGCTCTGGCATCCGGTCAGGACAAGGGCGGCGGCAAATACAGCGGCGATTGAGCGCATGGGGTCTCCCGAAGAACCAGTTCGTCACCATGTTGCAGACACGGGGCAGTACGGGTTACGGGCGCGCCGGACTCTGCTACACCCCGTAGTGTCTAAGCCCTGCACTGCGCGAGAGCAACGCCGACGCGCCATTGCTACTGAGGAAAACCGTGAGCACGTTGCCGCCCCTCCACATACTGCTTGCCGCGCCGCGCGGGTTCTGTGCGGGCGTGGACCGGGCCATCCAGATCGTGGAGCGCGCGCTGGAGCGCTATGGCGCGCCGGTCTATGTGCGCCACGAGATCGTGCACAACAAGCATGTGGTGAACCGGCTGAAAGCCATGGGCGCGGTATTCGTGAAAGAGCTGGACGAATGCCCCGACGACCGTCCTGTCGTGTTCTCCGCCCATGGCGTTCCCAAGCGCGTGCCGGAGACGGCCAGGGCCCGCAACATGCTCTATGTGGACGCCACCTGCCCGCTGGTTTCCAAAGTGCATGTGGAGGCCAGCCGCCATTACAGGAACGGGCTGGAGATAGTGCTGATCGGCCATGCCGGACACCCTGAAGTGATCGGCACGATGGGTCAGCTGCCCGAAGGCGCGATCCATCTGATCGAGACGGTGGAACAGGCGGAAAGCTTCACGCCGCGCGATCCGCAGAAAATCGCCTATGTCACGCAGACAACCCTGTCGGTGGATGACACCGCCGCCATCGTGGAGGCACTGCAGGCGCGCTTTCCCGCCATGGCCGCGCCCCACAAGGAAGATATCTGCTACGCCACCACCAACCGGCAGGAAGCGGTGAAAGCCCTCGCCCCGCGCTGTGATCTGGTGCTGGTGGTCGGCGCGCCCAACTCCTCCAACTCGGTGCGGCTGGTGGAGGTCGCCAAGCGCGCCGGGGCCAAAAATGCCCGCCTCGTCCAGAATGCCTCAGAGATGGATCACGCCTGGCTGGATGGTGTCGACATTCTGGGCGTCAGCGCCGGCGCGTCTGCGCCTGAAGAACTGGTCGAGGACGTCCTCACCCAGCTGGCAGGTTTTCGCAAGCTGACCATCGCGGAAGTGCGCGTCGCCAGCGAAGACGTGGTGTTCAAACTGCCGCGCGAGGTGGCGTGAGCACGCTCATCACCATCCATACCGACGGCGCGTGCTCCGGCAATCCCGGTCCCGGCGGCTGGGGCGCGCTGCTGGAATGGAAGGGCCATGAGAAGGAGCTGTTTGGCGGGGAGGCCGACAGCACCAATAACCGCATGGAGCTCAAAGCCGCCATCGAGGCGCTCAATGCGCTCAAACGCCCCTCAAAGGTCCGCCTTGTCACCGACAGCGTCTATGTGCGCGACGGCGTGACCAAATGGATTCATGGCTGGAAGAAGAATGGCTGGAAAACGGCCGCCAAGAAGCCGGTGAAGAATGCCGATCTCTGGCAGGCGCTGGATGAAGCCACGAAACGCCACTCAATCGAATGGGTGTGGGTGAAGGGCCATAATGGCGATCCGGGCAATGAGCGCGCCGACGCGCTGGCACGCGCCGGAATAGCCGCACTGAAAGCGGATGGTGCCACCCCCGCCCCTTGACCTTCACCGGCTAAGGCGCGACAGAGCGCGCTACTCCCGTGACGGATAAAGAGGCGCGCTGATGATCCCCCGCTATACCCGGCCCCAAATGGAAGCGATCTGGAGCCCCCAGACGCGCTACCGCATCTGGTTCGAGATCGAGGCACACGCCACCGACAAGCTGGCCGAGCTGGGCGTGGTCCCCGCCTCCGCCGCAAAGGCCGTGTGGAAAGCCAAAGACATGGAGTTTGACGTCGCGCGCATCGACGAAATCGAGCGCGAGGTGAAGCACGATGTCATCGCCTTCCTCACCCATCTGTCTGAACTCGTCGGCGAGGAAGCCCGCTTCGTCCATCAGGGGCTGACCAGCTCTGACGTGCTCGACACCTGCCTTGCCGTGCAGCTGACCCGCGCCAGCGATATCCTGTTGGAAGGCATGGACCGCGTGCTGGCGGCGCTGAAAAAACGCGCGCTCGAACACAAGATGACCGTGTGCATCGGGCGCAGCCACGGCATTCATGCCGAGCCGACCACGATGGGTCTGAAGTTTGCCCGCTTTTATGCAGAGTTCGCCCGTAACCGGGAACGTCTGGTGCGGGCGCGCGAGGAAGTCGCTACCTGCGCCATTTCCGGCGCTATCGGCACGTTTGCCAATGTCGACCCGGCCGTGGAGGCCCATGTCGCAGAGAAGCTGGGCCTCAAAGCCGAGCCGATCTCCACGCAGGTCATCCCGCGCGACCGGCATGCAAACTTCTTTGCCGTGCTGGGCCTTATCGCGTCGGCCATCGAGAACATTGCGGTAGAGGTGCGCCATCTGCAGCGCTCTGAAGTGCGCGAGGCGCAGGAATATTTCTCGCCGGGGCAGAAAGGCTCCTCGGCCATGCCGCACAAGCGCAATCCGATCCTGACCGAGAACCTGACCGGGCTTGCGCGTCTCGTCCGCTCCGCCGTCACGCCTGCGATGGAAAACGTCGCCCTCTGGCATGAGCGCGACATCTCGCACTCTTCCGTTGAACGCGGCATCGGGCCGGACGCGACCGTGCATCTGGATTTCGCCCTGCACCGTACCGCCTCGATGATCGAGGGCCTGATCGTCCATGCTGACCGCTGCCGGGAGAATCTGGAAGCCCATGGCGGCATCCATAATTCCCAGCGCGTACTGCTGGCGCTGACGCAAGCCGGGGCAAGCCGCGAGGACTCCTACCGCCTCGTCCAGCGCAATGGCATGAAAACCTGGGATGAGGGCGGCCGCCTCGCCGACCACCTCAAAGCCGACACGGAAGTGACCGCCCTGCTGTCACCGGCACAGATCGATGCCTGCTTTGATGAGGCGTATCACCTCAAGCATGTCGATACGATCTTCGCGCGGGTGTTCGGGTAGACGCCTCAGCGGAACGCTCCCCCTCCTCTCCCCGTTACGAGGGTGGAGGAGAGCATGCCCGAATGGCTGAATGATGCCGGTCCGCCCGGTGATTTTCTGGAAAGCGTGATGCGGCTGGGGCTTGCCGCGCTGGCCGGGGCTGTCATCGGTCTGGAGCGCGAGCGTCCGAGACGTCATGTGGGATTGCGCACTAATATGCTGGTCGCGCTGGCAGCCTGCCTGTTCACCCTGCTGGCCTTTCAGATCGCCTTGTCGATGGGCGATGGCGAGGCAGGTATCCAGGCCGATCCGGTGCGTGTCATCGAGGCCGTGACGGCCGGTGTCGCCTTCATCGCCGCTGGTGCCATCATTCGCGCTGGCAAGGACATTCACGGAGTTACCACCGCTGCGGCCCTGTGGCTGTCAGGCGCAGTCGGCGTGGCGTTTGGCGCTGGGGCGTTCGGCATAGGCGGTGCCGCCGTCATACTGGCGCTGATCGTGCTAACGGTGCTGGTTTCGCTGGAACGCCACGTGCTGAGAAGCAAAGCGCCGCCGGCGCGTGATGATGACAGCAGCTAGCCCGGCCATATCTGCACAGACCGGTCCCTGCTTTGGCATCTCGCAAACACAGCTGCGTGAGCCGGGCTGAACCCCACTGGCCAATATGGTAATTTTCCCTTGGTTGCGGGACGGCAACCAAAGGGGGAAGGTGGCTGCATGCGGGCAAGATCAGGTTTGGCCCTCTGCGTCGGGCTGGCAATTTTCTGCTCCGGCGTTGCGAACACTGTGCCGTTGGCCACCGCGAGGGGCGTGCATGAGGCGCTCGTTACGATCCCCATGCAGCGCGGCCGCGACAACCTCTACACCATAGAGGTCTCACTTGGCCGGACTGTCTCCTTCCTCGGAGATCCTGAGGTCGACCGGCTGCCATTCATCGTGGATACGGGCGCGAACCAGACCGGAGTGCCGCGCCTTATCGCCAACCAGCTCATTACAGACCGGGACATAATCTTCGACCAGACCGGGCATGCTGTTACAGGCCCGTTCGATACCGGCCTCTTCGTGATCGACCGTCTTGATTTCGGTCTGGGGCCACGCGCGGTCGAGGTCGCCGTATTCCGCGAGCACGAAGAAACGGTTTTCAGCGCTGCAGGCATTCTGGGTTCAAATGCATTCCGGGACGAGATCATTGTCCTCGATTATCCCGCCCTGGAACTTCGGCTAATGCCTCAAACCGCCTCAATGGCCGATATGACGCTGCATTTCGAAGACGGGCTGATCGCTGGCGAGGGCCGGATACGCGGCGTACCCGGTCCGGTCCGCGTTTTTGTGGACACCGGGGCAAATGCATCGATCGTCAACACGGCGCTGGTCCGGCATCACCGCGCAGCCCGCCTTGGCATTGCCACTAATATCGGCGGTGTATCCAGCCGCATCGTCACGCGTGGTGAACTGCGCCGTCTTTTCGGTGGCATCCAGATCAGCGAGCTTTGTACCGGCTCCTTCCAGATCACGGTGTCCGATGTTTATTTCTTTGACCGCCTGGGACTGATAGATGAGCCGGCCATCCTTCTTGGCATGGATGTGCTCCGCCAGGCGCGCATTACAATTGATTACGGCTCTCAATCAGCGAGGATCGAGGGCGTGGACCGCTGGAGTTGTTAGACCGGCCAGTGACGCCAGACGGGTCTGCGCGCGCCTACTCGGCCTGAATTTGCGCGCGGGCCACATCGAGCAGCCGGGTCATCTCGTGACGCAGCTCGACGTCGGAGACCGCGACGCCCTTGGCGTCGAAATCCTTGCGCACCTTGCGGAACACATCTTCGTCGCTCGCTTCCTCGAAATCGGCCGCGATCACCTCTTTGGCGTAGCTTTCGGCGTCTTCGCCAGCCAGGCCCAGCTTCTCGGCCGCCCACAGGCCAAGCAGCCTGTTGCGGCGCGCACCGGCCTTGAATTCCAGCTCCTGCTCGCGCGCATAGCGGTTTTCGTGAGCCTTTTCGCGATCATCAAAGCCGGACATGGGGTGTTTCCTGTAACAGATGGAACGGGGAGTGTTTGATCCCATGGGTATCGCGCCAGCGCGGCTTTATCAATCGTTTGCAGCGCATTGCAGGCCGGTATTGCGGGCACCCGGCCAAGCGCGTATCCTGAACAACAAAGGCGGCCCGTATTGACGGGCCGCTTCGCGTTTGACACGACACCGATTGACCCGCACCCAAGACTCGCGCGCATGAAGGGCCTCATGGCGCAGCGATACGATTTTCCAACGCCCAGCGGAGAGCGATGACCCCCATGTCACGCCGCAAGAAACTCTACGAAGGTAAAGCCAAGATCCTTTATGAGGGCCCGGAACCGGGCACGATCATCCAGCACTTCAAGGATGATGCGACCGCGTTCAACGCCCAGAAGCGCGCGACGCTGGAAGGCAAGGGCGTGCTCAATAACCGGATCAGCGAGTTCATCATGGAACACCTGAACCGGATTGGCGTGCCAACGCACTTCATCCGCCGCCTGAACATGCGCGAGCAGCTGGTGCGCGAGGTGGAAATCATTCCGCTCGAAGTGGTGGTGCGCAATGTCGCCGCCGGCTCCATCTCCAAGCGCTTCAACATCCCTGAGGGCGAGCCCTTGCCGCGCGCCATCGTGGAGTTCTATTTCAAGGACGATGCGCTGGGCGATCCGCTGGTGTCGGAAGAACACGTCACCGCCTTCAACTGGGCCAGCCCCCAGGAAATCGACGAGATGATCGCGCTGGCGCTGCGCGTAAACGATTTCGTCTCCGGCCTGTTTGCCGGTGCCGGCATCCGGCTTGTGGACTTCAAGCTGGAATTTGGCCGCCTCTACGACCAGAACGACATGCCGCGCGTGGTGCTGGCCGACGAGATCAGCCCTGATTGCTGCCGCCTGTGGGACATGACGACCAACGAGAAGATGGACAAGGACCGCTTCCGCCGCGATCTGGGCAATGTCACCGAAGCTTATGCCGAAGTGGCACGGCGCCTTGGCATCATGCGCGAGATGGACAGCGCAAACGGCGCTGCGCCTGAGTCTGAAGAAAGCGAATAGGATCAAAGAGACGATGAAAGCGAAAATCCACGTCTACCTGAAACCCGGCGTGCTGGACCCGCAAGGGACCGCCGTTGCCAATTCGCTGCGCACGCTTGGATTTGACGAAGTGACCGGCGCGCGTCAGGGCAAGCTCATCGAGCTCGATCTGTCCAGCCTGGATGCAGAAGAAGCCAGCGAGCGCGTGAAGGCCATGTGCGACAAGCTGCTGACCAATCCGGTGATCGAAAACTACGACATCGAACTGAGCGCGTAGGCCTAGCTCTCATCTCCGAGCACTTCGACCGCCGGAACAATCCGCACATCGGTCATCATCTCCAGATAGGCATCAAGCCAGGGCTTGTGCGCGCTGCCTGTAACCACCAGCACGCGCCCGCCCGGCGCATCGCCCGATGCCTCACGCACATGGGCGGCCATACGTAGATTGCGGGTTTCCCAATCCGCCATCCGCGCGCGGCCTGCGGCCTGCGGGAAATTCCGGTTCAGGAACCTCAACCACTGAGCGTCCGCATCGACGTGACCGGCCTGGGGGCTGTTGAGCCGGCGATAGAAAGCCAGCAGGGCCTCGCCGTCGCGCCAGTCATCGCTTGTCATAAGCCAGTCAGCGAGCAACTCACGTACTTGGATACCGGCGTTTTCGGGCGCTTCCAGCCCCGCAACGAGATCGTCCATGATGCGGCGCGAGACAAGCTGGGCGGTCTGGTCGTCGGTAAGATAGATGCGCTCAAGGCCGAGGCGCACGGCCAGAGCCACCGCAATCGTGACGTTTTCATTGTGTGACTGCGCCACGCGGTCAAAAACTGCGATCAGTGCCTCATCAACACCCTCGCCGGGAACGCGGGCGGCCGGATCAAGGCGCAGCCATTGCACCAGCGCAGAAAACGGATCGCCGGAAGCAGCGAAGAGCGCGGCCAGCGCGCGCCTGTCCTGCTCCGTTGGTTCTGCCGGCCAGCCTGCAAGCCGGGCTTCCAGCGCCACAGCAGCTGCTGGCATGTCCAGTTCCAGATTTGCGCCTGCAATTCGGGAAGCCTCAAGCGCGGCCCGTCCGAACATTGCCGCCGTGCCGCCAAACAGCTCATCGTAACCGGACATCAGATACAGGGTCTGGCCCGGCAATGCCTCGATCGCGATAACATCCGGGCCAAAGCTCTCCAGATGGTCCAGCAAGGCGTCAAGCGAGGCAGGATCGAACCCTTCGGTCTGGGCCAGATGAGGCGTGCCGAGCACATAGACCTGCGACAGCTCACCACGCACTTCGCTCTGGTAACTGCGCGGATCAAACGGCGTATCCGGGATCGCGCCGCTCTGGGTATTTGCTGAAGCGGCCAGCACAAGTGCGCTTGCCAGTGCGATGATGGGCGTCCACATGATCGCATCCTCCGGTTGCTGGGGGTCACTTGCCCCGGACAACAGGGCGCGGATGGAGCACCAGCCAGCTAAACAGCCCGGTCACCGGCATCAAATGAAAAAGCGGTAAGCCTAAAGCTCCACCGACTCCCAGAGTTCGATCTTCACCCCGTCCGGGTCCATGATCCAGGCGAAGCGGCCATAATCGTAAGACTCCGGCTCGCCGATCAGCTCAACGCCCTTCGCCTTGATGCGCTCCAGCAGGCCATCAAGATCATCCACCAGAAGATTGATCATGAAGGGCTGGGCAGAGGGCTGGAAATACTCTGTATCAGCCTTGAAGCGCGCGAAGATGGTGCGTGCGCCATCGCCATAACGCGCCGCTGCCTCACCGTGGCGGAAGGTGAAGCCGCCATGCTCATCCAGCTCCATGCCCAGCACATCGCGATACCAGGCCTTGCTGGCCTCCGGGTCCGCTGATTTCACGAACACACCGCCTACACCCAGAACACTCATGCCCGCCTCCCCGGCTGACCTGGGAGGAGGCTATCACTAGCCCCGGACGCTGGCGAGAATTGCATTTTGCGCAATTTTTAGCAAAAATTGGCAATCGTGCTGCAGACAAGCGAGGAGCGCCCGCCATGGCCACTATGAATATCTCCCTGCCCGACGCCCTGAAATCGGTGGTGGATGCGCAAGTCGGGTCCGGCCAATACGCTAGCGCAAGCGACTATGTGCGCGACCTGATCCGGCGCGACGACGAGAACAGGCGCAAACGCGCCGAGTTCGAGCGCCTCATCCAGGAAGGCATTGATAGCGGCGTCAGCGAAAAGTCATTCGACGACGTGAAGGAGGACGCCTTCCGGCGCGCGAAGGCCCATGGCGCGCCGGATTGAGTTTTCCTCAGCAGCACTCTCTGACCTGGACGAAATCGCCTATTTCGGCGCCATGGAGTTCGGAATGAGTGCGGCGCGCCGATATGTGCAGGCGCTGGATGACGGGCTGAAACTACTCTTGGCCTTTCCCGATTCCGCGCCAGCCTATGCCTGGTCCGGCACTCGGGTGCGGATCCGGTCCATCAGATCTCATCGCATCGTCTACATGGTTCAACCAGGCAACAGCTTGCGCGTGTTACGTATCCTTCACGCCCGTCAACTTCCGCCCGAACTGGCGTAATGCCCTATTCCAGCACCGCCAGCATGTCGCCGCTGCGCATATCGGTCATCATCTCCAGATAGGCATCAAGCCAGGGCTTATGCGCGGAACCGACGATCGCCAGCACGCGTCCGCCTACAGCATCGGCCGATGCCTCGCGAATATGGGCGGCCATGCGCAGATTGCGGGTATCCCATTCGGCGATACGTACCCGGCCGGCGTCTTCGGGCCATTCCCGGTCAATCATCACCAGCCACTGCCCTTCCACATCCATCACGCCGTGTTCAGGCGCGTTCAGCCGCCGGAAATAGTCCAGCATAGCTTCCGGGCTCTGCCAGTCATCGGAACCCAGCGCACTAGCCGTGAAAACCGGGTGGTCGAAAATGCTGGCAAATTCCGGTGTCTCCAGCGCGGCGGTCATTGGGCCAGCCACCCGGCCCATCAGGTGAGAGGCCGTATGGTCGTCAGCCGGGTAGATACGCTCATGGCCCAGCCGCACAGCCAGCGCCACAGCGATCTGGACGTTCTCGTTATGGGAGGCCGAGACCCTCTCCAGCAGGGCCACAAGCTCATCGGTGACGCCATCGCCCGCCACCCGCTCCGCCGCATCAAGGCGCAGCCATTGCACCAGCGCGGAAAAGATGTCGCCGGACGCCGCGAAGAGCGCGGCGAGATGGCGGCGCTGCGCTGCTACAGGTGTGTCCGGCCAGTCTGCCAGCGCCCCGTCTACAGCGACGCGGGCTTGCGGCATATCAAGGCCGGTTTCCTCTCCGGCGAGACTCACGCCTTCGAGCGCGGAACGGGCAAAAAAGCCCGCCGCCCCGTCATAGCGGGTATCATAGGCCCGCATCAGGAAAATCGTTTCCGGGCCAAGCGCCTCAATGGTGATGACGTCCGGTGCCAGCACTTCAAGACGGTCCAGCAGACCGGAGAGCGCCGCCGGATCAAACCCTTCCGCCTGCGCCAGATGCGCCGTGCCCAGCACATACGCCTCCGTCACGTCCCCATGCACCTGGGCGGCGTAGGGCCGCGGATCGAAGGGCTCGAAACGCGCCTGCGCTTCATTGGCGGCGAGTGTTGCGAGACCGGCCAACGCGGCAACGGCAAGTTTCAGCATGATGACATTCTCCCCGTCGGACCGGCACCCGTGTGCGCCAGCCTTCCTGTGTCAGATGCAGCAGATGCTGCCATCGGATGCGGCAAAGATGCAACGCGGTTACCTTAGCCGCACCCGCCTCTCGCCTTGACGGGAATCCCCTGCTAAAGCCTCGCGCCATGAAGACCGCTGTCATTGTATTCCCCGGCTCTAATTGCGACCGCGATGCGGCCGAGGCTTTGCGCATGGTTACGGGGCAGGCCCCGGCCATGATCTGGCACCAGGAAACCAGCCTGCCGGACGGGCTTGATCTCGCCGTCATCCCCGGCGGGTTCTCCTATGGCGACTATCTGCGCTCTGGCGCGATTGCCGCCCGCTCGCCGATCACGCGCGATCTGGTAAAGCGCGCCGGAGATGGCATGCCCGTGCTGGGCGTATGCAATGGCTTCCAGATCCTCATCGAGACGGGGCTTCTGCCCGGCGCGCTGATGCGCAATGCCGGCCTGCTGTTTGTCTGCGAGCGCACCCCGCTTCAGATCGAGAACACCAATTCGCGCTTCACCCGCGCCTATGGCGAGACGCGCGAGGTGACCATCCCCGTCGCGCACCATGATGGCAATTATTTCGCCGATAACGAGACGCTGGACCGGCTGGAGGGCGATGGACGGGTAGCCTTCCGCTATCTGAACAATCCCAATGGTTCGATCCGCGATATCGCCGGGATCACCAATGCAGCCGGTAATGTACTCGGCATGATGCCCCACCCCGAACGCGCGGTTGATCCGCTCCATGGCGGTACAGACGGGCTGGGCGTATTTGAAAGCCTTCTGGGGCGGGGTTAGTGTGTTGGTCGATTGTTCGCGCCAAGTGAATCAAGCCGCCGCAGAATTTCGGCCAAACGCCGTTCAAGCCACTGCTTTTGCTCCTGCGTCTGATATGCTTGTGCGTTGTCGCCCAATCGAAAATACTCGCTCTCAAGATCTTCGATTTCTTGCTGTTCGGTCTGCTTCTTCTGCCTTCGAGGCATCACGTGTCATCCATCGCATGTTTTCTAGCGGGCAGCAGGAGAGTGCCATGAGTCTTCTCAGCAACTATCCCGCCATTCTCGAGGGCGATGCTGAAACCGGTTTCAGCGTCTACTTTCCCGATCTCGACGGCTGCGTGTCAGCTGGCGACAGCGCCAACGAAGCCGCGCTCAACGCGCAGGAAGCCCTCGCCTTGCATCTTGAAGGGCTGATGGGCGAAGGCCTGCCCGTTCCCGCCCCGTCTGATCTTTCCGCGATCCGGCCAGAACCCGGCGCGCCGGAGGCCGCACGCCTCCTGGTCACCGCCTATCTGCCTGATCCCTCCCCGCTCCACCAGCCGCAACGGACGCATGCCGAATGAGTGTTGAACCCAAATACGCCCCCGGCATTACCGAACAGATCGCGCTCGAGCACGTCACGGCGGATGAGTACGAGACGATCCTGCGCGTGCTGGGCCGTGCGCCGAACACGGTCGAGCTCGGCATTTTCTCGGTCATGTGGTCGGAGCACTGCTCCTACAAGTCGAGCCGGGTGCATCTGAAGAAATTCCCCGTGACCGGCAGCCGCGTCGTCTACGGCCCCGGCGAGAATGCGGGCGTGATCGACATTGATGATGGCGATGTCGCCGTCTTCAAGATGGAGAGCCACAACCACCCCTCCTTTATCGAGCCCTATCAGGGCGCGGCGACGGGCGTGGGCGGCATTTTGCGTGACGTCTTCACCATGGGCGCACGCCCCGTGGCGCTGATGAATGCGCTGCGCTTTGGCGCGCCCGATCATCCCAAGACCCGCCAGCTCGTCTCCGGCGTCGTCGCGGGGATTGGCGGCTATGGAAACTGCGTCGGCGTGCCGACGGTCGGCGGCGAGACCAATTTCGACAAGGGCTATAACGGCAATATCCTCGTCAACGCGATGGCGGTCGGCCTGGCAAAGCGCGAAGGCATCTTCACCGCTGCCGCCAAGGAAGCCGGCTTCCCGGTTCTGTACGTGGGCGCCAAGACGGGCCGGGACGGCATTCACGGCGCGACCATGGCCTCGGCCGAGTTCGGCGAGGGCAGTGAAGAAAAGCGCCCGACCGTGCAGGTGGGCGATCCTTTCACCGAGAAAAAGCTGATCGAGGCGTGCCTTGAGCTCATGGCCGAGGACGCGATCAGCTCCATTCAGGATATGGGCGCAGCCGGCCTTACCTCATCGTCGGTCGAGATGGCCTCGCGCGGCGGGCTCGGCATCGAGCTGGAGCTTGATAACGTGCCCCAGCGCGAAACCGGCATGACGGCCTATGAGATGATGCTGTCGGAATCGCAGGAACGCATGCTGATGATCCTGAAGCCCGGCGCAGAACCCATCGCCGAGCGCATTTTCAGGAAATGGGATCTGGACGTCGCCACCATCGGCAAGACAACCGACAGCGGCCGCATGGTCCTCAAACACAAGGGCGAAGTGGTCTGCGACCTGCCGCTTGATCCCATCGGCGAGGAGGCCCCGGCCTATACCCGCCCCTGGTTCGAGCCCGAAGCGCGCGCCAGCATTGATCCGCGCTCCATGAGGGGCCCCGAGCACTTGAGCGAAGCGCTGCTGACCATCATGGCAAGCCCGGACATGGCCTCCAAACGCTGGATCTGGGGCCAGTATGACCGCCACGTCATGGCCGACACGGTAGCCTCTTCCGAAGACCCGGCAGATGCCGCCATCGTGCGCGTGCACGGCACGAACAAGGCGCTCGCCATCACCACCGACTGCACGCCGCGCTATTGCCAGGCCGACCCGTTCGAGGGCGGCAAGCAGGCCGTGGCCGAGACCTGGCGCAATCTGACCGCCGTGGGCGCAGACCCCATCGCCATCACCGACTGCCTGAATTTCGGCAATCCCGAACGCCCGGAAATCATGGGACAGTTCGTGGGTTGCGTCGAAGGCATGGCGGAAGCCTGCAAACAGCTTTCCTTCCCCGTCGTGTCGGGCAATGTCTCGCTCTATAACGAGACCGACGGCAAGGCGATCCCGCCCACCCCGGCGGTCGGCGGCGTGGGCCTGCTGCCCGATCTTTCCAAGCGCGCCGGGTTTGGCGGCATGAAAGAGGGCGATGTGTTGCTCGTCATCGGCGAGACGCGCGGGGAGCTCGGCGCTTCGCTCTACATGCGCCATGTCGAGGAGAAAGAGGACGGCGCGCCGCCCCATGTCGATCTCGCGGCTGAAAAGCGCAATGGCGACTTTGTTCGCGCGGAAATCCGCGCCGGGCGCGCACGCGTGGTTCACGACATTTCAGACGGCGGTCTGGCCTGTGCTGCCGCCGACATGGCGATGGCGTCCGGCGTTGGCGTGAAGCTCGCCTTCAACGGCAAGCTGCCCGTCTATGCGTGGATGTTCGGCGAAGATCAGGCCCGCTATCTGGTGGCCGCCGATGCGCAGACCGCAGAAGCCATCCGCCAGAACGCGATTGCCGCCGATGTGCCGGTCAGCGTGGCCGGCATTGCAGGCGGGCGGGCCATCACCATCAATGGCGGCCATGCGCTTGATCTCATCCGCCTGAAGCAGGCCCATGAAACCTGGCTGCCCCATCTGATGACGGCTGAGGCCGCCCGCGCCGCCGAATAGGCAAAAAAAGAGCCGGACCCCGCTAGAGGGGTGTCCGGCTCCACATCGCTGTCCCGGGCGGGGGGATACATGCCCGATCAGCGGAATTCCTTATCGCTCTAGCGGCAGGAGGCCGCGTTGGCTGCCGCTTGCGGGCCTGCGCCCTCAAGCGCTGCTGCTGCCGCAAAATCGGCTGCTGCCGCTGCTGTGTTGCCGGCGAGATAGTGGGCCGCGCCGCGGTTATTGAGCGCTTCCCAGCCGCCTTCATTGGCCTCTACGGCTGCGTCGCAGGCGTCCGCCGCACCGGCATCGCCCAGATTGGCCAGCGCTGCGCACAGATTGGTGCGGGCCGCTGCCATGGTCGGCGCTGCATTGCGGCGCGACAGGGCCTCGTTGGCGAAGTGGGCGGTCTCGCGCCACTGGCCGCGCTCAAGGCGCTGGACCGAGGCACGCACCGAGCGGTGCGCCGTGCTCTGCGCGACGAAAGACGGCTCGCAGGCCTGCGCCTCGGCAGCGCTGGCACTGGCGACCGAAAGCCCGGCCGCCATCATGGCGGCGGCTGCGGTCATCAGGATCGGGGAGGAGAATTTCAGGCTCATCATCAGTCTCCAAAAGATTGCCGCCCTGTTGACCGGGCGTTGCGGTGAACTCGCTCTGCCAAGATAGGGCTATGACTCGCGTTTGAAAAGTGAACATCGTTCATTTTTTCGCGAAAAAGGATGTTGCAATGCAATAGAGACCCTGTCCAGCGCAGGGCTGCATATCAGTCCATCTGACTGGTTTTAAGGGATGATCTGGCATGCTGCGGGTGCGTGGCCGACAGAGATTGCCGCGCCTGCCTGCACGCGCATACCAAAACGCCGCCGGACGAAAATCCGGCGGCGCTGCAAGAATGAAACCGAAAAGGAACCGCCCTAGCTATCCAGGAAGCTGCGCAGTTTGCGGCTGCGGCTGGGGTGTTTCAGCTTGCGAAGGGCTTTCGCCTCGATCTGGCGGATACGCTCGCGCGTGACCGAGAATTGCTGGCCCACCTCCTCCAGCGTGTGATCGGTATTCATGCCGATCCCGAAGCGCATGCGCAGCACACGCTCCTCACGCGGGGTCAGGCTGGCGAGCACCAGCGTCGTGGTTTCGCGCAGGTTTGAATGGATCGCCGCATCGATGGGCAGGACCGCATTCTTGTCCTCGATGAAATCGCCGAGATGGCTGTCTTCCTCGTCGCCAATCGGCGTTTCAAGGGAGATCGGCTCCTTGGCGATCTTCATCACCTTGCGCACTTTTTCCAGCGGCATGGAGAGCTTTTCAGCCAGCTCCTCAGGGGTCGGCTCGCGGCCGATCTCGTGGAGCATCTGGCGGCTGGTGCGCACGATCTTGTTGATCGTCTCGATCATGTGGACCGGGATGCGGATGGTACGCGCCTGATCCGCGATGGAGCGGGTAATCGCCTGACGGATCCACCAGGTCGCATAGGTGGAGAATTTATAGCCGCGGCGATACTCGAACTTGTCGACCGCCTTCATGAGGCCGATATTGCCTTCCTGAATGAGATCAAGGAATTGCAGGCCGCGATTGGTGTATTTCTTGGCGATGGAGATGACGAGGCGCAGATTGGCTTCGACCATTTCCTTCTTGGCGATACGCGCCTCGCGCGCGCCCTTCTGAACGGTCGCGACAATGCGGCGGAAATCGTCAATCGGCACGCCGGATTCCTGCGCCAGCTCGGCGATCTGCTCGCGGATCTGGGCGGCTTCCTTTTCCTCACGCTCGGCGAATTTCTTCCACGCAGCAGACTTGGTTTTCCAGTCGTCCAGCCAGTTCGGGTCCAGCTCATGGCCCTGATAGGCTTGCATGAATTCGTGGCGCGGCACGCCGTGCGCCTCGGCAGAGCGCAGTAGCTTGCCTTCCAGCACCACCAGACGCTTGTTGATGGCGTCGAGCTGTTCGACCAGCGCCTCGATACGCGCATTATTGAGGTTCAGGGAGTTGAGGTTGGCCACGATGGACTCGCGCACGCCCTCATAGGTCTCGCGGTCCTTCTTGGAGAGGTCCTTGCCCTCCATGCGCAGGCCAACCAGCTTGTCCTGCAGCTTGCGGAAAGAGGTGAAGTCACCGGCTACCGCGTCCAGCGTCTCCATGACGCCTTCGCGCAGCTCGGCTTCCATCGCCGCGAGGGACAGGTTTGCACCGTCCTCATCATCTTCCTCATCGTCGGTGGAGTTGGCGTTCTCGTTCTCTTCGCCTTCCTCGCCCTCTTTTGCGGCCTTTTCCTCGTTCTCCTCGGCGCGCGAACGCACCTGGGCGCGGATATTGGCGGCCGGGCCACGGCCGGCGTCAGGCGCACCGGTTTCGGAGTGATCCTCGCGCACGCCACCATAAGTGGCGTCCAGATCGATGATATCGCGCAGCAGCACCTGGCCGGACTGAAGCTCTTCGCGCCAGACCATGATGGCTTCAAACGTCAGCGGGCTTTCGCAAAGCCCGCGGATCATCGCGTTGCGCCCGGCCTCGATGCGTTTGGCGATGGCGATCTCGCCCTCGCGCGACAAGAGCTCCACCGAACCCATCTCGCGCAGATACATGCGCACAGGGTCATCGGTGCGGTCTTGCGCAGACGTGGTGTTCTGGCCGGCAACGGCGGTTTTCGACTTGGCAGCTACCGCGCGCGAGCGACCATCATCTTCCTCATCGCCCTCGGCGTCGCCAGCAGGCGCCTCACCGTCTTCAACATCATCTTCGGAATCGACGACCGTAATGCCCATCTCCGACAGCTGGGAGAGCACATCCTCAATCTGCTCGGAGGAAAATTCCTCAGAAGGGAGCACCTTGTTGAGTTCATCATGGGTGACGTAACCGCGCTTCTTGGCGGTTTTCACCATCGCCTTGACCGACAGGTCATTGAGATCGAGAAGCGGGCCGTCCTGATTTTCCGGGGCTGCTTCAGCCGTCTCGGTCGCTGCTTTGGTCATGCCTGACTTGAACTCCCTTGGCCGCCGGAATACCAGCTGCCACAAACAAAATCGACCGCCCGTGCGCTATCTGCGACGGCGGCTGGCCTTATACCCTGCGATCAGCTGGTGCACTTCAGCGGCATCGCCGCGCGCCAGCGCCTCGCTTTCAAGAAGACGCGCCTCACCGCGGATGCGTTCCTCTTCAACCCTTTCCATATAGGAAGCCGCCGCTTTTCGCCAAGCATTCAGCCTGCTCGACGGGTCTGCGTCCTCTCCCCCCATGGCTGCGCGCATCGGTGCCCGTTCAGCTTCCAGCTTGCGAAGGACCGGATGATGTCCCAGCCGCACGAGAGCGGACTTGAGAACCTCATGATCCGCACCTTGACCATTCGAGCATGCGTCTAGAATAGCGTCACGCAAACTGTCAAGCGGGCCGCAGTCCAGCTCGGCAAGGGTCTCGGTCTCGCTAACCGCCAGTTCGGGCCACTCAATAGCCGCCAGCAGCAAATGCCTCACCACCGGCGCAGCACGCCGCGCCTGCGCCAGCTTGCGCGTTTCAGCGACGGGCGGGGCATCCGATATGCCGTCGGCATTCTGCCGCCCACGCCACGGCGCGCGGGCCGGCTTGCGGCCAAAGGCAGACGCCAGGCGCCGGTCAAACTCGGCCTTGTATTCCTCGCGCACATCCGGATCGGCAATCTTGGAAGTCAGCGCACGCAGCCGCCGCCGGAAGCCTGCCCGGCGGTCCGGATCGGTCAGGGGCTCGGCGGCAAATTCCTTGTCCCAGAGCAGCTCTGCCAGTGAACGCGTATCGGCCACCAGCGCGCGCAGCGCCTCAGCCCCCTTGGCTTTCAGCACATCATCAGGGTCCTGCCCGTCCGGCAGGAAGACGAAACGCAAGCTCTTGCCCGGCTCCAGCATGGGAAGGGCGCGCTCTGCCGCCAACCCGGCCGCGCGCTGGCCCGCAGCATCGCCATCAAGGCATATCACCGGCTCCGGCCCGGCCCGCCACAATAGGCGTATCTGGTCTTCGGTCAGCGCTGTCCCCAGCGGCGCGACAGCATGAACGAGCCCGGCCCGGTTCAGCGCGATCACGTCCATATAGCCTTCGGCTACGACCAGCCCGCGAATACCCGCCTTGGGATCGGAGGCGGCGCTGCGCGCTTGCGGGTAGCGATAGAGGACATGGCTTTTGTGAAAGAGCGGGGTCTCTGGCGAGTTGAGATATTTCGCGCGCACATCCTTTGACAAAGCGCGTCCGCCAAACGCCACCAGCCGCCCACGCGGATCCTGGATCGGAAACATCACCCGGCCACGGAAGCGGTCAAACGCCGCTCCGCCATCTTCCGGCGCGATCAGCAGCCCGGCCGTTACCAGCTCGTCAGGCTTTGCGCCCTTGTTGACCAGAAAATCCTTCAACCCGGTACGCATCTCGGGCGCATAGCCAAGGCCGAAATTCTCCCAGTCGCGCGGGGAAAGCCCGCGCCGCTCCAGATAGGCGCGCGCCTCGCCCCCTCGCGGTCCGTTCAGCTCGCGCACGAAATATTGCTGGGCCAGCTCGTTCCACTCGGCCAGTTCCTTGCGCCGCTCATCCTTGCGCGCGGCTTCGGGATCAGGCGCTGGCATGGCAAGCCCGGCCTCGGCGGCGAGGGTTTCCACCGCCTCCATGAAGCTGAGACCTTGCGTTTCCTGCAGCCAGTTGACCGCGTCGCCATTCTTCTGGCTGGAGAAGCAATGGTAGAAGCCCTTCTCGTCATTGACGAAAAAGGACGGCGTGCGCTCTTTCTTGAAAGGCGACAGCCCCGCAAACTCGCGGCCCTGACGGCGCAGAGCCACGCTCCGCCCCACCAGATCGGAGAGGCGGATGCGCGCTTTGATTTCGTCAAGGAATCCGTCGGGAAGAGCCATGCAAACAGATTGGCAGATTTACCCGGAACTGGCACTAGCCGGTTGCCGTGCGCCCGGTTCAATCAGGTCCCAGAGGTTTCCGCAAATATCCTCGAACACGGCGACCCGGCCATAAGACTCATCACGCGGAGCCTCACGGAACACCACACCATTCGCCCGGAAGCGCTGGTAATCCCGGTCAAAATCATCCGTTTCAAGGAACAGGAAAACGCGACCGCCCGTCTGTGCGCCGATTGCCGCGCGCTGCTCAGGGGTTACCGCCCTGGCGAGCAGCAGATGACAGCCATCTTTCCTGGCTCCGGGCGGAGCAACAGTGACCCATCTCTTGCCACCGCCCAGGGGTTCATCGCTTTCCAGCGTAAAACCCAGCCGGTCCACAAAGAAGCCTATGGCCTCGTCGTAATCACGCACGACAAGTGCGACGGTGCCGAGCCGGGTTTTCATGCGCCTGTCAGCGCCTCAGGCGCGGGTCTGCAGAAGGGTTTTCACCGTCTCGCCCGCCTTGGAAAAGTCCATGCGGCCGGTATAGCGCTGTTTGAGCGCGCCCATGCATTTGCCCATATCCTTGAGGCCCGTGGCGCCCAGCTCGTCGACGACCGTCTCGGCGGCCTGCTCGATCTCCTGCTCGCACATCGGCTTGGGCAGATAGGCGCGCACGATTTCAGCCTCGGCGCGTTCACGCTCGGCAAGGTCCAACCGGCCGGCATTCTCGTAGGTTTCCGCGCTTTCCTCGCGCTGCTTCACGAGCTTCTGGAGCAGGGCCATGATCTCGCCCTCGCCACAGCCCTGACAGCGGTCCTCGGCCCGCGCAGCAATGTCCCGGTCCTTGATGGCGGCCTGGACGAGGCGCAGCGTGCTCAGCTTCAGGCCGTCCTTGGCCCGCATCGCGTTTTTCAGGTCTTCGGTAATCTGGTCGCGCAGCGACATTGTTCTTCCATTCGAACGAGTTACAGCGACGCCGCGTAACTCTTTGTTTTCAGGTTTCTTTTTCGGCTTCTAGCTTGCTTGACGTCTAGGCAAGGCTCACATACCGTCCGCGCGTTTGTTTAAGGGGCCGCCCTTTTTGTGCGGCGCACGCGTAATCAGGCGGTGAGATATGACGGAACAGGCCGGGAATCAAGTGCTGACCGCAAACCCCTGGCGCGACAGCGATCTTGACGGGGCGACCGGAGCCATCGTGCTGGCCGACGGCACGATCATCCCCGGCGAAGGTGCCGGGGCATCGGGAATCGCCACCGGAGAGCTCTGCTTCAACACGGCGATGACCGGGCATCAGGAAATTCTCGCCGACCCGTCTTACGCAGGCCAGATCGTCTGCTTCACCTTCCCCCATATCGGCAATGTCGGTGCCAATGCGCACGATGAGGAAGCGGCCAGCGGCCGCGCCCGCAAGGCTGCCGTGGGCATGGTCTCCAGAGCGCCTATCACCCCGCCCGCCAACTGGCGCGCCGAACAGAGCTTTGCCGAATGGCTGGCTGCGCGCGGCGTCGTGGCCGTGACAGGCGTCGACACCCGGGCGCTCACCGCGCGCATTCGCGAGCTTGGCATGCCTATCGCCGCGATCGCGCACGATCCGGGCGGCAAGCTGGACGCCGAAGCCTTACGCAAGGCCGCCCTTGAAGCGCCCAGCATGGAAGGCGCTGAGCTGGCTCGCCATGTCCTCACCGATGCAGACAGCGACTGGACCGAAGCTGACTGGGCCTGGCCGGACGGTCCCGGCATTGGACCGGCAGACGGCCCGCTGGTCGTGGTGCTGGACTACGGCGTGAAGGCCAACATTCTGCGCCGGCTGGCAGGCGCTGGCGCGCGCGTGAAGCTGGTGCCGGGTACGGCCAGCGTGGAAGATGTGCTCTCCCTGTCCCCGGCCGGTGTTGTGGTTTCAAACGGCCCCGGCGACCCGGCAGCTACCGGCGAGTATGCGCTGGCCACCATTCGCGGCGTTATTGATGCTGGCGTGCCGACGCTGGGAATCTGCCTTGGCCATCAGATGCTCGCCCTGGCCATTGGCGCAAAGACCCAGAAGATGACGCACGGTCATCACGGCGCGAATCATCCGGTGAAAAACCTGCTCTCGGGGCAGGTCGAGATCGTCTCCATGAATCACGGGTTTGCGGTGGACCGCGACAGCCTGCCAGACAACGCCGAGGAGACACATGTCTCCCTGTTTGATGGCACCAATTGCGGGTTCCGCCTGAAGGACAAGCCGGTCATGTCCGTTCAGCACCACCCGGAAGCCAGCCCCGGCCCGCAGGATTCCTTTGCCGTGTTTGACCAGTTCGTCGGACGCCTGGCAGGTCATTAACCCCGGTTCAAGCCCGTTGCGCCAAAGCTGTTTTCCATTCTGCCGTTTCTGATCTAGATTCAGGGACAGGGACAGGATGAAAGCTTCAGGAGGGATCGCAATGATCCGGCGTAGCGTTCTGCTTGTCTCGGTTTTCGCCGCGGTCTCGATCGGCCTGACGGGCTGTGGCGGGGGCGGAAGCCCGAGCGTCACACCCTCCCCCTCCCCTTTACCGTCTTCACCGCCGCCCCCTCCACCACCGCCGCCGCCGCCTCCACCCCCCTCTGGTATCGACCCCAGTGATTTCGAGACTGCCGAATACAACCGGCAATACGGTCTGGGCCTCATCAATGCCTCGACCGCTTATGCCTACGGCGCGACCGGGACCGGTGTGATCGTCGCGGTGGTCGACACGGGCATCAATCAGTCACACCCCGAATTCACCGGACGGATATCAGCGGCAAGCAGCGATATCGTCAGCAATCGCGGCGTAGAAGACATTGACGGCCACGGAACGGGCGTGGCGGGTGTTATCGCCGCTGCCCGGAACAATATTCGCGGCCATGGCGTGGCGTTTGAGGCCACCATTCTGGCCATTCGCACAGACAGCGTGGGAAGCTGCGAGAACGATGGCGGTGATGGCTGCCTATTCAGCGACCGGAACACCGCCAACGCCATTGATTACGCGGTGTCGAACGGCGCGCGCGTCATCAATCTTTCGCTGGGCAGATCGCCGGACCCCAATGATGACCGGAGCCGTACCTTTGCCGCAATGCGCCGGGCGGCCGAAGCCGGCGTGTTCATGGTCATGTCATCGGGCAATCGCGAGGACGCCAACACGCCGCCAACCAGCTTCCCCTCCTTTCCGGCGAGCCTGGCGGCCCATCCGGGCGCGCAAGGATTTGCTGTGGCGGTTGGCGCGGTAGACGAAAACGCTGTCCGGGCCAACTACTCGAACGGTGCACTGGGCGTGGAAACCCGGTTTCTGTCCGCTCCGGGCAGCCGCATCCTCACCCCCTTCCTCAACAATAGTCAGGGCGATCCGCGCTACGTTCTCTATTCAGGTACATCATTTGCAGCGCCCCATGTCGCGGGCGCGCTTGCCCTGCTGATAGACGCCTTCCCCAACCTCACCGGCAATGACGCGCTCCAGATACTGCTCGACACGGCGCGTGACCTCGGCGCACCCGGCCCTGACGCACAATACGGCATGGGTCTGGTCGACCTTGCAGCGGCCTTCCAGCCCGTTGGCACGACCAGCGTCGCATTCGCCGGCACCGCAGCCGGGCCGGTACCGGTCGGGACCATACTTGCAGATCCGGCCGGCGCAGCCGGAGACTGGGTATGGGCTGACGGCCTGCTGGACGGGGCGCTTCTGGAAGACCGCTACGGCCGCGCCTTCAGCTTCGACACCGCGCCGCCACGCGGCCGAGGCGATACGGCATTGGGTGCCTTCGAAACCGCTGCCGGCAATGCGCTGGCACATGTGAGCACCACCCGCGTCGGCCCCGCCACAATCAGCATGCGCATGCAGCCCGGCAGGCTTCACGCCCTGGCCAATCTGCCCGCCGAAACCTATGCCAGCCAGCCCGACCTGTCCTTTAGCTACCGTCAGGGCGGGCTATCGGTTGCGGCGGGGCGGGGATTCTCCGCTGAAACGCCGATACGCATGGCAGGCGGATCGGTCCTGTCACGCGTGCCAGCTTCAGGTGCTGTCGCAGGTCTGGCCGGTAACGAGCAATGGTCGTCAGTCAGCTACGACACCGGCACGCTCGGCTTTTCAGCGCGCACGGCCAGCTCGCAGCTGGGTTCGTTCTCGGCTGCGGGTGCTCACCTGCATCATCGTGGCCATACATTCGGGCTCGAGACCGGCACCTCGCAGGAGGCATTCCAGGCGCTTGGCGGGCCATTGGCGAGCCGGTTTGGCGGCACTGACGAGACGGATACACAATTCGTCGGCTGGATGTGGTCCGGCCCTGTTGGCGGTGGCTGGCGCGCCTCTGCCCGGTTCGAACAGGCGAGCGCCTCGGCCAGCCTGCCCTCCGGCATCGCCCTGACACGTGATATCCGGGCCAGCGCATGGAGTGCCGGCGCCGAACGCCCCGTTGCAGGCGGACTGTTCGGCCTCACCCTGAACCAGCCTTTGCGGGTGGAGCAGGGCGAGGTAAGCGTCATGGTTCCCGTCGCGCTGGATGAGGACTACGCCTACATCTATGAGGAGCGCCTGGCCTCCCTGTCTCCCTCTGGCCGGGAAATCTCGCTGGAAGCCTCATGGCGGCGCAATCTGACCGACCGTGTGGATATGACGTTGGCCGCCCGGCTTACCGATCAGCCCGGCCATGTCGCCAATGCTTCCTCCGAAGGGCTGGGCTGGGCGGCGGTACGCGCGCGCTGGTAGGCATTGCCAGACGGTCCGTAGCACCGCAAAACTAGGGCGATGAGCAAGCAAGTCCTCCTGCCCCTGTCCCGGCGCGCGCTTCTTGGCGGAGCGGTCAGCGCAGGCACGCTTGCACTCGGCGCGTGCTCTCCGCGCGGGGGTAGCGATAGCGGTCTCTTGCGCGTCGCCATTGATACCGAGCCCGACAGCCTTGATCCGCTCAAAGGCCAGTTCGCCGCCTCCGCCCTCCTCTACAAGCAGCTTCATGCGCCGCTGACCGAATACAGCCCGTCTGGCGGACTGGCACCAGGCCTTGCCCAGAGCTGGCGCTCTGAGGATGGCCGCACCTGGCGTTTCCGCCTTGCCGAGGGCCTGCAATGGTCTGATGGCATGCCGTTGACCGCCGACGACGTGGTATGGACCGCGCGGCGCGCTGTCGATCCGCGCACCGGCTTTGCCAATCTGGGCGATTTCTTTGCCGTGCGGGGCGCACGCGCTGCGCTGGCCGGACGCCTGCCATCAAGCGAAATCGGGGTCTCCGCGCCAAATCCGCGTACCGTCATATTTGAGTTGGACGCGCCCGTCGGGGCCTTCCCGGTATTGATGCGCGAGTTCTACCCCCTGCCCCGTCACGTTATCGAAGCACACGGCGACCGGTGGGTGCGGCCACTCAACTGGGTCAGCGCCGGGCCGTATATTCTGCGCCAGGCCAGCGCCCTGACTTACCTGCTCGCCCGAAATCCGCGTTTTCATGCCGAACGCAGTGTTTCCATAGAGAATATCCGGGTTGATGTAGTGGAAGACGAAGCAACACGCGCGCGCCTTTTCCGCTCTGGCGATCTGGACCTGGCCGACCGGCCGCCGGCCGAACAGATCGGCTTTCTGCGCCGCGAGATTGGTAGCCGGCTGCACGGCTTTGACGCGCCCATCCTGACCTATCTCAAACTCAATCACCGCCGCCCCGGCCTGAACGATGTGCGCGTGCGCCGCGCCATTTCACTGGCCGTCGACAGGCAGTTTCTGGCCGAGAACTTCTTCAGCGGCGAAGCCACGCCCACCATCCATGTCATCACCGCGCAGGCGCTCGAAGAGAACGGCCAGACCGCTCCGCGGCCGGACAGGGAAGCGGCCCGCACCCTGCTGGCAGAGGCCGGTTACGGGCCGGACAATCCGCTGCGGCTGGTCCTGCGGGTGTCATCGGGAAGCCGGGAGCGTATTGCCATCGCGATAGCCGATGATCTGCGCGGCGCGGGGCTGGATATCGAGATCCTTTCCTCCTACCCGCACGACATCAATCAGGCCGTCGGCAGCAGTGAGTTCGACATGACTCTCGGCTACTTCAACCGGGGCCTGAAATCGGAGCCGGACTTCATGCTGGAGCCGTTCGCGCCCGGCGGATTTGCCGATGATACCGGCTGGTCCGGGCCGGGCCGGACGCGTTTTGCGCAGCTGATGGAAGACGCACGCGGGCGCGTCTCACGCTCTGAACGCATCGCCGTTCACCGCGAGGCCGAGGCGGTATTCCTGGAGGAACAATGCAATGTGCCGCTGCTGCACGAGCGCGCCTTCTGGATGATTTCAGACCGCGTGCGCCGGCGCGACGCGAACCTCCAGCCCCAGCTCTGGCGGGATTTGTCACTTGGGTGACACCTACCCCCTCGCCATGGGAGCAAATTGGCGCTAACACCCGCTTCTAGCATGTAATCAGAGTCGAACCGCGCCCGGACTTGCCCCACAAGCCCGGCAGTGCGGCAACGCGCGCAACATACGGGATACACCTCTATGCCCAGACGCACCGATATCAGCTCCATCCTCATCATCGGTGCCGGCCCTATCGTGATCGGGCAAGCCTGCGAGTTCGACTATTCGGGCGTGCAAGCAGTCAAGGCCCTGAAAGAAGAGGGCTATAGGGTCATTCTGGTGAACTCCAACCCGGCCACGATCATGACCGATCCGGGCCTGGCCGACGCCACCTATGTCGAGCCGATCACCCCTGAAATGGTCGCCAAGATCATCGAGAAGGAGCGCCCCGACGCGCTGCTCCCCACCATGGGCGGGCAGACCGCGCTCAACTGCGCCCTGGAACTGGAAAAGCGCGGCGTGCTAGAACTGTTCGGCGTGGAGATGATCGGCGCCAAGGCCGACGTCATCGACAAGGCCGAGAACCGCCAGCGCTTCCGCGATGCGATGGACGCTATCGGGCTTGAAAGCCCGAAATCGCGCGCCGTGCATTCGCTGGCCGAGGCCGAAGCCGTGCTGGACGAGCTGGGCCTGCCAGCCGTCATCCGCCCCTCCTTCACCATGGGCGGTACCGGCGGCGGCATCGCCTACAATGTCGAGGAATACCGCGAGATCGTGTCATCCGGCCTTGCCGCCTCCCCGGTCGACGAGGTGCTGGTGGAAGAAAGCGTGCTCGGCTGGAAAGAGTTCGAGATGGAGGTGGTGCGCGACCGCGCGGACAATTGCATCATCATCTGCTCCATCGAGAATATCGATCCGATGGGCGTGCATACCGGCGATTCCATCACCGTCGCCCCGGCCCTGACGCTGACCGACAAGGAATATCAGCGCATGCGCTCCGCCTCGATTGCGGTCCTGCGCGAGATCGGCGTGGAGACAGGCGGCTCGAACGTGCAGTTCGCGGTCAACCCCAAGGACGGCCGCATGGTCGTCATCGAAATGAACCCGCGCGTGTCACGCTCCTCTGCGCTGGCATCGAAAGCCACCGGCTTTCCCATTGCGCGCGTCGCGGCGAAGCTGGCTGTCGGTTACACGCTCGACGAGATCGATAACGACATTACCGGCGGGGCGACGCCTGCAAGCTTTGAGCCGTCGATTGACTATGTCGTCACGAAAATTCCGCGCTTTGCGTTCGAGAAATATCCCGGCGCACAGAACCTGCTCTCCACCTCCATGAAATCGGTGGGCGAGGCGATGGCCATTGGCCGCACCTTCCAGGAGAGCATGCAAAAGGCGCTGCGCAGCCTGGAAACCGGGCTTTGCGGCTTTGATGAGGTCGAGATTGAGGGCTTTGAGTCTGCCGACGGACCGGAAGGGCGCCGGCAGGCGGTGCTGGCCGCGCTCTCCCGCCCGACGCCTGACCGCTTGCGCGTGATTGCGCAAGCCTTGCGCGAGGGCCTGAGCGTCGACGATATCTATGCGGCCTGCGCCTATGAGCCCTGGTTCCTGCGCCAGATCGAGGAAATCATCCACGCAGAGGAAGACATCGCCACGCTGGGCCTGCCCGGCGACGCGAAGGGCTTTCGCCGCCTGAAGGCGATGGGCTTTTCAGACCAGCGCCTTGCCCAACTGACGAAATCCACCGAGGCCAAGGTGCGCGAGGCGCGCCGGGCATTGAACGTGCGCCCGGTCTATAAGCGCGTAGATACGTGTGCAGCCGAGTTCGCTACGCCGACCGCCTACATGTATTCCACCTACGAGACCGGCAATTGCGAGAGCCGGCCCACAGGCGCGAAAAAGGCAATCATCCTTGGCGGCGGCCCGAACCGGATCGGTCAGGGCATCGAGTTTGACTATTGCTGCTGTCATGCGGCTTTTGCCTTCGCCGATATGGGCATTGAGTCCATCATGGTGAACTGCAATCCCGAAACCGTCTCCACCGACTATGACACCGCCGACCGCCTCTATTTCGAGCCGCTGAGCGATGAAGACGTGCTGGAACTGATCGCGGCCGAGCAAGCCAATGGCACATTGCTGGGCGTCGTCGTGCAGTATGGCGGGCAGACGCCGCTAAAGCTCGCGAGCGCGCTGGAAAAGGCCGGTATTCCGATCCTGGGCACCAGCCCGGACGCGATCGATCTGGCCGAAGACCGCGAACGCTTCAAGGCGCTGTTGGACAAGCTCGGCCTGCGCCAGCCGCCCAATGCCATCGTGCGCTCCGAGGAAGAGGCGCTGGAAAGCGCCAAGACGCTCGGCTTCCCGCTGGTGCTGCGCCCCTCCTTCGTGCTTGGCGGGCGGGCGATGGAGATCGTGCGCGATCAGGAAAGCCTTGAGCGCTATATCCGCGCTGCGGTTCACGTCTCCGGCGACAGCCCCCTCCTGCTCGACCGCTACCTCACCGACGCCTCCGAAGTGGATGTCGATGCGGTCTGCGATGGCGAGGAGGTGCGTATTGCCGGCGTCATGGAGCATATCGAGGAAGCCGGTGTGCACTCCGGCGACAGCGCCTGCTCCATCCCGCCCCACTCATTACCGGCCGAAACCATTGCCGAGCTGCGCGCCGAAACCGTGGCGCTGGCCAGGGCGATTGGCGTGAAGGGCCTGATGAACGTGCAGTACGCGGTCAAGGACGGCGAGATCTTCGTACTGGAGGTCAATCCGCGCGCCAGCCGCACCGTACCCTTCGTCGCAAAAGCCATCGGCACGCCCGTAGCGGGCATTGCCGCCAAGGTGATGGCGGGCGAAAAGCTCTCCAGCTTCAAGGTCTGGAATGACACGCCCGAGCACGTCGCCGTGAAAGAAGCGGTGATGCCGTTTGCGCGCTTCCCCGGCGTCGACCCGGTGCTAGGCCCGGAAATGCGCTCCACCGGCGAGGTGATGGGCATCGACATGCGCTTTGAGGCCGCGTTTGCCAAGGCCCAGCTCGGCGCAGGCGTGCGCCTGCCGCGCTCAGGCACCGTTTTTGTCTCACTGAAAGAATCCGACAAGGCGCAGATGATCGAACCCTGCCGTCAGCTGACGCAGCTGGGCTTCTCGCTGCTGGCCACGGGCGGTACGGCCAAGACGCTGGAAGAGGCCGGTGTGCCGGTCACCCGCATCAACAAGGTGTTTGAGGGCCGTCCGCACATCGTGGACGCGATCAAGAATGGCGAAGTCCAGCTGATCTTCAACACGACCGAAGGCCGCCAGAGCCAGATTGACAGCTACTCGATCCGGCGCACCGCGCTGGAGCTGAAAATCCCGTGCTACACCACTGCATCGGCCAGCCGCGCCGCCGTAAAGGCGATTGCGACCATTGATGCAGGGGAGCTTGAACCGCGCGCCTTGCAATCCTATCGTTACTAGTGCGTTCGAGGAGAACGCAAACAGCGCTTGATAGCGGGATCATTTGGGTCTTACGCTCGCAGGCGTAAAAAGAAACGAGTCCTTCCCTATGCAAAAAATCCCTATGACCGCCGAGGGTCACCGGGCCCTCGACGATGAATTGAAGCATCTTAAATCGGTTGAACGCCCGGCGGTGATCCAGGCGATCTCCGAAGCGCGCGACCATGGCGATCTGTCAGAGAACGCGGAATATCACGCGGCCAAGGAACGCCAGAGCTGGATTGAGGGCCGCGTTGTCGAGCTGGAAGACAAGCTGGCGCGCGCGCAGATTATTGACGTGTCGCGCATGTCCGGCGACCAGGTGAAATTCGGCGCCACCGTGACTCTGATCGACGAGGATACCGAGGCGGAAGCCACCTACAAGATCGTCGGCGACGACGAGGCCGACGTGAAATCGGGCAAGATTTCCGTGTCCTCGCCCATCGCGCGCTCCCTTATCAACAAGGAAACCGGCGATGTCGTCGAGGTCAACGCGCCCGGCGGGCTGAAGACCTACGAGATCCTGAAAGTCGAGTGGAAATAGGCTTTCTGCCGGCCACTCTCCAGCAATGATGGAAGCCGGCGGAGTGTTCTGCCGGCTTCTCACGTTTTTGCCCCGCCGAGGGCCGCCCCCTTGGCTTCCGGCCACATGAAGGGCTAACTGGCGCACATGGATTCCAGCCCTGCCACAGCTGAACGCGCCTGTTTCGTCGTCACCGACGGCAGGCGCGGCATGGAAAATCAGGCGCTGGGCCTCGCCGAAGCCATCGCCCAGCTGACACCCATGCGCATCCTGCCCGTTCAGGTGCCGCGCACAGGCGATCTGCCCGACCCCGGCCCCATCGCGCCAGATTTGTGGATCGGATGCGGCATGGCGGCAGTCCGCGCGGCAGGCGAGCATCGCAAAGCCTTTCCAGACGCGGTCTTTGTCTATGTGCAGGACCCGAAAATGGCCCGGCACCGCTTTGACCTCATCATCCCGCCAGAACACGACCGGATGCGCGGCGGCAATGTGTTTGAGATCACAGGTTCGCCCAACCGGATAACGCGCGAACGGCTGGACGAGGCAGAGCGGGCCTTTGCCGGACAGATCGCCGCCCTGCCCGCCCCCCGCGCGGCGGTGCTGATTGGCGGCGATTCAAGGCATCACCGTTTCACGCCCGCGATTGCCGGGACGCTGCTGGACCGGCTCAGACACCTGCGCGGTGAGGGTGTCGGCCTGATGGTCACAACCTCGCGCCGCACGCCCGATAGCTTCGTGACCGCTCTTGAAGAGGCGTTTGGCGATGATGATGGCGTGTGGCTGCACACCGGAGACGGACCCAACCCGTATTTTGCCTTTCTGGGCGGTGCGGACTGGATTTTCGTCACCGAGGACTCCACCAACATGCTCACCGAGGCTGCGGCGACCGGCACGCCCGTCTACCGGCTGATGCTGGAGGGAAAGCCCGGCAAGTTCGCCCGGCTCTACAGCGCGCTGGAGGCGCACGGCGCGGTGCGCCCCTACCTTGGCCAGCTGGACAGCTGGACCTACCCGCCTCTTCACGAAACCGAGAGGGCGGCGCACCGCGTCCTTGAAATCATGGCCCGCAAAGGCGACATCTGAACGCTGGATAATGTCCACGCGTCTGAAGGAGACCCCAAATGCTCCGCTCCGCCATCGCCGCAACGCTGATCGGCCTTGCCAGCGCGCCAGCCCTTGCCGCCCAGCCGCAGATGACCCCGATGGGTGACGATGTGCGCTTTGAAGCGCGGCCCGACGCCAGCTCTGCCCGGTCCTGGGCCAGTGACGGCCAGACCACCGTCATCAATCTGCTGACCGAAGCGGAAATGGAAGCGCTCGGTTTCGACTTCGCAGATAGCGTCATGGAAAACGGCATGATCTATGCCCATGTGCCGGTCTGGTTTTCCACCGGCCCGGAAGCCACCGATACCGTGGCCCATATCCTGACCCAGACAGACGGCCCTGTCGTTGTAATGTGCGCAGGTGCTGTGCGCGCTTCCCACATTCACGCCGCCGCCCGCATCCGTTCAGGCGAAATCACCCGTGAAGAGCTTGATGAAGCCTATCCGGGCCGGGAATGGAACGAAGGCTGGCTGAACCGCCTGCTGGGCGAGACGCCAGAAGCCGAATCCGCACAATAAGCTCTTATCAGCCGCACCCAACACGACCGCCAGAGGACATCAGCCTGCCATGACCGAAACCCGCCATTCCAAAGTCGTCATTATCGGTTCGGGTTCGGCCGGCTACACCGCCGCCATCTATGCCGCGCGCGCCATGCTCTCGCCGATCGTCATCGCCGGGCTGCAGCCGGGCGGCCAGCTGACCATCACCCACGAGGTGGAAAACTATCCCGGCTTTGCCAGCGTCATCGAAGGCCCGTGGCTGATGGAGCAGATGAAGGCGCAGGCCGAGAATGTCGGCGCGGAGATCATCGCCGACATCATCGTGGAGGCTGATTTCTCCAAGCGCCCCTTCACGATGAAGGGCGATGGCGGCACGATCTACACCGCCGACAGCGTGATTATCGCCACCGGCGCCAGCGCCAAATGGCTGGGCCTTGAAAGCGAGCAGAGCCTGCAGGGCTTTGGCGTATCGGCCTGTGCGACGTGTGACGGCTTCTTCTATCGCGGCAAGGAAGTCGTGGTGGTCGGCGGCGGCAATACCGCCGTTGAGGAAGCCCTCTTCCTCACGCGCTTTGCCAGCAAGGTGACCCTCATCCACCGCCGCGACTCCCTGCGCGCCGAAAAAATCGCGCAGGCGCGCCTGTTTGATAACGAGAAGATCGAGGTGGTCTGGGACAGCGCGGTAGAGGAAATCCTCGCCGAAGGCGATGTCCCCGGCGTCACCGGCGTGCGGGTGAAAAACCTGAAAACCGGCGAGGAAACGAAACTGCCTACCGACGGCGTATTCATCGCCATCGGCCACGCGCCTGCTACCTCGCTGTTTGAAGGCCAACTTGAGATGAAGGATGGCGGCTATCTGGTGACGAAGCCCGGTTCCACCCTCACCTCTGTTCCCGGCGTGTTTGCTGCCGGCGACGTGACCGACGACATATACCGTCAGGCGATCACGGCCGCCGGTATGGGCTGCATGGCCGCGCTGGAGGCTGAACGCTGGCTGGCCGAGATGGAGCACCACGCCGCCAGCGAAAGCAAAGCCGCCAAGTCCGACGCCGCGTGAGCGAAGCACCTGCCATATCCCTGACCGGCGTGCGCTTCTCCTATGCGCGCAAAGCCCCAGTCGTGCTCGACATGGACCGTTTCGAGGTCGCCGCCGGTGAGAAGGTGTTCCTCAAGGGCGCGAGCGGATCGGGCAAATCCACCCTGCTGGGGCTGATTGCAGGCATCATGGCGCCCACTGCCGGAGATATCGAGGTGCTGGGCGAGCCGATGTCAAAGCTCTCCGGCGGCAAGCGTGACGCGCTGCGCGCCGAGCGGCTGGGCGTCATCTTCCAGATGTTCAACCTGCTGCCCTACCTACCGGCCGGTGCGAACGTAATGTTGCCTGCACGCTTTTCTGCGCAGCGGGCCAAAGCGTGTGAAGCGGCAGGCGGAGCGGAGGCCGAAGCACGCCGCCTGATGACCCGCCTGCAGCTTGATCCGAAACAATACTGGTCCAGCCCGCCTACCGAGCTGTCCGTGGGCCAGCAGCAGCGCGTGGCCGCAGCGCGCGCGCTCATTGGCCGCCCCGGTCTGGTGCTGGCCGATGAACCGACCTCGGCGCTCGATGCCGATGCACGCGATGCCTTCCTGTCGCTCCTGATTGAGGAATGCGCGGCCAGCGGCGCGGCGCTTCTCTTTGTCAGCCATGACGGCTCTCTGGCCTCGAAGTTTGACCGCGCGGTCGATCTGTCCGAGCTCAACACGGCGGGGGTCCGCGCATGACCCGCTTCCCCATCCTCTCCCTCGCCTGGCGCTCCATCGCCAACCGGCGCGGCACGGCGCTCCTGACCATCCTCACCGTTGCCATCGCAATGACGCTGTTTCTGGGCGTCGAGAAAGTGCGCCACGGCGCGCGCGCAAGCTTCGAGAACACGATTTCGGGTACGGACCTGATCGTCGGCGCGCGGTCCAGCCCGGTAAACCTGCTGCTCTACGCGATCTTCCATATCGGCGATGCAACCAACAACATCACCTGGGAAACCTATGAGCAGGTCGCCAATGCACCGGGCGTTGCCTGGACGGTGCCGATATCGCTGGGCGATTCCCATGCCGGTTTCCGCGTGGTGGGGACGGATAATCGCTATTTCGAGCATTACCGTTATGCCGGGCGGCGGCATCTGGAATTTGCCGCTGGCGGGCCGCTCGATGATCTGTTCGACACGGTGGTAGGGGCCAGCGTCGCGCGCGAGCTGGGCTATTCGCTGGACGAGGAAATCATCGTCGCCCACGGCACAGGCCGGGTCAGCTTTGTCGAGCACGACAATAACCCCTTCACCATCGTCGGTATTCTCGAACCGACCGGCACGCCGGTTGACCGCTCTGTCTTTGTCAGCCTGGAAGCCATCGAGGCGATCCATCTGGAAGGGCCAACGGGCGCAGGCACGAGCCTCTCCATGGACGAGCTGCGGGCCATGGACCTTACACCTGACCAGATTACCGCGTTTCTGGTCGGACTGGAGACGCCGGTCGCCGCGCTGCGCCTGCAACGACAGATCAACACCTACCGGGTGGAGCCCCTGCAGGCCATCATTCCGGGCGTCGCCCTCTCCCAGCTCTGGGGCGTTGTGGGGGTGGCTGAACGCACGCTGGCCGCTGTGGCCGCCTTCGTGGTCCTGATGGGCCTGATCTGCATCCTCACCGCCATCCTGACCAGCCTGAATGAACGCCGCCGGGAAATGGCGATATTGCGCGCTCTCGGCGCGAGGCCGAGGCACATATTCGTGCTGCTGGTCAGCGAAAGCGCGCTGCTGGCTCTGGCTGGCGCGATCATCGGCACCGGTCTCACCTATGGCGCGCTGGCCATCGCGGCACCGGTGCTGGAAATGCAATACGGCATCCACCTGACCAGCAATCTGCCCGGCCTTTATGACCTCGCACTCATCGGCGTGGTCACCGGCGCATCGGCGATACTCGGCTTCATTCCCGCATGGGCCGCCTTCCGAAATTCATTGGCAGACGGAATGACAATTCGCACCTGACGGGGCGCGCGAAGCGCTCTAACGTCGCGCGCCATGGATTGGGACAAGCTCAAAACCTTTCACGCCGCCGCCGATGCGGGCTCGCTCACTGGTGCAGCCGATACGCTTGGCCTGTCGCAGTCAGCGGTCAGCCGGCAGATATCCGCGCTTGAGGCCGAGCTTGATATCAAGCTGTTTCACCGCCATGCGCGCGGGCTTTTGCTGACCGAGCCGGGGCGGCTCCTGTTTGAAGCAGCGGGCGAGATTTCAAACCGCGTGGCCGTGGCCGAAGCGCGCGTGCAGGACAGCCGCGACAAGCCGACAGGGGCCTTGCGCATCACTGCGCCGACCGCGCTGGGTTCGATCTGGCTGATCCCCCGCCTGAAACAGTTTCAGACACTCTACCCGAAGATCCAGCTCAAGCTGCTGCTGGCCGACCATGAGCTGGATCTGGCAGGGCTGGAGGCCGATATCGCCATCCGCCCATGGCCATCCACCCAGAACGAGCTGGTACAGCGCCGCCTGATGCAGGTGGAGCAACACCTCTATGCGGCGCCTGAGTATCTCGAGAAACACGGCACACCGAAGACGCTCGCCGATCTCGACAAGGGCCACCAGTTCATCGCCTACGGGCCCAAAAAGCTCGCCCCGATCCCCAATCTCAACTGGCAGCTGACCATCGGCCATGAGCCGGGCGCGCAACCACGCGAGGCGATCATCGAAGCCAACACCATCAAGGCGATGATGCGGGCCACCGAGGCCGGGTTCGGCATTTGCGGCCTGCCCGATTATGTCGCGCTGGAAAACCCCGGCCTGGTCCGGGTATTGCCCGACACGGACGGCCCCACATTCGATGTGTATGTCGTTTTCCCCGACGAGCTTAAGGGATCGCGGCGAGTTGCCGCATTCCGCGAGTTCCTGGTGGATGCGGCCAAGGCGTGGAAAGCAGAGGCCGCTGAATAATTTCGGCTTTCCGCTCCCGGCCTTGCGTCACATATTCTTCGCAAACTCGTAACGCTGCATTTTTGCATAGCTGATATTCGTTGGAACGCCTTGAAGCGGGCAGGCGTTGACGTCATATCAGACGCGAACGGTTTCCCCGTTTCTTGTTCGCATACCGTCTCCTCCCCGAACGGCATGCAAGACTGAGCCGGAAAGAGCGCCTTGCGCCTTCCGGCTCTTTTTTTGCCTATGGACAGGTGCGCCGCTTGCTGCGCAATAGCATTCTTTGCCGCCCTTGCCCCGGTCCTGCCATGCCAACCATCTCCTGGCCACACATCCTTCCAGTCATCCTGCTGATCGGCTCCAATATCTTCATGACGCTGGCCTGGTACGGGCATTTGCGTTTCAAGACCGCACCCATCCTGATGGTCATCTTCTTCAGCTGGCTGATCGCCTTTGTGGAATACACCATGGCGGTGCCTGCCAACCGGATCGGACATAATGTCTATTCGGCTGCCGAGCTGAAAACCATGCAGGAGGTCATCACGCTGACCGTGTTTGTCGCCTTTGCCGCCATCTACCTGAAAGAACCCGTCACAATCCGCCATCTGATCGGGTTTGCCTTGATTGCGGCGGGCGCAGCGGTGATCTTCTTCAAACGATGAGCCAGATAAAGCGATCCCTGTCCCTTGCCGGACACCGCACCAGCCTGGCGCTGGAAGCGGAATTCTGGGCGGTATTGGACGCCGCCTGCGAGGAGCAGGCGCGTTCGCTGGCAAGCCTGATTGCACAGATCGATGAGGCGCGCGTCACGTCCGGCGATGAAGGCGGGCTGGCCAGTGCCTGCCGGGTCTGGGTCTTGCGCCACGTCCAGTCACGCGCTTGAGTAGCATCTGGGTCGGGGCTTTTGAGGGGGGAACGACATGAAACACCCTAGCAATGAAGGCATGCTGACATGAGAGGGCCGGGCGGAGCGCTGGCCGCTTTCGTGATCGCGCCCGCCTTCGCGGCCGCTCTGGCCGTGCTGGGTCTGATCGCGCATCTCTACATCACCGACCCTGCGGCGGCTGACGTGCCATTGGCCGACTATGCCTCCATGGCGGTAAGCGTATGGATTTCAGCCCTGATGTTTGCCTACCCGGTAGCCTTTGCGCTGTTTGGGCCTCTATGGCTGATCCTGAGAAGTTTGCGTCTCTGGGGTGGTTTTACCGCCCTTCTGACGGGCGCGGCTGCAGGGCTGGCGGGCATGCTGACCTATCTCTATCGCGTTCACGGAGCGGATCTGGAACTTGGGCTGACCGGCGGCGTACCGCTCGGCGAACTCCCGTTGGCAGACAGCCTGTTCAGCCTCGCCCTGCCGCTGATCGGTGCGGCGGCCGGTGCCATTGGCGGGCTGGTCTTCACCAGCCTGGAACGGGCCGGGCGTTAGGGTCCACACTCAATCCGTGTTTGGAGCATGATATGCGCAAGGCTCGTACAACCCCGCTCATTTTTGCCCTCCTGCTCGCGCCCGCAATCGCCGGCACCGTAGGTGGGGCGCTGGTCTGGCTGGCCCTGTCGCTTCAGCTCATGCCGGACAATCCTGCCCAGGATGTCGCGACCGTCATCATTGTGGGCGGCATTGCGGCCGTATTTGTGGGCGTGATCGTCACCTACGCGCTCGGCGCCCCGGTGATACTGGCCGGCTGGCTCATCGCGCATTTCATGAAGTGGCGGTCACCTGCGCAGATGGGCGTGGCTATCGGCGTCACGGGGATGGTTTTCGCCTTTCTGTTCTTCCTCTCAGGCCGTCTGGGCGGTGAGCAATATATCGATGAAGGCGCGCTGATCGTGCTGGCCACCCTGCCCTGTGGTTTCGCAGCAGGGTTTCTCGCTGGCTGGGCAATCGGAAACCTGGGGTATGAAATGGCTCCGGATGAAACCGTTTCGCCCGGGGAAGCGTAAACTTCAATAAGCCGCTATGCTCTCAGTTGAGGGACAAACGCCACGAGGACGCCCATGACCCGACGCCCCTTCCTGATTACCGCGCTTGTCGCGACAAGCCTCGGCATGCTCGCCGCCTGCGCCCCCACCCAGACCACCTATGGACCTGCTACCGGGTCGGCAGGACAGGCAGTTGGCTTTGACTCGCTCAGGATCACCGATAATCGCTGGCGCGTGACCTTTACCGCTGGCCCGGACGCGACAGCGGCCTACGCCGAACGCCTGGCCTTGCGCCGCGCCGCCGAGCTGACCCTCGAAAACGGCTATGACTGGTTCCAGCTGGTTGACCGCCATGTGGAAACGCGCGGCAGCGGCTCCAGTCCTGTCCGCGTCGGCGGATCAGCGGGCACGACGATCGGATCAGGCGGCTATCGCGCCTCTGGCGTGGGCCTTGGCGTCAGCCTCAGCCCCGGTCAGGAGCGGCGCACCATTGTCAGCATCGAGATCATTGCCCGCTCCGGCCCGGCAGACGAATACGCCAACACCTATGACGCCCGCTCGCTGATCGCGGCCGTGGGGTAGCCCTGACCGGTTTCCCTTGGAGCTACGCACAGACCATGACACTGTGATCGCGCGCGATCCGTGACGGACCGGCGAACGGAAGGGCGGGCACGTGGCAGAGTTGATCACCCAGTCTGTGTTCTACGAGATTGCGCTGTTGCTGGTAATCGCGGCGGCGCTTGGCCTTCTCGGCCATGTGCTGCGCCAGCCCCTGATCGTCAGCTTTATCATCGTGGGCATCGCGGTAGGCCCGGCCGGGCTCGACATCGTCCACTCCAGCGAGCATATCGACCTGCTCTCCCAGCTCGGCATCGCGCTCCTGCTCTTCCTTGTGGGCATCAAGCTGGATGTGAAGCTGATCCGGTCCCTGGGGCTGGTATCGCTGGCGACGGGGCTGGGTCAGGTCGCCTTCACCTCGATCATCGGCTTTTTCATCGCGCTGGCGCTGGGTTTTGACCCTATCACCAGCATCTACATCGCGGTCGCGCTGACCTTCTCCTCCACGATCATCATCGTGAAACTCCTGTCAGACAAGCGCGAGATCGACTCTTTGCATGGCCGCATCGCGCTGGGCTTCCTGATCGTGCAGGACCTCGTGGTGGTGCTGGCGATGATCGTTCTCTCCGCGATCGGCATTGGCGGAGCCGAAGATAGCGGCGTCAGCGACCTTCTGATTGTGCTGGTCGCGGGCATCGCCATGGTGGCTGCCGTTATTCTCTTCATCCGCTATATCGCCAACCCGCTGACCACCATTCTGGCGCGCTCGCCGGAATTGCTGATTTCCTTCGGCATTGCGCTCGCAGCGATGTTTGCCGCGCTGGGGGATATATTCGGCCTCGGCAAGGAGCTAGGCGGGCTCTTGGCGGGCGTCGCGCTCGCGTCAACGCCCTACCGGGAGGCTATTTCGGCACGCCTCGCCCCTTTGCGGGACTTCCTGCTGCTCTTCTTCTTCATCGGGCTCGGATCGCGGCTCGATCTGTCGCTGCTGGGCGAGAACATCCCGGCGGCGGCCGTGTTCTCACTCTTTGTGCTGATCGGCAATCCGCTGATTGTGGTGATCATCATGGGGGTGATGGGTTATCGTAAGCGGACCGGCTTCCTGGCCGGCCTCACCGTGGCGCAGATCAGCGAGTTCTCGCTCATCTTCATGGCGATGGGCCTCGCCATCGGCCATGTCAGCAACGAGGCGCTGGGACTGGTCACGCTGGTCGGGCTGATCACGATTGCCGCCTCAACCTACATGATCACTTATTCCCACCGGCTCTATCCGCTGGTTGAACCCCTGCTCTCCCCGTTCGAGCGGCGCAATATCAACCATGCCGAAACCGAGGATGGCGCAGAGGATGCCAGCAAGCATCACGACGTGATCCTGTTCGGGCTGGGCCGCTATGGCGGGGCCATCGCGCAGCGCCTTCTAAACCGGGGCGTCTCGACGCTGGGCGTTGACTTCAACCCCTCTGCGGTGCGGCTATGGCGTGAGCGCGGACTGGACGCCGTCTATGGCGATCTGACCGATCAGGAGTTTCTCACCCATCTGCCGCTCAATCGCGTGCGCTGGATCATCTCCACGACATCCGACCATGAAACCGGCGTCACCCATGAGGACACCCGCATCCCGATGATCTCAACCCTGCGCAAGCATGGATATGAAGGCAAGATAGCGGTGACCAGCCAGCGCGGTGCGGCGCTGGAACGGCTGAAAGAAGCCGGTGCAGACCTTATCCTCTTCCCCTTCCAGGACGCCGCTGATCAGGCGGTGGAGCTGCTCATCAGCGATGCGCCCGAGCCGCAACGCATCGAAACGCCCGAAGACAGCGACGATCAGAAGCTGATCGAGGAAACGAAGGGGATCTAGGGGCCGGTGAGCCTAAAGCTCACCCCTGCCCAGCACATCGGCCTGGGCCTCCAGCCGTTCCAGCAGGCGGGAGAGTTGGTCTGCCTCTTCGGAACTGAAACCGGCCAGCAGTGAGCGTTCCCATTCCAGCGCCAGCGGGGCAATTTCCTCGTAGATCGCACGGCCATCACCGGTGAGCGATACCAGAGATGCACGCTTGTCGGTCGGACTGGTGCGCCGGACCACAAGGGAGCGCTCGGCCAGCGCGCGCAAGGCCCGGCTGACCGTCACCTTGTCCATGGCGGTCGCTTCACAGATGGCCTGCGCGGTGATGGCTTCACCAGAACCCAGCACCGCGATCACCCGCCATTCCCAGATGGTCAGGCCGAAGCGGGCCTGATAGGCGCGCGCGATCAGCCCGGACGCCTTGTTGGAAACGACCGAGAGCCGGTAGGGCAGATAGTCTGAAAGAGTAAGGGCGGGCGGCAGGTCCGCCCGGTCCACCCGCCCCGTCATGACCGCTTACTCGGCGGCGTCGGGCTTGAGCACGCCGCGGCGGATCTGATCGAGTTCGATCGATTCAAACAGCGCCTTGAAATTACCTTCACCAAAGCCCTCATTGCCCTTGCGCTGGATGATCTCGAAGAAGATCGGTCCGATATTGGTCGTGGTGAATATCTGCAGAAGCAGGCCCTGCCCGCTCTCCGGGTCACCATCGACCAGTATGGAGTTCTTTTTCAGACGCTCAAGGTCTTCCCCGTGGCCCGGCACGCGCTCATCAACCAGCTCGTAATAGGTCGGCGGGGTGGACTGGAACTCCACGCCAGCGGCGCGCAGCTTCTCGATCGTGGTGTAGATATCGCTCGTCGTCAGCGCGATGTGCTGGATGCCCTCGCCATTATACTCGCGCAGATACTCCGCGATCTGGGACTTGTCGTCAGAGCTTTCATTCAAGGGGATGCGCAGCTTGCCGCACGGGCCGGTCATGGCACGCGAGAGCAGGCCCGTATGGGCACCCTTGATGTCGAAATAGCGGATTTCGCGGAAGTTGAAGACATTCTCGTAGAAACTGGCCCAATGGTTCATCCGGCCCATGAAGACGTTGTGGGTCAGATGGTCGAGCACTTCCAGCCCCGCCCCGCCCTTGTCTTCGGCGCCGGGGATCGGTTCAAAGCTCTCATCATAGATATTGGTGTCGCCATACCGGTCGACGAGATAGAGCACCGAGCCGCCAATGCCTTTCAGCGCCGGCAGATTCTGGTCGTCCCCCCAGAGCGGCGTGCCATAGGCTTCCGCCCCGCGCGCAATCGCATCCTCATAAGCCTTTTTCGCATCGCGCACGCGGAAAGCCATGGCGTTGGCAGACGGGCCGTGCTCGGCGCGGAAATCAGCCGCCTGGCCGGTCTTCTCGCGGTTTACCAGAAACGTGATATCGCCCTGCTTGTAACGGACAATGTCGCGCGTCTTGTGTTTGGCGACAGCGGTGAAGCCGAGCAGGGTGAACAGCTGGTCGAGCTTTTCCGGCTCCGGGCTGGTGTACTCGACAAACTCGAAACCATCGGTACCCAGCGGGTTCTCGAACAGATCAGCCATGGCGAAGGCTCCTTCACAGCAAAAGGGGATGGGCCGGAACCGGGGCAGAACACTCAGCCGCTCCGCCCGTCCGGCGAACTCCCCGGTCTTTTGCCGGAAAATAGTATCATTTGCAACTAATTTGGTGTGCCCGACCCACCCATCCCGCGTTTCCCCGACGCAAGTCGGGGCCCAGCCCTTTGTCCCCGGAACCGCCAGGCGGCCCGGGGATCACAGGGGGAAGGACTGATCAGTTTTCCATTTCGGCAAGGATAGCTTCCATCTCGTCCATGGTGCGCTCCATGCGCTCCACCAGCACCCGGTAGGGCTCTGGGGTGGCGAGGTCTACGCCTGCATCAAGCAGGATCTGATAGGGATCGTCCGATCCGCCTGCACGCAGCGCGCCCAGATACCGCTCCAGCGCCTCTTCATCTCCCTCCAGAATGAGATCGGTGAAATAGGCAGCCGCCGCAAGCGAAGTGGCATACTGGTACACATAGAAATTCATGTAGAAGTGCGGCACGAACATCCATTCATGGGTGTAGAGGTCATCGACCTGCATCACACCCTCGTCATGCCCGTGATAGCGGCGCACGACATCGGCATAGATCGCGGTGATCGCCGAACCCGTCAGAGGCTCACCGCGCTCCACCGTCTCATGGATGGCCAGCTCGAACTCGCTGAACATGGTCTGGCGGAAGAAGGTCGCGCGCAGCAGTTCCAGCGCGTTGCCAAGATAGAACAGCCGCTCCTGCGGCGTCTGCGCGGTCTCAAGCATGTGCTCCTGAAGCAGGAATTCATGCACTGTGGAGGCGACTTCAGCGGTGAAGATCGAATAGCGCGCCGTCTCGAAGGGCTGGGCCTCATTGGCCAGCACAGAGTGCAGGGCGTGGCCCCATTCGTGGGTGAAGGTGGTCGCAGAGCTGTAGTCGTCCTGGTGGTTCAGCAGGACGTAAGGGTGAACGTCATAAGCCGCCCCGCTGACATAGGCGCCGGAGGTCTTTCCGGTCTGCGGATAGACATGCATCCAGCGCTGGGAGACCGCGTCGGAATACATCGCCACATAGTCCTCGCCCAGCGGGGCGAGGGAGGCGCGGGTCAGCTCGATGGAGTCCTCGATCCCGAAATCGCGGTCGATGGCAACCATGTCGGGATAGATGTCGTAATAGGCCGGATCCTCTACCCCCAGCAGCCGCGCGCGCAGGGCGAAATAGCGGTGCAGGACAGGCAGCGCCGCATTGGTCTCCGCCACCAGCGTGCGATAGACCTCCTCGGGCACGTTGCCGCCAGACAGCGCCGCAGACAGGGCGTTGTCATAGCCGCGCAGGCGGGACTGGGCGACTGCGTTCTGGACGTGGCCGTTCAGCGCCGCGCCGACTGACCCGGTAAAGGGCTGCCACGAACCCCAATAGGCGTCGAACACCGCAATACGGTCCTCGCGATTATCTAAAGCGCGGCCACGCGCATAACCGGCAGAATTGACCAGCAGCTCGGTCCCGTCCGACAGGGTGATGGTAGGCCGGGGGATTTCGGAGTTCGCCAGCTGGCCGTATATGGTGTAGCTCGCGCTCGTGGCCGGGCTCAGGGCGGCCAGCGCCCGCTCGGTCTGGTCAGACAGGGTGTGCTCGCCCTGGCGCAGGGTGGTGCGGACCATCTGGCGGAAAGGCGCGAGCTCGGCCTCGGCCTCGAAATACGACCACACTGTCTCCTCGCCCAGCGCGATGATGGCTGGATCGATCCATGCGCCCGCCTGGGAAATTTCTGAATACAGCGCCATGGCCTGTTGGCGCAGGGCCTGGCCCTCGGGATCGGCGAGGTTTTCGTCCGCGACCAGTCCGGCATAGGTCCACACCCGCATCACCGTGCGCATGGCATCCGAATAGGCCTGCATCACCCGCAGGAAGGCATCGGGACCGTCATCGAGCGTGCCTTCGAGCTGCGCGAGCTCGCCGGCCTGTTCAAGCCCGGTGCGGCGGTCGGCGTCCCAGCTCTCGCGATCGGCGTAAAGGGCGGTGACGTCCCAGGTCCAGCGCGCATCAGGCGCCGGGGCGTCCTGTGCGTGGCTGGCAGGTGCCAGCGCGATGACGGCCGTGCAGGCCAGAAGCGTGATGATATTGCGGCGCATGGCCAGCTCCCCCGTGTTGAAAGACCGCGAGATGATCGGCACGAGGACCAGTACGTCCACTTAAACTGTTGTAACATCTCACAACCCCGTGATCAGGATTTGACTTTCCGGCACGGCGCGTCCGACAAAAGCGGGAAGACAGATTTACGGGGAGGCTGACATGACACGCATATTTACGGCCCTGCTGGCCGGCATCGCGCTGGCCGGAACGGCGCTGGCACTGGACAGCGCCGACAGCGAGACCAGCGTCACCATCATTCATGCCGGCCACCTCATCGCCGTTCCCGGCGAGCGGGTACGCAATGGCGCCTCCATCATCGTGCGCGACGGACGTATCGACTCCATCGAGGACGGATATGTCGCCCGCGATGGCGCGGAGATTGTCGATCTGACCTCGCACTGGGTGCTGCCCGGCCTCATTGACGCACACGTCCACCTGCTCAGCGAGCGCGGACCGGACAGCCGTATTCAGCCCTTCACCCTGTCCAGTGCCGACCGCGCCTTTATCGGTACGCGTCACGCACGGCGCACGCTGGAGGCAGGTTTCACTACCGTCCAGGATGTCGGCGGTGATCTCGAAGCGATCCTGGCCCTGCGCAATGCCATCCGCAACGGCGATGCGGTAGGTCCGCGCATGCGTGTGGCTGGCCCCTCCATCACGCCCACCGGCGGGCATGGCGATATCAACGGCTTCAACCAGCGCGTAATCGAGAACTTCTCCAGCCCCGGCGCGTGCAATGGCCCGTCAGACTGCGCCCGCGCCGTGCGCTCGCTCATTCAGGCAGGCGTGGACACGATCAAGATCACGGCCACGGGCGGGGTATTGTCGAACACGGCCGCCGGCATCGAAGTGCAGTTCATGGACGATGAGCTGCGCGCCATCGTTCAGGCCGCCGAAATGATGGGCCGCCGCGTCACCGCCCACGCCCATGGCGTGACGGGGGTGAATGCGTTCCTGGCTGCGGGCGGGCACTCCATCGAGCACGGCACGTTTCTGGATAATGAGTCCATCCGGCTTTTCCGCAGCTCAGGCGCCTTCCTGGTGCCGACCGTCATGGCCGGTGAATTCGTCACGCTGGAAGCCGAAGCCGACGCGCCCTGGATGACACCCTTCCAGCGCGCCAAGGCGCTGCAGGTCGGTCCGCAGATGGTCGACATGCTGCGCCGCGCCCACCGGGGCGGGGTCCAGATCGCGTTCGGCACGGATTCAGGCGTCAGCCGTCACGGGGACAACGCACGCGAGTTCGAGCTGATGGTGGAAGCTGGCATGACACCTGAACAGGCCATCATCGCCGCCACCATCAATGGCGCACGCCATCTGCAGATGGAAGGCGAGATTGGCCGCATCGCACCGGGCTTTCATGCCGACATCATCGCGGTGGATGGCAATCCGCTGGAAAATATCTCTCAATTGCGAGATGTGGACTTTGTCATGGCGGCAGGCGTGATACACAAAGCCCCATGAGCGATACACAATCCGAACTCGACGCCCAGTTTTCCGGCACCAAATCCGTCGCGGACGCCCTGCGCTTTGACGAAAAGGCGCTGGAAAACTGGATGAAAACCCATGTGGACGGCTATGCCGGGCCACTGGAGGTAAGCCAGTTCCGGGGCGGCCAGTCCAACCCGACCTACAAGCTGGTAACGCCAGGGCGCCAATACGTGCTGCGCCGCAAGCCGCCCGGCGTGCTCCTGCCCTCTGCCCACGCCGTGGATCGTGAGTTCACGGTGATGAAAGCGCTGGGTGAAGCCGGTTTCCCCGCGCCGCACATGTTCGGCCTGTGCGAAGACCCGCAAATCATCGGCACGGCCTTCTACGTGATGGAATTCGTCGAGGGGCGCATCTTCTGGGATGCCTATCTGCCGGGCATGGAGCCGTCAGAGCGCCGCGCGCTCTATGACGCGTCCAACGCCGCACTGGCCCAGCTGCACGCGATTGATGTGGAGAAAGCGGGCCTGGCGGACTATGGCAAGCCGGGCAATTATTTCGAGCGCCAGATCGGGCGCTGGACCAAGCAGTACAAGGCGGCGGAAACACGCCCCATCCCGGCGATGGACCGGCTGATCGAGTGGTTGCCGGCCAATGCGCCCGAACAGGAGCGCACCAGTGTCGTCCATGGCGATTACCGCCTCGACAACATGATCTTCCACCCTACCGAGCCGCGCGTCATCGCGGTGCTGGACTGGGAGCTATCCACGCTGGGTGATCCGCTGGCGGACTTCACCTACCAGCTCATGCAATGGCGCACGCCCAAGGAGATACGCTCCGGTTTTCTGGGTGTGGATCTGAAATCGCTCGGCATCCCCACGGAAGAAGAATACGTCGCGGCCTATTGCGAACGCACCGGGCGCAGCGGCATCCCCAAGCTCGATTTCTATATCGCCTACAACATCTTCCGCCTGGCCGGCATCGCCCAGGGCGTCTACGCCCGTGGCCTGCAGGGCAATGCGTCCAACGAGCGCGCGAAGGAACTTGGCGCTCTCGTAGAACCGATGGCCGAATACGCCTGGACGATCGCGGAGAAGGCTTAGAGGGCATCTTTTAGTGATGCTCCGCACATCCGTGCGTCGCGCCTCGCATTAGCTCGGGCGCGCGTTCGCGCTTGCGGCGCTGCGCGCCGGGGAGCCATCACGGCCCCGTCAGGGGCCGCAAGGGCGACCGGCCGCCCGCGACTGCCTGCCCCCGCGCAGGCGGGGGTTCGCGGAACACCGCAACGCGGCCTGCCCCCGGCTACGATCGGGGGATGCGTTGCGGAACTAGAAGAGCCCCCTACCCCAGCGTTGCCCGCAGCATCCAGGCCATCTTCTCATGCGCGGTCACACGCGGCGCGATAATGTCTGCCGTCGCCTCATCGCCATGGGTATTGGCCAGCTCCAGCGCGGCGCGGGCGGTGCGCACCACCGTCTCGTGGCCAGCCAAGAGATTGGCGACCATCTCGTCGGCCTTGGGCGTCTTGCTGTCGGGCCGGATCGAGGCGGAATTGGTGATCTCGTCATAGGAGATCGGGGCCATCACGCCGAGCGCGCGGATACGCTCGGCAATGTCATCGGTTGCCGTCCACATCTCGGTGTATTGCGTCTCGAACATGGCGTGGAGGTCGTGAAAGCGCGGCCCCGTCACATTCCAGTGATAGGCATGCGTCTTGAAATAAAGCGCATAGGTGTCGGCCAGCAGCCGCGTCACGGCCTCGGCCATTTCCTCGCGCTGCGCCTGGCTCAGTCCCATATTGATCTGCATGACATACTCCTGTCTGCGAAAAGGCGGCGAGGGAGCCGCCCGGTAAGGTCTCACTGCCTTACGTATAGGGGCGCTGCGCGTTCCAATCCAACTGGAACGCCGACTGCAACTTATAGAAAATTTCTATACTAGCGTGCTGACGCACAGAACTCCGCTATGCGCGTGCCAGCCTTTTCCAAAGCCTCATCGGACGTTGCATAGGAGATGCGGAAAGCCGGGCCGGAGCCAAAGGCCGTGCCTGGAACGACCGCGACATGCGCCTCTTCCAGCAGCGCGTCACACACATCGCCATCCGTTTTCAGCGCCTTGCCCTTGCCAGAGGTTTTTCCGATGAGTCCGGCGCAGCTGGCGAAGACATAGAACGCCCCTTCCGGCACCGGCGCATCCAGCCCGTCGCTGGCCGCGATATGACGCAGTACGAGATCACGGCGGCGCACGAACGCCTCATTGCGCGGTTTCAGGAAATCATGCTGGCCATTCAGCCCGGCGACAGACGCCCACTGGCTGATCGAGCACGGGTTGGAGGTCGTCTGCGTCATCACCTTGGCCATCGCCTTGATGAGCGCTTCCGGCCCGGCGGCATAACCGATGCGCCAGCCCGTCATGGCGTAGGATTTGGACACGCCATTCATGGTCAGTGTGCGGTTGTACAGCGACGGCGCGACCTCAGCGATGGTGGCGAATTTGAACCCATCATAGACGAGGTGCTCATACATGTCGTCGGTGAGGATCCAGACATGCGGGTGACGCTCCAGAACCTCTGCCAGCGCTTTGAGATCATCGGCTGAATAGGCAGCGCCCGTGGGGTTTGACGGCGAATTCAGCACCAGCCATTTCGTGCGCGGCGTGATGGCCGCTTCCAGCGCTTCAGGGCGCAGCTTGTAGCCGTCCTTTGCCGTGGCCTCGGCAAACACAGGCTTGCCGCCGCACAGCAATGCCATGTCGGGATAGCTGACCCAGTAAGGCGCAGGCACGATCACCTCGTCTCCGGGGTTCAGCGTGGCGGCAAACGCGTTGTAGATCACCGGCTTGCCACCCGGCGACACATTCACCTGCGAGGGCTTGTACACTAGGCTGTTATCGCGCTTGAACTTGGCGCAGATCGCCTCTTTCAGCTCCGGGATACCGTCCACGGCGGTATATTTGGTTTCGCCGCGCCGGATCGCCTCAATGGCCGCTTCCTTGATGTGGTCGGGAGTATCAAAATCGGGTTCGCCCGCACCCAGCGAGATCACATCAATGCCCTTGGCTTTGAGCTCACGCGCCTTCTGGGTCGCTGCGATGGTGGCAGAGGGCTGGACGCGGGACAGGGCTTTGGAAACCTCGAACGGGGCGGACATGGACACTCCTGATGCGGGTGGTGGAAGGCGGAGGGAAACTACCGTCCGTTTACCGTAAACCGCAATACGTGTTGCGCTGCGGCACTGAGTTGATGCCTTCTTTGTGCCGTAATTGATCTTGAGTTCGCCCGATTTTGAACTTTTCCGGGCCGCGAAGCGCGGGAAATCTGTTCATCAGGCATTCATCGGATCAGCTCAGAGCGTGGGCTCTGAAAAGAGGGAGGGGATCATGGCTGACTTTTCTGCTGGCAATGGCCGTCCGGGCCGGGAGATCAACCTGGGCGCCCTTCTCATCGCGATTGCCATGTTTGGCACCTGCCTGGTTCTGGCCCATGCCTCTGGCGTGCTGGGAGATACATCTTCCAGCCTGTTCATCGCCCAGAGCGGCGAAGGCTAGCGCGCAAACGCCACTGACATTGCTGCCGATTTAATTTGAACCGGCCGCCACCAGCGGCCATCTCTCATAATCGTGAGCGTTCGTGGACCGGCCCTTTCCCGTGCATCGGCACCCGCGTTCAGCCGCTTGCGGCTGGGCGCCTATATTTGCGCGGGCCTTCTCCATGCCGGGGCTATCGGCGCGATTGCCGCGCTGCCGCCGGAAACCCTTGAGCGTTTTGTCAGCACCGGCACCAATATCGAGCTGCGCTTCTTCACCATCAGCGCCAGCGATGCCGAGAGCGATCTGCCGCTCAACGTGCCCTTGCTGGCTGACAGGGGACAAGCGGGCGCAGACACCGGCGGCGATGCCGGCAGCGCAGACTCAGCCCAGTCCGAAGCGGCCGGTGACACCGACGGCGAAGAGCTGACATCAGAAGAACCGGAGACGCCGCCCGATACGGCCGTGGAAGCGGAGCCTGACGACACACCGCCCGCGCCGGTATCTGAAACCGGCACCCGGCCTGCGGACCCTGACGCACCCGAAACACCCCGGCGCCCTGCCCAGCCCCGGACCGATACCGCCGGGCGCGCATTCTCCGTCACACCGCCCGATACACCGGTGGACACTATCCTGCCTGAAGAGGAAGACGCCGCCATCGTGGAACGGCGCATACCGACCTTTGCTTCAATTGCCGCGCGCGCCGAGACCGGGCTGCGCGTGGAAGATTTTCAGGTCAGCCCTATCGAGGGCGGTGTAAGCGCGGTCATAGCCGAGGTGTTCTGCCTGTCATCAGGTGATGCCAACCGGGAAGTCGGCGATTGCGGCGATGCCCCCAATGCCGCCCAGGCTGAACTGGCCGTCTATCACCTCCGGGCTATGAGCCGGGGACCGCTGGAGTTCGCCGAGAACATGTCCCGGCTGGAATACGAGCTGGCCCAGCTGGGGGCAAATCCGTCCACACTTCAGATGCTGCGCGTGCATATGGCCAATGAGCACCGCGAGCAGACCCGCCGCTCGCCGCTGCTGAACGCGATGGAACGTGACCGGTCCACCCGCACCGACCATCTGGGCATCAGCCCGTCCATCACCCCGCGAAGGGCGCTTGATCCGTCAGGAGAGCGGTGAGAGCCGGTTTACATGGCCCATCTTGCGGCCCGTCCGCGCCTCGCCCTTGCCATAGAGGTGCAGGCATACGCCCGGCTCGGAGGCCAGCGCCTGCCAGCGCAGCGCATCACCACCGATCAGATTGTCCATGCGGGCGGCGGAATGGGGCGCCGGATCTCCAAGCGTCCAGCCAACCACGGCGCGGACATGCTGCTCAAACTGGCTGACTGCACAGGCATCCATCGTCCAGTGGCCGGTATTGTGAACGCGCGGGGCAATCTCGTTGACCCACAGGCGGCCATCCTCCAGCACGAACAACTCCACCGCCAGCACCCCCACATAGCCCAGCCCTTCAAGGATGGCCGTAGCAATGCGCAGGCCCTCCCCGGCCAGCACATCCGCGCCGGGCGCCGGGGCGATGGAGGTGCGCAGGATTCCGCCCTCATGCTGGTTTTCCGCCAGCGGGTAGGCCGCGATCTGCCCCTCAACGCTGCGCGCGGCGACGACCGAGACTTCGCGCGTGAACGGCGCAAACGCTTCCAGAATGCAGGCCACACCGCCCAGCGCCTCGAAGGCAGCAGCGGCGTCTTCGGCCTTGCGGATTACCTGCTGCCCCTTGCCGTCATAACCCATACGCCGCGTTTTCAGGATGGCAGGCGCGCCAAGCGCTTCTATCGCCGCCTCAGCCTCGTCCATGCTGGAAACTACCCGCCAGGGCGTCGTCTCGATACCGGCATCATTGACGAAGCGCTTTTCCGTCACCCGGTCCTGACACACTTCCAGCGCTTTCACACCGGGGCGCAACGGCGCGTGTTCAGCCGCCTTGCGCGCGGTCTCTACGGGTACGTTCTCAAACTCGTAGGTCACGACATCAACGCCGGCCGCAAAGCGCGCCACGGCGTCCAGATCGTCATAGGGCGCGACCGTGCAGGCCGCCGCCACGCGCGCGGCAGGACTATTGTCCTCGGGCGTGAAGATGTGCACGTCAAAGCCCAGACGCGCCGCGTCCATCGCCAGCATGCGCCCCAGCTGGCCGCCGCCGAGAATACCGATACGCGCGCCGGGCTTCAGCATGATGGCGGGCCTAGTCCTCTACACTGTCGGGAACGCTATCGCTCTGGCCGGCCCGCCAGGCGGTCAACCGGTCTGCAAGGCCAGTGTCGGTCAGCGCCAGTATGGAGGCTGCCAGCAGCGCGGCATTCTTCGCGCCAGCCTCGCCAATGGCCAGCGTGCCAACGGGAACACCGCCGGGCATCTGGACAATGGACAGAAGGCTGTCGAGCCCTTTGAGGGCTTTGGACTTTACCGGCACGCCGAGCACGGGCAGTTCGGTCAGCGAGGCGACCATGCCCGGCAGATGGGCCGCGCCCCCTGCCCCGGCGATGATCACTTTCACGCCGCGCGCCTTTGCCGACTTGGCGAAATCCACCATGCGGTCTGGCGTGCGGTGAGCGGAGATCACGCGCGCATCATGGGCCACACCGAGAGCGTCCAGCGCTTCGATGGCGTGCTGCATGGTCGGCCAGTCCGAGCGCGAGCCCATAATGACCGCTACGGGCGGTGAGGGATCAGGAAAACGGGTCGCCATACGCAGCCTCCGGGCAGCGGAAAGCGCGCGAGCCTAGCCATAAGCGTTTGCGCGTCAAGCGGCAGGTGAACCACCCTGGCAAACCCGCTTGAGCCTTTATTAACCACGATCACCAAGACTGCATCCTTGAGTCGATTGGGAAGGATCGGGGATATGCGGGTACGATCCAGTGGAGCAGCGGGCAATGTGGCGTCTGCCGGGCCGGTTGGCGGCACTGTGCGCAGCGAGGCCGCAAGCGCGGCATCTGCCCCCTCTCCGGTGCGGCGCGCCAGCGATACAGCCTCCATCATGGGCGTGCCGGAAGCGGAACTGACCCCGAATGTCCAGCGCGCGCTCCTCACCCTGATGGGCGAGGTGGACCAGCTGCGCAAGGAAACCGATGCGCTGCGCGCCAAGGTGCGCGATCTGGAAAGCCTCGCTGACCGTGACGTGCTACTGCCCGTTCTCAACCGGCGTGCCTTCCTGCGTGAGGTATCGAAAGCCCTGTCCCTCGCCGAGCGCCATGATGCACCTTCAGCGCTGGTCTATTTCGATCTTAACGGCTTCAAGGCGATCAACGATACGCACGGCCACGCCGCCGGGGACGAGGCCCTGAAAGTCGTTGCCGATACGCTTGCCGCCCGGTTGCGCGACACCGATGCAGTGGGCCGTCTCGGCGGCGACGAGTTTGGCGTGGTCCTGGTGCTCACCGCGGTCGAAGCCGCAGAGCGCAAGGCCGAGGAGCTGGCCGAGGCCATTGCAGCAGCGGCCATTCCTTTTGAAGGCCAGACGCTGCATCTCAAGGCCGCATGGGGCGTGCAGGCGCTGGAACGCGGCATTACGCCGGAAACCGCCATGGCCGAAGCCGATGCCGCCATGTATGCGCGCAAGCAGGCGGTCGCCTGAAACTCCCGAAAGGAATAAGCATGACACGCGCTTGGCTCGTCAGGCTCGGGAAATATGGCGAGGGCGAAGCCAGCGCATTAAAAAGCGGGATTCTCGCGACCGGCTGGGAATTCGACGCCGATATGTCGAAAGCGTCAGATCGCGAAGAGATACTGGATTTCCTCAAGCATCAGTACGCTGACGAGAAAAAAGGTACGTTGCAAAATTGGGCTGCTCAGCTGAACCAATTCAAGAATGAAGCAATAATTGGTGACTTAGCGGTTGTCCCACTCAAGACGACACGCGAAATCGCCATCGGCCGCATATCAAGCGACTATTTTCAAGCTGATGGTTCATCGCCAGCAAGAAAAGTAGAATGGCTTCGAACTGATTTGCCACGACCAGCAGTCAAACAAGATCTCCGATTTAGCCTCGGCGCATCGCAGACGGTCTGCGAGATCAGCAGAAACAACGCCGCAGAAAGGCTCTCGGCTCTAGCGACAATCGGGTCTGATCCCGGCCCCGTCTTCGGAAACTCAGACTTGGACGGCCCAGCAGACGAAGTGGTCCCCGATAGTTCGCTCGCCGTCGATCTCTCTGATCTGGCGCGTCAGCAGATCGAACAACACATCGAGGCGAACTTCAGTGGGCATGGCTTTACAGAGTTGGTCGCGGCGATCCTGCGAGCGCAAGGCTATCGAACTGAAGTGAGTCCTCCCGGTCCCGATCGTGGTGTTGACATTGTTGCCGGAAAAGGTGCGCTGGGGTTCGAAGGCCCGAAACTGGTAGTTCAGGTTAAGTCGGGCTCCGTCGTCGTTGACCAACCGACCCTGCAAGGACTTCTTGGATGCATACAAGACACCCATGCGGATAATGGACTTCTCGTTAGTTGGTCTGGTTTCAAGGACACTGTCCGGCGTCGGGTGAACGAACTTTATTTTCGTGTCCGCCTTTGGGATCGAGATGAAGTCTTGGATGCCTTATTTGTCGTCTACGAGCACCTCCCAGAAGAAGTGCGGGCCGACCTGCCGCTGAAACGTCTCTGGACATTAGTGCCTGACGATGATGTCGCCTGAGCGCCGCTTCAAGGCATTGATCGCGCGCCTTTTCTCGTGTCAGCTGCGCGCCCATGAGCTTCCTGTCCGACACCACCGCACCCGCCCATCCTGCCCTTCTGGAGGCGCTTGTACGCGCCAATGAGGGGGCGCAGGCCAGCTATGGCAGTGATAGCGTCTCGGCGCGGGTGAAGGCGCAGCTCAAAGAGATATTTTCCACCGATCTGGAACTGGTGCTTACCGTGTCGGGCACGGCCTCGAACGCGCTGGCGCTGTCTGTACTGGCGCCGGGTGATACGGCGATCCTCTGCCATGACGAGGCGCATATTCACCGCGACGAGCGCGGCGCGCCGGAATTCTTCACCGGCGGAGCCAAGCTAGTGCCCCTGCATGGCGATCATGCGCGCCTGACGCCTGCAACGCTGGAAGCAGCACTGGCTGAATGGCCGTCAGAGTTCGTGCACACCACCCCGCCTTCCGTGCTCAGTCTCTCCAACCTGACCGAGTCCGGCACCGCCTATGATGTGGCGGCTGTGAAGGCACTGGCCGGGATCACCAAAACGCGCGGGATGCGCGTTCACATGGACGGGGCGCGCTTTGCCAATGCGCTCAGCTTCCTCAAATGCGACCCGGCAGACATTACATGGCGCGCTGGCGTTGATGTGCTCAGCCTCGGCGCGACCAAGGGCGGGGCACTGGCGGCAGAGGCCGTGATCCTTTTCCCCTCTGTCATGGACCGGTTTTCTGCCTTGCAGGTGCGCCAGAAGCGCGCCGGGCACATGCTGCCGAAAATGCGCTTTGTCGCCGCCCAGTTCGAGGCCTGGCTGGAGGGTGGCCGCTGGCTGGAGCTGGCCGGTCACGCCAACGCGATGGCCAGCGAACTGGCCGCAGGTTTTGCAAGCATTCCCGGCGCGAAACTGCTCCACCCGGTTGAAGGCAATGAGGTCTTCATCGACCTGCCGCAAGAAACCGTCGATGCGCTGAACGCCGTCAATGCCGGTTTCTACCCCTGGCCCCATGGCGGCTTCCGCTTCGTCACCAGCTGGCAGACGAAGCCTGAAGACGTGGCGCGCGTGGTGAAGGCCGCGCGGGGGTAGGGTTTTCAACCCCCACGCTGTCATCCTCCGGCCGAGCGCAAGCGAGGTCCGGGGGAGCCATGCCTCTTTTAGTGCCGCAACGCATCCCCGATCGTAGCCGGGGGCAGGCCGCGTTGCGATATTCCACGCATTGGCACGGTCGGCCTTGGGGCGTTGCGCGCCAGCTGGGTTCCGAGATTTCGTGCTTTGATCTCTGGGTCCCCCGTCGGGGCGGGGGACCCCGGTGGTTTACATCATCTACCTATCAACCGGGTTCCCGGGCTTGACCCGGGATCCAGTCTTTTGGCGATGCTCGACCCATGCCGGGCCTGCCCAAAAAAGGATATCCGAATCACCCCTCTTGACTCTTGGCCGTAAGAACAAAATAAGAACATATGGCCCGTGCGATCCTCACCGATCTGCCCCTGAAGCGTCTCTCCGCGCACGTGGAGAGTGAGGCTGCGCGTCTGGAAGACAGGCTCGGCGCACCCTTGCAGGGCGTACACGAGATCGCCCCCGCCGCCTTTGCAGACATGGCAGCCGCGCTGGGGCTGGCGGTGGGATTTGCGCAGACAAGGGGCCACGGAGGCTGGCTGTGGGTGCGCACGCGCCGCCAGCGCCTTGATCTGGGGCGGATCAGCGCGCGCGGGCTGGCAGCACTCGGCGCGGACCCGGCCCGCGTGATGCTGGTGGAGACCCGCGACCACAATGCGGCCCTGCGCGCGATTGACGAGGCCGCGCGCTCACGCGCCATCGGGGCCGTCATCGCGGAAGTGGAGGCGGCTGATTTCACCTTCACCCGCCGCCTGACGCTGGCCCATGAGGCAAGCGCCACGCCTGTCATCCTCGTGCGTTCATGGCGCACTGAAGGGGCGACGGCCGCGCATAATCGCTGGCGGGTGGCGGCGGCCCCTTCTGCGCCCAATGCGTTTGATCCACGCGCGCCCGGACGCGCGCGCTGGCAGGTCACGCTGGAGCGCTCGCGCGAATTTGCGCAACGGGCCGGAGAGACATTTCTGATGGAGATGGATGATGCGCCGCTTCGTGTGCGTCTGGTTCCCGCACTGGCCGATGGAGCGCCTGAAACGCGCCCGCACCGGGCCCTGGCCGGTTGAGGACGGCGCGCCCTTCGTGCTGACCGAGACTTGCGTACATGGCCGCACGCTGGCGGCGGTGAACGATGGCGCACGCGCGCTGGGGCTGGAGCCGGGGCTTCGCTTTACCGATGCGCGCGCCCGCGTGCCGGAGCTGGTGGCCGAAGAGATTGATCGCGAAGCCGATCATATCGCCCTGAAGCGCCTCACCCTCTGGATGACGCGGTTTTCCCCCCTCACCGCCATGGACGGGCCGGACGGCATACGCCTCGACGTGACAGGCTGCGCGCATCTGTTCGGCGGGGAGGATGCCTTTCTGGCCACCATGAAGCGCGCGCTCGAAACCCTGGGCCTTACCCCGCGCCTGGGCCTGGCCGATAGCGCAGGCGCGGCATGGGCGCTCGCCCGGTTTGGCGACAGCGCGGTGCAGATCAGTGGATCGGGAAAGGCGCGCGAAGCACTCTCCGCCCTGCCCATCGCTGCCCTGCGGCTGGAGGCTGGCACGGCGCAGACTTTACGCCGTTTCGGCCTGACCCGCATCGGCCAGCTCTTCGCAATCGAGCGCACCGCCCTTGCCCGCCGCTTCCGCAATCGCGAGGCCGCGCAGGACGTGCTGTTACGCCTCGATCAGGCGCTGGGGTTGCGCCCGGAGCCGCTGATCCCGTTGAAAGCGCCCGCGCGCTTCACCGCGCGGATTTCCGGCCCGGAACCGCTATTGAGCCTTGAGGGAATCGAGGATGCACTCTCCAAGCTGCTCACCGAGCTGACGCGCCAGCTGGAAGAGGCGGGCAAGGGGGCGCGGCGCTTCATCCTCACCGGCTATCGCTCTGACGGCACGCGTACCAGTGCCAGCCTTGCCCTCTCCCGTCCGGGGCGGGATGCGGGCGCTATCGCGAAGCTCTTCGCGCCGCGCCTTGAGGCGATGGATCCGGGCTTTGGCATCGACCTGATGACCCTCTCCGCCCATGGCACTGGCCCGCTCGAAGCGATTGCCTCCGCCCTGCCCGATGGCGCGGCCCTGCCGGGCGCGGACGCGGCCGAGACAGCCGCGCTGGTGGACCGGCTGAATGCAAGGCTGGGCGATGATCTGGTGGCCGTTTTCACGCCGTTTGAGAGCCATGTGCCGGGCCGCAGCGAGGCGCTGACACCCTTTCCCGGCGCGCTGAAACCCTGGCCACAGACCACCCACCGCACTGGCCCGCGTCCGCTCATCGTGCTCGACCGGCCAGAGCTGGTGGAAACCATCGCCATCCTGCCCGACGGTCCGCCCGCGCGCTTCACCTGGCGGCGGGTGACGCGCAGCGTGGCGCGCGCGGACGGGCCGGAGCGGATCGGCCCGGAATGGTGGCGGGGCAGGGCGGACGGCGTGCGCGCGCGCGATTATTACCGCGTGGAGGATGAGGACGGGCATCGCTACTGGCTGATGCGCGAAGGGCTTTACGATGACCAGCGCGGCGGCACTCCGCGCTGGTATGTGTGCGGGCTGTTCCCATGAGCGCCGCCCCATACGCCGAACTGCAGGTGACCACGAATTTCTCCTTCCTGCGCGGGGCAAGCCATGCCGGCGAGCTTGTGGAACAAGCCAAGGCGCTGGGGCTTTCCGCGATTGGCGTGGCGGATCGCAACACACTGGCCGGTGTGGTGCGCGCCTATATCGCGGCGAAGGAACACGGGCTGAAACTGCTGGTCGGGGCGCGGCTGGACCTGGCCTGCGGCTTAAGCCTTCTCTGCTACCCCGAAACCCGCGCCGCCTATGGCCGCCTCTCCGCCCTCATCTCGCTAGGCAAGATGAAAGCCCCCAAGGGCGAATGCCACCTGACCCTTGAGGATGTGATGGAGGCCGCTGACGGCCAGTGCTTCATCATCATCCCACCGGAAGAACCCGATGCCGCCTTCGAGGCCGTGCTGGCCCGTTTGGGCGCGCTCTGGCCGGGGCGGGTATGGCTGGCCGCTGCCTGGCGATACCGGGGGCGGGACCGGGAGCGGATCGCCCAGCTGGATGCGCTAGGACGCCGCGCAGGCGTGCCGATCATCGCCGTGAATGACGTGCTCTATCACGCGCCGGAACGCCGCCCCTTGCAGGACGTGATGAGCTGCATACGCGAGCACTGCACCATTGAGGAGGCAGGCTTCCGCCTCGAACCCCATGCCGAGCGGCACCTGAAAAGCCCGGCCGAGATGACCCGCCTCTTTGCCGGGTTTGAGGCCGCTATCGCGCGAACCGGGCACATCGCCGCGCGCTGCACTTTCAGCCTGAATGAGCTGCGTTATGAATACCCGGACGAGCCGGTGCCGCCCGGCTCCACCCCGCAAGGTCATCTGGAATACCTCACCTGGAAAGGCGCGGACTGGCGCTACCCGCAAGGCGTGCCGGGCAAGGTGAAGGCGCTGCTGGAGAAGGAACTCGCCCTCATCGCGGAGCTGGACTACGCGGCCTATTTCCTCACCGTGCATGACATTGTGGCGTGGGCGCGCGCGCAAGGCATTCTGTGTCAGGGGCGCGGCTCGGCGGCTAATTCCGCTGTCTGCTACTGCCTGGGCGTCACGAGCGTTGATCCCGCCACCAGCAGCCTCCTCTTTGAGCGCTTCCTGTCGAAGGAGCGCCGCGAACCTCCTGATATCGATGTCGATTTCGAGCACGAGCGGCGCGAGGAGGTGATGCAATATGTCTATGCCCGCTATGGCCGCCACCGGGCGGGGCTGACCGCCACCGTCATCTCCTACCGCCCGCGCTCTGCCGTGCGCGAGGTATGCAAGGCGCTGGGTCTGACCGAGGACGTGTCGGCGGCGCTCGCCGGCACAGTCTGGGGCTCGTGGGGGAAGACGATCGAGGACAAACACATAAGCGAAGCCGGCCTAGACCCGCAAAACCCGATGATCCGCCGCGCGATCATCCTCACCCGCCAGCTGATCGGCTTTCCGCGCCACCTCTCCCAGCATGTGGGCGGGTTCGTGCTGACCAAGGGTCTGCTGACCGAGACCGTGCCCATCGGCAATGCCGCGATGGAGGACCGCACCTTCATCGAGTGGGACAAGGACGATATCGATGCGCTGGGCATCATGAAGGTGGATGTGCTGGCGCTCGGCATGCTGACCTGCATCCGCAAGGCGTTTGATCTGCTCGAGCAGCACAAGGGTATCCACCACACGCTCGCCAGCATCCCGCCCGACGACAAGGCCACCTACGAAATGCTGTGCCGGGCCGACAGCCTTGGCGTCTTCCAGGTGGAAAGCCGCGCGCAGATGAACATGCTGCCGCGCCTGAAGCCTCAAGCCTTCTACGATCTCGTCATCCAGGTCGCCATTGTGCGCCCCGGCCCCATACAGGGCGATATGGTCCATCCCTATTTGCGCCGCCGCAAAGGCACTGAAGCCGTCACCTATCCCTCGCCCGCGCCGGAGCATGGCCCGGCAGACGAGCTGAAAAGCATCCTCCATCGCACGCTCGGCGTGCCGCTCTTTCAGGAGCAGGCCATGCAGATCGCCATTGATGCCGCCAAATTCACGCCCGACGAGGCCAATGGATTGCGCCGCGCCATGGCGACCTTCCGGCGCGTAGGCACGATCCGCAATTACGAGGAGAAGATGGTGCAGGGCATGGTGGCGCGCGGCTATGCGCCGGAGTTCGCCGCGCGCTGCTTTGACCAGATCAAGGGCTTTGGCGAGTACGGCTTTCCTGAAAGCCATGCTGCCTCGTTTGCGCTGCTGGTTTATGTCTCCTCATGGATCAAATGCCACCATCCGGAGGTGTTTGCCGCCGCCCTGCTGAACGCTCAGCCCATGGGGTTCTACGCGCCCGCCCAGATCGTGCGCGATGCCAGGGAGCATGGGGTGGGGGTGCGCCCCGCCGACATCAACCATTCGGGCTGGGACAATACGCTGGAACCCGCGCAAGGCAGCCAATGGCCCTTCGCGCTGCGTCTGGGTCTACGCCAGATTGATGGCCTGAAGGAAGAAGAGATGGCGCGGCTGACGGCCCTGCGCGGTGATGGCTATGCCAGCCCGGCAGACCTTCGCGCCCGCACGCGCCTGCCGCGCGCCACGCTGGAAAAGCTCGCCAGCGCCGATGCCTTCACCTCGCTGGACCTCTCCCGGCGCGAGGCGCTGTGGGCGATACGCGGCGAGACAGTCGAGGCCCCGGCCCCCCTGCTGGCGCTGGCGGGCGATGGGGTGGAGAAGACACGCACGGAGCTGCCGCAAATGCCGCTGTCTGAGCATGTCGTGCAGGACTACCAGACGCTCCGCTTGTCGCTCAAAAGCCATCCCATGGCGCTTTTAAGGGGGCTGTGGCGCGAGGAACGCCTCGCGACAACACAGGAAGCCTGCACCACGCCGACGGGCCGCAGGGTGCGTACAGGCGGGCTGGTGCTGGTGCGCCAGAAACCCGGCACCGCCAAGGGCGTGCTCTTCATCACCATCGAGGACGAGACCGGCATCGCCAATCTGATTGTCTGGAAGAAGGTGGCAGAGCAATTCCGCCCGGTCGTGATGGGCGCGCGTATCCTCGCCGTGACGGGCCGGGTGCAGACGGCCGACAATGTCACCCACATCATCGCGGAAAGGCTGGAGGACCGCTCCGGCGATCTCCTTTACCTGAGCGAGGACGCCCAGCGCGAGATGCTGGACGGCGCGATGGCCCCGGTCGATGAGGTGCGCCGGCCCGTCATGGCGCGGCGCGGCCCGCCACCAAAGGACAGCTCGCACGCCCGCCATCCGCGCGATGTGCGCGTCATCCCCAAAAGCCGGGATTTTCACTGAGCATCAGCCCTCGGGTACAAGGCGCAGCACAACGCCATCAGCGTGGTCTGTGACCATCCAGATCGCACCGTCAGGGCCATTGCGTACGTCACGCACGCGATGGCCAAGCTCGATCAGTTGCTGACTTGCCAACACATCACCCTGCAACTGCACGCGTACCACGCCTTCGGCATAGAGCCCGCCGACCAGCATATTGCCTGACCAGTCCTGGAAGGCGCTTTCCGCAGTGACAAATGCCAGCCCCGAGGGCGCGATAGTCTCATCAAATACATGCACGGCGGGGGTCATGCCTTCCATCTGCTCGCCCACACCGAGCGGCGCGCCGGAATAATCCTCGCCGCCAGTGACGAAGGGCCAGCCATGATTGGTGCCGGAGGCAAGGTGGCGGATCGCGTCGCCGCCTTCAGGGCCATGGTCAGCAGCCCAGAGCTGGCCGCCGCCGGGGCGCATGGCGAGTGCCTGAATGTTGCGCACACCGATTGCGTAGACATACGGATCGGACAACTCTCCATCTCCCTCGGTCTCAAAAGACGGATTGTCGGGGTGGGCCTCGCCGCTATCGGTCATCCGCAGTACAGCGCCTGCCTGATCGCTGGCGTCCTGCGAACGGGAAATGTTACGCCGCTCACCGACCGACAGGAACAGCGAGGCATCGGACGGATCGAACGCCATGCGCCCGCCAAAGTGCAGGCCGCTGGAATCCTGATCGTCCTCCTTCATCACGAAGATGTCCTCGACATCGCTGAAGGTGACGTCCCTGTCCTCCCGGGAGACCGTTCCGCGCACCACGACAAGCGCTGCGCCGCGCTCGGTCTGCCGCGAATAGCTGATATAGACCCAGCCGTTTTCCTCGAAGTGCGGATGCAGCTGGACATCGAACAGGCCCGCCTGGCTGCGGCTGGTTTCGCCCTCGAAACGGAACAGATCGTCCGCTTCCCAGATCGGGTCTGACAGGGTGCCATTCACATTCCCGGACCGCAGCGCGCCCGAGTTGCGCTCAGTCACCAGATAGGTGTCATCTGTAATGAAGGCGAGCGCCCAAGGGTGCTCAAGGCCGGTGGCAACCGTGTGCAGGGCGAGCGCCTGTCCGCCAGCCTCGATGGCCTCTTGCGCCAATCCGGGCGCACTGGCGAAAATAATAGAGCTTGTCAGGAGCATAGTCCTCAGCGGCAGGATCATGGGTGCCTCCAGCAGGTGTCGGGTAGCTGGCCCATTCAACCGGCGCGCGCCATCAAGGTTCCGAAAAAACCCGAATTGAACTGAGGCGCTCGTCCAGAGTCTGCTTTCACTACCCCACAGGGCGCGGCGCATAGGTTTCAACCGGATAGGTCAGCCACACCGGGTCCATCAGCGGAATCCGTACCGGGTAGCGCAGAATGGTGCGCACCTGCATCACCTCGATCTCGCCGTAATTCTCCGTGGCGTAGCTGACATCGAAATCCATGCCGGTGAAATTCTCCGTCAAGGCCCGCACACGTGCTTCATACTGGGCCTCACTCAGACTGCCATCAATCATCAGATCGCGCGCCGTGCGCTCCACAGCCCACTGGACCGACCCAATCGCGTAAAAGCCCTGACCGAACGCCACGCCTGCCACCAGCAAAACGATGAAAACCGGTGCCAGCATGGCAAACTCCACCGCACTGGTACCCGCAGTCTGGGCAAGGAAGCGCTGCCAGGTCCGATATGGCATCAGCGTACCCTCACCTTGTCGCTCACGGAGGAATAGTGCGTGAGGAAAAGCCCGGCCATCGGCGCTTCAATCGTAATCACCGCATAAGCCAGAGGCACGCTCTGATCCGGACAGAGCAGGTTGCAGGACGCCTCCACATCGCCGCACTCGCAGATGCGTTCTACCCGCACTACCGCTTCGTCAGGCCGCGAGCCCCAGGCATCCTCCACAATCACCTTTGCCCGGTCCGGATGAGTACCCCCGGCCATGAAATACTGGGTGCCCGACCGGATCGCGCCGGTCATGTCCGAACGCTGGAACGCGATATGGGCCACATCGCTGGCCGCGACGATCAGAACCAGAAATACCGGCGCCAGCAAGGCAAACTCCACCGCCGGGCTGCCGGACCTATCCCGCAGGAAACCCTTGAACCGCATGAAGTGGAGCATCACACCTACTCCACCAGCCGGACAAAGCCGGGGGTCTGCATCGACACCATGCCCGAGCGTGAACAATTGATGTTCAGGCTGGAGTTACCGCTCATTTCCACCCGGTAGGCGATGATCCGCATACAACCATCACTGCCGGAGAAATTCCCGCGTATATTGAGGGTCTGAGACGGAAAGTAGAGCGCACCCTTGAGCGAGCTGGCCGCTGTGCCGTTGAACTGAGCGGTGGTATTGGCCGCATTGTCCCGGTCCCCCCAGAACAGCACGCCTGCATACTCGCCCGTCTCCGGCGCGCTGAGGAAGATGTCGGCATTACCGTTCATCTGCACGGTCGCATTGTTCGTGAGGTAGATGGTTACGTCGTCGCCCGTGACATGGGCGCCGCCATTCAGGCGGAACGCACCGCCATCAACGATGTAGACGCCTGGCTCGAGATGGACATCTCCGTTGAAGGTCATGCCATTGCAATACCGCCCCGGGCTGATCGTGCGCAGTCCACCCCCGCCGCCAGCGGGCAGGTTACGGCACCCCCCGGCAATCGGCGGGACGAGATCGGCCAGCGGGTCCAGGGCCGGCGGCATGTTCAGGCGCGGCTCCAGGCAATCGGTCAGGTCAAGCTGACCGGAGATGTTCATGCCCCCGACCGAATTGGCACAAGAGGTGATGACCTGCCCGGATCCGGTAATGGCCAATGCCTGGGTATTGATCGAGTTCGACATCAGATCGCAGCCCGCGAGGGTCACATCCGTCGATCCCGAAAAAAGGAGCGACTGCTCGCCGGCAGGATCGAGCGCAAGAAGGCAGGCCGGACCCGGCTCGTCAAAACGGGCCACCGCACGCACCGTGAAGGTGATGTCGCGATCAAGGAACATGCGAGAGAAATGGCGCGGGTGGGTCTGCTGGATGATGACCTCGACCGACCGGATATTCCGGTTGGCCCCGCTCAGGGGCGGATTGTTCACCTCGATACCCCCCCGAGCCGGACGGTAGCCATGACGTTCCGCCTCGGCCAGCGCGGTCGCGCTGATGACTTCCAGGGGCTGTCCGCTGCGAGCCTCCACAGCACCGGCGAATGCCGACACATCGGCGCTCATCTGCGCCACGCGTTGCTGAAAGTACCAATAGCCGCTCTCGGCGCCGATACCGGCACCGGCGATCATCACAGGCGCGCAAATCGCGGCGATGACAGCAATCTGTCCGCGCCGGTCCCCAAAAAATCCCGTCAGATGGCCCCTGATGTTCGCGATCATCGCTTCTTTCCGCGCAATCCACACATCAGGATGATGATCACACCTTAAGCGCCTATAAAAAAGTTCGGTGAATCAGTGGTTTACCAAATCCGCTCCATTTCGCGCCGGGCTTACAGGCAAGCGGCTATGCACCTGCGCCCTCACGAAGGCGTGAACCGGGTCTTCCTGCAGGAACCGGCCCGGCGCGATAGAGTTACTTCCGGTATGAAAATACGAACGGGAGGACTTTTGATGACACGCCTCATGCAATCGCTGTCTTTGAGCGCGGCGCTCGCCCTGTCGGCCAGCCCTGCCGTACTCGCGCAGGAGACCCATGGCGCGACGGTGGATATCCATGAATGGACGGTGCCTTACGAGGAAAGCCGGCCGCGTGACCCTTATGTCGCCCCTGACGGCACGATCTGGTTTGTCGGCCAGCGCACGCACTATGTGGCCACGCTTGACCCTGAAACCGGCGAGTTTACCCGCACCGATCTCGTTGACGGCGCTGGCCCGCACACCGTGATCGCGGACGAAGAAGGCGCCTGGTATGCAGGCAATCGCGTCGGCCATATCGGCTTTGTCGATCCGGAAACCCGCGAGATCGACATTATCGAGATACCCGGCGATGGCCGCCGCGACGTCCACACCATGGATTTTGATTCTGAGGGCAATCTCTGGTTCACCCTGCAGGGTGCCAATCAGCTGGGCTTCATGGACCGCGAAACCCGCGAGATCACGCTGTGGGATGTGGAACGGCCAGGTTCCCGCCCCTATGGCCTGCTGGTCGATGATAATGACCAGCCCTGGGCCGTGCTGTTCGGCACCAATCGTCTGGCGACTATCGTAGATGGCGAAATTCAGGAAATCGACCTGCCGCGCGAGACCACACGGCCCCGCCGCATGGCCCTGCCCGGCGATGGCACGGTCTGGTATGTCGATTACGCCGACGGCTATATCGGCCGCTATGACCCCTCTAGCGAGGAGATCACCGAATGGCGCTCGCCTTCGGGCGAAGATTCCCGCCCCTATGCCATGGCCAGCGATGATAATGGCATGCTCTGGTTCGTGGAGACCGGCCCGCAGCCGAATCTGTTCGTGGGCTTTGATCCGGAAACCGAGACCTTCACCGCCCCGGTGGCCGTTCCTTCGGGCGGCGGCACGGTGCGCCACATGGTGTTTGACGGCGAGACCCGCTTCATCTGGTTCGGTGCCGACACCAACACAATCGGACGCGCCGCCGTGCAGGACGCGCCATAATGAAGCGCCGTCTCTGGCTGGCAGGGGCGCTCGCCTCTGCCAGCCTTGCCTTCCTGCCGTCCGCAATCGCATTCCCTGAGGGCGCGCTGCTGGGCCATACGGGCGGGTTTGGCGAGGGGAGCTGCGCGTCCTGTCATTTCGGCGGCTCGCAAGGCGACGACATCGCCCTGCGCGTTGAGGGGGTGGATGTGTACGCGCCCGGAGAGCGCTATCGCTTCTTCGTGCGCGTGATGGACGCCGATGCCGCCGTGGCGGGCTTCCAGCTCTCGGCAAGGTTTGAAGACGGTGCCAGCGCCGGCCAGCTCGGTGCCGGAAGCGGCAGCCAGACAGGCACGCTGGACGAGGTGATCTATGCCAGCCATTCCGCCCCGCAGCCCGTTGAGGACGGCGAGGCGGTATGGGAGCTGGAATGGGTGGCACCGGAGGATGCAGCGCAGCCGGTTATCCTGCACGCCGCCAGCGTCAGCGGTGCCGACGACCAGTCACCTATTGGTGACAATGTGCTGACGCTGGAGCTCAGAATGGAACCGGCAGAGTAGGCCGCCCGGTCAGGTATAGCCGATCCAGACCGCCAGCATCAGAGCCAGCGCCCCGGCAATGGTCAGCTT
>NZ_JBJHBQ010000010.1:0-93270 GCF_050485565.1 Glycocaulis sp. | reverse complement strand
CGATGGGGTCGCAGGGCGTGCCGCTGACCCCGATGGCGAGCCTGGCGGTGGATCCGGCCTTCCATGCCTGGGGCGTGCCGGTATTCATCGATGGCGAAGTGTCGGGGCAGGGCCGCTGGAACGGGCTTGTCATCGCACAGGATGCGGGCGGGGCCATAACTGGTCCGGTGCGCGGCGATCTCTTCTTTGGCTGGGGCGACGAGGCCGGGCAGACAGCCGGGCGTCAGAACAGTTTCGCGCGCTGGCACTTGCTGCTCCCCAACGCGCTGGCGGCCCGGCTGCGCCGGACATCGTGACAGGCCATGAGCGGGCCGAAGCGCACCCTGACACCGGAAGAACGCGCCCTCTGGCGCAAGGTGTCGCGCACGGCCCGGCCTCTGCCCGCCGGTGGAATGCGCGTTCAGCCGCCGGTGAATGAGGAAGGGTTTGCCGCCCTGCTTAGAGGCAGGAGCGGCGCTGCTCCTGCCGCGCTCAATGCCGGATCGGCGCCCAGAAGCGCGCCGGTGGAGCGTGGCGCCGAGCGCAAGGTGCGCCGCGGGCGGGTGGAGATTGATGCGCGCATTGATCTGCATGGCGAGACGGCCGCCCATGCCCGCCAGATGCTTCTGGCTTTTCTCTCCCGTGCGGCCATGAAGGGCCACAAGACCATCCTTGTTATCACCGGCAAGGGGGCCGCCGGGCGGGCAGAGGATACAAGCCGGTTTGAGCCCTGGACGCCGGATGCGCCCTCCCTGCCGGGTGTACTGCGCCGCAGCCTGCCTCTATGGCTCGCCGAGCCGGACTTTGCCGTTCTGGTCAGCGGCTATGCGTCCGCCCATGCCCGTCATGGCGGGGCGGGGGCCTTCTATGTCATGCTGCGGGCATGATGAAGGCCCAGCTTTCTGACAGGGTGCGCGCGCTGGCGCGCGAGGCCGGGTTCGATGCGGTGCGCATTGCCCGCGCGGACGTTCGCTGGGAGGCCGGGGACCGGCTGCGTGCGTTTGTCGAGGCTGGTCATCATGGCAGTATGGGCTGGATGGAAGAGACGCTGGAGCGGCGGGTTCACCCGACGGCGATGTGGCCAGAAGCGCGCTCGGCGGTCGTGGTGGGTCTCAATTACGGGCCGGAGCATGATCCGCTCGATGATCTTGCGCATACCGACCGGGCCGTCATTTCGGTCTATGCGCGCAACCGGGATTATCACGATCTTCTCAAAAAACGCCTCAAACAGATGGCGCGCGCCTTTCATGGCGAAACGGGCGAGGGCGTAAAGGTTTTTGTCGACACCGCGCCCCTGATGGAAAAGCCGCTGGCGGCGCGCTCCGGGCTGGGCTGGCAGGGCAAACATACCAATCTGGTCAGCCGGGACTGGGGCAGCTGGCTGTTTCTCGGCGTGATGCTGACCGAGGCGGAGCTGGTTCCCGACGCACCTGAGACCGATCATTGCGGATCGTGCCGGGCCTGTCTCGATATCTGCCCCACAGACGCGTTTCCTGCGCCCTATCAACTCGATGCGCGCCGCTGCATCTCCTACCACACCATCGAGCATAAAGGCCCCATACCGCGCGAATTCCGCGCCGCCATGGGCAACCGCATCTATGGCTGTGATGACTGCCTCGCCGTGTGTCCGTGGAATAAGTTTGCCGCGCGCACTGAAGAGACCGCCTTTCACGCCCGCGCCGAGCTGGAAGCGCCTCTTCTGGCCGAGCTTTCACGCCTCGATGATGCCGGTTTCCGCGCGCTCTTTACCGCCTCGCCGGTCAAGCGCATCGGGCGGGACCGGTTTGTGCGCAATGTGCTGATTGCGCTGGGTAATGATACCGGCCCGGATGCGCTGGAGGCGGTGTTGGCGCGTCTGGATGATGACAGCGCTTTGGTGCGCGGCGCAGCGGTCTGGGCGCTGTCCCGGCTGGATGCAGCGCGCTTTCTCACCGAACGGACGTCAAGGATTGCCGCCGAGACCGATAGCGATGTCTGCGCCGAATGGAACACTGATCCCTGCTAGCGGTTCTGGTCCAAGGGTTTCCCGTACGGTTCCGATTGCCTACATGAGCGCGGTCGCCTGATCTCATAATGTTTTTCAAGGGCTGTATATGACCGATTTGTCGCCGCGCGAAATTGTCTCCGAGCTGGACCGCCACATTATCGGCCAGCATGACGCCAAGAAGGCAGTGGCCATTGCGCTGCGCAATCGCTGGCGCAGGAAGCGCGTGGACGAAAACCTGCGCGCGGAGATCACGCCGAAAAACATTCTGATGATCGGCCCCACCGGTGTCGGCAAGACCGAGATTTCACGGCGTCTGGCCAAGCTGGCAGGCGCGCCTTTCCTGAAGGTGGAAGCCACCAAATTCACTGAAGTTGGCTATGTCGGGCGCGATGTGGATTCCATCGTGCGTGATCTGGTCGAGATTGCGATCTCGCTGGTGCGTGAGCGCCGCCGCGACGAGGTGCGTCCGCGCGCGGAGGAAGCGGCTGAAAAGCGTGTGCTGGACGCGCTGGTCGGGCCGGGTGCCAGCACCACGACGCGCGACAGCTTCCGGCGCAAGCTGCATGCAGGCGAACTTGACGACAAGGAGATCGAGATCGAGCTGATGGATGATGCCAATCCGCTGCAGGGTCTGGACCTGCCAGGTATGGGCGGTGTCGGCATGATCAATCTGGGCGATATGCTGGGCAAGGGGATGGGCCGCCGCCGCAAGACGATCCGTACCACGGTACGCGAGGCTTACGAGCCTTTGCTGCATGAGGAGGCGGACCGGCTGCTTGATGACAGCCAGATTCAGGCCGAGGCGGTGCGGCTGACGGAAAACGAAGGCATCGTTTTCCTCGACGAGATCGACAAGATCGCCGCGCGCTCGGAAGCTCGCGGCGCTGATGTGTCACGCGAAGGCGTGCAGCGCGATCTTCTGCCCCTGATCGAGGGGGCAACGGTGGCCACCAAGTATGGCCCGGTGAAGACCGACCATGTGCTCTTCATTGCCTCGGGCGCGTTCCACGTCACTAAGCCCAGCGATCTTCTGCCCGAACTGCAGGGACGTTTGCCGATCCGTGTCGAGCTCAAAGCGCTGACCCGCGAGGATTTCCGCGCCATACTGACCGAGCCGGAGGCGAGCCTTGTAACGCAATATGTCGCCTTGATGGCCACCGAAGGGTTTGAGCTGAGCCTTGATGACAGTGCTATCGAGGCGATTGCCGATTATGCGGCAGAGGTGAATGCCAGCGTTGAGAATATCGGCGCGCGCCGCCTGCATACGATACTGGAACGGCTGGTCGAGGAGATCAGCTATACTGCCTCGGACCGTTCTGGCGAGACGCTGGTCATTGATGCCGCCTATGTGCATGAGCGGGTCAAGGCGCTGGCGGCCAATGCCGATCTGTCGAAGTTCATTCTCTAGGGCAAGACGGCGGGACTGATCTCCAGCGTGCTGGCCGTGCTCATGCCTTCAAGCAGCGTCACCAGCTCATCGCGGGCAATAGCGATACAGCCCTCGGTGGGCGTGTAGTCCTCACTGGCGCAATGCAGGAAAATAGCCGAACCCAGCCCCGGCACGGGCGGGTTGTCGTTATGACTGAGCACCACAACGACATCATAGAGCCCGTCCTCGCGCGTCATCACTTCATGGCTCGTTGGCCAGGGCATGCGCACGGGCCGGTTATAGGCAGGGTCACCGGGCGCATCACACCAGCCATCATCGCTGGCGATCATCTGCAGCGGCAGGGCGGTTAGGGGCTTTTCCAGCCGGTCTGCGCGCCAGAGCGCGCGCCGGACGGTCCACACTCCGGCCGGGCTCGCCCCATCCCCCTCGCGCTTCTCATCAGCGCGAACAACACCGGAGCGCCCAAGCGCGCATCGAAATGTGCGGCCGGCGGCCAGCAGGACGCCATTGCTGTGAGCGGTCATTTTCATGCCGGCAGACTGATGCCAGCCCTGCCCGGCTGGCAAGCAGCCAGAGGCAGTTGGCGCGGGGCTGCAACGCACCCTATGTTTGCGTGGTGCGCCTATCAGGGAGGCTTGGCCCGCCATGGCCGGTGAAAAAACCGTTCTCATTATCGATGATGACACCGATCTGCGCGAGGCGCTGGCCGAACAGTTTGCCCTGGAGGACGGGTTTGCCGTGATTACAGCGGTCAATGCCAGCCAGGGCATGGAGCGCGTGCGCAGTGACAATCCCGATATCGTCATTTTCGATGTCGGCCTGCCGGACATGGACGGGCGCGATGCCTGCGCGGTGTTGCGCGAAGAAGGCGAGAGCGTTCCGATCATCCTTCTGACCGCGCAATCGGCTGATGAGGATCATGTGAAGGGGCTGCAATCGGGGGCCAGCGATTTTCTGGCCAAGCCGATAGCCTTCCGGGTCCTGCTGGAGCGTGTGCGCACCCAGCTCAGGCGTTATGAGGCGTCAGAGGACGCGGTGCTGAATATCGGCCCTTACGTCTTCACGCCCGGCATGAAGCAGCTGGTCAATCAGGACGGCAAGCGCATCCGCCTGACCGAAAAGGAAACCAGCATATTGAAATATCTCTACCGGGCAGGCGGCAAGCCGGTCGCCCGCGAGGAGCTGCTTGACCGGGTATGGGGCTATCACCGCGAGGCCAATACCCACACACTGGAAACCCATATCTACCGGCTGCGCCAGAAGATCGAGCCTGATCCGGGCCGGGCGCGCCTCCTGGTCACCGATACGGGTGGTTACCGCCTGCAGTCCTGATCACATCGGGCGGCCAAGCTTTTCCAGCAGCATGCGGCGCAGTTTGCGCATGCCACCGACCCAGCGGTCGCGATCCTGTCCCTTATTGGCGACATAGCCGGGCGTATTGGTGTGGGTCATGACGAGGAAGTGTTTCTCTTCCATCGCCTTGAGCAGAATGCCGGCAACCTCGTCGGCTTCCAGATATCCGCCAAGCCCCTGTGCGCCGCCCTCAATGCCCTGCACCAGCGGCGTGTTCACCCCTTCCGGGCATAGACAATGCACGTTCAGCCCCTCATCGCCGTGGGTGATGGCCAGGCACTCGGCAAAGGATACGGCCGCTGCCTTGGTGGCCGAATAAGGCGCATCCCCGATCTGGGCGAGAAGCCCCGCTGCTGATGAGGTGATGATGAAATGGCCGCTCCGGGCGGCGATCTTGCGGGCGAGATGGCGCGCGGCGAACACGCTGGCCATCACATTGACCTGCCAGCACAGATCCCAGGCTGCGTTGGGCGCATCGCCCGCGCCCCAGCCCGGACCGTCGGTAAAGCCAAGGCCGGCATTGGACATATAGATGTCGACCGGACCGAGAGTGCGCTCGACCTTGTTGATGAAACGCACCAGCGCCGCTTCATCGCCTACATTGACGGCCTCGCCAAACCCGCCCAGCGCCGCGCCGGCCTCAGCTGCAGCGCCCGCGTTGAGGTCAGCAATGGCGATTTTGGCGCCTTTCGCGTTCAAGGCTCTGGCTACGGCCAGTCCGATTCCACTGGCCCCGCCCGTGACGATGGCGGTCTTGCCGCTCAGATCCATGTTCACACTCTCCTAACCCCGGTTTGAGGCAAGACTAGACAGTGCGGGCCAGTTGGCAATCATCGCGGGTCACATGGATGTGATTGGGCTGGACTGGACCCTTTACGGTTGTGCAACGCTCTATCTATAGTGTTGCTCACTGAACAGATTCAGTGGATGTATTATATTGTCTTTGGAACTCCAGCGCCTCGCAGCGCTTCGCGCCTGCGCCATACTCGACACCGCACCACATCCGGCATTTGATTGCCTGACGCGGGCGGCGGCGCTGGCGTTTGATGTGCCTATCGCCCTGGTGTCGCTGGTTGATGCCGAGCGGCAATGGTTCAAGTCCGTGCTGGGCGTGGGCTTGCGTGAGACGCCGCGCTCGGTCTCTTTTTGCAGTCACACGATCGGCGGGTTTGAACCGATGGTCGTCCCCGATGTGACGCGTGATGCGCGCTTTGCCCAGAACCCGCTGGTCACGGGCGCGCCTCATGTGCGCTTTTATGCCGGGGCGCCGCTGATCGAGGAAGATGGCTATGCGCTGGGCTCGCTGTGCATTCTCGATACCAGACCGCGCGATCTGACGTCTGAGCAGGTCAGGCTGCTGGGCCATCTGGCCGATGCGGTGATGCATGCGATTGACGCGCACCGCACGCGGCTGGAGCTCAAGGAGCTGGGGCGGCGCCTGAACGGCCAGGACCATTTACCGGCGCCCGAAGCCTTGCCGCGCCGGGCCTGAGGGGTGTCAGGCTGCAGCTGACACAGTGGCACCGACTATGGCGCACACGATGAGCAGCGTGGCTTCATACTCCTCGACACTGTGGGGCTTGCGTACGCTGGAGGCGACATTGGGGTACTGGCTGGAAGCCGGACCCAGGCGCGAGACATCGCCGGAGAACACGATCACCGGGATGGTGCGCCATTGCGGCGATTCCAGAAGGCGCTCGAGTATCCAGATCCCGTCCTCGCCCGGCAAACGCAGATCCAGGACGATGCAGTCGGGCAGCGGGCCTTCAGACAGGCTTGCCAGTGCCTCGCCACCGCTGGCAGCCCGATCAACCGTGCATTGGGGTGATTTGCGCACCAGCATGCGGGCAAACAGGTCGGCCTCTGTGTCGTCATCCTCGACCAGAAGTATGCGCGCTGGTTGCGTGATGTCGCCCATGCCCGATGCCCGCCCTGCAAGCTTCTGAGCCGAGCCTAGGGGCGAAACTGGCATGCGGGCAATCTTTAATTGCGTGCTGCAGCGCGAAATCGGTCTGGCCCGCCGCAAAGGGACATGAGTGATCTGTGGCCTTGCTGTCATTCACGGCGATTGTGACGACGCCTCATGTCTGCTGGCGGCTTTCACCGGGTTTGCGGTCCGAGAATGCGCGCGCCAGATCGCGTGCCGCAAGAACAGTGCTGATGACGCGATGGGCGGCGGCGCTTGTCGCCCGGACGTAAAAGCTGGGTTGGGAAGGGTCGGTGCGATAGCCGTAATCACGCGCTGCGGCGAGTATCATCCCTGATACCCGGTCCGATGCGCGGCCGTCGCGGATCGCTTCAAGTTCCGGGTCAGATTGCAGTAATGCATGCGGGTTGCGAAGGCATTCTGCCATTGCCCGCTGCGCCGACTGCGCATCTTTGACTTCCTTTGCAATACCGGTCTGCACGAGGTCATAGGGCGGGGAGCTGGCATACGGATTTATACAAAGCACCGGACGCCTCAGCGCGAAACTTTCCAGCCCGACCGTCGAGAAATAGGTCGCCACCATGTCTGACGCCGTTACGGCGTCATGGATGCGTGCATCGGGCATAATGATCAGGCGCCGGAACCCCAGCCGGGCGGCAATCCGGCGGTATTGCTCCAGATAGAGACCGGTTTCGTTCGGATGAGGCTTGATCGCCAGCCACAGACCGTCGATGCCGGCGCAGGCCGCCATCGCGATTTCCGCTATCTCGGAAGACCGGTCCAGACCCAGCGGCTGTGAAGCCAGAAGGACTATCGGAGCCTGTCCCAGCTTTGCAAGATCGGGCAGCCGCGCGCGGGCCTCATCCCGGCTCACGCCGCGCGCTCCCGTGAGATCGCTGTCCAGCTTGGGCGAACCGGTTACGGTTACCTGGCTGGGTGGCTTGCCCAGAAAGTCGGTAAAGACATGACGTGAATAGGGGTCAATCGCCATTATATGATCGGCCTGAGGCCTGATGAAGCGCCGTGACGGGGAAATTGGTGCCGCTTTGAATCTCGAAGGTCGGGATACCCAGAGCCTGGGCGCAACCAACAAACACGTTGGGTTCCAAGGTTCGTCCAGGAACGACTACTACAGCCGAGCAGCTACGCAGTACAGCCAGGGCGCAGGTGCGTGTGTCGCGCGCATGCAGCAGCAACGGGAACAATATACGAGACGTAAAAAGCGCCAGGAGCCCAGCGCAACGAGCTGCCAGCCCTGTTGTCATGCTCAGCGCGTGTCTGAAGCGCCGAACTACGCTGGTGACAAACAATGTGTCGGTTTCGGTAAGCTGAAAAACTGTCTCGCTAGTTATGCGTCCGAGATAAGCTGGTTTCAGCTGTGCAATATCGGCGTCGTTGAGCCAGCCGGGCGGGCTTCCCGGGATATATTCTGCCAGCACGAGGCCGTGGCGCTTTGCAAGCATTGGTAAGATGGGCTTCATGGCGTAGTGATATTGACGGTCCTTGAAGTTGCCCATCAAAAGCACGTTTCCGCGCCTGGCGAGTTCAAGCGACGCCAGGTCGTATACCGGCCATTGGCGGCACCGCGTGGGAACGGTAGCTCGCTGACGAATGCGTTGGCGTACACTCTCCGGCAAATGATCCATTTTCAGGATCACTGGACGGCCCCCTGCGCTGGCCTGTACCGCAGCCAGGCTGGTATAGGCTTCGCTGCCGGGGCTGGGGAACAGATAGATTGAGGAGGGGTCGAGACACCTGATCCGTGTCTCCAGCTCGAGCGTTGGCCGCATCTGTCCTGCAAACCTGTCAACCAGACCCGCAATAAACGCCCAGCGCGTATCGGGATAAACAAACCGGTTGCGATCTCCGTATATCATCCCCGAGCAGCTAAGCGTCAGGTTGTAAAGTAGGGTCGCCGCTTCCAGTGCGCAGGTATAGATTGCTTCGTCGTGCTCCGGGCTGATTGTGTTGTAGTGGAGTAAGCGATCCTCGATCTCAATGCCCGCTTCGCGCGCCGCCTCGAGGAAAGCTACGCAGTGCGCTGCGTTAGGCACGAAGAATCTGGCCGCCGCCATATCCGGCTCTGCAGAGATTTGCTCGAGGATAGCAGCGTAGTCCCGCTGGGACTCGATATATACCAATGCGGGTCGAGTATCAGGAATCGGTAGGTTGCGCTGTTCCTCCTGGGTTCTCATCTTGTGAGTCCTATCCATAAGGGCACCCCTTGTTCACACGTCACTCTCCCATCCCAACGTGCCGCTAGTAGCACTAGTACTGCGTGAAACGATAGTGATTTCTGGCCACCGCTGAAAGTTTGACCAGAAGCGGCGGGCTGATGATGCGAATGGCAAGGCTTGGATGCTAAGCGGTGTGGGTGCAGCACGAATACACGCCGGACAGATGCAGGCAGCACAGGAATACTGGTGTCCCCGACAGGATTCGAACCTGTGGCCCTCAGATTAGGAATCTGATGCTCTATCCTGCTGAGCTACGGGGACATGTGCGCGCCGGACATTAGCCAATTACGGATCGGCTGTCATGCGGGCTGTGCCGGCCCGCGGACATGAGGCTGGAAAGGTCTTCAGCTGCTATTGCGGCAGGTTGAATTGGTAGGCGTGCTGCTCCAGCGGTTCCAGATTTCCGGTCGCGTATGTATCGACCTGAACCTCTCCGCTTTCAAACACCGTGAAGACCCGGAACATGGGCGTGTGGCTGGTTTCGTCGGGGATTTTCGTGCGTTCCAGACCGGGAATATGAAGGTAGTGGACATGCTCGATCTGCCGGGAATGGATGACACGATCCATGTCCATATGCAGATCACCGGAAATCACGGCAGCGAGGTTCGGCTCGGCAACAATCTCGAGGAAACGCGGATTTTCAACGCCCTTGTCCGGGTTGTCCGGATAAACACCCATCTGGGCGGCGTGCACCACCAGGAAGACCGGCCGGGGCGCTGCCCCGCGCACCTGTTCGAGCATCCAGTCTATGCTCTCATCGTTGAACTGGCGGCTGAAATCAGGTGAGGCCATAACCAGCGTGAGCGGGCCGCGCTCCAGTGTGTAGCTTACCTCGGTGACCTCCGGGTTCCACTGGCCGGCGAATTCCAGATACCGCTCGACCGTGTCGCCATGCTCCTCATTGCCCATGATCGGATAGAAAGGACGGGTCAGTGATTGCAGTGCCGGTGTGACGTTCTCGTACTGAACTTCCGTGCCCTTGTGGGCCAGATCGCCTACCCCGAGGACGAAATCGATCCGGCCGGCTTCGGCCAGGGCGTTCACATCGCGCACCGCAGCCTCCACGCCGGGAAACAGCGCGCACGGCTTGGGCTCGGCGTCGCCCAGCACGGCGAAACGTACGCTCACGCTATCTGCAGCGTCGTCCTGGGCGAATGCTGTGCCCGTTACCGGCAGGAAGGCGAGGAGTGTGGCAGTAACGCCAGCGACAAATCTGTTGGCCATGGTGTTTGCAAACCCTGATGTCATGGAACTGTACCGGACATTATACTGCATACTGCTCGGGTTTTGTGACAAGGCGGTGAAACCGGCCGCTTAAAGCGGTCGCGTGTCCGGACTTTGCGCTGTCACCAAACCTACGCCTATCGGTAATTTTCCTGTCACCAAAACATCACCAAGACTTCACCAGTCCGTGACCGGGCTGTCATCGGTCTCCTGTCTAACGAGCAAGAACCGGATGCGTGCGCGCAAGCCGGTCTTTGGTTGTTTTTCAGGGGGACTTCACCGATGACGATCCGTAATCAACGCCTTCTGGGCGTATCCGGCCTTGTGCTCGCTCTTGGCTTCAGCGCCATCGGCGCAGAGGCCTTCGCCCAACACCAGTTGACCGGCCGCGTGGTTGATGAACGTGGCAATGGCCTTCCGGGCGCCCGTGTAAGTGTGCCGGAGCTGGGTCTGACCACGTCCACTGACCGCCGTGGCGAGTTCGTCTTCCTTTCGGTGCCTGCTGGTGAAGCGCAGCTCGAAGTCAACTATCTGGGCCTGCCGCCCGGTGTACGCGGCGTGAACATCTCCGCGACCGAGGCCAACACGATCACCTTCACGCTCACCGGTACCGCGCCGGGCGTGGACCGGATCATCATTACCGGCCAGATTCTGGATTCTGCGGCGCGCGCCCTGAACCAGCAGCGCACCAATAGCGCGACCACCAATATCGTCTCGGCTGACTCCATCGGCCGCTTCCCCGATGCCAATATCGCCGAAGCGCTGCAGCGCGTTCCGGGCTTTGCTGTTGCGCGCGACCAGGGTGAAGGCCGCTTCATCAATCTGCGCGGCGCACCGGGTGACTTCACCGGTATCTCGGTGGACGGCGTCGCAGTAGGCTCGCCTGATCCGGGCACCCGCGCGGTGGATCTCGATACCATCCCGGCCGATATCGTGGCCGCGTTGGAAGTGTCCAAGACCCTGCTGCCAAATCAGGACGCTGACTCCATCGCCGGTTCGGTCAATCTGGTTACGCGTTCTCCGTTCGACCGTCCGGGCCTGCGCATCTCCGGTCAAGGTGGCCTCAGCTACAACGAGTTTGGCGATGGCAATGACCGCCGCGCCTCCGGCACGATCTCCAACACGTTCGGTGATGGCCGTTTCGGCGCCCTGCTCTCGGCCAGCTATTCGCGCACCGACCGTCAGGTCGACAATATCGAGTCCAACTGGATCATCGAGAATATCGGCGGCCAGGATGTGTTCCTCGTCGATGAACAGGAGTTCAAGGATTACGACACGATCCGCGAACGTACAGCGTTCACCGGTTCGCTGGAGTTCCGCCCCGATGACGCGAACCGCTTCTTCCTGACGGGCAGCTATTCGCGCTTCCGCGACGACGAGTTCCGCAACACGCTGCTGGTTCTATACGCGGACGGCTCGCTGCAGCCGGGGGCCACAAACGGCAATGCGACCTGGAACAGCTCACGCATTGAGAAAGAGCTGCGCCACCGCATCGTGCAGAATGAGATCGCCACGATCCAGATCGGTGGTGAGCACCTTATTGGCGGTGGAGAGCTGGATTATTCGCTCTCCTATTCGCGCTCCGAACAGTTCAACCCGCGCCGGGCCCAGTTCCTGTTCCGGTCCTCGATTCGACCCAATCTGAGCTATGACTTCTCCAATGCCGACAGCCCGGCCCTGTCACTCTTCACCACCAATGAGCACCTTGACCTCTCAGGTTACGGCTTCCGCGAGAACGTGTTCCGTGGCCAGACGACCGAGCAGGACGAGATCGCGGCACGCATCAACTACGCCTTCAGCGGTTCGCTCTTCACCAATCCGACAGAGTTCCGCACCGGTGCTGCCGTACGCAGCCGGGAAGTGACCAATGACAATGAGCAATATCGTGACCGTCGCGGCATCGCTGATCCGGGTCAGCCCATCTCGGCCTTCCTCGGCAATGAGCCGTCGCAGAATTTTGACTACTTCCTCGGTCAGAAATACGATCCGGCCGCAGTAACCGCTTACTGGAACGCCATCGAAGCGACATCTACCCAGCCGGCGGTCCGCCGTGTGCCGCAGTCAACTACGGCAGATTATGAAGCCGAGGAGCGCATTTACGCGGCTTACGGCATGGCAACGGTAGAAGCCGGTGCCACCCGTATCGTGGCCGGCCTGCGGGTTGAGCATACGCAATTCGAGGGCTCAGCGCCGTTCATCGATGACAATGACAATATCAGCATCAACCGCATCAGCCGGGACTATACCAACTGGTTCCCGAACCTGACCGTGCGTCACGAGTTTTCCGACAATCTGATCGGTCGTGTTGCGCTGACCCGTGCCATCAGCCGCCCGCGCTATCAGGACGTAGTGCCCCGGGTTCAGGAGGGTGATCGCACCTCGCTGCCGGTGGGCGTAAGCCGGGGTAACCCGGACCTGCGCGAGACCCTGTCGAACAACTTCGATGCAGGTCTGGAATACTACTTCACCCCGCTGGGTCTGGCCGCCATCAACGTGTTCTACAAGGATCTGGAGAACTATGAGTTCACCTTGGTTCGTGACGGAACCTATGAGGGTCTTCCCGCCCGTATTTCCACCGCAGAAAACGCGCCGGATGGCTATATCCGTGGTGTGGAGCTGACCTATCAGCAGCAGTTCGTGAACCTGCCCGGCCTGCTGGCCAATACCGGTGTGTTCGCCAATTACACCTACACCGATGCCGAGATTACGCTGGCTTCCGCGATTTCGGGCAGCCGCACGCGCGTCCTGCCAGGTCAGTCAGATACCACGCTGAACCTCGCGGTGTTCTATGAAACCGAGCGTTTCAGCGCCCGTCTGTCCTGGAATGATCGATCTGACTATATCGACTCGGTAGATGGGGAAGACTCACGTCTCGACATTTTCTGGGAAGGCCGCAGCCAGCTTGACTTCTCGGCGAGCTTTGACGTGACTGACCAGCTGGGTGTGTTCTTTGAAGCGAAGAACCTCACCAACACCGAAGGGGTGCGTTATGCGGGTGACCGCAGCCGCGTAATCGAACGCGAAGCGTTCGGCTACACCCTGTTCGGCGGCCTGCGCTTCAACTTCTAGGCCATATAGCCTGTATGCCTGAAATGAGGGGCGCGGGGGAAACCTCGCGCCCTTTTTCTTTTCCGGTGTCTTTGCCGGCCCCTCACCGGTCTGTGACTGGCGCAAAACGGGGCAAACGGGTATCAAGGCCCTATGCGCGCACTTCTTGCCAGCTTTGTCATGCTTGGCCTTGCCGTTACTGGCTCGGCCAATTGCGCGCTTGCCATGCCGGTTGTGGAGACTGCCGAAACGGCGTCTCACGCTGCTCCGGCAGCCCATCCGCCCTGTCACGAACCGGCGCTTGTGTCCGATAGCAGCCAGCATCCTGCCCTGCATGGTGATGAAGACTGCCTGGGCGGTGCGGCGTGTATTGATTGCGCGCTGGCGTCAGGGCTCTCGGTGGAAGCCGCTTTCCTTGACGGCGTGGCCCTGCACGGCGCACCGCGCCTGTTCGCCGTGAAGACGGCCCTCTCGTCCGCGCCTGCGCACGACCCGCCCCCTCCCCGGATCTGATCCTTCCATGAGCTGGCGCAAGCAAGCTTGCGCCTATCCGGAATTGATCAGACGGGAAGGATAATCCCTTGAGAGTATATATCTTTGCAGGTGCCTTGCTCGCGCTTGCATCCAGCGGCATCGCAGATGCCCGTCCGGTATCCTATGAGGGCGGCAGAACGCTCATCGTGGAACATGACCGCGATATGAGCGCCATCTGGGCGCACTACACGCCCCATCACCGCTATTCGATCGGCTATCGCGGTGAATGGCACCGCGAGGATGATCATGTCTTCCACGGTGTGCAGGCCACGTGGCTCGCCAATCGCTGGTTTGGCGAGGACTATCAGGCCAATCTCTACCTGTTTGGCGCGGCCGGTATTGCATCTGGCGTGGAGGATAACCCGGCAGGCAGCGGTGCGGCCGGTTCGCTGGGGCTGATGGCTGACTGGGAGACGCGCCGCTGGTTTGTCTCCTACATGGCCAGAGGCTTTGCCGGTGAGACGGTCGGCGAGATGGCCATGCAGTCGGCAAGGCTCGGTGTTGCGCCCTATGTGGCCAATTACGGCGCGCTTCACACCTGGCTGATGGTGCAGGTGGAGCATAACCCGCAGGCCGAAAACCCGGTCGGTGTGACACCGCTCGTGCGCTTCTTTCAAGGACCGCTCATGGCCGAGTTCGGCTGGTCGGTCACCGACGACAAACCCTTCCTCCAGTTCCAGTACCGCTTCTGAAGCGGCCATTCCCGATTAAAAAGGAGACATCTCATGTCTATTCGCCAAATCACGCTTGCTTTCGCCCTTGCCGTCACTCCGGCGCTGAGCGCTGCGCCCCATGCGCTGGCTCAGGAAACCGCCCTGTCGGAAAGCCAGATCACGCCCGCCATGAGAAGCGCCCTCGATGAAGGCGGTTCGCTGGTCGTGGTCGATGTGCTGGGTGCGGTGTGCGATTTCTGCGCCCTCGCCATGACGCGCACGTTTGAACGCCGCGCCGAAGTGGCGGCAGCCACGGTTGATCTTGATGCCAAGACGCTGACCTTCGTGGTCCATGAGGGCCAGGACATGGATGATGCCACGATTACCGACCTGATCCGCCGCGCGGGCTATCAGGCCAATGGCATTACCCGGCCGGAGGCGTTGTAATGCGGCTGGCCTTTCGTGAGACGGGGGCTCCGGCCCTTGCCCTCTTTGCCAGCCTCTCCACGCTGATCTGCTGCGCCCTGCCGGCCCTTCTGGTGACCATCGGGGCGGGCGCGGTGATGGCGGGGCTGGTGGCCAATGTGCCGGGCCTGGTGGCCTTCACCGCCTGGAAGGGGCCGCTCTTTGCCCTGTCGGGCGCACTCTTGCTGGGGGCCTTCGCCATGCGCTGGTTCACCCGCAATGCGCCCTGTCCGGCAGACCCGAAACAGGCGGCAGCCTGCGCGCGTATGCGCCGCTGGGGCGGGATCGTGCTGATTGCCGCGGCTATCGTATGGGTGGTCGGCTTCTTCTTCGCCTTCTTTGCTGCCGCGCTCTTCTTCTAGCGGCACCCGTTTGCGCTTCACTCCGCTCTGATGTCTTGTCAGACTGGGGTGAAGCGGGACGGGGACAGGCAAGGTGGGAAGGATAATCACAGCGGCGCTCACCGCTTTCTGCCTTGCTGCCTGCGGTGCGCCGCTCGAGGCTGAACCGGACGCGCCTCCACTGGCTGAAAACCCGTCAGGCGCCCGCGCCGTGAGCGGGGATCGTTTCACACTGGAGATCGAGGGCGAGGCGGCAGATGTGCGCCTTGCCGGTATACGCGCGCCGCGCTCTGGGCCGTCTGCAGAGCTCGCGCTGGCACGGCTACAGGCGCTGCTGGATGAGGCAGGCGGTGATCTGGCGCTTACCCCTGCCGGGCCCGGCCGCAATCGTTATGGCGCGCTTCTGGTGACCGCTACGCGCGGTGATGGCTCCACCCTGCAGGCGGCGCTTGTCGCCGAGGGGCTGGCCGCTGTCGATAGCTATGCCGACAACACCGCGCACACCTCCCGGCTGCTGGAACTGGAGGAAGTGGCGCGTAATGCCGGTCTTGGCGCGTGGGGTTTGCGCGATCTTCTGGTTCACACCACTGACCCCAACGCGCTCGCGCCCTGGCTTGATAGCGTGCAGATCGTGGAGGGGCGGGTGATCTCCACCGGGCAGGCGCGCGATGGGCGCATCTATCTCAATTTCGGCACGGACTGGCGCACCGATTTCACCGTTCAGGTGATGCGCCGGCACCAGCGGCGCTTTGAGGCGGCAGGTGTCGATCTGCGCGAGCTGGCGGGCGCTATCGTGCGCGTGCGCGGCTGGATGTATGAGGAAAACGGCCCGATGATAACGCTCGATCACCCTGAAGCGCTGGAACTGGTCGATGCCCCTGAACCTGCAAGGCTTCCCGGACGCTAGAGGGCCGGGATGAGTCCGGCCTCTTCGGGGTCGCCTGCAATCTCGATCAGAGACTTTTTCATCTTCATCAGCGCCTGATGCTCGATCTGGCGGACCCGTTCCTTGGAAATCCCCAGCTCCCCGCCAAGCTGTTCGAGCGTGACGCTGTCCTCGATGAGGCGGCGCTTTGTGATGATGTGGCGCTCGCGCTCGCTCAGCCTGCTCATCGCCTCGCTGATCCATTGATGGCGGGTAGCCGTGTCACGGCTTTCCATCACGGCTGATTCCGGGTCGGGCCGGTCATCAGCTAGCAAATCCTGCCATTCGCCCTCCCCCTCTTCTGCGAGGGGGGCGTTCAGCGACCGGTCGACCGCCGCCAGGCGGGCCGCCATGGCGTCCACATCATCCTCGCCAACCTTCAACGCTTCGGCGACATAGGCGCGGTTTTCCGGCGTCATGGCGCTGCCGCCGACATCGCTGATGAGGGCGCGCAGGCGGCGCAGATTGAAGAAGAGCGATTTTTGCGCCGCCGTGGTGCCGGTGCGCACGATGGACCAGTTGCGCAGGACGTAGTCCTGGATCGAGGAGCGTATCCACCAGCTCGCATAGGTGGAAAAGCGCAAGCCCCGCTCCGGCTCGAACCGGGCGGCGGCCTGCATCAGGCCGATATTGCCCTCCTGTACCAGGTCAGCGAAGGGCAGGCCGTACTGACGAAAGCGCGCCGCCATAGCGATGACAAGGCGCATATAGGCGGTGGTGAGCGTGTGCAGGGCCTGTTCGTTGCCGTCCTCGCGCCAGGCAGTGGCAAGGGCCAGCTCTTCCTCGCGTTCCAGCAGCGGCACGGTCATGGCCGCTTTTAAAAACTGGCGGTCGGGATCAGCAGTGCGGCGGGCGGAAGGCTGGCTGGACATGGACGCAACTCCGGCAAGGGTGGCATCGATTTCGTCAGATTTTACGGTGAACACCGTTCACCGGATCACATCCGCTATCATTTCCATGCAGCTGGATGCAGACACCTCAGCCCTTGCGGCCTGGCCAAATGAAAACGCCCCGCCGGTAAGGGCGGGGCGATTCATGACAATCGGGAGAAACCCGGTGTCTTAAGCGGCTTTTTTCTGCAGGGAGGTGGAGAGGATTTCGAGCGCCTTGTCGCGATCGACCTTCTCCACGGCAGCCACTTCCCGCACCATCCGGTCCAGCGCAGACTCATAAAGCTGGCGCTCGGAATAGGACGGCTCGGGCTGGTCTTCATGCCGGTGCAGGTCGCGCACGACCTCGGCGATGGAGATCAGGTCGCCGGAATTGATCTTGGCTTCGTATTCCTGGGCCCGGCGGCTCCACATGGTGCGCTTTACACGCGCCTTGCCGCGCAGGGTTTTCAGGGCATCGGCCAGCACCTTGTCATTGGCCAGCGGGCGCATGCCCGAAGCGATGGCTTTCGCCGTCGGCACCCGCAGTGTCATCTTGTCCTGCTCGAAGGAAACGACATAAACCTCGATATCGAAGCCTGCCACGGTTTCCTTTTCCACCCCGGTCACGCGGCCTACGCCGTGGGCCGGATAGACGATGTAATCACCTTTTTTGAAGGTCTTGTTGTCATTGGCGGTTTTCTTGGTCATCGACACTCTCTTGGCCAGCGCGCACGGACCTTCAGGGCTGATAATTGTCAACAGCACTCCCGCCGGTGAAAACCGGGGAAGTGGTGATAAAGACAATAGATCAGATCAACGCAAATTCCCTGAGGGGTCCGCTTAAGGCGCGGTTATCGAAGACGCACAAGCTACCACAATCGTGACAGAAATTCAATTGCTGCGTTTGCGAATGTTTAACCTGTTGGCCATAATAGTAAAGGCAAGGTTAATCGCCGGAGCCCGGCTTGGCCGAAAAGTACTTGTCCAGCTTTCCGGTGACGGTCTCAAATTCAGCGGCATCTGCGGGTGCGTCTTTGCGCACTGTAATGTTGGGCCATTCAGTGGCGTATCTTGAATTCAGCGCCAGCCACTTGCCGTCGGCCTCATCTTCAGTATCCGGCTTGATGGCCTCTACAGGACATTCCGGCTCGCACACGCCGCAATCAATGCACTCGTCGGGATGAATGACGAGCATGTTCTCGCCTTCATAAAAGCAGTCCACCGGACAGACTTCCACGCAATCGGTGAACTTGCAGCGTATGCAGGCATCGGTGACGATATAGGTCATGGCGGCGTAGCGTTTCCGGGTGGCGCGGGTGGCGGGCAGGCAGCGATCCGGACATGGAACCCGCGATCCGTTTTGTCAATCACGGCCCTGCGATATCCAGCGCGCGATAGAGCGTGCGTGCCTCTGCCGGCGGGCCGCGCCTGTGGCCGGTGGCACAGATTTCGATGCGGGCAGGGGCCGGTCTGAGCGGCAAGGTGAGGATGTCGCCGGGCTGGATGAGGTGGGCGGCCTTGGCGATTTTGACGATCTGGCCGCCCCGCTCCAGCCGGACATGGCCGCGATTGACGAGATCGGCGGCCAGTGCGCGTGATTTGAGGAAGCGGGCGCGAAACAGCCAGACATCAATGCGGATACGCTCTGGCGCTTCATCACCGGAGGCTGGCCCTGTCATGCGGGTCTGGCTCCCTTGCCGGATGTGTTTGCGCGTTTGCGGCGCGATTTGTGCGATGCGCGCGGACGCGGGCGGGCCGCCGCGGGCGTCAGGCTCAGCTCGGCCAGCCGGGCAAATGGGCTGGCGCTGTCTACTGGTGCAGGCGGGCGTGCTCTTTCAGGCGGGCTGCGCCGTGCCTTGCGGCTGGCCGCCCACATATCGGGGGCGGTCTCTGCCGCTTTACTGACACGGGTATAGCCAAGCGCGCGTACAATTTCTTCTAGCCCGGACATGGGCAGGCCGAGCAGCGCCATCATCGTATCGTCCAGTGCGAACCAGCTGCGCGGATGGGATTTTCTGGCATCACGAATGGCGTCGGCGAGGCGTTCGAGCATATCGACGCGCACGGCGAGCGAACCGCAGACGAGATAACCCGCCGCTGCGATCTCCGTTTCGCTCCGCTCTGGCGGGGCGGGCAGGCAGACGCGTCCGGGCTGGGGCCGGAAGCGCTGGTCTGCATCGCAGGAATGGACCGCGCACAACAGCGCATTCAGGCTGGCCGCGCGCGGCTTTAACAATGCGGGCAGGAACACGCCATGCTCACCAATGCGCACACCGGCGCTGCGCAATTGCCGGCGTTCATGGGCGGAAAGCTGCGCGATATCGGCGGCGAGCTGGCGGCGCGGCGTGGCCCCGCCCGCTTCCACCAGCCGCCAGGCGATGCCGCGTGCCAGACCGTCCAGCCCGGCGCCGGTGCCGCCATGATCCTTCAGCCTCAATAGCGGGCCCAGATAGCGTGATATTTCCCCGGCGACGTGGCGCTGCAGGTGCTGTGCGGCGCGTGAGACCGCTTCAGGAGCGCCCAGCTCCCCGCCGACCAGCACCACATCCGGGTTCAGCCGGTCTGCCGATCGTGCCAGCTTTCCCGTCCGCTCGCCCTGCCAGACCAGATAGCCATCGCTATCCAGCTCCAGATCGGCGGCGTCTGCCCGGGCGAGCGCGCCGAGGCGGCGATTGATCTCCGGGCGAACGGCTTTGAGGGCTGCGCCGGTGACCGCGCGCTGGGCCAGCGGCCCGCCCGCATGGTCTGCTGAAAAGCGCAAACCCTTGAGACGGCCGACAAAATGACCCTCCACGGTTACTTCGCCGCGATGGTCCACGCCTGCGGCCAGATCGGCCTTCTCGCGCAGGCCCTTGACCAGCGCCGAGGTGCGCCGGTCGATGAAGCGGGTCATCAGGGCTTCGTGCAGCGCGTCGGAGAGCGCGTCCTCCACCTCGCGGGTGCGGGCCTGCCAGTGGGCAGGGTCTCTGGTCCAGCCGGGGCGGTTGGCCGCATAGGTCCAGGTGCGCACATGAGCCAGGCGCTGGGAGAGGACCGCGACATCGCCTGCCGTACCGGATACGCGCGCCAGCTGGCCTTCCAGCCAGGCATCGGGCAGCACGCCTTCCCGGCTCATCAGATAGGCATATATCTGGCGCGACAGGCGTGCGTGCTCATCGGTGGTGGTTTTGCGGAAATCGGGGATGCGGCAGACATCCCACAGGGTTTCCAGACCGCCGGGCGCGCGCGTCCAGCCGCGCACTTCGGCGTCCGCGCTCAGGGTTTCGAGCACCTGCTCGTCCAGCGCGCCGCGTACCCGCTCCAGCCCCTTGGCCGGGCAGGGTCTTGCCAGCGAGTTACGCAAGGCTTCCAGGGAAGAAAAATCCAGCGCGCTATTGCGCCAGGTCAGCTTTGAGACGGGTGCAAATTCATGGTTCTCCACCGCCGCAATCGTTTCGGCGTCCAGCGCCCGCGCATCGCCCGTCTCGCCAAATGTGCCATCAGAGCGGAAGCGGCCTGCGCGTCCTGCAATCTGGCCTATCTCGTCGGGGCGCAAGCGGCGGCGGCGATGGCCATCGAATTTGGAGAAGGCGGCAAAGGCGACATGGTCCACATCCATGTTGAGCCCCATGCCAATGGCGTCAGTGGCGATGAGATAGTCCACCTCGCCGGACTGGTAGAGCTCTACCTGTGCGTTGCGGGTGCGCGGGGAGAGCGCGCCCATCACCACGGCTGCCCCGCCGCGCTGGCGGCGTATCAGCTCGGCAATGGCGTACACATCTTCTGCAGAGAAGGCGACGATGGCCGAGCGGCGCGGCAGCTTGCCGATCTTTTTCGGCCCCGAATAGGTGAGGGTGGAGAAGCGCTCACGCTCCACTTTGTGCGCATCGGGTACCAGCCGGGAGAGCATGGGCGCCATGGTCGAGGCACCCAGCAGCATGGTCTCCTCGCTCCCGCGCGCGTGCAGAAGCCGGTCTGTGAAGACATGGCCGCGGTCGGGGTCGGCCGCCAGCTGGATCTCGTCAATGGCCAGAAAGGCGGGGCGCAGATCGAGCGGCATGGCCTCTACCGTGCACAGGAAATAGCGCGCGCTTTTGGGCACGATCTTTTCCTCGCCGGTGATAAGCGCCGCTGCGCCCGGTCCCTTGGCCTTGACCACGCGGTCGTAAAGCTCGCGGGCCAGCAGGCGCAGGGGCAAGCCCATCACGCCGGAGGACCGTCCCAGCATGCGCGTCAGGGCAAGATGGGTCTTGCCGGTATTGGTGGGGCCCAGAACCGCCGTGATCTCGCCTTGCGTGCGCATGACCGCCTCGCTTTCTGTTGCGAAGATAGGGCGTAGCGCGGGCCGGTTTAAGAGGCGATGGCAGGCATGGGTTTTGGCATCATTTGATGCTAATATGCGTTCATCAAGGGAGATCTGCCATGCGCACGACCGTAAATCTTGACGACCAGCTGCTTGAAAAAGCCGCGAAGCTCACCGGCATTGAAGAGCGCGCAGCCCTTGTCCGCGAGGCGATGAAGGCGCTGATCGAGCGCGAGAGCGCGCGCCGCCTGGCCCGTCTGGGCGGGACGCAGCCGGACTTGCGGCCCGTTCCCCGGCGGCAGGGCGAACCGGCTTGATCCTCGTCGACACATCTGTGTGGGTGGACTATCTGCGTTCCGGCGAACCGCATCTGGCGGGCCTGCTGATGAATGGTCAGGCCGTGTGCCATCCCTTCATCATCGGTGAGCTGGCGCTGGGCAATCTGGCTGACCGGTCGGATATTCTGGCCGATCTGGAAAACCTGCCGGCCGCGCCGCAGGCATCGGACGGCGAAGTGCGCCGCTTCATCGATGCGTATGACCTTGCCGGTAGCGGCATTGGTTATGTGGATGCCCATCTTGCGGCGTCGGCAAAGCTCGGAGCACTGCAGGGCTTATGGACCCGCGACAAGCGTCTGGCGCGGGTCCTTGACCGGCTCGGCCTGGCTGTGGATCTCGCCTAGCCGCCCACACGCAGATGGGTGGCGCTGATGGTCAGATTGCCGATGCGGGTATTGGCGCGATAGCGCACCGGCACCCATATTTCGCCCTGCTGGGCCATCCATATTGTCACCGGGCGGTTTGTATCTTCCTCGGTCGGGCGCTTGCCTTCCTCATAGCCGCTGATCGGTTCCACATAGGCCCGGCAGACCAGCGCCGCGCCGCGATAGGCGCGCGTGGACACTTCTGACATACCGCCATTTTCCAGCCGCAGATTATAGCGTGCCCGCCCGTCAAAGATCGGGACGCTGCCAGAGCAGGGCTCGCCATTGGCGGCCATGGGCGCGCTCAGCATCATGTTGAGAATGCCCGAAATGGGGTCGATGGCACCGGTACGGTCCTCATCGCTGGCGGCCGGATCACCCATCGAGCCGAAGGGCGGGTTGATATCCGGCACGGCCATGCCGTCCTCGAAGTGAACCGCCACGATGCGCCCCTTGCCGCTGGCATGGTTGAGGTGCTGGTAGCGCCAGGGGTCAAGGCCGCCATCGCGGACATAGCCGGAAACCCCAGCCTCGATATTGGTATCGTCAAACCAGCGCAACAGCCCGCCGGACTGGAAGGTGGCGGTAGCCGAATAGGTCTCGCCCGGCCAGACGGCGTTGATGGAAATGTTGGCCACCGGGATCATCAGGAATGAGCCGGAATACTGCACAAACAGGCTGTCAGGCGGCGCGGCGAGCCGGGTTCCGGTGTCCGCGCTGGCTGGCAGGGCGGGCAGGATCGCAAGAGCCGTCAGGGCCAGAAGGGCTTTAAGTCGCATGAAGATCACTCCAGCAGGGTTTTCAGCCGCTATTGTATCGTGTTCACAAGCTGTCTGCACGATGAACGCGGCAGTGTTGTGGCAGGCACACCCTGACCCGGCGTCATCTACAGGCCCGGCTTGACGTTGCGCGCCCTCTCGGCTAACACCCGCGCTCCCGCGCTGGAGGCTTCTCCGGCGTGTAACGATATTCCTGAACGCGACTTTGCAAGAGAAGGTGGAAGCCATGGCGCGCCGCTGCGAACTGACCGGGACCGGCCCAATGTCGGGTAACAACGTGTCCCACGCCAACAACAAGACCCGCCGGCGCTTCCTGCCGAACCTGATCGATGTCACGCTGGCGTCGGAGGCTCTGGGCCGCGCGTTCAAATTCCGCATTGCGGCGAAAGCCCTGCGCAGCGTTGACCATGTGGGCGGTCTCGACCCGTTCCTGCTCAAAGCCCGCGACGAGAACCTCTCGGCCGGCGCGCTGAAAGTGAAACGCGAGCTGAAAAAGGCGCAAGGCGAAGCGGCGGCTTAAGCCCTTCCTTCACGGCTTGAAAGTTTGAACGCCCGTCTCGATTGAGGCGGGCGTTTTCTTTTTGCCGCCAACCGGCCTAGCTTGCCCCCAGACACGCATCGGGAGGGCCAGATGATCCGCACCATCACACTCATGACAATCGTTTCGGCGGGGCTTCTAGGGGCCTGTAACGGCACGTCCGAAAACGGCCCAGCGGCCAGCGAGGCGGCGGAGCGCATCTTCACCGGCGGCACCATCCACACCGGGCTCGGTCATACGGTAGAGGCCGTCGCGGTGCGTGAAGGCCGGATCGTCTATGCGGGCGATGCGGCGGGGCTGGCAGGGTTTACAGGTTCCGGCACCGAGACGGTCGATCTGGCAGGCGCGGCCATGTTTCCGGGTTTTACCGACTCTCACGCCCACCTCATCGGGATCGGCCAGCGCGAACGCACGCTGAACCTCGAGGAAACGGCGTCCATTGCCGATCTGCAGGCGCGCGTCGCCGCCTATGCGGAAACCAATACGCAAGGCGTGGTGTTCGGGCGTGGCTGGATCGAGACGCATTGGCCGGAAGCGCGCTTTCCGGGTGCCGGTGATCTCGATGCAGTGGTGGCGGACCGGCCCGTCATCCTGATCCGGGCTGATGGCCATGCGCTGGTTGCCAACACAGCCGCGATTGAAGCGGCTGGCGTGACCGATGACACGCCCGACCCGGATGGCGGGGCGATATTGCGCGATGAGGATGGCCGGGCGACCGGCATGATCATCGACACCGCCATGGCCCCGTTCCGCGCGCTGCTGGGTGAAGCGACCGAGGCCGAACGGGTGGAGATTTACGCCGCCGGTGCGCGTGTGATGGCGAGCTATGGCTGGACGGGCGTCCACGATATGAGCGTGCCCTACCGCGATGTCGCGATCCTTGAGCGGCTGGCCGATGAAGGCCGGCTTCCTTTGCGGGTCCATGTATCGGCCAATCCGGGTGATTATGCAGATGTGGCTGCCAATGCCCCGCGCCAGCACGCATCAGGGCAGGTAACCGCGCGCGCGGTAAAGCTCTATGCCGACGGGGCGCTGGGGTCTCGCGGCGCGGCGCTAATCAGTCCTTATGCCGATGATCCGGCCAACCGCGGCCTTGTCCTGATGCAGGCGGAAGAAGCCGGCGTAATGATGGATGATGCCCTGCGCGACGGTGTGCAGCTGGCCATCCATGCCATTGGCGATCTTGGAAACCGGCTGGTGCTGGACTGGGTGGAGGCCGCTTATGCGCGCGTGCCGGTTGAGGAACGCGCGATAGCTGAGCCGCGCTGGCGTATCGAGCATACGCAAGTGGTCAGCCCCACTGACCTGCCGCGCATTGCAGAGCTTGGCCTTATCGCCTCCATGCAGCCCTCCCACGCGATTGGTGATCTGCACTTTGCGCCCGCCCGCCTTGGCGCGCAGCGCCTGTCGGGCGCCTATGCGTGGCGGGACATCACGGACAGCGGCGCGGTAATCGCGGGCGGGTCCGATGCGCCGGTCGAGCGCGGGGAAGCCCGCATCGAGTTCTATGCAGCTACCGTCCGGCGCGATCTCGATGGTTTTGCCGATCCTGAAACCTGGCATCTTGAACAGGCTCTGTCACGCGATGAGGCGCTCGCCCTCTTCACCAGCAATGCGGCTTATGCGGCGTTCCGTGAAGACGAGCTCGGCACGATCCAGCCCGGCATGCTCGCCGACTTCTCCGTCTTCGACACGGATCTGATGAGGGCAGAGGATCTGGATTTGCGTCACGCCCGGCCCGTGATGACGGTAATTGGCGGGGAGGTTGCATGGCGGGGGGAGTAGGCGTTTAGCGCACGCTGCGCCCGGTATCCGCGCTGACCGCCCGCTTCAGCGCCGAGAGGCTATCGCCGGAGGGTTTGCGCGGCTCGCTTTTGGCGCGGGTGCGCGGTTTTTCATCAAAAAGGCTTGCCAGCTGGTCTGTCATGGCCCCGGCCAGCTGTTCCACGTCCACAATGGTGACGGCGCGCTTGTAATAGCGCGTCACGTCATGGCCGATGCCGATGGCGAGAAGCTCCACTTCGGAGCGGGTCTCGATGAAGCGGATCATCTCGCGCAGATGTTTCTCCAGATAGGCGGGCGAGTTGGCTGACTGCGTGCCGTCATCGACCGGCGCGCCGTCTGAAATGACCATGAGGATGCGGCGCTGTTCTGGGCGCGCCAGCAGGCGCTTCCACGCCCATTGCAGGGCCTCGCCGTCGATATTTTCCTTCAACAGGCCGTCGCGCAGCATCAGGCCCAGATTATTGCGCGTGCGCCGCCAGGGCGCGTCGGCGCCTTTATAGATGATGTGGCGCAAATCATTGAGGCGGCCGGGATTTGGCGGTTTGCCGGCGGCCAGCCAGTCTTCTTTCGAGCGCCCGCCCTTCCAGGCGCGGGTGGTAAAGCCCAGAATCTCGGTCTTTACCCCGCAGCGCTCCAGCGTGCGTGCCAGAATATCTGCGCAGGCCGCCGCCACCAGAATGGGGCGTCCGCGCATGGAGCCGGAATTGTCGATGAGCAAAGTGACGATGGTGTCGCGGAACTCGGTATCGCGCTCCTGCTTGAAGGAGAGCGGCAGCATCGGGTCCATGATGACGCGCGGCAGACGGGCGGGATCGAGTATCCCCTCCTCCTGATCGAACGCCCATGACCGGCTCTGCTGGGCCATGAGCTTGCGCTGCAGCCGGTTGGCGAGGCGGCCCACCGCGCCCTCAAGACCTTTGAGATGCTGATCCAGCGTGCGGCGCAGGCGGGACAATTCCTCACCATCGCATAAAGAATCGGCGGCTATCACCTCGTCATGGCGGGTCGTGAAGACCTTGTAGGCATTGGGGTCATCGCCCTTTGGCGGCACCCAGTTGGGCCGGGCCGCCTCCATGGTCTCGCCGGGCTCATCCTCGGCATCAATGCGGGTCTGGCTGTCCTCGGCGAAGGAGATGTCTTCCTCGTCAGCGGCGGTGCCGGACGCGTCAGAGCGCTCCTGGCTGTCCTCGCCCTCATTGCCCTCATCATTATCGCTATCGCCCTCTTCGGGCGGGTTTTCGAGGCCGGAATCCTCGGTCTCGTCGCTCTGGTCTTCCTCCGCCTCGTCTCCCAGCTCATCGGCCAGATCGAGATCGCGGATCACCTCGCGCAAGGCTTTTGCAAAGGCGCGCTGGTCCTGAGCCGCTTCGGCCAGCTGGTCCAGCGCTTCACCGGCGGCGGCTTCAATATCCTCGCGCCAGACCTTCATTACGCCTTTGGCGGCGTCAGACGTGGCCGTGCCGGTAATGCGCTCGCGCACCAGCATGGCCAAAGCTTCGGACAAGGGGGCGTTCTGGCGGTCTTCGGCCTGCTGGAAACCGGCGCGGCTATAGCGCTCCTCCAGCATGGCAGTGATATTCTCGCCGACGCCCTTCATGGCGCGCGAGCCCAGTGCCTCGCAGCGCGCCTGTTCGACCGCATCGAATATGCGGCGCGCCTCGCTGCCCGGCGGCAGGGCGGCACTGTGAGCATCGGTATCATGCAGGGCGCGTTTGAGCGCCAGCGCGTCGGCCTTGCCGCGCAGACGCGCCGCTTCCAGCGGCCCCGGCGCAGGCGAGAGAGCAGGCAGGATCGCCTTGTCACCGTTCAGGGCGGCGGTATCGCCGGAAAATGCCACCTCCAGCTCCCGGTCACGCGCCATGGCCCGCGTCGCGGCTGTAAGCGCGCGCTTGAAGGTCTCGGCGGCTGTGTCGGACGAAGAGGTCATGGGGTCTAACCTAGAGGCGTGGTGGCATAAGGCGAAGGGGGTTTGTGCGCAAACCTGCAGGGCGGATTTCTGGACATCCCGGTCAAACTTGACTAAGTTAGCTAAGTCCAGTTAGCCAAGTGAGGGCTGCGCCATGAAATACGTGACCATACACGAGGCCAAGACCCAGCTTTCCCGCCTGATCCGCGAGATCGAAGCCGGCGGAGAGATTGTCATCCGCCGAGGCAAGGAGCCGGTGGCGCGCCTGATCGCTGAAAAGCCTGTCGCCAAGCCGAAGCGCAAGCCCGGTCAATGGGCCGATCTGCGCCTGAGTGCGGAGGAGAATGCACTGCTCGTTGCCCCCATGACGGAAGAGGAACTGGCGGACTGGTATGGCAGTGATGAGGACATGAAGGCTTGAGGCTGCTCTGCGATACGCACAGTTATGTCTGGTATGTCACCGAGGATTCCAGTCTTTCCTCTGCAGCACGCGCGGCTATCGATTCGGGTGATCCTGTCGTCAGCCTCGCCACGGTGTGGGAAATCGCGATCAAGGTAGGGGCTAAAAACCCGCCGGTAATGGCGAACGTACTGAAGCGCATCCGCTCGGATGGCCTTGCAGACGGTTTCGAGCAGATCGGTATCGACATGGAGGACGTTATTGTCGCCGGGCTGATGCCCCTGCACCATCGCGACCCGTTCGACCGGCTTCTCGCGGCGCAGGCCCGCAATGGCGACATGCCGATTGTCAGCTCGGACAGAGCATTTGACGCCTATGGCGTGGAGCGCATCTGGTAGGCTTCAAGCCGCCCGGCCGGGGCTGGTTCCCTTCACCGGGCTTTCGGCCAGCGTTTCACCGAAAACACGCTGGTAGAATTCGGCCACGATGGGCCGCTCCAGCTCATCGCACTTGTTGATGAAGGTGAGGCGGAAGGCGGTGCCAGGATCGCCGAAAATCGCCGTGTTCTCCGCCCAGGTCAGCACGGTGCGCGGGCTCATCACGGTGGAGAGATCGCCATTGATGAAGGCTTCGCGGGTAAGGTCCGCCACTTTCACCATGTCGGCGACCTGCGCCTTGCCCTCTTCGGTCTTGCCGTACTCGCCCAGCTTGGCCTCGACGATGGCGCGCTCGGTCTCGGCAGGCAGATAGTTCAGCGTGACCACCAGCGACCAGCGGTCCATCTGGCCCTGATTGATCTGCTGGGTGCCGTGATAAAGCCCGGTCGTATCGCCAAGCCCCACCGTGTTGGTGGTGGCAAACAGGCGAAAATGCGGGTGCGGGCGGATGACGCGCGTCTGGTCCAGCAAGGTCAGCGAGCCGGACGCCTCCAGCACGCGCTGGATGACAAACATCACGTCCGGGCGGCCTGCATCATACTCATCGAAGAGAAGCGCCACGGGGCGCTGCACGGCCCAGGGTAGAATGCCTTCCTGAAACTCGGTCACCTGCTGGCCGTCACGCACCACAATGGCATCCTTGCCGACCATGTCGATCCGGCTGATATGGCTGTCCAGATTGACGCGGATCATCGGCCAGTTCAGGCGCGCGGCCACCTGCTCGACATGGGTGGATTTGCCGGTGCCGTGATAGCCCTGAACCATGACGCGCCGGTTGAAGGCAAAGCCCGCCAGAATGGCGCGTGTGGTGGCCGGATCGAACACATAGGTCTCGTCAATCGCGGGCACGTGCTCGTCGCGCGCCTTGAAGGCAGGCACCTCAAAGCCGGGGTCGAAGCCGAACAGGGCTTTGCAGTCGGCTATGGTATCAGGTTTGGCGGCAATGAGCGTGTCGGTCATGTCGGTCCGGTCTTTAATCGGGGAAATTTACTCTGCCCTGCTAACTAGCGCGCATGCGCAGCATTGGCCAGCGCGCGGGCTGAGCGCAAGGCGCTTTACGCCATCCCGGCGCTTTTGAGGATCTGGTAGCTGGCGACGACGCGCTGCAGGGCTTCCTCGCGGGAGCGGTCCCCTCCATTGGCGTCGGGGTGATAGGCCCGCACCAGCTCGGCATAGCGCTTGCGCACATCGCCCTTGCTGGCTGTTGCTTCCAGCCCCAGCGCATCCAGCGCTTTTTGCTGCAGGCGGCCAAGCTGCGGGCCTTTGGGCGCGGCAGCGCCCTCTCCATGGCGGGGAGGGGGACGCTCGCCGAACAGCGTGAAGGGGTCGATGAAGGCGGACTGCCAGTCGGTGCTCGCCTGCTGGGCCTTGGCGCGCGCGGTGCCGCCAGCGCGGAAATTCCAGGTGGGCCGGTGGCCCCAGGCGGCGCTCTGGGCGTAGGCTTGCGCCGCGCCTTCGCTCATGCCCTCAAAGAAATTCCAGCTCTTATTGTACTCGGCGGCGTGCTTCTGGCAGAAATGATAATGCTCGTTCAGCCGCTCGCGTGATTTGGGGGCTTTGGCCGTCGCGTGCTCGTTGCAGCGCGGGTATTCGCACAAGGTTACGTCCTCGGCCGGCTTGCCGCCGGGCGGGCGAATGCGGATATCCTTGAAGCGTGGACGGTATTTGAAGCCAGAATCCATATGCGTAAGTATGGGCCTCGACCCGTTATCGGGCAATGAAGGATACAGGTGAAATGACAGAGATGCGCCGGGTGATCGAAGACAAGCTGAAAGCGGCGCTGGCTCCTCTTGAGCTGACTATCACCGATGACAGCGCCGCCCATGCCGGTCATGCGGGCTCACGCCCCGGCGGGCAGAGCCATTTCACCGTCGAGATCGTGTCAGAGGCGTTTGCGGGCCAGAGCCGTATCGCGCGCCATCGCCTGGTCAATCAGGCCCTCGCCGAGGAGCTGACCGGCCCCATCCATGCTCTGGTGATACGGGCGAAAGCGCCGGGGGAGTAGGGATTGCTGTCATGGCCCGGCTTGTCCGGGCCACCCATGCCTGAGACCGTTCCGCGTGTTCGTTCGTTGCAGGCATGGGTCACCCGCATGAAGCGGGTGATGACAATGGTGGGGAGAGTGCCCCCCTAAAGCCCCATCTGTTTCACGGCCAGATCGCGCATGATCTCTTCAGAGCCGCCGCCAATCGCCATCACCTTGACCTCGCGGTAGATGCGCTCGATCGCCTGGCCGCGCAAGTAACCCGCCCCGCCGAGTATCTGCATGGCTTCGCTGGCGCAGAACTCGGCCGTGGTGGAGGCGAGCACTTTCACCTTGGACAGCTCGGCGACCGGCATCTCGCCCTCATTCATGGTCCATGCAATGGCGCGCAAGTAAGCCTCCAGCGCGTCGATACGCATGCTCATATCCGCGATCTTGTGGCGGATGACCTGATGTTTGATGAGCGGCTTGCCGAAAGTCTCTCGCTCCTTTGCCCAGCTCACCGCATCGTCAAGGCAGCGCCTGGCCATGCCAAGGCAGCCCGAAGCGAGCGCGAGGCGCTCATAATTGAAGTTTTCCATGATGGCGAGGAGGCACAGGCCCTCCTCACCCAGCTGGTTGCCCGCGGGCACATGGCAATCATCGAAATGGAGCGTGGCCGTGTCCGACGCCCACCAGCCCATCTTGTTCTTGATAGGCGTTCGGCTGAAGCCGTCTGAGCCCGCCTCCACGAGGAAGAGCGAGATGCCGCCAAAGCCCTCGCCGCCCGTGCGCGCGCCGACCACATACCAGCGCGCCTTCATGCCACCGGTGATGAAGGTTTTTTCGCCCGTGATGCGCCAGCCATCGCCGTCTTTCACCGCGCAGGTTTTCATTCGTGACAGGTCAGAGCCGCCGGACGGCTCGGTCATGGCGAGCGCGCCGCCTTCGCGGCCCGAGACGATCTCCGGCAGGACGGCCAGTTTGATCTCTTCGGACGCCAGCTTGGCGATGGGGCCGGTCATGATATTGCGGCAGCCGAGCGAGGCATTGACCCCGCCTGCGCCGCAATAGGCGAGTGCTACGCCGCTATCCATGCGCATGAAGGCATCATCAAAGCCGAGCCCGCCATATGCCTCGTCAATGCCGAAGCCGAAAAGCCCCAGAGCACCGGCTTTCTGGTGAAGTTCCCAGGGGAAATCACCCGCCTCGTCCCATTCATTGGCAAAGGGGGCGATCTCGCGCGCCACGAAGGCCTCCACAGATTCGCGGAAGGCCTTGCGCTCGGGCGTATCGAACGGGCTTTGCATCAGGCCTTCACGATACCCTTGTTGAGGAGCAATTCGGCGATCTGCACGGCGTTAAGCGCCGCGCCTTTGCGTAAGTTATCCGAGACGATCCACAAAGCGAGGCCGTTCTCCACCGTCGGGTCTTCGCGCACGCGGCTGACGAAGGTCGCGAACTCGCCAACGCTCTCTACCGGGGTGACGAAGGCGGGATCTTCCTCGTCCGCGCGGTCAACCAGCATGATGCCGGGCGCTTCGCGCAATATCGTGCGGGCCTTCTTCGCGCTGATTCCGGTTTCGAACTCGATATGGGCGGCGACGCAGTGGCCGACAAAGACCGGCACGCGCGCGCAGGTGGCAAAGAGCTTTATCTTCGGGTCGAGGATTTTCTTGGTCTCGACCACCATCTTCCACTCTTCCTTCGTGGAGCCGTCCTCCATGAAGACATCGATTTTGGGGATCACGTTGAAGGCGATCTGCTTGGAAAAGGCCTGCGGCTCGACCGGATCGTTCACATAGATGGCGCGGGTCTGGCGCCACAACTCGTCCATGCCCTCGGTGCCTGCCCCGGAGGTGGACTGGTAGGTGGCTACCGAGACGCGGTTGATGGTGGCCGCATCGTGCAGAGGTTTGAGTGCAACCACGGTCTGGATGGTGGAGCAGTTCGGATTGGCGATAATGCCTTTCTTTATGCCGCCATCGAGGGCATCGGCATTCACTTCCGGCACGATCAGCGGCACGTCAGGGTCCATCCGCCAGGCCGACGAATTGTCGATCACGATGGCGCCTGCCTTGGCGATTTTCGGGGACCATTCCTTCGACACATCCCCGCCCGCGCTCATCAGGACGAGATCGACCTTGGAAAAGTCGAACGTTTCCAGATCCTTGCATTTCAGGGTCTTGTCGCCATAGCTCAGCTCGGTGCCGACCGAGCGGCGCGAGGCGAGGGCGTGAACCTCGCCAGCCGGGAACAGGCGCTCGGCGAGAATGGTGAGCATCTCCTTGCCCACCGCGCCAGTTGCGCCAACGACTGCGATATTGAGTGCCATGGAAGTGGTTCCTGATATGCAGGTTTCTCCCCCCGTTTACGGGGGGAGTGGTCCGGAGGACCGAGGGGGGGATCTTGAAAAGAAAGGTTTCCCCCCTCCGTCAGCTGCGCTGACACCTCCCCCGTAAACGGGGGAGGAAAACGGTTACGCCAGGCTCGGATCGATGTCCTTGCAGGCCTTCACAAGGCCCTTCACGGCATCGACCGAGTGATCGAACATTTTCTGTTCGTCAGCATTCAGGCTGATCTCGACGATCTTTTCCGCGCCGCCCGCACCGATCACCACCGGTACGCCGACATACATGTCCTTTACGCCGAACTGGCCGGTGAGATGCACCGCGCAGGGCAGGACGCGCTTCTTGTCGTTGAGATAGGATTTGGCCATGGCAATCGCGCTTTCGGCCGGCGCATAGAAGGCCGACCCATTGCCCAGAAGCTGGACGATCTCGCCGCCGCCAGAACGGGTGCGGTCCACGATGGCGTCGATCTTCTCTTGCGTGGTCCAGCCCATCGCGATCATGTCCGGCACCGGGATGCCCGCCACGGTGGAATAGCGCGTCAGCGGCACCATGGTGTCGCCATGCCCGCCCATCACGAAGGCGGTGACGTCTTCGACCGACACCTTGAATTCTTCAGCCAGGAACCAGCGGAAGCGCGCCGAGTCCAGCACGCCTGCCATGCCGACCACCATGTTGTGCGGCAGGCCGGAAAACTCACGCAAGGCCCAGACCATCGCGTCGAGCGGATTGGTGATGCAGATCACGAAGGCGTTCGGGGCATATTTCTTGATGCCTTCACCAACGGCCTTCATCACTTTCAAATTGATGCCCAGAAGATCATCGCGGCTCATGCCGGGCTTGCGCGGCACGCCGGCAGTCACGATGCACACATCCGCGCCTTTAATCGGCGAGTAGTCTTCCACCGAACCGCCCGAGAGATGGCTGTCCTTGCCAAACACGGGGCTCGCTTCAGCGATATCGAGCGCCTTGCCCTTGGCGGTGCCTTCAGCCAGGTCCATCAGGACGACATCGCCCAGCTCCTCGCGCGCGGCGATATGGGCAAGCGTACCGCCGATCATGCCGGCGCCGATAAGGGCAATCTTCTTGCGGGCCATGAGCCTCTCCTTGGCTAGTTGGGGCGCCGTGCGAAGGGATGTGCTGCGGCGCAAAAACCGATGGCCGCGTGTCTAGCGCCAAGCGAAGCGCTCTGCAATGCGGGTGCGCGCTTGCGCGGTGGTGAGCGCGCGCGTACAGCAGATAACTGCCCTGAGACGGAGATGATGGTGATGCGCCTGTCAATGCTTGCCCTCTGCCTTGCCCTTGCCGTTCCGGCCGCCCCGGCCTTTGCCGACGAACCTGATCTTGCCTGGCTGGCCGGTCACTGGCGCAGCGAGAATAATGGCCGCGTTTCCGAGGAAGTCTGGATGGCACCAGAGGGCGGGCTGATGACCGGCATGGGCCGCACCATCCGTGATGGCCGGGCCGTCAGCTTCGAATTTCTCCATATCACCACCGGCGAGGAGACGGTTTATGTTGCCCAGCCGGGCGGGCGCCCGCCCGTGCGCTTCGACCTTGTGTCGCAAGACGGTGACAGTGCGGTGTTTGAAAATCCCGACCACGATTTTCCCCAGCGTATCGAGTATACGCGCGAGGGCGACAGGCTGAGCGCCACCATCTCCACCCTGGACCGCAGCCGGGAGATCAGCTGGCACTGGACCCTTCAGGACTAGAAGGCGAAAAAGCCGCCCCGGAGCCGGGGCGGCTTTTCACATACCCTTAAGATGCCTCTCGCCTAGTGGCCGTACCAGTGGTCGAAGGAGACATTGCGCAGGCGCTCGCCATTGAGCTCCATGCCGCCCGTCAGTGCCGGAATGCCGGTGGTGCCCTCCACTGGCCCCTGGATCTGCTCGGCATCGAGTGATCCATAGACATAGACATCGCCGATCTCGTCATGGCTGGCGTCGAACTCGAAATTCGCCTCGCCGATATGGAAGCGATCCGCCAGGACGCGCCGGGATTCAGAGGGGTATTCAAACCCTTCCTCGGTGGTGAGCATTTCAGAATCGACATGCATGAACTCGATCCAGACCGGCACGAGACCGGCGTCCTGCCCGCTTTCCTCGAAGGCTTCGAACTGGCTGGCATGGCCGATATGGATATGACGCAGCACCCAGTCGCCGGTCTGGATGAGCCCGCTGGGCATGTAATAGCCGTGATAATCGGTTTCGGCGGTGTTGATGAAGCGGCCAGCAGCCTCCTCGACCGGCGCAGCCTCTTCCTCGAAGAATTCCTCTACGGGCTCGCCCGCGACGTCCTCGAAGTCTTCGGCAATGAAGCCGTTTTCATCCTCGTCGACCGCATCATCCACCGCGTCGGCGGCGTCTTCAGCCTCTTCCGGTGCCGGTACGGCCCCGCCAATACCCAGATATTTGTCAGCGCCCCACAGCGCCGCCAATGACAGCCCACCGGCCAGAATGGCCGCGATAATTACCCGCATTATATTTCCCCCTCAGCACGCGAAAATTCAGCCCGGCAGGCCCTATCCTGCCGGTTCAGCGTGTCGAAGGTTACACAAAATTTACCTTTCAGGCGAGGCTAATCGCCTCTCGGCGGCCAGATATTCAAGGCTGCGCATCTCCATCAGGCGCGAGGCGGTACGTTCAAACTCGAACGCGCCATCGCCATCGGGGTAGAGACCGGAAGGTTCGGCTTCGGCGCTCATCACCAGCTTGGCGCGGGTATCGTAGAGCGCGTCTATAAGGGTGACGAAGCGGGCGGCCTCATCGCGTTTTCGCGGGCTCATCACCGGCACATGGTCGATGAGGATTGTGTGGAAGGTTTCGGCCAGCATCAGATAATCCGCAGCCCCCAGCGGCCTTGCGCACAGCTCCGCAAAGCTGAAACGGGCGACGCCAGCCGCTTCGCGCGTGACCTCCAGCGTGCGGCCCTGAATGGTGAGCGTGCAGCTCTGCGCCCGCGCGCCCAGCGTGAGGCGGGCAAAGGCGGCATCCATCGCCGCATCGGCCTCTTCGTCCAGCGGCGTGTAATAGACCGGCGCGGCAGACAGGCGCTCCAGACGGTAATCGCGCCCGCTATCGAGACGCATCACGTCCAGCTTTGCCTCGATCATGGTAATGAAGGGCTCAAAAAGCTGGCGGTTGAGGCCATTCTTATAGAGCTCTGACGGGTGGCGGTTGGAGGTGGCGATGACGACCACGCCCTTGTCGAACAGGCGTTCAAACAGGCGGCCAAGGATCATCGCATCGGCAACATTGGTCACCTGCAACTCGTCAAAGCATAAAAGCCGGGTTTCACGGGCGATCTCGTCAGCCACGGCGATCAGGGGCTCGCCCTTTTTCGTCTCGCGTTCACGCGCGATACGGGCATGCACGTCCTGCATGAAGGCGTGGAAGTGCACGCGGCGCTTGGCCTTGAGGCTCACCGCGTCGTGGAAGAGATCCATCAGGAGGGATTTGCCCGTACCGACCCCGCCCCAGAGATAAAGCCCTTTGGGCGGCGGGCTTGATTTGCGCAGCAGGCCGGACCTGCCGCCCTTCCAGCCCTCAATGTCCTCGATCAGCGTGTCGAGATAGAGCGCAATGGCGCGCTGGCCGCCATCTTCGGTCAGGCGGCCCTCAGCAATGCCTTCCTCCAGCGCCTTGGACGGTGTCACGGCAGCGCTTTCAGAGCGAGGGCGATGATGCCGGCCATGGCCAGTCCAAAGCTGATCAGAATCGCGGTGATGAAAAGGGCCGGGCGGCGAATGGTGCGCATGGCCCCCCTGTAGCGCGGGCCGGGCGGGGCTGCCAAGGGTGAAGACCGGCCGGGCAGCCGCCTTCACATACGCCGGACAAGGCCGTCCACGCCCTTCTCGATCAGGTCCAGCGCGTGTTCAAAGGCCGCATCGTCGCCATAATAGGGATCGGGCACGTCCTTGCCCGCCAGTCCTACCGACCAGTCCATCAGCATGGAGACGGGGCGTTCTTCCAGCCGGCGCACATCACGCGCCGTCAGCAGCCAGCGCTTGTGACCGCTATCCATGCCGATAATGTGGTCAAAGCGCGCGAAATCCTCATCGCTGAGCGCGCGGGCGCGCTGATCGGCGATGTGATAGCCGCGCCGCGCGGCGGCTTCCACGGCGCGCGGATCGGGGGCTTCGCCTGCATGCCAGTCGCCGGTACCGGCCGAGTCAAACACCATCGCCTTGTTCAGTTTTGCGGCCATGGCCTCGGCCACACCCTGTGCCAGGGGCGAGCGGCATATATTGCCCGTGCAGACGAATAGCACGGAGACGGTCCTGCGGTTCATGGCGACCCTTTTAACCCCTCGAGAGCCTCATTATGCCTGCAAGGATAGGCGTGTTCAGGGTGGGCACCAGCCAAAGCGCGCCTTTGGGTTAGCGCCTCACTAACCGCCCGCCTTGGTCCGACCTTCGATCAGGGACTGGACGACACCCGGATCAGCGAGCGTCGAGGTGTCGCCGAGCGACTCCAGCTCGTTCTCGGCGATCTTGCGCAGTATTCGCCGCATGATCTTGCCTGAACGCGTCTTGGGCAGGCCGGGCGTGAACTGGATCACGTCCGGGCTGGCGACGGGGCCGATTTCCTTGCGCACCTGGTCTTTGAGGGCCTTTTCCAGCCTATCGCCAGCCTCGACGCCCTCATTCAGCGTCACATAGCACCACACGCCCTGCCCCTTGATGTCGTGCGGATAGCCCACGACAGCGGCCTCGGCGACATCGGGGTGAAGCACCAGCGCGCTCTCGATCTCGGCCGTACCCAGACGGTGGCCGGAGACATTGAGCACATCGTCGACCCGGCCGGTAATCCACCAGTACCCGTCCTCATCACGGCGCGCGCCGTCGCCGGTGAAATAATAGCCGGGATAGGTGGAGAAATACGTATCGAAGAAGCGCCGGTCATCGCCATAGACGGTGCGCATCTGCCCCGGCCATGAACCCAGCAGCACCAGATTACCTTCCGCCGCGCCGCTATCGGGCAGGCGCTTGCCCTCATTATCGACAAGGGCGGGCTGGACGCCGAACATGGGGAAGCTGGCCGAGCCGGGTTTGAGGCCATGGGCGCCGGGCAGCGGCGTGATGAGATGCCCGCCGGTCTCGGTCTGCCACCAGGTATCCACGATGGGGCAATGTCCGTTGCCGACCGTCTTGTGATACCAGCGCCAGGCTTCGGGATTAATCGGCTCGCCCACCGTGCCCAGAAGGCGCAAGGAGGAGCGGTCATGCTTCGTCACCGGATCATCGCCCAGGCGCATCAGGGCGCGGATGGCGGTGGGGGCGGTGTAGAAAACCGAAACTTTGTGCTTTTCAATCACCTGCCAGAAGCGCGAGGCATCCGGCCAGGTTGGCACGCCTTCAAACATCAGGCTGGTCGCCCCGTTCGCGAGCGGGCCATAGACGATGTAGGAATGGCCCGTCACCCAGCCGATATCGGCTGTACACCAGAAGATATCGTCTTCCTTCGCATCGAAGGTGAGGGCGTGGGTCATGGTGGCCCACAGAAGATATCCGCCTGTGGTGTGCAGCACGCCCTTGGGCTTTCCGGTGGAGCCGGAGGTGTAGAGAATGAAGAGCGGGTCTTCGGCGCCCATCGGTTCGGGCGCGCAATGGGCGTCCACCTGGATGGACAGGTCGTGATACCAGTAATCGCGGCCCTCCTCCCAGTGCACGTTCGCGCCGGTATGCTTCACGCACAGCACGCGTTTGACGCCGGGCGCGCTTTTCAGCGCTTCGTCCACATTGTCTTTCAGGGGTATGGCCCTGCCGCCGCGCACGCCCTGATCGGCGGTGATGACAAACTCGCTCTGGCAATCATTGATCCGGCCTGACAGGGCTTCGGGCGAAAAGCCGCCAAACACCACCGAATGCACCGCGCCAATGCGCGTGCAGGCGAGCATGGCAAAGACGGCCTGCGGGATCATCGGCATGTAGAGCGTGACACGGTCGCCCTTCTTCACACCCAGCATTTTGAGCACGTTGGCAAAGCGGCACACATGGTCGTGCAGCTGGCGGTAGGTGATCGAATGGTGATGGGCGGGGTGATCGCCCTCCCAGATCAGGGCGGGCTTGTTGGCACGGGTCTCCAGATGCCGGTCAATGCAGTTCACCGAGACATTGAGGATGCCGTCTTCGAACCAGCGAATGCGGAAATCATCCTTGTTGAACGAGACATCGGAGATTTTTTCCGGCCGCCTGATCCAGTCGAGCCGGCCCAGCTCCTCACGCCAGAACGCATCGGGCTCTTCAATGGAGCGCGCATACCGGGCCTTGTAGCGTTCTGCGCTCATGTCCGAGCCTGAGAAGCTGGAGGCTACCGGGATGATCTCGTCTGTCATGGCTGTCGTGCTCCGCGCGTGGCTCTCATCTGACGGGCGAAGCTTGGCCGATAGGCCCCGGCCCCTGCAAGCGCGCGGACCATGTGTAGGCTTTTATGCGCCTCTCCCCTTGCAAGACGGTGCGTGATCGGCTGATCTCCCTCGCGAATATTGACCCCTCCAGGCGGGAGACATACCGGCATGCAGCTCAACCAGGCCAGCTGGCCCGAAGTAGAAGCCTATCTGAAGAAGTCCAAGGGCATCATCATCCCGATCGGCTCTGTCGAGCAGCATGGTCCTAATGGCCTGCTGGGTACGGACGCGATCTGTCCTGAAGTGATCGCAAAAGAAGCGGGCGACGAGGCGGGCTTTCTGGTCGGACCGACCTTCTCGGTGGGCTCCGCGCAGCATCATTTGGGCTTTACCGGCACGATCACGCTGCGCCCGACGACGATGATTGCCGCGCTCAATGACTGGATCGACAGCCTGCACCGGCATGGCTTCAAGCGCATCTTCTTCCTCAATGGCCATGGCGGGAATATCACCACCATCGATGCGGCGTTCGTGGAAAGCTATGCGGCCTGGTCGCTGGATGGCGAGGCGTGTCCCTACAAGCTCAAACAGACCTCGTGGTGGATGTTTGACGAGGTGGCGCAGGTCTGCAAGGAGCTGTTCCCGCAAGGCGACGGCAGCCATGCCACGGCTTCAGAAGTGGCCGTCACCTATTACGCCTACCCGGACGCGGTGAAAAAGGTGGAGATGAGCCCCAAGGTCGCGCCCGAGGGCTGGTTCACCGATGCGGCCGATTACCGCAAGAATTTCCCCGATGGCCGGATCGGCTCTGACCCTTCACAGGCCACGCCGGAAAAGGGCAAGCGCATCGTGGAAGTGGCCAAGAAAGCCCTGATCCGCGAGGTCGAGGCGTATTTCGCCAGCTGATCTGCGCCAGCGGGTGTTGGTGACAATGTAACGGTGTGCGCCTATATCGGCGCCATGACGTCACCTTCACCCGCGCCCGAAACGGATATCCAGCCTGCCAGCCTGGCAGGGCCGGGACGCATGGACCCTGCCAAGTCCCAGCGCATCAACACGATGGCGACGGCGCTTTCGGTCAGCGTGGCGCTGATACTGGTGGGCGCCAAGCTCGCGGGCTGGATAGCGTCCGGGTCGATCGCCCTGCTGGCGAGCTTTTTTGACTCGCTTCTGGACCTTGCCGCCTCTGTGACGGCCTTTCTGGCCGTGCGCTATGCGGCCCGTCCTGCCGACAATGAGCACCGTTTCGGCCATGGCAAGGCGGAAGCCTTTTCCAGCCTCCTGCAGGCAGTATTGGTAGCGGCCTCTGCCCTCTTCCTGTTTGTGGAAGGCACGCGCCGGCTGATTGATCCGCAGCCCGTGGCAGCCGGTGGCTGGGCGCTGGCGGTAATGGCGCTGTCGCTGGTCCTGACGCTTGGCCTTGTCCGCATGCAGACGCTGGTGATCCGGCGCACCGGTTCCATCGCGGTGACGGGCGACCGCGCGCACTATACCGCCGACATATTGTCCAATCTCGCCGTGATGGGCGGGATTGCGCTGGCGGTGTTTGCCGGTTTTGACTGGGCCGATCCGGTGCTGGCCCTGTTTGTCGGCTTCCTGCTGGCCAAATCGGCTTATGAGCTTGGCCGGGATTCGGTGAACCAGCTGCTCGACCGGGAGCTTCCCGACGAAACTCGCGCGCATATCGAGGCGCTCCTCACTGACGATCCGCGCGTGCTGGGCATTCACGAGCTGCGCACGCGCGCGGCGGGTCCGCTCATCCATATTCAGGTCCATATGGATCTTGACCCCTACCAGTCCCTGAAAGACGCCCACGATGTGGTGGTGGACGCGGAGAACCGGGTGCTCGCGCACTATCCGGCCGCCGATCTGCTGATCCATTCCGATCCCAAAGGGTATGGCGAGGCGCACGGGCGCGGCTTTTTCGATGCCGACCCTGAGCCCCACGATGGCGGCGCGCGCTGAATAGGCGCTTAAACCGCCGCGCGAAGCGCATTAGCGTTTTCCCGATGTTCATTCTGCACCACTGGCCCCTTGATCCCTGGTCTCGGCAGGCGCGTCTTGCGCTGGCCGAGAAGGCGTGCGCCGTGGAGCTGCGCTTCCAGCGTGTCTGGGAGCCGGAGGATACTTTCTTTGATCTCAACCCGGCGGGGCTGACGCCCGTTCTGGAGGACCGTAGTGGCGAGGCCCCGCTGGTCATCGTGCAGGCCGATGCGATCCTCGCCCATCTGGAAGAAACCCGGCCCGAACCGCCGCTTCTGCCATCAGACCCGGCAGGCCGGGCCGAGGTGCGCCGCCTCGTGACCTGGTTTGACCGCAAGTTCGATGCCGAGGTGAATGCCTATCTGCTGCATGAGAAGCTGGAAAAGCGCATGCAGAATCTGGGTTCTCCCGACGCTTCGGTCATCCGGGCGGGGCGCGATTTCCTGCGCGCCCATCTTGATTATATGAGCATGCTGCTGGAGCGCCGCGACGGGCTGGCGGGTCCGCGATACTCCATGGCCGATCTGGTGGCGGCGGCGCATCTCTCCTGTGTCGATTATCTCGGCGATGTACCCTGGGACAGCTTCCCGGCGGCCAAGGCCTGGTATGAGCGCATCAAGTGCCGTCCGGCTTTCCGCTCCCTGCTGGATGACCGCCTGCCCGGCCTGCCGCCCGCGCGCTGGTATGCCGATCTGGACTTCTGATACTCTCTGCCGGCGCTTGTTGCGTTTCTCCCCCCGTTTACGGGGGGAGTGGTCCGAAGGACCGAGGGGGGGGATAATTCAAAAAGCTCCCCCCTCCGTCTCACTGACGCTCGACACCTCCCCCGTAAACGGGGGAGGAAACAAGCAATTGCAGGCTGGACGCCTGTGCCTTCATCGCCACACCCGTTAACCACAATGCCACAGTTTTCCGTGTGTGCGCTTGGCCCGGCGGGCGGGCGGGTGTAACACGCTTCCCTCACCGGCGGCATCTGCCGTCCAAAGGAGGTCTCGTCTGACCCATGCGATCTGAAATCTGGAGCGCCCTCACGCGCACGCGGTAGCGCGGCACCTGGAGGGCACCGGGACGACCAGCCGAAAGGCTGCTGTCCTGCGTAACGCTTCCCCCTGCCGCACAGCCACGCTTCCATTTTCAGACCCCCTGGTCCGCGCCCGTCACCGGGCCCGTGCGGACCAAAGCATTCGAGACGATCATGACCGAACAATTTGACGACGACGCGCGTGCACCGCGCGTGCTTTCCAATTCTGCCGTTCTGGCCTTCCTGTGGCGCCAGTGGATGCGCCGCCCGTGGTTCTTTGCCGCGCTGGTGGGCTTCACGCTCATTGCCACGGTGATCGATGTGTTCATTCCCGTCGCCGCGGGAAGGCTTATCGACTCCATGACGGCAGAGGGCGATGGCGGTCACTGGGCGGCGTTCGCGCTGTTTCTGGGCCTCGCCATCGCCTTCAACGCCATGCGCCAGATCGCGGTGCGCTTCGAGATACGCTTTTCCAGCGCCAACATGGCCGACATGACAACAGAATCGTTTGCGCGCGTGCAGCGCTTCGCGCTCGACTGGCATGCCAGCACGTTTGCCGGCTCGGTCGTGCGCAAGATCACGCGCGGCATGTGGGCCTATGACACGATCACGGCGACGCTCTGGTTCGGACTGATCCCCTCTGTCCTCGTGATGGCGGGGCTGGGTGTCTACATGCTCTTCACCTGGCCGCTGGTCGGGCTTTATGCGCTCAGCGTTACGGCCATTTTCATCGTGGCCTCGGTGGCGATGTCGGCGCTTTATGTGCGCCCGCAGAATATCCGCTCCAACCGGATCGATTCCGAGCTGGGCGGGGCGGTGGCCGATGCGGTATCGGGCATCGCCACGGTGAAGAGCTTTGGCGCAGAAGCGCGCGAGGATCAGCGCTTTCACACGCTGGCCTGGCGCTGGCGGCGCGAGGTGAAGAAGACCTGGCTGCGCTTTGTGAACACCTGGCTGGTGCAGATCATTGCCGTGCTCGCCCTGCAGGCGGGCCTGACGGGTCTGCTTATCAATCTGTGGCAGCGCGGTGAGGCAAGCCCCGGCGCGGTGGTGTTTGCCATTACCGCTTTCATGCTGATGGCGGGCTATATGCGCCGCTTTGGCGAGGAGGTGCAGAACGTCCAGCGTGGCCTGGATGAGATCCAGGACATTGCCGCCTACGCCCTGCAGGAAACGCAGATCGCTGACGCGCCGGGTGCACCGGATTTCGTGCCGGGTCCGGGCGCTATCCGCTTTGACCAGGTGCGCTTCACCTATGCCGGGCAGAACCGGCCGCTCTACGAGAATTTCTCGCTGGAGGTCCCCGCTGGCGAGAAAGTGGCGCTGGTCGGTCCTACGGGTTCGGGCAAGTCGACCTTCGTGAAGCTGGTCCAGCGGCTCTATGACGTCGATGAGGGCGCAATTCTCATTGACGGACAGGATGTGCGCGCCGTTAAGCAGGCGAGCCTGCGCCGCTCAATAGCGCTCGTGCCGCAGGATCCGGCCCTGTTTCACCGCTCGATTGCGGAGAATATCGCCTATGCGCGCCCAGATGCCTCGATGGAGGATATTGTCAGGGCCGCGAAGCGCGCGCGTGCGCATGATTTCATCGCGCGCCTGCCCGCCGGCTATGACACGCTGGTGGGTGAGCGCGGGGTGAAGCTGTCGGGCGGGGAGCGTCAGCGTGTGGCGATTGCCCGCGCGGTGCTCGCCGATGCGCCGATCCTCATCTTCGATGAAGCCACGTCCAGCCTCGACAACGAGACCGAGCGCGAGGTGCAGGAGGCGATGGCCGATGTGATGGCGGGCCGCACCGCCATCGTCATCGCCCACCGGCTGTCGACCATAAGGGACGCAGACCGGATTCTGGTCTTCAATGAGGGCCGGATCGTCGAGCAGGGGACGCATGGCGAGCTGCGCGCACAAGGCGAGGGCGTGTATGCGCGTCTCGCGGCGCTGGCGGCAGCGGAATAGGGGCGGGTCATGCTGATCAGACCTGAGACAGAGCAGGACCAGACGGCTGTTCACCGGCTCACCCATGCCGCCTTCCAGCGCGATGACGAGGCAAGGCTGGTCGATCTTTTGCGCGACAAGCACGGCGATGAGGCGATCTCGCTGGTCGCCGAGATACCAGGCAACGGGCTTGCCGGGCATATCATGCTCTCGCCCGCGCCCATCGTGGACGAGGCGGGCGGCGTGGTGATCAATGGGCTGGCGCTGGCACCTGTCAGTGTTGACCCGGCCGGCCAGCGCAGCGGTGTCGGGTCAGCGCTCTGCCGCTCGGCCCTCTCGTGTGCGCAGGCGCGCGGAGCGCCTTATGTCGTGCTGATCGGCCACCCGGCCTATTATCCGCGCTTCGGTTTCGTACCGGCTGGCCCTCTCGGCATAAGATGCCCCTATGAGGGCGTTCCGGAAGAAGCCTTCATGATCGCACGGCTGGACCGGGCGGCGATGGAAGGGGTGTGCGGGCTGGTACGCTTCGATAGCGTTTTTGAGGGGTTGTAACGAGAATGACAGAGCGGCCTCGGCAGAAGTCAGACAGTAACCCCGCAGCGAAGTCATGGCGGCAGCAGAACAGGCGCGCAATTGCCGCCCACAACAGGCGGGTGCAGCAGCAAGGCGTGCTGCTCGTACCTGAGTGGGCCACCGAAATAGCGAAGCGGTAGGCCCTAAAAGCCAGATCATTTCCCTTATCACGGGGAAGCTGCTATAGCGCCGCGCTGAATTGGTGCCGGGCCTGCCCCGTGCGCCAGATGTTTTTACGGCGCGCTGGCGAAAAGCTTATCCGTGCGTGCCCGGCGAGGCCCTTACATGACGCTGCCTGACACTATCCACCCCGCGCTGCGCGCTGCGCTGGCGCGCAAGGGCTATGAGACGCTGACCGACGTTCAGGGCGCGGTGCTGGCCGAGGACGCTTTCGGACAGGATCTGCTGGTTTCCGCCCAGACCGGCTCTGGCAAGACGGTGGCCTTTGGTCTGGCGATGGCGCCTGATCTTCTGGGCGAGGATGAAAAGCTGGCCTTTTCGCAAAGCCCGCTGGCACTGGTAATCGCGCCGACACGCGAGCTGGCCCTGCAGGTCCAGCGCGAGCTTGGCTGGCTGTACGCCGATGCCGGTGCGCGCATCGCCTCTGCCGTTGGCGGCATGGACCCGCGCGCCGAACGCCGGGCCATGGAGCGCGGCGCGCATATCATTGTCGGCACGCCAGGCCGCCTGAAGGACCATATCGAGCGGGGCGCGCTGGATCTGTCTGCCATTCGCGCCATCGTGCTCGATGAAGCCGACGAAATGCTCGATTTCGGCTTCCGCGAAGACCTTGAATTCATTCTGGGGTCTGCCCCTGAAGAACGCCGCACGCTGCTGTTTTCGGCCACGGTGTCGAAAGAGATCGCGCGTATCGCCCAGACTTATCAGAGCGATGCAGTGCGTATCTCCACGATCAGCCATGGCAGCCAGCACGCCGATATCAGCTATGTCGTGCATGCCGTGCCGCCGCGCGACCGGGAAAACGCTGTCATCAACGTGCTGCGCTATCATGGTGCGCCGCGTTCCCTGGTGTTCTGCGGCACGCGTGAAGGCGTGAACCGCATGGCGGCGCGTCTTGCCAATCGCGGCTTTGCCTCTGTGGCCCTCTCTGGCGAGCTTAGCCAGGCAGAGCGCACCAAGGCGCTGCAATCGCTGCGCGATGGCCGGGCGGCGGTGTGTGTGGCGACCGATGTGGCCGCGCGCGGTATCGATTTGCCGGGCCTTGATCTGGTTATCCATGCCGATCTGCCCAACAATTCGGAGACCCTGTTGCACCGTTCAGGGCGTACGGGCCGCGCGGGCGCGAAGGGTATCAGTGTTCTCGTCACCGGGTTCAACCAGCGCGGCCGGGCAACGCGCTTGCTACGCGATGCGCGCCTTGATGCCGAGTGGTCCGATGCGCCTGACGCGGAGGCTGTCCGGGCGAAAGACCGCGAGCGCCTTGGCGAGCATCCTGCCTTTACCGGCGAGATCGATGAGGAGCGGCTGAGCGAAGCGCGCGAGATCATCGAGCGTTTCGGCGCAGAGCGCATTGCGCTGGGCTTTCTGGCCGAGCTGGAGCGCCGCCTGCCTGCACCGGAAGAGCTGGGCGTGGATACCGGCCCGGTCCGGCGCGAGGAGCGAGGCCCGCGCGACCGCAAGGAGCCGTTTGAACGGCGCGAGCGCCGCGAACGCACGCCGCGTCCGGGGTTTGAAGGCAGTGTCTGGTTCGAAGTGGATATGGGCCGTCGTCAACGCGCCGAACCGCGCTGGCTGGTGCCGATGATCTGCCGTCTGGGCGATGTCACGGGCCGCGATATCGGCGCGATTGATATTGGCGAGGTGGCCACCCGCTTTGAAATCACCGGCGCGCAGGTGGAGCATTTCGAGAAAGCGCTTCTGGAGCCGCGCGAGCGTGACCAGAACGTGGTGGTCCGGCGCGCGGGCGACACGCCCTTGCAGCCTGCCAACCCGGATGCGCCGCCCGCCCGCCAGCGCCCGCCCCGCGATGACCGTCCGGGCCGCCGGGAGCGCTTTGCCCGCAAGACAGAGCGCGAGGAAGATGCCCTCTATGAGGACAAACCGCCTGCGCCGAGTGTGAATATCAAGCCGCTGTCTGGCGGGAAGAAGCCGGATGGAGCGCACAAGGGGCCGCACAAAGGCGGCAAATCCTTCAAGGGCGACAAGCCTTATCGCAAGGACAAGGCGGCGGGCGGTGAGAAGCCGTTTCGTGCAGGCAAGCCCGGCAAGGATGGCAAACCGCAGGCCGGCAAAAAACCCTATAGGAGCGATGGCCCGTCCGGTGGTGATCAGACCCTGAAGCGTATCAAGCGCAAACCGCGCAAGGACAGCTAAAGCGCGCTGGCGATGGCGGCCTGAATTTTCAGCGCCTGCACGGTTTCGCGTACATCATGCACGCGGATCATCCCGGCTCCTGACCGGGCCGCGTGCAGCGCCGCCGCAATCGACCCGCCAAGGCGCTGGTCTGCAGGCGCATCGCCGTCCAGCGCAGCGATGAAGCGCTTGCGTGACGCGCCAAAGAGGAGCGGAAAGCCGTGGCCTGCAAGGCGTGGCACGGCCGCCATCAGCGCCAGATTGTGGCTGACAGTCTTGCCAAAGCCTATGCCGGGATCAAGCCAGATATTTTCACGTGGAAGGCCCGCCTTGATGGCCGTTTGCGCGCGCGCCAGCAGGAAAGCTTCCACCTCGGCGACCACATCGCCGTAAACGGGGCCGGCTTGCATGGTCTGCGGCGCGCCCTGCATGTGCATGAGGCAGATCTGGCAGCCCAGCTCTGCCGCCGTTTCCAGCGCGCCTGGCGCCTGCAGCGCGTTCACGTCATTCCAGAGGCTGGTGCCCGCCTGCACGGCGGCGCGCGCCACGCCCGGCTTCATCGTGTCGATGGAGAGGGGAATGCCAGTGTCCGCCAGCCCTTCGATGACCGGAATAACGCGTTCAAGTTCGTCCGCCTCGCTGACCGGCTGCGCGCCGGGCCGTGTGCTTTCCCCGCCAATATCGAGCCAGTCCGCGCCCGCCGCGATCAGGGCATGGCCATGGGCGATGGCGCGGGCGGCATCGGCGTGCTCACCGCCATCGGAGAAGCTGTCGGGCGTCACATTGACAATGCCCATGACGAGCGGGCGGGGGCGCTGTGTCATGGGGAGGGGTCAGTCCTCGTCGGGCAGAAGGCGGAAGCTATAGGGGTAGGGTGCATCAGGGAAGCGGTATGCAGGTTGGTGTTCCAGCGTATTGGCCCATTCGCGATAGGTGAAGAAGTGGTGATCGCCGCGCAGGCTGGCACCCATACGGACTTCCTCCCCGGATTCGGCAGTCACGATGCAATCATCGCTCTCTATTGTGAAGTAATAGCCCGCATGGGCTGGCGACTGGGTTGCCACCACACATGCCTCGGGGTAGCCGATCAGATCCTCTGCGGTAAGGGATGCAAATGCGCCTTCTTCATCCGCCCTGCCCGCAAAAGTTTCAGGGTCGCGAAACTCAAGAATGTCAAACCCTAGGGACCACCCTTCCTCGCCCTCGCGAAACACCCAGAGCCGCTGGCGGCTGACGGGGCCGTCAGCGGCGCCAGAGCGCCATTCCACATAGATCACGTGCTCGCCAAGTTCGGGAGCCTCCACGCGCGCATGCGTGGCGTAGTACAGGTCTAGCTCGTATGCGGGGGCATCCGGCTGCGCGTCGCGCTGCCACGCCTCGTATTGCTGCGTATTGGAAAAGCGTCCGGTGAGAAAGCTGGCCCGATAGGCGGCGCTGCCATAGATCGGCTCAGCCTGCGCTTCGGGCGCGGTTTCCGGCTCTGTAAAGGCAAGGGCGGCCAGCAACAGCGCGATCATGGCAGGTCTCCAGCTTGTCCGGGCCATTCCAGCCTGACACTACGCCCGTTGCAAGGACACTGCGCCTTATTTGTCCTGACAAAGGCTGACGAAATCGCGCCAGTCTATGGTATGAGCGGGCGGAAACGGAACGCCGTCAGGAGAGCCTGTTTGACCCAAACCGGACAGGACAGGGGCGAGGACAGCGCCGCACCGCGCTATGTGTGGCTTGCTGAAACGCTGAAAAAACGTATCGCGGCGGGTGATCCGCCGGTCGGCAAGCTGCTGCCGACCGAGCATGCGCTGTGCGAGAGCTACAAGGTCTCGCGCCATACCGCGCGTGAGGCGCTGCGCCTTCTGGCCGAGGCCGGGCTGATCGTACGCCGCCGCGGGGCGGGAACGCTGGTCATCGCCACCGAAAGCAAGGCTGCCTTTTCCCAGCGCCTCGGCAATGTGGACGATCTGATGCAGTATGCGCGCGATGCGCGCCTGACGCCTGATGCCACGGCGATGATCTCGCTGGAATCCCAGCTGGCGCGCACATTCGGTATCGCGCCGGGCGGGGAATATATGCGCGTTTCCGGCTTGCGCGCCGTGCCCGGCGAGCCGCCACTGGCACTGACCGATATCTATATCCGCGCCGATCTGGCCCCGCCGGTGGAAAAGCTGGTGGAGATGAACGGGCTTATCATTGAATGGATTGCCACTACGCGCGGCGTGGCGACCGCCCGGGTCGATCAGGCCATTCTGGCTGGCGTGACGACCGAAGCTGAAGCGGCAAGGCTTGATTGTGAGGCGGGTGCCGCAGCCCTGCGCACGCGGCGGCGCTATTATGACAAGAGCGGACGCGTGATCGCGTTCTCCGACACGGTCCATCCGGGCAATCGCTTTGTCTACGAGATGAGCCTGCTGCGGGAAACAGAGGGCTAGACCAGCCCTTCAATATCCAGCTCGCCTTCCATCTCCACCGGGCCGGACAGGTGCACATGGCCGTCTGCGTCCCAGCGCACGGGCAGCTCGCCGCCATCGGCGATAATCACCGCCTCGCGCTCTGTCAGGCCGCGCCGGTGGGCGGCTACCAGTGCGGCGCAGGCACCGGTACCGCAGGCAAGCGTCAGGCCCGCACCGCGCTCCCAGACCCTCAGCCGGATCGTCTGGCGGTCGATCACTTGCGCAAAGCCGGCATTCACCCGCTCGGGGAAAAGCGGGTCATGCTCGATGCGCGGCCCGATTTCGGCCAAAGGCAAGGCGGCCACGTCCTCGACGAAGAACACCGCATGGGGATTGCCCATGGACACTGCGCCCGGTCCTTCAAGGCGTCCACCGCCGGGAAGATCAATGCCGAAATCAAGCTTCATCGTGTCCATCTCGCGCGCCAGCGGAATATCGCGCCAGCCAAGGCCGGGCTGGCCGAGATCAACCTCCACCAAGCCAGTGTCCAGACGGCGCGCGCCAAGCGCGCCGCCCTGTGCCGCAAGCGTCCGGCGTGAGCGGTTATCATCCTGAAACATCAGCCAGGCGGCGGCGCGTGTGCCGTTCCCGCATGCGCCGACCTCGCCGCCATCGGCGTTCCAGACGCGCAAATGCGCATCGGCGACGCCATGGCTTTCCAGCCCCATGATCTGGTCGAACGGGTGGCGCTCATGCAGCGCCGCGACGCGTGCAGGCGACAGGGCCAGAGGCCCGCCGTGCTCGCGCGCGTCAATGACGATGAAGGCGTTTCCCGCCCCGTTCATGGCATAGGCTTTCATGGGTTTAGCCGATACGCCTCCTTGGGCTGCTCCGCAAGCGGGGCGGCAACAGGGATCAGAGATTTCAGGTTTGTAATGTAGCGGGCTTTGACGTGCCTGCGTGGTCAGCGTTCAATGCGCGCCAGTTTTTCCAAGGGGGATTTCATATCCATGACGATGCATAAAGCGGCCCTGATGGTTGCAGGCCCGGCGCTATTGCTGGCCGCCTGTGATCCTGCCGGAAACGGAGATGTCACTGTGAACGAAACGGCAGCCTCATCCCACAGCCAGAGCGAGGAGCGGGCGGGCGTGGACGCCGAAGCGCGCGCGCTGAACGCGGCCATCCAGTCCGGCTCGGAAGAATTGCTGTGGCTGGAAGAGGTGGAGGGCGAGGAAGCCCTTGCCTTTGCCCGGGCGCAGAACGAGCGCTCGCTGGGCCATCTGCAGGCCGATCCGCGCTATCAGCAGCACTATGACCGGGCGCTGGAAGTGCTCGAAAGCACAGACCGCATCCCGTTTGTGACGGTGCGCGGCGGCGAGCTGTGGAATTTCTGGCAGGACGCACAGAACACGCACGGTCTGTGGCGGCGCACCACGCTGGAAAGCTATGAGACGGCGAACCCTGAATGGGATGTCGTGCTCGATCTCGATGCGCTGGCCGACGAAGAAGGGCGCAACTGGGTGTGGCGTGGCTCGTCCTGCCTGGCACCGGATTATCGCCATTGCATGCTGACGCTTTCCGATGGCGGGTCGGATGCGGCCCATATCCGCGAATGGGATATGGAGAGCCGCAGCTTTGTCGAGGATGGCTTTGTTGTTCCGCCGACCAAGGGCACGACCGCCTGGATCGATGAAGACACGCTGCTGATCGCCACCGCGCTCGATCCGGCTGAAACCACGACCTCCGGCTATCCGTTCGTGGTCAAGCGCTGGACGCGGGGCACGCCGATAGAAGAGGCGCAAGTGGTCTTCACCGGTGCCGCCAGTGATGTCGGCGTGTGGCCGGCCCGCTTCCAGCAGGCCGACGGCACGTTCTATCTTCTGGCCACGCAGGCCGAGACCTTCTTTGAGAGCGTGTACTGGCTGCTGCCGGACAATGCGCAAGGCGAGCCGATCCGCCTCACCCTGCCGCGCCGGGTCAGCCCGCAAGCCCTGTTTGGCGACCAGCTGGTCTTCTCCATCGAGGAAGACTGGACGCCCGTGGAAGGCGGCGAAACCTACCCCCAGGGCGCGGTGCTTTCGCTCTCCATGTCGCAGCTGGCCGCAACCGGCGAACTGCCCGCCATCGAGACGGTGTTCGTACCCGGCGAGCGCCAGTCGGTCGGCGGGTTTGCCGCTACGGCGAACCATTTGCTGGCCGTGATCGACGAGAATGTCGTCGGGGGATTGTGGGTCTTTGCCCGTGATGAAAATGGCTGGCAGCGCCGCCAGGTGGAGACGCCGGAGAACACCTCGGTCTCCATCACCACGGCCGATGACCAGTCCGATCTCGCCTTCGTCTCGGCGCAGGGTTATCTGACGCCGAACACGCTCTACCGGGTCAGCGCGGATGCCACTTCGCTTTCGCCCGCCAAGTCCATGCCGGCCTGGTTTGATACCACCGGGCTGGAAGTGGAGCAGCGCGAAGCGGTGAGCCGCGACGGCACACGCATTCCCTATTTCATCATCCACAACCCTGAGCGCTCAGGCGCGCAGCCCGGGCCAACCCTGCTCTACGCCTATGGCGGCTTCCAGGTCAGCCTGAACCCGTCCTATTCGGGTACGATGGGCCGGCTCTGGCTGGAAAATGGCGGCACCTATGTGCTGGCCAATATCCGTGGCGGGGGCGAGTTCGGCCCGGCCTGGCACCAGGCGGGCCTGACCACCAATCGCCAGCGCATCTATGACGATCTGATTGCGGTCTCGGAGGCACTGATTGCCGACGGTATCACCACACCGGGCCAGCTGGGCGTGGTAGGCGGCTCCAATGGCGGGCTGCTGACGGGTGTCATGTACACCCAGCGTCCGGATCTCTTTGGCGCGGTCATCAGCCAGGTGCCGCTGCTGGACATGATGCGCTTCCACACCATGCTGGCGGGGGCCAGCTGGCAGGCCGAATACGGCTTCCCGGACGAAAACCCGGACGAGCGGGCCTTCCTGCGCTCCATCTCCCCGCTGCACAATGTGGACCCGGACCGGGAGTACCCGCCGCTCTTTCTTCTGACCTCGACCAAGGATGACCGGGTGCATCCCGCCCATGCGAGGAAGCTTGCCTATCTGACCGACGCGCTCGGCCTCGACATGCTCTATTACGAGAACATGGAGGGCGGCCACTCGGCGGCGGCAAACCTGCGCGAAACAGCCAACCGGCTGGCGCTGGAATACACTTTCCTGATGCAGAATCTGATGGATGGTGAGGAATAGGCGCTTTCAAGCCTGCGCCTGAAATTGAAAGCCCCGCCGGAGTGCTCCGGCGGGGTTTTTTGTGCGATTGTGGAGTAATCTACTGTCGGCAAGAGACATGAGCCGCAAGGAGAGGGATGTGTATGAGCGCGAAGGATAAAAAGCCGCCGGTCTTTGCGAGCGAAGCCGAAGAACGCGTCTGGTGGGAGGCAAACGACTCCGCTGACCATGTGGACTGGAGCAAGGCCGAACGCGTGCGTATGCCCGCGCTCAAGCCAAGCTCGGCCTCCATCTCCCTGCGCCTGCCGGTCGCGCTTCTTGAGCGTATCAAGATCGCCGCCAACAAGCGCGACATGCCCTACCAGTCCCTGATCAAGGCATGGCTCGCGGAAAAGGCCGATACTGCGCCGGAGAAAGCGGAGCAGGGTTAGCTGAGCGCCTTCTCCAGCTTCGCGATCAGGTCCGGAAACGCGTTTCTGGCGGCATCGATGAGGAAAGCGATATCGACCCTGTCATAGGCATTGGCGAGACGGGTGCGCAGCCCAATGGCCTTCTTCCACGGGATGTCCGGGTAGTCCACCACTATACCCGGCTCGCTTTCAATGGCTGCGCGAAGGGCTTCACCGACAATCTCACAGGCGCGTTCAAGTGCGCGGCGGGCGACAGGGTCATTCGCAATCACGTCAGCGTCCCGCTCAGCGACAAGCTCATGCGCAAAGCGCGCTTCGGTGAGCGCGTCTGACAGGCGTTTGCGTATCTGGGCCCTCACAACACGACCCTCACACCTGTCATCGCCACCTCTTGCTTGAGTTCCGGCGAGAGGGAGCGTATGTGGATCACGTCCACATCGCGCAGGAAGATGTCTTCCAGACGCTCGGCCACCGCAATGAGCGCGTCATAGCCAAAGCTCTCCTCCGCCGTCTCGATGACGACATCCACATCGCTGGCGGCGTGGGCCTTGCCGCTAGCTATCGAGCCGAAGAGGGTGATCGCGGTAACGCCAAGTGCACGCAAGCTGTCCCGCCCCGCCATCAGGCGGGCGCGGGCATCGTTCAGCGTGGGTATGGCGAGCACTGTGTCCATATGCGCAGTGATAGCACGGTTCTGACGCGGTCACCCTACCCCATGGTGGGGATGATGAAGGACTGGTCAGTAACCTCGCCGGTGGGCCAGCGCTGGGTGACGGTCTTGATCTTGGTGAAGAAGCGCACCCCTTCCATGCCGTGCTGGTTGGAATCGCCGAAGGCCGAGCGCTTCCAGCCCCCGAAGGTGTGGTAGGCAACCGGCACCGGGATCGGCACATTGATGCCGACCATGCCGACATTCACCTTGGCGGCAAACTCGCGCGCAGCCAGGCCATTACGGGTGAAGATGGCAACGCCATTACCGTACTGGTGTTCGCTGGGCAGGCGTGCGGCTTCTTCCAGGTCTTTTGCGCGCACGATCTGCAGGACCGGGCCGAAGATTTCCTCCTGATAGGAGCGCATGTCCGGGCGCACGCGGTCGAAGAGCGAGGGGCCGACAAAGAAGCCCTTCTCATGGCCCTGCAACTCGAAGCCGCGCCCATCGATCAGAAGCTCTGCGCCCTCTTTCACGCCCATCTCGATATAGCTTTCGATGCGAGCCTTGTGGGCGGCAGTCACGACCGGACCATAAATGGCGTCCGGGTCCAGCGAGTGGCCGGGGGTGAGTTTCTCGATTTCCGGGATCAGCGCCTCGATCAGCTTGTTGGCGGTGTCCTCGCCCACCGGAACAGCCACAGGCAGCGCCATGCAGCGCTCGCCAGCCGAGCCGAAGGCGGAGCCAACGAGGTCCTTGACGACCTGATCCATGTCCGCGTCGGGCATGACGATGCCATGGTTTTTCGCGCCGCCCATGGCCTGCACGCGCTTGCCGTTTTCCGCGCCCTTCACATAGACGTACTGGGCGATGTCGGACGAGCCGACGAAGCTGACGGCCTTGACGTCGGGGTGCTCCAGAAGCGCATCGACGACTTCCTTGTCGCCATGGACGACGTTCAGCACGCCATCGGGCAGACCGGCTTCTTGCATCAGCTCGGCAAGGCGCAGCGGCACGGACGGGTCGCGCTCGGAGGGTTTGAGGATGAAGGCATTGCCGCACGCGATGGCGACGCCAAACATCCACATCGGGATCATGGCCGGGAAGTTGAACGGGGTGATCCCTGCGACCACGCCCAGAGGCTGGCGCATGGAATAGACATCAATGCCGGGGCCGGCCCCTTCGGTGTACTCACCCTTGAGGAGGTGAGGCACGCCGCAGGCAAATTCGACCACTTCCAGCCCGCGCTGGATGTCGCCCTTGGCGTCAGCGACCACCTTACCGTGCTCGGACGCCAGCAGGCGAGCGAGATCGTCCATATTCTCTTCAACCAGAGCCTTGAAGCGGAACATGACGCGGGCGCGGCGCTGCGGATTGGTTGCCGCCCAGCCGATCTGCGCGTCCCGTGCGATCTCCACAGCGGCCGCCAGCTCGGCTTTCGTTGCCAGCGGCACGCGCGCCTGCACCTCGCCAGCGCTCGGATCGAACACATCGCCGAAGCGGTCAGAGGCGCCAGCTTCGTGCCGGCCTTTGATGAAATGCGGGATTTCGCGCGTCATGGAGGGTCTCCCAGGGATTCGAACGGAGTGCGCCGAGTGCTGACGCAGTTCCGGCCGAGGCATAACGCCGTCCCCAGGACATGTCGAGACAGGGCTGCTCTAGTGCTCTGCGGGCCTTGCCCTGACAAAGTCGATGCGCGTGCCAACAGCAAGACGGCCGGAAAGTTCATCCTCAGCCATCAGCCCCCCGCGCCAGACCGCTGCCCGCTGCTGGTCGAGGAGCTGGATCTGGTATGGCCTGTCCTCGTGAACTGCCCACAACACCGCTCCGCTCAGGGCGGCCGGGCAGTCATCCGCGACAGTCAGGCCGCCGCCGGAATGAAACTCGACGGAGCAGATATCGCTCCCCTGAAGCCGCCATCCACCGGCCAGGCGCTCCTGCGTCGGGCTCAGGGGCCGGCCGGTGAGTGTTGCCAGTTCTGCTCCGGCCCGGTTGTCCGGCGTGCGAATATCCTCTTCCAGCAGCCGGGACGGGCCAAAATCACGTCCATCGCCCTCATCTGAACGGCTCTCGCACGCAGCAAGTGCAATCAGAGCGAGTGCGGCAAATTTGTCGCATTTCTGCCAAAATGATCGCTTCGTTCGCATCACGGTCCTGCGATAATTGATTAACTTTTCGTTAGCAGTCTAAGCTTCGTCACCGAAAAATTGAAGTCTCGTGCGGACGGCAGATGAATTACCGTCCCGAAGATTATAACGGTTTGAAGGGGAAACATCATGCACCGGAAAATGAATCTGAAGGCATCACTCGGAACGGCGGCCTCCGCCCTCGTGCTCGCGGTGGCGATTGGCAGTACGGCCAACGCCCTGCCCATCCGCGATGATATCGGCGTCGATGGGGCGGTCGATACAGACAATGTGTGGGCCGGCGTCGGCATGATGTGGAACCGTACGCCGCTGGGCACTTTCGTGTGCACCGGTCAGCTCATCAACCCGCGGACGGTCGTCTGGGCTGCGCACTGCGTCGATGGATACAATGAGATGCTGTATGGCGGGGAGCAGGGCGGCATCCCCATCGGTTTCGGCTTTCAGGTTGATTCACTGCCCGGCTATTTTGACTGGACCGATCGCGGTCTGGCAACGGGCGACTGGTTGTCCAATCCAGATCTGGCCTTCTACAACGTGCTTCAGGTCCAGGCGCCCTTCGGCCTGGACGGCGAGTTCGATTTCCCGGGCGGGGACGTGGCGCTGGCCACGCTGGACACACCGGCGATCGGGTTGCCGACCTACGGCATGCTGTTCTCACCGATCACCGAGGACATGCCCGTCTCCATGGTCGGTTATGGCGGCACGGGTATAGGCTCGGGCGTCAATGTGGGTATTGACGGCAAGCGCCGCGCCGGCACGAACATGCTCAACGGCCTGTTCAGCCAGATGGACTTCATCGGCGCGTCATTGGCTGTACCGGGATTGGCGGGCTTTTTTGGCCCGTCCGGCGACCAGCTGCTCTACCATATCGATTTTGACAGGCCCGATCGTGATGCAAGTGATTGCTACCGTGCCGGTCCGTCAGGCAATCCGGGCATTTTCGGACCGGACGATCTTCTCTGCGATACGCCGCCCTGGTCGGACGGTCTGACCTGGGACTTCAATCAGCTGATCTCGGTGAATAATCAGATCGACTGGTTCCCGGGCGATGCGACCGAGCAGGAAGCCGGTACGCTGGGCGGGGATTCGGGAAGCGGGCTTTTCGTCGAAATGGACGGCCAGCAGCTTGTCACCAGCGTTCTGTCGGGCGGCTGGGTTGCGGGCCTGTTTTCGCCTGCCAACACCCTTTACGCCGACGTGTCTTACTACAATCCGCTCTTCCTCTATCAGAACTGGATTGCCGAGCAGAACCCGTATGTCTACGCGACCGCGGCAGCAGGAGACGGTGACTGGTCGGATGCCAGCCGCTGGACGCGGGCGATGGACCCGTCCTATTTCGTCGTCGATGCGCAAGGCAATCTCGTCAACGGCATGTGGGCTGATGCCCCGGAGACACCGGAAGACGGGCTGGCCCTGGAAGGCCCGCTATTCGGGACCATTTTCGACACCACGGCCGAGGGCTACCGCGATGGTGACCTGTTCGACAATTCGCCGGACTATGGCGCGTCAAGCGCGGCTGAAAGCGCCGCATCCAGTGCCGCGTCTTCGGGCAGCAGCACGCGCAGTGTAGACAGTGTCGTCGAACTCGGCGCTGGCGGGATGAGCTACGGTCCGGCGCAAATGACCGCCGGCGTGCAGGTCATTGATAGCAGCGCCCAGGAGCCGCGCGTGGGCGGCTTCCTCCCGGCCGACAATATTGGCCGGATTGACGATGAGGAGCTTCACGGCGGCCAGACGCCATCGACGGTGATCAGCGTTGCTGAATCAGACGGGCAGGCTCAGGCGGCGGAAACCGACCCGCCGGTCTCCGGCTTTGCCATTGGCAGCTCCGATTTCGTTCCGAACAATTCCTATGGTCTTTTCGGTACGTTTGCCGGGGCGATCACCGGTGATGTTGCACGCTTCTACGATGTGACGCTGAGCGCCAGCGGCACGACGACGGTCGATATGAATGTCGAGATCGACCGGCTTCGCCTCACCGGCGCCAATGCAGGCTTCGTTCTGCCCGAGGAGAATGTCTTCTCCACCCTCATCGCTTTCGACCAGAGCGCCGGGCAATCCCGGATTGATGGTCTTCTGCTTGCCCGTGAGGTCATGATGACCGGCGGCCTGATGCACGGTGATGGTATTATCAGCACGCTCACCTTCTGGAACGTGGCCGGTATGGTCAGCCCGGGCGCGCTGGGCGAGGTCGGCGAGCTTGTCATTCTGGGCGACTATGTGCAGACAGCCGCCGGTGCACTGATTTTCGACTGGTCGGCAGAGGGCAGCGATATGCTGCTGGTTGATGGCAGTGTCGCACTGGGCGGTGTTGCCGGCATCAATCCTGTTGGCGGCTACATTCCGACCCGCGGCGACCGGCGCACTGTGCTGGAATATTCGGGTGATCGCGCTGGTGAGTTCGACGGAATGATCGATCTGCCCGGCGTGCTGTTCCTTTCACCCGTCTATTCGGACGGCATGGTCGAGTTGCAGATTCTGGCTGAAGATTTCAGCGATTTCGCCAACTTCACCAATCCGTCACAGGCAACCCTCGGTGCGCGCTTCGACCAGCTGCGCGATAATCCCCAGGCTGGTCCGGTGGCATCCCTCTTCCAGGTGATGGACCTGTTGCCGAACGGGCCGCTGGAGGATGCGTTCGAGAATCTGGTGCCACATGAGGGCTTCCAGCTGCGCCGGACGCTGACAAGCCATGGCGATCTGCTGGCCGGTGCCCTGCGCGGCCGTATGCTTCAGGGCGCGGGAGCGGGCGGTGGCACGCCTGGCGGCAACCAGGCCATGTTCAGCCTGATGGGGTCTGAAACGGGCGCAGGCATGGGCGGCATGTCGCTGGCCGAGGCCGCCCGCGCTGCCGATGCAGGCGGCCAGCCGGATGTGCATGATCTTGGCAACGGGTTTGAGGTGTTCTTCACGGCGGGCCTTGTAGACGCCTCGGCTCCGACCACGGCCAGCTCGGCCAATGCCGATATCGAAGGCGGGTTCGCAATGGCCGGTATCGATTATGGCCGGAGCCATGGCTGGCGCTTCGGCGCGGCCATCGGTTTTGCCACGTCGGAAAGCGATCAGGCCCTGGCCGGCGGTGGTGCCGCCAATAGCCGGGTGGAGAGTGTCCAGCTCACCGGCTATGCCGCCTATCGGGGCGAGAGACTGCAAGGTCTGCTCGCAGCGAGCTATGGCGATCACAGCTCGCGTGCCCGGCGCGATGTGGCTATTGGCGGACTCGTTTTGCCGGTTACCGGCACTCTGAGCGCCAGCAGCTATGATCTGACGGGTCAGATTGGCTACACCGTGACCAATGGCGCTCTGCGTGCGACGCCGATGGCGAGCATTACCTGGCACCGTGTCGAGGTTGATTCGGGCAGCGTGACCGGTTCGCCTGCCGCTTTTGATCTGTCGAGCTATTCGGACAGCTTCACAACGGCTCGCGTAGGGCTGGATGCCGGGCTTATCGTGAACAATGCCCGTTTCACGCTCGAACCGCGTGCCTATATTGGCTACGCCAACCGGCTCAGCGATGAGAGCGAAACCATTGCGGGTGATTTTGCCGGAACGCCCGGCACGCAGGGCCTTATCCTGGGTACCGGTGTGGATGCCGAAAGCGACTGGTTTGAAATCTCGGTCGGCGCAATTGCGCGTCTGGACAACGGGATCGATCTGTCACTGGCCTATGAGACCCGTGCAGGTAGCAACCGGATCCGTGACGTGGACGCACTCATCTTTGGTCTGCGCACCCGGTTCTAGGGCAGAAACACCCGTGAACTGAAAAGGCCGCCTCGTTTAACGAGGCGGCCTTTTTCTTGCGGATGGGCGCAGATTCTAGCGGTTGCGCTCAAGGCGGATGCGCACGCCATCGCTCATGGCGCCCTGCCAGGAGCTGTTCGCGTTCGCCCGCTCGCCGGCGAAAAGCGTGTCGCCGGCGGCGTCCACAAAGATGAGATGTCCGCCCTCGTCCTCCTCGAACTGCCAGAACATGGTTTCGGCGATTTCCAGCTCGCACTCGGGCGAGACGGCAGCAAGGCCCGCCGCGCCCGCCATCAGGGCCATCGCGCCTTGCGGGCGGCGGGCAGGCGGCATCAGCACCAGTGCGCACTGCGTGCCATCCTCCGCCGTGGCTGTGTAGTTTCCGGCGATGGCCGCACCTTCAGGCGTTTGCGCGGCAAGCAGGAGGGCAATCAGCATACTCATTGCGGCCAGGTCCTTTGCTGGATCAGCGTAGGGTGCCAGCCTAGCGCGCCTTTGTGTTCACGTCGCCCCCCGGGCCGCACTACATGGAGCGCTGGCCGACGCGCTTTGACACTTCGGCGGCGCTCTCCTTGCGCTCGCTATAGCGGTCCACAAGATAATCGGCGCAGTCGCGGGTCAGCAGGGTGAATTTCACCAGCTCCTCCATCACATCGATGATGCGGTCATAGAGGGAGGAGGGCTTCATCCGGTCATGCTCGTCAAACTCCAGCCAGGCTTTGGGGACCGAGGACTGGTTGGGGATGGTGATGAGGCGCATCCAGCGCCCCAGCACGCGCAGCTGATTGACCGTGTTAAAGCTCTGCGAGCCGCCCGACACCTGCATCACGGCCAGCGTCTTGCCTTGTGTGGGCCGCACCCCGCCGAGCGATAGCGGTATCCAGTCAATCTGCGCCTTCATAATGCCCGTCATCGCGCCATGGCGTTCGGGCGAGCACCACACCATGCCCTCTGACCACATCACCAGATCGCGCAGTTCGGCGACCTTGGGATGGCTCACATCCGCATCGTCAGGGAGCGGCAGGCCGGACGGGTTGTAGATGCGCGTTTCCGCGCCGAGGCGTTCCAGAATGCGGGCCGCCTCCTGCGTTGCCATACGGCTGAAGGAGCGGTCGCGGACCGATCCGTAGAGCAGAAGGATGCGCGGCCTGTGGCTGACGCGGTTGGCCGGAAACAGCCGCTCCGGCTCCACATCGCGATAGCAGTCCTCGTCCAGATGGGGCGTGGAGAGATCAAGGCTCATCAGGGTTACTCCGTCGGGAATTTCGCGCGCGTGCGGTTGGCGAGCGCGACCAGCGAGAGCATGACCGGCACCTCCACCAGCACGCCCACAACGGTCGCCAGCGCTGCGCCGGAATTGAGGCCGAACAGCCCGATGGCGACGGCGACCGCCAGCTCGAAGAAATTGGACGTACCGATCAGGGCGCAGGGCGCGGCCACGTTATGGGGGACTTTCCACATCCAGGCTGCGCCATAGGCCAGCGCGAAAATGGCGTAGGACTGGATGATGATGGGCACCGCGATCATGGCTATCACCAGCGGTTGGGACAGGATCGTCCCGCCCTGAAAGCCGAAGAGCAGCACCACGGTGGCGATCAGCGCGCTTATCGAAACCGGCTTGATCCGGGCATTGAAGCCGTCCAGCCGCGCCATGCCGCCAGAGCGGATCAGCCAGCGGCGGACCGCTATGCCTGCGATGAGCGGGATCACCACGTAGAGCACGACGGAGAGGACAAGCGTCTCCCACGGCACGGAGATGGAGGTGACACCCAAGAGCAGCGCCACGATGGGTGCAAAGGCGACGACCATGATGGCGTCGTTCACCGACACCTGAACGAGGGTATAGGCCGGATCGCCTTTGGTGAGCTGCGACCAGACAAACACCATGGCGGTGCAGGGCGCGGCGCCCAGAATGATCAGGCCCGCAATATACTGCTCGGCGTTTTCCGGCTCGATGAAGCGGGCGAATACCCCTTCAAAGAACACGACCGCCAGCAGCGCCATGGTGAACGGCTTGATAAGCCAGTTTACCACCAGCGTGATGATGAGGCCCTTGGGCTTCTCGCCCACACGCATCAGCGCGCCAAAATCCACATTCACCATCATCGGGAAGACCATCGCCCAGATGAGGATGGCGACGGCCAGATTGACCGAGGCGTATTCCAGCCCGGCCAGAAAGCCGAAAACGCCCGGTACCAGTGTTCCGAGCGCGATACCGACGAGAATCGCCAGACCCACCCAGACCGAGAGCCATTTCTCAAACGGGCCGATCCCGGCAGGCGCAGCGTCTTTGGGTGCAGTCATGGCGGTGTCACTCAGGGTTGGAAATCAGGCAGGGACGCGCCTTCATGCGCGGCCTTCAGGGCGGCTTTGAGCGCGGCCGGGTCAGACAGATCACCGTCAAACGCCAGCACCGCTTCGACACGGGCTTTGAGCGCCTGATAGGTCTGCTCGAACGCTTCGCGGCAGGCGGCGTCCGGCGTCACATAGGCGGGGTCTGGCAAGCCCCAATGGACCTGTACCGGCGCGCCGGGCCAGATGGGGCAGGTCTCGCTGGCGGCAGAATCGCACACCGTGATAACGCCGTGGATTTCAGGCGCTTGGTTTCCGGCGAACACATCCCAGCTTTTCGAGCTCAATCCCTCAGTTGGGAGGCGGTGGCGGGCAAGCGTTTCGAGCGCCACCGGGTGTGGTTCGCCCTTGGGCTGCGACCCGGCAGAGACGGCGGTGATTTTCCCCTCACCCAGCGCGTTAAACAGGGCCTCACCCAGGATGGAGCGGGCGGAGTTTCCGGTACACAGGACAAGAATGCGGATCATGGCGCGCGCTCCGGTGGGGTTGTTGCGGCCTCTTTAGCCTTGACATTTCAATATTTCAAGAAGTATTGAAATGAAATGTCAGATCGTCCCGAACTTGCCGAAGCGCAAGCCTGCGCCCAGCTCTCCGCCCTCGCCCATGAGGGCAGGCTGCGCATATTCCGCGCCCTTGTCGCTGCAGGCCCCAAAGGGCTTGCCGCAGGCATACTGGCGGAGCAGGTGGCTATCAGCCCCAGCAATCTTTCCGCCCAGCTGGCGGTGCTGACCGGGGCGGGTCTCGCGCAGGTGGAGAAAGCTGGCCGTAAGCGCATTTATGCCGCCAATCTGGTAGCGACAGCAGAGCTCGTGAGCTTTCTTATCGCCGATTGCTGCGGCGGGGATCCAGCGCTGTGCCGGGATGTGACGGCCAAGCTGGCGGTATCCGCGCTGAGGGCTTGCAACTAGGGCGCACTCACGCGAACTCTAGTCGTAATGAGCCAGTACCCCGCCGACCTCTATCCCATTCCCCCCGCGCCGCCCCAGTCGGCTAAGGAATTAGTCGATCAGCTGATCGATGAGCGTGCGCCGCGTCTGAGAAAACATCCCTGGCTGTGGAATGTGGTCAGGCCCACGGCGGGCGCGCTGATGGGCTATCGCGATGCCATTGCGATGGTGGAAACGGTAAGGCCGATGCGGGCGCGTCAGGCGTTCGACTGGGCGGCAGACTATCTGGACCTGACGGTGAACACGCACGGGCTTGATGCCATTCCCGATACCGGCCCGGTGGTGATTATCGGCAATCATCCCGGCGGCATCGCGGACGGTATCGCGCTGTGGCAGGCGATCCGGGAGAAGCGCCCTGATCTTTGCTTTCTGGCCAACCGGGATGCGCTGCGCGTCTGTCCGGGCCTTGAAGACATGCTGATCCCGGTGGAATGGCGCAAGAATGCGCGCAGCCGGGCCAATGCCCGCGATACGCTGCGTGGCTCCATGGAGGCGCTCAATCATGGCCGCTGCCTCGCCATTTTTCCCTCCGGGCGCATGGCGCGCTGGCGCTGGAGACGCTGGGGGCTGGTGGAGGAGCCGTGGGCACCGACGGCGATCTCGCTGGCGCGGCGCTTCAATACGCCGGTGGTGACGCTGGGTGTGCGCCAGTCCATGCCTATCGCCTTCTATGCGCTCGATCAGATCCATGAGGAGCTGCGCGATATCACGCTCTTTCACGGGCTGATGCGCCAGCGCGGCAAGACCTATCGCATGCGCTTTTCAGACCCTGTTCCCGCCCGCGAGATACCAGGCAGTGAAGCTGAAGCCAGCGCCTCAATCCTCAAACTGGCCGAGGCACTGGCCTGGGGCCGGTAGAAAAAAGCCCCGGCGGATCGCTCTGCCGGGGCCATTCTCTTACGCAGAAGGCGGAACGCCTAGTAGCGGTAGTGCTCGGCCTTGAACGGGCCTTTCTGCTCCACGCCGATATAATCGGCCTGTTCGGTCGAAAGCGTGGTCAGTTTCGCGCCCAGCTTGTCCAGATGCAGCGCCGCCACCTTTTCATCGAGATGCTTGGGCAGGATGTAGACATCGTTCTTGTACTGATCGCCCCGGGTCCACAGCTCGATCTGGGCCAGCACCTGATTGGTGAAGCTGGCGCTCATTACGAAGCTCGGATGGCCGTTGGCATTGCCCAGATTCACCAGCCGTCCTTCGGACAGCAGGATGATCTTGTGGCCTTCGGGGAACTCGATCAGATCGACCTGCGGCTTCACATTGGTCCACTGGAAATTGCGCAGCGCCTCGACCTGAATCTCGTTATCGAAATGGCCGATATTGCAGACGATGGCCATGTTTTTCATGGCGCGCATATGATCGACGGTGATGACGTCCTTGTTGCCGGTGGCGGTGACGACGATGTCCACCTCGCCAATCACGTCCTCAAGGCGGACAACGCCATAGCCGTCCATCGCGGCCTGCAGGGCGCAGATCGGGTCGATCTCGGTCACGGAAACCCGGCAACCGGCCTGTGACAGGGATTCTGCCGAGCCCTTGCCGACATCGCCATAGCCGCACACAACGGCCGTCTTGCCGGCCATCATCACATCGGTGCCGCGCCGGATGGCGTCGACCAGGCTTTCACGGCAGCCATAACGGTTGTCGAATTTCGACTTGGTGACAGAGTCATTGACGTTGATGGCCGGGAAGGCCAGCTCGCCGCGCTTGGCCATCTGGTAGAGGCGCATCACGCCGGTGGTGGTCTCTTCGGACACGCCCTTGATGCTGGCTTTCGCCTTGGCAAACCAGCCGGGGCTCGCCTTGATGCGGCGGCGGATGGCGTCAAACAGCCAGCGCTCTTCTTCCGATTTCGGTTCGCCGAGGATGGAGGGGTCTTTTTCGGCTTTTTCGCCGAGCTGGAGATACATGGTGGCATCGCCGCCATCATCCAGGATCATGTTGGCCGTTTCGCCATCCGGCCAGTGGAAGATGGCGTCGGCATAATCCCAGTATTCCTGCAGCGTCTCGCCCTTGACGGCGAAGACCGGCACGCCGGTTTCGGCAATGGCGGCGGCGGCATGGTCCTGGGTGGAGAAGATATTGCACGAGGCCCAGCGCACTTCGGCGCCAAGGGCGGTCAGCGTCTCGATCAGCACGGCGGTCTGCACGGTCATGTGCAGCGAGCCGGCGATGCGGGCGCCTTTCAGGGGCTTGGACTTGCCGAACTCCTCGCGCAGCGCCATCAGGCCCGGCATTTCGATCTCGGCCATGTCCAGCTCGATCCGGCCCCAGCGGGCCAGCGAGAGGTCCTTGACGAGATAGTCTTTGCCGTCGGGCGTGTTGAACAGCAGGGTCATGGATGATCCTTCTTTTTGCGCAGGGTTCGAAAACTGGAGTGCTTGGTGTGCGCGCTGTATAAACCCCGCGCAGATACAGCGCAAACGGTGTGCTGAGCGCTGTCACGCCGTTGACACAGGGAATTTGCAAACAAGAGGTTAAACCGGCCCGTTTTTTGTATACACTCTCTTAACGAGGGGCGTCTGTGCCATTGGCTGACAGCCGTGACGAGCACGAATATGGCGCGTGATGAGGGGAATACCAGGCATGGCGATATTGCCGACAGCTCACGCTACCCAGCGCTTTGGCAGCCGGGCGATCGATTTCTACGTGGCACCGGGACAGGTGATTGGCTCCGATCCGCGCGCCCGCGCGGACGAGCGGCGTATCCAGGATCTTGATGGCGAGCGCCATCCTGTGCGGATCGGCAAGCGCGACTTTGCGCTTGATGCGGGCGATTACGCCGCCGTGATCCGCATGCAGCCCGGACCAAAACGCCGTTCGAGCCCGGTCGCGGTCGTCAATTACCGTACCAATAGCTGGACGCGCACCAGCCAGGACAATACCCGCGTATTGTCCCGCGCCGGGGTGTCGCGCAATGCCAACTGGATTCTCACCATGGCGGCGATGGCGGTTCTCGCCATGCTCATTGCCTGGCCGCAACTGCTTACCGTGCTGGGACTTTTCGCGCCGGGACTGGCTGCGGGCCTGCCCGTGTTTGATATCTTCGCCGCGCTGGTCAGCGTTCAGCCCGGGCTTGCCGATGCCCGCCTGACCGAGACGGTTCCGGCCGTATCGGAAAGCCTTGCCGCACTGGCACCGCAGCTCTCCGGCTATGAGGGGACTGCGATCTTTGCTGGTCTTGTGGCGGCAGGTGCTCTTCTGGCTTTTGCAGCGCGCTCCTGGCGGTTTGCCTGGGTGCCTGTCTTCCTGGTGCTAACGCTGGCGGCAGCGATTGCCATTAATGGTCCGGAAATGGCGGCCATTCCGGCCCTGCTGGCTCTGGCGGGCAGTGCGGCCCTGTTCATTGTCGCGGGCATGGTCAATCGCTGGCGGGATGCAGCGCGGCTTGAAGCGCGCATTGCCCGGCTGGCCGACCATGTGCTGCGTCATCCGCCGCAGGAAATGGTGACCCGGCGCGAGACACCCGCCGAACTTAGCGATGCTGCCGGGACGCAAGCCGAGGCTGAAACGGCCGGCGATGAAGAGGCGCAGGGCGTACCGGCTGCAGCGGTAGCGGCACCTGTTGCTGCTGTTGCGGCGGCGGCTATTTCGGCCCGTACGGCGGACGATCAGGTTGCGGACGGTCAGAGTGAAGAAGACGCCATCGTTGACGGTTCTGAAGAGGAAGCGGGCGAGCTGCCCGAAGCCGAGGCCGGCGCGCCGTCCGAAGGTGCGAGTGAGATGGCTGCACCCGAAACGGACGCAGCTGGCGACGATGCGGCGCATGACCCACGCGCTGAAGCGCGCTCCATGGATATCGCACCGCCGCCGCCCATGCCGTCAGAGGCCCTGTCGGGGGGTGCCTCGGCTGAGCGCGTCAACCGGGATGCCGAAGGCGTGGACGCTGGCTCTGACGCCAGCGTCGAAGCGGTTGCGGATTCCGGTGTGGAGGCCGAAGCAGGCCCGGTGGTCACCGAGACCGAAACCCTGCAACCCGAAGCGCCTGTCGAGGCGGCCGGGATTGTGCAGCCGGAAACGGATGGTGATGATGCCCGTCTGGCCTCCGAGGCGGAGGATGCGGCGATAACGGCGGATGATGCCTTTGTCAGCGAGGATGCGGGCGGCGAAACCGGCGAGCGTCCGCGCGAGGGCTAACTACTCGCCTTCGTCGAACCCGTTTTCGATGAGCGTGCGCAAGGCTTCGGTCAGCGCCTGAGCGTCGCTGCCTTCTGCGCTCAGCGTCAGCTGAGTGCCCGGCCCGGCACCCAGCATGAGCAGGTCCATGATGGAGCGGCCATCAGCCTGCTCGCCGTCGCGCTCCACGCTCAAAGCTGCGGTGTATTCGCGGGCTAGCCCCACAAACTTCGCGGCAGCGCGTGCGTGCAGGCCGCGCTTGTTCACGATGGTGACGTCCGCCGTGTATGCGCTCACGACAGCCCGTCAATCAGATGGGAGCCGACGGTGATATAGCGCCTGCCCGCGCTTGAGGCATTGGCGGCGAGGTCGGAGAGGTTCATGCGCCCGCGCGCCTCGGCCAGCGTTATCATCATGGGCAGGTTTGCGCCTGCGATCACCTCCACCTTGCATTTCTCAAGCAGGGACATGGAGAGGTTGGACGGTGTGCCGCCAAAAATATCGGTCACGATGATGACGCCATCGCCGCTATCGGCGGTCTCCACCGCTTCGCGGATATCGCTCCTGCGCTGCTCCATATCGTCATCGGCGCCTATGGAGACGGCCACACATGCCGCCAGACGGCCCACGACATGTTCGGTTGCTGCCACCAGTTCCTGGGCAAGCTGACCGTGGGTGACGATGACGAGGCCGATCATGGAAACTCGAAAAAAGGAGCAGGGGGCGAAACGGTACGTGACCGCTATGTAACCTTGCATTTCAGATATGTGAAAGGGGCCTCTTGTAACGCGGCCACAGGCGTGCCTTTCAGGACACGCTCGGCAGCCAGATCACCATGCGCGCGCCACTTGCCGGAGCGGTCCGGTTTTCGGCGTGGATCGTCCCACCATGGGCGGTAATGATCTGGCGGGCAATGGCAAGACCAAGCCCGGAATGGGTGCCAAAGGCTGTGCCAGCCGGGCGCTGCGTGTAGAAGCGGTTGAAGATGGTCTCCAGCGCTTCGGGCGGGATGCCCGGTCCCTCATCTTCCACCGTCACGATAAAGCGCTCGCGGGCCTGGCCCTGGCCACGGCGGATGGTGATGCTTACCGTGCCGCCGGGCGGCGAGAAAGTCAGCGCATTGTCGATCAGATTGGTGAAGACGCGTCCCAGCGCCTCCTCGCGCGCGCCGACAAAGGCTTCCGCAAGACTGGTCTCAACAACGAGCTGGGACGGTGAGGCACGCTCTCCATCCACGTAGACGCGCACGATATCGCGGATCAGGCGTACCAGATCCACCGGCCTTACCTGATCGCGCGCCAGCTCGGCATCGAGCCTTGAGGCATTGGAAATGTCGGTTATCAGCCGGTCGAGGCGCTGCACATCCTTCTGGATCACGCTGACCAGGCGCTCGCGGGCGCTGTCATCGCGCGCACGTACCAGCACCTCGGCGGCCGAGCGGATGGAGGTGAGCGGGTTCTTGATCTCGTGGGCGACGTCGGCAGCAAAGTTCTCAATCGCGTCCAGCCGGTCGTAGAGCGCGTCGGTCATCGCCCGGAATGCCTGCTCCAGATCGCCGATCTCGTCGCCCCGGCGCGAGAAATCCGGCAGGGGCACGCGCCTGCCGCCTGCCAGCTGCACGCTGCGCGCCGCGTCCGACAGACGCTTTACCGGGCCGGCGATGCGCAAGGCCAGCAAAGCCCCGAAGGCGACAATGATGAGCGCGGCAAAGCCCAGATAAGGCAGGATGGCCACCCGGTCAGCGGCGATCAGCGCGTCATAGTCATAAGACTCATAGGTCACCGAGCCGACAATGGTCTGGACCGGCGCTATGGCCAGCGTCACCGAGACGACGCGTTCGCCATAGCGGCCACGGCGTACGCCGGCCACCGCTTCGCCGGTTGTCTGGGCAAGGGCGATTTCCTCGCCCAGCGAGCGTTCGCGCGCTTCGCGCTCTTCTGCAGGCAGAAAGAAGCCGCCGACGAAGTCGCGCGCCATGCGCCAGAGACCGGTGAAAAACCCCTCCACATCGCGATGACCGGGCGGCGGCAAAAGCTCGACACTGACCCGCCCGGCGCTCAGATAGCTGTCGGCGGCGAGGCGTCCTTCGGGGCTGTGGATCATGGCGCGCGTACCTTCGGGCACGTAGAGCCGGGCCAGCACCTCGGCGGCAATGCGCGCATTGAGCACAGGCTCAGGCGAGCCTTCGACAGCCGTCTCGGTGATGACATTGCGGATGATGTCGGCCTGCTGGGTCAGCGAGTCGACCTTGGCGTCGATCAGCCCGGTGCGGTTCTCGATGAGTGCCAGAGTGCCGAGCGCCAGAAGGCCCAGCGCAAACAGATTGGCAACAAGAATGCTCGCTGCAAGGCGCGAAAACAGCGCCTGACGCAGCGTCGAGGGAAGCTGGGCCAGCCGGGCGCGCAGCCGCCCCGGCTCACGCCTCCTTGTAGCGGTATCCGACGCCATACAGGGTCTCGATCCCGTCAAAACTGTCGTCCACGACACGGAATTTCTTGCGGATGCGCTTTATGTGGCTGTCGATCGTGCGGTCATCGACATAGACCTGATCGTCATAGGCCGCGTCCATGAGATTATCGCGGCTCTTCACATAGCCCGGACGGTTGGCCAGCGCCTGCAGGATCAGGAATTCGGTGACGGTCAGGCGCACCGGCTTGCCGTTCCACAGACAGGCGTGACGGTTGGGATCAAGGGTCAGCGAGCCGCGCACCAGCGCCTTCTGGTCGGTCTCACCGGCCGGCAGATCGGCATCATCGGGCTGGGCGCGGCGCAGGACCGCCTTGATGCGCTTGGCCAGAAGCTGATGGGAGAAGGGTTTGGCGATATAGTCATCGGCGCCCAGATCCAGCCCCAGCGCCTCATCAAACTCGCCATCCTTGGAGGTCAGGAAGATGACCGGCAGGTTGGAGCTCTGGCGCACCCGGCGCAGCAGTTCCAGCCCGTCCATGCGCGGCATCTTGATGTCGAAAATGGCCAGATCGGGTGGGTTGTCAGCCAGCACGCTCAGGGCGTCCACGCCATCGGTATAGGTCTGCACCTGATAGCCTTCGCCCTCCAGAAAGAGAGAGACCGAAGTGAGAATGTTCTCGTCATCATCGACAAGGGCGATCTGGGCCATACGCGTTGCGATCCTTTGACCGGGGTAAGGTGCTTCAAACCTACAGCGCTGCCCGGCGGGAGCAAGAGGGTTGAAACCATGTTGATGGTTACGAGCGGTTAAGCATAACGCGCCAGTGTGGCAAGCTGCGGGGAAATAATCAGGGGCAGGCTGGTTCCATGGCCTCCGGAAAAGTCCATTTCGAGGTTTTCTTCAAGAAGCATCCCAAGGCTGAATGGGTGCTGGCGGAAGCCTTGAACGAGCGCACCGACGCGATTGCGCTGGCCGACAGGCTGGTCGCCAAGTCGCCGCGTGGCTCGTCGCGGGTGGCCCGTGAAACCTGGAGCGAGGAAAACGGCACATTCACTTCGGTGACGATTCACGAAGTGGGCGCGGAACGCTTCAGCGTCCCCAATGCCAAGACCGGCGAAGCGACCTTGCCGTGCGTGACGCCGGACGACCTGGCAGGCCCTGCCGCACGCGACACCATGCGCCGCGCTCTTGCCCAATGGCTGGAGCGCCAGGAAATCTGCCCGCTGGAACTGCTCTACCGGCCTGACATGGCCGAGGCGCTCGATGCGTGTGAAAGCGATCTGCAGCATGCCATCCAGAAGGTGGCGATCGCGCGCTCGCAAAACTCCGACGCGTCGGTCCACGCCTATGTCCGCCTGCTGACCGAGTTGGTGGAAAAGGCCATCGAAAAGGCGCGCAAGGACGCCAAGCGCAAGGCGCAGGACCCCAAGACGGCCAGTTTTAGGGAGCTGACCGAGAAAATCCACGCCGAAGGCAGCGCGGAAACGCGGCTGCGCCGGGCCATTGCCGAACGTCTTGCCAGTGCGTCCGGCATGGCGCGCAAGGCCGAGATGCTGCTCGATTTCCATGATGATCTGCCTGAGGACCCTGACGCGCGCGCCTTCGCGGCCAAAGAGGCGGATGCCTTTCTGGCCGAGATGCTGTCCTTTGACCGGGCGCTGAACCAGATTCTCGGCCAGAGCCGGGATCTGGGCGCACATGTCGAGCGCCTGACCAGCGTGTTTGCCGGCACCCAGACCCATCCCAGCATGACCGGCGCGCCCGATAATGCACGCCGGCTGGCGTCAAAATTCGAGGCAAGGCAATTGCCCGGCAGCAAGGGCGAGATTGCTCGGCGCGTGCTTGATGCCTTGCGTCAGCCGAGGCGCTTCAAGCCTGATAATGTTCTTGAGGAGATCGCGCTGGCGCGGTCTCTGGCCCAGCGCCTGATCGCGGCATCGGGCGAACATCTCAATCCCGAGGCGCTGGTGGAGGCGTTCACGGTGCGCTCGGCGCGCCTGCTCTCGCCGGAATCCATTGAAGAGGCCCTGAAAGAGGCTGTCACCCCGGCCGAGGAGATCACCCGGCTCTTGTCGATGGAAGACAATCTGGTGGGTGAGCAGAACAAGGTGAAGCTTGCTGCTTACGTGCGCGCCAAGCTGTCATCACAAAAATCGGTAAGCTGGTTTACCAAGGGGCCCGGCCAGCCGTTTGAACGCCTGGCAACGCTCTCATCGCTGCAAAAGCGGGCCTTGAAAGGCACGTTTCCCGAAGAGGCGAAGCTGGAAATGAGCGATGTGTTCGACCAGCTGGGCATTGCCATCATTCACGACAACCAGCTTTTTGAGCGCATCACCGCGTCAAACCTGCCAGCCCTTGACCGGGCCGCCGGCCTGCTGCGTCTGGCGGCGCAGGACATTCTGCCCCTGGGGCGCTGCCAGCAGGACGCGCAGGCGCGCGCCATGCGCCTTTTGTCGTCAGAGATGGGACGCGCCGAAGCGCGTGCCGAGAACGGTCCGGCCAAGCTGCAGGAACTGCAAAGCCTGCTGGCGCGCATCCAGCCTGCACCCCGGCCTGCTCCGGCACCTGAACCTGTTGATGATGAAGAGGAAATGGCCGCCATGGCCGACGCCCCGTCCTGACGGGATGCCTGCTATTCGTTAGAGGTCTGAACGATGCTGGCGGCGATATCCAGCAAGGTATCGACCGAGCTGGACAGCGCGCCGAGCGTCGTTCCCCCGTTCAGCACGTCATAACGGGAAAACACGACGGTATCGCCATCTACAACGACCAGCTTGATGGCGGCATAGGTCTGATTGACCTGATTGGCGATCTCGGCAGTGGCCGGGGTGTTGGTAAAGACAAGCTCGGTAAGAAGCCCCTGACACTGCCCGTTCTCGCAGGCCGTGCCGGTTACCATGTAGTTCATATTCCCGCTTGTGGCGGTCAGGATTGGCTGACCCCCCTCGGTAACCGTCTCGTTGGTGACCTCGTGGCCAAGCCCTGTGACCAGCGCGTGCATACCTTGCGCGTCAATACGCTCGATGACCGGATGGGTGTTTTGTGCGAGGGCCGGTGCGGCACACGCAGCGACAAGCGTTGCGGCCAGAAGGGTGCGGGTAATCAGGGTCATGGACATGTCCTACAATAAAGCTGCGTAAGGAGTGTGTCGGCTCTGGCCCTTCCTGGCAAATCAGGATTGCGGGGCGCTTTGCGCCGTTTCGCCCAGCGTGCGCAGCAGGGACCATGAATAGATCCCGCTATCATGGCCATCATCGAAGACCAGCCGCACCGCATAGCGCCCGACCGGCTCTGCGGCGGTGATTGTCACGCGATCAGCATGAGGGACGGCGCGCTTCTGGCCGGGACCATGGCCCTGCACCTCGGCAGAGGGGCTTTCGCGGCGCAGGAGCGCATAAGGGATGTCAAACACCGCGCCATCATCAAAGCTCGCGCGCAGGCGCTTTTGCGAAGCCTGGAAGGCAAGACGCACCGGCCAGGGCGCGGGCCCACGCTCAGCCATCCAGCTGGCGCGCTTCTTCGGGTAGCATGACCGGCACGCCCTCGCGTACCGGATAGGCAAGCCCTGCTGCGCGGGAAATCAGCTCGCCCGCCTCGCGGTCATATTCCAGCGTCTGGCGCGTGACCGGGCAGACAAGGATTTCCAGCAGCTTCGGGTCCACATGGGCGGACCGGCGCGGATTGGGTGTGTCGGTGGTTTTCTCAGTGCTCATGGGGGGCGTGTTTAAGGCAAAGCCGGTGTGTCCGGCAAGTCTAGTGAAGCCGGTCTGACGGGCCATAGGGCGGAGCCAGCCCGGCCTGCTCAAGCACGTGCTCCATCAGCGTGGCCAGAAGCTCGCGGCGTACGCCAGGGCTGGAAGCCTGCAGGAGGGCCTGCTTGGCCGGTGCGTCAAAGGGGGCGGCCATGGCCACCTTGCCGGTAATGGCCGAGAGGGGAGCACCCTCCATCGAGGCCCAGTCAGCTTCAATCCCGGCATGGTGAAAGAAGCGCTGCAGAAGGGCGAGGAAACCCGCCCGGTCCACGCCCGCCTCGTCGGCCTGCGGCCCGTCAATATCGTGCTCAAATCCTGCATAGTCCGCCCGCCCGACCCGGTAGGGCGTCTTCATTTGCGGCTGGGCGGTGAGGGTGAAGCGCGATACGCCCACCAGCACGATGAGATAGCGGCCATCTTCGGTTTCGGAGTGTTTGGCGATGCGCCCGGCCGTGCCGACGCGTTCCAGATCAGGCAGGTCACGCGGGCCGGTTTCGCGCGGCTGGATCATGCCGATAAATCCGTTCCCGCTCATCGCATCATCGACCATGTTGAGATAGCGCGGCTCGAACACGTTCAGGGGCAGAGCCTCACCGGGCAGGAGTATGCAGCCGCGGATGGGAAAGAGCGGCAGCGTGTCCGGCAGGGCGGGATGTACGGGCATGTGTTTTCGAGGGCCTCCTGATCTGTCTGTCGTGCCCTCTTGGGAACATAGACCGATGCGCGCCGTCAGCCAGACCCTAGCTGAACAGGATGGAGGACAGGCGCTTGCGCCCGGCCTTTGTCAGCTCGGATGTCTGCCCGGCCGCATCAAAGACGCGCAGCAATAACTGGCGGGCAGCGCCTTCATTCCACTCGCGGTCCTCGCCAATACTGTCGAGAAGCTGGGTGGCTGCGCCATCAAGATCACCGGCGCCGATCAGGGCGCGGGCAAGGTCATAGCGCAGGGCGGCGCCCTTTCCGCCGGCCTTTTCAAGGGCGGCGCGCGCATCGGCCGGATCGCCTGCATCCTCGCCTTCGCTGGCCAGCTCCATGGCGGCGCGTACGCCAGCGATGGCCGGGTCGCCTGCCTTGGCTGGCGGCACCTGTGCCAGAACGCCTTCAGCGCCCTCACGGTCGCCTTGAGAGAGGAATACCCGCGCCATGCCCGCCAGTGCGCGGGTGTTTTCAGGGTCAGCCTGCAGCACGGCGGCAAAGTCCTGCGCTGCGCCGCCTGCATCCCCTTGTGCAAGCGCCTCTTCAGCGCGCGCCAGCACGTCATCAAGCGCGGCCTCGTCGATCTCGCCGCTAATGCGCTTGATGAAGTCGGTGACCTGGCTTTCGGGCAGCGCGCCCATGAAACCGTCTACGGGCTGGCCGTTCACAAAGGCCAGCACGGCGGGGATGGACTGGATGCGCAATTGTCCAGCCACTTGCGGGTTCTCGTCGATATTGATCTTGACCAGCTTCACCTTGCCGCCCGCAGCATTGACGGCCTTTTCGATGACGGGGCCGAGCTGGCGGCACGGACCGCACCAGGGTGCCCAGAAATCGACCAGGACAGGCACTTGCTTGGAGACCTCCACCACATCGGCCATGAAGCTCTGGTCGGTGGAGTCCTTCACATGGCTGGTGGCGGCGGGTTCTGCTGGGCCGGTAGCAGGCTGATTGCCGAAAATCTGCATGACGTCTGATCCCTGGAGTTCCTGTCCGGGGCGCAAAAGGGGCATCCCGGAGTGTCGGTGTGTCGCGCCTTAGGTGGACCGACAGAGGCAAGACTGCAAGTGGGCCGTCAGGCCCCGGCCGTGAAATCCATGATTTCCGGTTCCCGGCCCAGCGCAGCCAGAAAGGCCAGCAGTCCGGCGCGCGATATGGCTGTGGTGGCGTCATTTTTCATCGGATGAAAATTCAGCGTCTCGTGCATCATCAGCGCGGCATCGAGAATGAAGCGCACGCGGCGGTCGGGATCGTTGACGAGGGCGAAGGCTGTTACCGAGCCGGGGGTTACGCCCAGCGCGTCTTCCAGCCGCTCTGCCGACCCGAAGGAGAGCCGCCCGCAGCCCAGCCGCTCATGCAGGCGTTTAAGCTCGATCCGGGTGGAATGCTCTGCCGAGATGAGGACGAGATTGCCCTTTTTATCTTTGAGAAACAGGTTCTTGGTGTGCCCGCCGGGCATGTGCGCCTTGATCTGCTCGCTCTCGGCCACGGTAAAGACAGGCGCATGATCGTGCGTGGTGTGGGCGATACCCAGCGCATCGAGAAACGTCAGCAGGCCCTTGCGGGTTACGGGCGGGGCGGGCAGCGGCAGGGGCGGAAGTGAAGCAGTCATGGCCTACTTCCTGCCCCGTCCGGCGGCGCGAATGCAAGAGATGAAATGAACGCGGCAGTGAAGGCTTGCCAAACCGCCAGCGATGCGCGATATACCGCGCCCTCTGGTCCTAGTGGCCAGCCCCGGTAACGCATATGAGCGGGCGTAGCTCAGGGGTAGAGCATCACCTTGCCAAGGTGAGGGTCGTGAGTTCGAATCTCATCGCCCGCTCCATTTGCCGGACCTGATCCCGAAATTTTGTGAATTCCGTCTGCCGGCGTGAGGCAGAGCTTTCGTGCAAGCCATTATACCTGCTTTATGCAAACCAGGTATAAGCGCGAGCGGTGGCCTGGTCTTTCGTGCGCATTTCCCCGCTGTCCTTACGTGCCTAGTGGCTTTCGCGCGGCGCGGCCGGAGAGGGCGGATCAGAGGCCGGGAAGCTTTCCTCCAGCGCCTCGTCGAGCGCCTTTTCACGGGCGGACTTGCGGGGGTGCCGTTTTGATGGTGAAACGGGTTTGGGCGGAACCGGGTGTTTGCGGGCCATTCTAGCCTCCCTTGCTGTTGTGCAAGAGCTAACCCGTCGGTCCGCCAGTCTGTTCCCTTTCCCGCCGGGCATACGTCGCCAGCCAGACCTTGCAACTCAGCAGAGAGTGAGCCGCGCTCTGGCCTCTGGCAGGCGGCCCAGCGAGGCGTCCATGGCTGAGCGCCATTTGGCACCGCGCGCGCAGGCGTCTTCATAGGCAAGCTTCAACTCCTCGGGCCGGTCCTCGTCCAGTATGCGTATAAGCAGATCTGCCTGAGCAAGGTCCTTTCTTGCCTTGGCTGCGCTTTCTTTCCGGCGCTGGCTGGCAACGATGAGCTTGTGGATGGCGTAGCGCTCCACACGCGGCACCTGAATGAGGACCCCGCTGCGATACAGGCCGACGGCCTGAACCGGTTCAGCGATCAGATAGTTCAGATATGACAGCGCCCGTGCATCAACGCCCAGCGGTGCGAGAGACACGATGTCCTGGTGTGACTGCATCCTTGGAACAAGAAACTCTACCATCAACCCGTCACCGGGCATCTTCCAGCGTGTGTGCTGGCGGCTATCACCTGCTTCGGAGACCGGATGCAGGCCCAGATCGGCGAAGGTTCTTGCCAGAGAAGGGTCGGGCTTGTCGTCGATGGCGAGTTTGAGGTTCTCGAACGCCGCAACATCAACATCTGCGGTAAGTCCCAGTTCGGGCGGGAAACGCACCCCCAGCTCCGCGCTGTAGAGCCGGAAGGCGTGGGTGCCGATTAATGTGCCGCCAAGCCGGAATGCTCCGGCCACGGCCATTGCCCGCAGCACCTTGCCCGTTTGCCGGTCGAGGGCTGGCAGTCCGGCGGCGCGCAACTGCGCCACCATGGACGCGCACCGCTTCTCAAAAGCGGCATGATCCGTGGCTGCATCACGGCCCGCTTCAATCCTTTGGTCCAGCTCGGCGCTTTGCGGGCCGAGATAGCGCTCCACAATCCGGTTGCCGAGGCGTTGGCGGACATACCAGTATTTGCGTCCGCCTTTCTCCTTCAGGACCGGTGTTCCACCCAGATTGCTGACGGCCTGCTGCCGGTGTGCCTCCAGGAGGTCCTGATAGGTTGTCTGAACGGAAAGGGGAAAGGTGTCCATATTGCCCAACAAAAAATTGTTTCGTTGGGTAATAGCAGTTTACCCCACGAAAGTAAATATTGTGGGGTAATTATCCGCCCATTCCGCCACTGATCCGCCTTCGTGCGGCCGGCGTATAGACAGGCGGGTCTCCGTTTGTGCGTCCCCAGCCTGCCATCGTGAGACCCGAAAGGGCGCTGCCGGACTGTCCTGTCCCCGTCTGGCAGCGCCCGCTTTTCCTTTTACCAATCGAGATCTTCGCCGCTGACATGGAAGAAGCGGCCATTCATGGCCGGATTGGCACGTGCAATGAGATCAAGCTGGCCTTCCACGCATTCATTGACGGTCAGCGTGCCGCCAGCACCGCCCATATCGGTCTTCACCCAGCCGGGATGGAAGATGAGGGTGATGATGCCCTTGGGTTTGAGATCAACGCTCAGCGACCTGCCGATGGCGTTAAGCGCTGCCTTGGATGCCCGGTAGGCGTAGTAGCCGCCGCTGGTATTGTCCGCGATGGAGCCCATGCGGCTTGATTGCAGGGCAATCACTTTGAGCTGGGACTTGGCCACCTGGTCTGCGAACGCCTCGGCGAGTTTCAGCGGGGCGATGGCATTGACCTGCAGGGTCCGGGTGATGGCGTCAAAATCGCTATTGCCAAAGCTCTGCTCATCGGGGCCGAACACGCCGGCATTGGCAAAGAGAATGTCGATCGGGCCGTTCACTTCGGCTTTCAGCGCGCCGGCCGCAGCGGCCTTGCCGGCATCATAGGCAAGGATTTTCAGGCGCCCGTCGCCTGGATCAAGCGCCTTGAGATCGCTGGCCTTGTCCGGGTTGCGGCAGGCCGCGCTGACATGCCAGCCGCGCGAGAGCAGGACGCGTGTGTGTTCCAGGCCAATGCCACGATTGGCGCCGGTGATGAGCATGTGGGGCATGTTTCGACAGTCTCCGCAGAAAAAGGACTTGTTTTCAGGTTCGCAACGAACCACACCGCGCGCCAATTGGTCCAGCCTTGGTGTTCATCATGCGGCAGTGGCGTTCATCGCTTGAATGGTGCAACGGTGCAGCTAGGCTGGCAGCATAATTTGCGGCGCGCCGCTCTGGTGCGCGCCTGACAGTTTGAAACGGAGCGCCCCCGAGCATGACCGCCGTCGTCAGTTCCGCCCATGCCTTTGATCGTGATGAGTTCCTCAAAGCCGCCCGCAAGCAGTGGAAGGCGCGCTTTGGCGCGCTGGATGACGCGGCAGAGAGCTTTGCCGGGCAGGTCTGGGAAGACTCTCTCTCTGACGATCTGCAGGGCATTGCGCTTGATGATGCGCTGACCGTATTCGGGGATTTCTGGGAATTTGCCGCGACGCGCACCAGCGACAAGATCAAGGTGCGGGTTCGCGAGGGTACAGGCAAGGACGGCAAGCCCTTAGGACGCGATATTGTCGAGGTTATCGGGCGGGACCGGCCGTTCCTGGTTGATTCGGTGATGGGCGAGATCGCCTCACAGGGCCTTGATGTGCTCGCCATGGTTCACCCGATCGTGCAGGTGCGCCGCGATGATGACGGCGAACGCTCTGACGGGTCCGGGCGCGTTGTGGCCGAATCCATGATCCAGGTGCATGTCGATGTGCTCGACAAGGCGGCCCGCGAGGCGCTGGAAGCCGAAGTGAGCGCCACTTTGAGCGATGTGCGCGAGGCGGTCGAGGATTGGCGTGACATGCGCGCGCGCATGGATGAATGCCTTGAGCATCTCAAAGCGGCCAATACGCTCGCGCCGCGCGAGGAGGTGGAGGAATCGCTCGCCTTCCTGAGCTGGCTGCGGGATGACCATTTCGCCTTCATCGGCTGCCGCGCCTACGGGTTTGATGTCGATGAGGCGGGCAATCTGCGTTCGCGTGAGCCGGAAATCCTCAAAGACAGCGGCAAGGGCATATTGCGCGATCCTGACCGCACGGTGCTGCGCCGTACCTCCGAGCCGCTGGTCATCGTGCCTGCGATCGAGGCTTTCCTGCGCGCGCCCAGCCCCGTGATCGTGGCCAAGGCCAATATGAAAAGCCGCGTCCACCGGCGCGTCTACATGGATTATATCGGGGTCAAGCGCTACCGCGACGATGGCGCGGTGGTTGGCGAGACGCGCTTTGTCGGCCTGTTCACGGCTGAAGCCTATGACCAGATGGCGCGCGACGTCCCGCTGATCCGGCGAAAAGTCCGCCGTGTGCTGGACAAGGCGGGCAAGGCACCGGGTTCGCACTCGGCGAAGAAGCTCCAGCACATTGTGGAGAATTATCCGCGCGACGAGCTGTTCCAGACCTCTGAAGAGGATTTGCTGAAAATCAGCCAGGGCATTTTGCACCTGTTTGACCGCCCGCGTACCCGGCTCTTCCTGCGCCGTGACCAGTTTGACCGCTTCGTGTCGGTCCTGCTCTACGTGCCACGTGACCGCTATAACACGCGGGTGCGGGTGGAGGCGGGCGAGCTGATCCGCAAAGCCTTCAATGGCCGCCTGTCGGCCTTCTATCCGATGTTTGGTGACGGGGCGCTGGCGCGCGTCCATTTCATCATCGGGCTTGATCCGTTCAACCATCCAGAGCCCGATCCGGCCGAGCTGGAGCGTGAAATCGCGCTGCTGGCGCGCACCTGGGAAGACGAGCTGGAAGCCGAGGCGCGCCGCGATGGCGACGCTGACTCCTTACGCGCGGTACGCACCTATCTGGAGGGTTATACGGCTGGCTATCGCGAGCGTTACGAGCCTGCTGCGGCGCTGGCCGATATTGCGCGGCTTGAGCGGCTGTCGGCTGACAAGCCGCGCGAGGCGCGTGTCTATCGCGACGCCGATGATGACGATGCGCATCTGCGCGTGAAGCTCTATAGCCGCAGCCAGATGCTGGCCCTGTCTCGGGTGCTGCCGGTGCTGGAAAATCTCGGCCTGCATGTGGAGGCGGAGGCGGGCTATCCCGTTCACCGCCAGCGCGAGGGCGAGGAACGCGAAACACTGTGGATACACGAGTTCGAGGTGGGTGCGCGTTCGGGTGCGTTTGCAGAGCTGGAAACGCTGGCTCCGCTGTTTGAAGATGCGGTTCTGGCGGTGCTGGACGGGCGTACCGAGGATGACGGGTTCAACACGCTGGTGCCGGCCATCGGTGTGAGCTGGCGCGAGGCGGCTTTCCTGCGCACCTGTGCACGCTACCGCCAGCAATCGGGCATGGACCCGTCGCAATCCATCCAGGAAGAGGCGCTTGCCGGGCATCCTGAAATCGCGCGCTGCCTGCTGGAATTTGCCCGCCTGCGCTTTGACCCCTCGCTTGATCTTGACCACAAGGCGCGTGAGGAAAAATCGGCAGCGCTGGAAAAGGAATTGCGCGCCAAGCTGGACGCGGTTTCCAGCCTCGACCACGACAAGGCGCTGCGCCGGCTGGTCAAGCTCATCAAGTACACGCTGCGCACCAATTTCTACCAGACGGGCAAGGACGGCCAGCCCAAGCCCTGGATTTCGCTGAAAATCGCGAGCCGCAAGCTGCGTGACCTGCCCGCGCCCAAGCCCTATCGCGAGATTTTCGTGTGGAGCCCGCGCGCGGAGGGCGTACATCTGCGCTTTGGCCCTGTGGCGCGCGGCGGGCTTCGCTGGTCGGACCGGCGCGAGGATTTCCGCACCGAGGTTCTGGGTCTGGTGAAGGCCCAGCAGGTGAAGAACGCGGTCATTGTGCCGGTCGGCTCCAAGGGCGGCTTCTATCCCAAACAATTGCCCAAACCGTCGGACCGGGACGCCTTCATGGAAGAAGGGCGCGAAAGCTATCGCACCTTCCTGCGCGGGCTTCTCGACATCACCGACAATCTTGATGCGGACGGCAATGTGGTGCCGCCGCAGGACGTCGTGCGCTGGGACGGGGAAGACCCGTATCTGGTGGTGGCTGCCGACAAGGGTACGGCCAGCTTCTCCGATATCGCCAACGCGGTGGCCACGGACGAATATGATTTCTGGCTGGGCGATGCCTTCGCGTCGGGCGGCTCTGCCGGCTATGACCACAAGAAAATGGCGATCACTGCGCGCGGCGGCTGGGAATCGGTCAAGCGCCATTTCCGCGAGCGCGGCAAGGATATCCAGAACGAGCCCTTCACCGTTATCGGCGTCGGTGACATGTCCGGCGATGTGTTCGGCAATGGCATGCTGCTGTCAAAGCAGATCCGCCTGCTGGCCGCGTTCGACCATCGCGACATCTTCATCGATCCTGATCCGCAGGACGTTGAAGCGAGCTGGAAGGAGCGCAAGCGCCTGTTCGATATGGAGCGCTCCAGCTGGCAGGATTATGACACCAAGCTGATCTCCAAGGGCGGGGGCGTGTTCTCGCGCTCGTCAAAATCCATCCCGCTCAATGACGAGATCCGCTGTCTGACCGGGCTTGAAGGCAAGAGTGCGACGCCAAACGAGCTGTTGCATGCGCTTTTGAAGGCGGAGGTGGAGCTGCTCTGGTTTGGCGGGATCGGCACCTATGTGAAGGCCGCTTCGGAACAGAACTATCAGGTCGGCGACAAGAATAACGACGCGATCCGGGTTGATGCCGAAGAGATGAAGGCCTGCGTGGTTGGCGAAGGGGCAAACCTTGCCATGACGCAAGCCTCCCGCATTGCCTTTGCCCGCAAGGGCGGCCGCGTGAATGGCGACTTCATTGACAACTCGGCTGGTGTGGACAGCTCCGACCATGAGGTGAATATCAAGATCCTGCTCAACCCGATGATGCGTTCGGGTGATATGAGCCGGGAGGAGCGCAACAAGCTGCTGGAATCCATGACGGACGATGTGGCCGAGCATGTGCTGCGCCATAATTACGACCAGACACTCACCCTGACGCTGGCCCGTGACCGGGCGGCGGACGATCTTGATGTGCATGAGCGCGTCATGGAGAGCCTGGAAGCTGAAGGGCGTCTGGACCGCGCTGTCGAGGGGCTGCCCGGCAGCGAGACCATCAGGGGCCTCAAGGAGCAGAATGACGGGCTTTCGCGGCCGGAAATCGCCATCATCACGAGCTATGTGAAGATCGCCCTGTTCGACAAGATCGTGGCCTGTGACGTGCCGGATGATCCGCATTTCACCGACACGCTTGTCACCTATTTCCCGAAAGCCCTGCACAAATATGCCGACGCCATGGACGGGCACCGGCTGAAGCGGGAGATAATTGCAACGCGCATCGCCAATGATCTGGTGAATATGGGCGGACCGGACTTCCTGCAGCGGGCGCTGGAGCTGAGCGGGGCTGATGCCCCGGCCATTGCAAAAGCGTTTGCCGCGGCGCGGGAGATTTTCCGCATTGATGATCTGACCGCGAAGATCAATGCGCTCGACAACAAAGTGTCTGCCAGCGCCCAGACCAGCCTGCACCAGGAGGTGCGCCGCCTGCTCTTCAAGCAGACGGTCTGGCTCGCCCGGCGCGCCCGCTCCGAGGAGGCGGGCAAGGCCGCGACCGTCGGCGACATGATCGCGCGCTACCAGGAAGGCGCTGACCAGCTGCGCGAATGGGGTGAGAGCATCCTCTCGAGCCATGAGCGGGCCGGGGTTGCCGGACGCCGGTCGCGTCTGACCGAGGAGGGCGCACCGGCAAAGCTGGCGGACGAGACGGCGCTGCTGCAGCCACTCGTCCCGGCCACGGATATTATCGATCTGGCCGCGAGTGCGGGCTGGCCGCTGGCGGCGGCTGCGCGCGCCTATCATGCCATCGGGGAGCGTTTCGGGTTCGATCCCTTGCGTTCTGCCGCCGGCTATCTGACCTCCGACCAGCACTGGGACAGGCTGGCCACGCGCCGCCTGGTGGAGGATCTGTTCGCCAGCCAGCTGGCCATCTCTACTGCCATTGCCCGCTATGCGGATGCGGCGGGCGGCAAGCTGAAAGCGGGGGTGGAGGAGCCGTCAGAGGAATGGGCCGACGAGCTGGTCTCCTCCTGGCAGGTGACGCACGCCCATGAGGTTGACCGCACCGATCATCTGATCGAGCAATTGTCAGCCTCAGGCGGGTGGACGCTCTCCAAGATCGCGATTGCCTCGACCGAGCTGCGCGAGCTGGCGCAGAACGCATCGGCGGAATAGGGGGAAGCCCTCGTCCTTCGAGACGCCACTTCGTGGCTCCTCAGGATGAGGGCTTTTGTTGCGCTTTTCCCTCATCCCTCGGCCACGTGGTGCTCGAAGCACGAGGGAAAAGCTAAGCGGCGATGATCTCGCCGTCTCTCACTTCCACCGGCACAGGCTTGAGACCTGCCTTTCCGGCGGGCCCGCCCGTGCACGCTCCGCTCTCGATGGCAAAGCTTGCCCCGTGAAACGGGCAGACGATGAACTGGCCTTCGCTGACCAGTGTGCGTCCCGAAGGCAGGCAGAGCGGGCGGCCCTGATGCGGGCACACATTCACATAGGCAAAGGCTTCATCGCCCTTGCGCACCAGCAGGATCGGCAGGGCTTCATAGTCTGACGGGAAGGCACCCGGATTGCCAAGCGCATCGAGGCGGCCCAGCACTGTGCCGGAGGGCGGCATATCGCTCATGCTCATGCGCCCTCGCTGGTAAAGGGACGTGAGAGCAGGGCGTTGATGGCGTCATCGACGCTGGCCCTGCCGCCGACAATCGCCGCCACGGCCTCACAGATCGGCATGTCCACGCCGTGGCGCGCAGCCAGCTCCATCACGGCGGGGGCCGTCGCGACGCCTTCGGTCACCGAATTGCGCGCCGCCATGATGTCTGCCAGCGCCTCGCCCCGGCCCAGCGCCAGCCCGCACGACATGTTGCGCGATTGCGGCGAGGAGCAGGTGAGCACCAGATCGCCCAGCCCGCACAGGCCCGTCAGCGTTTCACGCTGCGCGCCCAGCGCCACGGCGAGGCGCGTCATTTCGGCATATCCGCGTGCGATGAGGGCCGCATGGGCTGATTTGCCAAGCCCGCGCCCCTCTACGATCCCGGCAGCGATGGCGAGCACATTCTTCACCGAGCCGCCAATCTCCGCGCCGATCAGATCATCGGCCAGATAGGGGCGGAAGTTGGCTGAACCGATCATCTTGATGAGCTTTTCGCCCGCGTCCGCATCGGTGCAGGCCAGCGTCACAGCCGTTGGCAGGCCGCGCGCCACGTCAGCGGCAAAGGACGGGCCGGAGAGGACAGCAGGAATGGCCTCTGGCAAGGTTTCGGCCAGCACATCGCTCATTAGTTTCAATGTGCCGCGCTCAATGCCCTTGGAGCACAGCGCGACCGGCGTGCCGGGTTTCAGATGTACGCCGAAGGCTTCAAGGCTGGCGCGCATATGCTGGGCCGGGGTGACGACCAGCCAGGCATCGCAGGCCGAGAGGTCTGCGGCGTTATTGGTGGCGTGGATGGACGCGTCGAGCGTCACGCCTTTGAGGAAGACCGGGTTCTCGCGGGTTTCGTTGATGGCTTTTGCCACTTCCCGCTCGAACGCCCACAGGATGGACGGTGTTCCGGCGCGTGCGGCCGCCTGCGCCAGCGCCGTACCCCATGCGCCTGCCCCGATAATACCCAGTCTTGCGCTCATGCCTTTGGTCCCTTCTTGCCAGACCCTAGCAGCGGATCATCGCTGGCTGCACCGGAATCCAGCGGCCAGCGCGCGCGCGCCGGTACGGTAAGATCATCAGTGATACCGAGGCGCAAACGCTCTGCGCCCGCCAGCGCGATCATCGCGGCATTATCGGTGCAGTATTTCAGAGGCGGGAAGAGCGTGCGGAAGCCGCGTTTCTCCGCTTCATTCACCAGCGCCTCGCGCACCGCCCGGTTGGCGGCTACACCGCCCGCCGCGACCAATACCCGGCCTTCAGGATTTTGCTCTGCATACAGATCGAGCGCCCGGCCTGTGCGTTCGGCCAGATGCGCCGCGATGGCGGCCTGAGCGCTGGCGGCGAGATCAGCCCTGTCCGCGTCGTCAGGGCTTTCCAGCGCGTCAAAGCTGCGCTTCACGGCTGTTTTCAGGCCCGCGAACGAGAAATTGCAGGACTTGTCGTGCGCCAGCATGCGCGGGAGGGGGAAGCGTGACGGATTGGTTGCTTTCGACGCGAGCTTTTCCAGCGCAGGCCCGCCAGGAAAGCCAAGGCCCAGCACCTTGGCCGATTTGTCGAAGGCTTCGCCCGCCGCGTCATCGATGGTGGAGCCGAGCCGGGTCATCTCACCCACCCCATCCACGCTCAAAAGCTGGGTATGCCCGCCGGATACCAGCAGGAGCAGCCAGGGAAAGGGGAGGGGTTCAACAAGGCGTGGCGAAAGCGCATGGCCTTCAAGATGATTGACCGCGATGAGTGGTTTACCTGAACCGAGCGCCAGCCCTTTCGCGGTCATCAGCGCGGCCATCACCCCACCAATAAGGCCGGGACCGGCGGTGGCCGCGATGGCGTCCAGCGCGTCAAAGCCCAGCCCTGCCTCCTCCATCACCTCGCGGGCGAGATGGTCCATGCGCTCGGCATGGCTGCGCGCGGCAATCTCCGGCACCACACCGCCAAAGGGGGCATGATCGCTATTCTGGTTGATGACGCGCTCGGCCAGAACTTGCGTGCTTCCATCAGCGTTCAAGCGCACAATCGCCGCCGCGCTGTCATCACAGCTCGATTCAAGGCCCAGCACGGTAACGGGCTGGCCTTCTTGCGCGCCGGGGTGGGTATGGGATAACGCCATACCCATCCGTTAGCGCCGCTCCGGCAGGCTGACAACTCACGGAGATCATCTTGACCCGCTCCCTGCCCGTCATGGCGCTCGCCACCCGCACCTCTCCGCTGGCCATGGCGCAGGCGCTGATGGTGCAGGCACAGCTGGCGGCTGCGCACGGTGTGGAGGACATCGAAGCAGGCTTTCCGATCCTCGGCCTTGTCACCACGGGCGACCAGATCACCGACCGGGCGCTGCTGGATGCTGGCGGCAAGGGGCTCTTCACCCGCGAGCTGGACCGCGCGCAGCTGGACGGCGAGGCGGCGTTTGCGGTCCACTCGATGAAGGATGTGCCCACCCATCTGCCGGACGGGCTGGAGCTGGCTTGCGTGCTCGAACGCGAAGACCCGTCAGACATATTGCTGACTGCCACTGGCCCCGGCACGCTGGAAAACCTGCCTGAGGGAGCATTGATAGGCACGGCCTCGTTGCGCCGTCAGGCACAGGCGCTCCATGCCCGCCCGGACCTTCAGATCACGCTTTTACGCGGCAATGTCGGCACGCGCCTGCAAAAGCTGAAAGATGGCCCGATTGCCGCGACATTTCTCGCCAAGGCGGGCCTGAAACGGCTGGGACGCCCGGAAGGGGACTGGCCGGGCGTCAGCTTTGAGCACTGCCTGCCCGCCCCGGCGCAAGGGGCTATCGGCATCACGATCCGCAGCGATGATGAGGTGGCCCGCGCGGCGCTCGCCCCGCTCAATCATGCGCCCACCGCCCTTGCCATCGCCGCCGAGCGCGGCGTTCTCGAAGCGCTGGACGGGTCCTGCCGCACGCCTTTGGCTGCCTATGGAGCTTTCAGTGATGGCAGTCTGCACCTCACCGCCGAAGTGCTGAAACCTGACGGATCGCAGCGCTGGCGCATGAATGATACGCGAACAGGGATCGACACAGTGGAAGCGGCGCGAGCCTTTGGCCTGTCTCTGGGAGAGGCCCTGCGCAAGGATGGAGGGGCGGCGGTGGAGGCCATCCTCACCGGCACGGGATCATGAAGCCCGGCCTGCCGGTCATCATCACGCGCACCCAGCCGGGCAATGCCCGCACCGTCCGGGCCGTCCGGGCTTTGGGCTATAAGGCGATTGCCTGCCCGGTTTCGCAAGTGGTGCGCTCGCGTGCGGTGATTGACGCTGATGGCGCGGATGCGCTGGCCCTGACCAGTGCCAATGCGCTGCAGGCTGTCCGGGATACCGGACCGCTGCTTCACCTGCCGGTGTTCGCCGTTGGTGAGGGTACGGCGCAGGCTGCGCGTGATGCCGGCTTTGCGTCCGTCACCAGCGCTGACGGGGATGCCGAAGCGCTGGCGCGGATAATCGCGCGAGACCTGCCCGCAGGCCGTCATATCCTGCATGTAAGCGGTGAAGACCGGGCAGGGGATCTCGCCGGCATGCTGGAGGTTCTCGGCCTTCGCGCCACGACCCGCACCGTTTACCGCACACGGCTGGCGCGCGGGCTGACCGCACGTGCCAGAGCTGCGCTTGCAGACGGGCCAGCCATCGTGCTCATCCACTCGGCGCGCGGTGCACAGCGCTTTCTGGCGCTTGTGGATGCGGCGGAACTCACTGCCGCCCTCGCGCGTCTGGAGTTCATCGCCATATCGGAGCGCGCCGCTGTTCCGTTGCACACGCGCGGTCTGAAAGTGCATGTCGCAGCACAACCTGCCGAAGACAGTCTTCTGGCCGCGCTTGATGAACTGGCGAAGCGGCGCGGCGCACCCTAGGCTGTATCGACATTCAGTTTTGGAGCGTGATATGGGTGAAAATCGTTCAATATCAGGAGCAGGCCCGATGGAAGGGCCGTCCCCTTTCGAGGGACTGCGACGCAAGAGTGAACGATTTTCGCCATACCTCTTCGAGGCGCGGCGGATTTAGTCCCTGACGGCGTCGAGCCGCCCTTGTGGAGGGATGCTCCACGGCAGCCGTCTCTCCTTGTCAGAAACCAAATCCGCTACGCGTCACGCCCGAAACCTGAATGTCGATACAGCCTAGAGTGAGCAAAGACGCAGAACCAAAGGCGCGAAGACCCGATCATGCACGCGGACTCCCCTGAAAACACCCCTCCGCCCGGCGAGGCAGAGCCGATTGATGCCGAATTTGAACCGGCAAAGCCTGAAAAGCGCTCCGGCGGCGGCAAGGCGGCGATGCGCCTTGCAGGCTTTGTACTGGCGCTGGTGCTGGCAGGCGGTGCTGGCGGGGTAGCGGGCTGGTTTGCTGCCGGTTTGAACGCCACCGATGACGCAGGCGCTAGCGCCGAGATCGCCCGGCTGGAGAGCCAGCTGGCGGGGCTGGACGCGCGCCTGAACGCGGCGGAAGACCGGCCTCTGACCGAAATGGTCCCCACCGAAGCCTTGCGCACATTCGATAGCGAGATACGCGCTCTGGAAGAACGTGTGGAGGCGGTGGAGGCACGCCCTGCGGGTGAGGCGGGCGCGAGCCTTGATGAGGCCGCGCTGGAAGCGCTGCTGGATGAGCGCGAAGGGGGGCTGCGCGCCGAGATCGATGTTCTGCGCAGTGCCATTGAAAACCGGCCTGTGGCTGGCGGCGGAGCGGCTGATCTTGGCCCGCTTGAAGAAGCGCTGAGGACGCTGGAAGCCCGGCTGTCCGCTCAGGATGGCCGCATGGATACAGAGCTTGCGGCGGTTGAAGACCGGCAGAGCGAAGCCTATCGCCAGCTGTCGCGCGCCACATCCGAAGCGATAGACGCGGCAGAATCGAGGCTTTCGGCCCGGCTTGATGCCCTTGAAGTCCGCCTGAGCGAGGCCGAAGCCAGTGCTGGCGGCGAGGCCGAGGCTGTCGAGCGCTCAGCCGCGCGCATTCTGGCTTTCACGGCCTTGCGCGAAGCGGCGCAGAGTTCGGAGAGTTTTGAAGCGGAACGCGCCAACATGGCCCGGCTCTGGCCAAACGCGCCGGGCCTTGCCGCCCTGCAGCCTCATGCCCGCCGGGGCGTGCCATCGTCTGATGAGCTGGCAGAGAGCTTCCCCGCAGCGGCGATCCGCTCTGCCTCTGGCGAGACGCGGCGCTTTCTGGGCCTGTTTGAAATCCGCCCTGCCGATACCAGCCCCGATAGCGCGCTGGCTCTGGTCGGGCAGGCTGAAAACCGCCTTGCGCGCGGCGATCTGTCCGGCGCGGTGGAGGCGGCAGGGCGGCTGGAAGGCCCGGCAGCTGAAGCGGCGTCTGACTGGCTGGTCCGCGCGCGCGCGCGCCTTGAAATCGAGGCCGCCCTCATCACACTGCGCAATGCGCTTAGCAGCGCGTCCGCGCCGGGCAGGAGCACGCCATGATCCGCCTTATCCTCACCGTTGCCTTGTGCGTCATCACGGCGATTCTGGCCGTCTGGCTGACCCTAAATCCCGGCACGGCCAGCTTTGAATTTCTTGGCTGGCAGGCCGAGACCAGCTTTGCGCTCTTCATGGGCGTGCTGATCGTCGCGGCCTTCCTGCTGACGGTGTTGTGGTGGCTGATCGCCAAGATGTGGGGCGCGCCCGATGCCTGGCGCAAGCTGCGCCAGCGCCGCCGCCGCGAGCAGGGCGTTGATGCGCTCGAACGCGCCCTGATCGCCGCGGCTGCAGGCGAAGGTGAGCTCGCCGTGCGTCAGGCGGCGCGCGCCGATGCCCTGCTGGAGCGGCCCGCCCTGTCGCGCCTGCTGGCGGCAAGAGCCGCAGAGGCCGCTGGCAATCTCTTGGCCGCGCGCGGGCATTACGAGGCCCTGCTGGAAGACCCGAAAACGCGTCTTGTCGCGCATCGCGGCCTGTCTGTACTCGCTGAAACACAAGGCGAGACCGGTAATGTCATCACCCATGCGGGTAAGGCATTTGCCGAAGCGCGCACGGCCCGCTGGGCGTTTGACAGCCTGTTTAACGCGCAAGTGGCCGCCGCGCGCTGGGACGAGGCGCTGGAGACCCTCTCCGAGGGCGAAAAACGCCGCCATATCGCGCCGGACAGCGCTGCGCGCCGCCGGGCGGTGATCCTCACCGTGAAGGCGCGCCAGACCCGCCAGAGCGACGCAGAAAAGGCCGCAGAGCTGGCCGAGAAGGCGGCGCTCGCTTCGCCCGGCTTTGCGCCCGCCGCCGTGCTGGCAGGCGATCTCCTGCCCGCGCGCCGCCGCCACCGCAAGGCGGCTGACATCCTTGAAACCGCCTGGCGGCTGCGCCCCCACCCGGCGATTGCGCGCGCCTATGGCGAGCTTCGCAAGTCCGACACGGCAACGAAGAAGGCGGCGCGTCTGCGTACGCTCGCCGAGTTCAATCCCGATAACCGGGAATCGCGCCTTCTGCTCACCGGTATCGCCCTGCAGCAGCGCAATGTGGAGGCCGCGCGCAGCGCCATCACGCCCCTGCTGGCCGAGACGCCCCTGTCTGCGCGCGTGTGTACGCTGGCCGCCCGCCTGACGCGCCTGGAAGGCGATGAGGACGCCGCGCAGCGCTATCTTGCCCGCGCCGCCCATGCGCCGGGCGAGCCGGACTGGTCCGACATTGATGGCGACGGCGAAGCCTTCAACTTTGCCGAGAGCGACTGGCAGCGCCTTGTCTATGCCTGGGGCGATGAGGAGCGGCTGATCCATCCGCGCCATGAGCGCTTCGAGATGATCGCCGAGGCCATCCCGGATCGCGTGCTGCTTGAAGCGCCAAAACCGGCTGCAAAAGGACCGCCCGCCACTGATACAGCTCCTGTCATCATCGCGCCTGCGCCGTTACCAGACCGGGAAACAAGACAGCGCGAGGAAACCCCGGCTGCGGGTCCGCGCTTTGCGCCCGATGATCCGGGCGTCGATGAAGACGATAAGGGCTAAGGATTAGCGAATGGCACGGCTGATCGTGGGGGTAAGCGGGGGATCAGCCTCCGGCAAGACGGAGATTGCGCGCGCCGCCGCCCGCGCCATTGCGCCCCTGAGCGCGCTCGTCATGGCGGAAGATGATTATTACGGCGATCACGGTGCCTCGCCCGATTTTGATGCGGCCCGATTCAATTTCGATCATCCTGCTTCTCGCGATCATGCGCTTCTGGCCGATCATCTGGACGCGCTCAGGCGCGGTGAGAGCGTGGATGCGCCAATCTATGATTTCACCATCCACCGCCGGCGCGCCGATACGCGCCGCATCGCGCCGTGTGACATCATCTTCGTGGAGGGCATTCACCTCTTCTGCGATGCGCGGCTCAAAGAGCTGTTTGATATCCGCGTCTATGTCGATGCGCCCGACGATATCCGCCTCGCCCGGCGCCTGCTGCGCGATGTGAACGAGCGCGGGCGCACGGCGCAATCGGTGGTCGGCCAGTATCTTGGCACCGTGCGGCCCATGCACCATGAATGGACGCACCCCAATGCCGATTGCGCCCATATAGTGATCCGCAATGACGCGGCCGCCGCGCGGCCGGCTGATCATCTCGAAGCCTTTTTCGATGCGCTGGCAAAGCCCGTCGTGGAGGCGATACGGGCGAAGGCGGGGTAGTGGACCCCACAGCTACACTACCCCTCGTCATTCCGGGGGAGCGCAGCGACACCCGGAACCCGGATTTCGTTTCACCGGCGCACGCCGGTGCCCAGCATTTCTGGCCCCCGACTTTCGTCGGGGAAACGCGTAGTTCCACTAGCGTCTATTGTTGTCATGGCCCGGCTTGCTTCTCCCCCTCGTCGTTCCCGTGCAGGCGGGAACCCAGAGCCGCTTGGCACAAACATAGCTCTACGATCTCTGGATCCCCGTCTGCGCGGGGATGACGAGGTTGGGGTGTTGGTATCTGGTATTGCAGGGGGTGCTCTGGCCTTTCCGCCGGGGTCCCCGCCCCCGAGCGGGGACCCAGAATCCAGGAGCGCCGCACTTTGCCAGTTGAGGCGGGAGAAAGACTGGATCCCGGGTTCCCCGTTTTCACGGGGACAGGCAAGCCCGGGAACCCGGTTGATGGGTAGACGCATGTCAGGCTGTGGTTTCGCGCCCCGAAATCGCGCCATCCAGACCACACACACAAGCGCGCTTGCGAAGACACGCGTTCGCGGATAGTTTGCGCGCCGCCGGGAAGGGGCCGTCCGCCTCGCCCCCGCACCCGCCCGTTATCCGACGTGGCAAAGCCGCTTTAGCTCAGCTGGTAGAGCAACGCATTCGTAATGCGTAGGTCGCGTGTTCGAGTCACGCAAGCGGCACCATTTTTTCAGGGTCGGCCAGCAATCCTCTCGCAGCCGCCGCCGAAATAGCCAACACCATTATAGTAGACAAACGGCATTCCTTCTTCCCAGACGGCTATGTTCAGGAAGGTAAGGGCATCCCGGAAGATGGCACGCATACTGTGGCCCTCGTCGATATCGCCGGGGTGGATTACCTCATACTGAATGGGTTCGTCCCAAGCTCTGAGCCGCAGGCTGCCCGTCTGCACGTCGAAGAATAGCTCGGCCATTGCCTGTACAAACGGATCGTCTTCTTGATTAACGACCAGGCCGTCGGCGGTGGGAACAGCCCGATTTTTGAACTCGCATTTATACAGCTGCGCCTGAGCGGGGGCAGCGAGATGAAGAATCGCTATTGCGGAGCAGACACGGAGTATCATCGAACTTCGCCTGTAGAGCTTCTTTGGACGTTAGCGCGTTAATTGGAGTTCTGACACCCCCTTCCCCTTCTCCCCGCTTCCCCTATCATCGCTCGCACAAAAGGCCCGTCAGTGGCCGGGCGTGAGAGGCAAAGCTCCTCACGCGCAATGAGGGAGGAGACGCGAATGATCGATGCGGGCAAGCTCGTATCCATGGCCGATGTCGTGCGCCAGCAGGCGCGCGTGAACGGCACGGTAGCGGCGCAAATATTCCAGGATCGCACCACGAGCTATGCCGCGCTGGACAGCCATGCCAGCCGGGTCGCCAACGGGCTCATTGCGCTGGGGTGTGAGCCGGGCGCGCGCATCGGCCATCTGGGCAAGAATAGCGATTATTTCGCCGAGCTGCTCTTTGGTGCGGCCAAGGCGCGATGCGTGCTGACGGGGGTGAACTGGCGCCTCGCCGGGCCGGAAATCCTTTTCATCCTGAAGGATGCGGGCGTCACCGCGCTCTTTGTCGATGCCGAATACTATCCGCTGGTGGAGAGCCTTCTGCCCGCTTTGCCTTCCCTGCGCACGGTGATCGCGCTCGATGGCGGGCATGCCAGATGGAAAGGCTATACGGGCTGGCGGGACGGGCAGTCCGACACCGATCCGATGCTGAAGACCGACCCGAAAGAGGACGTGCTACAGCTCTACACCTCCGGCACGACGGGCCATCCCAAGGGTGTGGTGCTCTCGCACGGCGCGTATCTCTCCCTCTTCGAGCAGGGCCTGCATGACGGGTTTGTGCGCTGGGAGCCGGGCGATCCAAACCTCATCGCCATGCCCTATTTCCATGTGGCCGGCACGAACTGGGCGCTCCTGGGCTTCTATCAGGCGGCAACGAATATCATCGTGAAGGAAGTCGATCCGGTCGCGATCCTTGACCTGATCGAACAGCACAAGGTCCAGACCAGCTTCTTCGTGCCCGCGGTGATCCTTTTCCTCGTGCAGGCAAGCGCCATGAAGCCGCGCGACTTCTCGTCCCTGAGGCTGATTGCCTATGGCGCGTCGCCGATTGCCGAGGAATTGCTGCTGAAAGCAGCGAAGATTTTCGATTGCGGCTTTATCCAGTTCTATGGCCTGACCGAGACCAATGGGGCGGCGGTGCACCTGCCGCCCGCCGACCATGATCCTGCGCGCGGCAAGCTGCGCGCTGCAGGCAAGCCCAATGCCGGTATCGAGATCCGCGTCGCGGGCGAGGACGGCCAGCCGGTCGCGCAAGGCGAGGTGGGTGAGGTGTGGATACGCGGCACCAGCCTGATGACAGGCTATTGGAACCGGCCCGATGCCACGGCAGAGGTGATCAATTCCGATGGCTGGTTCAAATCGGGCGATGCGGGGTATCTGGACGAGGATGGCTATCTCTTCATCCATGACCGAGTGAAGGACATGATCATTTCCGGCGGCGAGAATATCTACCCGGCAGAGGTGGAAAACGCGCTCTTCTCCCATCCGGGCGTGGCCGATGTGGCCGTGATCGGCGTGCCGGACGAGCGCTGGGGCGAGGCCGTGAAGGCGATTGTCGTGAAAGCGCCGGGCTCAGACGCAACGCCAGAGGCCCTGATCGCGCACGCACGGGAGCGCATCGCGGCCTATAAGGTGCCAAAGACCGTCAACTTCATCGATGCTTTGCCGCGCAATCCCACGGGCAAGATATTGAAGCGCGTTCTTCGCGAGCCCTACTGGAAGGGCCGCGACCGGGCGGTGAGCTAGGGCGCGACTTCTTCGCCTGCAAAATCGAAACAGCGTCCGGAGTG
>NZ_JBJHBQ010000009.1:0-138018 GCF_050485565.1 Glycocaulis sp. | reverse complement strand
AGCTGCTCAAGGCTGGTATAGCGTTCTTCGGTCATGGCGGGGATGTAGCGCCTGACTGCGCGATTGGCGAGAGGCAGGTCCGCCTTATTCAGTGGAGGTGTGCACCGAATCCCGGTCCAGCTCATCACGCTCTGCCGCCCTGCGCCGTGCGCTAGTCTTCGCAACATACGGCCAAACAATGCGGATCAGCCCGGCCAACAGCAGACCGCCGGCAGCAATATTTATGGCAAGCAATAACTCCATACGCATATACTAGCATATCCTCTCTTCCCACACTCCCAACCCAACACTCCAACGGCGGGCGCAGAAATCATGAGCGAAGTGGAAGCCATCCTGCCGGCGGTGAAACTGCTGGGCGTCGGTATTGCCGCCATCATGCTGGCGCGGCTCTTGAAAACCTCGCCCATCGTCACCTTCATCGCGGCCGGGTTGCTGATCGGCCCGTTCGGCCTCGGAATGATCGAGGAGAACGGCACGACGCGCCTGCTGGCGCAGCTCGGCGTTGTCTTCCTGCTGTTTGATATCGGGCTGGGCTTCTCACTGAAGACCGTGCGCGAAAGCAAGAGCGATCTGATCGGCCTTGCGCCCCTGCAGATGATCTTGTGCACGGCCGGTTTCGGCCTTGTCGGCTGGATGGCCGGCATGGACTGGCTGCTGGCTTTGCTGATCGGGGCAGCAGCAGGCATTTCAGCAACGGCGGTTGTGACGCAGACGCTTGCCGAGCGTGGCATTGCCACCTGCCCGCTGGGCCGTTCTGCGACCGCCGTTCTGGTGTTTCAGGACATTGCAGGCATTTTCCTTCTGGTCATCGCCGTCGCCCTGTCCGAAGGCGGGGGCGGAGATCTAGGTGCCATTCTGGGCATGTCGGCGCTCAAAGCGCTGCTGGCGGTGGCCGCCGCCCTGCTCGCCGGACGCTTCGTGATCGGGCCGCTCTTCCGCCTGCTGTCCAAGACCCGCAATGACGAGATATTCACCGCTGCCGCCCTGTTTCTGGTGCTGGCAACGGCGGCGGCCACCGGCGCGCTGGAGCTCTCCCTGACGCTGGGTGCCTTCCTGGCCGGCATGATTATCGCCGACACTCCGTTCAAGACCGTGATCCGTACCGAAGCCAGACCGTTCGGCGCGCTATTGCTGGGCTTCTTCTTCATCACGGTCGGCATGGCGCTGGACTGGCGCATGATGGTGGCGCAGGCCCACTGGATCGTCGCGGCGCTCGCCGTGCTGTTCGTGCTGAAAACCGCGCTCACCTGGGCCGCCGCCATTATCAATAGATGGAGCCTTGCGGGCGGCGCGCAGCTCGGCTTTTCGCTGGCGCAGGGGTCCGAGTTCGGTCTGGTAATACTGGCCCTGCCGGGCATTGCGGCGGCGTTGGGCGCGGAGCTGACAGGCATTCTGGTCGCGGCGAGCGCGCTGTCACTCGCGCTGACCCCGGCCTGGGCATCGCTGGGGCTCAAGATCGCCCGGCGTATTGCCGATGCCACCGCCAGCCGCAAACCGGTCAGCGCGCCCGAAGAGATGAATTGCCCCGTCCTCATCTACGCCATGACACCGTCGGGGCGGATGGCCTACAGCGCCCTGACGCGTTTTGGCATCCCCGTGATCGCCGTGGAGAACGACCCGGACCGGTTTCTGGCTGCGATTACCGATGGCTATGCGGTGACCTTCGGCGATCCTTCCGATACGCGGCTACTGAAAGCCATCGACGTTACCGAGGCGCGTGCGCTCGCGGTCTGCCAGCCACGCTATGAGATCTCTGCGGAGATCACGCCCTATATCCGCGAGAACTTCCCCGAGCTGGAACGCTTCGTGGCGGTCGCCGACGAAGCTGACCAGCGCCGCCACCAGGCGCTCGGCATACACGCCATCCTCAACCGCAGCCAGCCTGAAGGGCTCGACTTCGCATTGGCGCTGCTGCGCTATGCGGAAGTGCCCGAAAGCGACATTCACGAATGGATGCAGGAGGTGATCGAGGCTTACACCCCCGACCCGGCTTTCCGGGTAGCCGAGCCGGCCTGACCGCCAGCCAGCGGCAGGGCCGTGCGGGTAAACACCTTGCGCATGGCGATATTGGAGATGAGGCGCGCCACCCCCGGCAGGCCGGACAGCCGCTCGCGGTGCACGCGCTCATAATCGCGCGCATCATTCACCATCAGGCGTAAGAGATAATCTTCCGCGCCGGTGGTGAGGTAGCAGTCCATCACCTCCTCCACCTTCTCCACCGCCGTCTCGAAAGCCTGCATCGTCTCGCGGCGCTGATTCTCCAGCGTGACCAGCACCAGCACGGTAAGGCCCCGCCCCACCGCATCCGCATTCAGCAGGGCGGCATATCCGGTCACGACGCCGCGCGCCTCCAGCGCCCGGACACGCCGGTGACAGGCAGAAGGCGACAGCCCCACCCGCTCTGCCAGCTCCGCATTGGTCAGACGCCCCTCTGCCTGCAGAAGGGTCAGCAGGGCGCGATCAGTATCATCAAGGTTCATGGCCAATTTCTCGAAGAGTTTGCGATTCCCGGCCCGCCCGGCACACCCAATATGGCAGTATTACCCGATTTAATCCATTAATCCGCAATATTATTGCATAATTGCCATCCAGATTGCAGATACCTGCCGTTTCCGGTAGCTTCACCGCAACTTCAGGGACACACCTGACAGTCAGAAAACACCGGGAGAGACCCTCATGCGCGTTGGCGTACCCAGAGAGATCAAGGTTCACGAATACCGCGTCGGCCTGACGCCTGCAGGCGCCGCAGAGCTGGTGCAGGCTGGCCATGAAGTGTTTGTCGAGACCAAAGCCGGTGACGGTGTTGGCTTTGCCGACAGCGCCTACGAGGCGGTTGGCGCGAAAATCCTTCCCGACGCGGACGCCGTGTTCAAGACGGGCGAGCTGATCGTGAAGGTGAAAGAGCCGCAAGCCATCGAGTATGCGCGCCTGACGCCGGAGCACACGCTTTTCACCTATCTCCACCTCGCGCCCGATCCTGAACAGACCAAGGGGCTGATGGACTCAGGCTGTATCGCCATCGCCTATGAAACAGTGACCGACAATGAAGGCCGCCTGCCGCTTCTGAAGCCCATGTCGGAAGTCGCGGGCCGCATGTCGATCCAGGTCGGCGCAACGGCGCTGGAAAAATCCCATGGCGGGCGCGGCATGCTGCTCGGCGGTGTGCCGGGCGTACAGCCTGCCAAAGTCGTCATTCTCGGCGGCGGTGTCTCCGGCACCCACGCAGCCGAAATGGCCGTGGGTATGCGCGCGGACGTGACGATCTTCGACCGTTCGATTCGGCGCCTGGCTGAGCTCGACACCCAGTTCCAGGGCCGCGCCAAAACGGCCTTCTCCACGGCGGCTGCCGTTGAGGAAGCCATTATCGGCGCAGATCTGGTGATCGGTGCGGTGCTGATCCCCGGCGCGGCAGCACCCAAGCTCGTCACCCGCGAGATGCTGAAGAAAATGAAGGATGGCGCGGTGCTGGTCGATATCGCCATCGATCAGGGCGGCTGTTTTGAAACCTCAAAGCCCACCACCCACCAGAGCCCGACCTTCATCGTCGACGGCGTGGTCCATTACTGCGTCGCCAACATGCCGGGCGCGGTGGCGCGCACCTCAACCATCGCGCTCACCAACGCCACCCTGCCCTTTACGCTGGCCATCGCCAACAAGGGCGCGAAGAAGGCGATGAATGACGATCCGCACCTGGCACGCGGGCTGAACGTGGCCGAAGGCCATGTCACCTATGAGCCGGTCGCCCGCGATCTCGGCCACAAATATGTGAAGCCCGACTGGCTGAAGAGCATCTAGAGTTCCTCCACCGCTGAAATCCCGGCCAAGCGCAGCGCAGAGCCGGGACCTTACGCAGAATAACTCTGAGGCAGGCCCCGGATACGCCTTCGGTGTTCCGGGGTTTCAGTGAAGGGAAGGCCCCTCAGCAAACCCGCTTTTTCGCAGCCTCGTACTGGGCCTTGAGCAGGTCCACATACTCTGCCGTCGAGCGCACCTTGTCGACCGAGCCAATCCCCTGACCCGAACCCCAGATATCCTTCCACGCCTTGGCGGCCGAATTACTGCCCGAACCGAAATTCATCTTCGAAGGGTCGCTTTCAGGCAGGTTGTCCGGATCAAGACCGGCATCGGTGATGGATTTTTTCAGATAGTTGCCATGCACGCCGGTGAAGAGGTTGGTGTAGACGATATCGTCCGCCCGCCCCTCCACAATGCCCTGCTTGTAGCTCTCACTTGCGCGCGCCTCTGCCGTCGCGATGAAGGCTGAGCCGATATAGGCATAGTCCGCGCCCATGGCCTGCGCCGCCAGCACGCCGGCACCGGTGGAAATGGCCCCGGAGACCAGAAGCGGGCCATCGAAAAACTCACGGATTTCGGCGATCAGCGCGAAGGGCGAGAGCGTGCCGGCATGGCCGCCTGCGCCTGCGCACACCGCAATGAGACCGTCCGCGCCCTTTTCCAGCGCCTTGCGGGCAAAGCGCACATTGATGATGTCGTGCAGCGTCTTGCCGCCCCAGGAATGGACGGCCTGGTTGAGCTCCTCACGCGCACCCAGCGAGGTGATGACGAGCGGCACCTTGTATTTCGCGCAGGTTTCCATGTCCGCTTCCAGCCGCTCGTTTGAGCGGTGGACGATCTGGTTCACGGCAAAGGGCGCAGCCGGTTTGTCCGGATTGGCGCGGTTATAGCTGTCCAGCTCTGACGTGATCTGATCCAGCCATTCATCGAGCTGGCTCTGCGGGCGGGCATTGAGCGCCGGGAAGGACCCCACCACCCCTGCCTTGCACTGGGCGATGACCAGATCAGGATGGGAAATGATGAAAAGCGGCGCGCCAATGACAGGCACGCTGAGGCGCCCTTCGAGAATGTCCAGTCCGGCCATCTGGCCCTCCCCTTGAAACATGTATGCTGCACCGCAAGCTAGCGCGGTTTGACGCGGTGTCGAGATGGGGAAGTGAACGCTGTTCAGCTTTTCACAATCGGCAGATCGCCCCGGCCAGCCCATTCGGTCCACGAACCGTCATAAAGCCAGACATCGCCGAAGCCTGCCGCCGTGAAACCGGCATGGAGAATGGCGGCGGTCACACCGGACCCGCACGTGCAGATAATGCGCTTGTGGCGGTCCTGCGCCGGCAACACAGCCGCCAGCGCCTCGCCCTGCAGAAACCGCCCCTCTGCGTCCAGCAGGCGGCCAGAGGGCAGGTTTACGGCGCCCGGCATGTGACCTGATTGCAGCCCGGCGCGCGGCTCCGGGTCCGTGCCGGCAAAGCGCCCCGGCGGGCGGGCATCGACGATCAGCGCATCGCCTGCTTCAATGTGGTGGAGCACGTCGTTCCAGCGCATCGCATCATCATTGATGAGGTGCAAGTCCGGCCCCGCCCCGGTGGAGGCAGGGTCCGGCGCAGGCCCGGTCTCCACCGCCCCGCCTGCGGCACTCCAGGCGGCAAACCCGCCATCAAGGATCAGGGGCGAGAGGCCGAACCGGCGCAGCGTCCACCAGACGCGCGGCGCGGCAAAGCCCGCGTTCTGATCGTAGATGATAAGCGTCTGACCAGGTTGAAGGGCGTGTGCCGCGAACCAGCGCGAGAGCGTGGCGCTGCCCGGTGCCATATGGGGCAGAGGGCTGGTCAGGTCCGCTACCGCATCAATGTCAAAAAAGAGAGCGCCTGCAATGCGGGTTTGCGCAAAGGCATCGCGCCCGGTTCTGCCGCTGGCCGGCATGAACCAGCTCGCATCAATGAACACCGCCTGTTCGCGGGCCATGGCCTCTTGCGCGGACACGAGCATGGCCTGTTGCATCACTGGGGCAGGTGTTTGCCGATAAGCCCGCGCAGATCTTCCGGCGTCATCAGGTCCAGCTTGGCAAACGGCCCGGCCACGTTGGGGTAGGCCGAGAGGTCCACCCGCTCGAAAGTATGGGCCGTGATCAGGATGATGGCGGCCTTGGGAGCCGCCGGCACGACCAGTGGCAGGGTTTCGTCAAACCTGGAATAGGGCGGCAGGCGTCGATCCAGGAATACGAGCTGGAAACTCGCATTCCGGCTGCCATCCAGAAACTCGCTGACCGTCCCGAAGCTCGAAATCTCGACCGCCTCAAATACCTCGTCCATGAGGATGGAGAGAATCTCGGTTTCCACCGGATCGTCATCGATAATGGCTACGCTCAGCTCGCCGCTTGATGTCTGTGATGCATGATCCATTCAACATCCCTTCAGAGGCTGTCAGCCTGCAATCCGCTTGCCCACCAGTTTCGACAATGCGCTGGCCAGCGCGGCGAGATCAACAGGTTTGGCAAGATAATCGTTAGCGCCTGCTTGCAGACATTCCTCCCGGTCCTGGGGAGCAGCATGCGCCGTCAGCGCCAGTATGGGTACATGACGGCGGCGCGAGGTGCTGGCCCGGATCGCGCGGATCGCATCCAGCCCCGACATGACGGGCATGGAGACATCCATGATGATCAGCGAAAAATCTTCCGCCAACGCGCGCTCCACCGCCTCACGTCCATTGGTAACGCAGACCGGGCGGGCCAGGCCCAGCTCATCAAGAAACATCTCCAGCGTCTCGCGGTTGGTCGCGTTGTCCTCCGCCACCAGAATACGGTCCATGTCCTTTGGCAGGCTGACGACATTGGTCGCCTCTTCCCCGCCTGCCACCCCGGCCCTGGTGGTCACCAGCGGCAGATGAACAGCAAAGCGCGAGCCCTCACCGGGCCGGGAATGCAGGGTAATATGCCCGCCCATCAGGCTGGCAAACTCCTTGCTCAGCGCCAGGCCGAGCCCCGTACCCTCATGCCGGCGGGCATAGGAGGCGTCCACCTGCCGGAAGCGGTCAAAAATATGCTCCGCCTGCTGCGGGCTGATCCCGGGCCCGGTATCGGTCACCTCGAAACGGATGGTTTGCGCGTCCGGGCAATCCACGTTCAGCCAGACCGATCCGGCCTCGGTGAACTTTACCGCATTGCCCAGCAGGTTGATCAGAACCTGGGCCAGGCGCCGCCGGTCGGCAGTAATGTGTCCGGGAACCGCTTCATCAATGGCGAGGTCGAGCGCCAGCGCCTTGTTCTGTGCCGTACCCCTGACCGAGGACAGGGCCTGTTCACACAAGGCGTCGACCTCAACCGCCTCCGGTTCGATGGTCATCAGGCCGGCCTCGATCTTGGACAGGTCCAGAATGTCGTTGATGATCGACAACAGCGCCTTGCCAGAGGTCTGCACCGTCTCGATCATCCGCGTCTGGCGGGCATCAAGATCCGTACGGGCCAGCAATTGCGACATCCCCAGCACGCCGTTGAGCGGGGTGCGGATTTCATGGCTCATATTGGCCAGAAACTCCGACTTCAGCCGGTTGGCCTCTTCTGCCTCGTCGCGCGCGATCCGGAGCGCTTCCTCGTCACGTTTGCGCTCGGTAATGTCGCGCTGCACGCCCAGCCAGTGCGTGTGACGCCCTTCCGTATCGGTGATCGGCACCGCGGCGACATCCATCCAGCGCCCGTCGCCGGACCTGGTGTAGTGCACAATCTCGGTTCGCACCGGCACCATGGCCCTGAACGCTGAAAATATCTCCTCTAGTGTCTCCCGGTCTGTGAGGGGACCACGCAATATGCTGGTTGACTGGCCAACCACCTCGTCGCGGGTATACCCGAACACCCGCTCGAACGCGTCATTGACATAAACTATTCTGGGCCCTTCATCTGTGACCTTGCTGTCGGCGATAATCACCACATCATTGGCGCGTGCGACCGCCTTCTCCAGAAGATAGAGCTGCTCCTGCGCCTCCCGCTCTTCGGTGATGTCCTGAAAGTACACGGCCAGACCGTCCGGGCCGGGATGCACCCTCACCCGGAACCAGACACCGAGTTCATCATACCAGAAAGATAAATTCGCGCTTTCGCCCGTATCCATCGCCTGCTGGTAGTAGGGCTCCAGCGCTTCACGTGCGCCGGGGAATACATCCCAGACATGCTTGCCCAGCAGGTCCTGGCGCGGCGTGCGCAGCGCCCGCTCCGCCTCCTTGTTGACGAAGGAAAAACACATCCCCTCATCAAGCAGGTAGAAGGCATCGCTCATCGTGTTGAGTGTGTTCTGCAGGCGCTCGGCCAGCTCCGCGCTTTCAAGGCGGGCCGACACCAGTTCGGAGATGTCCTGGAATGCGCCGCGTACCGCGATCACCTCCCCAGCAGCATTGCGTTCAGCTTCACCGATCGAGCGGCACCAGACCCGCCTTCCCTTCGCGCTGATGATGACCAGCATCTCGTCGAAGGCTTGCCCGGTATTGATGCAGTGCTCATAAACCTCACGCAGCCGGTCAACGCTTTCCGGTGCGTAGAAGCCGATAGCATCCTCCACCGGCAGTTCCCGCGTGCCGGGCATGTCGTGGATGTCGGCCACTTCTTCAGACCACTCGGCGACGCCGCGCCCCAGATCCACCCGCCAGGCGCCAAAACGGGCCGATTTGCCAGCCAGACGCAGCAAATGGTCTGCTTCGCTCAGCCGCGCATCGGTTTCCAGCTGGCCGGTAATGTCCTGAACAAACCCGGTGGTCGCCTCGCCCTCCGGGGTTATGGCACGTTCGGCGACACCGCGAACCGTAATCACGCGGCCATCAGGGCGCACGATGCGGTGCCAGAACTCGCCGCTGCGTTCACCGGACTCGATGAAATCGGCAAACCAGCTTTCCATTCTTGTGCGGTCATCGGGGTGAACCAGGCTGACATAGAGATCATAGTCGGGCTCACACGTCTCCGGATCCAGCCCGTACATCCGGAACGTACTGTCTGACCATTCCAGCTTTTGGGTCTGCAGATCGAACCGCCACTGGCCCAGAGCCAGCAGGCGCTCGACCGTGCGGATGCTGGCCTCGCGCTCGTTCAGCCGCAGCGTCGCTTCGCGCAGCTCGCGTGAATGCACCATCAGGTCGAGCTCAAGCGGCCGCTCCGCCAGCTCGGCAGCCAGTTCGGCCGTATCACGGCCCTGACTGGCAATCAGCCCCGTAACGTCCTCAGACCGGCAGATCACGTACTGCGTGCGGCCATCGGGGCCTTTGACGGCGGAGAACACTGACAGCCACCAGCGTTCCTCAAACCCGCCGCCCTCCTCCTCTGGCCGCTCGACCGGAAAGCGCACCAGCGGCAGAGCCTCCGACAGCCCGCTTTCCTTCACCCTTTCGAGAACAGCGGTGACGGCAGAAACACCATTGGCGTCAGGGTCATCAGGATCATCGGGGAAAACGTCAAAAAGCGGCTTGCCCATAATGTCGGCCCGGCGGCGCATTGTGGCTTCCAGATAGGCGTCGCTGATCGCCACAATGGTGTAGCCCTCAGGCTCCAGCACCAGCAGCATGCCCGGCGCGGCTTCGAACAGGGACTGGAAGTGATAGGCTGCGGCCTCGGCACGGCTGCGAAGGGTTTCCTCGCGCTTGAGCGCCTGATCTCGCTCCTTCTCGAAGCGCACCAGCTCCGTCATGTCACGGGCTACGACCAGCTCGCAGGCCTTGCCCTCATATTCCATCGTGTGGGAGGTGATCTCCACATGGATGAATTCGCCTGATTTGAGCCGGTGCTGCCAGATTCCGGCGCGATCAAGGCCGGCGGTAACGGCGGCGACGTTGGATTCCAGCCTGTCCAGCTCGTCCTCGGGATGAAGGTCGTCCAGACGCAGCGTCGTCAGATCCTCATCCGTATAGCCATAGCGGATCTGGAAGGTCTGGTTGACCACCAGAATACGGCGCGTTGCCAGCTCGTATATGAGCATGGGGTCGGGGTGATTCTGAAAGAAGATGTCACGCGTGATATCACCGCTCATGACGGCCCAACCCGTTGAAAAACAGGTAAGGTCCGGTCATTGCAGCCTGGCCGGTCAATGCAGAGTGCACCCATATCCCCGAACATGACGCATAGCGTTATGCGCGCAGGCCGCCAACGCAAGGGATTCCCGGCGATATCCTTACCTTTCAGGCAAACTTTTTCGCCGCTGCGGTGTGAGCCCGTGCAGGCAGTGGAACCCGGGGGCCATCCTTACAAGCTGCGGAACGCCCCATGGGTCTCCCGTCGGGGCGGGAGACCCCGGAGGAGAGGTCAACTGCAAATCTGGCAGAACTATCCAAACCGCATGACAACCGGGATCTCCCGCATCGACGGGAGACCCAGCTTTTCTTGATGCTCAGCCCGTTCGGGCTTGCGGCGCGAAGCGCCGAAAAGGGCGACCGCGCGTGGTTTCTAGCTCCGCAACGCATCCGCGTTGCGGTATTCCGCGAAAAGTCGCGGGCGGCCTTCGGCCTCTTGGCGCGCAGCGCCCAAAAGCGCGACCGCGCGCCCGGCCTCGTGGCCGGAACCGACCCTGCGGATGCAGGGGAGAACAGGAAAAATGGTGCGGGCGGCCGGAATCGAACCGGCACGGAGGTTGCCCTCCAACGGATTTTAAGTCCGGTGCGTCTACCAGTTCCGCCACGCCCGCTAATGTGCGCCTGACACGCCCTAGCGCTTGATCTCGTCCTGACGCGTCACGATTTTGTGGCACAGCCCGTACTCGATGGCGTCTTTCGCCGTCAGCCAGAAATCGCGGTCGGTATCCTTCTCTATGCGCTCCAGCGTCTGGCCGGTGGCTTCGGCGAAGATGCGGTTCAGCCGGTCGCGCATCATGCGCATCTCGCGCACCTGGATCTCGATATCGCTGGCCGCACCGCCTGCGCCGCCAGACGGCTGGTGGATCAGAAAGCGCGTATTGGGCAGGCAGTAGCGATCCTGCTTCTCGGCACCGACAAAGATCAGCGCGCCCGCAGACGCCACCCAGCCCGACCCCAGCACGATCACACGCGGTTTGATGAACTTCATCGTGTCATGGATCATGTCGCCAGACTCGACATGCCCGCCGGGCGAGGAAATCACCACCAGGATCGGATCATCGCTCTTGGCCGCCAGCGCGAAAAGCTGCGCGCAGACCGAGCGGGCCACCTTGTCGCTGATACCGCCGGTAATGAGGATGGTGCGGCTTTCAAAGAGGGCCTTGCCGACAAAGTCCTCCCCCGCCGGGGCGGCGTCCTTTTCAGGACCGTCCTCATCATCATTGCGGATCGGGTGAGCGCGGAAGCCGTCAGCCATCATCGGGAAATATCCTGTCTCGCGGAAATGCGTCATGTGTTGCACGTCAAGTTAGGCATGCCCGCCAGACGGAGCAAGCGGCGAGTGCCGGTCAGGGCTGTGCAGGCAGCTGTGATCTGAGTGTCTGCTCTGCCCGCGCTAGCGCCGCAGCGTCTGACGAACGCAGCACCACGGCCACACCGCGCGAAAGTCCACCACCTGCCAGCTCCTCAAACCACGGGTAGGAACCGATGGAAACGGCAGGGAAGCTGAGTGCCGCCTGCCCCAGCATTTCGGCGATATCGCCCTCGCGCACGCCTTCCAGGCGGATACTGACCGATTGTGTGACCGCCCCGCCCTGCAGCCGGTGCGCGATGTCCTCCAGCATGCCACGGCAGATTTTCGGCACACCCGCCAGCACGAATACGTTCTCGATCTGAAAGCCCGGCGCGCCGGTAACGGGGTTGGCGATCAGTTCTGCGCCATCGGGAATGCGCGCCATGCGCAGGCGGGCCGGCGTCAGCTCAGTGCCGGAGTTCGCATACCAGGTGTTGAGAATCTCCAGCGCATCGGCGCGTACATCGATCGGGCACCCGAAAGCGGCAGCGACCGCATCGGCGGTGATATCATCATGCGTCGGGCCGATACCGCCAGTCGTGAACACATAGTCCCAGCGGGTCCGCAGCGCGTTCAGCGCCTCCACGATGTCATCTTGTACATCGCTGACCACACGCGCCTCGCCCAGCGTGATGCCAAGCGGACTGAGGAATTCGGCAATCTGGCGGACATTCACGTCCTGCGTGCGCCCGGAGAGGACTTCATCGCCAATCACCAGCACGGCCGCCTTGACGGGTCGTTCACTCATTTGCGCTCATCCTTTTTGCCATGGTGCGCGTTGACGTCATCATGGGCCATGACATATCGCCAACAGCACGGCGCTGACACGCCGCGTTGGCACAAAGCAGGAGTTAGCATGCCGATAGCGCCTACCGATAGCGGCTGGGACCTGCCCTTCCCCTTCGTGCGCAACCGGCGCGTGGACGAGGCCGAGATTGATGATTTCGGTCACGCCAACAACTCGGCCTATCTGCGCTGGGCCGACGAGACCTCCTGGGCGCACTGGGAGGCTGATGGCCTGACCCGGCAGGGTTGCCGCGACGCAGACCGCGGCATGGCCGTCATACGCACTCTGGCAGACTATTCAGGCCATTGCCGGGCCGGCGACGTGCTCACCTGCGCGGTATGGATCGCACTTAGTGATGGCCGCCTGCGCGCCGAGCGCTGGTACCAGTTCCGCAATCGCGACACCGGCGAGACGGTATTCCGGGCACGCACCTGGCTGGTATGCTTCCAGCTCTCCACCGGCAAACCGGCGCGCATGACACGCGATTTTGCCCGGCACTATCATGTGCCTGACCCCGATCTCTCCGATGCGGTGCGCGCCGCCCATGAGCGCTCATCCCTGTGGGTGCTCCAGGACTAGTCTGGCGACGACAACTGCGCCTGCGCTGCCTCGACATGCGCAGGGTCGCCGGTCGTCAGCGCATATTTGGCATATTCCACAGCGTGAAATCCGTTGAGCTGGCGGCAATGGTCCACAAAGCGGGGCCACAAGCGTCCTCCAGCGGCCTCATAACCGGCCATCAGCTCAGGCAGCGCATCTTCTCCAAATGCCCGGATATGACCGGCAAAATCGAGAGCCGGGTCGTCGACGCGCGCTTCGGTCCAGTCGATAATCCCGGTCGCCGTACCATCCGGCCTTACCAGAACATGGCCCGCATAGAGATCACCGTGAACCGGCACACATCGCGGGGGCCAATAGCTGTCATCGCTGATCCATGCCTGCCAGCGGGCAAGCCGGGCGGCTGGCACCTCAAATTGCCCGGCAACCCGTTTGATGTCCTGTTGCAGCCTCTGCCGGGCCGTGTCGGGCGAATGGACCGGCAAGCCCACCTCGCCTGCCGTAGAGGGGATGACCGCGTGCAGAGCAGCAATCGCCGCGCCCAGCGTTTTTGCGTAAGCCGGTGACTGGCGGTCGAAATTCCACGTAACCTCGTGGGTCTCCGGGTCAAAAGTCAGTCCGGGCTCCCCGTCCAGCAGCGGGTATGCGATCAGCGTCGCATCAAACACCTGCCAGTCTGGAACCTTCACCGGCAGAAAAGGGGCAAACAGGCGCAATGCACGCGCCTCCAGCTGCGCCTTGCTCGCGGCATCGGGCCGCCGGGGTATCCGCAATACCCATGCGCGTCCCTCGGCGTCGGCCGCAAAGACCACCTGAAAATCAAGGCCCGTCTCGTTGAAACGCAATGAATCCGGGTCAATTGAAAGACCGACAGACAGCGCCAGACGGACAATGCTGTCATTGGCCGAACTCATCACCAAACCTCCTTTTGCCCCGCTCTAATGCATATTCACGCACGGCAAACATGAAACTTCGGCAAGGTTATGCGCGGGGCGATTGAGCCGGACCAGCCAACTCTTTACCCCACACATGAGAAGAACGCGCCACGCGCGTGATCTGAGGGGAGATTCTTGAGATGAGCCGTTTTCTGATCGCTGTAACTGCAAGCGCCGCACTTCTCCTGTCCGCCTGCGCGACGACTGGCTCTGCGCCGCAAGCGAGCACCGAACCTGGCGATGTCATCACCGCAGGGGCAATCGAGGCGCATATCCGCTTCCTCGCCGACGACCTGCTGGAAGGGCGCGATACCGGGACGCGTGGCTATGACATTGCCGCCGCTTACGTCGAAAGCCATTTCCGCCTGCTGGGCCTGGAGCCGGGTGCATCAGACGGCAGTTATCACGAGCCGGTGCCATTGCAGAACATGATGGCCGACCCCGCGCGGGCACGCCTGGCCATCAATGGTGAAGCGCTGGAACACGGGACCGACTTCATCATCAGCGCCCACACCGTCCGCGATGAAAGCAGCATTGGCGCCGATGCGGTGTTCGCTGGCTACGGCATCGTGGCTCCGGGGCTGGGGCTGGATAGCTATGACGGGCTGGACGTGGAAGGACGCATCGTCGTGCTACTCGCCGGCGCGCCCGGTGATCTGCCCAGCGATGTGGCCGCCCACCTGTCCAACAACCGCACCAAGGCCGAGTTTGCCGCAGCACGCGGCGCCAGCGGCGTCATTGTCATCATGGCAGACGGGCTGACGCGTTTCCCCTTCTCACGGCTTGCCGCCATGGCCGCCAATCCGCGCCCTGCCATGACGGTTGCGGCCGCAGCCTCACCGGCCTCCATCGAGGTCAGTGCGGTGGTGGGCACGGCGAGCGCCGAGCGTCTGTTTGAAGGGTCAGGCCGGGATTTCAGCCAGATTGTGGACGCCGCCCTTGCCGGTGAAGAGCTGGAAAGCTTTGCGCTCAACACGCATATCGAAATGGCGCAAGCCACCACCCGCGAACCGGTCGTCAGCGCGAACGTGATCGGCGTGCTGCCGGGATCGGACCCGGCGCTGTCGGCAGAGACTGTCGTGGTCACGGCCCATCTCGACCATATCGGCATCTGCCAGCCAATGGCCGAAAACGCCATCTGCAACGGCGCGCTGGACAATGCGTCCGGCACGGCCGCCATGCTGGAATCCGCACGCGCACTGGTTCAGGGGCCGCGCCCGGCCCGCACGGTCGTGTTCATCGCCCTGACGGCTGAGGAAAAGGGCCTGCTGGGGTCGGCGCATGTGGCCGCCAACCCCACACCGGCCATGGGCCGGATGGTGGCCAATATCAATCTGGACATGCCGGTCATGCTCTACGAGTTCAGTGATGTGATCGCGTTTGGCGCCGAGCACTCCACGCTCGGCCCGGTCACGGCGCAGGCCGTGGCGCGCGCGGGCGTATCGCTCTCGCCCGATCCGATCCCCGAGCAATCGCTCTTCGTGCGCTCCGACCACTATAATTTCGTGCGTGAAGGCGTGCCGTCCATCTTCCTGATGACCGGCTTCTCCTCACCTGATCCGGAAGACGATGAGGGCGCGGCCTTCCTGCGCTTCCTGGGCGGTAACTACCACGCGCCGGGCGATGACCTGTCGCAGCCCTTGCGCTTCGATCAGGGCGCGAAGTTTGCGTTGATAAATTACGAAATCATCAGCGCCGTCGCCAATACCAGCGAAACACCGCGCTGGAACGATGACAGCTTTTTCATGCAGTAACATATTGATATAACTGTTATATTTCTATCCGGCCCTCTGAATTTCGGATCAGAGGGCCGGTTTTTATTGAGCCGTGTTCATCCTGCGTGCAGACTCGCTCTGCTCTTATCAGAAGCCTTTGGGGGTCAGGCGCGCTGGGATTGATCGGGCGGGACCTGACATAAGCAAGTCAGGAGACTGGGATATGAAATACGCCTTCGCCGCCGCCATTTCGCTCGGCCTTGCCACCAGCATGGCCGCCGCACAGGACTTCACGCTGTCACCAAGCTATGGCGATACATCGCTACGGGCCGGGTTCATGCCGGACCCCTACACGGTCGACCTGCAATCGGGCGGACCTGTCCGCGCCAACACTCTGAGTGACACCGGCTCAGGCAATGCCGACAGGGACCGGCGTTGCCGTGGTTATATCGCCGATGCGCCAGATTTCTCCCTGCAGTTCAGCTCTGGCAGCGGCGCGCTTCCCCTTCGCATCGGTGCCGCTTCCGGCTCTGATACGACCCTCGTCATCAACGGGCCGGACGGCAGCTGGTATTGCGACGACGATAGCGGCAACGGCCTGAATCCGCTCGTCCAGTTCAACAACCCGTCCAGCGGGCGCTATGACATCTGGGTTGGCACGTTCGGCAGCGCCTCGCTGGCCGATGCCCGGCTGTTTATCTCCGAGCTCGGCAGTGTGACCGCCAGCTCGGTCGGCTATGGCAGCGGTGGCGGCAGCAGCGCGTCCGGACCCGACTGGCGCCTCAATCCAAGCTACGAAACGGTGAACCTGCGCGGCGGCTTCGTACCCGACCCCTATACGGTTGATCTGCAGTCGGGCGGACCGAACCGTGTACGCGACACTATCAGTGATACAGGGTCTGGCGACGCCCGCAGGGACAATCGTTGCTCCGGCCATATCGCCGACGCCCCCGATGTCCGCCTGAATTTCACACCGGGCTCGCTGCCGCTCATCATTTCAGTGGCGTCCAGCTCGGACACCACGCTGGTCATCAACGCGCCCGATGGCAGGTGGTATTGCGATGATGACAGCGGGCAGGGCACCAATCCGTCCATTCGCTGGGACCGCCCGCAGTCGGGCCAGTACGATATCTGGGTCGGGACCTGGGCCAGCACATCCCTACGCGATGCCGTGCTCCACATCTCCGAGCTCTACAGCGAGTAGCTCTCAGAGCCATTGCCAGACTTTTACCGCCCGGAGCGTTTCCCAACGCTCCGGGCGGCGCTATATGAGGGGGTGAACAGACAACCGGGAAGTGTACGTGACCGATACAGACATGATTGACGATGTGGAACTGATCCGCGACGGACAAATCCGCCAGCACGGCCCTGAAGCGTTCGCGGGCATGCGGAAGGCTGGCCAGCTGGCAGCGGCAACGCTCGACCTGCTGGTCGACTTCGTGAAACCCGGCGTGACCACGCAAGCGATCGACGACATCGTGCGGCGCAATTTCATTGCCAATGGCGCGGTGCCGGCCACCCTTTTCTACAAGGGGTATTCAAAGTCCTCGTGCACCTCGCTCAACCATGTGGTCTGCCATGGCATTCCGAACGACAAACCGCTCAAAGACGGTGATATCCTCAATATCGACGTGACCTGCATCGTCGATGGCTGGCATGGCGATACCAGCCGCATGTTCACCGTCGGCGAGGTGCGCCGCAAGGCAGAGCGCCTGATCGAGGTGACCTATGAGGCGCTGATGCGCGGCATTGGCGAGGTCAAGCCCGGCAATACGTTTGGCGATATCGGCGCGGCCATCCAGGAATATGCCGAGAGCCAGCGCTGCAGCGTGGTACGCGATTTTTGCGGACACGGTATCGGCCAGCTCTTCCACGATGCGCCCAACGTGCTGCATTTCGGCGACCGGGGTACGGGCGAGGTTCTCAAGCCCGGCATGATCTTCACCATCGAGCCAATGCTCAATGATGGCAAACCGCACGTGAAAATCCTCGCCGATGGCTGGACCGCCGTGACCCGCGACAAATCCCTGTCCGCCCAGTTCGAGCACTCCGTGGGCGTGACGGCAGATGGCGTGGAGATATTCACAAGCTCGCCTGCCGGCTATCACTGCCCGCCGTGGAAATAAGCCCGGATGGAGGCGGACAAGCCCCATTATCACGGTCATCGCGACCGCCTGCGCGCACGCTTCGCTGAAACGGGCGGCAAGGGGCTGGCAGACTATGAAATCCTTGAGCTTGTCCTGTTCCGGGCCATTCCGCAGCGCGATGTCAAACCGCTGGCCAAAGACCTGCTCGCCCGGTTTGGCGATATCGGGCGGGTATGCGCGGCCCGCCCTGACCAGCTGACCGAGATCAAGGGAATCTCGGAAAAGGTCGCGCTGGAGCTGAACCTGTTTCAGGAAGTTGCGACGCGCATCGCGCGCGAGCAGGTGACGGGCAGGGCCGTCATATCCTCATGGTCTGCCCTGCTCGATTATGTGCGCACGGCTCTGCAGAACGTCTCTACCGAAGAGTTCCGGGTGCTGTTTCTGGACAAGAAAAATCGCCTGCTGGCCGACGAATTTCAGGCGCGCGGCACGGTGGACCATGCGCCGGTCTATCCGCGCGAGATCATCAAGCGGGCCATAGCCCTTGATGCCAGCGCGCTCATCCTTGTGCACAACCATCCCAGCGGCGACCCGACGCCCTCTCACGCCGATATCGAGATGACCCGGCAGGTGATCGAGATCGGCAAGCCGCTATCAATCGTGGTGCATGACCACCTCGTCGTCGGACGCGATCATGTGGCCAGCTTCAAGCAATTGGGGCTGATGTAGGCAACAGCCCTCGTCCTTCGAGACGGCTTCTAACGAAGCCTCCTCAGGATGAGGGCTGGAGGTTGCGCTTTTCCCTCATCCTTTCGGACGCGGTGGCGCTCGAAGGACGAGGGAAAGAACGCTCTAAAGCTTTTCGAGTAGGTAATCCGCGCTGGAGACCTTGAAGTCGCCCGGCTCTTCCACGAACAGGTCCGACACCACGCCATCCTTGATAATCATGGCGTAGCGCTGCGAACGCGTGCCCATGCCGAATTTGGAGCCGTCCATGGTCAGGCCGACGGCCTTGGCAAAGTCGCCATTGCCGTCCGCCAGCATCAGAACGCCTTCACCGGCATTCTGGTCCTTGCCCCAGGCGCTCATCACGAACACATCGTTGACCGAGGTGCAGGCGATCGTATCAACGCCCTTGGCCTTGAGCTGGCTGGCCTTTTCGACAAAGCCCGGCAGGTGCTTGGCCGAACAGGTGGGCGTGTAGGCGCCGGGCACGGCAAACAGGGCCACGGTCTTGCCCTGGCAGAGATCCTGTGTGGTCACAGGAGCGGGGCCATCGGCGCCCATGGTCATGAAAGTGGCGTCGGGAAGGCGGTCACCGGGCTTGATGGTCATAGGATGCGCTCCTGCAGGGTTGATTGAGGGCAATAAGCCTTGTGCGCTAGCTAGTGCGCTGCGCCGCCTGCTGCAAGGCCGCGAACCGGGTTCCTGGCGGGATTGTCTGGACAAGACCCCCGTTTTGGCCTGATGCTTTGTTCATGGCATCCCATCGCCCCCTCTTTGATGGCCCGTATCTGAAGGGCAAGATCCTGATCGCCAGCCCGCTGATCGGGGACCCCCGCTTTGACCGCTCGGTCGTGTTCATGTGCGCCCATGGCGACGATCAGGCCATGGGCATCATCGTCAACAAGCCGATGCGCCTGCGCCTGCCCACCCTGTTCGAGCAGCTGGGCGTGAAGAGCGAGATCGAGGTTGCAGACCGGGCCGTGCTCGATGGCGGGCCGGTGGACCGTGATCGCGGCTTCGTGCTGCATTCCGATGATTTCGAGCATGAACCGGCCACGCTGAAGATCAGCGACGGCCTCGCCCTGACGGCCACCAATGACGTGCTTGAGGCCATGGCGTCACCCTCGCCGCCACGCCGCTCCACGCTGGCATTGGGCTATGCCGGCTGGGAGGCCGGGCAGCTGGAAGACGAGATTTCGGCCAATGCCTGGCTGGTCGCCGAAGCCGATGAGGATCTGGTGTTTGGCGACAGCCACGAGGAAAAATGGGCCATGGCGCTGCGCAAGATGGGTGTGAACCCGGAGCATCTCACCGGGGCGTCAGGCCACGCCTGACCGCCTGATCGGGCGCGGAGCGGCAAACCTGCCGGCTACGCCCTGACTGACCGCCAGCCCTGCCGCCTGCGGGTCCAGCGCGCCGGCATAGTGAAAGCCTTGCGCAAAATCACAGCCCATCTCGGCGACCAGATCGGCCATCTCCGCTGTTTCCACGCCCTCGGCAATGATCGTCATGCCCAGATTGCGCGCCAGCTTCACCACTGATGCGGTGATCGCGCGCGCCGAGGCGTCCGCAATCATGGAGCGCACGAAATACTGGTCGATCTTGATGACATCGAAGGGAAACCGGTCGAGCCGGGAGAGCGAGGAATACCCGGTGCCAAAATCATCCAGCACCAGCTTCACGCCGGACGCCTTTACCGCATGGAGAATCTCTGCGGCTTGGTCGGGATCGCGCATGATCTCGGTCTCGGTGATCTCCAGCCGGTAGCGCCCACGCGGCACTTTTGCCTGTTCCAGCGCGCCCGTGAGCGTGTCCACAAACCCGTCCGAGAGCAGCTCGCCGACGCTGGCATTGGCCGATACGTAAACATCCGGCGCAGCCTGCGCACCGGCAAACCAGCGCGCCAGATTGTCCGCGGCGCTGCCACGCACCTGATCGCCCACCTGCCCCATCAGACCCAGCCGGTCGGCCAGGAAGAGAAAATCATCAGGACCCATCACGCCCAGCCCCGGCCGGTGCCAGCGCGCCAGCGCCTCGAACCCGGCCAGATACTCGCCGTCCAGAGCGATGATCGGCTGGAAGTGGGCGATAATCTCCTTGCTCTCCAGCCCCGCAGTGAGTGCCGCTTCGGCATCAAGCGTGGACAGCGTGGTGCCGGGGCCGGTGCCCGCAGGCAGGAGAAGCGCCGTCACGCCATCGCCCTGCCGCACGCCCAGCAGACGGACATAGCGCACTGCCTCACCCGGCGGAGCCAGACGCAGACGCAGATCGACCTGCCCCTCCGCCTGACCGGCCAGAGTTTTGCGGTCAGACGGGGCCACACAGTCCAGAAAATCGCCAACACCGTCGCACGTCAGGCCAAACGCCTCGGCGGCACCCGAAATACTGGCCTTGCCGGACGCAAGATCAAGCTGGATCGCGAGCGCACCGGCTGCCTCGGCGGCCTTGGACAGCATGCCCTCGCCGCCCGCGCTCACCGCAGCAAATCCCCGCGCACAATGGCGAATTTGAGATGGTCGCGCCATTCGCCATTGATCTTGAGATATTTGCGGGCATAGCCCTCCGGGCTGAAGCCTACGCTCATCAATAATGAGCGCGATGCCTCGTTCTCTGGGCGCGTTGCCGCCTCGATCCGGTTCAGGTTGAGCTGGGCAAAGGCGAATGTCACCACACGGCGCACCGCCGCGCGGGCATGGCCCCGGCGCACATAGGGCGAGCCGACCCAGTAGCCGATATCGGCTGCCTGCAGGACGCCCCGGCGCACATTGTTGAGATTGCACGCGCCGACGAGAACACCGTCAGAGGCGCGGAAAATGAAGAAGGGGTAGCCCTGCCCCGCCTCGACATCCTGCTGATAGCGGCGCAGACGGCGCTTGTAGGCGGTGCGCGTCAGCTCATCTTCGCTCCAGGCCGGTTCCCACGGCTCGGTCAGGGCGCGGCTGGCGCTTCTCAGCTTCGCCCACGCCTCATAGTCATCAGGACCGGGATGGCGCAGGCGGATGCCCTCACCCGCCAGCGTTGTCTCAGGAATTTCGTCACGCCACAGCGCCAAGGGAGAGCCTCCAGATCAAAGGGCCGGTCAGACTGGCACACTCACTCTTTCCGCGCGGTGAATGACAGCCGTCCTCTGGCAGCGTGAAACACCAGATAAACCACCAGCAGCGCTATCGCCATGGCAAACCACGTCACCGCATAGGCAAAATGGCGCTCCGGCGGGGTGGAGGTGAGGAAGGCGGGCGGCTCACCGGTATCCTCTGCCAGCCACCACAGGGGTGATATCGCGCCCTCCTGCAGGCCCAGCGCTCCAGCCATGCCCGGCCCGTCAAAAGCGTAGAAGGTGCGCTCGCCTGCATCGGAATCGGGCGTGAACGCACCCGGAGCGAGCGGCGTTTCAATCCGCCAGCGCGATATCATCCTGATGGGCGCAGAGTTCTCCACCAGAGGCTGGAACGCCGCTTCGGCCAGTACAAACGGGGCATCAAGGCATGCCGGCGCATCGACCAGCACGAAGATGCGCCAGCCCGGCCGGTTATCGTCCAGCGAACGGCCATAGACACGGACATTGCCGGCGCGTTCCTCCGGCAGGAAGCCGACGCTGCGCCCCTCAAACGGGTCGTCCACGCACAGCGCCTCGTCAAGATCGCGCGCCGGATTGGCACTGGCTTCCTGCCAGCGTTCCAGCTCAGCCTCCTTCCATGCCATGCGCTGGCTCTGCCATACGCCCAGCGTCAGCAGGAAGGCGAGCGCTGCCAATGTCAGCACGGTGAGGAGTGGCATGGGGCGGAAGTGCATGGGAAGCGGTCCTTCCGGGGGCAGCGTCAGCTATCGTCCTGGTCCAGACGCGCCTCGCGCGCTGAATGGTGCCATTGCAGCGTGAACATGACGCCCCTGAAGGGGCGCAGCAAGGCGACACAAAGCCCCAGCGCCAGAGGCAGCCAGAGCACGACGTGAAGCCAGAGCGGCGGCTCCAGGGCGAGCTCCAGCGCCAGCGCCAGAGGCACGACGATAAAGCCTACGATCAGAATGATAAAAACGGCCGGGCCGTCACCGGCATCTTCGGCCGATATGTCCAGCCCGCAGGACTCGCACGTATCAGCGAATTTCAGGAAGCCGGAAAACAGTCTCCCCTCCCCGCATCGTGGGCAGCGTCCGCTGATCCCTGCGATGACGGGGTGGGGAGTGTTCATAACGCGTCTACTGGAAGATCACGTAGACGAAGGCGAACAGGAACAGCCAGACCACGTCGACGAAGTGCCAATACCAGGCAGCCGCCTCCAGGCCGAAATGCTTCTGTGGTGTGAAGTGTCCGGCCAGCAGTCTGAGCAGGCACACCGCTAGGAAGATTGTTCCGATGATGACGTGCGCGCCGTGGAAGCCGGTCGCCATGAAGAAGGTGGCACCGTAGAGATTGCCGCCAAACTCGAAATGGGCGTGGGTGTACTCATAAGCCTGAACGACCGTGAACAGCGCGCCCAGCGCCACCGTGCACACCAGACCCCATTTGGCGCCATTGCGGTCGCCGTGCTGCAGGGCGTGGTGCGCCCAGGTCACCGTCGTGCCGGACAGCAGCAGGATCAGCGTGTTGATCAATGGCAGGTGGAAGGGGTCGAACGTCTCAACGCCCGGCGGCGGCCAGCTTTCCCAGCCAGAATAGTCGACACCGATGGGGTCACCATCCCAGGACAGGCCCGCGCGCACATCGTGGAAGATGGCGGCTTCGAAGAACATCCAGAACCAGCCGGCAAAGAACATCACCTCGGAGACGATGAACAGGATCATGCCGTAGCGCAGGCCAAGATCGACAACAGGCGTGTGGTCGCCGCGCATCGATTCCTTGATGACGTCGCCCCACCAGCCGATCATCGTGTAGATGATGCCCAGGCTGCCCAGCACGAGCACCCAGGGGGAGCCTTCGCGCAGCAGGAAGTAGGCCCAGCTTTCCTCATTGGTGGAAAGCCCGGCCATGAAAATCACAAGGCCAATAGCCAGGATGAACGCGGCCACAGAGCCGACGAACGGCCACGGGCTCGGATCAACGAGGTGGTAGTCATGTTTGACAGCGCCGCCAGCCATCGGCCTCTCCTGCTCTTCGTTCGGGCGATTTGAGACGCAGCTATAGCCGCCCCCATCCCCCTGATCAATAAGGTGGCGCGCTGGTTTTCAGCCCGCCATGGCAAACTCTCCTGACCTAGCGTCCGGTATTGGCCGGTGCGCGCTCGGCAAGGTTACGGGCCCGCGAATCGCTGGCCTCGAAGAATGTGTATGACAGGGTTACCGTCTGCACGTCATCCATGCGCCGTTCTTCATCCATCAGCGGATCGATAAAGAACACCACCGGCATCTCCATGCTCTCGCCCGGCCCCAGCGTCTGCTCGGTAAAGCAGAAGCATTCCAGCTTGGCAAAATACGGCCCCATCTTGAACGGTGTCACATTGTAGGTGGCGATACCGGTCACAGGCCGGTCGGTGGGGTTGGTGACGCGGTAGAAGGCCAGCGCCGTCTCGCCCACCTGCACGGTCATGTCGCGCTGCAGCGGTTCAAATTCCCACGGAAATCCGCGCGCGCGGCTGGCATCAAAGCGCACGCGCACCGTGCGGTCGAGAATCTGGTCGGGATCATACTGCGCGGTCTGCGTGGTCCCGCCATAGCCCGTCACCCGGCAGAACAGGTCGTAAAGCGGCACCGCCGCATAGCCCATGCCTACCATCCCCAGCGCAAGGCCGAGGCAGATGACGAGGACTTTCACGTTTCCTGACAGTACGGGCAGTTTCATCGGTTGGTCAGCCTCCGGCGGCGATGTTGGCGCTGAGACGCTGCAGCGTCACAAGGAAGATCAGTACTATAAACCCGATCAGGCTCCAGAAGATCGCGACATTGCGACGCTTGCGCGCCTTTTCCTCTTCCGGGGACAGCTTGCGGGGCGCTTCAGGGGTTTCGTCAGTCATCTCACTCTAGCTCCAGAACCGCGCGAAGGCGAAATGAAGTCCAACGCCGTGCTCGGCGATCAGCGCGGCAAACAGCAGCGCCAGATGGGCAATCGAGAAGGCGAAGAGATCGCGTGCAGCGCGGTCTCCGGCGCGCACCTCATATAGCCCGTCCTCGTCTGTACCGGCTTCACCGGCGCGCGAATTGAACACCCGCCAGGACAGGACCAGAAACAGCGCGCCGCCCAGCAGCGCCGCACCGGCATAGATCATCCCGCCAAGCCCCGTGGCAAGGGGCGCAAGGCTGATCGCCACATAGGCAAGCGCGTACGCCAGTATCTGGCGGCGCGTAGATGCTGCGCCCTTCGCCACCGGCATCATCGGGATTTTCGCAGCCGCATAATCGCCAGACTTGTAGAGCGCCAGCGCCCAGGAATGGGGCGGCGTCCACAAAAAGATGATGGCAAACAGGATCACCGAATCAAGGCTGACACTGCCCGTCGCCGCGGCCCAGCCGATCATCGGCGGAAACGCGCCTGCCGCCCCGCCAATGACGATATTCTGCGGTGTCGAGCGCTTCAGCCAGACCGTATAGACCAGCGCATAGAAGAAGATCGAGAAGGCCAGCAGCCCGGCCGCCACATAGTTCGCCGTCAGCGCCATCAGCGTGACCGAGGCCAGCGTGAACACGCCGCCAAACGTATAGGCTTCGGACTTTGGCACGATGCCGCGCACGACCGGGCGCAGGCGCGTACGGCGCATCACCGCGTCAATATCGCTGTCATAGGCCATGTTGAACGCACCGGCCGCCCCTGCCCCCAAGGCCAGCGCCAGCATGGCAATCGCCGCCGATATGATGCTCATCTCCGCCGGCGCGGCCACAAGCCCGGCAAAGCCGGTGAAGACGACAAGCGTCATCACGCGCGGCTTCATCAGCGCGATATAGTCAGCGGGCGAGGCTGCGCTTGCAGCCCCGCCCGTGATGGTTTCAGACGATTTCTCAGTCACAGTAATGTGCCTGACCTCTTTGGCTCAACGCCTGCCTACTTGATTTTCGGCAGCTCGTTGAACTGGTGGAAGGGCGGCGGAGAGGACAGCGTCCACTCCAGCGTGGTCGCGCCTTCGCCCCACGGATTGGCCTCGCCCTTGCGCTGGCGGACGATCGATTCGATCAGCAGCACGAAGAACACGACCATGCCAGCGGCCATGATGAGATAGCCGATTGAGGACACGTAGTTCCAGAAGGCGAACGCGTCCGGGTAATCGACATAGCGGCGTGGCATGCCCTGAAGACCCAGGAAGTGCTGCGGGAAGAAGATCACGTTCGCGCCGATGAAGAACAGCCAGAACTGGGTACGGGCGAGGAAGGAATTGTACTTCACCCCGAAAATCTTCTCATACCAGTAGTAGAAGCCGGCGAAGATCGAGAAGACGGCGCCCAGGCTCAGCACGTAGTGGAAGTGGGCCACCACATAATAGGTGTCGTGCAGCGAGGTGGTCACGCCCGCATTGGCCAGCACCACGCCCGTCACACCGCCAACGGTGAACAGGAAGATGAAGCCGACCGCCCAGAGCATGGGCGTGCGGAAACTGATCGAACCACCCCACATCGTTGCCAGCCAGGAGAAGATCTTGATGCCGGTCGGCACCGCAATGATCATCGTGGCGGCCACGAAATAGGCTTTCAGGTTCACATCCATACCCACCGTGTACATGTGGTGCGCCCACACGATGAAGCCGATAAAGCCGATCGCGACCATGGCGTAAGCCATGCCGAGATAACCGAACACAGGCTTTTTCGAGAAGGTGGCGACGATGTGGGAGATCATGCCGAAGCCCGGCAGGATCAGGATGTACACTTCCGGGTGACCGAAGAACCAGAACAGGTGCTGGAACATGACCGGGTCGCCACCGCCAGCCGGGTCGAAGAAGGTCGTCCCGAAATTACGGTCGGTGATGAGCATGGTCAGTGCAGCGGCCAGAACCGGAACGGCCAGCAGCAGCAGGAACACGGTAACCAGGATCGACCACACGAACAGCGGCATTTTGTGCAGGGTCATGCCCGGCGCGCGCATGTTGAAAATGGTCGTGATGAAGTTCGTCGCGCCCAGGATCGAGCTGATACCGGCAATGTGCAGCGACAATATCACCAGATCGAAAGCTGGCCCGCCATGGCCGGTGGTAGACAAGGGTGGATACATCACCCAGCCGCCGCCAAACCCGTCATCCCCGCCAGCGCCCGGCACGAACATCGAGATGAGCATGAGCGCGAAGGCGAAGGGCAGGAGCCAGAAGGAGATATTGTTCAGGCGCGGGAAGGCCATGTCCGGCGCGCCGATCATCAGCGGCACGAACCAGTTGCCAAAACCGCCAATCATGGCCGGCATCACCATGAAGAAGATCATGATGAGGCCGTGCATGCCCACAATCACATTGTAATTGTGCTCATTACCCCAGAAGCCGTTATTGAAGACCTGAAGACCCGGCTCGGCCAGCTCCCAGCGGATAAGGCCGGACATCGCACCGCCAATGACGCCCGCGAAAATCGCGAACACCAGGTACATGGTGCCGATATCCTTGTGGTTGGTCGAATACACCCACCGCTTCCAGTCCCAGATGCTGGGGGTGTGATCGTCGTGATGTTCAGCAGCTTGAGCCGACATGATGATCTTCTCCGGGGATTACTGAGCCGCCGCGACGCGGGTGGCGCGCTGGCTGGCATAATAGGAAGCAAGGACGTCAGACGCGGTGTAGGGATCGGCATTGGCCGCTTCGGTCCAGGCGGTAAACACGGTCTCAGGCACGACATGCACCTCGATGGGCATGAAGGCGTGGCGGATGCCGCAGATTTCAGAGCACTGCCCGAAATAGATGCCTTCATTGCCTTCCGGCACGAGGAACCAGGTTTCGTTCAGGCGGCCGGGAATGCCGTCCATCTTCACTCCGAAGGCCGGGACGGCCCAGGAGTGGATAACGTCAGAGGCCGTCACCTGCACGCGCACCGTTGCGCCAGACGGCACGACAATCGGCACATCCGTGCTCAGAAGGCGCAGCTGCTCCCAGTTCTCGTTGGTGAGCTCATCGTCTTCGAGCATGTTGGAAATGAACTCGAACCCGCCATGGTCGGGATACTCATAGGTCCAGTTCCACTGATTGCCGGTCACCTTGATGGTGAAATCGGCCTCCGGGATCACGTCCTGGAAATAGAGCAGGCGGAAGGAAGGCACCGCAATCACGATGAGGATCAGCACCGGCACCGCCGTCCAGATGATCTCGATCAGCGTGTTGTGGCTGAATTTCTTGGGCTCGGGATTGGTCTTGGCCCGGTAGCGTACGGCGATCCACAAGATCAGGCCGAGCACCAGAAGACAGATCGCCGAGATGATCCACAAAAGCAGATTGTGGAAGGAGACGATATTCTCCATCACCGGCGTCACGGCTTCCTGCAGACCCAGCCCGCCATCTACCGGCGCACCGATAATCGTGGCCGATGCCGCGCCGGTCAGTACGGCGGCGAGACCCGCTCCGGCTATGAGCTTCAAACGCATGGAACCCCCAAGACTTTTTCTGGCAGCCTGCAGGGCGCGGCCCTGCTTCGTGCAGCGGAATATAGAACCGGCCTGCGCCGGTGTCATTGCGACATGAGCGCCTTTTTGTCGCAAGGCACCCACATAATTCAGTTCCGCCCGGACATTCGGTTTGATGCGGGCTTGCGCTGTCTGCTAGCCTTACACGAAGAAAATCTCAAGCGCCGGAGACGTCATGAACGCCCTTATTGCGCACAAGCGCCGTCAGATCGCCTGCCTCGCCGGCCTTGTAATTGCCGTCACCAGCAGCGCCGGAGCCTTTGCCCAGGAGCGTGCACCAGCGGTGCGTTCGGCCATTTCCGAATGTGAGGCGGCAGCGCTTTCAGGCACTGATGCTGCCCGCGCGCTTGGCGCATGTGACTTTGCGCTGCGTGATTCGAGCCTCGGTGACGAGGAGCGCGCCCGTCTGCATCTCAATCGCGCCGCCCTGTCGGCGGCACGCGGCGATGGCCGCAATGCCATGACGGACCTGAATGCCGCGCGCACGCTGCTGGACGATCTGCCGCAGCTTCATCTGACGCTCTCGGCAGCGCAGATACGCATCGGGGATTTCAACGGTGCGCAGGCTTCGGCCCGCCGCGCGCTGGAGCTGGGACTGGAGCCATCGCATCTGGCCCATTTCAACCGCGCCATCGCGCTGGAACGCCTCGGCCAGTATGACGATGCCTACGACGCCTATCGCGAAGCAGCGCGCCTTGCACCGGAGAACGCGCTGCTGGCCGCCCAGCCGCGCCGTTTTGCAAGGCATCAGCCTTAGGGCGTAAACCTTTCATCCTCTTCCGCCTCCATCTGTCATCACCCGCTTCATGCGGGTGATCCATGCCTCTTTTAGTTCCGCAACGCGTCCTCCGGCTTGATCGGGGATCGTGCTTTTCAGGCCGCTTTGCGGCCTGTCAGATATCCTGCAAGCCCCCTCCACCGGGGTCCCCCGCCCCGACGGGGGACCCATGGAATGTTTCGAGAGCTGAAAACATGGGTCCCGGGTCAAGCCCGGGAACCCGGTTGAAAGGCTCGATGGCAACCACCGGGGTCCCGGCCTCTGAGCCGGGATCCATGCCATTTTGCACGGACTTCGCTCTTCGATCTCTGGATCCCCGCCTGCGCGGGGATGACGAGGTGTTGAGCATCAGGAAAAGACCTGCGAGAGCAGGGTCGATAAGGCGGGCGCACGTCCCTATGTTGGGTGCTAGACGCCCAAGCAGGAGAGCCCGATGGCCAGCACGCCTTCCACCGATCCGTTTGACGGATTTGCCTTCGATGCCGAAGACGCTGGCCGCGTATTGCGCGACAGCCTTGCCGGAGCGGACGATGGCGAGCTGTTCCTTGAAACAGAAGCCAACGAGACTCTGGCCTTCGATGATGGACGGCTAAAAGCGGCGAGCTTTGATGCCGGGCGCGGTTTTGGCCTGCGCGGCGTGTTTGGCGAGACCACCGGCTTTGCGCACTCCAATGATGTAAGCCTTGCCGCGCTCAAACGTGCCGGCGAAACAGCCGCAGCCGCCCGGCAGGGCCGCAACGCGGTGATGGCGCCGCCCCCGCACGGCACCAACGTGAAGCTCTATGATGATGTCGATGTGATCGGCGAGCCGGGCTTCGAGGCAAAAGCCGCCCTTCTGGGCGAGATAGACGCATGGCTGCGCGCGCGCGATCCGGAAGTGGTGCAGGTGGGCTGTTCCATCGCCGCCTCGCGCCGTGTCATCGGCATTGTGCGCGCCGATGGCTACATGGCCCATGATGTACGCCCGCTGGTACGGCTGAACATCTCCGTCACCGTGGAGCGCAATGGACGTCGCGAAAGCGGCAGCGCTGGTGCCGGTGGCCGCGCGGAATTCTCCCAATGGCTGTCGCCTGAAAGCTGGCAGGGTCTTGCCGACGAGGCCCTGCGCGTGGCCAAGGTCAATCTCGAAGCAGTGGACGCCCCCGCAGGCGAATGGGAAGCGGTGCTGGGCGCAGGCTGGCCAGCTATTTTGCTGCACGAGGCGGTGGGCCACGGCCTGGAAGGCGATTTCAACCGCAAGGGCACCAGCGCGTTCGCCGGCCGGGTCGGCAAGCGTGTTGCCGCGCCGGGCGTCACCGTCATTGATGACGGCACCATTCCCAATCGCCGCGGCTCTTTGACCATTGATGATGAAGGCACGCCGACGGGCCGCACGACGCTGATCGAGGACGGCATTCTGGTCGGCTTCATGCAGGACCGGATGAATGCCCGCCTGATGGGCGTTGAACCCACGGGCAATGGACGGCGCGAAAGCTATGCCCACGCGCCCATGCCACGCATGACCAACACGATCATGACCGGTGGAGAGCACGATCCGAAGGAGATCCTCGAAAGCCTGGACGACGGCATCTATGCCGCCAATTTCGGCGGCGGGCAGGTGGACATCACCTCTGGCAAATTCGTCTTCCGCTGCACCGAGGCCTACCGCGTGCGCGGCGGCAAGATCGCCGAACCGATCAAGGGCGCAACCCTGATCGGCGACGGCCCCAGCGCCCTCACCCGCATCTCCATGATCGGTAATGATTTTGCCATGGACCCCGGCATCGGCACGTGCGGCAAGGCAGGCCAGGGCGTACCGGTTGGCGTTGGCCAGCCGACCCTGAAAATCGCCGGGATCACCGTTGGCGGCGCAGGCTAAGCCCCTCACAGCTGCCTCTGCGGCTCTGGCCGTAGCGGTTCTGGCCGTAGCGGTTCTGACCCTCTGCCCGGCCGCCTTCGCCGATCCCGTTTCCTTAAGCCGCAGCGCGGACGGCCACGCCGTGGTGGAGCTTTCCACCCCGTCCGGCACTCTGCGGCTGGCGCTCGATACCGGGGCGGAAACCAGCGCCCTGACCGAAGCGGCCATTACGCGATTGGGCCTCGCCTCTGCATCCACAGGCAGTGCGTCCCTCACCGCCCTTACCGGCCAGTCCCGTGTGGACCGCTACACCTTGACTGGCGCGCAGTTGGGCGGGCTGGACCTGCCTGAGCTTTTGCCCGTAGCCCTGTCTGACGCTCCGGATTCGGGCGGGCAACTGGACGGGTTTCTGGGACTGGATGCGCTGATCGGGCGAAGTTGGCGCATTGATCTCGCCGCGAACCGGCTGGAACCGGTCCCCGACCGGCCCTGCACACCGGGTGCGCCATCCCTCCCGGCCATCGAAGGCGAGATCAACAGCCGCGCGATTCTGATTATGGTCGATACCGGCCTGACCGGATCGGTGGGCAACCCTGCTCTCGCCCGCCAGCTATCGCCTGTAGCAGGACGCACGGGACGCGCCACAATCATCGGAGCGGATGGCGAGGCGATCCCGGCCCGCATGATGCGCGCCCGGCTTTTGCGCGCTGGCGGCCTGGATCGGCGCAATGTGGAAATCGCCATCGCCGCCCTGCCCGTCTTCGAGGCGATGGGCATGACGGACCACCCCGCCCTCTTCGCTGGCATGGATTTGCTGAACGCCAGCATTATCACGCTGACCGTAACCGGCGGCACAGCCTGTGTAGAGTTAAGCGCAGCCCGGCACACCTCATTTTCGGCAGAATAGCTGCAGCGCAACATTACAGGAAAGCAATTAAATAACTGAAATGTGAGGCACATTTCTGCATCGTAACTATTATATGACGCGCAGGAAGCGCACACACCCTCCCATGTCTTGGGAGGGACCATATTGTGAAACACCTGTTCTGTTCGGCGGCCATCGCGCTCGCCATCACCGCCCCCGCTGCGCTCGCGCAGGAAAGCCTGCCTGCCCAGAGCGGCGCGGCTGAAAACATCCTCGTCTACGAACCGGACTTCTTCGCGGCGGCCAATCCGTCCAATGCGCTGGACATGGTCAATCGCATTCCCGGCTTCTCGGTCAGTGACGGTGCCTCGGTGCGCGGGTTTGCGGGCGCCGGCGGCAATGTGCTGATAAACGGAGCGCGGCCGGCCTCCAAGGACGATACCGGCACATCCGTGCTGACGCGCACCCCGGCAAGCCGGGTGGAGCGGATCGAGCTGATCCGTGGCGGCGCGCCGGGCATCGACATGCAAGGCCAGAGCGTGGTCGTGAACGTCATTCTAAGCCGCGAGATGTCACGCCAACATACCGTTCAGGCCCAGCTTCACGCCTTCGAGGGCGGCCCTGCAATGCCGTCTGCGCGCTACGAGTTCTCTTCCAGCAACAACGACACCCAGTGGGGCTTTCAGGTGGGGCGCACAATCGCCATGAACGATTCCACCGGCTGGGGCACATCAACCCGGCGCGACGCATCCGGCGCAATTATCTCCGAGGAGCGTCAGCGCAACCGTTTCGACGGCGGGGGCTGGAGTACGCGCGGCAACTGGTCCGGGCCGGTTGGCCAGGGGCGGCTGGAAATCACCGGCGGCTATAACTGGTTTGAATTTGAAGATGAGCTGTCGTTCAGCGTGCCGGGATCGCCTGAGCGGCTATTCACGTTCGACGATGATGTCAGCCGGGCCGATCTGGGGCTGAGATATGAACGCGCGCTGGGCGAGACGCTGAACCTGGAAACCCGCCTGATCCAGAATTACCGCTGGGGCGGGTTTGCCAACAGCGCGCAAGGCCCCGGCCTCGACCAGCGGTTCGAAGCGGACCGCACCTCCGGCGAGACGATTGCGCGCGGCGTGCTGCGCTGGGAGCGCAGCGAGAGCCTGACCTGGGAAGGCGGCGGTGAGCTGGCCTACAACTTCATGGACACCGACCAGAGCTTCTTCAGCGATGGCGCGCCGGTTGCCCTGCCGCTGGCGTCCACGCTAGTGGAAGAAATCCGCGGTGAAATGTTCGGTCAGGCCAGCTGGAGACGCTCCGAACGGCTGCGCCTTGAAGCTGGCTTGAGGCTGGAACACTCCACCATCCGCCAGAGCGGAGACGCCTCGGCCGAACGCAGCTTCTTCTATCCAAAGCCGCGCCTTGCCCTGACCTTCGACCCGGTTGAGAACCGCCAGATACGCCTGCGGTTCGAACGCGAGGTCGGCCAGCTCAATTTCGGTGATTTTGCTGCCTCCAGCTCGCTGTCGAGCGATCAGGTGCGCGGTGGCAATTCGCAGATTCGCCCGCAACAGAACTGGGTCAGCGAGGCGGTATTTGAGCAGCGTTTCAATGGCGAGGGGGTCGCCACACTGACCTTGCGCTACGACACGATATCCGACGTGATCGATGTCATTCCGCTAGATGACGGGCTGACGGCCATCGGCAATATCGGCGATGGCAGCCTGGCACGCATTGCCGCCAATGTTCGCCTTCCCTTGCGCGATGTGGGGCTGGAGCGCGGGCGCGTCACCTTCGATGTCCGGTACGATCATACGCGCGTGACCGATCCCACAACGGGTGCGGACCGTCAGATATCACGCGTGCGCCCGCTGACCGGTAGCATCAACTTTGAAAACGACGTGCCGGACTGGAATTTGCGCTGGGGCGTGAACTACCTGCCATACTACCGCGAAACGAGTTTCCAGCCGGACCAGAAGCGCTGGTTCGAGCTGCACAACTACGTCACGCTGTTTGCCGAGTACACGTTCGACAACGGGTTGGCAGCCTATCTGGCCGTGACGGTCTGGGACGATTTCCGCGTCGACAGGGAGGTTTACGCAGACAGGGCGACACAGGCCCTCGCCTTCCGCGAGGAACAGCGCATCGATCCGCGTGATTTCCTTCAATTCCGCCTGCGCCGGACGTTCTAGGGATCAGAAAATGCGGCCCGGAGGTCACACCTCCGGGCCTGCCTTCTAGTCCCGCACCGGCACGTCCGGTCCCGGCTCTGAAGGTCTGGCCATCTGGTCCTCGGCAAGGCCATGGCCGAGGCGTTTGAGCCAGAAGCTCGCCAGCCCCATCACGACGCCCAGCCCGATCCCGACCAGCCCCACCGTGCCGAACACGTCCGCATAGCCCGCAAGCGCACGCTCAGGGTCCAGCACCTGCCCGGCCACGGTGTCGGTGGCGGTCAGGGCGGCCAGCAGGCCCGCCACATATTGCGAGAAGGCGAGTGCGAGGAACCAGCCTGCCATCATGAAGCTGACCACCGCTGCCGGGGAGAGCTTGGTAATCGCGGAAAGGCCCACGGGCGACAGGCACAGCTCGCCGGTCGTGTGTAAGAGATAGGCCAGCGCCAGGAAGAAGAGCGGCACGCGGTAATTATCGTCGGCGAACTGCATCCCCCAGACCAGTACGAGGAAGCCAAGCCCCACCTGCACCAGAGCCAGTCCAAACTTCAGCGGCGTGTTGGGATTGCGCTGCAGCTTCGCCAGAAACGCCCACAGGCCCGCAAACAGCGGGGCGAAGATGAGGATGAAACCGGCATTGAAGGACTGGGTCTGGGAGGCGGTCAGCGTCATATCGAGCGCAATCGGGCCAAACGCGATCAGGCGTTCAGGCGACAGCTCCAGATTGGTATTGCGCGCGGCAAACAAATTCATCGACGAACCGGCCTGTTCAAACAGCGCCCAGAACACCACCGAAACCACGGTGAGGATGAGCGCGAGGATGAGCCTTTGTGTCTCCTCGGCCGTGCAGTTGGCGCGCATGAACCAGCCGATATAGCCCATGAAGAGCACTGCTCCGGCGATCAGCAGAAGCAGCATCGCGTCCACCCCGCCAACACCGGGCAGCTGCAGGCTGAGCTGGTGGGCCTGGATGAGGAACCAGACACCGCCCACGCCCAGAAAACCGAGCAGATAGATTACCGTCTCACGGCTGAGCGGCCCCAGCACGCGCGCTTTCAGCGCCACCGGATCGGGTGGATTGCCAACATCGGCGATCTGGCTCTTGCCGGGCAGGAAGAAAGCCAGCCGGCCGCGCACGAAGACGATCCAGCCGAACGCCATGCCAAGGCCGGCCAGCCCGAAACCGGCCCACCAGCCGACCGTCTCGCCCAAGAGGCCGCACAATATGGCCGCCCAGAAAGCTCCCAGATTGATGCCGTAATAGTAGAGCGTGAACCCGCCATCGCGGCGCGGATCGTGCTCCTCGTAGAGCTGGCCGACGATTGAAGAGATATTCGCCTTGAGAAAGGCTACCCCCATGATGATGAGCGAGAGCGCAAAATAGAGGATGGCGAGGCCGCGCCCGTCGCGATAGGTGACTTCCGTTTCAAAGCTGCCGGCAGGCAGGAGGGCGGGCAGGCTGGCCTCTGCGGGCAGGTCCGCGATGATGAGATCGCCTTCCCGGTTGGCCGAGAAGCTGTAAAGCGCGCCATCGACCTCCAGCTGGACGGTGCGCAAGCCCCCGCGCCCCTCGGCAACCAGCGAGTAGCCCGCACCGTCATAGCGCAACTCTTCCTCTGACGGGCGGCCCTCAATCCCCATGGCGAGGTGCCCGGCGACCAGCAGTAGCGCGCCGTAAGCAATGGCTTTGCGCGTGCCCAGATACCGGTCGGCCAGGAAACCGCCGATGAGCGGCATCAGATAGACCAGCGCCGTATAGGCCCCGTACTGGGTGCTGGCGAAGGCATCATCAAAGAGGAAATGCTGGGTCAGGTAGAAGATGAGGAGCGCGCGCATCCCGTAATAGGAGAAGCGCTCCCACATCTCGGCAAAGAAGAGGATATGCAGGCCCTTGGGGTGCTTTCGCATCTGGGTGATGACCGGCACTATCGTCACCAGCGTGACGAGAATCCCCACCAGCACAACGATATTGATGACCATGACTGCCCCCGACACGGGCCGGTCTCTGACGGCCGCCCCTGATCCTGATGTGCGCAACAGGATCACGCTCCGGCCCGTTCGGCAAGGTGGCGGGCGTATTGAAAGGCGCGGTGCGCAGGTATATTCAGGGCGCTGCTCTGGTGGAGCCGCGGGCTGTGACCACGCGAAAACTAAGTGCCCCGCGCCGGACGGTCTCCGGTCTGCGATGGAGCACGACCCATGAAAACCCCTATCTTCCTTGATGTCGAAACCGCCTATGATCGCTGGGCAGCAAGCTATGACGCCTACGATAATCCGATGGTGTATGCCGCCACGGCGGCGCTGGAACGCCATCTGGAGCGCTTCGCCGGTCAATCCGTGGCAGAGCTTGGCTGTGGCACTGGGCGCAATCTGGCGGCTCTGAGGCGTGCTAGCGCTGCCCGTCTATGGGGCTGTGACCTTTCGGCTGGCATGCTGGAAAAGGCGAAGCACGCCGCACCGGGTGCCACACTGGTCCAGCACGACATCACGCTGCCCCTGCGCGTTGAAACCGGCCATTTCGACGCCGCCCTTGTCAGCCTTGCCTATGAACATGTCGCAAAGCTGGACGAGCCAGCCGCCGAACTCGCCCGCATCGTCCGGCCCGGCGGGTTCGCGCTGATCCTCGAAATCCACCCCTTCATGACGCTTTCCGGCGTCGGCGCGCATTTCCCGGACGGTGATCACGACATTCACATGCCAAGCTATCCGCACAGCTTTTCAGACTGGCTCACGGCCTTTCGTCACGCAGGCCTGACGGTTTCGGGCTGCACCGAATGGCGGGGCCGCGACTTCGGACCGGACGCGCCTTCCAAACTGCGCGAGCGCTATGCCGACACGCCCTTCCTGGTGGAGTGGTCGGTGAGCCGGTAGGGCAATAACGTGCGAGCCAGTGTCTCCCCCCGCCTGCGGGGGGAGTGCCGCGAAGCGGCGAGGGGGGCAACTTAAAAACTTCCCCCCTCCGGTCCTTCGGACCACCTCCCCCGTAAACGGGGGAGGAAATCGCGTTGCAGGTATGGGTCCGCCGGACCTTGCTATCGCTCGGCCGGAGGATGACAAACGAGCGACAGCCCCTAATTCGCCTTCTTGGGCGGGGTGGGCGCAAAGGGTTCCGGCAAGGGTGCGCACGGCACCCCGTCCTCGGCCAGCTTTGCGCGTTCCTCCGGCGTCGTCTCGCCATAGATCAGGCGCTCGGGCTTTTCGCCCTCATGGATGGCGCGGGCTTCTGAGGCGAAGTCCGGGCCGACATAGTCGTAATTTTTACGGATATGGGCGCGCACCTTGCGGGCGACCGCTTCCATGTCCGGCTCGCCATTAGTGCTGGTTTCCCGGCCCTTGCTGGTACGCACAGAAGGGGCCATCACCGCGCGCGTGACAGCGACAGAGCCGCATTCAGGGCATTCGACCAGGCCGCGCGCTTCCTGGCTTTCATAGTCCTCGCTGGAGGAGAACCAGCCCTCAAAGCCATGGCCCTCATCGCATTGCAGGGCGTAGCGGATCATGGGCCGGTAAACTCCCGCCCGCCCTTTAGCGCCGGGATGCGCTGGCGGGCCGACAGCGCGTCTTCCGCGTCGATATCGGTATAGAGAATGCCCGGCTCATCATGGTCCAATACGCCGATCACATCGCCCCACGGACCCACCACCATGGAGCGTCCCCATGTCTTGCGGCCATCCGCGTGCGTGCCGCCCTGCGCGGGCGCGAGGATGAAGCTGCCCGTCTCAATGGCGCGGGCGCGCAAGAGCACCTCCCAGTGCGCCTTGCCGGTCGGGCGGGTGAAGGCGGCCGGCACTGTGATGGCGACCGCGCCGCCTATCGCCAGCGCGCGGTAGAGATAGGCAAAGCGCACATCGTAGCAGATGGTGAGGCCCAGCTTCATGCCCGCCGCCTCGGCGATCACCGCATGGGCGCCGGGCGCGTAATTGGTGCTCTCCGACCAGATCTCACCATTGCCGATGGCGACATCGAACATGTGGATCTTGTCGTAATGGGCTTTCAGCGCCCCATCCGGCCCGAACAGCATGGAGCGGTTCACCGCCCGGGCATCTGTGCCTTTAAGGGCCATTGAACCCGCCAGCAAATCGATCTTCAGCTCGGACGCCAGCGCCGCGAGGCGTTTGACGCCCCCATCCTCATCCGGCGCACGCAGGGTCTCGAACAGGGCCTTGGCATCCTTCTGCACCAGATTGGTCACTTCCGGCGTTGCCACCAGCTTTGCGCCCTCGCCCGCCGCCTGACGGATCGCAGCCTCGGCAGCGTCCATATTACGCTCCGGGTCCGTCCCTGAGCGCATCTGGACAAGGGCGATCTTCGTCTTCGCCATTACGCACCAGCCTTCAGTAGGGAATCGAGCCTGCCTTCAGCCTCCAGCGCGAAGAGATCATCGCAGCCGCCCACATGCGTCTCGCCGATAAATATCTGCGGGAAGGTATTGCGGCCCGAACGCTGCTGCATCTCTGCGCGCAAGACCGGATCAAAGCCCGCCTCGATCTCCTTCACCTCAACGCCCTTATCCTTCAGCAGCGACAGCGCGCGCGAGCAGAAGGCACAGAAGGGGCGGGTATAGATGGTGATGGCGGGAATGGTCATGGGCTTGGCTTTCGTGAATCAGCAAAATCAGGTCTGGCGCTTATGTAATGACGTCGCTGGTTCTGACAACGCGCGCAAGCGTCAGGGCATCAACGCGCGCCGCCCCTGCCCGTTTCAGGGCACGCGCGCACGCCTCCAGCGTCGCCCCGGTGGTGTAGACATCATCGATGAGGATCAGGCGCGCGCCCTTGATCCTCTCTTTTGCGCTTTGGCGCACCGCAAAGGCACCGGCGACATTGCGCCTGCGCCCCTTCGCGCTCTGCCCGCCCTGGCTGGGCGTGGCGCGGCGGCGCATGAGAATATGCGGATCGCATGTCACGCCGGAGAGCTTGGCCAGTGATTGCGCCAGCAATAGCGACTGGTTGAAGCGGCGCTGGCGCAGGCGGCGCGGATGCAGCGGTACAGGCACCAGATAATCGGCCTCTGCCAGCATGTCCCTGCCCGCCCGGCGCATCCAGCCGCCAAAGGCGGCAAGCCCGTCCACCCGCCCGCCATGTTTCAGCGAGAGGACGAGGCGGCGGCTTTCCGGCGTGTAGACGAAGGCGGAACGCGCGGTATCAAACGCGGGCGCACGCGCGGCGCACGGCCCGCACACCGCTCCTTCGCCCGGCGGCCAGTCGAACGGAAACCCGCACGAGGCACACTGCGGGTCATCAAGGAAAACGATCTTCGACCAGTCGGCAGGCGATAGCTGGCCATGGGCCGATACCGGCTCGTAGGAGAGCAGCGAAACCGGCGGCCAGATGAGGTCGGCAAAACCCCTCATCACCCGCGAGGCTTCCCTCGCGAGGCGTGCCGGTCCATATCCGCCCCATGGCATCATCCTCTGACACCCCGCCTCATCTGTTTGACCGCGCGCTGCTGCGTCGGCGCCGGACCCGTGCGGCAAGAGGCTATGAGGAATTTGCCTTTCTGGCGAGCCGTGCCGCCGACGATCTGGCCGACCGGCTGATGGCGGTGAACCGCACGTTTGACCGCGCGCTGGTGATCGGCGGGGCGGGCGCAGTGGGCCGGGCGATTGCCGCGCGCCCGGAGCTCGCCTCGAAAATCGGAACGCTGATCGAGGCGGATATATCGCCCGCCATGGCCACCAAAGCATCAGGCGCGGCACTGGTGATGGACGAGGAACGCCTGCCGATCGCCGACGAAAGCGCCGATCTCGTCCTCTCCTGCCTCTCCCTGCACTGGACGAATGATCTCGTTGGCGCGCTGATCCAGATCAATCGGGCCTTGAAGCCCGATGGCTTCTTTGCCTGCGCCATGCTGGGCGGAGCGACCCTGACAGAGCTGCGCCAATCCCTCATGGCTGCAGAGGACGAAATCTACGGACAGGTGTCGGCGCGCGTCTCGCCCTTTGCCGACACGGTGGATCTCGCCGGTCTGCTGGCGCGCGCTGGCTTTGCCATGCCGGTCTCGGATGTGGACCGGCTGACCGTGCGCTATGGCAATGCCTTCGTGCTGATGCGCGATTTGCGCCGCATGGGCGAGACGAGCGTGCTCGCGAGCCGCTCGCGCACGCCCGTCCACCGGCAATTCTTCGTCAAAACCGCGCAAGTTTACGCCGAGAGCTTCGCCGAAGCCGATGGCCGCATTCCGGCCAAATTTGAAATCCTGCACGCAGCCGGCTGGGCGCCCCATGAGAGCCAGCCAAAGCCCTTGCGCCCCGGCTCGGCGAAAGTGCGTCTCGCTGACGCGCTAGGGGTGACTGAGACAGGCACAGGCGAAAAGGCGGGCTAGCCCGCCTCACTCCGCGCGTATGGCCTCCCATACATTCTCCCGGCCGACGCGGGCCTCCCATTCGCGGTACTGCCCGGCCCAGCCTTGCGCATAATCCGGCAGGCCGCCCGGCGGCGGATCGCTGACATGAAAGGCCATGCCTTCCTTGAACCAGATAGGCGTGCGCTCGCGCCCCAGCAGGCCAAGCTCCTGCGCCTGCACCATGTGTATCAGCTCATGTTCCACGATATATGTCTGCCAGGCATGGGGCGCGATCACGATGCCCAGATCAAACACCGCAACACCGGCGCCCCTGCCCCCGAACGCGCGATAGCATGCGCGCGTCGAGCAGAAGACGGCGCGCGGCGGACGGTTCAGCGCGGTAAGCTTGGCGGCAACGTTCGCCATCCCTTCGGCATAGAGCTGCTCTGCCATGGGCAGGGCCGCGATATCGTCCACACAGACCGGCCCGGCGCAGGTAACGCCATTCAGCTCAGGGGCGATGATCCGGATGGGCTTGAAAAAGAGCCAGGCCGCCGCCGGTATCATCACGGCAATCAGCAGCAACGCACCGGCCAGCGCAATAACCAGCCCACCACGGCCAAACCGCATGCCCTAACCCTTCATCATGCTGGGCGGCTCGCCCGTCCAGCGCTTGAACGCACGTGAAAACGCCGCCGGATCGGAAAAGCCCAATAGATAGGCCGTCTCCTTCACCGACACCTTGCATCCGGCTAAGTAATGCAGGGCGAGCTGGTGGCGCAAGGCGTCAAGTATCTGCTCAAAGCTGGTCCCCTCGCCCTTCAGGCGGCGATAGAGCGTCTGGCGGCTGATGCCGAGCTGGCCAGCCACCGCCTCGGCGGACACCGTGCCGGTGTGCAGGGCAGGCAGTGCGGCAGCTTCCACCCGCGCGCGCAGGCTCTGCCCCTGCCCGATCCGCTCCAGCATCCGGTCAGCATGGGCGGCCAGCACGCCAAACACATAGCGCGGCTGCTCGGCAATGGTGTGGGAGAGCCACGCCTCGTCGATCCGCATCGCGTTCCAGCTCGCTCCAAACCGTACCGGTGCGCGGAAAATCTCCTGATACACGTCGCCATAACCCGGGTCGGGATAGCTGAGCTGTACTTCATGCACGAAGGGCGTATCGCCAAAACGGCGCGTGCCGCTGACCATCAGGGCAAAGCTGGTTTCCACCAGTTCGGGAAAGTCCGGCGGGATCACCCGGTTATCCACCAGCCACAAGGCACCGCCCTTGCGTTGCAGGGAGAAGCGCTCACCGCCATCGGCATTGGCCGCCTCCACCACCAGCTGGCCATAGCGGTTCATCTGGGCGAACGCGTCCAGCATGGTTTCCGACGCCAGGCAGATCAGGCCCAGTATCGAGATGTCCGACAGATCCACTGCCGCGCCATAGCGCAGCGCAAGAGCCGGATCGCCCGTCATCGCCTTGGCCGCGCGCATGAGGGCCACATAGCGCTCGAATGGAATGCGGGCATCGTGGTCGGCTAGGCTGTCAGGGGCGATGCCCGCAGCCTGCAACAACGCGTGGCGGCTGGCACCGCTGCGCTGGGCAAAATCCACCAGCGTAGCGGCATACCCGGCTGCGACCGTCGGCCCGCTCAACGGCAATCACCCGTGCTGGGTCCGCAGATCATGCCCGCGATACGTCCGGTCATGGAGCACCATCCGCGCAGCGATAAGCTCGCGGCAGGTCGATAACTCAAGGATAACAAACCCATGACTCGTCAAACTCCGCCCGGCGGCCTGCCCGCACGCCTGCTGCAAGCTTCGGCCGCACTCTGGTTCATCATTGCCGCCGCCTTCCAGCTTCTCTTCGCGTTCTACATCGCCGCGCTTTACGGCACCGGCACGTTACGCGGCGATAGCGCGGTGTGGAACCTCATCATGCGCAACGGGCATATCGAGGGCGATCCTGCAGGCAATGCAGCCATGATGGCCCATGTGCTGCTGGCCTGCCTGATTACGATTGGCGGACTGGCCCAGCTCACCCCCCAGATACGCAACCGGTTTCCGGCCTTTCACCGCTGGAATGGACGCTTTTACCTCACGCTGGCGGTTGTCATCTCGCTGGCCGGCCTGTTCCTGACCTGGACGCGCCCGGCGGCCAGCGGGCTTTCCAACGACGTCTCGATCTCGCTCAACGGCGTGCTGATCCTGATTTTCGCTGCCTTCACCGTGCGCCACGCCATGGCCCGCCGGATCGATACTCACCGGCGCTGGGCCACACGGCTCTTTCTGGCGGTCAGCGGGGTCTGGTTCCTGCGCATCATGATCTCCGGCTGGATCATGCTCCATCAGTCACCGCTCTGGCTGGGCGACCGGCTGGATGGCCCGGCAGGCGTATTCTTCGGCTTTGCCTCATTCCTCCTGCCGCTGGCCGTGTACGAGTTCTATCTGCGCGCTGGTGATGGCCAAAAAGCGGGAACAAAGCTCGTCATGGCGGCTCTCATCACCGGTCTGGCCGGGCTGACAGCGTTCGGAGGGTTTGCCGCCGCCATGATCATGTGGCTGCCGCACGTCTGAGCATTACGGAAGGTGGAAGCGGGCCGTTAGCTCCCCTCGCCCGATAGTGCGCTGGTAACCTCGGCCTCGACATTGGCCCACATGCCGCCATTGCCGCCGCTCAGAAGCGTCAGCGCGCTAATAAGCACGAGCGCGATCAGGCCCGCCATCACGGCGTACTCGATGGCGGTAGCGCCGCCTGTATCGGCTATCAGAGCCGGTCGCGCAGCTCTGCGGCCAAGGGAATGTCGGCGGGCAGAAGCGCATACCTGCTCAAATCGTGCGGTTTCACCCACGCGATGTCCTGGCCCTCTTTCGGGTCCGGGAACCCGTCCCATTTCCGGCACACATAAAGCGGCATCAGCAGATGGCGCCCGTCCTCCAGCGGATGGGATGCAAAGGCGAAGGGCTGCAGGCAACGCTCGCATGGCTCCACTCCCAGTTCCTCGCGCAGCTCGCGTACGACGGCCGCTTCGGGGTACTCACCCGGTTCCACCTTGCCGCCGGGAAACTCCCATTGCCCGGCAAACGCCTTGCCTGGCGGGCGCTGCGCGATCAGCACCCGGCCATCGGGGTCAATGAGAGCGCACGCCGCCACCAGCAAGAGGTGGGCTTTCTCAGCCGGCATCATGCCTCATCCTTCGTTAAATCGGAGTGTGTGGACACGGTTAGCGCGAACCTAACGCTCAGATGCCTCGCCGGCGTCATCCAGGTCGGCATCATCGGGTTCGTCATCGCCGGATTCTTCAGGGTCACCGGGCTGAACAGGGCCGGGCGCGCGTATCTGGGAGGGGGCAGGCACGCCACTGCGGGTGACCGGATATGTCTGGCGCACAGTGTCCAGCAACGTCTGTATCCCCTCCAGCGTCAGGAAGCGCACGATATTGCCGCGCAGGGATTCCAGCCCCGGGCGCGGCTGTACCCGCCGGTCGGCGACGCGCAGAACATGCCAGCCATAATCGGTCTGGAAGGGCTCGGAGATCACGCCCACTTCGGTGTCAAATGCCTGCCGGGAGAAAGCCTGCACCATGCCGTCGCGCGTGAAATAGCCCAGATCCCCGCCATCAAGGCGTGTGCCGGGATCCTGGCTGACCTGCCGGGCCAGCTGGGCGAAGTCCTCACCCTCGGCCAGCAGGCGGGCAACTTCCTCTGCCTCCTCTCGCGTCGTGACGAGGATGTGGCTGGCGCGCACTTCCTCCACACGCGGGGCAAGGCGGTTCTGCTCCTGGTAAATCCGCTCAATGGCCTCGTCAGTGATGGAGTTGGCCACCACGGTCTCGACCAGGATATTGCCCAGAATGCGTTCCTCGGCAGCGGCCAGACGGCGGCGCGCCTCGATATCGCGGTCCATGCCACGCCGCAGCGCTTCCAGGGCCAGCAGGCGCTGCTCGGTCAGCTCTGACAAAACCTGCTGGAAAATGGGGTCTGACGGCGCGACGCTGGCCGGGCTGTCATGCAGGCTGCGCGCAGCAATTTCGCGGCGCACATCAGAGGCATAGATGACGGTAGTCCCCACCTCTGCGACCACGGAATCGTCCGGCCCGGCAGGCTCCAGCGCGAGGAAGCGCGCCAGCACATCTACCCGCCCCTCGGCCCGCACGGCGGGTTCAACAGGTTCTGCCTGACGGTCAGGTTCAGCGCCGCACGCGGCGAGCACAGCAGCAGAGACGAAGATTGCGAGAGCTGCACTGCAGCGTCTGGCGGTCCGGTTCGATTGACACACTATGCCTGCCTCCTTAAGTCCCTGATCTAGAGCGCGCTGCTTCAGGGCCAGCGCCGCACAGGCGCCAGGGCCGCGTACGGGGACTGCCTTGTACACTGGCCCGGTGCGTCTGATCACCCATTTCGCCCCGCGACGGCTGATAAAACATGCTTTCTTTTACCCGCAAACTCTTTGGCTCCTCAAACGACCGTACCGTAAAGCGCATGATGCCCAAGGTGCATCAGATCAATGCGCTGGAGCCGGAATTCGAGCTGCTCGATGACGCAGCCCTGCAGGCCAAAACCGGCGAATTCAGGGCAAGGCTGGAAAAGGGCGAGACGCTCGACAGCCTGCTGATAGAAGCGTTTGCCGCCGTTCGCGAAGCCGCCAAACGCTCCCTCGGCCAGCGCCATTACGATGTGCAGCTGCTCGGCGGGATGGTACTGCACGAGGGCGGCATTGCCGAGATGAAGACCGGCGAAGGCAAGACGCTTGTCTCCACGCTCGCCGCCTATCTCAATGCGCTGCCGGGTAAAGGCGTGCATGTGGTCACGGTCAACGATTACCTGGCCCAGCGCGACTCCGAGTGGATGGGCAGGGTGTTTGAACGCCTCGGCATGAAGACCGGCGTCATTCTCAACCAGATGCTCGATGAAGAGCGCCGCCGCGCCTATGCCTGTGACATCACCTACGGCACGAATAACGAGCTTGGCTTCGACTATCTGCGCGATAACATGAAGTATTCGCTGCGCGAGATGGTGCAGCGCGGCCATGCCTACGCCATTGTCGACGAGGTGGACTCCATCCTGATCGACGAGGCGCGCACCCCGCTCATCATTTCCGGGCGCACAGATGACCGCTCCGATTTCTACAAGACGATCGACAAGCTGATCCCCTTCCTGAATGACGAGGATTTTGCGCTCGACGAGAAGAACCGCTCCGTCACCTTCACCGAGGAAGGCAACGAGCATATCGAGGAACTTCTGCGCGAGCACGGCCTGCTGGATGAGGGTGATCTCTACGATATCGAGAACATCGCGACGGTTCACCACGTGAACCAGGCCCTCAAGGCCCACAAGATGTTCCAGCGCGACAAGGATTATATCGTCCGCGACGACAAGGTGATGCTCATCGACGAGTTCACCGGGCGGATGATGACGGGACGGCGCCTGTCGGACGGCCTGCATCAGGCCATCGAGGCGAAGGAAAATGTCGAGATCCAGCCTGAGAACCAGACGCTGGCCTCCATCACCTTCCAGAACTATTTCCGCCTCTACAAGAAGCTGTCAGGCATGACCGGCACGGCCTCGACCGAAGCTGAGGAATTTGCCGGCATTTACAGCCTTGGCGTCTCGGAAATCCCGACCAATCGCCCCGTCCAGCGTATTGACGAGGAAGACGAGCTCTACCGCACCGCCAAGGAAAAATACGACGCGATCATTACCAGCATCGAGGAAGCGCACGGGCGCGGCCAGCCCATCCTCGTCGGCACTGTGTCCATCGAGAAATCCGAAGTGCTCTCCGAGCTTCTGAAGAAGCGCAAGATCAAGCACCAGGTCCTCAATGCGCGCTATCACGAGCAGGAAGCCTCCATCATCGCGCAGGCCGGCGTTCCCGGTGCCGTAACCATCGCCACCAACATGGCCGGGCGCGGCACCGACATCCAGCTCGGCGGCAATGTCGACTTTCTGGTCAATGACTGGCTGAGCGAAGAGCGAAAAGCCGGTCGCGAGCCGGACGACACGGCCGTTTCCGAAAAGCGCAAAGCCATCGAGGCCGAAGTCGCCGAACGCAAGAAAGCCGCGCTGGAAGCAGGCGGTCTCTACGTGATCGGCACCGAGCGCCATGAATCGCGCCGGATCGATAACCAGCTGCGCGGTCGGACGGGCCGTCAGGGTGATCCGGGCCGCTCGAAATTCTTCATTTCGGTGGAAGACGACCTGCTGCGCATTTTCGCGCCGGAGCGCCTCGACACCATCATGCGCACCATGGGCATGAAGGAAGGCGAAGCCATCCAGCACCCCTGGATGTCCAAAGCGGTCGAAACCTCGCAGAAGAAAGTCGAGCAGCGCAATTTCGACATCCGCAAGAACATTCTCAAATACGACGACGTGATGAACGATCAGCGCAAGGCGATCTTCGAGCAGCGCATCGAGTTCATGGAATCGGAGAATGTGTCCGACGTCGTAAAGGACATGCGCCATCAATGCGCCGAAGACCTCGTCGAGCGTCACATGCCGCCGCGCGCCTATGCCGACCAGTGGGATACTGACGGCCTGCAGGAAGAGGTCGAGAAGCACTTCAACGTCCAGCTTCCGATCAAGGAATGGGCAGCAGAAGACGGCATCGCCAACGAGGAAATCCTTGAGCGCATCCTGAAAGCGGCTGATGAGGCGTACGCCGAGAAGGCCGCCAATACGGGGCCGGAGCTGATACGCCGGATCGAAAAGCAGATGCTGCTGCAGACTATCGACCATAACTGGCGCGAGCATCTGCACCAGCTTGACGCGCTGCGTTCGGTGATTGGTCTGCGCGGCTATGCCCAGCGCGATCCGCTGAACGAGTACAAGAGCGAGGCGTTCGCGCTGTTTGAAAGCCTGCTGGACAATCTGCGCTTTGAAACCACGCGCATCCTGTCCTCCATCCGGGTCGAGCCTGCCGCGCCGCCTCCGGAAATGCCGCGCGCACCGCAAAACATGCAGGCCAGCCGCGTCGATCCGACGACCGGCGAGCCTGTCTCGGGCGATGGTGCGCCCCGGACACCGGCGCGTGGCCCGGCGGTCAGCCGCGCTGCTGCCGCGACCTTGGACCCGAACGACCCGTCCACCTGGGGTCGCGTGCAACGCAACGCCCCCTGTCCGTGCGGATCAGGCAAGAAGTACAAGCATTGCCACGGGGCTATCGGGGCTGAATCCCCCGCGCCCTGAACTCCCGGAAGCCCGAAGGGCTATCCGGGACCTCGTGCAAGAGAAGCGGAGAGAGACCCCGGCTAGCTGCTGCGCAGCGTCCGGGGCTTCACCGTGTCAGGCGGCATCCAGATCGACAACACCGTCAAGGTCATCGGCATGCTCGCGGAAACCGTCCGGCAGGGCCGTGCCCGTAAAGCATGAGCCGGTAAAACGGCCACGCCGCACGTCACAGTCTTTCAGGCTGGCGTAGGAGAAATCCGCGCCCGTCGCGCTGATATCGCGCAGATCCGCTCCCTCAAGATCGGCATAGCGCAGCACGGCGGCAGCAAGGCTCGCCGCCAGCTTGCGGTCATTGGGCAGCAGGAGCGCGCCTATCTTCGCACCGCGCAGATCGGCATTGTTCAGGCGCGCGCCGGTAAGGTCGGCCCCGCGCAAATCCGCACCGCGCAAGGACGCCATGCGCAGATCAGCCCTCTCCAGCCGCGCGCCCTGCAGCTGGGCACCGCCCAGATCAAGCCCGTAAAGCGTCGCACCGCGAGCCTGCAAGGCTGTGAGATTGCGCCCGGAGAGCGTTTTCAGCCCACGCATATCGGCACCGTCAAACGTCGATGGCGCGCCTTGCGCCCCGCCGGTTTCGCACCACAGCGCATGGGCCTCCAGCGCCTTGGCCGTCTCGTCGGCATTGGCCGCCAGCTCAGGCCCGGTCGGCGTATCGGTCAGTGCACCGTCAGTGCGCATGCCGCGCGTATGCGCGGAATCGAGCTTGGTGCCGATGAGCACGGTGTGCGTCAGGTCGGCTTCGGTCAGGTCCGCGCCCGACAGGTCCGCCCCTTCCAGATTGGCACCGGGAAAGCGCGAACCGCGCAGGTTTGCCCGCTGCATGCGCGCGCCAATCAGCACCGCATCAGAAAAGTCCGCGCGCTGGGCGATGGCACCTGTCATCTTGGAATTGGAGAGGTTCGCGCCGGAAAAATTGGCTTCCACAGCCTCGTTGGGGCGCTGTTCGTGGGTGATGATGGCCAGACCCTTTTCCCGGTCCACCTGGGCTATCGCGCCCTCGCGCAGATCAGCCTGGCTGAGATCGGCCCCCGTCAGGTTCGCCCCGCGCAATATGGCCCCTCGCATATCCGCCCGGCGCAAGGTCGCCCCGGCCAGATTGGCCCGGCGCATATCGGCAGCAAACAGGTTGGCGCTGGTGAAATTGGTGCCGGCCAGATTGGCACCGGCCAGCACCGCGCCGGAAAAGTCGGCATCGGTGAGATTGCGGCCCGACAGGTCCAGCCCCTCAATCACCTTGTAGGCGAAGCTGGCGCGCGCGCCATTCATCCGCCCCTGTAGGAGATTGGCGTGCCGCTGGCAGATATTATCGACCTCGTCCTGCGAGAGCCGGTGATAGGTAACGGGGCGTCCGATCATTCCGCGCGTCAAGTCCCTGCCACTTCGCCGGATCCGAAAAGGACCCGCCTACGCGTTACAGGATAGCCCGGACGGGCTTAACGCCGCGTTGATAGACCGAACGCCCGGCCGAACGGCACTCTAGTGCGCGTCAATGCCTGTCATCGGCGTGAGAGAGAGCGAGCGTTCGCGCACCTCATCGCGGGCGGCTTCCGGCAGCGCGACAAGGCCGCGATCAGCCAGATAGCCAAACGGGCCGAAGGCATCTTCGCTGGTAAGCTCTTCAACCCATTCGCGGATACCCGGAACGGCCGCAACGTGCTGGTTCTTCACATAGACGAACATGGAGCGGGCAATCGGATAGACGCCTTCGGAAATGTCGTCATACTCCGGCTCGACGCCTTCAATGGTCGCGGCCACCAGCCGGTCCATATTCTGTTCGAGATAGGAATAGCCGAACACACCAACGGCGGTGCCGGAATTGGCCACGGTCTGGACGATCACATTGTCGTTCTCGCCGCCATCAATCCAGGGGCCGTCCTCGCGCAGGCGGCTGGAGATTTCCTCAAACCGGTTGCGGTCGCTGCTGCGCAGCGCATCAAGGCACTCGATCTGGCGCGCGCCCGGCTGGATACCAAGTTCGATCAGGGAATCGCGCGTACCGGAGGTCGGGGGCGGGCCGATCACCTCGATCCGGTCAGACGGCAGATCATTGGAGACATCCGACCAGCGCCGGTGCGGATTGGGAATGAAGGCTTCACACGAATAACCGGCAACATCGTTGAAATCGCGGCCCGCGAGCATCTGCCCGCTGGCGCTGAACACCGGCTCGCCAGCGTCATCAACCGGCATGGGGATGGTGAAGGCGAGCGCAAGGAACAGATCGCGGCGCTGGAAATCGATAGAGGGCGTACCGGCCGCGCGGGTGATGACGATACCGTCATAGCCAACCGGGATTTCGGTGATTTCGCGCACGCCATTGCGCCGGCACAGCTCAAACTCGCTCGGCAGCATGCGGCGCGACGCGCCGGTAATATCGGGATGGCGCAGGCCCACACCGCCGCAGAACAGATTCATTCCGCCGCCAGTACCGGTCGATTCCACCACCGGCGTGCGAAAACCGGAGGTCGCTCCAAAGTTCTCCGACGTGGCCGTGGTGAACGGGAACACGGTGGAAGAACCGACAATGCGGATGGAATCGCGCGATTGCGCCTCAACGCCTGCGCTCAGTGAAACAGCGAGCACGGCAGCAGAAGCAAAAGCAAGAGCGGCAAGTTTCATGGGTCATCCCTTCGGAACTGGCTGGACACCTACATGACGCCGCTATTGTCACAACTCCATGTCAGCACCGATACAGAAACGTGTCAGTCCTGTGACAACCCGGCCTGTCTGCGGCGTCAGACCAGCCGTCTGCGCAGCATTTGCGAGATCAGATCCACCGCTGTCACGGCTGCGATGATGATCAGCAGGATGGTTGCCGTCTTACCGTATTCGAACGAGCGGATGTTCTGGATCAGCACCTGGCCGATACCGCCCGCACCGATGAGGCCCAGAATGGTCGCCGCGCGGGTGTTGGATTCAAACCGGTAGAGGGCATAGGACGCCCAGAGCGGGATGACCTGCGGGATCACGCCCCACACCACCTCGTTCATCGGCCCGGCGCCGGTGGCGCGCACGCCCTCCACAGGCCCGTCATCAATGGCTTCGACGGCTTCGGAGAACAGCTTGGCGAGAACCCCTGTGGTGTGCAGCGCCAGCGCCATCACACCGGCAAACGGGCCAAGCCCGACCGCTGCCACGAAGATGGCGGCCACGACCAGCTCGTTGATGGCGCGGAACGCGTCCATCAGGCGGCGCACAGGCTGCACGATCCACACAGGCGCGATATTGCGCGACGCCATGAGACCGAACGGAATGGCCGCGATAACGGCCACCACCGTGCCCCACAGCGCGATCTGCACGGTGATGAGTGTCTGGCGGGCATAGGTCTCCCAGCCGTCCAGATCGAGCTGGAAGAAGCCGGCTATGTACTCGCCCATGCGCGGCGCGTTCGTACCCAGAAGCGGGATTTTGAACATTTCGGCCGGCCAGAAGCTCCAGATCAGCAGACCAAACAGACCCGACCAGATGGCGGCATCGATCAGCCGGTCGCTCATCAGGCGTGACGGCCCGAAGCGGGGCGGACGCGAGCGGATCATCAGTACCGCGAAAAGTGCCAGCCCCGATCCAAGGCCAATCATGCCGCGCGTGAGCTCTCCGGCGGTGACGCGGCGTATCCGGCGCTCCACCTCGATGCGGGGCTGGGCTGCCAGGAAAGCAGCCACAAGGGTCGTGATCTCGGCACTGGCGGCATCGGGCTCGGCATCCATCCGGGCGCGTGCATCCATGAGATTGTCGGCAAGGTCACGCACGGCGACGCGGCGCTCTTCAACGGCCAGCTCGCGCATGGCCAGCTCGATCTGTTCCAGCCGGGCCGAGCGCTCGCCCTCTTCGAATGCCTCGCTGGCCTGCGTCTCGGCCAGATCACGCATCAGCTCCAGGCGGCGGATCGGCAGAAGATGTTCGTCCGTGGCGGGCAGGAAGCCGCCCAGGAAAAGGGTATCGAGAACCCCCTGCTCGTATTCGCGCTGCGCGGCATCTCCGCGGAACCCGTAAGTGAGGAAGAAGGAGAGGAGCTCGGCCTTCGTCTCCTCGGACAGGTCGCGGCGCCAGACTATCGGGTCTGTCTGGATCAGCGGCGAGGACCAGAGAATGCGCAGACCCGCCAGCGCTTCGGGGCGGGTCTGGGCAAGCCGGCCCAGATTGGTCGTGTTATTGGTGCCCGCATCGACGAAACCGTTGGCGACAGCGAGCGCTGTCTGCTCGTGATTGGCGTTGGTCACTTGTGCAAAGCAGGACTGCGGGTCGATCCCGCGCGGCGCAAAGATATAGGCCAGCGGTACCAGCGTGCCTGAGGTGGAGTTGGGATCACCCAGCGCGAAAGACATCGAGCCATCGCATACCAGCAGGTCTTCCAGCGTGCGGATCGGGCTGTCTTCGCGTACCAGGATGACGGAGCGATAGCCCTCCTGCCCGCCCGGATAGAGCGTCTTGGCGAACACCTCCGCATCGGCCAGCCGGATCGCCTGCAGGCCGGAGAGGTTGGAGAACCAGCCCACATCGACCTGACCAAAGCGCATCGCCTCGATCACACCGGCATAGTCGATGGCCGAGACCAGCTCGATATCAAGCCCGGTCGTCTCCTCCATGTCTGCTACGAAGGGCTGCCACAGGGCTTCTACGGCCTCTGTCTGCTCGGTGGAAATGACGGAGAACACGATACGCTCGCGCTCCTGCGCGGTGGCCACACCGCTGACACAAACCAGCGCGAACGCGGCGAGAATACGGACGAAGGCCATCATGCGCGCACGGGCTCCTCGTCCATCACATCGCGGTATTCATCGCCGTAGATCTCGATCAGGCGTTCACGCGTCAGCCCGGAAATAGGGCCGTCATAAATGATCTGGCCTGCTTTCAGCGCGACCGCCCGGCGGCAGTATTTCAGCGCGTAATCGACCTGGTGGAGCGTCACCACCACCGTCATGCCGTCCTGTTCGTTCAGCTCTGCCAGGAGACGCATGACGCGGCGCGCAGACACAGGATCGAGCGAGGCAATGGGTTCGTCGGCGAAAATCGCCTCGGCGCGCTGCACCAGAGCGCGCGCAATCGCGCCGCGCTGCTGCTGGCCGCCAGACAGATTGGCCGCGCGCTTGCCAGCATGCCCGGCCACGCCAACGCGCTCCAGCGCCTCCATGGCGCGCTTGCGTACATCATCCGGGAACGAGCCGGTAATGCCGCGCCAGGGCGCAATCTGGCCGAGCGATCCCAGCATCGCGTTGGCGTAGAGGCTGGCGCGGGTAACAAGATTGAATTGCTGGAAGATGAAACCGACCCTGGCACGTGCCCGGCGCACGCGCGCCGACAGCTTGCCATTCTCCTGCACCTTCTCGCCAAACAGGCGGATAGCGCCAGAACCGGCATCAGCCAGCACCAGGCCCGAGGCCAGACGCAGCAGGGTGGACTTGCCTGAACCCGAAGCGCCGATCAGCGCCACCATCTCGCCCGGCTCCACGCTCAGGCTGGCGCCAGAAAGGGCGACCGCCGTGCCGTAGGTCTTCGTAACCTGGTCGACCGACAAGGCGAGATTCTTCGCTGTCATTTTTATCCCCTCCACCCGGCACTTTTTGGCCGTTGGCGCGTTCGTGTTATGCCATACGAAACTGTGTGTGCCACCCTTTCCGGCACCGGTTGCCGCATGTCTTTGCGCTGCTGTGCAATTTCTCTTTACAGCGCCGCAGCGAGGCCCTAAATGCGCAGTCCCGGCGGAGGTGACGATGCCGGATTGGGTTAACTGCTAACAGGGGGTCTCGTGAGTTGTCCGAGCACCATACGCCCCTGGACCTGGTCCGCCTTCGGCCCGTCGATGGCCCGGTCGCGTGCGCGCGGCCTGACCGTCTGGCCGTAGCGTCCCGCTGGTTCCAGGAACATTTTCCGGGTGAAGTTCTCTACGCCGTGAAGGCGAACCCTTCGCCATGGGTGATCGATGCGCTGTATGCAGCGGGTCATCGCTGGTTTGACGTCGCCTCCCTGCCGGAGGTCGAGCTGATTGCCAGCCGGTGTCCTGATGCCACCATGGCCTTCATGCATCCGGTGAAGAGCCGGCGCGCCATCGCGTCCGCCTATCACGACCATGGCGTGAAAATCTTCGTCCTCGATTGCGAAGCCGAACTGCAGAAAATCCTGCAGGAGACCGGTCATGCCCGCGACCTGACGCTGGTGGTGCGCCTGGCTGTCTCCAATGACGGCGCGACCCTGCCACTGGCCGGCAAGTTCGGCGCGACCGAGGCTGAGGCCCCTGACCTGATCCGGCTGGCCCGCGCCCACGCGCACGAGCTGGGTGTGAGCTTCCATGTCGGCAGCCAGTGCATGGCGCCCAGCGCCTATCGCGCGGCCATGATGGAAGCCTCGCGCCTGATCGCGCGCGCCGGTGTGACGGTGGATATTGTGGATGTGGGTGGCGGTTTTCCGTCCATCTATCCCGGCCTCACCCCGCCGCCGCTGGAAGACTATGTGCGCGCCATCGAGCACGCCTTCGAGGACATGATGGTCCTTGAGAACGCCGATCTGTGGTGCGAGCCGGGCCGCGCGCTGGTTGCCGAGGCCGTATCCGTGCTGACGCGCGTGGAGCTGATCAAGGGCGACGCGGTTTACATGAATGACGGCTCTTATGGCTGCCTGTTTGACATCGTGCATGCGCGCTGGAGCTATCCGATGCGTGTGCACCGCGCCAATGGCGAGCTGAGCCCGCAGACCGCGCCGTTCCGGCTCTATGGCCCGACGTGTGATTCCATCGATTCCATGCCCGGCCCGTATGACCTGCCTGCCGACCTGAAGGAAGGCGATGTCATCGAGTTTGGCATGCTGGGCGCTTATGGCACCGCAATGGCCACGCGCTTTAATGGCTTCGGGGATGTGGAGACTGTCACGGTTTCCGACTACCCTTGGCATTCGCTGTACGATCAGCCCGTGCTGGCTTCGCCCGAACGCGAGCAGCAGAGCGAAGGCTCGGTCGTCCCCTTCACCCGGCTGCGACGCCGCCGGCAACGCCTTATCAAGAGACGCTAAATGAACGATCAAACCAACCGTAAGGCCGAGCTGCTCTCCAGCCCGGTCGAGCATATCGATATTGCGAGCTTTGATGGCCGCGTCATCATCGATGCGTGGGAGAAGATGAGCTTCTCCAGCCGCGATGCCGCGCGCGCTGCCCGCATCCTGCAAGCGGCCGTGGCCGACAAGGACTGCTCGGTCATCCTCACCCTCGCCGGTTCAACCAGCGCAGGCGGCTGCATGCATGTCTGGCGCGACATGGTGCGCAACAACATGGTCGACGCCATCGTCGCTACCGGCGCATCCATCGTCGACATGGATTTCTTCGAGGCTCTGGGCTTCAAGCACTATCAGGCCAAGGAAATCCCGGACGACCGCATCCTGCGTGATCTCTATATCGACCGGATCTACGACACCTATATCGACGAGGAAGAACTGCAGACCACCGATCACACTATCGGTGACATTGCCGACAGCCTTGATCCGAAGCCGATCTCGAGCCGCGCCTTCATCAAGGCGATGGGCAAATGGCTGGCCGATGGTAATGCGAAGAAGGAAGGCTCCCTCATCGAGGAGTGCTATAAGCACGGCGTGCCGATCTTCGTGCCGGCCTTTGCTGACTGCTCGGCGGGCTTTGGCCTCGTGAAGCACCAGGTCGAGCGCATGAAGGCGAAAAAGCCCTATCTCGCCATCGACGCCGTGGCCGATTTCCGCGAGCTGACCGACATCAAGATCAAGGCCGGCAAGACGGGCCTGTTCATGGTCGGCGGCGGCGTGCCGAAGAACTTCGCGCAGGACACGGTCGTGTGCGCCGAAATCCTCGGCCACGAAGTGCCGATGCACGAATACGCGGTGCAGATCACGGTCGCCGATGTGCGCGATGGTGCCTGCTCCTCCTCCACGCTGAAAGAGGCATGCAGCTGGGGCAAGGTCGATGTCACGCTGGAGCAGATGGTCTATGCCGAAGCCACCACCGTGGCCCCGGTCATCGTCTCTGACGTCTTCCATCGCGGCGCGTGGAAAAACCGTCCGCGCCGGCGCTTTGCGGACATGTTCGAGGACTAGGCTTCACGCCTCTTCAAGAACGCGAAAACCCCGGATGGCAACATCCGGGGTTCTTTTTATTCCTCGTCCTTCGAGACGGCCTTCGGCCTCCTCAGGATGAGGAATAAAGGGCGTTTCCCCTCATCCTGAGGGCGAGCGAAGCGAGCGTCTCGAAGGACGAGGGGAACCCCCTAATACGCCGCTTCCTTGAAGATCGGCTCCACAGAGCCATTCCACGGTCCGTTATAGAGCGCCAGCAGGCGCTCGGCGGGCGTGATGCCGCTGGCCGCGATTTCATCGAGATCATCGAGGAAGACCGCCTCGTGCTCGCCATGATGGTTGAGGCGGGCGCGCGCTTTGAGGCCCGAACGGGCGATGGCCAGCACCTCCTTGGTGAGGTCCTGCATCGTGGTGTTGCGGAAGGGTGTTTTCAGCCCGCAATGGGCCGCGCCAAGGCGCAGCGCGACGCGTTCTTCCGCCGTCCAGTCCTTCACAAGGTCCAGCGCAGCGTTGAGGGCAGTATCGTCATAGAGCAGGCCCACCCAGAGCGCAGGCAGCGCGCACAGATTATTCCACGGCCCGCCATCGGCGCCGCGCTGTTCCAGGAAGGTCTTCAGGCGCACCTCGGGAAAGAGCGTGGAGAGGTGATCTTCCCAATCACCCATGACGGGCAGCTCGCCCGGCAGGGCCGGCAGCTTGCCTTTGAGGAAGTCGCGGAAACTCTGCCCCGACGCATCGAGGAAGCGCCCCTCGCGCTTGACGAAATACATCGGCGCATCGAGCGCCCAATCGACATAGTGCTCGTAGGTGAAGCCCTCATCGAACACGAACTGGAGGATGCCGGTGCGGTCCGGGTCCACATCGGTCCAGACATGGGCGCGGTAGGAGACAAAGCCGTTCGGGCGGCCATCGGCGAAGGGCGAGTTGGCAAAGAGCGCCGTGGCGATGGGCTGCAGGGCCATGGAGGCGCGAAACTTCGCGCGCATATCGGCCTCTGACCCAAAATCGAGATTGGTCTGCACCGTACAGGAGCGGAACATCATCTGATGGCCCAGCCCGCCGACCTTGGGCATATAAGCCTTCATTATGTTGTAGCGGTCTTTCGGCATCATCGGGGTCTCTTCCAGAGACCATTTGGGCGAGAAGCCCAGCCCCAGGAATCCTGCACCAATCTCATCGGCCACTTCACGCACTTCGCGCAGATGCCCGTTCACCTCGGCACAAGTCTGATGGAGATTTTCCAGCGGCGCGCCCGAAAGCTCAAACTGCCCGCCCGGTTCCAGCGTGATGGACGCGCCCTTGCGTTTGAGCGCAACCGGCTTGCCGTTCTCCTCGATCACCTCCCAGCCAAACCGGGTGAGACCTTCGAGCATCTTGCGCACACTCGGCCCGTCGCCCTCATAGGGGAGTGGGCGGTGCCCCTCCAGCGTAAAGCCGAACTTCTCGTGCTCGGTGCCGATGCGCCAGCTTTCGCGCGGCTTCTCGCCCGAGGCGAGATGGGCGATGAGCTGATCCTTGCTTTCAATGGGGGGGCCTTCGCCGCCGGGCGTGTAGGTGCCGCTCATCGTGTCCCGGTCTCCCAGCCGTTCGAGGTCTCCGTCACTTATGCGGGCGAACGCCAACCGGCAAGGGCATGGCCTGTCGATATTTGTCAGATGGCCACTCTCACCGGTGCGCTAGAGTGCGGCAAACGGCAGGAGGGGGTATGCGCAGCTGGCTTTCGAGTGCGGTTCTGGCGATGGCCGTCACGGGCATGGCGTCCGCACAGGAAATGCATATCGCGCCCTTCGCCGAGCTGCATGCGTCTGCCATGGCCGCCTATGAGGCCGCTGCCGCTGACCCAAATACCTGGTCGCACGATCTTGCAGCCCGTCTGCTCAACCATGCTATTGGCGTGCAGGAGGTCTCCGGTCACGCCGCCGCCCTGCCTCTGCTGGAAGCGCACTACGCCATCCTCCGGCGCATTGATGGCGAGGCGGGCCTTGAGACAGCCGCAGCGTCCGAGCGCGTCTGGAGGGCGCTGTTCGCGCTGGGTCGTTTTGCCGAAGCGGAAGCCAATGCGCGTGAGCGCTACGACGCGTTGGCGGCGCGCGCCGACTTTCCAAGGGCCCAAATCGCGCGGGCGCTCAAACACCTCGCCCTGTCGGTCCACATCCAGAACCGCCCGGATGACGCCGCACCCGCATTTGCACACGCGCTCCGGGTGCTGGGCGATCATCGATATGCGGGCGATAGACTGGATGCGCACGCAAGCATTCTGGACGCTTATGCCCTTCACCTCGCCGTTCACGGCAGCCCGGAAGAAGCGCTGGACATCGCAATGCAGAATCTGGAGGTCCGGGCCCGCCTTGGCAGTGAGGACAGCCCTGTTTACGCGCGCGGCCTCCACACGCTCGCCGCCGTCCAGCATCGGCTGGGAATGATTGATGCGGCGCTGGCCTCACTTGAGGCCGCTCAGGCGATCTATCTGTCGGCCGACAGATAGCGCCAGTCCCCCAGCGCCGCCTGCCAGAGTGTGAGCGCGGCCACCGCAGCCGTGTCGGCCCGCAATATGCGCGGCCCCAGCGTGACGGCACGCACGAATGGCAGCGAGCGCAGGTGCGCCCTCTCCGCCTCGTCAAACCCGCCCTCCGGGCCGATGAGGATGGACCACGGGCCTGACGGGTCCGTCTCGCTCTGCAGCATGTCCGCCATGGGCCGCGCGCGGCCTTCCGGCCCGCCCCAGGCGCCCTCCCCGTCCCCTGCCTCATCACAGAAGATCAGGCGCTCGCCCTCCGCCCAGTCGGCCAGCAGGCGCTCCAGCGTCACCGGCTCTGACACCCCCGGCAGGCAGAGCCGCTCGGTCTGTTCAGCCGCTTCGGTGGCAAGGGCGAGCAGGCGGTCGGTACGCACGCGCTCGGACTGGGTGCGGCGGGTAATGACGGGCTGGATCCGCGCCACGCCCAGCTCGGTCGCCTTCTCGACGATGAAATCGGTGCGCGCCTTCTTCACCGGCGCAAAACACAGGCGCAAAGGCGGTACGCCTGTCTGCTCGAGCAAGCGGCTTTCAACCAGCAGGGACGCGCCCTTGCGCGAGGCTTCGGCGACAATCGCCTGCCATTCACCGTCCCGGCCATTGAACACGCGCACTGGCGAACCGGCCTCGCGGCGCATGACATTGACGAGATAGTGCGCCTGCTCGCGCGGCAGGATCAGCTCAGCGCGTTCGCTCAGCGGCGCATCGACAAAAAGGCGGGGTGTGGTGACCATGACCTCCCCTCTAGCGCCGGTGCGTCCATACGCCAAGCGTCAAGGGCTATGCGGCAGGCATCCGGCACGATAACTAGTCGGACATGAACGCTAAACGCCCCCACAGCAAGGCACGCGACCGCCGCGTAGCCGATTCCGTCCCGCGCACCTTTGTGGACCGCGCGCCGGAAAGCTGGCGGCCATACTTGCGTCTTGCCCGCTATGACCGGCCGATAGGCTTCTGGCTGCTGGCGATTCCCTGCTTCCAGGGGCTGGCGCTGGCGGCTATCGAGACGGGCGTGAGCTGGACCATGGCCGGATATGCGGCCCTGTTTGCCATCGGTGCGATTGCGATGCGCGGGGCGGGCTGCACCTGGAACGACATTGCCGACCGCGATCTCGACGCGAAAGTGGCGCGCACGGCAGACCGCCCGCTGGCCGCAGGCACGATCAGCGTCAGACAGGCGCTGATATTTCTGGCCGCGCAGTGCGCGGTGGGTGCGCTGGTGCTCCTGTTCCTGCCACTCATGGCAATCGGTATTGCTCTGGCGGCATTGCTGCTGGTGGCCGCCTATCCGTTTATGAAGCGCATTACCTGGTGGCCGCAGGTCTGGCTGGGCCTCACCTTCAACTGGGGCGTGCTGGTGGGCTATGCGGCGCTGGGCGGCACCGACTGGATCGCGGCCAGCCTGCTCTACGCCGCCGCGGCCCTTTGGACGCTGGGCTATGACACGATATACGCCTGCCAGGACATGGAGGACGATGCGCTTGTGGGCGTGAAATCCTCCGCCCGCGCGCTCGGCAGCGCTATCGGCCCGGCAGTCGGCGCCATATACGGCGCATCGCTGGTGCTGACCGCTCTGGCGGCCATCAAGGCCGGTGCCGGGCTGGTGTTTGCGCCCGTCTTTGCCGCCTATGCGGTGCATCTGGTCTGGCAGGCTTCGCGTTTCCGGCCCGATGATGGCCCGGCCTGCCTTGCCCATTTCAAGTCCAACCGCGAGGCGGGCCTGATCCTGCTGGCCGCGCTCTTGCTGGGCGCACTCGCGCCGATGTGATGGGGCGCAACTGGCCGGACCACCGTCTCACGCTACATTGTGGAGCGTGATGTAAGGGAGCCTGCCATGCTGACGCGCCGCCTTGCCCTTCTCTCCGGCATATCGCTGGCCGCCTGCGGGCCTGCCAATAGCGGCTCTGCCAGCCCACCGCCCGCCAGCGAGGATGGCATTGACTGGGCCAACCTGACCGAAGCGCAGTGGCGCGAGCGCCTGACCCCTGCCGAATTCAACGTGCTACGCCGCGAAGGCACCGAGCGGCCCGGCTCCTCCCCGCTCAATGACGAGACCCGTGAGGGCATTTACGCCTGCGCCGGGTGCGGCCTGCCGCTCTTCTCGTCTGAAACCAAATACGAATCCGGCACGGGCTGGCCGAGCTTCTGGCAACCGCTGGACGGGGCGGTGAACACAAAGCCAGACTATCGTATCTGGACGCCGCGCACCGAGTATCACTGTGCGCGCTGCGGCGGGCATCAGGGCCATGTGTTCGAGGATGGCCCACAGCCCACCGGCCAGCGCTGGTGCAATAACGGCATTGCGCTGCGCTTCATCCCTGCCGGAGACGCATAGCTGCTGGCGCAGCGCCTCGCGCGGGGTTAGACGGCAAGCATGATAGCCGATCCGCAATCCTTCATCGCCGCCCACACACGCATCGCCTCCGCGCCGCTGACGCCGGAGCTGCGCTTTCATCTGGCCGATGAGACCATAGCCATCTGGCAGCAGACCGAAGAAGCGCTGGGTGAAGCGGGTCTGCCGCCGCCCTTCTGGGCGTTTGCCTGGGCGGGCGGACAGGCGCTGGCGCGCTATCTGATGGACAATCCCGCCCTCGTGGCGGGCCGCCACGTGCTGGATTTTGCCAGCGGCTGCGGCATTGCGGGCATTGGCGCAGCCAGGGCCGGTGCCACACGCGTGGATGCCAGCGAGATCGACGCGTTTGCGGTAGAGGCGATTCTGGCCAACGCCGCACTGAACGGCGTGACGATTCAGGCGGAGAAAGCTGATCTGGTCGGCACCGACAAGGGTTGGGATGTCGTGCTGGCCGGGGATGTGTTCTATGAGGGAGCGGGCGCACAGCGCATCGCAGACTGGCTGCAGACGCTGCACCAGCGCGGCTGCGTGGTGCTGATCGGCGATCCGGGGCGTCATTTCCTGCCGAAGGAAAAGCTGGAGCCGCTGGCGCGGTATGACACGCCGGTCAGCCGGGACCTCGAAGACCGCGACGTGCGCCTCGCACGCGTCTGGCGATTTACCGGATAGTTCTTTCCAGACGCGCTTGAATCAAGCCATCAAGGGCTATGGCACGCGCTCGCGCCGTCGACCGGCGGCTATACCTGCTATTGGAAATCACCGCCCGGCGGCTGCACCGGCAGGCGGACGCCCGTCTGCGCAGTGAGGCGGGCGTAACGGCGGCGCAGTCTGCCGTGCTCTTTCTACTGATGCGGCGCGGTGAACGGCGCATGGGCGCGATCTCCGAGACGCTGGCGCTGGGCGCGCCTGCCGTTACCGGCCTTGTCACGCGCATGGAGGCGGCCGGTCTTGTCACGCGCAGCCAGGACAGCAGCGACAAGAGGGGTGCCATCGTCACCCTGACCGAGGCTGGGCGCGAGCTTGCCATCAAGGCCGATCAGGCTCTGCGCGAGATAAATGCCGAACTGGCCGAGCGGCTCGGCGAGGATGATGCCGGCCGGTTGCACGACCTGCTGGGCCGGTTGAATACGGACGAGACGGGGTAGGGCCCGCCTGGTTTCTCCCCCCGTTTACGGGGGGAGTGGTCCGAAGGACCGAGGGGGGAGATCTTGAAAAGAAAGGTTTCCCCCCTCCGTCAGCTGCGCTGACACCTCCCCCACAGGCGGGGGAGGAAACCGGCAAGAGGCAACAAAAACCCCGGATGTTGCCATCCGGGGTTTTCAATTCACTGGCTGGCAGACGTGAAACCTAAAGCCCCGGCAGTTTCCGGCCCGAACGGCGCGGACGCACGATGGTGACATCACCGCCGCCGGTCACTTCCGCAATACGGCGGCGCTCTTCGTCCACATCAATGGGCGTTGCACGGTCGGCACCGGGCACAGAGGTTTCCGAGCGCCAGAAAATCAGCCGGTCAGCGAAGCCTTCATTCTTGCGGACGACAGCCGCCGTCTCGCCATCGATGAGCGCGCGCACATTCGGGTTGGCATCTGCACCGCCGGCGCGGGCTGCCAGAAGGATCTCGCCGCGGCTGGCATTCTCTGAGGAGAAATCACCAAACAGGGCGCGGCGCGCCTGCTGGTCCGGGAAGATGTCTTCCGGGCGCAGCTGGCCGGGGGCCGGCGGGCGCAGGGAGTATTCCGGCGGCACGGTCAGCGGCGCGATGGTCACGACGCGGAACTCGTCCGGCGCGGTGCGCTCCGTACCCAGAGCCTGACGGACGCCAGACGTGCAGGCGCTCGCGCCGACAAGGGCCATCGCAGCCACAGCAAGAATATTTTGGACGCGCATGGATCAAGACGCTCCTGAAACTGGAAAACTCTTGCCTACTTCTAACAGAGGCTTGGCGGGGAACGCCACCCTTAGCGGCAGGGATGAGGATAGTTTAATCTGACATTCCGTCTACGGGCGGCACCGGTTTGCGTTCGCTACCGTTTACGAAGACATCCAGAACCAGCGCGGCCACGCCCACCGAAATGGCCGCATCGGCCACGTTGAAGACGTAAGGAAACCACAGGCCGGAAAAGTCCAGAAAGTCCGCCACCGCGCCATAGGCGACGCGGTCAATCACGTTTCCAACGGCTCCGCCAATGATGAGGCCAAAGGCCAGCGCCTGCAGCTTGCGCTCTGCCCGTGTCATCCAGAAGGCGATCACGCCAGCAACAGCCAGTGAGAACACAATCAGCACAATGCGTACCCACAGGCTGTCGGCAGCAAAGAGGCCAAAGCTCACGCCCCGGTTCCACACCATGGTCAGATTGAACCAGGGAGGCAGCACCTCGATCCGCGTGCCTGCGCCGCTTTCCATGAAGCCCAGCCCGTGCAGCACCCATAGCTTGGACGCCTGATCGAGCACGATCACAAGCACGGCAAGCCCTGCGCCTATCGCGGCGAGCCGCGCGGACGGGATATAGCGGGCGAGCGCACTCATGCGGCATTGCCCTTGCGCGCATCATACCAGGCCACGGCGTCCGCATCACGCGCCGACAGATCGGGATAGCGCGCATCGGAGCCGACATCGGTGGTGATCCGCCATGAGCGGGCGCATTTCTTGCCCTCGGCAGGTTTGAAGACCACGGCGACGCCCGGCGCGTCTTCGGTACGGAAGGCGTCTGCAGGCCCCTCCCCGTCTTTCAGATGGGCCTGGCTGGTAATGCACAGCTCGGCTAGAAAATCGTCCACGCCGCCGGGCGCTTCGGCGTCCAGCGCGGCACGGTAGGCCGGATCGGTGACATAGACCTCCGGCGCAGCCTCAAGGCTGGAGCCGATCACCTTGTCGCGGCGCATGATTTCCAGCGCGGCGGTCACGCCCCGGCGCAGACGGCGGATCGTGCGCCAGCGTTCGGCGCGCGTTTCGTCCAGCCAGTCCGCTGGCACGTCCCTGAACGTCTCCAGATGGACGGAAGGCGCGTCTGCGCCATAGCCCGAGGCCCACACCTCCTCCATCGTGAAGGGAAGCAGCGGCGCCATCCACAGGGCGAGGCGGTCCAGCAATTCGGCCATCACGGTGCGCGCGGCCCGGCGGCGGAGCGCGTCGGGACGGTCGCAATAGAGGCTGTCTTTACGGATATCGAGATAGAAGGCGGAGAGATCATTGACGCAGAAATTGAACAGCGCCGACCAGGCCCGCTTGAAATCATAGGCCGCATAGGCCGCCTTCACACTCGTATCGAGCTCTGCCATGCGATGCAGCATGAAGCGCTCCAGCGCAGGCATGTCTGCAGGCTCAACGCGCTCGGCATCGCTTAAGCCATCGAGCGCACCGAGCAGATAGCGCAGCGTGTTACGAAGCTTGCGATAAGCGTCGACCGCCGATTGCAGGATGCGTTCGCCAAAGGCAGGGTCGGAATTGTAATCGACACTTGCCACCCACAGGCGGAATATGTCCGCGCCATACTGCTCGGCCAGCGCGTTCGGCGCGAGCACATTGCCGAGCGATTTGGACATCTTCATGCCCTTCTCGTCGACGATGAAGCCGTGGGTCACGACGGCCTTATAGGGCGCGCGCCCGCGCGTGCCACAAGCCTCCAGCAGCGAGGACTGGAACCAGCCGCGATGCTGGTCGGAGCCTTCCAGATACACGTCTGCCGGCCACTCGCCCTCACGCAGGGCAAAGGCATGGGTGGAGCCGGAATCAAACCAGACATCGAGAATATCGGTGACCTGCTCGTAGTCTGCCGCGTCGTATTGATCGCCCAGCAGGTCTTGCGCGTCGGCCTCGAACCACGCATCCGCGCCAGAGGCTTCCACCGCTTTCACGATGCGGGCATTGACGCCTGCGTCATTGAGGATTTCGCCCGTCGCCTTGTTGACGAAGATGGTCAACGGCACGCCCCAGGCGCGCTGGCGCGAGATCAGCCAGTCCGGCCGGTCCGACACCATGGCATGGATGCGGTTACGCGCGGTTTTGGGCGTCCATTCGGTGGCGTCGATGGCCTCCAGGGCGCGCTGACGCAGCGTCGTGCCATCGCCCATATCCTTGTCGATGGCGATGAACCACTGATTGGTGTTGCGGAAGATGACCGGAGCCTTCGACCGCCATGAGTGCGGATAGGAGTGCTCCAGCCGCCCGCGCGCCAGAAGATTGCCCGCCTCGATCAGCGTATCGACCACAGCCTTGTTGGCCGGGCCTTCCTGACCGGCCTTCTTGCCGTCCGTGCGCACGATCTCCATGCCCGCAAACAGCGGGATGTGGGGCAGATAGGCCCCGTCAGGCCCGACAGTGTGCGGGATCGGCTCCTTGGGATCATGCCAGACCTTGTTGGCCATCCAGGCGACATAGTCTTCCGCGCCATGGCCCGGCGCGGTGTGGACAAAGCCCGTACCCTGCTCGTCGGTGACGTGATCGCCATCGAGCAGCGGCACGCGGTAATCCCAGTACTTGTCGGTCTTGGCAAACGGGTGGGAGCAGATCAGCCCTTCCACATCGGCGTCGCCCAGACGCTTGGCCTTTACGATGAAACCCGCTTTGGCGACGTCTTCCCACAGCGCGTCGGCCACGATCAGCTTGTCGCCGGGGCGCGCCCAGGGGAGGAAGTCAGCGCCAGTATCCGCGCCCTCGACCTCATAGAGACCGTAGGAAATTTTCTTCGAGTAGCAGATCGCCCGGTTGGCCGGGATCGTCCACGGCGTCGTCGTCCAGATGACCACGCTCGCGCCTGCCATCCCCGGAGCAATGCCCGAACCATCCATTTTCACGCCGCGCACCGGGAATTTCACCCAGATCGTGGTGGAAACCTTGTCGTGATACTCCACCTCGGCTTCGGCCAGAGCCGTCTGCTCTACCGGCGACCACATCACCGGCGATGAACCGCGATAGACCAGGCCCTTGTCGACGAACTTCAGAAACTCCGAGACAATCGCCGCTTCGGCATCGAACGCCATGGTGGTGTAGGGATCGTCCCACTCACCGGCCACGCCCATGCGCTTGAACTCGGCGCGCTGCACATCGATCCACTCGGCAGCATAGTCGCGGCATGCCTTGCGGAATTCGGCAACCGGCACATCGTCCTTCTTCTTGCCCTTGGCGCGGAAATTCTGTTCCACCTTCCATTCGATGGGCAGGCCGTGGCAGTCCCAGCCCGGACGGTAGGGCGCATCGAACCCGGCCATGCGCCGTGTGCGCACGACAAAATCCTTCAGGATCTTGTTCATGCCGGTCCCAAGGTGGATATGCCCGTTGGCGTAAGGCGGGCCGTCATGGAGCACGAACAGCTCCCGGCCTTTGGCCGTTTCGCGCATCTGTTCGTAAAGCTTTGCCGCCTCCCAGCGTTCCAGCCATTTCGGCTCGCTCTGGGGCAGGCCCGCACGCATCGGAAAATCGGTCGCGGGCAGGAAAAGCGTGTCTTTGTAGTCGCGGGTGTCGGTGGCAGTCGCGTCGCTCATGGCGGCGTATCCCGTTTCTGATATCGGTCGTTTCAGATCATCGTGACTTGGAAAAACCCCGGCTGACGCGCGGCCCGTTGGAGAACGGGATCAGGCGCGGGCCGGGCCGGTAATTCGCGGGATACGCGCGATGATATGAAAGCGCTGTGTGCTCATGGCTGCCGGTCTATCAGGCCCCGCGCTGGCGGTCCAGAAGCGCGCGCGCCTCATCGCTGTCAGCTGCGATCTGGTTTTTCAGCGCGTCCAGCCCGTCAAAGCGGCGCTCCTCGCGGATAAAGCCAATCAGCTCCACCTCCAGCGTCTTGCCATAAAGATCACCGGAAAAGTCGAAGAAGAAGACCTCGAGACGTTCTTCTGTCCCCTCCACGGTCGGACGCCTGCCGATATTGGCCACCCCGCCCACCGGTTCTGCCCGGCCCGGCAGCTTTGCCCGCACTGCATAGACGCCCGCTTTCGGGCGCAGATAGTCGCCAAGGGCGATATTGGCCGTGGGAAAACCCAGCGTGCGCCCGCGCTTATCGCCATGGGCCACCTCGCCTTCAATGGCCCAGGGACGGCCCAGCAGGCTGGCGGCCGCCTCCGCATCCCCTTCACGCAGGGCATTGCGCACCGCGCTGGAGGAAAACTTGCCCCGCTCTTTGAGATCATCGGCAATCAGCGTCGGCGCGATATCGACGGCAAGACCATACTGCGCACCGAGGGCTTTAAGCGTATCGGCATTGCCCGCCCTGCCCTTGCCGAAGCAGAAATCAGCCCCCGTCACAACGCCGTCCAGCGCCAGCTGCCCCACCAGCACATCGCGCACGAAAGCCTCTGGCGTCATCGCGGCCAGCGCCGCATCAAAACGGATCGTGTCCACGCGCTGTGCACCGGCCGCCAGCAGCGCGCGTTCGCGCTGGGCGTCGTTCATCAGGCGGAAAGGCGGCTCGTCGGCGCGGAACAGGCGGCGCGGATGCGGGCTGAAAACAGCCGCGACAGGCACCGAGCCGATACGGTTCGCAAGATTGCGGGCAACATCCAGCACCGCACGATGTCCTGCGTGTACACCGTCGAAATTACCCAGAGCGGCAACGCCGCTCATTCGGATGCGGCCCGGCGCTTGCGGACCATCACCTCGGCTTCGGCCTTCATGCACAGCTCGCCTTCGACCTCGCAGGTACAGTCGAGCATGACGCGGCGCTGCTTGATATCGATGCTGGTCACGGTCGCGCGGGCAATCACGGTGTCGCCAAGGCGCACCGGGCGTTCAAAGCGCATCGTCATGCCGGCAAACACCGCGCCGGGACCGGGCAGATGATTGCCCAGCACGCACGAGATATAGGAGGCGATCAGCGCGCCATGGGCGATGCGCCCGCGAAAAGGTGTGCGCGCCGCGTACGCCTCATCAAGGTGCAAAGGATTGAAGTCACCCGACACCTCGGCGAAGCGGCGCACCGCCTCATCGTCCACCATACGTGTGATGAAGGCCGTCTGGCCGACTTCCAACTCGTTGATTCCAAAGCCCTGCATAAGGTCCATCCGCATTTTCGCGCTTTTCTGCCGGGTGTTTAACCGAATTTTGACTGCACTTGTCTAGCTTTGCCACATCGGGAGGAGAAAAGAGCGGGGAAAACCGCCCTGTCCTGCCGGAAACTGGGATGACAAACAAGGTCTGGATGGAGGTGCGGGTATGGCTGTCGAAATGTCGATGCCGATTCTGGTGGTAGATGATTACAAGACGATGATCCGGATTATCCGGAATCTTCTCACCCAGATCGGGTTTGAGAACGTCGATGAAGCCTCGGATGGCACAGAAGCCTTCGAGAAGATGAAAAAGCAGAAATACGGTCTCGTGATTTCCGACTGGAACATGGAACCGATGACCGGCTACGAGCTGCTGCAGCGCGTACGGGCCGATGACGCGACCAAAAGTGTCCCGTTCATCATGGTCACGGCTGAGTCCAAGACGGAAAACGTGATCGCGGCGAAAAAGGCTGGCGTGAACAACTACATCGTCAAGCCGTTCAATGCCGGCACGCTGAAAGCGAAGATGGTCGCCGTTATCGGCGATTTCTAGCCCGCTCTGACGACCGGAATATTGCTGCTTTTTATGAAGGAGGGATGCTATGCCCGCCGCTGAAGTTGCCGCGCGCGTGCGCGAGTCGCTCGCCAGTTTGAAGACCAAGGACCTGAAAGACGGTCAGGTGATGGAAGTGCTGTCGCTTGCGCAGCAGCTGACCGACACCATGCAGCTCTTCTTTGGATCGCTGGATCAATCGATCCACAAGGAATTTGTCTATATCGCCGACTATATCGCCCGGACCCGCACCGAGATTTCCAAGCTGCGCCCGAACGATATCAAGGAACAGCGCATTCCGACCGCAGGCGCGGAACTGGAAGCCGTTGTCACCGACACCGAGCGGGCGACCGAGACCATCATGCAGGAAGCCGAGACCCTGCTTGGCGAGAAGCCTGATGACATCGCTGCCTACAAGGCCCAGGTCGATGAGGCGATGATGCGCATTATCGAAGCGTGCTCGTTCCAGGATCTGTCCGGCCAGCGTGTCTCCAAAGTGGTGGAATCCCTGCGTCATGTGGAGAAGCGCGTCAGCCGCTTTGCCGCCACCATGGGCGTGCACGATGCCGAGGCCGACGAGGACGAAATCGCCGAGGCCGAGCGCAAGAAGAAACTCCACCTCAATGGCCCGGCCATTGGCGGCCCCGAGGTCGCGCAGGACGCGGTTGACGAGATGATCGCGCTCGACCAGGACGCCATCGACTCGCTGTTCGACTAGGCGGCGCTGAAACGCACAAAAAAAACCCGCCGGCGCAAACCGGCGGGATTTTTTTATTTTAAAGCAGGAAGCCTCACGCCGCCTTCGGGGCGCTCACGACCTGATTGTCTTCATCCAGCAGCACCACGTTCGGCACGAACTGGCGCGCGGTCTCTGCGTCCATCTGCGCATAGGCAACCACAATGATGCGGTCTCCAACCTGCGCCAGGCGTGCAGCCGCGCCATTAATCCCGAATGTCTTCGAGCCGCGCGGGGCCGGAATGGCATAGGTGGTGAAGCGGGCACCGGTATTGATGTTGAGCACATCCACCTGCTCGTTTGGCAGAATGCCCGACGCATCAAGCAGATCGGAATCGATCGAGATCGATCCTTCATAGTGGAGATCGGCGCGCGTCACGCTGGCGCGGTGAAGCTTGGCCTTCATCATGGTGAGCTGCATTGGGTTTCCCCGGCTGGCTGATGTTGCACCGCATATAATGCATGAGGGCGCGCAATAACAGACCTGCCCGCACAGCCTTCCCGGTTTTCGCTGCCGTGAATGCGCGCGGTGTGGTAGACTGACCTCTCATACCCTGCGGCGGGAGGGGACATGAGATTGCAACGATCAGGCTTCCACATCCTGGCGGCTATTGGCACCAGCGTCGCATTGGCGGCACCCGGCCTTGCCCATTTCAGCCAGCAACAACAGGAATCCGCGCCGCCAGCCACGGTGCGTGAACAGGCGCTGACGCGCGAACGCATCCTTCAGGCCATGGAGGCTCAGCCACAGCGCGAGCAGATCCGGCAACTCGACGCCACGACCCTGCGCGAAGCCCTCGCCCAGCAAGCCCAGACCGGACAGCAAACGCAGGACGCAGGTGCACAGGCCCAGGAGCCTGAACACGACGCGCAAGGGCACCCCCTCGCGCCGATAGACTGGAACACGGCGGCCGTCGATATGCGCCGCGACATGGCGCAGATGAACCAGGACACGCCAGCAGCCTTTGTACCCACCCAGCCGCCACCGCGCGTACCGCCCTTCACCAACACGCTGCCCGAAGATCTGATGCGCCCGCGCCTGCCCGTCCTTCTGCCGCTGGAAACAGAGCCGGCACACACGCGCGGCGAGGAAGAAGGCGGCGGCGTTGCCGGTATGATGTTCTTCGCGTCGGACTATTTCTACAGCGCCAGCTTTCACCGGCGCGGCATCATGTACCAGATCACCGGCAGCCGGGTGATCCATGCGGTGGAGACCAGCGCGGCGATAGCGGGCCAGTACATGGCGATGACCGACGCGCAAGGCCAGCTGGTTACGCGCACCGAATACGGTCAGGAGCTGAGCTTTAATCGCTATGGCGCGGCCTATACCCTGCTGATCGCCTGCTCCAACCCGGACGAGAACGCCGAATGCCGCGATGAAAACACGATCCGCGCCTTTGCCGGACGGCTGGTGGTCGCGGGCGGATCGCCTGAAGGGCTGCCGCCGCGCAATAACGGGCGGAGGCCAAGATGAGCGTTGCACGCGACTACACACTGGCCGCCATTATAGGTGGGGGGGCGCTTATCGCCGCCATTTTCTGGCCGTCTGCGCCGGAGGATGCACCGGACCCGGTTGATCCGCCCGAAGAAACCGAAACGCTGGAGCCGGAAGAACCGGAAATCCCGGAACCGGAACCAGAGCCGGAACCTGAACCGGAACCCGAGCCCGTACCTGCGGTGCTGGAGGACTGGCTGGGCGATGAGCCGTTCTACACGCCGGCTGGCGAACTGCCCGAAGGGTCAGGCAGCGGCGTTGAAACCGCTACCGTCTATTCGGCCCATATGCGCTTCCCGGTGGAGGTGCCGCGCGCCTTTGCCAACACCCAGCTCTGGCGGCCCGGCGGCATGCATGCCAGCCCGCCCTGGAACCAGTGCGCGGAAGAAAATTACGACTATCCCTGGTTTGACAATTTCTGCGAGACGCGCGGCTGGTCCACGCCCTTCTGCCCCGGCGGCACTGGCCATCAGGGGCAGGATATCCGCCCGCCGCGCTGCCCGCGCAGCCCTTACGGGGCCGAAGACCGCTTCTGGGCGGTGGCGGCAGATAATGGCGTCATCAGCGGCATTTCCAGCCACACCGTCACCCTGCTGGCCGATGACGGCACCAGCTATCTCTACCTGCATCTCGACCCGGCGCGCCTCGACGTGGAAACCGGCGATGAGGTCGCGCGCGGCGAGCGCATCGGCGTTATCTGGAACCATTTCGGTGCCACGCCGACCACTTTCCACCTGCATTTCGAGATCCGCCAGAGCGTGCTGATCGGCGATCAGATACGCCTGACGCCGGTGCCGCCCTACACCTCGCTGATCGAATCCTTTGAGCGCCTTGCGCGCGGGGACGACCCGGACGGCGACTATCCGGAGCCTTATTAGGCGACTTTTGTAGCGCAGCGCATCCGCGCTGCGATGTTCCGCGCACGAGCGCGGGCGGCCGGTCGGCCTTGCGGCCCCTGACGGGGCCGGAAGATTCTGAGCAGTTCCAAAAACCGGGTTCCCGGGCTTGCCTGTCCCCGTGATAACGGGGAACCCGGGATCCATGCATTTCCCCGACGCAAGTCGGGGTCCAGAAACCGTAAAAGCTGGACACCGGCGTACGCCGGTGAAACGCGAGATAGCGTGGATACCTACGGTGCGTTGGAAACATGGATCCCGGCTCGGGGGCCGGGAACCCGGCTGCGCTGTGCCGGGTATACTCTACCCGCCCAAGCGCGCTGGTAGGTAGCCAGAAAACCTACCCCCGTCTCGCCCTGAAAAACCCTTTCAGGAGCGCAGCGCTCTGCTCTGCCAGCACACCGCCGGTCACATCTGGCCGCCAGTGGCAGGTGGGTTGGTCGAAGAAGCGCGGGCCATGCTCTACCGCGCCGCCCTTCGGGTCTGATGCGCCATAGACGAGACGGCCAATGCGCGCGTGGCTGATCGCGCCTGCGCACATGGCGCACGGCTCCAGCGTCACGAACATTTCCAGCCCCGTCAGCCGGTAATTGCCAATTTTCTGGCCCGCCAGGCGCAGGCTGAGAATTTCCGCGTGTGCGCTCGGATCATGGCCTGCAATCGGCGCATTATGAGCCAGCGCGACCACTTCATCCGTCAAAGGATCGACGATAATCGCGCCAATCGGTGCCTCGCCCGCGGCGGCGGCGGCTTGCGCCTGACCCAAGGCTAGTTCCATAAAGCGTATGTCGCGGCTGTCGCTCATGGGAGCCGCTTAAGCCTTCACCGGAGCGCCTGCAAGCCTTGGCCAAGCCCCCTGCCCCCAAATCAGCTCAAGACGGCGAACGCATCGCCAAGGTGCTCGCCCATGCGGGCGTCGCCTCGCGCCGTGAAGCCGAACGCATGATCGAGGATGGGCGGGTGAGCCTGAACGGCAAGATTCTGCGCACGCCTGCGGTGAAGGTCGGCCCCGGCGACGATGTGCGCGTGGATGGCAAACCCATTGCCGAGCGCCCGCCCACGCGCCTGTGGCGTCACCACAAGCCCGATGGCCTGGTTACCACCCATGCCGACCCGCAGGGGCGCGAGACGGTCTTCCAGTCCCTGCCTAAGGAAATCGGCCGAGTGATCTCGATCGGGCGGCTGGACCTCACCTCCGAAGGTCTGCTGCTGCTGACCAATGATGGTGAGCTGGCGCGCGTGCTTGAATTGCCCTCAACCGGCTGGACACGCCGCTACCGCGTGCGCGCCTATGGCGACATCACCGAGGACGCCATCGAGAAGCTGAAAAAGGGCATCACAGTCGAGGGCGTGAAATACGGCCCCATCGAGGTGGTGGTAGACCGGCGCACCGGGTCCAACACCTGGCTAACCGTCGGCCTGAAAGAAGGCAAGAACCGCGAGGTGAGGAAAGTCCTCTCCGCGGTCGGCCTGACCGTGAACCGTCTGCTTCGCACCGCCTATGGCCCGTTCCAGCTTGGCGCGCTGGAAAAGGGCAAGACGGAAGAAATCCGCCGCTCTGTCCTGCGCGAACAGCTGGGCAAGCTCTATCCGCTGGATGGCGATGGCTATCCGATGAAGGAGGGCGCGCGCGAGGCCGACATGACCGGCAAGGCCGTCTCCAAGCCGGAACGCTCCCGCCCGCCCGCGCTCGCAGGCAAGGGACCGGCACGCCCCTCGCCCGGCGCGCCGCGCGGCAAGCCCGGCCCCGGCAAACGCCCCGACAACAAGGCCCGAAAGCCCGATGCGCATCATCGCCGGAAGCCATAAGGGCCGCGCGCTCAGCGCGCCCAAGGGCCGCAATACCCGCCCCACCGCCGACCGCATCCGCGAAAGCATTTTCAACAAGCTGGCCCATGCCAGCTGGTCAGAAGGGCTTGAGAACAAGCGCGTGATCGACCTCTTTGCAGGCTCCGGCGCGCTGGGCTTCGAAGCGATGAGCCGGGGCGCGGCCTTCTGCCTGTTCGTCGAGACCGATGCCGGCGCCAGAGGCGCGATCCGCGACAATGTCGAGGCGTTGCAGCTCTGGGCGACAACCCGCCTCCACCGGCGCGACGCCACCGCCATGGGGCCGAAACCGGCCAATCTTGGGCCACCCTTTGATCTCGTTTTCCTCGACCCACCCTATGGCAAGGGCCTTGGCGAGCTGGCCCTCTCCCGCCTGCTCGATGGCGGCTGGCTCAGCCCCGATACAATCGCTGTTCTGGAAGTGGGTATCGACGAGACGCCTGAAACACCCGGCTGGGAGCGCCTCGATGAGGGCGAGTACGGCGCTGCAAGGGTGGTGTATCTGAAGAGGGGGTGATTGAAGCCCCCTCTTTCGTCATTCCGGGCGGAGCGCGTCAGCGCGCAGACCCGGAACCCAGAAAGCCCCCGTGCTTCGAGACGGCTTCTACGAAGCCTCCTCAGCATGAGGGGCGTGATAGCTGGTAGCCCTCATCCTTGCGGACGCAGTGGCGCTCGAAGGATCGAGGGCCACCCCTCACTTCCGCCCAAACAGCCGCTCAATATCGGAAAGCTTCAACTCGACATAAGTCGGCCGGCCGTGATTGCACTGGCCGGAATGGGGCGTGGCTTCCATCTCGCGCAGGAGCGCGTTCATTTCCTCGCCCGTGAGGCGGCGGCCCGCCCGCACCGAGCCATGGCAGGCCATCGTGCCGACCACTTCTTCCAGCTTCTCTTTCAACGACAACGCCTCGTCATATTCAGCGAGCTCGTCGGCGAGATCACGGATCAGGCCCTGCACATCGAGGCGTTTGAGGAGGGCGGGCGTTTCGCGCACCGCAATCGCGCCGGGGCCGAAGGGTTCGATGACGAGGCCAAGCTCGGCCAGCTCCTCGGCCCGGTCGAGCACGCGGCGCGCCTCGCCCTCGTCCATCTCGACAATCTCCGGCACCAGCAGCGCCTGCCGGGCAACGCCAGTGGAGGCCAACGCCGCCTTCATCCGCTCATAGACGAGGCGCTCATGGGCGGCGTGCTGATCGACGATCACCAGACCGTCCGCCGTCTGCGCGATCACATAGGTCTCATGCAGCTGCGCGCGCGCCGCGCCCAGCGGGAAATCTTCCAGCTCACGGGCTGGCTCGGCCTCAACGCGAGCGGCATAGGCCAAGCCGGAGGGTTCGGCGCGCGGCGCTCCGGCATCGAACTCGTGGGCAGTACGCTCGGCGAGCGAGGCTTCATAGGCGGGCGATACCCGCGCGCCGTATTCACTGCGGGAGGATGCCCAGAGCGAGCCTGTGGGCGCGCTCTGCGGCTGCAGCCTTCCAAGCGTCTGTGCCGCAACCGTAGTGGAAGCACGATGTCCCGCCCCCGCCAGCGCATGGCGCAGCGCGCCGACAATCAGCCCGCGCACCAGGCCTGAATCGCGAAAGCGCACCTCGGCCTTCGCGGGGTGCACGTTCACATCCACCTCATCGGTCGGCAGATCGACATAAAGCGCCACGACCGGATGGCGGTCGCGGGCAAGGAAATCCTGATAGGCACCGCGCACAGCCCCCACCAGCAGCTTGTCGCGCACGGGACGTCCATTGACGAACAGGAACTGGTGCTGGTTCGTGCCGCGATTATAGGTAGGAAGGCTGGCCCAGCCGGTCACGCTGACGCCCTCGCGTACCGTATCGATCGCGAGCGCATTTTCGGCAAAATCCCGGTCGAGCAGGGCGGCAAGGCGGGTGCGGCGCGCTTCGGGCGTGTCCACCATGCCCGGTGCCTGCAAAGCGAGGCGCGAGCGGCCATCAAGACTGAGGAAAAAGCCGACATCAGCTCTGGCGAGCGCAAGGCGCTTCATCACGTCGGTGATGGCCATGCTCTCGGCGCGTTCGGACTTGAGAAATTTCAGGCGCGCAGGGGTAGCGTAGAACAGATCACGCACCTCGATGCGCGTGCCGGTGCGCCCCAGCGGCGGGGCGGGGCGGGGCTCGCCGGTCTTGCCACCTTCCACCTCCAGCGCCCAGCAATCGCCAGAGGCGTCCTGCGTGGTGATGGAGAGCCGCGCGACCGAGCCGATGGAGGGCAGAGCCTCGCCCCGGAAGCCCATGGAGGCGATGTTCAACAGATCATCCGCGCCGTCGGTCCCCACCGGCAGCTTGGAGGTGGCATGGCGCTCCACCGACAGGGCAAGGCTGTCACGATCCATGCCATGGCCGTCATCTTCAACGATCAGACGCGTCAGACCGCCCTGCTCTGCGCGTACATCAATGCGCGTGGCACCGGCGTCCAGCGCATTCTCGACCAGCTCTTTGAGGGCCGAGGCCGGACGCTCGACCACCTCGCCCGCGGCGATGCGATTGACGGTTTCAGGGGTGAGTCGGCGGATAATGGCCATGGGCGGGAAAGTCGGGTCTGGGGCCGGGCCGGTCAAGCCGGAGGGGCAAATGCCTGCAGGCGGCGCTCCAGCCCCTCGCGCACACCAGGCCATTCATCGGGCAGGACAGAGAAATAGACGGTATCGCGCCGGTCGCCAGTCCAGGTGGCATAGTGACTGCGCAGCACGCCCTCGTGCACCGCGCCAAGCCGCGCGATGGCGCGCTGACTGCGCAGATTGCGGCCATGGGTTTTCAGCTCCACGCGCTGCGCGCCTGCCTCAAACGCACGCTCCAACAGGAGGTGCTTGCAGGCGGGGTTGATCGCGCCGCCCCGGACGCTGGCACCATACCAGGTCCAGCCAATTTCCACACGGGCATGGGGCACGCTGATTTCCAGAAACGCGCTATGGCCCACACACATCCCGGACGCCGCGTCGAACACAGCATAGCTGATCTGGGCCGGTCCGGCGCTGGCAGCGAGCATATTGTCGAACCAGGCATCATAATGCGCCCCGTCACCGCGCTGGGTCATGAAGGCCCAGATTTCGCTGTCATCGGCCAGGCTGCGCATCTCCTCGCGGTGGGAATCCTCCAGCGGCTCAAGGCGCACATAGGCGTTTTCCAGTATCGCTGGCTCCAGCCTCATCCCGCCCCTCCATTGAGCAACCACAGTCCTTGCACGAAATAGTACGCTCCTATCCCGGTCACCAGCCGCTTTGTCCAGCGGCGGAACACATCCTCGCTCATCCGGTCGAGCGCTCTGGCGCCCAGCGTCGTGCCGATCACCGAAAGCGGTATCGCCACCGCGATGAGCCAAAACGACCCGCCCTCGCCCGCCGCCAGCGCCGGAGCGATATAGTAAGCGATCTTCACGCCGTGGGCGGCGACCTGGGTCGCGGCCTTGGTGGCGACGATTGAACGCCGGTCAGCCTCGACATTCTGGTAGAAAGTATCGAGCAGCGGCCCCGACACGCCCGCGATCACGTTCAGCCCCGTCACGCTGACCCCGCAGGCGACGCCCTGCCCCGGCTTTGTGGCATCCAGCGCGAAGACCGATTTGGGCAGCCACACAATCAGCGGCACCAGCCCCAGCACGATGAAGAGCCAGGGGCGCGGCAGGATGAGGGTGAAGCTGAGAAGGATGAGCGCGACGGCGGCCGAGCCCACCATGTACCAGCCGATGGATTTCCACAGGATGTAGCGGCGCAGGAGCACGGCCCGCCAGCCATTGGACACGCTCTGCACCGCGCCATGCATCACCATCGCGGCGGGCACCGGCAGGACGGCGGCCAGAACGCCCATCAGGATCAGTCCGCCCGCCATTCCGAAGACAGCCGACAGGAAGGCGGTCGCGAGGACCGCAAAAAGAATGAGGATAGATGTCATGTCACAGATGGAATCAGCGGCGGGAAGTGCCATGATAGTCCGGACAAACGAAATTGCCCCATGACGGGCACACGCGAAAACCGCGAGGGAGGACACCCAAGATGAACTTTGAATACTCGGCACGCTGCAAGGACTATCTGGCCCGTGTACGCGCCTTCATGGACGAGCACGTCTACCCGAACGAGAAGACCTATCACGACCAGCTGGCCGGATTCGGAACCAATCGCTGGCAGGTCCTGCCCATCATCGAGGAGCTGAAAGCCAAGGCGAAGGCGCAAGGGCTGTGGAATCTCTTTCACCCGGACGACAAGCACGGCGCTGGACTTTCCAATGCGGACTATGCGCCGCTGGCAGAGGAGATGGGCCGGGTAGTCTGGGCGAGCGAGGTGTTCAACTGCTCCGCGCCCGATACCGGCAATATGGAAGTGCTCTCGCGCTACGGCACCAAGGAACATCAGGAGACATGGCTGAAACCGCTTCTGGCTGGCGAGATCCGCTCCGCCTTCCTGATGACGGAGCCTGCGGTGGCCTCGTCCGACGCTACCAATATCGAGTGCTCGATCCGTCGCGATGGCGATGAATACGTCATCAATGGCCGCAAATGGTGGAGCTCTGGCGCCGGTGATCCGCGCTGCGCGGTCTATATCGTCATGGGCAAGACCGACCCCGATGCCGAGCTGCACAAGCAGCAATCCATGATCCTGGTGCCTGCCGACGCCAAGGGCGTGAAGGTGCTGCGTCACCTGCCCGTGTTCGGCTATGACGACGCCCCGCACGGCCATATGGAAGTCGAGCTGAAAGACGTGCGCGTGCCTGTCAGCAATATCCTGCTCGGCGAAGGCCGGGGCTTTGAAATCGCGCAAGGCCGCCTCGGGCCGGGCCGCATCCACCACTGCATGCGCACGATTGGCGCGGCAGAGCGGGCGCTGGAACTGATGGTGAAGCGCGCGATGAGCCGCACCGCCTTCGGCAAGCCGGTCATCAAGCACTCGATCTGGGAGCACCGCATCGCGCGTGCGCGCATCGATATCGAGACCTCGCGCCTTCTCACCCTGAAAGCCGCCTGGATGATGGACACGGTCGGCAACAAGGCTGCGCGCGGCGAGATCGCCATGATCAAGGTGGCCGCGCCCATCATGGCGCTTAAAGTCATCGATGACGCCATTCAGGCCCATGGCGGCGGCGGCGTGTCAGACGACTTCCCGCTCGCCTCCTCCTATGCCGGCATCCGCACGCTGCGCATCGCCGACGGGCCGGACGAGGTGCATGAGCGCACCATTGCCCGCCTTGAGATGAAGCGCTGGCTCAACGAAGCCTAGGGTGAGGACCGCTCCATGAATGCTCCAGCAGGCTTTGCCGACATTCTGATCGAGGATCGTGGTGCGGTCCGGGTCATCCGCTTCAACCGGGCGGGCAAGAAGAACGCCATCACCCGCGCCATGTACTCGGCCATGGCCGAAGGGCTGGAGACGTCAGAGACCGACAAGGCCATCCGCGTGGTGGTGCTGGCCGGGACAGAAGGCGTCTTCACCGCCGGCAATGATCTGATGGACTTCATGGAGGCCCCGCCCACCATTGGCGGGGGCGATATGCCGCCCGTGGAGCGCTTCATGCGCGCTCTGCTGGGTGCCTCAAAGCCGGTCATTGCCTGCGTGGACGGGCTGGCCATCGGCATTGGCGTGACCCTGCTCCTGCATTGTGATCTTGCCTATGCGTCCGACAGGGCGACGTTCAAGACGCCGTTTGTGGATCTGGCCCTGGTGCCGGAGTTCGGCTCCAGCGCGGTCCTGCCGGGCATTGTGGGGCGCGTAGTGGCGTCAGAACTTCTCCTGCTCGGCGAAACTTGGGACGCGAACCGCGCCGAGGCGAAAAACCTCGTCAATGGTGTCTTCCCGGCAGCTGATCTCGAAAGCCAAGTGATGAAGCGCGCCGAAGCGCTGGCGGCAAAAGCCCCCAACGCGGTGAAAAAGTCCAAGGCGCTGATGACCAAGGGCGTCGAGAGCGTCTACACGCTGATGGCCGAGGAAGGCGCAGAGTTCGCCGCCCAGCTGGCTTCTGAGGAGTTCAAGGAAGCGGTAACCGCCTTCCTCGAACGCCGCGCGCCAGACTTTTCGCGGTTCGGCTGAGGCGTGCAGGCCGCCGGGCCGTGGCGGTGGCGAGTGACGACCCCGGGGGGATTGGATGAAACGGATAATTGCCGGTATTGCCGGTGTAATCATCGCTGCCAGCATTGGCGGTTGGTTCTACATATCCGGCTCGCCGATCGGCCAGATCTATGTGCCGTCAGGCACTGGCATCACCGCCAAGCAGATATGCTCGCTGACCTTCGTGTCGGGCCTCGAGCCTGAGCGCGCCAGAGCGCTCTATACCGATCCCATTCTGGGCGATGCCCGCTCACTGCTTCAAGTTCGCATCGACCATGAGAGGGAAATGGTCACGGCCTCGGCGCTTGGCATCGCGTTCCGGCAGACCGCCATCCACCGCGAAGGGCTGGGCTGCACGCTGGTCCACGATCCGCGCGCGTTTGACCCCGGCCTGTCCCTGCCGCTGAGCAGGCAAGCTGACCTTATGACGCTGGATGCAGGCTGGCGCGACACCCATTTCGACGCCGGAGCACTGGACGCGGCACTTGACCTTGCCTTCACCGATGACGGGCGCAACACGCTGGCAGCTTTGGTGCTGCATGACGGGCGGCTGGTCGCGGAACGCTATGCACAAGGCGTCACAGCCGAAACGCCGTTGCCCGGATGGTCGATGTCCAAATCGTTTGCGGCGACGCTGGCGGGCGTGCTGGTCCAGCGCGGCCTGCTGAACGTGCATGCAGAAGGGCTGGTTCCGGACCTGGCCGCGAATGGCCGCGGGGCCATCACCGTTGACCAGCTCCTGCGGATGACGGCCGGACTGGACGGATTTGAAACCGGAGATGGGTTTGATCCCAACTCGCAAATGCTGTTCACACAGGCGAACATGGCGCACTACGCCGCCAACCGGAACGTGATCCATGCGCCCGGCGAACACTGGGATTATCAGAGCGGCAACACCATCCTCGCCGGGTCCGCACTAGCGGGGCATCTGGGCGACACGGTGCCAGAACGGCAGGCCACGCTCAGGGACTGGCTGCTTGATCCGCTGGGCATGCACCATTCGGTGGTGGAGATCGATGAAGCCGGAACGCTCCAAATGTCCAGCTATATATATGCCAGCGCCCGCGACTGGGCACGCCTTGCGCAGCTCTATCTCGATGGCGGGCAGGCACCGGATGGGACGCAAATCATTCCGGCTGACTGGATCAACTATGTCACAACCCCGACGGCCCACTCCCGTGGGCGATACGGAGCCGGCTTCTGGCTGAACAATCCCGGCCTGCCGGGTGACGCCTTCATGATGGACGGCTTCCAGTCGCAGCGCACCGTCATCATTCCCTCTGATGAGCTGGTGATCGTGCGGCTGGGCGCCACAAACGGTATCAACGAAGACACACCGAGCTTCGTCAACGCGGTAATCGCCGCGCGGCGCTGAGTTTTAGCGATTTTGGATGAGACATGACCAATACCAGCAAGGGCACACACGAATACGTGGATGATCCGCGCAATGCGGACATCCTCATTTCGGTCAATGGGGAGTTGTTCCCGCGCGAGAAAGCCGTCGTTTCGGTCTTCGATTCCGGTTTCATACTGGGCGATGGCGTGTGGGAGGGCCTGCGCGTCCATCATGGCCGTATCGTCTTCCTGGACCGGCATCTGGAGCGGCTCTACGAGGGTGCCAAGGCCATCGACATGGATATCGGCATCTCGCCTGATGCGCTGGAAAAGCGGCTCTACGAGACGCTGGAAGCCAACGCCATGCATGACGGCGTGCATATCCGCCTGATGGTCACGCGCGGGCTGAAGCGCACGCCCTATCAGGACCCGCGGGTGAATATCGGCCCGGCCACCATCGTCATCATCCCCGAATACAAGAACCCGAAACCCGAAGCGGCCACGCGCGGGATGAATCTCTTCACCGTGCATGTGCGCCGTGGATACCCGGACGTGCAGGACCAGAAGCTCAATTCCCACTCCAAGCTGAACTGCATCACGGCCTGCATACAGGCCGCCAAGGCCGGCGCGGACGAGGCCCTGATGCTGGACCCGCACGGCTTTGTCGCCACCTGCAACTCGACCCATTTCTTCATCGTGAGGAAGGGCGAGGTGTGGACCTCGACCGGCGAGTATTGCATCCCCGGCATTACGCGCGGCGTGGTCATCGAGCTGTGCCAGGAGGTAGGCATACCCGTCTTTGAAAAGCGCTTCTCGCTGACCGATGTCTATGGCGCGCAGGAAGCCTTCGTGACCGGTACATTTGCCGGCATTGCCCCGGTTTCGAGCGTGGACGGAAGAATTTTAACCACGGAACGCGGACCGATGGTGGAACGCCTGCAAAAACTGTATCTTGCCCGGATCGCACGCGAGAGCACATAAGGCCGCTCCCCATGAAAACCATCCGCATCTGCCTGTGGTCAGGCCCGCGCAACATCTCCACCGCGATGATGCGCAGCTTTGAAAACCGGGCAGATTGCGAAGTGTGGGACGAGCCGTTCTACGGCTTTTATCTCGACTGCACCGGGCTGAACCATCCCGGCCGCGAGGCGGTGCTGGAACTGTGGCCGACCGATCCGAAGAAAATCGCCGCGCGCTGCGCCGGATCAGCGCCCGAAGGTTCGCCCCTCTTCTTCCAGAAACATATGTGCCAGCACATGCTGGACGAGGTGGACCTGACCTGGACGGCCCGCTGCCGGCATATCTTCCTGATCCGCGATCCTGCCGATGTGGCCGCCAGCTTCAACGCGACCATGGGCGAGGTGCGCCCCGAAGACCTTGGCGCCGTGCGCCAGCACGCGCTCTATGAGGTGATTGCCGCCAATACCGGAAAGCACTGGCCGGTCATTGAAGGCGCGGACGTGCTGGCTGATCCGCGCGGCATGCTGACCGCGCTCTGCGCCGCGCTGGATATCCCGTTCGACGAAGCCATGCTGACCTGGCCGGAAGGGCGGCGCGCCAGTGACGGGCCGTGGGCGCCGCACTGGTACAGCCGTGTGGAGGCATCAACAGGCTTTGAAGCGCCCGCGCCTTCGGGCCATCCACGGCCCGCCACGCTTCAGGGCGTGATAGACGCCTGCCTGCCCGCCTATCAGACACTCAAAGAGCTGAAGCTGACCCCCGCCTGACACTGTTCACAACACGCTGGAGCGCGCCATGACCGACAAGCCGGACTATACGATCACTAGGGAAGTTTCCGGCTCAAAGGGCCGCTATGTGGCGCGCGCGCCGGGACTGCCGGACGCGGAGATGACATTCTCCATCCTCAACCCGCAAATGATCATCATCGATCATACGGGCGTGCCCGATGAATGGCGCGGCAAGGGGGTGGGCAAGGCGCTGGTGGAGCGTGGTGTCCTGGATGCCCGCGCAGAGGGTGTGCGCATCGTGCCGCTCTGCCCGTTTGCGAAAGCGCAGATAGAGCGCCATCCCGAATGGCAGGACGTGCTGGGTGGCAAGGCGAAATAGCGATTACCGCACCCCCAAACAGAAACGGGCCGGCGGTGGGGGGTGCCGGCCCGCTCCTTCAAGGAGTCGCACCGAAAGGGGGTATCGGTACGTCCATGAGTGAAACGCGCCGCACGTTTACGCTCCGTTACACATCTTGCGCACATGGCCGCACTGGCAGGCGCGGCTGCCGGCGCTATAACCCGTTATCGGCTATAAGGCAGGACGGCAGGTATGGCGTACAAATCCCTTCGCGAATTCATGGCTCTGCTGGAGGCGGAAGGCGATCTCAAACGCGTCGCCGCCCCGGTCTCCACCCATCTGGAGATGACGGAGATCCAGACCCGCCTGCTCGCCAGGGGCGGCCCGGCAGTCCTCTTTGAAAATCCTGTGCATGAAGATGGCCGGGCAAGCGAAATGCCCGCCCTGGTCAATCTCTTCGGCACGGTGGAGCGCGTCGCGCGCGCTGTCACCATGGGCGGCGAACCCCGCCGTACGGCGGCAGACTTGCGCGAGGTCGGCGAGCTGCTGGCCTTCCTGCGCCAGCCTGAACCGCCGCGCGGGCTTCGCGACGCCATGGACCTCCTGCCGCTCGCCAAGACCGTGATGGCGATGCGCCCCGGCACGGTGAAGAAGGCGCCGTGTCAGGAAGTGGTGCTGACCGGCGACGACATTGATCTCGATCGCCTGCCCATTCAGGGCTGCTGGCCCGGCGAGCCTGCGCCGCTGATCACATGGCCGCTCGTCGTCACCAAGGGCCCGTCAGAGGACAAGCAGGACGACTATAATCTCGGCATCTACCGGATGCAGAAGCTGTCAAAGAACCGCACGCTGATGCGCTGGCTGAAACATCGCGGCGGCGCGCAGCATTATCAGCGCTGGAAGGGCGCGCGCCCCGATCCCCTGCCCGCCGCCGCCGTGATCGGCGCTGATCCGGGGACGATCCTGGCTGCCGTCACGCCGGTGCCGGACACGCTTTCCGAATATCAGTTTGCGGGGCTCCTGAGAGGCCGCAAGGCCGAGCTGGTCGAATGCAAGACGGTGCCGCTGAAAGTGCCGGCCGAGGCCGAGATCGTCATTGAGGGTCATGTCCTGCTGGATGAGGACGGGCCGGAAGGCCCCTATGGCGACCATACCGGCTATTACAACTCGGTGGAGCGCTTCCCCGTGTTCGAGATCAGCGCCATCACCATGCGCTCTGACCCGATCTACCTCACCACTTTCACGGGCCGCCCGCCCGACGAGCCGAGCGTGCTCGGCGAGGCGCTCAACGAGGTCTTCATCCCGCTCATCCGCCAGCAATTTCCAGAGATCATCGATTTCTGGCTGCCGCCCGAAGGGTGCAGCTACCGCATCGCCGTCATCTCGATGAAGAAAGCCTATCCCGGCCACGCCAAGCGCGTGATGCTGGGCGCGTGGTCGTATCTTCGCCAGTTCATGTACACCAAATGGGTGATCGTGGTGGATGACGACATCAATGCGCGCGACTGGAAGGATGTGATGTGGGCCATGTCCACGCGCATGGACCCGGCCCGCGACTGCACCATCATCGAACACACGCCGATTGATTATCTCGACTTCGCCTCGCCCGTCTCCGGCCTCGGCTCCAAGATCGGGCTCGATGCCACGAACAAGTGGGAAGGCGAGACGAACCGCGAATGGGGCGAAAAGCTCTTCATGGAGCAGGAGATCATCGACAAGGTAGACGCGATGTGGGGGGAGTTGGGGCTTTAGTTTCCCGCCTCGCTCTAATCTCGCGTTTCACCGGGGTGGGCCGGTACCCAGAATAAGAGTGGACCCCGGCTCGGGGGCCGGGGACCCGGTTGTGTTACCGTTACGATAATTCTGACAGCTTCAACGCCGACCTCTCAACCGGGTTCCCGGGCTTGACCCGGGATCCATTTTTCAGCCCTCATCGCGCTGTCATGGCCCGCACTGCCCTTCCCCCTTCGTCATTCCGGAAAGCGCGTAAGCGCTTATCCGGAACCCAGCCGGCGCGCAGCGCCTAGAAGCGCGACCGCGCGCCCGCAGCTTTAGCGAGGAGCGACGCACGGATGTGCGGAGCATCAAAAAAGAACCTGGGTTCCGGGTGTCGCTAACGCTCCCCCGGAATGACGATGTTGGAGAGGCGTCACCTCACATGAACAGGGTCGCCGGGTTTTCCAGATAGCCTTTGAGCGCCTGCACCAGCAAAGCGGCCTCATAGCCATCGACGATACGGTGATCGAAGCTGGAGGAGAGGTTCATGATCTTCCTCGGCACCACGCGGCCCGCCTCGTCATAGCGCGGCAGGGTCTGCATCTTGTTCACGCCGATAATCGCCGTCTCCGGCAGGTTGATGACCGGCGTCGTCACGATGCCGCCAATCGCGCCCAGAGACGTGATTGTGATGGTGGAGCCGGAAAGCTCCTCCTTGGTGGCCTTGCCATCGCGGCAGGCATCGGCCAGGCGCTTCACCTCGTCTGCGATCTGCCAGATATCCAGCGCCTCGGCATGGCGGATCACCGGCACCATCAGCCCGTTGGGCGTGGCCGTGGCGATGCCGCAGTGGACGCCCTCATACTTGGTCAGCACCGACTCTTCGGTGTCGAAATGGGCGTTCGCCTGTGGGAATTGCGGCAAAGCGCGCGTCATCGCGGCAACGAGGAAGGGGATGAGGGTCAGCTTGGGCTGGCCATCCTTGCGGGTCGCATTGAGGTGCGCACGCAAATCTTCCAGCGCCGTCAGATCGATCTCGTCCACATAGGTGATGTGGGGGATGGTGCGTTTCGACGCGGCCATGTTCTGCGCGATCTTGCGGCGCAGGCCGATGACCTTTTCTTCGCTCACACCCTTGCGGGGGGCGCGTGACGGGCCGGAAGCCGAGCCGCCAGCCTTGGAGGCGAGACGCCCGCCAGAGGCGATAAAATCATCCATGTCGGCATGGGTGATCCGCCCGGCAGGGCCGGTGCCCGGCACGGCAGAAAGGTCAATATCGGCCTCCAGAGCGCGCTGACGCACGGCGGGGCTGGCCAGCGGGCGCTCGCCGGACGCGCGGGCGGGGGCGGCAGAGCTTTTGGGTGCCGGAGCAGCCGGCTTTGCCGGAGGCACCGCCTGCTTGCCGCCCGCGGGGTCTTCGCTCTTGTCTGCGGTCCGGTCCGGCCCTTCGGCCAGCGCCTTGCCCTTTTCCGGATCGGCAGCAGGCTTCGCCTCTTCTTTCACTTCCGGCGTGGGCGCTTCCTCCTCGGTGGGAGGCGAACCGTCGATCTCGATGACGAGGATTTCGGTGCCCACGGGGAGCACGTCGCCCGGCGCGCCAACAATCTTCTTCACCACGCCATTGACCGCGCAGGGGATTTCCACTGTCGCCTTGTCGGTCATCACGTCGAGGATGTGCTGGTCCTCGGTGACCTTGTCACCTTCCTTGATGTGCCATTCGACGATCTCGGCCTCGACCACGCCTTCGCCGACATCGGGCAGCTTGTACTTGTATTCGCTCATGGCTAGCGTGCCTCCGTGACCGTCTGCAGCGCGCGGATAAAGCGCGCCTGACCGGGGAAATAGGCCCATTCATGGGCGTGGGGATAGGGCGTGTCCCAGCCCGTCAGGCGGAAAATCGGCGCTTCGAGCGCATAGAAGCATTCTTCCTGAATCTGCGCGGCCAGCTCCGCCCCGAAACCGGACGTGCGCGGTGCCTCATGGGCCACCACCACCCGGCCCGTCTTGTTCACCGAGGCGACAATCGTCTCGATATCATAGGGGGCGAGGGTTTTCAGATCGATGATTTCCGCGTCAATGCCTGCCTTTTCAGCCGCATTGACCGCAACATGGACCAGCGTGCCATAGGTGATGACGGTGCAGGCTTCGCCCTCGCGCACGATTTCGGCCTTGCCGAGTTCGACGCGGTAATGGCCTTCGGGAACCTCGCCCTTGGGGTGCCTGGCCCAGCTGGACAGCGGAGCATCCGGCACGCCGTCAAACGGGCCGTTATAAATGCGCTTCGGCTCAAAGAAGATGACCGGGTCATCGCCCTCGCTGGCCGCGATCAGCATACCCTTGGCATCGTACGGGTTGGACGGCACCACCACTTTCACGCCCGGCACATGGGTGAAGAAGGCTTCAGGGCTCATGGAGTGCGTCTGCCCGCCCCGGATACCGCCGCCCCAGGGCGAACGCACCACGACCGGCGAGACGAACTCTCCGGCAGAGCGATAGCGCAGACGGCTCATCTCCGAGACGATCTGGTCAAAGGCCGGGAAGATATAGTCCGCGAACTGGATTTCCGCGATGGGTTTGAGGCCCTTGGCCGCCATACCGATGGCCATGGCGGCAATAGCCGCTTCGTTGATCGGCGCGTCAAAAACGCGGTCCAGGCCATATTTCTTCTGCAGGCCTTGCGTGGCTCCGAAAACGCCGCCGAAATAACCGGAATCTTCGCCGAAAATGACGGTCTCGGGGTGCTTGTCGAGCAGCACGTCCATGGCCGAATTGAGGGCCTGCAGCATGTTCATCGCTGGCATCGGTTACACCCCCAAGTCTTGCCGCTGACGGCGCAGGCGCCAGTCTTCGGTCGCGTAGACATCTTCAAAGATGGTGTGGGTCGGAGAGAGCGGGCCATCGTGCAGCGTGCCGTGGCTTTCCGCTTCCTTGTAGGATTTCACCACCAGCGCGGTCATCTGCTCTTCCAGCTTCGCGTGGCGTTCCTCATCCCACTCGCCAAGCCCGATCAGATGGTTTTTCAGCCTCTCAATCGGATCACCCAGCGGCCAGACCTCGAATTCGTTCTTCGGGCGGTAGCGGGCCGGATCATCCGAGGTGGAGTGCGCATCGGCGCGGTAGGTGAAAAGCTCGATGAAGGTCGCCCCGCCGCCTTTGCGCGCGCGGTCGGCAGCCCATTTGGTGGCCGCATAGATGGCCAGGAAATCATTGCCGTCAACGCGCAGCGAAGCCAGGCCATAGCCTAGCCCCTTGGAAGCAAAGGTCGCCGCATCGCCCTTGGCAATCCCCTCATAGGTGGAGATGGCCCACTGATTATTGACCACGTTCAGGATCACCGGCGCGCGATAGGTGGAGGCCAGCGTCATCGCCGCGTGGAAGTCCGGCGCGGCCGTTGTGCCATCACCGATCCAGCTGGCGGCAATCGTGTCCTCGCCCTTGTAGGCGCAGCCCATCGCATAGCCGACGGCTTGGGGAAACTGCGTACCCAGATTGCCGGAGATGGAGAAGAAATTGCCTTCCGCCCAAGTGTAGTGCACGGGCAGCTGGCGGCCTTTGAGATTATCGCGGCTGTTGGAGATGCAGTGGCACATCATGTCCACGATATTGCGCCCGCGCGCGAACAGAATGCCCTGCTGGCGGTAGGACGGGAACACCATGTCGGACTTGTTCAGCGCCATCGCGCCAGCCACGGCCACCGCCTCCTCGCCCAGCGACTTCATGTAGAAGCTCATCTTGCCCTGGCGCTGGAGCTTGAGCATGCGCGCGTCATAGATGCGCGTCAGCACCATGTGGGAGAGGCCCTCGCGCAGGATTTCGGGAGACAGGCGCGGATCCCACTCACCCACGGCCTGATGATTGTGATCGAGCACACCGATCATGCCGAAAGCCAGATCGGTCATCTTCACCGGAGCGGTCAGCGGATCGGGGCGTTTGGCCTCGCCCGCCTTTTGCAGGTCGAGATGGGAGAAGTCGGGCGCGTCGCCAGGCCGGAAGGGCGGGGCGGGCACATGGAAGCGTGATTGGCCGTTTGACATGAACTTTGTCCGTACCTTTTCGCCTTGTACCATAAGGGTTTTCGCGCATTTGCATGCGTCGGGGGGCGGGTTAGCGGCACGCGGCGGGTTTGTCTACATGCACCGCAGGTGCGAAGGGCATGCTGCAGGCGCGAAATACGCTGGCGCCACAAGAACATTCGCGCATATTCGCGCTATTTCTCTGATATGAGAATTTTTTGCACTATTTCGCCGAGTGACGCCTCCCAGCCAGCGGGGCGCGTACCGAACTCTGCCTCGAACCGGCTGGAATCCAGCCGGGAATTGGCCGGGCGCGGCGCAGGCGTGGGATACTCGGCACTGGTGATGCGGGTCACCGCCGGACGGCGGCCCCAGTGCGGCGCAGCACGGTCAAAGGTCGCATCGGCAAACCCGGCCCAGCTCGTCTCGCCCTCTCCGGCGAGGTGATAGACGCCGCCAGCCCTGCCTCCCTCTGCCATCGCCCGCGCCGCCACCAGCAGGCAGCGCGCCAGTTCATGCGCGGCGGTCGGGCATCCATGCTGATCGTCCACCACGCGCAGCTCATCACGATCAGCACCGAGGTGCAGCATGGTCTTCACGAAGTTCTGGCCGTGCGCGGAATATACCCATGAAGTGCGCGCGATCAGGCTGCGGCCACCAGCATCCAGAACGGCATGCTCGCCTGCCAGCTTGGAGCGGCCATAAGCACTTTGCGGAGCGGCGGGATCGGTTTCCACATAGGGGCCGGGCTTGGAGCCATCAAACACATAGTCGGTGGAGACATGGATAAACGGCACGCCCCGCCCGGCGCACAAGGCGGCCAGCCTGCCCGGCGTTTCGGCGTTGATGGTATGGGCCAGCGCCTCCTCGCTCTCGGCGCGGTCAACGGCCGTATAGGCCGCCGCATTGATGACGGCGTCTGCGGGCAGGTGCTCGCCAAGCGCTGTGGCACAGGCCAGAGGATCAGCAAAGTCCGCCATGTCGCGGCCCAGAGCCATCGCATCCCAGCCTTGCCCGGGTGCCTGTGCGACAAGCTCGCGGGCCAGCTGGCCGGTACGGCCAAGGATGAGAAGGCGAAGCATCGCCCCTAACTGCCCTGCCACACGAAGGGCGAGGTGAAGTCACGCCAGAGCGGGGCAGCGGCGTCCTTCTCCGACAGGATCGCGCGCGCCGCTGGCAGGCCCCAGTCTATGGCGAGATCAGGATCGTCAAAGCGCACCGCGCCATCGCTCGCTCTGTCGTAATGGGCATCGACCTTGTACTGGACGTGGCACTCATCCTCCAGCGTCATGAAGCCGTGCAGGAAGCCGGCCGGCACGAAGAGCTGCAGGCCATTCTCCGCGCTCAGCTCTGCCTTGAAGTGCTGGCCGTAGCTGGGAGAGCCACGTCGCGCATCCACCGCCACATCCATCACCCGGCCCTGAGAGACGCGGACCAGCTTGGCCTGCGCAAAGGGCGGGGCCTGATAGTGCAGCCCCCTCACCGTCCCGGCCTTCACCGAGCGGGAATGATTGTCCTGCACAAAGCGCGTATCAATGCCGATAGCGGCGAAGGCACGCGCATTCCAGCTCTCGGTGAAATAGCCGCGCTCATCCTCGAACCGGCGCGCGCGCACCAGCTTCACGCCATCAAGGGCCTCTGCGACCAGTTCAACCATGAGCGGGTGCAACTCCATTGCAATCCGCTCACCCATACAGGGCTGCGCCGTGCAGGGGCAAGGCGCGAGGCGTCCCGCCCCTCGTTTCCCCGACGAAAGTCGGGGCTCAGTCCTTTTCTGGGTCCCGGCTTGCGCCGGGAGAACGCAGCTACACCCGGAATGACGACAGAAGGCAGTGGAAAAGCAATCTGGATCCCCCGTCGGGGCGGGGGACCCCGGAGGATAGGTCAGTGGTGAAGCTGGAGAAATGACGCAATCGGCTACACAGCCGGGGTCTCCCGCACCGACGGGAGACCCAGCTTTTCTTGATGCGCAGCGCATCCGCGTTGCGGAAACCAAGAGTGGTACGGGCGGCCGGAATCGAACCGGCAAGGCCTTGCGGCCGGCGGATTTTGAGTCCGCTGCGTCTACCAATTCCGCCACGCCCGCAGCCTGACTGGTAACGGGGTTCTAATAGGCGAGGCATGGCTTCACGTCGAGTGGGAATGGGCAGGCAGGGCCTGCGCTGGACGCAATGCGCCCGCCATGCCAAACAGCGCGTCTATCCTTGTTCCAGCCCCTCCCGCCCCGAAGGCCGTTACCCATGGAAAACACGGCGCACGACACCGGCATGATCTCCCGTCTGGAGGCGATAGCGGCAGATGCGCCTGAAGAGGGGCTGACGCTGGGTGAGCTGACCGGAAGGCTCGGCGAGCAGGCGTTTGGTGTGGTGCTGTTCGTGCTGGCCGTGCCGGTCTGCATGCCTTTCCTCTATGGCATCCCCCAGATCGTCGCCCTGCCCATGCTGGCGATCTGTGCGCAGCTGGCTCTGGGGCGCGATTCGCTCTGGCTGCCAGAGCGCTTCGCCGCGCGGCGCCTCTCCAGGGACGATCTGGTGAATACCGCCAGAGGCGCAAAGAAATGGTTTGGCTGGATTGAGCATTTCGCCGCGCCGCGCCTTGCCTTCCTGTCCGGGACACTCGCCCACCGGATTGCGGGCGCGATGTTCTGCCTGTTCTGCCTCTCCATTCTTGTGCCCCTGCCCCTCACCAATTCCGCACCCGGTGTCGCGCTGGCGCTGGCCGCTCTTGGCCTCATCAACCGGGACGGACTGCTGGTGCTGGGGGGCGTGATCATCGGAACGGGCTGGATCATCATCCTCTATGGCGGTCTGATCATCCTCGGCCCGGCCTTTATCGAGCTGCTGATCGACCTGCTCCGCCGTGCGCTTGATGAGGGGGTGTGGGCGATTGTCCTGCTGGGTATGCTCGGCCTTGCCGCACTGACAGCCATCGTCATCTGGCGGCGCAGGCAGACACGCACAAAGCCCTGACCGGCCCTGCGGCAGTTCTGCCTCTCGCCGGGCATCGGCAAAGCGCCTAGAGTGAACCCATGAGCCTGTTTGCGCCCCTGCCCGCTCCGCTGCGTATTGCGCTGGAGCCGCGAAACTGGCCGCTGATCGCGGCGGGTGTTTCGCTTGCCCTGCTGGCAGGTGCTTTCGCGTTTGAATATATCGGCGGGCTGCTGCCTTGCCCGATGTGCGTGACCCAGCGCTGGGCGCACGCCGCCATCGCAGGCGCGGGCATCACCGTGTTTCTCGCGCTGCGCGCCTTGCCGCTGCCAGATCTGTCAGCACGCCTCGGCGTCGGGCTGGTCGGCGTGCTCAGCCTCGTCAGCGCGTGGCATGCGCTCCATCATGTTCTGGTGGAGTATGAGATCCTTGACCTGCCGCCCTCATGCGTGGGCGTTTCCAGCGGACCAGTCAGCCTGGCCCAGATGGAGGCCCTGTTCGACAGCGCGCGCACCATTCCGCAATGCAATGAGGTGGTCTGGTCGCTGTTCGGTGTATCCATGGCGGGCTGGAACGCGATTGCATCGCTCGGCCTTGCCGCAATCTCATTTCTTGTCCTGATAAACGCCATGAGGAGGCCCCGCTAATGGCTATCCGGCGCCCCGGACCCGCCCGCAATGCAGACGCCATCGCCCGGATGATCCGTATCGACCATGCGGGCGAATATGGCGCGGTCCACATCTATCGCGGCCAGCGCGCCGTGTTTGGCCGCCTGCCCTCCAAGACCCGCATTGCGCGCCAGCTGGAACATATGGAAGCCGACGAGCAGGCCCATCTCGACGCCTTTGACGACTATATCGCCGAACGCGGCGTGCGCCCGACGGCGCTCAGCCCGGTCTGGCGGCTCGCCGGTTTCGGTCTTGGCGTTGCCACCGCCCTGATGGGCGAGAAGGCCGCCCACGCCTGCACAGAGGCCGTGGAAAGCGTGATCGAGGGCCATTACGGCGAGCAGGTCAAAGAGCTCGAAGCCATGGGCGAAACCGGGCTCGCCGCCGATTTTGCCCGCTACCAGGAAGAAGAAGTCGCCCACAAGAATCTCGCCGTGGAAGAAGGCGCACACGACACGCCGGGCTATCCCTTGCTGTCCGCGCTCATCAAGACCGGCTGCCGGATCGCCATCAAGGTGACAGAGCGCATCTGATCATTTCCAACCCGGCAACACTGAGCAGCCATTCGGCATGATTATGCCGCGCGGCCGATTGCCTACATTTCCGGTCAACGTTCAAGGGCTCAACAAGGAGGTCTTGCCATGATCGTGAAACGCGAATTTTCCAGCCTTGGCGGCTTTTCCAACACCTGGCTCAATGCCCGTCACCATTTCAGTTTCGGCCACTACTATGACCCCAACCGGATGGGCTGGGGTGCCTTGCGAGTCTGGAATGATGACGCCATCCGGGCGGGCACGGGCTTTGATCCCCACCCCCACTCGGACATGGAAATCATCACCTATGTGCGCGACGGGGCCGTCACCCATATGGACAGCCTTGGCAATGAAGGCCGCACGGTGGCCGGTGATGTGCAGGTGATGAGCGCAGGCTCTGGTATCCGCCACGCGGAGTATAACCGCGAGGATGAAATCACCCGCATCTTCCAGATCTGGATCATGCCCGATCAGCGCGGCGGTGAGCCGTACTGGAATGCGCGCGAATTTCCCAAGGATAGTCGCGCGGGCGAGCTGGTCGTGCTGGCTTCCGGCATTGAAGGCGACAATGACGCCCTGCCGATCCGCGCCAATGCCCGCGTGCTGGGCGCAACCGTGAAGGCCGGTGACAGCATCGAGTACAGGCTGGCCGACGGCCGTCACGCCTATCTGGTGCCTGCCAAGGGCAAGGTCGAGGTGAATGGCGTGACGCTTGATGCCCGTGATGGAGCGGCGATCAAGGACGAGCCGGTCATCACCATCACTGCTCTGGAGGAATCCGAAGTCGTGATGGTCGATAGCTTGTAGTTCAGATGGCGGAGGTATCCTCCCCCGTTTACGGGGGAGGTGCCTTCGAAGAAGGCGGAGGGGGGAGCCGGGACCTGAACTCCAGACATGTTTCCAGTGTTGTCATCCTCCGGTCGCGAAGCGATCCGGGGGACCCATGCCTCAGATCTCCCGCTTGATCATCGCTCTCAGGCATGGGTGGCCCGGATAAACCGGGCCATGACAGGATTTAAGCTTTGTGAAATTTCTGCCCGGTTCCCCCGCGCGTAACGCTGCAAAACACCTCCTGTGCAATACACCATACTTCGCTAACCATTTGGGAGCAGGATCAGGGCTGACCAGTCCAAAGGATGCTCCATGCCCCGCTCCACAAACTGCACACCGCGCCTGCTGGCTCTCGCCGCAGGCTTGAGCCTTCTCATGCTGCCGGGCTGTCTGGCGGCAGCGGCCACCGGCGCTGTTGTCGGCGCTGCCGGGGCGACCATTGGCGTTGCAGGCGATATCGCGGAAGGGGCGGTCGATACCGTGACGACCAGCGACGAGGAAGAAGAGCGTCGTAACCGCAGACGCGAACGCGACTAGGTCGTCCCTCCCCTAATCCACCCCGATCCATTTATGGGTCTGGAGAGAGAGACTCCATTGCGGGTGGGCGAGGCAGTACTCAAAAGCAGCTTTCGCGTTTTCCATCTGCTGCGGCCCGTCCATGGGCTGCAGGCGGAACGCGCTGAAATTCAGCCCCTCGAACAATTCCGGCATGGCGTCTGCCTGCGGATAGACCAGCTTCAGCTCGTCGCCTGAAACCTGTTTCAGCGGCGCGGTGGATTTGGGGCTGACACAGATCCAGTCGAGGCCATCAGGTGCCTCGACAGTGCCATTGGTCTCCACCGCGATCTCGAAGCCCTCGGCCTTCAGGGCCGCAATCGCGGCCTCATCCAGCTGCAATAGCGGTTCACCGCCCGTGCACACCACCAAGGGCTTCCCGCCGCCTGGCCAGAAGCCTTTCACATGAGCGGCAAGGCTCTCAGCGCTGGCAAACTTGCCGCCGCCCGGACCATCTGTTCCGACAAAATCGGTATCACAGAACTGGCAGACGGCCTTCGCGCGGTCGCGCTCCAGCCCGCTCCACAGATTGCAGCCGGCAAAGCGCAGGAACACGGCCACGCGGCCCGCCTGCCCGCCCTCGCCCTGCACCGTCAGGAAGGTTTCCTTGACCGCATAGCTCATAGGCCTGCCCATTCCTTCCAGCCGGCCGCGCGCAGCTCGCACGCCGGGCAGGTGCCGCAGCCATAGCCCCAGTCGTGGCGATGCTCGCGGTCGCCCATATAGCAGGTGTGGGAATGCTCCACGATCAGGTCGACAAGCGGTTTGCCGCCCAGCGTCTCCGCCAGCTCCCAGGTCTCACCCTTGGTCAGGAACATGAGCGGCGTATCGATCGTCACCGGCATGTCCAGACCCAGCGAAAGCGCGCGCTCCTGGGCTTTCAGCGTGTCTTCGCGGCAATCTGGATAGCCGGAATAATCGGTCTGGCACATCCCGCCCACCAGCACATCCAGCCCGCGCCGCCAGGCATGGGCTGCCGCCATGACCAGAAACACCAGATTGCGCCCCGGCACGAAGCTGGTCGGCAGGCCGCTTTCGCCCATCTCGATCACGCGCTCATAGGTCAGCGCGCTTTCAGCCAGCTGGCCATAGCCGGAAATGTCCACCGTCACATCGCCGCCAAGCCTTGCCGCCCATTCCGGCTGCAGCGCGGTCATCGCCTCGCGCACGGTCAGCCGGGCCTCCATCTCCACGCGGTGGCGCTGGCCATAGTCAAAGCCGATGGTCTCCACGCGCGGATAATGCGTCAGCGCATGGGCCAGACACACAGCCGAATCCTGCCCGCCCGAAAACAGGACGAGCGCGCCTTTCGCGCCGTGTGCAGCCGCTTTGCTTGCCTGGACAGCCATGATCTAACCTCTGTGCTATCCGCTATATCCGGGCAGATGGCCCCGACTGCAAGAGAGGCAGCCATGACAACACACAGTGATGCCACTGCCGATGGCGTGGTTGTGCTCTACACCACCTGGCCAGACGGTGCCGGCGCAGAGACCGCCGCGCACACATTGCTGGATGAAAGACTGATCGCGTGCGCGAACATCTTCCCCGCCGGGCGGTCTGTCTTCCGCTGGGAGGGGGAGGTGCGGACGGAGGCCGAAACCGTAGCGCTGTTCAAGACGTCAAAGGCGCGCGCGGGAGCTGCCCGCACGCGCCTGACTGAACTTCACCCCTATGACGAACCGTGCATTCTGGCCCTGCCCGCAGACACGGACTTCAGCGCCGCTGGCTTCGTCCAGTGGGTCGTATCAGAAACCCGCTAGGGCCTGTACTCATAAAGGGTTTGGAGCGTGATATGCGCGAAAATCGTTCAATATCAGGAGCAGGCCCGACGGAAGGGCTGTCCCCTTTCGAGGGGCTGCGACGCAAGAGTGGGCGATTTTCGCCATACTCCTGCGGAGCGCGGCGGATTTCGTCACTGACCGCGTCGAGCCGTCCTTGTGGAGGGATGCTCCACGGCGGGCGTCTCTCCTTGTCAGCAACCAAATCCGCTACGCGTCACGCCCGAAACCTTTATGAGTACAGGCCCTAGGCCGTCCGGCGCAGATAGGCGATAGCCGACGGATCCTCGGCCAGCGCCTCCTCCAGAGCCTGCAGGAGAGGTTCCGAGGTCACCGGCGCGCGTACCAGCACCTCGCCGCCGGCGCGCTGTACGGGCGTCTGAAGGCCCGGCGCGAGGCGTACAATCGGGGTAAGCGAAGCGGTCGAGGCCAGCATGCGGATATCCTGCAGCGCGTCCTCCGGCTCGATATTGCCAAGATTCATGCCCAGGATGATGCAATCATAGGCTGACGCACCCAGACCTTCGATCATTTCACTGATGCTGGTGGCGCAGCTGACCACACAGTTGAAGGATTTGAGATACCCCAGCAGAACCGCGCGGCGGGCCGGATCAGCTTCGCACACCAGCATGCGCAGGCGGCGATTGGCAAAGGCGAGGCGCTCATCGCCGATCCGGCCAGGCCGGTTGGCTGTGCGCACAGGCACCTCATACCAGAAGATGGAACCGGGATTCCCCGGCGTATAGCCCACCTCGCCGCCCATCATCGCGGCGATGCGCTTGGCAAGGTGCAAGGAAAGCCCAGTGCCGCCGCCAGAGCCGGGCTTGGCCGCCTTTTCGGCGAACACGTCAAACAGTCCGGCGCGATGGCCCTCAAGCACGCCGCGGCCAGTATCGCTGACGGCGATCCGCAGGCGGCTGGTGCCATCATTGCCCGGTTCCGAAACACTGAAGGTAACGCACACTTCACCGGACTGGGTGAAACGCACCGCATTGGCAACGAAGATTTCGGCCATCTGCACAAGCCTGTCCTGATCGCCGCGCAGGTGCAGTTTTTCGTCGATATTCATCTCGACGCGGAAATCCAGCCCCTTGGGCGCCGCGCGCTTGGTGCCGAAACGCTCCAGGCGCTCACGCAGGCGCTCGGCCGGAAAGTCATCCAGACGCAGCTCAAAACTGCCTGCCTCAATGCGCGATACATCCAGAATTTCAGCCACCAGCCCGGCAAGGGCATCCCCGGACTCCGCTATGCGAGCAACCATGCGCCGGGCATCAGGAGACAGGGCGGCATCTTGCAGCATCTGCGTCTGGGCAAGAATGGAGTTGAGCGGCGCGCCGAGCTCATGGCTCATATTGGCCAGCATGGCGGCCTTGTGGCGGGCTTCGCCTTCGGCAGCGCCTGCCGCGGCCTCGTGACGCTCGGCAAGACGGGCCAGCGCCTCGCGCTGCGCCTCGGCATCCTGGCGCGCCTCTTCCAGATCAGCGGTCGCCTCGACGGTCTCGACCAGGCTCTTGCGATAGGTTGCCGCCAGCCGTGTTGTCACCACGAAGAACAGGAGTGTCATGCCCGCCAGGACAAACCCTGTCATGGACGCAAACGACGCATACCACAGCGCCGCCAGCGACAGGCAGGGTATGTTATAGGCCAGCACGACGCGCGGCTCGGCCGCCGATGTCATGGCAGCACCCGCTGACATGCCCGAAATCATTACCGCTACTGCCAGCACGGCGCCCATGGGCGCATCAGAAGGCAGCAGAAAGCCAGCCCCGCCCCAGAGCGCACCGACAAAGCCGGTGCAGATCATATAGCAGGTCATCTGGCCAGGCGTCGGCACGGCACCCGATTTGCGGGCGCGGTGTAGTGACAACAGGCGCAGGACCGAGGCAACAACCATCGCGGCGACCCAGGCCGCCAGAAGCGGCAGGGGAGCCGACCCGTAGAGCATGGCGCCCACGCCCGCAGCGCCGATGATATTCATCGGCACAGCCTGCTTGGCGCTGCTGGTTATCAGAAGACGCGCGGCTTCACGTACGCGCTGCGCAGTCTCTTGCTCACGCGCAATTGCGCGCGCCTCGGCAAACCCCATATCACACCCTCCAGCCGCTTTTTTCTGCGGTTCTGAAGCGACTATGCGCCAAGGTGCGTTAAAACGGGGTGTGTGGCCCGTTAACCTCGCAGCGAGATTTCATCCGGAGCATTGCCCTATGCGTACCACGACCCCGCTGGCCCTGATGGCAGCCCTCCTCCTCGCAGCCTGCTCCCCTGCCGAAAACGGCGCTGGCGGGCAGCCTGTTGCGGAGGTTGAAGGTGATCTGCATGTCGATCCCGCCGCCGAGGCCGAACTGCTCAACTGGCGCGACCTGCTGCCCGAGGGGGAGCTGGAAATGCTGCTGGCGCTTGAGGAAGGCATCGCGCCGCCCACGCTGATGAGCCAGTTCCAGACCCGCCGGGACGAACAGATGGGTACGTTCAACGTCGTAGACGAGCTTGATGGCCTCATCGTGCGCATGCCGGGCTATATCCTGCCGCTGGACTATGCCCAGCGCGGCCAGGCGCGCGAGTTTCTCTTCCTGCCCTATCACGGGGCCTGCATTCATTATCCCCCGCCCCCGCCGAACCAGATCGTCTATCTGCGCTCGGCGGAGCCGATCCGGTTCAGCCAGCTCTGGGATCCTGTCTGGGTGGAGGGGCGCATGGAGATACAGCGCGTCGAAACAGACCTGGCCGACGCAGCCTATGCCATGGCTGTGCGCTCCGTGCGCCCCTATGACGGCTAGTACGCCACCCGCAAACCAGCCACCACCATGCGCGGCGCACCAGCAAAAGCGGCCGGCTGTTCGTAAACCGTATCAAACGCGTTCGTCACAGTGACATAGGCGCTGAGCTGTTCGCTGAACCGCCACTGGCCTGAGACATTGACCAGCTCATAGCCTGCCACCGGCGCATTGCCGCTGACAAAGAAGCCGTCATCATCATAGGTCACATCGCGCCGCGCGCCGGTGCGCTGATAACGCGCCGACAGGGAAAGCGCCTCGACCGGCCGCCAGACGAGACCGGCCGACCAGCTATGGCGCGGACGGCGCAAAAGCGGCGTATCGGTGACGGCGTTGGTGGCCTCCACATAGGCATAATCGACATCAAGCTGCAGATTGGCCGTCAGGTCGAGCGTGCCAGCGACTTCGACGCCTGAAAGCTCGGCCCGGCCTACATTCTGGTTCGAACCGGTAAAGGTCACGAAATCGAACACGTTCTCGATCAGGTTATCGATGTCGGTCTCGAAATAGCTGATGGACACGTTGGCCAACCGTTCGCCAGCCAGCTCGAAGCTGGCGCGCGCGCCCACTTCCCAGCTTTCAGCCTCTTCAGGCTGCAGATCGGGGTTTGGCGTGGTGAAGGCCGAGCTGGTGAACCGCTCTGACAGGGTCGGCGCCTTGAAGGCGGTGGCATAGCGGGCAAACAGCTGGAACGGCGTTTGCGGAACACTCCAGACGCCGCCAAGCGACCAGGTGGTCTGTGTGCCAAATCCGCCGAAATCATCCACGCGCAACGAGCCGGACAGATCAAACATGTCCGCTGCCAGCGCCTGTACGTTCACATACGCACCGACATTATTTTCCGAGCGCGAGAGCGGATTATCCCACGCCGTGGCCGTGTTGATGGAATCCCGTTCGGCCTGCACGCCGAACGCGACAACCGGCTCCAGCGCTGCAAGCCCTTGCGGCTGCCAGGTGTTCAGCCATTCCACGAAGCTGCGGCGCGCGCCATAGGTGTCGGTGACAGCGCCTGCATCGCTGCTTTCGCGGTCATGACGCACCTGGCCCAGGCGCAGCGCGCTGGTCAGGCGGGCGTCCGTGCTCTGCCAGCCAAGACCGGCCCGCCAGAGCGTCTGGTCATTGCGCGACAGCTCAAGACCTGGATCGTCCGCGCGCTGGGAGAAGCCCGGCCCGCCGGAGAAGGTGTCAAAATCGCTCGTGGATTCCCGGTGCCGGACGATGCCTGTCAGGCTGAAACCATTGCCGAGATCATAGGCGGCATTGGCGGTGATGGTGGTGATCTCCCCGCCATCGCGCTCATTGCCAGACAGCGCCATGCGGGCGGGCGTCACGTTAAAGCCATCGCTCTGATAGCGCTCTGCGCTGAGCCCGTATTCCAGCGAACCGGTAGTGCCGGATGCGCCCGCCAGCAGGCGGATCGTGTTGAACGAGCCTGCCGACAGATCGAGATACGGCGAGAATTCGCTGTCCCCGCCCCGGCGCGGGACCAGATTTATAACGCCGCCAATCGCATCCGAGCCGTAAAGCGAGGAGAGCGGCCCGCGCGCAATCTCCACCCGGTCGAGATCACCCAGCGAATCCTGACCAGCATCAAACTGGCCCGAAGGGGTAGAAGCATCGTTTACGCGAATGCCGTCAAACAGGACCAGCGTGTGCTTGGCATTGGTGCCGCGCGCAAAGATGGAAGTTGTCGCCCCGATCCCGCCCGACTGGACGACGGAAAAGCCCGGATAACGCGACAGGGCGCTGGCCAGATCGGTCAGGCCTTCCACTTCAATGGTGTCGCGGTCCAGCGTATCGACGCGCAGCGCCAGGCGTTCGGCGGCAACCGGCACGCGCGTGCCGGTGACGGTCACGACATCAGAGATATCGCCCGCCTCGCTGGCCAGAGCGGCCGATAGCGCAAGAACACTGACTGAAAACATAAGACTTTCTCCTGGTTGAAATCAGACCGGCGAGAAGCCCCCGTCCGGGGCCTCCCGGACGGCAAAAACGTTGGCAAGGATGGTGGAACTCAGAGCGGTTGCGGGCGGGCCATCGGCAACGATGCGCCCTTCATCCAGCACAATGACGCGGGTCGCGTGGCGGCGCGCCATCGCCAGATCATGCAAGGCGAGGATGATGGCGGTGCCGCTTGCCGCCTCTGCCCGCAACAGCGCCATCACATCAAGCTGATGACGCGGATCGAGCGCGTTAAGCGGCTCGTCGAGCAAGAGAAGCGGCGCACAGGCTGCGAGCGTGCGGGCCAGATGGATGCGCGCTTTCTCGCCGCCTGACAGCGTATCAACCGGACGGTGCGCAAAGCCGGATGCCCCGCACCGTTCAATCGCTGTATTGACGCTTTCGCGGGCGGCGTCAGGCAGGCGCTCATAGGGCCGCCCCTCATGGGCAAACCGGCCCAGCGCGACAATATCCACGCCGCGCATGGCCCAGGCCGCACCGCGCTCCTGCGCCAGCCAGGCCATGTGAGACGCACGCTCGCGCGCGGACATCGCGGACGCATCCTGCCCGCCAAGACGCACTTCGCCCGTCCGGGCAGGAAGGATCCCGGCAGCAAGTTTCAGCAGGGTCGACTTGCCTGCGCCATTGGGTCCGACAAGACAGATAAGCTCACCCGGCTGCACGCAGAAGGTCACGTCACTCAGCACGGTGCGCGCGTCGTGGCCCGCGCTGGCGGCGATGATGTCGAGGCGCGCACTCATTGGCCCATCCTCCGCGCCCGCGCCGCTATCCAGATGAAGGCAGGCGCGCCGATAAGCGCCGCCGTCACGCCAAGCTTCATCTCGATAGCAAACGGCAAGACACGAACCGCCATATCGGCCAGCACCAGAACCGTGCCCGCCAGCAGGGCCGATGGCAGCAACAGATCACCCGGATCATGGCGCACGAAAGGCCGCACCACATGCGGCGCGACAATGCCGACAAAACCGATAATCCCGGCAATGGCGACGCTGGCACCGGTCAGCAGCGCACTGCCAATGATGACCAGCAGGCGTATGCGCGGCACGTTTGCGCCCAGCCCCGATGCGCCTTCTTCGCCCAGCGTCAGCGCGCGCAGGCCCGGCCCGGCCATCAGCACCAGAACAAGGCCAATCACCCAGAACGGCGCAGCAAAGCCGATATCGGCCCAGGAGCGGTTGGCAACCGATCCCAGAAGCCAGTTGATGAGGTCGGAGAGCGAAAACGGATTGGGCGCGAGATTCATCAGAAGCGCCATCAAAGCGCCCGCGAGGCTCGACAGGCCCACACCGACAAGGATCAGCCGTGTAGTCGAGACAGAGCTGGCACCCAGCACATAGAGCAGGACGGTCGTGCCCAGCGCCATGAGGATGGCAAGGCCCGGCATCGCCCAGACGCTCAACGCCGCAAGGTTGAAATAGACCGCAATCACGGCGCCGAGCGCAGAGGCACCTGACACGCCCAGCACACCGGGATCGGCCAGCGGGTTGCGCAAAAGGCCCTGCAGGGCGGCCCCGGCAAGACCCAGCGCTGCACCAACGCCAAACGCCGCCAGAATGCGTGGCAGGCGGATTTCCAGCACCAGAATGCGGGCCAGCTCGCCCTCTGCACCGGACTGGCCAAGCGATGCGATATCGGCCCAGCCACTGGCAGGGGCCAGAGCCGCCAGCACGGCAAGGAGCGCCACGCCCGCCATCACAAGATTGAACCTGATCGGCATCATGGCTGTTCCCCGCGCAACATGGGTTGATGGTCTCTGGCGAATGCATGAAGGCGCGCCGCTTCTGCGCCTGCCAGCCACGTGGTGCAGGCGATGACGCCGGTATCGAGAGCCAGCACAGGGCGCGCGCCTAAAGCCCGGCGCATAACCGGGTGCCGGCTGGCGCTCCAGCGGTCCACCCGGTCAGTGGCACTATTGGCAAAGCCGGTCACGAAGATGGCGGGCACCTGCGTTGCCACCGCTTCCAGCGGCATGCTGACCCAGCCTGTCTGGCCGCCAGCAGCGTTGCGCAAGCCCGCCGCACCCAGAAGCGCGTCGATAAAGGTGCCCTGCCCTGCCGTGACGCCGCCGGGCGTGACGTAAAGCGCCGGCATTTCGCTGGCGGCAGACGCGCTGGCCAGCGCCGCGTCCATGGCCGCGAGCACGGCGTCACCACGCTCTGCCTGGCCGAAGGCCGACGCCGCGCCGCGCGTCTCACGGCGGATATCGTCAAAGTCTGCGATATAGCCAATCTGGTGAACGGGGATATCGAGCCGCTCGAACAGGGCAAGAATACGCGGATCACCGCCCCAGCTGCGCACAACCATGTCGGGCCGGTGCGCGATTATCTCTTCGGCCAGCGGACGCGCCTGCGCGATACCTTCGGCGATAGCGGCATGGGAGGAGAAATCTGCGCGCGCATCAGGTGAAAGCGCGGCAATCTGGCTGCGGTCAGCCAGCCCCAGCACATACTGGTCAGCGCAGTAATCCAGCGAGACAATGCGCTGCGGCTGGGCCACAGCGCCGCTGGTGAGCAGCAGCCCCCCGATTACGGTCAGCAATATACGCACGCGCATGGCAAATGCCCCGCCCTGCCCATGCGGGACGGCGAACCGGCCCGCTACAAACGTTTCGGGCTGACGGAACTGCGCTTAAGCGCCTCGCGACGATCCGCGAAACGCAATGCGCAGGCCGTACGGCCCGGCTGTTTGCCGCTATGACGGAGTAAATCCGTGTGCCGAAGGACTGGACCCGGTCCTGCACAAGCGACTGCGGTGGCAGGTCTCCTGACTTGCGGGTCCACGCCTTGTCTGATGCCGCCTTCCCGGGATCGCTCCCAGTGGCTTCATGGCATCAAGGCTCGCCGCCTACAGTTGCGGGCACAGTCCCGGACTTGGGGATAAATCCCCTCACCGGTGTTCCCTCTTGGCTTCCTCGCGAAAGCACCACCGGCGACAGGGTTAGCTGCAATGTCGCGGGTGCGTCAAGCGCGCTCACATCTCCTGGAAGGAGATGATGGCCGGGCCGAGGATGACGATGAAGAGGACCGGCAGGAAGAAGATGATCATCGGCACGGTCAGTTTGGCAGGCAGCGCAGCGGCCTTTTTCTCTGCCGACGCCATGCGCATATCCCGGTTTTCCTTGGCCATCACCCGCAGGGCCTGCCCTAGCGGGGTACCGTAACGCTCGGCCTGAACAAGAGCCGTTGCCACGCCCTTCACGCCGGGATGGTTGGTACGCACCGCGAGATTCTCGTACGCCTGGCGGCGATCCTGCAGATAGGCAAGCTCGGCCGTGGTAAGAGACAGCTCCTCGGCGAGCTCGATAGAGTTCGAGCCGACTTCTGCGGCCACTTTCTGGAAAGCCGCTTCAATGGACATGCCGGCCTCAACGCAGATCAGCAGCAGATCCAGCGCATCAGGGAAGGCAAGCATGATGGAATCGCGCCGCTTCTGCGCGGCGTTGGACAGATAGATGCCCGGCGCATAATAGCCCAGCAGCGTCAGCCCCATGACGATAGCGAGGCGCTGAATGGTCGGCAGGCCAAAATCGTTCAGCAGGAACAGATAGGCCAGCGACAGCGCAAACAGCACAATCGGCGCGATCAGGCGTGCAAAATAGAAGGCGAAAACCGGCCCCTGCCCGCGCATACCCGCCTGCACCAGCTTGTTCTTGAGATTGGGGTCTTCAAGAAGTGTCTGAAGGTTCAGGCGCTCCACCACCTTGCGGTAGAGCGAGCGGGTATCCTTGCCCCTCAACGCGCTGCCACGCGCTTCAAGCTCCAGGGCTTCACGCGATTTGCGGCGCAATTCCTCGCGGCGATTGGCCACCGACTTGATCCGCTTGTCCAGCTTGTTTCCGCCCAATGCCGGGCCGGACACGGTCAGTACGGTTGCGAACACGAGGAAAAAGGCCAGCACGCCGAACAGATTGGCCGGGGTCGTTATCCACTGGGCGAACTGGGTGAGCATCACATATCCGCCTAGGGCCTGCACTCATAAAGGTTTCGGGCGTGACGCGTAGCGGATTTGGTTTCTGATAAGGAGAGACGCCCGCCGTGGAGCATCCCTCCACAAGGGCGGCTCGACGCCGTCAGGGATGAAATCCGCCGCGCTCCGCAGGAGTATGGCGAAAATCGCCCACTCTTGCGTCGCAGTCCCTCGAAAGGGGACGGCCCTTCCATCGGGCCTGCTCCTGATATTGAACCATTTTCGCGCATATCACGCTCCAAATCCTTTGTGAGTACAGGCCCTAGTGCTTGAAGTTGATCATGCCGCGCATGACGAAGATGCCGATCGCCATCCACACCAGCCCGACAAGCAGCATGAGCTGCCCCAGCGGGTGGGTGAACATCAGGCTCATATAGTCGGGTGCCACCACCATCACGATGCACAGCACGAGTGGGGGCAGCGCACCGATAATCATCGCGGACGCCTTGGCCTCTGACGACAGCGCCTGGATCTTCTCACCCATCAGCTTGCGCGCACGCAGCACCGTCGAGAGATTGCCCAGCGCCTCTGCCAGATTGCCGCCGGTCTTGGCCTGGATCACCAGCACGATGGCAAAGAAGTTGAGCTCGGGTACCGGCATGCGCTGGGTCATGCGCCGCATGCCCTCGTCCAGATCGACGCCTACCGCGATACCCTCATTGAGCTTTTCAAACTCGGTGCGGACAGGCTCGGGGCTTTCCCGGGCAATGATCTTCAGGCACTCGTTCAGCGGCAGGCCCGACTTCACGCCGCGCACAACGATATCAATCGCGTCTGCGAAATTATTGGTGAAATTCTTCTGACGGCGCGAAACGAGAAATCCCACCACCCAGCGCGGCAGGCCAAAACCGGCTACAAAGCCCGCCGACAGGGTAATCAGCACGTTCATGCCGCTGAGAAAAACGGCAAAGGCTGCCACCACCCCGATCACCGCTGAGCCGATCCAGAAATGCTGCGGCGTCCAGCTGACGCCTGCCTGCTCCAGCTTGGCGCGCAAGGTAACGGCGCGCTTGCGCGCGGCCTTCTGACGCTCTTCCAGCTCTTTGAGTGTTTCCTGGACCTGACGTTTTTTCTGCGCGGTCTGATCGAGCGCGCTTGTCTGGCGTCTTCCGGCCTGCAAAGGCGCGCCCACGGCGATCTGTACCCGCTGGGCCTGACGCTTATTGCCCCCGCTGGTGAACGCAATCCCGACACCCGCCACGGCCACGAAGGCGGCGATTGCAGCGATGATGAAGGAGAGGTCGCCCATCGCGCGTCAGGCCTCCGATGCGTCGAGAGCGGCGGCCAGTTCGCGTTCGAGGCCGAAATACCGGGCACGGTCCCAGAATTTCGGCCGGGCAATCCCCGTCGAGACGTGGCGGCCGGCAATATTGCCCTGCTCATCCTCGCCCGTGATCTCGTAGACAAAGAGGTCCTGGGTGACGATGACATCGCCCTCCATGCCCAGCACCTCGGTGATATGGGTGATCTTGCGCGTGCCATCGCGAAGGCGCGCCGCCTGGACCACCACATCAATCGAACCGGAGATCATTTCCCGGATGGTCTTGGTCGGCAGGTTGTAGCCGCCCATCGTGATCATGGACTCGATACGTGACAGTCCCTCACGCGGGCTGTTGGCGTGCAGCGTACCCATGGACCCGTCATGGCCGGTATTCATCGCCTGGAGCAGGTCAAAGGCTTCAGGCCCGCGCACCTCGCCGACGATGATGCGCTCCGGGCGCATACGCAGGCAGTTTTTCACCAGGTCACGCATCGTAACCTGGCCTGTCCCTTCCAGATTGGGCGGGCGGGTTTCAAGGCGCACCACGTGGGGCTGTTGCAGCTGCAGCTCGGCGGCGTCTTCACAGGTGATGACCCGCTCTTCCTCGCCGATGAAACCGGTCAGGCAGTTGAGCAGCGTCGTCTTGCCCGAACCCGTACCGCCGGAAATGAGCACGTTGCAGCGCGACGCGCCGATGATCTGCAGCACCTTGGCACCTTCGGGCGTGATCGACCCGAAATCGACCAGATGCTGCATGGTCAGCTTGTCTTTCTTGAACTTCCGGATGGTGAGCGTGGGACCATCAAGAGCCAGCGGCGGCGCGATGACGTTGACGCGCGAGCCGTCGGCCAGGCGCGCATCGCAGATCGGTGAGCTTTCATCCACGCGCCGGCCCACCTGGGACACGATACGCTGGCAGATATTCATCAGCTGGCCGTTATCCCGGAACCGGATATTGGTCTTCTGGACGCGGCCATTGACCTCGATAAACACGTCGCCCGCGCCATTGACCATGATGTCGGCGATGTCGTCGCGCGCCAGCAGCGGCTCCAGCGGACCATAGCCCAGCACGTCATTGCAGATGTCCTGCAGCAGGCTTTCCTGCTCGGCAATCGACATTGCGACGTTCTTGATCGAGATGATCTCGGTGACGATATCGCGGATTTCTTCGGCCGCCGTCGCGTTGTCGAGCCGGGCCAGCTGGCCAAGATCAATCGTATCGATCAGCGCGTTGAAGATCGTCGTCTTGATCGCGTAGTACTCGGCCGAGCGCTCCTGACCGACCTGCACGGCAGGGCGCGGCTTCGGCCTGCTGGAGGGTTGCGGCGCGGCACTGGCACGCGGCTGGGGCGCTGGCGCAGCGGGACGCGGGCGTGGCTGGGCTGCAGGTGCCGGAGCTGGCCGCGGCGCTGGTGCAGCCGCAGCAGGCGTGGCCGCCGCTGGTGTCGCCTGTGGGGTTGTTGTGCGCTTGCCGAACATGCCTTGCGTGCCGTTTCTAGCCTTTGCGTCCGAACAGGGATTTCAGACCCGAGCGCTGCTGGCGCACAGGCGCAGAGCTGCGCCCCGTCAGCTGGCTTGCCACATGCATAAATCCGTCAGCGGCTTTCGACTTGGCATCGACCTCGGCAATCATCTGACCGTTATTGGCCGCAGCCCCGAACAACGCCGGCTCGAACGGCAGCACCAGAGCGGGTGCCGTGCCGAGCGCGTCGGAGAAGTCTTTGAGCGGAATATCCGGCTTTTTCGGGCATCCGGCCATGTTGACGATGACCTTGGGCGGCTCGTCATTGGGCCGGTTCTGGCGCACCAGATCGAACAGATTCTTGGCGTTGCGCAGGCAGGCCAGGTCCGGCGTGACCGTGACAACCACCTGCTCTGCCGACAGCAGCGTGCGGCGCACCCAGGGCGACCAGGCATGCGGCAGGTCCAGCGCCACATAAGGCGCCTGCCGACGCACTTTTTCCAGCACCGTCTCGAACGCCTCGGGGCCAAAATCCCAGTCGCTTTCCAGCGTTGCCGGGGCCGAGAACAGGCTGAGGCGCTCCCCGCACTTGACCAGCAGGCGGTCGAGAAGCGCATCGTCCAGCCGGTCCGGGTCCGCCAGTGCCTGACTGATCGTCTGGGCGGGATCCTGATTGAAATCGAGACCGGCGGTGCCAAAACTCAGATCAAGATCGACCAGCACGGTTTCCATGTGCTGCAGCTCGCCCATGCACCAGGCGATATTGTGGGCGATGGTGGAAGAGCCCACCCCGCCCTTGGCACCGATAAAGGCGATGGAGCGGCCTGCAAACGGGGCATCGGGATCAACAAACAGGCCAGAAATCGTGCGGATCAGATGCAGCGGCGTCATCGGCGGCACGAGATACTCGCTCACGCCTCTGCGCATCAGTTCGCGATAAAGTCCGATATCGTTGGCCGCGCCAATGATGATGATGCGCGTGTCGCCATCACAGACCGAGGCCAGCTCATCAAGCTGGGCGAAAAGCTGCGCGCCGCGCATGCCCGTCTCGATAATCAGCAGATTGGGCGTCGACTCGTCATGGAAGCGCTCGATAGCGCCCGCCAGCCCGCCAAGCTCGACATTGACATGGGCGCGGGCCAGCCGCCGGTCAGCACCGGCATTGTGGATGAGAGCGCCCGTCTCGGGCCGCTCGCAGAAAGCCTCGATCGAGATGCGCGGCACAGGCTGGATGACATCGCCTGCATCGGCATCGACCTCGCCATAGAGCCCGGGCGAAACAGCCGACAATTCCTGGCCGCGCGCCTCAGGCTGGGTGCGCGCCGGTGTGGGGTCGGCCTCGCTGAGGAAATCGGGAGCCACCCGGTTGGCCGCAGCCAGTTTCGCACCGAATCCCGGCGCCGGACCCGGCTGGGGCGCAGGCTGTACAGGCTCGTCAAACGTGCCTGCCGCAACCTCGCCGCGCAGGCGCGCCTCAACCGTAGCGGCATCCAGAAACGGATCTGACGGCGTGGAGAAATCATCACCCAGGAACTCGTCCCCGGCGTCAAACCCGTCATCTTCGTATGGTCTGGGCTGTGTCATTGTGTGTCTGTTTCCGGCTGGGCGTTTTGACTATTCAACGGCGCGGCTGACCGTGCCGCTTTCGCTGGCACTGCGTTCGCTTGTGGTGGACTGGCCCTGACGCCAGCGGTCGAGAACCGTCTGGCGGCGGGCCGCATCGGGATCATCAAAGGTGCGCGGCGTGACCAGATCGCGCGGGTCAGCAACCATCGCGGCGAGATTCTGCTCGGTGGCGCAGCCAAAGCCGCCCCAGCCGCCGCCCGGCCGGGCATTGCGCACATCGCTCCAGCGGTTCTCGCACTCACGCGCTACCGCGCGGTAGCGCGTGAAAGAAAAGACCACGGGCGCCTGGGCGTAGCCGCGCGCCTCATAGGCCCCGCCGCCAATCTGGCGCCAGTCCAGCCCGTGTCCGTAAAGCGCGTTGCGCACATCGGCGATGGCGCCCAGCGCCGCGTCTGCATTACCGGCATTCTGGGGATAGGAGATCACGAACGGTCCGTGACCGCGCGCCTTGTACTCGCCCGCCAGCGCCTCGATCAGTTCCAGCTGCGCCCAGGTAAGGCCGTTATCGCGCGGATCGACAGGCATTTCGACACGCACGGTTTCAGGCACCGCGCTGGCTCGCGGCAGGTCGCGCGGAGCGGTGGCGCAGGCAGCCAGCGAAAGGGCAGCGGCAAGCGACAGACAAAGAGCTCTTATCATCATGGCGCTACTCCACGCTGAAGCCGACAGGGCCGTTCCAGCCCTGTCCATCCACCTGCGCGCCGGGCGCGGCATAGACACGGTTCAGACGGCCGAGAAACACGTGAGAGGCTGTCGAGGCAGGCTCGAACCCGTCACCGGGCGATGCCAGAGCGCTCGGATTTGTCGGATCGACGAGGTAGGGCGTGACCACAATCACCAGCTCGGTCTCGCTATTGGCAAAATCACGCGAGCGGAAAAGCGCGCCCAGAACCGGCAGACGCTCCACCCCCGGAACGCCGTCCATGGCCTGCCGGGTCTCTTCCTTGATCAGGCCGGCAATGACCAGACTGCCGCCAGAGGGCAGCTCCACCGTCGTTTCCGCGCGGTTCACGGTCAGCGACGGAATGGTCAGCGCCGGAACGCCGCCAACGACATTCCCATCCGCATCCGTCTGCGCACTGCCGCCCAGCGTAATCGAACCCTGATTGGAGAGCTCCGACACCTCCGTGGAGATGCGCAGCGAAATGCGCCCCTCCGACAGTACGACCGGCGTAAATCCGAGACCAACCCCGAAGGGCTTGTATTCAATCGTGATATTGCCGTCGCGATCACGTCCGACAGGCACGGGGAACTCGCCGCCCGCCAGGAAGTTCGCAGACTCACCGGAAATCGCGCTCAGATTGGGCTCGGCCAGCGTGCGTACCAGTCCGACGCGCTCCAGCGCGGCAAACGTTGCACCCAGCCGGGTATTGGGACCAAGCGCGTTGAGAAGGTCAGCCCGGGCGGTCAGCCCGCCAAGCGCGCGGCCCGCCAGACCGAACGCGTTCTCGGTTTCGATGCGGTTTACCGTCGGGCTGGCGGTGTTCAGATTGGCGCTCAGATTGATGCCGAGCTGGCGCACCAGCGTGCGTTGCATTTCCACAATACGCACACGCAGCAGCACCTGATCGCGTCCTTCAACGGTCAGGAAGCTGATGACCTGCTCAGGATCGTCCGCCCAGCGGCGCGCTACCTGCAGCGCGGTGTCGGCGGCGCTGGCGGACGGCACAGTACCCGACAGCACGATATTGGCGTTCATGGATTCAGCGGTGATACGGCCATCAGGCACAAACCGCCGGAGCGCGTCGCTCAGCCCGTCCATATCGCGCTCGACACGCACCGCCAGATCCAGGATCAGTGCGCCATCGCTATCAAAGAAGAAGACATTGGTGCGCCCCACACCTTGGCCCAGAAGCACGGCGCGGGTGGGCGTGCGCACAACCGCATCGGCCACCGCCGGGCTTGCCACCATCACGTCGGCAGCATCAACAGGCAGGTGGATCACGGCGGCCTGACCGAGCGGCAGGGTGATGCGCTCCGATACCGGCCCGTCACCGGGATGGCGGATCGTCACCTGCATCGTGTTGTTGCGCTCTACGCCTGTGCCTTGTGAATGGGCTGGCGCACACAGCAATAGCGGCGCAAGCGCCGCCAGCGTGGCAAGAAATCTCCCCGCCATCACTCCCCTCCCCGCGCACTGAGCGCAACACGCTCTTCACGCCCGTAACGGAACACGCGCACGACGCGCTGCCCGTCATCCGCCATCTCGCCAGTGTCGGCCGATGGCTCGCCCGCATCCGACAGGCTGCGCAGCGACAAGGTCAGCGTGCCGCCTGCTATCGCCTGCGCGGCGACTTGCGCCTGCCGGGGCGTCACTTCCAGCGTCGCCGTGGAACCAAGGACTGCGCCCGACCCGTCCTCGGAAAAGGACTGGTCAATCGCCAGCACGCGTACATTTTCCAGCAGGGTCTGCGCGGAGAAAGCGTTGCGCTCGCCTTGCGTGGTGACGATCAGGTCAACCCGGTCATTGGGCAGGATGAACCCGCCAGCGCCCGCACGCGCCGATGTCGGCACGGCAATGGCGCGCATGCCGGGCGAAATCACCGCTGCCATGAAACCGCTGGCGCCGGGAGCCACCAACCGGCGCTCCGTAATGGGTTCACCGCGCGCAATGGCGGCGCGCACGACCGAACCGGCCAGCCGGTTCACCGCGTCCCGGTCAGCTGATTCGCGGATATAGCTGGACGAAACCGCTTCTTCCGGCCAGGGCTGCCAGTAGAGGTCGCCGGGTGCCACGCGCTGGCCCATGGCCAGATCAGACCGTGCCGCCAGCACCCTGACCGAAGGCGCTTCCGCCACGGGGGCTTCTGTTACTGTGCGCTCGATCACTTGTGGCTGCATGGCATTGCGCACGAAGAAAGCCGCAACAATTGCGGCCAGACCGGCGGCGACGAGAATGGCTATACGGGTGGCGTTCATGGCAGCTCGCGGATCCCTCGGCGCGAAAAGGCAGTTGTGCCTGATCTCACCGCCAAAACCTCAAGGCCGCGTTAATAATCGAAGCTGTTGTGTGTCCCGCGCAGGGAATGTGCCAGTTGGGTCACCAGGACGTTAACCGCCGAACGCCGCCATTAGCGGCGAGTGGGGAAGCGTCCATAGCATGCCGCCCGCAATCGCCACGCCGTATGGCACCGGCGCACCCTGGGCCAGCGGGCTGGCCGCAAGACGGGCCGGAGACATGGGCAAAGCGGGCGCAAACCGGCGCAAGAGCAGCAGGATAGCCGCCAGAACGCCGCCACAGATCATCGCCAGCAGCAGGAAGGTGAGAACGGACGGCCAGCCGAACCAGAGCGCCAGCGCGGCAATCAGCTTGGCATCACCGCCACCCAGCCAGCCCGGCATCCACAACACCATCATCAGCGCCAGCACGCCAAGCCCCGTCAGCAGGCTAAGGCCAGCGCCCTGCCATCCGATGCCGGAAAACGGCGCATAAACCAGCCAGAGGGCGATCAGCGCACCGGGTATCCAGTTGGAAATCGTGAAGCGGCGAACGTCTTCCAGCGCCGCCAGAAGGGTGAGCAGAATTGCAGCACTCACGCAAAAATAGATCAGCATCACGCCCGGCACATCTTCAGTTTCCCAAGACGGCCAGCCCACCACAACAGGCTTAAGATTGGGTGCACAGGGTATCCGGTTAGCGAGCGCTCAACGCGTGCTAACGGCAGAGCAAGGCGGCGAGAACGCCGGTAAAGCGGCAGCTATTCCCGTTCCCGTTCCCGTTCCCGTTGCCGTTGCCGTTGCCATTACCGTTGCCGTTGCCGTTGCCGGGGTCAGTTTCACCACCCGCGCCATCGCCATCACCGGATTCCGAACTGCCTGAGCCGGTACCGGGACCACCCTCAGATCCACCGTCCGACCCGCCACCATTGGCCGGAACTTGCGGCTCATCATGTTGCCACTCACCGCTGACAAACCCGACGCGGCGCGGGCGCATATAGACGGTTTCGCTCAGATTGAACTGGCCAAAGCTGCTGCCGGTCAGCGGCGTATGATAGGTATAATTCGCTTCCACGACGACAACGCCGCCATCAGGAAGCAGCATGCCCACCGGTAGCGGCGGCAGGTCAGCGCCCAGCCGTCCCGCCAGACCAAGCCCCTGGCTCCACTCCAGGCTCGGAACACCGAGGCTATTGGCGCTGATCGAGGTGACACGTACATTCAGATTGTCCGGCGCGTAGGGGGCCATGATCGCCCGGGCGGCGGCCAGCACATCGGCCAACGCCTCATCATTCAGATTGTCTGATTGGGCCACCAGATCGGCAATCGCGCTGGAGGCCGCCGTCAGCTTGCGGTCAGCCGACAGGACGAGCGTCACCTGAACTACCCCGACATAGAGCGCGATCAGTAAAGGTGCCAGCAGGGCAAACTCGACCGCCGACACGCCCCTGCGGTCAGAGCCGAACCGTCTGATCCGGTTAAGGGCGCTCATTGCACGGCCTCCTGGAAGGGTTCGTTGCGGAACGCAGCCGTGGCCGTGAGAAGGCGGCGATTGCCCGGCATGTTCGAGAGGCCGAGGCCAAGATTGGGCACGATCAGTGACCAGTCGTAGAAGGCACGCACCAGCACGATCTCGCCCGGATTGCCCGGCAGGAAGCTCACCTCGTCGAGATCCACCATGCCGTCGTCATCGACCGGCAGAGCGGTGGCACCACCAAAACTTTCCAGCGTACGCACATCGATGCGCAGGCGGTTGCAACGCAGCAGGCCCGCAGAGCGGCTGCACACCGAGTTCCTGAACGCCTCTGACGACCCGCCCGCCAGCTGAAGCTGCCCGGTGCGTATCTCGCGGGCGGACTGCGACAGCCCGTGTTCCAGCATCATCCCGGCGAAGAACACCAGAGCGGTTTCAAGAATGGCACCCAGCAACGCCAGAAATGGCAAGGCGACAAGGGCGAACTCGACCGCGGTCGCGCCCTTCTTGTCCTTCGCCATGCGTGATGCCACGCGCTTTACCGGGCTCTTCAGAAACACGCCTTACGTCTCCCCGCCATGTTTGCTGGGCAGGAGTATCGCGCGGCGCGCTTAATTCGCGGTGAAAAAACCTGGTTAAAAAAGCGTGATGTCTAGCGTCCGCCGCCAGCCGCCGTGCGGTCGGCCTGCTGGCCGGAAACGCCGGAGAACCAGTCTGAAGCATCGCCGATCACCGGCACGGCCTGGCACTCGGGCGCGCACACATAGCTCTGGCGTTCGGTGTTGCGGAAGACCTGTACGCTGCCCCGGCCCGACTGGGTGACCAGCAGGTCCGAGGTGTAGAGCACGCGGCCATTATCATCGAGCGCGATCATGTTGGTGCGCCCGAACACACGCCCCGTCACGAAGATGGTGCGCGCATCATAGAGCGTCGCATCCGCGATATTGGGATTACCGATAATGATGGCGGCCGCATCGCCGGGCAGGCGAATGAGCGCGGTATGGTCAGCCGGCACCTCAAAGCCGCGCGACTGCGCCTGCGCTACAGCCGCGCAGGTCAGTGCAAGAAGGCTCGCAAGAAAGAGCTGAACAGGCTTCATGGCCATTATCCCGGTGCAATTCTGCGCCAAGCATCGTTGCGGGCGATGAAGGAAGTCTAAACGCCCGCCTCATCCAGCAGGCGGAAGACGCGTTCACAGGCCAGGAGGTCACGCTTGCGGTTGGCGGCTGCCTCGGCGGCCTCGCTGTCCTCGCCCCAGCGTTCGCCCTGATAGTCCTCATCCAGCCATGAGAGCGCGAATGCCTGCTCGCCATCGATCTCGGCTTCCAGCAGCGCAAAACCGAGCACGGCAGACCCCAATAGTGGCACCGCGCTGGTCAGCGCTGTCAGCCGCCAATTGTCCAGCGCGCCCGCACGGGCTCGCAGGGCCCCCAGAGAGGCTTCCGGCTGCTCCAGCGCCAGCACCGTCGCCGCGCTCTTCAGCGGGGCTTCCAGCGCCTTTGCAGACCATTCCAGCAGCGGGTCCCACCCTGCCGCCTGACGGGCCGCGAGTTCTGGGTCATCACTGCGATGGGAGAGAAGGTCGGTACCCGCAAACCGGACAATTTCCTCTGCCGCCGCCGCGCGCGCCGCTTCCATCCGGTCGATGGCCACGTGCGCCAGGCGCGTCAGCGGCATGGTGAAGGGGTCGATCTCCTTGGCTTGCGCGTCCCACTCGGCCGCCATCTCCACGGCCAGCGCCTCGCAAGGCGCCGCCAGCACATGGCGCTCAGGTGTCTTCACCGCCCGCCCGTCGAGGAATACGGCCCAACCCGCATCCGAAGGGGCTGCGCTGGCTTCGGAATAGAAGCGCTTGGGCAGGGGGCGGTTTTCCGCCTTCGCCTTGGACATGCTCATGGTACTGCTATCCCCTCACCCGGCATAAACCGGCTCAATGCGCCATTGAGCGTGTCGTAGCTGTCGTGAATCTCATGGGCACCGCCAGAGGCAATTTCATCTGCAGTGTGAAAGCCCCAGCTTACACCCAGAGCCGTCGTGCCCGCAGAACGGGCCATAGCCATGTCAAAACTGGTATCACCGATCACGACCGTCTCATGCGGACGCACACCCGTCTCGGCCATCGCATCCAGCACCATGCGCGGATTGGGCTTGCCGACACCGTGATCGACGGTCTGCAGGGTCTGGAAATACCGGTGCAGGCCATGATGGCCAAACACGATATCAAGCCCCCTGCGCGCCTTGCCGGTGGCCACGCCCAGCAGCCAGCCCTCATCGCTCAGGCGCACCAGCGTATCGAGCGCACCCGCATAGAGCGGCTCTTCAAAGCCGGGGTCGGCGCGCTGTTCGACGAAGGCTTCCTTGTAGTAATTGCACAGCAGCGAGAGGCGCTCATGGCCAATATCCTGCGGCGCCAGCCGGGCAATCGCCTCGGACAGTTCAAGGCCGACAATCATGCGCACCCGGTCATAAGACATCTCGCCAAGCCCGGCGCGCGTGAAGGCGCGGTCCATCGCCCGGTGGATGATCTCCCGGCTGTCGATGAGCGTGCCATCAACGTCAAACACGGCGAGCTTGAGACCGCTCATCCCAGCTGCGCCTCTACCGCGCGCATATCCATACCGGCATCAAAGCCTAGCGCCTCGAACGTGTCGGTCATGTGCTTGGGCATCGGCGCTTCGAGAACCAGCGGCTTCTTGCCCTCACGCGGGATGACCAGCTTGCGGGCATGCAGGTGCAGCTTTTGCGATACCCCGCCCAGCGGTGGCACATCACACACATATTTTCCGTCGCCCTGAATGGCGTGACCGGCAGCGGCCAGATGCACCCGCAGCTGGTGGGTGCGGCCCGTCTCCGGGCGCAGGACCACCCAGCTCGCGCGGCGGCCCGCCTCATCTGCCGTGGCATAGCGGGTAAGCGCGTATTGCGCGCCCTCCTCGCCATGACGGGCAGCCACCATCAGCTCCCGGTCACCCTGATTGGACACCGTCTTCTTCATATAGCCGGTGATCTCGCCCGCGCGTGGCACCATGATGCCCAGCGCAATCGCCCAATAGGTCTTTTCCAGATCGCGCCCCTTGAACAGGGAGGCGAGCCAGGCCGCGTTAGATGCACCCTTGGCCACCACGATGACGCCGGATGTATCCTTGTCCAGCCGGTGAATAAGGCGCGGGCGCCTGTCACCAGTACCGAACGCGTCCAGCAGGCCATCGAGATGGCGCACCACTTTCGAGCCGCCCTGCACGGGCAGGCCCGGCGGCTTGTTCAGCGCGATGAGCGTATCATCCTCATAGAGCACCATGGAGCGGGCAAACGCCTTGTCCTCGGCACTGATGGTCTTGGGCGGCGCAGCCTCGCCCGGCGCAGGCAGCGGCGGAATGCGCACTTCCTGTCCCGGCTCCAGCCGGTGATTGCCCTTCACCCGTCCGCCATCGACACGCACCTGCCCGGTGCGCAAAAGCTTTTCCAGTGCGCCATGCGTGACATGGGGAAAATGCCGCCTGAACCAGCGGTCCAGCCTGATATCAGCCTCGTCAGGGGCCACGGTGCGGGTTTCAACCTTGCTCATGGCGCGAAGGGATAGTGCTGTGCAGGCTCGCCTGCAAGGCAGACGCTCTGCTGGCGGTGGTCAGGGCCGGGCCGGGCTCAGCCTTGCACCGGCCAGCTTCCAGCCCGTGGCCACGCCGGCAAACCACAACACGATCGACAGGGCGAGGTAGAGAAGGGCCAGGCCCGCCTCGCCCGTTCCGGCAAGCAGAACGATCTCCAGACTGAAGATGGAGAAAGTGGTGAACCCGCCGCAAAACCCCGTCACCACGAAATGCCGCTGCACCGGTCCGGGCTGTATCCGTCCGCACACCATCGCGCCGGCATAAAGGCCAATCAGCAGGGAGCCAGATCCGTTGGCCGCCAGCGTCCCCCACGGCAAACCGTCACCTGTCAACGCCAGCGCCAGCGCATAGCGGGCAAGCGCGCCAAGCGCGCCTCCGGCGGCCACTGCCAGCAGGATGGAGGCACGCACCGTCATGCGCCCGCCAGCATGGCCACAAGCGCAAACCCGCCCCAGGCCAGCATCAGGCAGCCTGTCAGCGACAGGAGGGCCAGCGCGCCAGCCGCCGCGATGCGGCCCGCCTGAAACAGTTCCAGCGTCTGCAGTGAAAAGGACGACACGGTCGTATAGCTGCCCAGCACGCCGATCACGAGAAACATCCAGGCCGTGCCCGCCGCACCGTCATCTGACAGCCATAGCCCGGCCAGGGCGCCGATCAGGGCAGCGCCTGTGAAATTGACCGCGAGCGTACCCCACGGAAAGCGCCCGCCCAGACGCCCGTCGACAAACGCCGCCAGCGCGTAGCGTCCGAGCGCCCCAAGCGCGCCGCCCGCAGCGATGAGAAGAAAGGGAACCATCGCCAGCAGGGTTAGGCCCGCTCCATCACCCACGCAAGGGCGGGCGTGCCCAGTCAGCCTGACCGGGCTGCATCCAGATGTACGCGCAAAGCCTGCAGGTCCGGCAGGAGGCGGGTAAAGAGCTCACCGCCAAGCGCGGCTTCCAGCGCTGCCAGTTCCGGCCCGAGGGCGGCAAGGCAGCGCTGATGCATTGCCCTGCCCGCTTCGGTGATGAACACGCGCTTGGAGCGGCCGTCAGCCGGGTCAGGCTCGATGCGCACCAGAGCGCGCGCCTCAAGGCGCTGCAGCGTATTGGTCATCGCGCCCTTGGTAACCTGAAAGGCGCTGGCCAGCCGCACCGGCGTCCAGCCATCACCCAGCCGGACCATGTGGTTGAGCACGCCGAACTGGGCAAGCTGCAGCCCGTCGGGCATCACTTTCAAAAAGGCATTGCCGGACAGCTGGCCGATGATCGCAATCTCGTTGAGCGCCGCGAAAATCGCTTGCCCTGCCTGTCCGCTATCCTTGCTCAAACGCTCACAATCCTTGTTTCCAGCGGCCAGCGCGGGGTGGGCGCCGTTTGGGGGCCATATCCCACCCGTCCCAGCATTTGCACGGTGCCGCCATCGGGGGCAAGGCGCGCATGCGCCTCCTCATAATGCGCCGCCATCTCGGGAAATTCCTGCAAAGCCTGGCTGAGCGGATGCAGGCCCAGCCCCGACGCGGTAGCGGCCAGGTTCAGACGCAGCCAGTCACGCCCGGCCCTGATCTGCTCTGCACGCGTGTTACCCGGCGAGACCAGCGCGATATGGGCCATGGCCGAGTACGTCAGGCTTTCATAGAGGGTGAGCGTCTGACCGAAAGCAGGTGAGCGCGGATCAGACAGGCTGGCGCGGGTGACCAGCCCGGCCCGGTTCATCAGCTCCATGGCCGCGCCGGACAGCGCAATACCGTCCGGATTCGCCTCTATCTCGGCCCGGCCAATGCGCATCAGCTCGATGCTCTCATTGAGGGCATCGGCCGTGGTCAGCTCTGTCTCCATGGCGCGCCATGTCAGCGCGCGCAGCGCCGCAATGCCCTCCGGGTCAGCCATCACCTCGGTTCGCAGGAGAGGAGCAGCGTGGCCCACCAGATCCGACAATACCTGCGCGCTGACCGGACGGCGGGTGTCAAACACCTCCTTGTTGGAGCGCCTTGAGCTTGCATGCGCAAAAAGCGGGTCTGCCTGCCCGCCCGCCTCCAGACGCACATGGGCGATTGCGCGTCCATCAAGGCGCGGCTGCGGTTCACCTTCCGGAAAAAGCTCGATATGCGCGTAATGGCCCTGCTCTGCCGCCGCCATCCTTAGCAGCTCCAGCATGCAGCCAAAGCCGATGACGATCTGCCGGTCGAACGGATCGGTTTGCGGCAGCCGCCGGGCCAGGTCGCAATGGACCATGATCGTGTCATCGCCCGCGAGCGCGAACAGCCAAGGCTGGCGATTATGCGGATTGGGCGCAAGGATCGCCCAGGCCAGCGCTTCGAGACGCGGCTCGCCAAAACCGCCCCGTGCTGCGTCAGACCACGGGCGCTGGGCCGCCACCGGTTCGCGCGTGGCCACGAAGGCCGCCCCGCCTGCACCGATAGCGGCCAGAGCCGCCGCTGAACCCCCGATAAGCCGTAATACCTGTCTGCGCGATGTCATGGCTCGCCCTTTCGTTTAGCGTTGAACTTTTTAGTTCAACGCTAAACGATTGGCAAGCCGGTTCCGGCTATCGCGTAATCAGGAATCCTTGTGGCGGACCATGAACCAGAACATCAGCGCCATGCTGGCGGTGACGAGTGCGCTGGCAATGCCCAGGATCGGGCCGATCTGCTCTTCAGGCATGATCGCGCCATAGAGCATGTAAAGCCCGATCACCATGATGATGGCGCCGATATGGTGCAGGGCGAACTGGATCAGCGCCAGCAGGCCCTGCGCCAGCCCCCAGACCCGGTAAAGAATGGCGTAAACCGCCGACACCACAAACCCGACCAGAAGGGCGTGCGCGTGGGTTACGTGCTGGGTGTGATCGCCCGATTCGGCCATCACCATGCCGAGCACCATGCCCGCAAGGGCATACACAAGGCCAATAATAATATGGAGTTTCTCGACTTTCATTCCCCTGTCCTCCCCGTGAAATGAAAAGTGGAGGATTCATTACAGAAACAGGGAAGTTCGCAAGAGATTTCGCCTTCGCGATATAGTTGGGGCTACCCCCGCCGCTTCTCCCTCAGCGCACGCCAGCGCGTCAGCCGCTCGGCAATGGCCGCTTCGCGCCCTGAATCCTTCGGTTCATAGAGGCGTGGGCGGTCTTTCATGGCGTCCGGGAAATAGTCCTGACCCGACACGCCGCCCGGCGCATCGTGATCGTATTCATAGCCCTTGCCATAGCCCTGATCCTTCATCAGCCGGGTTGGCGCGTTGAGGATATGGGCGGGCGGCATGAGCGAGCCGGTCTCTCCGGCGAGGCGCTGGGCGCCCTTCCACGCTACATAGACAGCATTGGATTTGGGCGCGCAGGCCAGATGCACCACCGCCTGCGCCAGCGCCAGCTCGCCTTCCGGGCTGCCCAGAAACTCATACGTTTCCTTGGCGGCCAGCGCGGCATGAATGGCGGTCGGGTCGGCAAGGCCGATATCCTCATTGGCCATGCGCACGATGCGCCGGGCCAGAAACAGCGGATCCTCGCCCGCACCCAGCATGCGCGCCAGCCAGTAGAGCGCCGCATCAGGGTCTGAGCCTCTCACCGATTTGTGCAGGGCGGAGATGAGATTGTAGTGCTCCTCGCGGTCCTTGTCATAGACGGGCGCGCGGCGTTGCAGGAACTGGCCCAGCTCCGGCGTGGACAGCGGGGCTTCAAGCTCCAGCCGCAGCACTTCCTCGGCAAGGTTCAGCAGATAGCGCCCGTCCCCGTCCGCCATCGCTATCAGCGCCTCGCGGGCCTCCGGCGACAAGGGCAGTTCATGGCCCTCTGCCGCTTCCGCCCGCTTCAGCAGTAATTCCAGCGCAGCCTCATCCAGACGTTTGAGCACCAGAACCTGACAGCGAGACAGAAGCGCGGCATTCAGCTCAAAGCTGGGATTCTCGGTCGTCGCCCCGACCAGCGTCACCACCCCCTCCTCCACCACGGGCAGGAAGCCATCCTGCTGCGCGCGGTTGAAGCGGTGTATCTCGTCCACGAACAGCAACGTGCCCTTGCCTGCCGCGCGGCGGCCACGCGCCTGCTCGAACGCTTTTTTCAGATCGGCGACACCGGAGAACACCGCAGAGAGCGGGTGAAACTCCAGCCCTGATGCCTCGGCCAGCAGGCGGGCAATGGTAGTCTTGCCGACGCCTGGCGGTCCCCAGAGAATGATCGAGGATAGCCGCCCCTGCGCCAGCATGCGCCCCAGCGGGCTGTCAGGCCCCAGCACATGGTCCTGCCCCACCACCTCGTCCAGCTTTTGCGGACGCAGACGGTCGGCCAGCGGACGCGGAGCGTCGCTTTCAAGGCCGGCGGGTTGAAACAGATCGCTCATCGGGGGCAACATGCCCCCTAAGCGCCCGGGCTGCTAGAGGCGCAATGTACGTGCGATACGTTCCCCGCGCCGTTCAATCTCGACGGGCCATTCGCGCGCATCATCATGGCGCGACAGCTCACGTTCGATCTCTCGCACGCTGCGCACGGCACGCTCGTTGACGCCCAGAATGCGGTCGCCCGGCCGGAAGCCGAAAAACTCCGCCGCAGAACGCCGCTGAACGCGCGTGACGACCAGCCCGTCGGTGAACGGGTCCATCCCGTTGGCCTCATTGAAGGCCGGAGACAGCTCCACCACTTCTGCGCCCTGGAACGGGTTACGGCCTGTGAGCACCACGCGTTCGCCCTCGCGGTCACCGGGAGGTGCTGCGGCGGTGACGGTAAGGTCGCGCTCGCTTCCATTGCGCATCACACGCAAGACGGCCTCATCGCCAATGGCGCGTGTGGCAAAGCGGAAGCGCACCGCCGCCTCGTTATTTACCTCCGCGCCGTCCACCGACAGGATCACATCGCCCTGACGCAGCCTCGCCCGGTCTGCCGGCCCGCCCGGATAGATATCGGCCACCAGCGCGCCGCGCGGCCGGTCAAAGCCCATGGACAGGGCAATATCGCTGGTCACCGGTTGCAGGCGCGCGCCCAGCCATGGGCGCACCAGCTCGCCGCCTTGCGTGGCGGCGTTTACAACGCTGCGCACCATCTCTGCAGGGATTGCAAAGCCAATGCCCTGCGACCCGCCGGAGCGCGAGAATATCGCCGTGTTGATGCCCAGAAGCTCGCCATTCATGTTGACCAGCGCGCCGCCGGAATTACCCGGATTGATGGCGGCATCAGTCTGGACGAAGAAGGCATAGTCGGTAATGCCGACATCGGTGCGGGCAAGCGCCGACACGATGCCAGACGTCACGGTCTGGCCGACGCCAAACGGGTTGCCGATGGCCAGCACCAGATCACCCACTTCCGCCGATCCGGACAGATCGAAAGGCAAAACGGCCAGCGGCTCGTCGGTGACAACGCGGAGCACAGCCAGATCGGTGCGCTCGTCTGCCAGCAGGATTTCCGCTTCCAGCTCGCGCCGGTCATAGAGGACCACGCGCAGCTCCTGCGCGCCGGCCACCACATGGTTGTTGGTAACGATCAGGCCCGCCCCGTCCACGATCACGCCTGAACCAAGCGACTGGACCTCGCGCTGGCGCGGAGACTGGCGGCCAAAGAAGCGCTCGAACATGGGATCGCCCGCAAACGGGTTGCGATCAGCCACCACGCGGCGCGAATACACATTCACCACCGCTGGCGCGGCCTCGCGCACCACTGGCGCAAAGGAAAGCTGCATGTCGCCGCGCGACTGGGGCAAGGTGCGCTCTGTGCTGCCGGCACCGGCCAACGTCTCTTCCTGGCCATTGGCCGGATTAACCGCGATGGCGGCAAGACCAAACGCGGCGATCAGCGCCACACAAATGGCTGGCAGTTTCCAGTTCATGGATGCGTGCTCCCTCACACTGTTCTCCCGACCGATTTAAGGTGTGCGAATGCGGCTGAACAGAGGCTGAAAGTTACAAGTGCGGTAAGGGGGAGGTTCAAGGGCTTAAATGGCCCGGCGCGCAGCGCCGCAAGCGCGATCCCCGATCAAGCCGGGGACAGGCCGCGCGCCCGAGCCTATGCGAGGAGCGACGCACGGATGTGCGGAGCATCAGGAAAAAGACTGGATCCCGACTTTCGTCGGGAAAACGCGGGGTAAATATTGGCCCAGCAAACAAAAAGCCCCGGCGTTTCCACCGGGGCCTTTTTTGTCTGGTCTGGCGTGAAGCCTATTCCTCGCCAGCGAACTCTTCGGCGCGGGCGCGGTCGACAGCGCCCTTGGCGTCCACATCGCGGTCAACCAGCTCGATAACGGCCATCGGCGCGTTGTCGCCATGGCGGAAGCCGGCTTTGAGAACGCGGGTATAGCCGCCATTACGCTCGCCATAGCGCGGGCCGAGCGTGGCAAACAGCTTGGACACCTGGTCCTTGTTGCGAATCTGCGCAATCGCCTGACGGCGGGCGTGCAGATCACCCTTTTTGGCCAGCGTGATGAGCTTGTCCATGATGGGCTTGAGCTCTTTGGCTTTCGGCAGGGTCGTAACGATCTGCTCGTGCTCAATCAGCGAAGCCGCCATATTGGCGAACATGGCGCGCCGGTGGGACGCGGTGCGGTTGAGCTTGCGATATCCATTCCCGTGACGCATGGGATGTCTCCTTCACTCCGGGCAAGGCGCCTCGCGGCGGCCTGCCTAGATCTGATCCTCGAATTTCTTTGCCAGGTCCTCGATATTCTCCGGCGGCCAGTTGGGCGCCTCCATACCGAGGTGCAGCCCCATCTGGGCCAGCACTTCCTTGATCTCATTGAGCGACTTACGGCCGAAGTTCGGCGTGCGGAGCATTTCCGATTCCGACTTCTGGATCAGGTCGCCAATGTAGACGATATTGTCGTTCTTCAGGCAGTTCGCCGAGCGCACAGACAGCTCCAGCTCGTCCACCTTTTTGAGGAGGGCCGGGTTGAAGTCGAGCGACGGCGCATCGTCTTCCGGACCACGGGCCTCGGAAGGCTCCTCGAAGTTCACGAAAATCTGGAACTGGTCCTGCAGGATGCGCGCAGCATAAGCCACCGCGTCTTCCGGCGTGACAGCGCCATTGGTCTCGATGTCGAGGATGAGCTTGTCATAGTCGAGCACCTGGCCTTCGCGGGTGTTTTCCACGCGGTAGGCGACCCGCTTGACCGGGCTGTAGAGCGCATCAACGGCGATATAGCCGATGGGCGCATCTTCCGGACGGTTGCGCTCGGCCGGGACATAGCCCTTGCCGGTATTGACCGTCAGGACGAAACGCACGCTCGCGCCTTCATCCAGGGTGCAGATCACGTGATCGCGGTTGATGACCTCGATATCTGCCGTTTCCTCGATATCGCCAGCCGTCACCTCGCCGGGGCCGCTCTTGCGCAGCACCACGCGGCGCGGGCCTTCGCCATGCATGCGCAGGGCAACCTGCTTCAGGTTCAGCACGATGTCGGTGACGTCTTCACGCACGCCGGGGATGGACGAGAACTCGTGGAGCACGCCGTCGATCTGCACAGCCGTCACGGCCGCGCCCTGAAGCGAGGACAGCAGCACGCGGCGCAGCGCATTGCCCAGCGTCATGCCGAAACCGCGCTCGAGCGGCTCGGCAACGATCTTGGCGTTGCGCGCAGCGTCGTGGCCAGCCTGAACGACGGGCTTCATCGGGCGGATAAGTTCCTGCCAGTTCTTCTCGATCACGGAACGTCCCTTCAAGCGAAAGGCGCGCCCGGTATCAGACCGATTGCCTGATGCCAGCGCGCGACACATTAAACTGTACCGGAGCCGCAGCGAGAGACGCGCGGCTCCGGTGATAAACTAGACGCGGCGGCGCTTCGGCGGGCGGCAGCCATTGTGCGGGATCGGCGTCACGTCATGGATCGTCGTGATCGTGAACCCGACAGACTGCAGCGCGCGCAGAGCCGACTCGCGGCCCGAACCGGGGCCAGACACCTTGACTTCAAGGGTCTTCACGCCGTGTTCCTGCGCCTTGCGGCCAGCATCTTCGGCAGCCATCTGGGCGGCATAAGGGGTCGACTTGCGCGAACCTTTAAAGCCCATCGTGCCAGCCGATGACCAGGAAATCGCATTCCCTTGCGCGTCAGCGATGGTGATCATCGTGTTGTTGAAGCTGGCATTCACGTGCGCCACGCCGGACGTGATATTCTTGCGCTCGCGGCGGCGTACGCGTGTCGGTTCCTTGGCCATTGCGCCTGGTCCTTACTTCTTCTTGCCGGCAATCGGCTTGGCCGGACCTTTGCGGGTCCTGGCATTGGTGTGGGTACGCTGACCACGCACGGGCAGGCCGCGGCGGTGGCGCAGGCCGCGATAGCAGCCAAGGTCCATGAGACGCTTGACGTTTACAGCGGTCTCGCGGCGCAGGTCACCTTCGACCATATAGCCAGCATCAATCGTTTCGCGGATCTGAAGCACTTCAGCATCGGTAAGCTGGTTAACCCGTTTTTCAGACGGAATGCCTACCTTCTCACAGATCTCCCGCGCCATGGCCGGGCCGATACCGTGAATATAGCGAAGCGCGATCGTTACGCGCTTGTTCGTCGGAATGTTGACGCCTGCTATGCGGGCCACAACGCTACTCCCTGTTCAATATGCCGCGCGCAAAAGGAACCGACACGTACAGGGCGCGACACACATTGCGCGCGCCATGCCTCGTGGCCGGCCCCTCAGAGCGAAGGGCGCTTCTTATAGTGCCGATGCCATACCCGTCAACCGGGCTTTAGCGCCGTCACTCCACAAAACTCACTCCCCCGCGCACATGCCTTGCGGCGTGCGAACGGGCCTTATGCATCCAGCGCCGCATTGATGCGGGCCGAAACCTCATCCATCGAGCCCATTCCATCCACATCCACCAGCTTGTTCTGGCCGGTATAGAAGGGAATCAGAGGGGCTGTCTGGTCGTTATAAGCCTTCAGGCGGACCTTGAAGGCATCAACCGTGTCGTCCGCGCGGCCTTCTTCGCCAGCGCGCTTTTCCACCCGCGCGACCAGCTCGTCCTGGTCGACCACAAGGCGGACAACTTTCGCAATCGGGCTGCTGCGTTCAGCCAGCAGCCTGTCGAGTGCTTCAGCCTGGGGAACCGTGCGCGGGAAGCCATCAAAAATGGCTCCGCCAGCCGCTTCAGCTTCCGGCAGGCGTTCGGCAATCAGCGCGATCACGATCTCGTCGGAGACCAGCTCGCCGCGATCCATGATCCCGGCCACGCGATTGCCCAGCTCGGTACCGGCCTTGCGCGCATCACGCAGCATGTCGCCAGTGGAAAGCTGTACCCAGCCGCGCGTCTCAACGAGGCGCTTGGCTTGCGTTCCCTTGCCTGCGCCGGGCGGCCCGAACAGGATGATGTTCATCGCTTGCGGCCCCTCAGCTTCGTCTTCTTGATCAGCCCTTCATACTGGTGGGCCAGCAGGTGGGACTGGATCTGGGAGACGGTGTCGAGCGTCACCGACACGACGATGAGCAGGGCCGTACCGCCGATATAGAACGGAATGTCCAGCTCGGCGCGCAACACTTCAGGCAGCACACACACAAAGGTGAGATAGGCCGCGCCGATCACGGTCAGGCGCGTCAGCACGAAGTCGATATACTCCGCCGTGCGCTTGCCGGGCCGGATGCCGGGCAGGAAGCCGCCATACTTCTTCAGATTGTCCGCCGTGTCCTCCGGATTGAAGACGATGGAGGTGTAGAAGAAGGTGAAGAAGACGATCATCGCGCCGTAGAAGATGATGAAGAGCGGCTGGCCAGGACCCAGCAGCGCCGTCATCGTGCGCAGCCATTCCGGGCCGGTATCGGCCGAGAAGCCTGCAATGGTCGCGGGCAGCAGCAGGAGCGAGGAGGCGAAGATCGCCGGGATCACGCCAGCCGTGTTCAGCTTGAGCGGCAGGAAGCTGGATTCCCCGCCCATCATGCGGTTGCCGACCTGTCGCTTGGGATACTGCACCAGCAATCGCCGCTGCGCTCGCTCCATGAAGACGACAAACACCAGCACCGCGATAATGCCAAGGATCATCGCTATGATGAGGCCGGCAGAGAGATTGCCCGTGCGGCCTTGCTCCAGCGTCTGGAACAGCGCACGCGGCATTTCCGCGATAATACCGGCGAAGATGATGAGCGAGATACCATTGCCCACGCCGCGCGCGGTGATCTGTTCGCCCAGCCACAGCAGCATCATCGTGCCGCCCACGAGCGAGACAACAGCCGTGATGCGGAAGAACCAGCCCGGATCAATCGCGATGGTGGCACCCGTCGTCGGGTCCGGATTTTCCATCGATACGGCGATCGCAAACGCCTGCAGCGCGGCCAGCACCACGGTCAGATAGCGCGAATACTGGTTGATCTGCTTGCGGCCCTGCTCGCCGCCCTCTTTTTTCAGGCGCTCAAGGCTCGGCACGGTGGCGGCCATGAGCTGCATGATGATCGAGGCAGAGATATACGGCATCACGTTGAGGGCGAAGATCGCCATACGCTCAACCGCGCCGCCGGAGAACATGTTGAAGACGCCCAGAATGCCCTGCTGCTGCTGCTGGAAGGCGCCGGCAAACACGTCCGGATCAATGCCCGGCATGGGGATATAGGTGCCCACGCGGTAGATGATCAGCACGAACAACGTAAAGAGGAGCCGCTTTTGCAGCTCCTTGGCGCGGGCAAACGCGCCGAAATTCATGTTAGCGGCAAGTTGTTCTGCGGCAGATGCCATGGACTGGTCTCGCTCCCTTGCGGCCCCGGTCAGGCCAGGACGGAATTGGACGGCTCAACCCATTTGGGGAGCCGTCCAGTAAACCGCATCAGGCTTCGCTGTCTTTGGGTGCCGGCAGGGTGATGGACCCGCCCGCTTTCTCAACCGCGGCGATGGCAGGCTTGGATGCGCCCGCCGCCGTGATGGAGAGTTTGGCCTTGAACGCGCCGCCGCCAATGATGCGTACGCCGTCCTTGGCGCGGCGGATGACACCGGCCTTGATCAGCGCGTCGGCATCGACCGTCGCCTTGGCGTCCAGCTTGCCCGCATCAATCGCCTTTTGCAGGCGGCCGAGCGTGACTTCGGCAAACTTTGCACGGTTCGGCTTGGTGAAGCCGCGCTTGGGCAGGCGCTGGTGAAGCGGCATCTGACCGCCTTCAAAGCCCTTGATCGCAACGCCGGAGCGCGATTTCTGACCCTTGACGCCACGGCCGCCGGTCTTGCCCTTGCCCGAGCCGATGCCGCGACCCACGCGGGTGCGTTCTTTCACCGCGCCGGGATTATCCCGCAGTTCGTTCAGACGCATGACTATTCTCCTTATCAAGGACGCGAACGGTTGTTAGCCGCGCTCCTCGACGATTTCTACAAGGTGGGCGACCTTGGCGATCATGCCGCGCACAGACGGCGTATCCTCAAGCTCGCGCTGTTTGCCGATACGCCCCAGGCCGAGCCCGGTCAGCGTCTGCAGCTGGTCTTTGGGGCGGCGGATATGGCTGCCCGTCTGACGCACGATGACTGTTTTCTTGGCCATGGCCGGTATTCCTAGCTCTGGCTGTCGACGGCTTCGGGTGCGCTGGCACCGTCATTCCGGCGGTTGACGATGTCAGCCACTTTCAGGCCGCGCTTGGAAGCAACCGTACGCGGGCTGTTCTGGCCTTTGAGCGCGTCGAACGTGGCGCGGATCATGTTGTAGGGGTTGGACGAGCCGACCGACTTGGCCACCACGTCCTGAACACCCAGGCTTTCCAGCACGGCGCGCATAGGGCCGCCTGCGATGATACCGGTGCCCGGAGGCGCCGCACGCAGCGTCACCTTGCCCGCACCCCAGCGGCCGTCTGCATCGTGATGCAGGGTCCGGCCCTCGCGCAGCGGGATGCGCACCATGGTTTTCTTGGCCTCTTCGGTGGCCTTGCGGATGGCTTCCGGCACTTCGCGCGCCTTGCCCTGTCCGAAGCCGACACGGCCCTTCTGGTCGCCGACCACTGCGAGCGCGGCAAACTGGAAGTTCCGGCCGCCCTTCACCGTCTTGGCAACGCGGTTGATGTGGACGAGCTTGTCGACGAGTTCGCTTTCCGGCTCCTCGTCGCGGCGGCGGCGGTCGCGTCCGCCCCGGCCTTCGCGTTGGTCTTCCCGAGCCATGGCGCTCTCCTAGAAGTTCAGGCCGCCCTCGCGGGCAGCATCTGCGAGCGCCTTGATGCGCCCATGATAAATGTAACCGCCGCGATCAAACACGACATCGGTAAGGCCCTTGGCCTTGGCGCGCTCGGCGACGAGCTTGCCGACAGCGGCAGCCGCCTCGACATTCGCGCCAGCCGGCTTGCCGCCGCGCACATCGGCTTCGAGGGTCGAAGCTGCTGCGAGCGTGGCGCCGTTGGAGTCGTCGATGATCTGGGCGTAGATATGCTTGGACGAGCGGAAGACCGACAGGCGCGGACGGCCGCCCGAGAACTTGGCAAGCCGCGAGCGCGTACGCTGCGCGCGGCGTTGCATCTTTTCGCGAGACGATTTCATGACCTGACGGTTCCCTACTTCTTCTTGCCTTCTTTCCGGCGCACGTATTCGCCGGCAAGACGGATGCCTTTGCCCTTGTAGGGCTCTGGCGGACGATACTTGCGGATCTCGGCAGCGGTCTGACCGACTTCCTGCTTGTTGGCGCCCTCGATCTTGATCTCGGTAGGCTTGGGAGCCGTGATCGTGATGCCGGGACGCGGCGTGTAGATCACTTCATGGCTGAAGCCAAGCGAGAGCTTGAGGTCGCGGCCCTGCAAGGCGGCGCGGTAACCGACGCCGACCAGTTCGAGGTTCTGTTCGAAGCCTTCCGAAACGCCCTTCACCATGCTGGCGATATTGGCGCGCGTCGTGCCCCACATGGCACGGGCACGGGTGGACTCGTCCGCCGGCTTTACAACCAGCGACTTGTCTTCGGCTTCACTAATGGTGACCAGGTTGGACACCACGAGCGACAACTCGCCCTTGGGTCCCTTCACCTTCACCGTATCATTGGCAACGGTCGCGCTCACTCCGCTAGGAAGGCCGACCGGCAATTTGCCCAGACGTGACATGGATCATGCCTCCCTTAGCTGATGTGGCAGAGAATCTCGCCGCCGACATTCTGGGCGCGGGCAGACGCATCGCTCATCACACCGCGCGGCGTGGAAACGATGGCAATCCCGAGCCCGTTCTGAACGAGCGGAAGATCCCTGGCCTTGGAGTATTCGCGGCGGCCCGGCTTGGAAACGCGCTTGATCTCGGAGATCACCGGCGCGCCTTCATAGTATTTCAGTTCGATTTCGAACTGCTTGAAGCCGTCAGCATCCAGCGACTCTGAATAGCCGCGGATATAGCCTTCTTCCAGCAGAACATCGAGCACACGCTGGCGCAGCTTCGACGCGGGCGTCACCACACTGGTGCGCCGGCGCATGAGCGCGTTGCGGATGCGGGTGAGCATGTCACCGAGCGGATCGATCATCGACATTGGCTTGCCCTCCCTACCAGCTCGACTTGACCAGGCCCGGAATCAGGCCGTGGCTACCCAGTTCGCGAAGCGCGATACGGGACATTTTCAGCTTGCGGTAGTAACCGCGCGGACGGCCCGAAACCTTGCACCGGTTGCGGATGCGGGTCGGGGCCGAGTTGCGCGGAAGGGCAGCCAGCTTCAGCTGGGCTGCAAACCGCTCTTCGACGGGCAGCGACGTGTCGCGCGCGACAGCCTTCAGTGCCTGACGCTTGGCCAGGTACTTTGCGGCCAGACGCTCGACGCGGGCATTACGCTCGGTTGCGCTCTTCTTAGCCATTCAATTCATCTCCTGCGTGCGGACCCGGGATGGGCCTGCGTTCCTGCTGCGTCAGTTCGCGAACGGAAAGTCGAACTCGGCCAGCAGGGCCTTCGCTTCTTCATTGTTACGTGCGGTGGTGCAGACAACGATGTCCATGCCACGCACTTTTTCGACCTTGTCGTAGTCGATCTCGGGAAACACGATGTGCTCTTTCATGCCCATCGCGTAATTGCCGTTGCCATCAAAGCTCTTGCCATTGAGGCCGCGGAAGTCGCGGACGCGCGGCAGGGCGATGGTGACGAGGCGGTCGAGAAACTCGTACATGCGGTCCTGGCGCAAAGTCACCTTCGCGCCGATCAGCTGGCCTTCACGCAGCTTGAAGCCCGCGATGGACTTCGTGGCACGCGTGGCGACCGGCTTCTGACCGGCAATCGCTTCCAGGTCAGCCAGAGCCCCCTGGAGCTTCTTGGAGTCCTGTGCAGCTTCGCCGACGCCCATATTGATGACAATCTTGTCAAGGCGGGGGATCTGCATGTCGTTCGTGTAGCCGAACTTTTCCTTCAGACGCGCGCGAATTTCCTCGCGGTAGCGCGTCTTCATGCGCGGCTCATATGTCGCGGTCTCAGCCATTGATGACCTCACCAGATTTCTTCGCAACCCGGACCTTCTTGCCATCACGCACCTCGAAGCCGACACGGGTCGCTTCGCCGGATTTGGGATCAGCAAGAGCCACGTTGGACACGTGGATCGGGGCTTCTTTTTCCTCGATACCGCCAGGCGTGGTCTGGGTCGGGCGGTTATGGCGCTTGACCATATTCACGCCGCCCACGAACACGCGGTTCTCTGACGGAACCACCTTGGTGACTTCCCCGGTCTTGCCCTTGTCGCGGCCAGCCAGGATGACGACCTTGTCGCCCTTCTTGATCTTCGCAGCCATGACTACAGCACCTCCGGCGCCAGCGAGATGATCTTCATGTGGTTCTTCGCCCGCAGCTCACGCGGAACCGGGCCGAAGATACGCGTGCCGAGTGGCTCCATATTATTGTTCAGGAGCACAGCGGCATTGGTGTCGAACCGGATGACGGAACCGTCGCGGCGTTTGATGTCGCGCGCGGTGCGCACGACAACGGCCTTGCGCACTTCACCTTTTTTCACCCGTCCCTTGGGCGTGGCTTCCTTGACCGAGACGACAATGATGTCGCCCACGCCGGCATAACGGCGCTTGGCTCCGCCCAGCACCTTGATGCACTGCACGCGGCGGGCCCCGGAATTGTCGGCCACGTCCAGATTGGATTGCATCTGGATCATCGTGATCCTCCGTTAGAACTAGGAAACGATCCTCTCCAGACCCGGCTTACGCCTGGTCGGAGACGACCTCCCACCGCTTCAGCTTCGATTTGGGCGCACATTCCTGGATCTGGACTGTGTCGCCGACTTTCTTGGCGTTGGCCTCGTCATGGGCATGATAGTTTTTCGAACGCCGCACCGTCTTGCGAAGAAGCGGGTGCAGGAATGTGCGCTCCACCTTCACGACAACGGTCTTGGCCTGCTTGTCGCTGACCACGACGCCTTGCAATACGCGCTTCGGCATCGCCTAGCTCCCTTGCTTTTCGATCTGGCGCCGGCGCATGTCGGTCTTCAGGCGGGCAATGTCCTTGCGCACCTTGGAGAACCGCGCCGTGTTTTCCAGCTGGCCCGTGGCCTGTTGGAAGCGCAGGTTAAATTGCTCTTTTTTCAGCTTCAGGAGATTGTCCTGGAGCTGGTCATCGGTCATGGCGCGTACGTCTTGCATTTCCATCGCGCTACTCAGCTCCCTGCTCGCCCGGACGGGTTACGACACGGGTCTTGATCGGCAGCTTGGCGGCGCCAAGGCGCAGCGCTTCACGCGCTACCGCATCCGGCACACCGTCGATCTCAAACATGATGCGGCCGGGCTTCACGCGGGCCACCCAGTATTCCGGCGAACCCTTACCTTTACCCATCCGCACTTCGGTCGGCTTTTTCGACACCGGAACATCCGGGAAAATGCGGATCCAGACGCGGCCGGCCCGTTTCATGTGACGGGTGATCGCGCGGCGGGTGGCCTCGATCTGGCGCGCCGTGACGCGCTCAGGCTCGACTGCTTTCAGCCCGTACGAGCCGAAATTGAGCGTAAAGCCGCCCTTTGCGTTTCCGTGGATACGGCCCTTGTGGGCCTTCCGGAATTTTGTGCGCTTCGGTTGAAGCATCTTTCAAACTCCCTCTTGGCCCTGGGCTTAGGCGTTCTGGCGGGCCGAACGGGTCCGCTGCTCGCCGGTTTCCTGCATACGGCGCTCGGACGCCATCGGGTCGTGCTCCATGATCTCGCCTTTGTAGATCCAGACCTTGATCCCGATGATACCCATCGCGGTTTTCGCCTCAGCAAAGCCGTAATCGATATCGGCACGCAGCGTGTGCAGCGGCACCGAGCCTTCATTGTACTGTTCCGAACGCGCGATCTCCGCGCCGCCCAGACGGCCGGCACAGATGATCTTGCAGCCGAGCGCGCCCATGCGCATGGCAGACTGCATGGAGCGCTTCATCGCACGGCGGAACGCCACACGGCGCTCCAGCTGCTGGGCGATGCTGTCGGCAACCAGGTTGGCGTCCGTCTCGGGCTTGCGCACTTCAACCAGGTTCAGGAACACTTCCGCGTCCGTCATCTTGGCGACTTCGCGGCGCAGCTTCTCGATATCGGCACCCTTTTTACCGATCACCACACCCGGACGGGCCGTGTAGATGGTGATGCGGCATTTCTTGTGCGGGCGCTCGATGATGATTTTCGAGATCGAGGCGGCTTTCAGCTTTTCCTGAAGGAATTTGCGGATCTTCAGATCCTCGTGGAGGAGCGTTGCATACTCTTCCCCGCGCGCATACCAGCGCGACTCCCAGGTGCGGTTGATGCCGAGGCGCAGGCCGATCGGATTAATCTTCTGTCCCATTACGCGGCCTCCTCGACTTCGCGAACGACGATCGTCAGCTCGGAGAACGGCTTGAGAATCTTCGCACCCCGGCCGCGTGCGCGGGCCCGGAAACGCTTCATCACAAGGTTCTTGCCGACATAGGCTTCCGACACGACAAGGCTGTCGATGTCGAGGCCGTGATTGTTCTCGGCGTTGGCGATGGCCGATTCCAGAACCTTCTTAACGTCAGCGGCTGCACGCTTGCGCGAGAACGCCAGATCGTTCAGCGCGCGCTCGACCTTCTTGCCGCGGATCATCGCAGCAACCAGGTTCAGCTTTTGCGGGCTGATGCGGATCATCCGCAGCTTGGCGCGCGCTTCGTTCTCAGCCACGCGGCGGGGATTGGTTTCCTTGCCCATCGCGCTACTTCCTCTTGGCTTTCTTGTCCGCCGCGTGACCGTAATAGGTCCGCGAAGGCGCAAACTCGCCGAGCTTGTGGCCGACCATGTCCTCGGACACCAGAACCGGAACGAACTTGTTCCCGTTGTGGACCTGGAAGGTCAGGCCGACAAATTGCGGCATGATGGTCGAGCGGCGCGACCAGGTTTTGATAGCCTGCTTGCGCCCGGCTTCGTGGGCGGCATCGGCTTTCTTCAGGAGGTATCCGTCTACAAACGGACCTTTCCATACAGAACGGGGCATGACGGTCGGTCGCTCCCTTAGCGTTTCTTGCGCTCGTGGCGCGAACGGATGATGAATTTATCGGTCGCCTTGTTACGGCGGGTCTTGCGGCCTTTGGTCGGCTTGCCCCACGGGGTCACCGGGTGACGGCCACCAGAGGTACGGCCCTCACCACCACCATGGGGGTGATCGACCGGGTTCATGGCAACACCGCGCACGGACGGGCGCTTGCCCATGTGACGCTTGCGGCCAGCCTTGCCCAGATTGATGTTGAGGTGGTCGGAGTTCGACACCGCACCAATCGTGGCCATGCAGTTCTCGTTGACCTTGCGCAGCTCGCCGCTCATCAGGCGAACCTGGGCGTAGCCGGCTTCACGGCCGACCAGCTGGGCATAGGCACCGGCCGAACGGGCGATCTGGCCACCTTTTTCCGGCTTCATCTCCACATTGTGGATGATGGTTCCCACCGGAATGGTTTTCAGCGGCATGGCGTTGCCCGGCTTCACATCAGCCTTGGCGCTGGCGACCACGCGGTCACCGGCGGCCAGGCGCTGCGGTGCCAGAATATAGGCCAGCTCGCCATCCTCATACTTGATGAGGGCGATGAACGCCGTGCGGTTGGGATCATACTCAAGCCGTTCGACCGTGGCGGGCACGTCGAACTTGCGGCGCTTGAAGTCGATCATGCGGTAAAGCTTCTTGGCTCCACCACCGCGGCGGCGGGCGGTGATCCGCCCGGTATTGTTACGCCCGCCCGTACGGCGCAGGCCCTCGACCAGCGTCTTTTCCGGCTTGCCGGCGTGCAGCTCGGACCGGTCCACCAGCACAAGAGCGCGGCGGCCAGGCGAGGTCGGCTTGAATGTCTTCAGCGCCATGGTTCAAACTCCTTCAAGCGCGCGCCTAGAGGCCCGTGCTCACGTCGATGGAATGGCCCTCTTCCAGGGTCACCACCGCCTTCTTGATATCGTCGCGACGGCCTTCAAGGCCCCGGAAGCGCTTGGTCTTGCCCTTCTGGCGCAGTGTGTTGACCGCTTTCACCTTGACCTTGAAGAGCGCTTCAACGGCCTCGGTGATGTCTTTCTTCGTCGCGGCCAGAGGAACCTTGAACACAACCTTGTTCTCTTCAGAGAGCAGGGTCGCCTTCTCGGTGATCACCGGCGCGATAATCGTGTCATAGTGCTTGGGCGAGGCCATTACGCACTCTCCTTGGCGGCAAAGCGCTCATTGATCTTCTCGATCGCCGACTTGGTGAGCACCAGCGTGTCGCGGCGCAGCACGTCATAGACGTTGAGACCTTGCGCGGGCAGCACATCCACGTGCGGGATGTTGCGCGCGGCAAGCGCGAAGTTCTCGTCCAGCGTCTCACCATCGATGATGAGCGCATTGGTCAGGCCAAGCTTGGCGAACGATGCCTTCAGGGCTGCCGTCTTCGGCTTGTCCAGACGCGCCTCGTCCAGAACGATCAGCGAGGACGAACCCGCCTTCGAAGACAAGGCGTGCTTCAGGGCCAGAGCGCGGACCTTCTTGGGAAGCTCGGTCGCGTGGCTGCGCACTTTCGGGCCGTGCGCCTTGCCGCCGCCGACAAAGATCGGGGCGCGGCGCGAACCGTGACGGGCCGAACCGCCGCCCTTCTGGCGGCCGAACTTCTTGCCCGTGCGGGCAATTTCAGCGCGTTCCTTGGCGCGGTGCGTACCGGCCTGGCGCAGGGAAAGCTGCCACTTCACAGCACGCTGCAGGAGGTCGGCGCGCACTTCGCCAATGGCGAAGATGTCGTCGCTGAGCTCAACCGAGCCTGCCTTGCCGGCATCAAGGGTGATTACATCGAGTTTCATGACTTGGCGTCCTCTTCACCCGCCGCGTCCACTGCTGGTGCGTCGGCAACCGGCGCGCCTTCAGCAACCATTTCAGCTTCTTCAGAGCCGGGCTCGGGATTGTCGACCGGCTTGGGCTCATCACCCATGCGGAACTTGCCCGGATAGGCGAGGCCCTCGACACCGGCGCCTTTGACAGCGTCACGGATCTCGACCCAGCTATCGGCAGAGCCCGGAACCGCGCCGCGCACCAGAACCAGGCCACGCTCCACGTCCACGCGAACCACTTCGAGGTTCTGGATCGTTACGCGTTCCTGGCCGAGATGGCCGGCCATTTTCTTGCCTTTGAACACCTTGCCCGGATCCTGACGCTGACCGGTAGAACCGTGCGAGCGGTGCGAGACGGACACGCCGTGCGTGGCCCGGAGACCACCGAAATTCCAGCGCTTCATCGCACCGGCAAAACCCTTACCGATGGTCAGGGCGGCAACATCCACCTTCTGGCCTTCGACAAAATGGTCAGCCGTAATCTCGGCACCGGCATCAATGAGATTGCTCTCGCTGACGCGGAACTCGGCCAGCTTGCGCTTGGGCTCCACGGCAGCCTTGGCAAAGTGACCGCGCTCGGCTTTCGTAGCGCGCTTTACCTTGGCTTTGCCGGCACCCAGCTGCAGCGCGGTGTAGCCGTCACGATCATTGGTACGCTGGGCAACGACCTGGACACCATCAAGGTGCAGCACCGTCACCGGAATATGCGAGCCGTCCTCGGCGAAGATGCGCGTCATGCCCATCTTCTTCGCGATAACGCCCGTGCGCAGGTTTTGGGCCTGGCTCATTGGCTTAAGCTCCCAGCTTGATCTCGACATCCACGCCAGCCGAGAGGTCGAGCTTCATCAGCGCGTCCACGGTCTGCGGGGTCGGGTCGACGATGTCGAGAACACGCTTGTGCGTGCGGATCTCGAACTGTTCGCGTGATTTCTTGTCGATGTGCGGGGACCGCAGCACCGTAAAACGCTCAATACGCGTAGGCAGCGGGATCGGCCCGCGCACGTTTGCGCCTGTGCGCTTCGCCGTCGAGACGATCTCGCGCGTGGACGTATCCAGCACGCGGTGATCAAACGCCTTCAGGCGGATTCGGATGTTCGTTTGTGCCATCGCTCCGGTCCCAACATACGCAGACGCCGCGTCAGGGACTCACTCGCCCGCCGCAGCATTCGCGTAACAAATTTTATTCGCTTCAAAAGCCGCGTTTACCCGGACAGGGCACAGCCAGCTCGCTAGAGGGCGGGTTGATACTCTGGCCAAACCCTCCCGTCAACATCTGCGCACAACAATCACAAGCCATTATGCACCTGCGCGCACTGCTTTGTGACCGCGCCGGTATGGCAGGTGCTCAGCCCCCTACCGGATCGTCACGGAACCAGCCCGTGATCTGATAGCGCCCGGTGCCGGCGAACGGCGATACAGGGCTGACCGAATGCATCATCCGGCCGTCAAAAATCGACAGCACATTGAAGCGGGGCACGAAGGCGCGGCTAATGTCCAGATTGTCATCGAAAAAGGTCAGCAGACCTCCCCAATCCGGTTCCCATTTGCGTGTCAGACCAATCGTGTAGGCGGCCCGGCGCTCCAGGTCGTGCCCTTCATCGGTATGGCGCGTCAGGAAGTTGCCCCGCGCGTACAGCGTCGCCTGTGCGTCTGCCTTTGTAATCGTGTCGGCGCCGATAACGGCGCGGCCGAACTCCAGAAACTCTGGCGAGTTCAGAAACTCCGTAACCTGATGGATAGGATGGCCCGGATCCCAGCCGGAAATATAGGCCTGGATCATCGGATAGGCCTGATAGAGATAGCCATAATTGTTCTGCGCGCGCTGCATGACCGCCTGCATCCGCTCAGCCATGGCCTGGCGCCCCATCGACGCGATGTCCTCCTGACTGAGAATGGCAACATTCTCGCGCCCGCCAGGCGTGGGTTCAGGAAAGACCAGGCGCCATTTCAGATGGCGTGCGAGCAATTGCTCGATGGCGTCAGCCGTCTCCGGCGCGAACACATCGGGGATTCTCACAAGCTTGTCGCGCGCATAGGCCGGCGCGAATGCGGCCGGGTCCAGGCCGGGATTCACCCGCAGTTCAACTTCGTTCGCCATGGGGGTCTCCAACGCGGATGGCCATGAGTGACCGCACTCTAGCTGCCCGCGCGCAAAGAAAAAGGGCAGCTGCGCATCGCAGCTGCCCTTCTGGCAACACAGATGTGATCGCCGAACCTCTTAATCGAGGATTTTGGATACGACGCCGGCGCCGACGGTGCGTCCGCCTTCACGGATGGCGAAGCGCAGCTTCTCTTCCATCGCGATCGGCTGGATCAGGTCGACCGTCACTTCCACATTATCGCCCGGCATCACCATCTCGGTACCCTCTTTAAGGGTCACGATCCCGGTCACGTCCGTCGTGCGGAAGTAGAATTGCGGGCGGTAATTGGTGAAGAACGGCGTGTGACGCCCGCCCTCTTCCTTCGTCAGGATATAGGCTTCCGCCTCGAACTTCTTGTGCGGCTTCACAGAACCGGGCTTGGCCAGAACCTGACCACGCTCGATACCGTCACGCTCCACACCGCGCAGCAGCGCGCCCACATTGTCGCCCGCCTGACCCTGGTCAAGCAGCTTGCGGAACATCTCCACGCCCGTGCACGTCGTCTTCGACGTGTCGCGGATACCCACGATCTCGATCTCGTCACCCACTTTCAGGATGCCGCGCTCGATACGCCCCGTCACCACCGTGCCGCGGCCAGAGATCGAGAACACGTCCTCGATCGGCATCAGGAACGGCATGTCGATCGGGCGTTCCGGCGTCGGGATATACTCGTCCACAGCCGCCATCAGCTCACGGATCTTGTTCTCGCCGATCTCAGGGTTGTTACCCTCCATCGCGGCCAGAGCCGAACCGGCAATGATCGGAATATCGTCGCCCGGGAAGTCGTACGAGCTCAGAAGCTCGCGGATTTCCATCTCGACCAGTTCGAGCAGCTCAGGATCGTCAACCTGATCAACCTTGTTCATGAACACGACCAGAGCCGGCACACCAACCTGACGGGCCAGCAGGATGTGCTCGCGCGTCTGCGGCATCGGGCCGTCAGCCGCGTTCACCACCAGGATCGCGCCGTCCATCTGCGCCGCGCCCGTGATCATGTTCTTCACATAGTCAGCGTGGCCAGGGCAGTCCACGTGCGCGTAGTGACGGTTATCCGTCTCATACTCGACGTGGGCCGTCGAAATCGTGATCCCGCGAGCCTTCTCTTCGGGCGCACCATCAATCTGGTCATACGCACGAAACTCGCCGAAATACTTCGTAATCGCCGCCGTCAGCGTCGTCTTGCCGTGGTCAACGTGACCAATCGTGCCAACGTTCACATGCGGCTTGTTACGCTCAAACT
>NZ_JBJHBQ010000008.1:0-165499 GCF_050485565.1 Glycocaulis sp. | reverse complement strand
CCGTTCAGCTCAGCGCGTACCACAAAATGGCAATACCGCCTGCCAGATAGACGATGAGGGTGATGAGCGCGCCGCCAAACCGGCCAAAGCTGGTGCCCGAACTGCCCGTCAGGCCAAAGGCGTGCAGCACGCGCGCCAGCGTCAGGGCGATACCCAGCGCGTGCAGGACGTAGATATGCGCGTCGAGCAGCGCCAGCGTCAGCAGGCCGATCAGCATGCCCGGCACCCATTCGGTGGCATTGGCATGCACGCGGATGCGCCGGGCGAGGCTTTCATCACCGCCATCGCCAAAGCCGACCTTGCTGCTCCGCCGGCCGTCGATGACGTTCCACGCAAGAGCAAGCAGAATGAGCAGATTGATGCCGATATAGAGACCGGCAACGGCCACTGGTGTCATGGTGATAGTCCTCCCGCGAGGCTGATTGAGTTCAGCCTTTGCAGCGCACTATCGGGTGCGCCGGACGCAGGTGCAATCACCTTTCCGGATAACAGGAGAGGGCGGTCTCGGCCACGAAGCGGCTGAGCGCGCCCTGGACGCTGGAATTGAGCCCGGCGGCATCCATGCGCGCACGGACAGGCTCGCCGGTCATGGACTCGATCAGGATGGAATAGGCCACCGCGTCAAAGCGGCGCGCGGCACGCTCCGACAGGCAGGTGCAGGCTTCATCGCCATAGTCGAAACGTTCGCTGCACACCGCAATGAAACGCGCCTGTTCAGCTCCGTCCGGTGTTGAGCGCGGACCGGGTGAGCATGCAGCCAGCAGGCCAGCGGCAAGAGCCAGCAGCGCGCGCATCATGCGTCTTCCTCCGGCGGCAGGCTGGCCGCCTTGCGGATGGCGTCCGCCAGCACGTCCGGTGCCTCCGCGCCGGAGACGGCAAACGCGCCATTGAAGATGAAGCAGGGCACGCCCGCCACGCCCAGCGAGCGGTAGAATTTCTCCTCGCGCTCCAGCACATCCTTGTCGCGATGGGTGGAGAGAAGGTCGGCGACCAGATTGGCATCCAGCCCGATAGCCTCGGCAATAGCGGTCAGTTCTGATGCCGCGCCGATATCGCGCCGCTCCTCGAAATACGCCTTGAACAGGGCCTCGGCGGCCTCCGCCCCCTTGCCCTGGCCTTGCGCCCAGCGGATCAGGCGGTGCGCGTCCATCGTGTTGGGGCGCATGGTGATTTCATCGAAATTGAAGACGATACCGGCCGCGGGTCCGGCCGCTTCCAGATGCTCGCGCATGGCCTTGAAGCGCCCGGACGGATCGCCGCCGAAACGCTTCTTCATATAGTCCTGATAGGGCAGTCCCGCTTTCGGGATGGAGGCATCCAGCTGGAACGGGCGCAGCACGGTCTCCACCGGGATTTCCGGCACGAGGTCTTGCGCGGCCTGCCAGTAGCGATGGCCAAGCCAGCACCACGGACACACCGGATCAAGGACAAGATCTACCTGAACGTCGCTCATGGCCCGCAAACTATGCGCTGGCGGTCACGTGGCCTAGCCCTGATGTGTGCAAGTTAGGCTTTCACGTCCAGCAGCGCGCCGACCATGTCGTCAGCGGCCCGCACGATGGCGCCTGATGCGGCGGCAAGGTTTTGCGCCTGGATCATGTCCACGGCGGCTGCGGCGTAGTCGGGGGAAGGAGTGACGCGCCCGCCGGGTGCGGGGTGTTGAGGGGAAGGGCCGGCAGGCGCGCCTGGAGTGGTGACCGCGCGGGAAGAGCGGTCAGGGATGGTCAGGTCACGAACGCCGGACACCCGGTCTGCCGCGCGGTTCATAAGAGCCGTGGCAGAGGCAAAGCCCGAAACACCGGATGCGAAGGCAGCGTTCATGAGAAAACGATGCGCCCAAGGCCGCCGGAAATCCATCGAAACCCGTAATAATCGTAAACGCCATGCTAACGGCGGGACACCGCGCAGCTATGCCTTCTATTTGCCGCCTCCATGCGCTATATGCCGCGCCTGACACCCATTGCCACCGGCCTTGAACCGGCGGGAAAGGAAAGAAAGATGACGACCCTTATTCAGGCGCGCCCCGCAGGGCCGCGCGATACGCTTTCAACCAGCCCGGCTGCCGATACGGCGCGTGTGGACGCGCTGATGGCCGAGTTCGGCCTGACCGGCGAGTTTCTGGGGCTGGGCGGAAACCCGCAAGATCACCGTGTTGTCGCGGCCATGTCCGGCGGCGTGGACTCTTCCGTCGTCGGGGCCATTTTACACCGTGCGGGCTATCAGGTCGTCGGTATGACGCTTCAGCTCTACGATCACGGCGCAGCCATCCACCGCAAGGGCGCGTGCTGCGCCGGGCAGGACATCCACGATGCCCGCCGCGTGGCCGAGGCCATGGGCTTTGCGCACTATGTGCTCGACTATGAAAGCCGCTTCAAGGAAGCGGTGATGGAAGACTTCGCCGATACCTATCTGGCGGGTTCCACGCCGATCCCGTGTGTGCGCTGCAACCAGTCTGTGAAGTTCGCTGATCTGCTCAGCACCGCGCAGCAGCTGGGCGCGGCTGCGCTGGTGACGGGCCATTATATCCGCCGCGAAGACCGCGTGGGCGGGCCGGTGCTGCTGCGCGCCGAAGATCACGCCAAGGATCAGTCCTACTTCCTGTTCGCGACCACGCGTGAGCAACTGGATTACTTGCGCTTTCCCCTGGGTCATCTGACCAAGGACCAGACGCGCGAGCTGGCCCTTGCGCTGGGCCTGATCGTGGCCGCCAAGCCCGACAGTCAGGATATCTGCTTTGTACCCGATGGCGATTATGCCAGCGTGGTCAAACGCCTGCGCCCGGATGCCGCCCGGCCCGGCGAGATCGTCCATGAAGATGGCCGGGTGCTGGGCAGCCATGACGGCGTGATCCACTACACGGTGGGTCAGCGCCGGGGGCTTGGCGTCGCCACCGGCGAGCCGCTCTACGTGGTCCGCCTCGATGCCGCCAAGGCGCAGGTCATTGTCGGCCCGCGCGAGGCATTGGCCGTGCGCACCATCCAGCTTGCCGATGTGAACTGGATCGGCGATGGCCCGCTGGCTGGTGCGGACGGGCTGGAAATTGCCGTGAAAGTCCGCTCCACGCGCCCGCCCAGCCCGGCCAGCCTGCATGTAAGTGCAGACGGCGCTGTCAGTGTGACGCTGGCAGCGGGCGAGGAGGGTGTGGCCCCCGGTCAGGCGTGCGTCTTCTACAGCGTGGACGAAGAATCGCGCGTGCTCGGCGGCGGGTGGATCAGTGCCACCAGAAGCGAGGACAGAGCCGCATGAGCGCAGACGCCTATTTCGACAAGCTGGACCGGGAAAAGGCCATCGCGCCGCTGGCGCGTGAGGTGCGAGACTGGATTCCGGCGCGCGCGCCGCACCTCACCGAACTGATGAAATGGGGCTATCCCTGGTATCAGGGAGAGGCGCTGGTGTGCGCGATCGTGCCCCACAAGGCGCATATCAATCTGCAGTTCAGCCGGGGCGCGGAGCTAGCCGCCCATGTGCGCGTGGAAGGCAGCGGCAAGTCCATGCGCCATGTGAAGATTTACGAGGCTGATGATCTTGATGACGGTCTTGCCGCCATCCTTGCCGAGGCGGTAGCGCTGGACCGCGCCTAGACCAGCCAGTTAGACCAGCTCCACCCGTTCACCAAAACGGACCTTTAGAATCAGGTCGCGGGTTCGGTGCTTGATTCCAATGGCGATAAAAAGCGCTTCCACCTCGCGCCAGAAATCCGAACGCGGGCGAGCTTTTTCATTTTTTGAACGATTCTGTGCCGCTTTTTCCATGACGTCTCTCCTGCTCAAAATATGGTGCGATTTTCGCGCAGCGGCAAGCATAGGGGGATTACTTCTTCGTTATCGCCCGGAGATGGTGTCCCAGAATCTCCAAAACTGGTGTGAACAACCTCTCAAGGTAGATCGCGTTCCGTGACCCTCGTTGGAAGTGATTTGCGTTAGAGGAATCGATGGAGAGTACGCCAAGGATATCCTGATCCATATCTTTCGGAGCGGGAATTGGCACGGCAAAATAGGATTTGTCCTGATCCCGATAACCGTCAGGTCGCTGAACGGTATATCGAGGGTCTTTCAGAAGCAGCAGCCGCCGGCGGCCATTGCCAGATTGAGCTGCCAACTCATACCACGCCGCTCCACAATAGCCTTCGCCGAGTGCGAAGCGTCTGTTCGTGACATAGGATTTCATTTTCCCGGCGTCCGATTTTGTTCCAAAGCCGATTTCGAGCTCGCCTTCATGTTCCTCTGACGGGCACATGATTGATACTTGGAAGACAGCACCCGGCAGGCATTTATCCAGCGATCTTGCAAGCGACTTAAGAAGGTCATTGATCTTCTCTTCATGGAAGGCTCGTGATCGTGATTGCCTGCTCAGAAATCCTTCCAGCCAATGCGACAGAACGACATTGAGATCATCTCGCAGAGCGCGGTACTTCCGGTAGGCGTTTCGCTCCAGACGGGTTTCCACATAATATAAAACAGCAGTTACAATGCCGACGGCGATGCATGCCACAATGAACGCGGCCGCACTTCTCGAGTTTATGCCAAAAGGGAGTTCGGTCGTTGGAAAAGAGCCGCTGATAATCTGCGCCTGACTAAGCCAGATTATTAATCCTGCCAACGCCGATAGGCCAAACGCCAATGTTTTAGACATATTGAGTTGTGTCCCCAGCTCGCGATGAGCGTCTACATTCTGAATGCCAATCGATATATTTTGTAGCCTTGCGTCAATGTTGCGGCGGGGTTTTCCACAGGGTTGCGCCTGACATTGCACCTGCGAAAAGCCTTGACGCGGCGCGGCGCGGGGCCTTCACATGCGCGCCAGTTTTTTAGAACGCATACCCCTTTTATCCTGAAACAGGAGAGACAATCATGAGCGCAGACGATCCCATCGTCATCGTGGGCATGGCGCGCACCCCCATGGGCGGGCTGCTGGGCGATCTGGCGGCCATGGCCGCGCCGGAGCTTGGCTCCATCGCCATCAAGGCCGCTCTGGCCGAAGCCGGTGTCGCCGGCGACGACGTCAACATGGTCTTCATGGGCAATGTCTTGAGCGCCGGTCAGGGCCAGGCGCCCGCCCGTCAGGCCGCCATCAAGGCGGGCCTGCCCAAATCGGCTCAGGCCACAACGCTCAACAAGGTGTGCGGTTCGGGCATGCAGGCGGCGATCTATGGCCGCGCGATGATTGCCTCTGGCGAAGCCGATGTGATCGTGGCGGGGGGCATGGAGTCCATGACCAATGCGCCGCACCTGCTGTCCACCCACCGTGCAGGCTTCAAATATGGCCATGACGCGCTGAAGGACCACATGGCGCTGGACGGGCTTGAAGACGCCTATGAGCACAAGGCGATGGGCGTCTATGCCGACATGGTGGCCCAGGAATACCAGTTCACCCGCGAGGATCAGGACGCCTACGCCATCGAGACGCTCTCGCGCGCCAAGAAGGCGACCGAGGACGGCATTTTCAAGCGCGAGATCGCGCCTGTCACCATCTCCACCCGCAAGGGCGATGTGACGGTCGAGCATGACGAGCTGCCCGGCAAGGCACGCCCTGAGAAGATCCCGGAGCTGCGCGCAGCCTTCACCAAGGACGGCACGGTAACGGCGGCGAATGCCTCGGCCATCTCTGATGGCGCGGCGGCTCTGGTGCTGATGCGCCTGTCTGAAGCCGAGCGCCGGGGCCTCAAACCCATCGCGAAGATCGTCGCCACGGCGGCGCATGCTCACGAGCCGGCCTATTTCATGACCGCGCCGGTGCCGGCCATGCGCAAGGTGATGGAGCGTGCGGGCTGGTCCACCAAGGATGTGGACCTGTTCGAGATCAACGAGGCGTTTGCCAGCGTGCCGATGATCGCGATGAAGGACTTGAGCCTGTCGCACGACGTGATCAACGTGCATGGCGGCGCGTGTGCGCTCGGCCACCCGATCGGGGCCTCCGGTGCACGCATCCTCGTCACCCTGCTCTCGGCGCTGGAAAAGCACGATCAGAAGCGCGGCGTCGCCTCGCTCTGCATTGGTGGCGGTGAAGCCACGGCGATGGCTGTGGAGCGGTTTTAGGCCTCAATGGTGTCATCCCCCGGCCGAGCGGAAGCGAGGTCCGGGGGAGCCATGCCTGCAACGAACGTACAAGCGGAACCTCTCCGGCATGGGTCACCCGCATGAAGCGGGTGATGACAGGCTTGAGAGGGCATACGCAGTCAGGAGTTCCCCATGTCCCAGATCGCCAAACGCCTCGCAGAGCTCGGTATCACCCTGCCGCAGGCCGTCGCGCCGGTGGCGAACTATGTGCCCTTCGTGCGCTCGGGCAATCTGGTGTTCGTGTCGGGCCAGGTCTCGATAGGGCCGGCCGGCCTCGTGAAGGGTACGCTGGGGCAGGACATGGATGTGGCCGCAGGCCAGGCGGCTGCGCGCCTGTGCGGGCTCAATCTCATCGCCCAGTTTGCCACCGCCTGTGAGGGTGATCTGGACCGGGTAAAACGCGTGGTGCGCCTTGGCGGTTTTGTCGCCGCAGACCCGGCCTTCACCGACATCCCCAAAGTCATCAATGGCTGTTCAGACCTGATGGTGGAAGTGTTCGGGGATGCGGGCCGTCACGCCCGCTCCGCCGTCGCCTGTCCTGTGTTGCCGCTGGGCGCAGCGGTAGAGGTCGATGCGGTGATTGAGCTGGGGTGAGGCTTTGTCCCTGAAATCCCGGCCAAGCGCAGCGCAGAGCCGGGACCTCGTGTAGGATAACCCATAGCCAACAGGCTTTTCCACCGGGGTCCCCCGCCCCGACGGGGGACCCATGGGAATATTCGATAGCTGAAAACATGGATCCCGGGTCAAGCCCGGGGGGTATAGATAAATCCTAGGAAAAACTCTGCCATTGCACGCGTCAAATTGTTATGAGGTCCAGCGAGCAAGTCGACCGTCCGTTGAAAAGCTACGGCACGGATGTGCGCAACAATCTATAGAATTCCGACTCAGAACAAATGATGCGCGCCTCATTGCCGCAGCGTAAAAACACGCTCCTTAAGGCTTCCTGAGACCTGCTGTTGCAACTATCATCCAAAAATCGGGCATCAGCATGATCTTCAAATATCGAATTTAACCAATAATAATATGAAGAGCAATCAATTGATCTTTTTACAACATTTATAAACGTCAAACCGTATTCCAATTCAAACCAAACATTAGAACTTGTAAAATAGCTATCTACATAAGAAAACCTAAATACGTACTCGAAAGCCCTATCTAGCCGGTGGGCATAAGATTCATCATTTAATACAGAAGAGTAATAAGTATTATGCACTCCAGATATGCAGGATGCGGCGCATCCGGTATCCATTGCACTAAACAACGTATAGGATGAAAAATGGGGGCTCCATTCAAATGTTGAACTGTCAACAAATGTTGACGAGAAAAACACATCCCGCAACAGGTTTTGGTGTTGCTCAGAGCTATTCTCATTTATATAAATAAAGTCTTCTTGATTTTCTACGGCAACTATTATGCTATTTACTAAATAAGATGCTGTGAATCCGACTGTTGAAGCTGGAGGCATTGCTATAATTACCTTGTTAAGGTGGCACCTGTGTAATTCAAGTCGAGACATTGATCCAATATGTATGATAACATCATTTAAACGACATTCAGTTAAGTTGGAAACTGAATTAGCTTCAGTTCGAAAATCGTTATTTATGTGAAAATTGTAATCGATAGTTTGCAAATTTGTTAAATCATGACTGTGTGCAGAAAAATTTGAAAGGTCGGAATTCGAAATATTTAGACCATTTGTTCTATTGAAATTGCTTTCGCTGATTGAAAAGCTGGATGCTCTAATTCTTTCAAGTGAAATGTGGTTAACAGTATAGCCGACCTCATACAGTCGGTTGAGTCGCGCTCCCGCATCCACACCCCGCCCTCGAAATTGCTCTAGGTCATCAATTTGTGACTCCAGAATTGTCAGGCGCAGAGCCTCAAGCGTGTTTGTTCTAATAGGTTGCTCTAAACGCCAAGAAACAACTCCAAATATCGCAGTAGCAGCTGTTACAATAGATACAAACAACGTCCACGAAAAGTTTTTCTTAAAATATTGAAAGATTTTCCAGTTTAAAAATGAGTTCAAATAATAGTATATTTTTTTCATAAGTTTTTTAATGCTAAATGGGTTTTCATAATCCATGTTTAAATTCCTGCCAAAAGGGTGCTTACAAGCGCCCTCGCCATTTCCGGACTCACCTTGACCGTGCCGTTGTGTGTGACGGTGAAGTCAGCCGGTGAGAAGGTGTGTGTGTCTGGATGATCCCGATGATGGCTCGGCCGATTATGGGGCGTTCAGGCTCTATCAGGTCAAGCACAAAACAGGTTGTCTTGCCCGGATAGCGCTAAAGCGCTTCCGGGGGTTCACGGAGTGGATCAACATAACTGAAATCCCGGAGGCCCGCAGGGCCATCCGGGACCTCGTGCCGCAGAGGCGAAATAGGAGGCCCCGGATAGCTGCTGCGCAGCTTCCGGGGTTTCAGAACGTAAGGTCTAAACCGCCCCCAGCGTTTCCACAAAGCGGGCCGCCTCGCCGGTTGAAGGCGTGACCAGCTCGTCATCGCGCATCACCACCTTGCCGCGCACGATTGTGGCCATCGGCCAGCCGGTGACGGTATCGCCGGTAAAGGGCGACCAGCCGCAGCGCGAGGCCAGCCAGCTTTCCTCGATAGTGCGCACGGCGTGCAGATCGACCAGCGTCAGATCGGCATCGTATCCGGCGGCGATGCGGCCCTTGTTCGCGAGGCCGAACACGCGCTGCGGCCCGTGGCTCGTCAGGTCGACAAAGCGCTCCAGTGTCAGTCTGCCCTTGCTCACATGATCGAGCATGAGCGGCACCAGCGTCTGCACGCCCGGCATGCCCGATGGCGAGGCCGGGTAGGGCTTGGATTTTTCTTCCACCGTATGGGGCGCGTGGTCAGAGCCCAGAATATCGGCAATGCCCTGATCGACGCCGCGCCACAGCCCTTCGCGATGCTTTGCGTTGCGCACGGGCGGGTTCATCTGCGCGTAGGCGCCAAGGCGCTCATAGCATTCCGGCGCAGCCAGGGTCAGGTGCTGGGGCGTCACCTCGACGCTGGCAATATCCTTGTGGTGCTGGAGATAGTCGATCTCATCGGCAGTGGAGATGTGCAGCACGTGGATGCGCTTGCCGGCTTCACGCGCGAGGCGCACCAGGCGCTGCGTGCTCTGCATGGCGGCAATGTCGTCACGCACCTCCACATGGCTCGTCCAGTCGCCATGACGGGCCAGCGCGCGCCGGTCAGCCAGGCGGAATTCGTCCTCGGAATGGAAGGCCGCGCGCCGCTCGATCACGTTCAGGACTGCCGCTACGCCTTCGTCGGTATCGACCAGCAGATCGCCGGTGGAGGCGCCCATGAAGACCTTCACGCCGCAGCACCCGGCCATCAGCTCCATCTCGCGAAGCAGGTGGACGTTCTCCTTGGTGGCACCGGCATAGAAGGCAAAATCGGTGTGCATGCGGTGGTGGCCGCGCTTCACCTTGTCGGCCATCAGCTCCGGCGTGGTCGTCGCTGGATTGGTGTTGGGCATTTCAAAGACGCACACCACGCCTCCAAGAGCCGCAGCCCGGCTGCCGCTTTCAAGGTCTTCCTTCCACTCAAGGCCCGGCTCGCGGAAATGCACCTGCGTGTCGATCACGCCAGGCAGGACATGCAGGCCCTTGGCATCGATCACTTCGCCCGCGCTGGCGGCGGAGAGATTGCCTATGGCGGCAAAGCGGCCATCGCGAATGGCGATATCGGCCTTCACGCGCCCTGAATGGCTGACAATTGTGCCGCCCTTGATGAGGGTGTCGAATGTCTCGCTCATGGCGTGCTCTCCTGTCTGATCAGATTGTCTGCCGCCGCCAGTACGGGCGCAAGCTCCAGATCGGCCAGCAGGCCGGTCTCAGACGTTTTCAGCCGGTCGCGCGTGCGCTCATCGGCCTGATCGCCCGCGCGTACGGTAGCGGTCTTGCGGCCCCAAGGCCCGTAGACGCGTTCATCGGTCGGCCCGAACAGGCCAAGCGTCGGCGTACCCGCTGCTGCCGCCATGTGCATCAGCCCGCTATCATTGCCCACGAACAGTGCGGCTTGTGACAGGCAGGCCCCGGTTTCAACGAGATCGAGCTGGCCGGTAAAGTCGTGCGTGCGTCCCGGGTCCAGCTGCGAGGTGACGGCGCGCGCGGTGGCTTCATCGCCCGGACCACCGAAAAGCGCCACATGCGCGCCCGCCAGCGCGCCGGCGGGTGCGGTCAGGGCCAGTGCGAGTTCTGCAAAGCGCTCTGGCGCCCATTCCTTGAAGCGTGCGGCGGCGGCGGGTGCCAGCGCCAGCACCGGCGCATCGGGCATCAGGGCGCGTGCGCGGGCGAACGCCAGATCATCCAGCCAGAGGACGGGCGAGGGCGCGGGCGATATGCCCAGAAAGGCAGCCGCCTCCTCGACGCGGTGAACCGGCGCGCCATCGCGCGGCCAGTTGCGCTTCACATGGCGCTTGTCCGCCAGCAGGAACCAGCTCGTCGCGCTCTCGCGCAGATCGATCACGATATCCCAGCGATGCGTGACGGTGTTGAGCCACAGATCGAACCAGTGGCCGCCGCCTTTTTTCTTGGTCATCACGATCACGCGCTCCAGCCCCGGCACGGCCCGGAAAAGCGGCGCAGCCAGCGGCCCGCAGGCAATCGTCACGCGCGGATCAGACTGGGTGCGCAGCACATGGTCCAGCAGGCCGCTGGAGAGGATCGCGTCGCCAATACGCGTCGCGGTGATGAAGAGAATTCGCGTCATGGCGCGTGGCTTAGCGCACAGCGGGCCTGCCCGCCAGATCAAGCGGCCGCGTCAGGTCAGCGCTGCAGCAGGTCGAGCGCGCTTGTGTACAGCTTCTGGATGGAGCCTGCGAGCGAAACCGCCCACTTGACGATGAAGGCGGGCGGTATTTCGCCCATGGCCCGGATGCCGGGTATCTCCTGTCGGTAAATGCGCCCCATGCTGGCCACGGCGACCTCGAAATGGGCGTAGAAGGCGTGGATGGCGCGCCGGTCATCATTGGCCAGCGTGTTCAGGTTTTCGCGATAGCGGTCATAGGTTTCCTTGCCGAAATAGCTCTGGAAATCATGGTAATAGCTGCCGATCTGGCTGATATAGGCGGCAAAGCCGGTAACGAGCGTAACAAGTGCGTCCGCCGTGCGCTGTTTGTCGCCTGCGGCCCTAGCATCTTCCACTGCCTGCAGGGCTTTTTGCGCCCAGTCCATGAAATCCAGCGAATACTCCACCAGATTGCTGGTGAAGGAGAGCTTCTGTTCCAGATCAAACAATATGTCGGGGCAGACCGCCTCCACCTTGCGAAGCAGGGTCGTGCTGGCGCGCACGCTCGCCCAGTCGCGGAATTTTTTCATGATGGCGATGGCCGAGCCGAGGCTGTCAGTACCGACGCCCGCCAGATAATCGCCGTGTTGCAGGCTGTGGGTCAGGATATCGGGCAAGGCCGGATCAAAGCGCACGCTCTGCCGGTAGGGCAGCGCCGTCAGCACGTCCTGAAAACTGGCTCTGGCACCGCGAAGGCGGTCCTTGCCCCGTCCAAACATTGCCTCTCTCCCTCCAATGCCGGTCAGCGATGATTGCCGATAACGCGAGAGCGAGCAATTGATGCGCCAGTGACGCCCTTGCGGCAGGAGGCCGGATGGGCCACATCGAAGCCATGTCAGACACCGGCTTCCTCACCCGTCTTTCCCACCGCGCCGTGATCCATATCACCGGAGCGGATGCGCGCGATTTTCTGCAACGCGTCGTCACCAATGGTCCGCAAGGCGTCACGCCCGGCAAGGCGCTCGGGTCCGCGCTTTTGACCCCGCAAGGCAAGGTGCTGGCCGATTTCATCTTCCTTGATGATGGCGAGGGCGGGCTGTTCGTGGACGTTCCGGCGGGTGAAGCCGATGCCCTGTTGAAACGCTTCACGCTCTACCGGCTGCGCGCCAAGGCAGAGCTGGCCTTACGCGATGATCTCGCCGTGGCAGCGGCGCGCGGTGACGCCATTGCAGCGCTGGAAGCGGCCGCACTGGCCCTGGCGCTGGACCCGCGCGGGCCGGGGCTCGCCATGCGCGCGATTGTGCCCGTCACGGCGGATATCGGCGAAGACGGGGCGGGCTATATCGCGGCCAAGGCGGCGGCGTGCGTCACCGAAATGCCGCTGGATTATGGCCCGGCGGAGATGTTCTCCACCGATGTGAACCACGATCTTCTGCACATGATCGATTACCGCAAGGGCTGCTTTGTCGGGCAGGAAGTGGCCAGCCGCATGCACCGCAAGGGCGGGGTCAGGAAGCGGACAGCCTATCTGACCGGGCAGGGCAGCTTTGCGCAAGGCGCGCCCGTCACGGCGGGCGAGACGCCGCTGGGCGAAATACTCTCCGGCGGGCAGGGCTTCGCGCTGGCTCTGCTGCGTGTTGACCGGCTTGAGGCGGCGGACCAGCCGGTGATGGTGGACGGCCAGCCCGTGAGCGTTCATTTGCCCGGTCCGCCGTCCTGATTCCAGCAAGGGTGTTGCAAGAAAGCGCGCAGCAGGCGCATGCTCCGTGCCGCAGTGCAGCAACTCCAGTATGAAGGCCCGTTCCTCCCGTGAGCACCAACCCTTTCAGCGCCCTCCTTGTCGAGAATGTTCATGCCGACGCCGATAGCGCGCTTACCAGCTATGGGCCGATGGATATCGTCCGGATGGCAGGCTCACCCGATGTGAGCGATCTCAAGGCCGCGCTGAAAGGCAAGTCCGTGCTGGGTATCCGTTCGCGCACCCATATTGATGGCGATATTCTCGACGCCGCGCCGGACCTGCAAGCGGTGGGGTGTTTCTGCATCGGCACCAATCAGGTCGATCTGGCCGAGGCTGCGCGCCGGGGCATTCCGGTGTTCAACGCGCCCTTTGCCAATACGCGCTCGGTGGCGGAGTTGACGCTTGCCTCCATCATCATGCTGATGCGCCGCGTGCCGGAGAAGATGTTCGCCATCCATGAGGGCGGTTGGCTGAAAACGGCCGAAGGCTCGAACGAAGTGCGCAAGAAGAAGCTCGGCATTGTCGGCTACGGCAATATCGGCGCCCAGCTCTCGGTGCTCGCCTCGGCGCTGGGCATGCATGTCTATTATTACGATGTCGAACCGAAGCTCGCTCACGGCAATGCGCGGCCCATGGAGAGCCTTGAGGCGCTGCTGGCCGAGTGTGATGTGGTGACGCTGCACGTGCCGTCCAGCGCGCAGACGCGCAATCTGATGAATGCGCAGCGCATCCGCGCCATGAAGCCGGGCAGCTTCCTGATCAATCAGGCGCGCGGTGATCTGGTGGACATTGATGCACTGGCGGCTGCGCTGGACAGCGGACATCTGGCCGGTGCGGCGGTGGATGTGTTCCCGGTGGAGCCGGCCACGAAGGACAACCGGTTCGATTCGCCCCTGCAGCGCTTCAAGAATGTCATTCTTACCCCGCATATTGGCGGTTCGACGCTGGAGGCGCAGGCCGCCATCGGTCAGGACAGCGCGATCAAGCTGGCCAAATATCTCTATCTGGGTTCGACCGGGCATGCGGTGAACTTCCCGCAGGTCGAGCCGGGGCCGATCAGGCCGGGCCGTACCCGCGTGGCCGTGCCGCATATAAACGCGCCCGGCTTCCTGCGCCGCCTCAATGATGCAGCCGAAAAGGCGGGCGCGAACGTGGCCGCCCAGTTCCTGCAGACCGATGCCGAGATCGGTTATGCGCTGGCCGATCTTGAAGGCGACCTGCCGGCAGACTTCCTTGACCGGATCAATGCGCTGGAGGGGACGATCCGCGCGCGCCTGCTGCCCGGCCCGGCAGAGGGCTAGCGGTGGTTGCGGACGTTACGATCCTCATCGTTGCCTATGAGAGCGCGCAGCACTGGGCGCAGCTCAAAGCCGCCCTCGCTGCGCAGTCCCTTCGCCCGGCGCGCATACTGGTTCTGGAGAACGGCTCGCAGACCGGCAAGCTGACACCGGCTGACATGCCGGACGGGATCGAGCTGGTCGTCTCTGACACCAATCTGGGCTTTGCGGGCGGCAATAACCGGCTGGCGGCGATGGCCGATACACGCTGGCTGGTCCTTTTAAACCCCGATGCCTTTCCTAAGCCAGACTGGCTGGAACAGCTGATGGCGGCCACCCGGCGCTATCCCCACGCCAGCCTTTTTGGTTCCACCCAGCGCGCGGCGGGGCATGAAGGCGTGCTCGATGGCGCAGGCGATGTCTGGCACATTACCGGCATCCCCTATCGCGGCGCTTATGGACGCGAGATGGCCTCTCCGCCTGATGGCGAGATATTCGCGCCCTGCGCCGCCGCCATGATGATCCGCCGCGATGTGTTCGAGGATTTGAGCGGGTTTGATGAAGACTATTTCTGCTATGTGGAGGATGTGGATCTGGGCGCTCGCGCGCGTCTGGCCGGGCATACCGCGATCCATGTGCAGAACGCGGTGGTCGATCATGTCGGCTACGGGTCCAGCGGGCGGCGCTCGGTGTTTGCCACGTATCACGGCACGCGCAACCGGCTGTGGACCTATGTGAAGACCATGCCGTTTCCGCTGCTGGTCCTGACCCTGCCCTTGCATGGCGCGATGACGCTGGCGCTATGGGCGTCGGCGGCACGCTTCGGGCATTTCGCCCTGTTTGGCCGCGCGCTGAAAGATGCGTTCAAGGGCCTGCCGGGCCTGTGGAGCAAGCGCCGGGCGGTGCAGTCTGCCCGCAAGGTCACGGCAGCCGATTTTGCCCGCATGCTGGCCTATAGCCCGCTGGATCTGCTGACCCGGCGGCCTCTGGTCAGGCCGGTTGACGCCCGCGCACCACAAACGCGCCATTGAGATAGCCGGTCTCTGTCTTGCCGTAGAGGAAGGGCGATCCGTCCGGGCAGGTGACATTGCCGCCCGCCGCCAGCACCACAGCGTGACCAGCCGCCGTATCCCATTCCATGGTGGGGCCAAAGCGCGGATAGAGGTCTGCGCTGCCATCTGCGACCAGGCAGAATTTCAGCGATGATCCGGCGCTGACGGTCTCGCTAACTCCTTCGGCGGCAGCAAAGGCGCGGGTCTGTTCATCGGCGTGCGAGCGGCTCATCACGGCGATACGGCCCGTCTGCGGCATGGCGCGCGCCTGCATCGGCGACAGCGCGCCAGCATCGAGTTTTGCGCCCGGCGGAAAAGCCCCGCTAAAGCCCGATTTTCCGCCAATGAAGATGCGCTTCATGGCCGGTGCGTAGACGCAGCCCGCTATTGGCACCCGCCCGGAGATGAGGGCGATATTGATGGTGAACTCGCCATTGCGGTTGATGAATTCCCTGGTGCCATCGACCGGATCGACCAGCAGGAAATCGCCATTAATGTCGGGCCGCACGCCAGCAGAGAAGCTTTCCTCGGCCAGCACCGGCACGCCGGGCGCTACGTGTCTGAGCGCTTCAAGAATGACCGCCTCGGCGCGGGTGTCGGCGGCGGTAACGGGCGAGCGATCATCCTTGGACTGAACGGCAAAGCCGCTGTCATAGACATCCATCACCTCGATGGAGGCTTTCAGGCAGATATCGGCGAACGCCTTTGCAAGCCCGTCTCGTTCCTGTTCCACGCCTCAACCCCTTCAATAACCGGCCTTATCCCCGCCGCCGCCTGTCTAGTGGACGGGGACGGAATTGAAAACCCGGTGTATAGAAGCGCCTGCACGCCTCATCTGACACTTGAACTTTTGTACACAAGAGCGGATTTTGACACCCATGACCGCAACCCCGCCCGCCGAAACTCCCGATAGCGATCCTCTCACCGAGGCCGAAGCACGGCTGCTGGCCGCCATCAGCGCGGTCGAAACCCGGCTGGGCCAGCTGTCTAGCCGCATGGGGGAGGCAGAAGGCGATGCGCGCGCCGCCCGCCATGCCGATGAGGACCGTTCACGGCTGGCCGAACAGCTCGATGCCGCGCGCTCCAGCGAAGCGGAACTCGCCGAGGCTGCCAGCGAAGCCAGCGCGGCGCTGGCAGAGGCGATGAGCGAGCTGAAAGCGGCGATTGCCGGGGCCGGGCTTGCCGATAGCGGACCGGATGATCTGTTCAGGGAGGAGGGCCGCTAATGTCGAAGGTCACGATCTCCCTTAACGGACGCCCCTTCACCATCGGATGTGAAGAGGGTCAGCAAGCCTATCTGAAAGAGCTGGCCGGGCATCTCGACACCCATGTGCGCGATCTCGCCGAGAAGGTTGGCCAGATCGGCGAGCTGCGCCTTTTGCTGATGGCATCCCTGATCGTTGCTGACGAGATGCGTGAGGCGCAGGGCAAGGTGGAAGCGCTGGAGTCCGACCTGCTGGATGCCAAGGGAACGATCTCGCAGGGCGAGGCCCGCCGGCGCGCCGACCGCGCCCGCGCAGCGGAAACCATCGTCAAGGCTGCAGAGCGCCTCGAAGCCCTTGCCGGGGCAGATGGCAGTGAGGCTTGAGCAAAGCCCCGCGAAGGCCCATGTTCACCGTCGTGGCGGTGACTGGAGTTCACGTCAGGCTTTTACATCCCAGGGACCTTACATCTCTGTACGGGAGCTGCCTCTGATGCTGGCCGTGGCCTACATCACGCGGCGCCCACCTGGTAGTCCAGGTCATCAGGGTTGTTACACAGCCAACGGCCCGTCTGGTGCCGCCACACTTTCCCCTGCGGGAACTTGCCCATGCTGAGCGGCTGGCAGAAGAACCGCCTGCGCCGCAAGGCGCTGACCCGCCGGACCGCGCTGGCGAAGGCGCAGAGCGATGCCGGTCACGCTCTTGCCAGCCATTTTCCCGACGCCGCATGGCCAGCCGTAAACGCGGTGGTCGCCGGCTACTGGCCGGTGCGCGGCGAGATTGATCCGCGCCCTCTCATGGAGACCTTCCTGCTGGAACAGGCCCAGCTTGCCCTGCCGGTCGTCGCGGCCAAGGACGCGCCCTTGCAGTTCCGCGCCTGGCACCCGGACGATACGCTGGAGGCGGGCGCGTTCGGCATTGACGTGCCGGGGCCGAAACGTCCGGTACTCACACCCACCCTCTTGCTGGTGCCGCTGGTCGCGTTCGACACGCGCTGCCATCGCATCGGCTATGGGGCGGGCTTTTATGATCGCACGCTTGAAGCGCTGCGCGCTGCCGGGCCGGTAGTGTCGGTCGGTCTCGCCTATGAGGGCCAGCGCATCGGCAAGGTGCCGGCGGGCCGCCATGACGTGGCGCTGGACTATGTGGTGACAGAGGCGGGCTGCTACCGGGCAGCATGATAGCGCCGATCTCACCGGCAGGCATTGGCGAAGCCGGTCTGAGCCGCTACATCCGGCACCAGATTTGCAAACGGCCCTGATACGAGACCTCTTCCCCCATGGCAGCTTTCAGCGAACAGCGCGTCCTTTCCGTGCGCCACTGGACCGGCAGTCTTTTCTCCTTCCGTGTGGCACGCCCGGCGAGCTTCCGCTTCCGCTCCGGCGAGTTCGTGATGCTGGGCCTGAAAGTGGATGGCAAGCCGCTATTGCGCGCCTATTCCATTGCCAGCCCGGCCTGGGATGATGGTCTGGACTTCTTCTCGATCAAGGTCGCCGATGGCCCGCTGACCTCACACCTTCAAGGCATCAAGGAGGGTGACGAAATCCTGCTCGGTGCCAAATCGGTCGGCACGCTGGTCCATGATGCGCTGCTGCCGGGCAAGCGGCTCTACCTGCTTTCGACCGGCACGGGCATCGCGCCCTTTGCCAGCATTATCCGTGATCCGGAGACCTATGAGCGCTTTGAGCAGGTGATCCTGACCCATACCTGCCGGGAGGCGGTTGACCTTGCCTATGGCGAGGAGCTGGTGGCGTCCCTCAAGGACGATCCGCTGGTGGGCGAGCATGCGCACAAGCTCATCCACTACACCTCGCTGACGCGCGAAAATCATCCGCGCATGGGCCGCATTACCGCTCTGATGGACACAGGTCAGCTCTGGGACGATACGGGCGGGCCGCTCGACCCGGCCAGCGACCGGGTGATGATCTGCGGCTCCATCAACATGATAAACGACTGCAAGGCGCGCGTCGAAGCGGCCGGGCTGGAGGAAGGCTCCAATGCCCGCCCCGGCGCATTTGTGGTCGAGAAGGCGTTTGTGGGTTAGGAACAGACCATGCGATTGGCGTTTTTCGGGGATGTGGTCGGCAAGTCGGGCCGCGATGTGCTGGTGGAGGAGCTCAGCTCTTTTCGCGACCGGTTGAAGCTCGATTTTGTGGTAGTGAACGCCGAGAACGCCGCGGGCGGCTTTGGCATTACCGAGCGCACGGCAATCGAGCTGTTTGATGCGGGCGCGGATGTGCTCACCCTTGGCAATCATTCCTGGGACCAGTCCGAAGCGCTGACCTATATCGAGCGCGAACCGCGCCTGCTTCGCCCGGCCAACTATCCCAGCGGTACCGCGCCGGGGCGGGGCACCGGGCTTTACGAGACCAAATCAGGCGCGCGCGTCATGGTGATGAACGTGCTCCTGCGCCTCTACATGCAGCCGCTGGACGATCCGTTTGCCTGCGTGGATGAGGCGCTCTCGGCCTCGCCGCTGGGGCAGGTGGCCGATGCCATCATTGTCGATGCGCATGGCGAGGCGACGAGTGAAAAGCACGCCATGGGCCATTTCTGTGACGGGCGGGCGAGCCTTGTTGTCGGCACGCATACCCATATCCCGACCGCCGACCACCAGATACTCGCGGGCGGCACGGCCTATCAGACCGATGCGGGCATGTGCGGCAGCTATGATTCCGTGATCGGGATGGACAAGGAAGAGCCGCTGCGCCGCTTCACGACGCATATGCGCTCCGGGCGCATGCAGGCCGCCAGCGGCCCGGCAACCGCCTGCGGCGTCTATGTGGAAACCGATGACCGTAGCGGGCTTGCGGTGCGCGTCGAGCCGATCCGCTTTGGCGGTGTGCTGTCGGAAGCTTTGCCTGTGGTGTGAGGAAGATAAATGTCATGGCCTGGCTTGCCTGCGCCCGCGCAGGCGGGTGTCCGGGCCACCCATGCCTGAAAGCTTGCTTTTCCCTCGTCCTTCGAGACGTTCGCTTCGCTCACCCTCAGGATGAGGGAAAAGCACCACAAGCCCTCATGCTGAGGGCTTTCGAAGAAAGCGTCTCGAAGCACGAGGGCGTGTCTCCTCAAGCCCCCTTGGCGTTCTCCAGCGCGGTGCAGATATCGCTGACGACCGCGTCGATCACCTTGCGGTCGCCCTCGGCCATGACGCGGATCAGCGGCTCGGTGCCGGATTTGCGCACCAGCAGGCGGCCCTTGCCATTCAGGCGGGTCTCGCCCTCGGCAATCGCCTCTTTCACCCGTGTATTTTCCAGCGGCAGTGCGCCATTGGCGTAGCGCACATTTTTGAGGATTTGCGGTGCGGGCGTGAAGACTTTCAGGAGCTGGCTGGCGGGCTTGCCGGACTCGATGAGCAAGGAGAGCACCTGCAGCGCCGCGATCAGCCCGTCGCCGGTCGTGGCAAAATCGCTCAAGACCACATGGCCGGATTGCTCGCCGCCCAGATTGGCGCCGGAGGCACGCATTGCCTCGACCACATAGCGGTCGCCAACCTGCGTGCGCTGCAGCTTGATCTTCTGCTTTTCGAGATATTGCTCAAGACCCAGATTGGACATCTGGGTGGTAACCACCGTGTCGCCCTTCAGCTGACCGCTGGCTTTCCAGGCGGTGGCCAGAAGGCCGATAATCTGGTCGCCATCAACCAGCTTGCCGCGTTCGTCGCACAGGATGACGCGGTCGGCATCACCATCCAGCGCAATGCCCAGATCCGCGCGGTAGCGCTTCACATTCTCGGCAAGGTCCTGGGGCGCGGTTGCGCCGCAATCCTCGTTGATATTGAAGCCATTGGGGTTGTTGTGCAGCGGCACGACATCTGCGCCCAGCTCCCACAGGACTTTCGGGGCCACCTTGTAGGCGGCGCCATTGGCGCAATCGATCACTATGCGAAGCCCGGCAAGGCGCATGGCGCGCGGCAGGGTGGCCTTGGCGATCTCCATATAGCGCGCTTCGGCATCATCAATGCGCTTGGCGCGGCCAATAAGCTTGGGCGAGACCAGATGATCGGCCGTATCGGCGTCCATCATGCGCTCGATTTCGAGCTCGGCAGCGTCGTCCAGCTTGTACCCGTCCGGGCCAAACAGCTTGATGCCGTTATCCTGGTAGAGATTGTGCGAGGCGGTAATCATCACGCCCATATCGGCGCGCAGCGAGCGCGTCAGCATGGCGGTGGCGGGCGTCGGTACGGGGCCGAACTGGAACACATCCATACCCGCAGAGGTGAAGCCCGCGACCAGCGCCGATTCAATCATATAGCCCGACAGGCGGGTGTCCTTGCCGATCACGACCGTATGCCGGCGGCCGTTCTCGCGCTTGAAATAGTGCGCGGCGGCCATGCCCAGACGCAGGGCGGTTTCTGCGGTCATCACCGACTGGTTGGTCGTGCCGCGAACGCCGTCTGTTCCGAAATACCGTTTAATCATGGATGCCTACCCCTGGCTCAACCCGCTGCGCCCTGTCTTTTTCCAGTCGTCGAGAAATGCCTTCAACCCGCTATCGGTCAGCGGATGGTTCACCATTGAATCGAATATCCCCGGCGGCAGCGTGGCCGCATCGCAGCCAATTCTGGCCGCCATCTCCACATGTGTAACAGAGCGCAGGGAGGCTGCAAGAATGCCCGTTTCGTATCCGTACTGGTCATAAACCTCCCGGATGGCCTCCAGAAGGCCCAGCCCGTCGCCGCCCATATCGTCAATCCTGCCGACAAAGGGCGACACGAATGTGGCCCCGGCCTTGGCCGCGAGCAGCGCCTGGTTCAGCGAGAAGCACAGCGTGACATTGGTGGGAATGCCTTCATCGGTGAAGGTCCGGCAGGCTTTCAGCCCGTCTGTCGTGAGCGGCAGCTTGACCACCACATTATCGGCAATGGCCCGCAGGCGGCGGCCCTCTTCAAGCATGCCCTCAAAGCCCGTGGCGACCACTTCTGCCGAAACCGGCCCTGGCACCACCGCGCAGATTTCCGCGATGCGCTCGATGATGTCGGCGCCCGATTTTGCGATCAGGGACGGGTTGGTGGTGATGCCGTCCACCAGCCCGCCTTCCATGCGCGCGGTGATCTGCGAAATGTCTGCTGTATCGAGGAAGAGCTGCATGAGTATGGACCCTAGGAGTTGTCAGGGAGGATGAAGACGCGGATACGCCGGATCAGGATTTCCCGGTTTTCCCCTTGCGGGTCGGGCCAGATGCCAACGGCCTCGTTGAACTCCTGACCCTGGTGAACAGGTGCGTCCCACTCAAAGGAGATCGTTGAGTATTGCGGTGATATGGGCCGTTCGCGCCATCCGCTATCACCATATCCGGTCGTGAAATACGCGATCTGGACCGTATCCGGCCCGTTTGCGCCCGAAGCGCGCACTTCAAACTCCACCCGGACGCGGCGCCCTGAAATGCGGGTTTCGAACTCGTCCGGCACGAAGGCGGCCACACCGGCTGACATATTGCCGGCCATCTCGAAACTGGCCGCCGACGACGCGCGTGCCACAGGGCCGTCACTATGTCCGGGGTCGAAGCGGAAATTGGTACCCGGCCCGTTGACCAGATCAGCCAGCGCCGCACCCTGAAAGACCAGTTCGCGCTCGGTCACGGTGGCGCCTGCATTGCGCGGCTGCATGACCAAGGCAAGCGCAATCATCAGGCCCGCCAGCGCGGCGGCTGACGGATAGAAGGCCCAGTCAGGAATATTGATCCGGCCAAGTATGGCGAGCCTGGACATCATGGTGCCGGAACTGCCTCCCAGGCAGGGCTTGCGTTCAGAATTACGGGGTCGATGACCGCTCTTTTGGCATGGCCGGTCCCCGTTGTCACCGCCCTGACGGGATCACGATTTCCCGCAATGTCCGCACCAGGATCACGGCGTCGCGCCAGAGCGACCAGTTGCGGGCATACCAGTCATCCAGCCGGGCGCGCTCGGCAAAGCTGGTGGCATTGCGTCCATTAACCTGCCACAGCCCGGTAATGCCGGGGCGCATGCGCACATAGGCGCTCAGCGACGGCCCGTAATCGGCCTGCTGGTCCAGCGTCATCGGGCGCGGGCCGACAAGGCTCATATCACCCTTGAACACGTTGATGAGCTGGGGCAGTTCATCAAGGCTGAACTTGCGCAGCCAGTACCCGATCCCGGTAATGCGCGGGTCGTCATCCAGTTTCTGGAAGGTGTGCCACTGCGCGGCGCGTTCAGCGTCCTGCGCCAGCACTGTGGCCAGCTTCTCCTCGGCGTCGACGCACATCGTGCGGAATTTCAGGCAGCCGAACGCCTTGCCGTCCTTGCCGACCCGCGGCTGGACAAACAGGGCCGGGCCGCCATCACGCCGGATCGCCCACGCAAAGGTCAGCATGGCCGGCGCGATGAGCAGCAGGCCGAGTCCGCTGGCGGCCAGATCGAAGGCGCGCTTGGCGCGCTGGGCCAGCGGGCGGTCCAGACTGTCACCGATACGGAAGACGAATCCGTCGGCAGGCGGGTAGTCGATCAGGTCGATATTCTGTGTGGGTATGCGGCCAATCGAGGGCTGGTAGTAGAAGCAGACGCCGCGCGCGCTGAGCAGGCTGGCAATCCGGTTTGCCACCCCTTGGGTTGCCTCATCGGGTGCCAGGAAGGCTGGCATGTCGTCCAGCGTATCGAGCCAGCGCGCCAGTTCATTGTCGTCCAGCGATTGCAGGCTCTCCAGCGGGACGGCAGCAGCAGCGGCAAGCCCGTGATCGGCATTGCGCTTCAAAATGGTCAGCTGTTCGGCGCGCTGGGCGGCGGCAGTCAGCAAGGTGACGGGCTGCTCCCACCGGCCCGATGCTTCCAGCGCCGCGCGCGTGCCAAAGCGCAGGGTCATCATCATTGCGGGAAGCGCCAGCCACAGCACAAGCGTCGCGGTCCGCAGGCCCGGCTCGCCGCTCATCATGTGGATCGTGCCGGCCCCCAGAAGGGCGAGCAGTGATGCCGTCAGGACAGGCCGGATCTGGTTGGCCAGGCCCTGACGTGCGCGGTAGTGCCCGCGCGAGCGCAGCCAGAGCATGACCACGCCAAACAGGCCGAGACTGGCACCGGCATGGCGCAGCATCTGCAGATCGTCGTGCTGGGGCGAGGCCATCGGCATGGTGATGCAAAGGCAGATCGAGAAGGCCAGCAAATCGCTGAAGCCGAACGCGCGCAGCACGTTTGTGCGCCGCAGAACCGGACGCAGGAACTCGCCTGCGCTGGTCTTGCCAGCTGTGTTCAGGGCGCTGTCTGATCCATATTGATACGCCATCACGCTCTCCCGGGCGGTCCGGCGCGTTCTGCACCGGATTTTACCCAGAAGACGCAAGAATCCTGCCGGTTAGCCGCCGGGACGGGTGCGGGCGATGAAGGCGGCGGCTATGGCAAGCGCCAGCGCGCCATGATGCCATTCCTGCCAGATGCCATAGCTGACCACTACGTTCACCGACCAGACCGTGACCGCGAACGCGATCATCATTATCACAGGCCGGGTGAGGGTCTCAGCCGAAGGCAGGGCGCGGGCAAGGGCGGCAAGCACCGCGGCGACAAGCGCCGCGCCCACCAGCCCGGTTTCAAGCCAGATGGTCAGAGCCGCGTTGTGGGCGTGCAGCGGAAGCAGATCGATCTCGTACCCGCGCAGCTCCATTGATCCGTCAATCGCACGCGCCGCGCCAATCCCGTGTCCGGCCAGCGGCGCCTCGCCAATCCGCTCAAGGGCAAACCGCCATATCTCCAGCCGCCATTCCCATGACATGGGCATGGCGGCGCCTGTCTCCGGGCTGACGAGGGCGAGAAGCCCGATAAACAGGAGAGGCCCGGCCAGGATGAAGACGGCCAGCCCGGCCAGCAATAGCCGGAGCGTCAGGGTCGGCCAGCGCCAGGCGAGTGCGGTGACTATGATGGCCGCGCCAAGTGCAACCGCATTGGCATGGACACCGAAATCCAGCGCGATGGCGGTGGTGATGATGCCGGCCAGAGCCGCCAGCGCCCGCAAGGGCGCACTGCGCTGCGTCCACAACATGATGATGGCCACACCCGCCAGCATGATGGCCGCGGTGGCGGCGCGACTGAGCGTGGTGTTGACACGTATGTCGAGGTCCGTGCGGCCATCATCAAAGCCCTCCACCGCGAGCTTGTAGCTGCGTGACAGTTCACCGCCGGTCAGGGCCTCGAGCGCCATCACACACAGGATGAAGACGGCTGAGGCGATGAGCGCGGCGCGGGCAAGCGGCAGGTCAGCGGCGCGCACCCGCGCGGCGGCCACCGGCACGATGATGTAGAGCGGCGTCAGCAGGGCCAGCTTGAGCACCTCTTCAGGATCGCGGTTGGGCGACCAGGCATAGCTGGCCGTCATCCAGACCAGCGCAAGAGCCGTCAGAAGGGTGGCCGCGCCCGGTGAGCGCAGCTGTGCCGCCAGCGTTCCGCCCGGAAAGGCGAATATGGCAAACAGGCCGGCAGCCGATGCCAGTCCCAGCCCGCCAGCGGGAACCAGCAGGGCAGATAGCACCATGACGCAGAGCCATGACCAGAGCGCCCGGTTCTCCTCGCTCAGCACGGCGCGCAGGATCCGACCCATCAGCCTGCCCCTCCCAGCGCTGCCGGGTGAGGGGGTGCGTTCCACACTTCAAGCGCCCAGCCGGACGGACGGTAGGCAGCAACACTCCAGTGTCCGGTGCGCATTTTGGACTCTTCCGGCCGCCCCGGATCGCCGCCCAGCAGCGCATGAAAATAGCGCAGAATACCGTTGGAGGAGATCAGCAGAATCGTATCTCCGGCTTTGGCTGCGCCCGTGATCCCCTGAAGAACCGCCTGTGCATTGGCGGCGATGTCTGCGGGCTCCGGCGTCCAGCCAGCGCCGCCGGGAACAATCGAGCGTTCGCGCCAGTCCTCGATGGCCTTCTCACCCCATTCGGCGGCGATCTCCGCGTCGCTGCGCCCGCCCCAGCTGCCATAGTCGATCTCGCGCAGCCGGGTGTCGATTTCGATGGAGCCCTCAAAACCGCATTCGGCGGCGGCCAGCTGCGCGCCATTGGCCGTGCGTTGCAATGGCCCGGCGATGATGCGGGCCGGCATGATACCGGCCTCTTTCAGTGCCAGACCGAACTGTACCGACTGCACCCGCCCCTTGTCGGTGAGGGGCAGATCCTCTGCCGCGCCGACCCAGACCGGTACATCTCCCGGTCCGAACGTATTGCCGTGACGGGCAAGGATCAGGCGCATCAGACGATCTCGCCTTCTGCGGCGATGATGCTGGCGGCGATTTCAGCGTCGCGCGGGCTGTCCACCGACCATGGCGTGCGCCCCTGATAGCTGGTCAGCACGATGCGGATCGGTATGCCGTTTTCCAGAGCGCGCAACTGCTCCAGGCTTTCGGCCTTTTCCAGCGGCGTCGGTTCCATCGCCACCAGCCGCTCCAGCGTGGCAAAGCGATAGGCGTAAAGCCCGATATGCTTGTAGACGGGGGTGCCGGCGCTCTTTTCGCGCTGGAAGGGAATGACTGCCTTGGAGAAGTAGAGCGCATTCATCTGCCGGTCGAAGACAACCGTCGTGCCGCCAACCTCGCCGCGCGCCTTGGCGTCGGCCATTTTGGCGTAGGCATCCTCTGACAGCGCCACAGCCGGGGTTGCCATGGCAAGATCCGGATTGGCCGCCATCTCAGCTGCAACTGCCTCAATCACCCAGGGCGGTGTCAGTGGCGCATCACCCTGCAGATTGATGATGACATCATCAGGCTTGGCAAAGCCCTTCACGGCCTCAAAGGCGCGTTCAGTGCCGTTGCGGCAGCTTTCCGGCGTCATCACGGCCTGCCCGCCTTGCGCGGCAACGGCGTCCAGAATGCGGGCGTCATCCGTGGCGACGATCACCTGGCCTACGCTGCCGGCGGCGAGCGCGAGGCGGCGCACACGCTCCACCATCGGCACGCCTGCAATTGCGTGCAGCGGTTTGCCGGGAAAGCGCGTGGAGCCATAGCGCGCCGGGATGACGGCGATCACGCTCATGCGGCTGCGGCCGCCTGCGGCTTACGGCCAATATAGAGGACATCGCCGCGAAACAGCCCCCAGCGCGGCTCCTCCTCCGGCGGCAGGCGCCAGACCTCGACATCCAGCCCGCTGGCATCGGCAAAGCGCTGCGCGAAATCACGCCCGTAATAGCGCACATGGCCGGTATCGTCGTAATGGGCGAAGCGTTCGGCTTCGCTGATATCGGGGGCGGCCTCGAACGTCTCCTCGCGCGCCCAGTTCTGCGGCACGGTGATGATCGCCATCCCGCCGGGTGCCAGACAGCGGCCAATACCGGCCATCGCCTTGCGGTCATCGGGGACGTGCTCAAGCACGTGGTTGGCCACCACCATGTCGACGGAGCCTTCGGGCAGGGTGATGTCGGCAATGTCCATGGTCAGGTCGGCCTTGCCGGGCACGATGTCGGCGGCCTTGTATCCGGGGTGGGCCGACAGCATCCGCTTGACGTGCTTTTCAGGCGCGAAATGCAGAATGGTACCCAGCCGTGTCAGGTCAATCTGCTCGCGCTCAAGGAAGAGGTGGATCAGCCGGTGGCGTTCGCGTGAGGAACAGTTCGGGCAGCGCCCGTCCCAGCGCGGCGGTGTCCCCAGCGCCAGAAACACGCCTTCATATCCGCAGATCGGGCATTCGCGCTTCATCTTCGGTACGGAGAACTGGCGGGGGTCCTGCAATCGCGATTGCAGCCGCTTCAACCAGATGCGCATCAGCCAAGCCTTTCGAGAGCCAGCTCAACGCATAGCCGGGAAAAGCGGCGTCCGGCAAGCCAGACGGCACTTTTTCACAACGCTGCCAGCAGCGGGTTTGCCCAAGCCCGGCCTATGCGATAGAAGGCGCGCTCCCCGCTCTGGCGGGCAGACATGTTTGCAGGAGGTTCCCCATGGCCGGGCATTCCAAATGGGCCAATATCCAGCATCGCAAGGGCCGTCAGGACAAGGCGCGCGCGAAGCTGTTTTCCAAACTCTCCAAGGAAATCACCATTGCCTCGAAAATGGGTGGCCCGGACCCGGACATGAACCCGCGCCTGCGTCTCGCCGTTGCCAACGCCAAGGGCCAGTCCATGCCCAAGGACAATATCGAGCGCGCGATCAAGAAGGGTCAGGGCGGGGATGTCGAGGAGTATTACGAGATCCGCTATGAGGGCTTTGGCCCGGCCGGTGTCGGCCTGATCGTGGAAGCCTCCACCGACAACAAGAACCGCGCAGCCTCTGATGTGCGCTCTGCCTTCTCCAAGAATGGCGGCAATATGGGCGAAACCGGTTCGGTCTCCTTCATGTTCGATCAGGTTGGCGAGATACGTTTTCCCCTCTCCATTGGTGACGAGGAAGCCGTACTGGAGGCCGCTATCGAGGCCGGTGCCGAGGATGTTAGCCAGGAAGAGGGCGGCGAGGATGAAGAGGGCGAACACGTCATCTTCTGCGCCCGCGAGGACCTGGCCGAGGTGAGCGAGGCTCTGGAAGGGCGCTTTGGCGAGGCAAAGTCCGCCAACATCATCTGGCGTCCGCAAAACCTGATCGAGGTTGATGGCGACAAGGCCGCCACGCTGATGAAGCTGATGGAAGCGCTCGAAGACCTCGATGATGTGTCGAATGTCTACGCCAATTTCGACATTTCCGAAGACGAGATGGGCAAGCTCGCCTCCTAGAGGGCTGCGCGACGGAGAATGACAGGCATGCTGATTGCGGTAGACGGACCCCTCGCATCGGGCAAGGGCACGATTGCGCGGGCGCTCTCGGCAAAGTTTGGCCTTCCCCATCTCGATACCGGCACGCTCTACCGCGCGGTCGCGGTGGCTGTGCTTGATGCAGGCGGCGATCCCGCCGACAGCGCCGCTGCCGAGGCGGCCGCGCGCGCGCTTGATCCTGCCAGCATTGATGAGGCGAAAATCCGCACCGCCGGTGCGGGCGCTGCCGCCTCTATCGTGTCGGCTCACCCCAAAGTGCGCGCGGCCCTGAAAGACGTGCAGCAGGCTTTTGCCCGCCAGCCGGGCGGCGCGGTGCTGGACGGGCGCGATATCGGCACCGTGATTGCCCCCGATGCCGATGTGAAGCTGTTCGTTACCGCCAGCGCCGAGGTGCGCGCCTCGCGCCGCTGGAGCGAGCTGGTCGGGCGCGGCGAGACGGTCAGCCTGGAACAGATAATGACCCAGCTGGCAGAGCGTGACGGGCGTGATGCCTCACGTCCCGATGCGCCGCTATTGAAGGCCGATGATGCGGTCGAGCTGGATACGACCGACATGGATGAGGGCGAAGCCATCCGCGCCGCCATCGCCATTGTCGAGTCGCGGCGGCGTTAAGTACGGCCAAGCCGCTTCTGCCAGCATCCCACATCGTGCCATTGCCCGAACTTGAAGCCGGCTTCCTTCCAGACCCCGGCAGGTTCAAACCCGGCAGCTTCGTGCAGGCGCACGCTTGCGGCATTGGGCAGGGTTATGACCGCGAACGCAGCGTGCCTGCCCTGTGCCTGCAACGCATCGAAGAGCGAAGCATACAGCGTTCTGGCAACGCCGCGCCCTTGCCACCCGCTGCCGACATAAACGGTGACCTCCACGCTGGCATCATAGGCAGCGCGCGACCGGAAGCGGCTGCCATAGGCGTATCCGGCAAGCTGGCCGTCCATCTCCGCCACGAGGTAGGGAAATTCGGCAGAGACGGCGGCGATGCGCGCCGCCAGCTCCTCGACAGACGGGACGTCCAGTTCCAGCGATATCGCGGTGTTGGCGACGATGGGTGCATAGACCGCGTGGATGGCCGGGGCATCGTCGCCATTGGCTGCGCGGATTACGGGAAGGTCAGTCATGCAAACTCCGCGCGCGCTGCGATTACTGGCCCGCATACGCCAAGCCGTGTATGGCAAAGTATATGACGCTTCTGCCCTCCCGCCTCGGATTTGGTGTGTCCGGCCCGCATGGCACGGCACTGCTGCCCTCCCGCGCAACACGGATGCTTGTCGAGCAGGCGTTTGAAGGGGGGGTGCGTGTGTTCGATAGCGCGCCAGCCTACGGCGCGGGCGAAGCCGAAAAGCGGCTGGGCCGCGCCCTGGCTTGCCTGCCGCGCAGCGACGTCTTCGTGACCACAAAGGCGGGCGTCTGCAGTGCCGGTCTTGCCCGGCGCATCCGTGATTTTTCCCCCGATGGCCTTGAGCGCTCCATCCGCGCCAGCCTGTCCCGGCTTGGCCTTGAGGGCGTGGACGGGCTGATACTGCATGGCCCGGCACCTTTAGAGCTGACCCCGGCCCTGCTGGCGCGCCTGTCTGACATGAAAACAGCCGGAGCCTTCCGTCATCTCGGCGTTGCGGGCAGGGGCGCTGAGCTGGATGCGGCGCTGGAAACCGGCGCGTTCAAAATCCTGATGGCACCGGTCCATCCTTTTATTGGCGAGGCGGCGCGGTCGCGCCTGCGGGCGGCACGGGGCGCAGGCATCGCCGTCATGGGGATCGAGGCTGCTGGCGATGGTCCGCCGCCCTTGCGCCTTCCGCGCAAAGCCTCTGATCTCTACGCCCTTGCCCGGCGCTTGCGGACGGGCGGGACGGACGGCCCACGCGCGGCCATGCCGGACGCTCTGGCAGACCCTGTTCTTGACGGGCTAGCCGACTGCGTGGTGATGACCACCACCCGCACAGAGCACCTCGCGGCTAATATCGGGGCCATGGCAGCCCTGGGCGCGGGTGGCTGAATCGACTTTTCATGCGAGACTGGCTATGGCCGGTGGCTGGATGAGTCTTTACGACTGACAGGGTGCCGATGCACGCAGAGTTGCTGACCAAGCTGAAGGCACTGGGCGAGCCGACCCGGTTGCGGATCGTCACCCTGCTGCTGCGCGGCGAGCTGACGGTCAGCGAGATCATGCAGGTGCTCGGGCAGAGCCAGCCGCGCGTCAGCCGCCATCTCAAACTCCTTGCAGACGCAGGGCTTTGCGAGCGCTATCCCGAAGGCGGATGGGTGTTCTACCGGCTGGCCCGTTCACGCGTGGGCGAACGCCTTGCTGCGCTGCTCGAAGAGATGGAGCGCAGCGATGATGTGGAAGTCGCCCGCGATCTGGCACGTCTGAGCGAGGTGCGCCGCCTGCGCGCCGAGACCGCGCAGAAATATTTCGAGGTCGCCGCCGAGCAATGGGCACGCATCCGCGGCCTGCACTTCTCTGAAGAGGCGGTAGAGGCTGCCATGCTGAAGGCGGCAGGCAAGCGCCAATTCCGCCTGCATCTGGATGTCGGCACAGGCACGGGCCGCATGCTGGAGATTTTCGCCGACCGAGCGGAGGACGGCATGGGTGTCGATCTCAGCCGGGAAATGCTCACCGTCGCCCGTTCAAAGATGAGCGAGGCGGGGCTGGCCAACCGTCTGGTGCGTCAGGCCGATGCGACCGCCCTGCCGCTGGAGACCGGCTCTGCCGACCTCATCACGGTGCATCAGGTCCTCCACTATATCGCCCAGCCGCAGCGCGCCCTGGCCGAATGGGCGCGCGTGCTCGCGCCGGGCGGGCTATTGCTGCTGGCAGATTTTGAGGCCCACGATTTTGAGGGCTTCCGCGCCGAATACCATCACGCCCATCTGGGCTTTGAACGCGCGCAGCTGCGTGCCTGGCTGGAAGGGGCGGGGCTGAAGCCGCTGGGGATCGACCCGCTGGAGTCAGCGAAGGCCGAAGGCGGGCTGACCGTGCTGATATGTTCGGCGACGAAGGCATGAGCGCAGCGCCGATGGATATTGCCCGCCAGCTTGCACCGCATGTGAAGCGCCTTGCAGGCGAACCGCTGGGCGCTCTGGTGCGCGCGGGCGGCGCGCGTGACACCGCGCTGCAATGGCAGGCCGGTCCTGTGACGCTCGATGCCCGTCATCAGCGCCTTGATACGGACGCGATGGACGCGCTTTTCGCGCTGGCAGAGGCGCGAGGGTTCGACGCCGCGCGCAAGGCGCTGCTGTCTGGCGATATCGTCAACCCTACAGAAGGGCGTCCGGCCCTGCATGCCGCGCTGCGTGATGCCTCCGCGCTGAAAGACCGCGCCCTCGCGGCGCGTATCGAGGCGGCGCGGGCGCGCACGGCGGCGTTCGCGCGTGCCTGTCAGGGCACGGATGCGCCGGGCGGCAAGCCGGTCACGCGCATCATCAATATCGGCATTGGCGGGTCTGATCTGGGCCCGCGCCTCGTTTACAGCGCCATGAAGGCGTTCCGCCGCGAGGGCGTCGATCTGCGCTTCGTGTCCAATCTGGACCCGGCAGATCTTGAGGATGCCATTGAGGGCGCGGACCCGGCGACCACTCTGGTGTGTGTGACGTCAAAATCCTTCACCACGTCCGAAACGCTGATGAATGCGCGTGCGGCCAAGGCGTGGCTGGCGGCAAGCCTTGGCGAAGAGGCGGCCAATGCCCGCATGGCCGCCGCCACCGCTGCGCCCGGCAAAGCTGAAAGCTTCGGCATTGCACCGGAGCATATCTTCCCGTTCGAGGAGGGCGTGGGCGGGCGCTATTCCTTCTGGTCGGCGGCCGGGCTGTGCCTTGAAATCGCGCTGGGACCGGACGTGTTCGCCCGCATCCTTGATGGCGCGCGCCAGATTGACCAGCACTTCGCAGCCGCTCCGGCCAAGGACAATCTGCCGCTCGCCAAGGCACTGATCGATGTGTGGAACCGGGCCGGGCGCGGCCTGCTGGCGCGCTGCGTCGCGGCCTATTCGACGCGCCTTGAGCTTCTGCCCGCCTATCTGCAACAGCTGGAGATGGAGAGCCTTGGCAAGCCGGCGCGCCTTGATGGCTCGGCCCTGTCTGCCCATTCCGGCGGGCAGCTGGTCTGGGGCGGGAAGGGGTCTGACATCCAGCATTCCTTCTTCCAGTGGCTCCATCAGGGCGTGGACGAGGTGCCGATCGATTTCATTGCCGTGCAGTCGCTCTATGCCAGCGGTGATGAACGCGCCAAGGCGCTTGGGGCCAATCTCGTTGCCCAGAGCGCCGCTCTGCTCGATGGCCATGAAGGCGAGGGCGCGCTGGCCGCGCACAAGACGCTGCCCGGCGGGCGCGCCAGCTCGATCATCATGCTCGAACGCCTCGACCCTGAAGGGCTCGGCGCGCTGATCGCCGTTCACGAGCACAAAGTTTTCTGCGAGGGGCTGATCTATGGCCTCAATCCGTTCGACCAGTGGGGCGTGGAGCTGGGCAAGCTGCTGACAAACGACCTCCTGAAAGGCAATCACAGCCGGTTTGACGCCGCCAGTCTTGACCTTGCCCGGCTATTCAGGCTTTGACCCCGCCATACCCACGACTCTCACCAGAGGCCCATCCCCATGACCGCTCCCGATCTTGATCGTATCCGTCCGATGGCCAATGCGGTCCGGGCCCTGTCGATGGACGCTGTCGAGAAGGCCAAGTCCGGCCATCCTGGCATGCCGATGGGCATGGCCGATGCGGCCGCCGTGCTCTGGGGCAAGCATATCAAGTTCGATCCGGCTGATCCGCAATGGCCCGACCGGGACCGGTTCGTGCTGTCGGCGGGCCATGGCTCGATGCTGATCTATTCCATCCTGCACCTGATCGGGGTGGAGGGTGTGACGATGGACGAGCTGAAAAACTTCCGCCAGCTCGGCTCGAAAACGCCCGGCCACCCGGAGTTCGGCCACACGCCCGGCGTGGAAACCACCACCGGCCCGCTGGGGCAGGGCATTTCCACCGCTGTCGGCATGGCGCTGGCCGAGCGTATCCTCAATGCGCATTTCGGCGATGCGCTGGTCGATCACCATACCTGGGTGATCGCCTCTGACGGTGATCTGCAGGAGGGCATCAGCCAGGAAGCGATCTCGCTGGCAGGTCATTTGAAACTCAACCGCCTCATCGTGCTGTGGGATGACAATTCCATCTCCATCGACGGCTCGACCGAGCTGTCTGACACCGTCGACCACAAGACGCGCTTTGAAGCGGCGGGCTGGGACACGCTCAGCGTCGATGGCCATGATCCGGCTGCGGTTGACGCGGCGCTGACGCGCGCAAAAGCCAGCGACCGCCCGGTCCTGATCGCCTGCCGCACCACGATTGGCTATGGCGCACCGAAAAAGGCTGGCACTGCCGGTTCGCACGGCTCGCCGCTGGGCGCTGAAGAAATCGACGGCACGAGGAAGGCGCTCGGCTGGGAGCACGGCCCGTTCGAGGTGCCGGAAAACATCTATGCCGACTGGCAGGAAATGGCCACGCGCAGCGCGGCCGCCCGCAAGGCGTGGAATGACCGTCTGGCGGCATCGAATGTGCGCGATGCCTTCATCGCGCGCATGGCCGGCGGCGTGCCAAAGGCCGCGCAGGAAGCGCTGAAAAACCACATCGCCAAAGTCGTGGCCGAAAAGCCCAAGCTCGCCACGCGCGCTGCTTCGGGCAAGGTGCTTGAAGCGATTGCGGCGGACTATCCCGCGCTGATTGGCGGTTCGGCAGACCTTACGGGCTCGAACCTGACCAAAGCCAGCTCGCAAGCCATCATCAAGGCGGAAGACTTCTCCGGCGGCTATATCCATTACGGCGTGCGCGAGCACGGCATGGCCGCCGCGATGAACGGGATGAGCCTGCATGGCGGGATCACGCCCTATGGCGGCACTTTCCTGATCTTCTCCGATTATTGCCGCCCGGCGATCCGCCTGTCTGCGCTGATGAACCAGAGCGTCATCTATGTGCTGACCCACGATTCCATCGGGCTCGGCGAAGACGGCCCGACCCACCAGCCGGTCGAGCATCTCTCGGCCCTGCGCGCCATTCCGGGCGTGGAGACCTGGCGGCCCTGCGACGCGCTGGAGACAGCCGAAAGCTGGGCCTGCGCGCTGGAGCGCAATGATGGCCCGGCCATCCTTGCCCTGTCGCGTCAGGGCGTGCCGCATTTGCGCGAGGATGATGGCTCGCAAAACCTCTCCGCGCGCGGCGCCTATGTGCTGCGCGAGGCCGAAGGCGGTGCGCCGCAGATCGTGCTGATCGCCACCGGCACCGAAGTGGAACTGGCCGTGCAGGCGCGTGACATGCTGGCGCGGAAGGGCGTGAAGGCCCGCGTCGTCAGCGCGCCGAGCGTGGAGCGTTTCCTCAAACAGGATGATGCCTATCGCGCCTCTGTCCTGCCGGACGGTGTGCCATGCGTTGCCGTCGAAGCCGCCATACGCTGGGGTTGGGATGCCATCATCGGGCGCGAGGGCGGATTTGTCGGCATGACCGGTTTTGGCGCGTCCGCGCCTGCAGAGCAGCTCTACGAGCATTTCGGCATTACAGCGGAGCGTGTCGTCGAAGAGGCGCTGAAGCGGGTTTAGGTGACGCTCGAAGGGCGGGGGCAATCCTGTATGCTCGCCCGATGAGCCAGACGATTCGCATTCTTGGCATTGATCCGGGCCTTGCGGCCACCGGCTGGGGCGTGATCGACCAGACCGGCACGCGCCTGTCTCTGGTGGCTCACGGCACGATCCGCGCGCCGGTGAAAGCACCGCTGCCGCAGCGTCTGGAAGCGATCTTTGCCGCTGTCGAAGCGCTGGTAACGCAGTACGCCCCCCATGAGGCGGCGGTAGAAGACCAGTTCGTCAGCGCGAACGCAGGCACGGCCCTCAAGCTGGGTCAGGCGCGCGCCGCGGCGATCCTGCCTGCCGCGCGGGCGGGTTTGAGCGTTGTCGAATACGCGCCGCGTCTGGTGAAGAAGTCCGTCGTTGGCACCGGCGCAGCGGAGAAGGGGCAGGTGGCCGCCATGATCGCCGTCATCCTGCCGGGCAGCCGCGCGACGGCAGACGCTGCCGACGCGCTGGCGGTGGCCGTCTGTCACGCGCATCATCGCGGTTCAATAGCGAGGATGAGCGCATGATCGGCATGCTGAACGGGATTGTGATCGCGCTGGGCGATGAGGACGCCGTCATCGATGTGGGCGGGGTCGGCTATCTCGTCTCGCTTGGCAGCCGCGCGCGCTCGCGCCTGGAGATCGGCACCGGCATCACCCTGCATATCGAGACCTATGTGCGCGAGGACGCATTCCGGCTGTTCGGCTTCCTGACCGAAGCGGAACGTGCCTGGTTCGTCCGCCTGCAGGGCGTGCAGGGCGTCGGTGCCAAGCACGCACTGGCGCTGCTGGACGCGGTTTCTGCCTCTGGCATCGAGACGGCGGCGGCGCTGGGCGATGCGTCCGCTTTTGAACGCGCCAAGGGGGTGGGCCGGAAGCTCGCTGAGCGCATTGCGGTCGAATTGAAGGGGAAGGCCCCGCCCGCGCGCCGGCGCTCCCAGAAGGGCTCTGAGAGCCTTGTAGAGGCCCTCTCCGATGGCGAGGCTCCGGCGGCGGTTTCTGCGCCCGTAGCTGTGCCTGACGATGGCAATGATGACGCCCGCGAAGTAGCGATCAGCGCGCTCACCAATCTGGGCTATGGCGAGAGCGAGGCGCGCCACGCGGTCGCGCTCGCCATCACCGCCAACCCGGCTGCGGGCGAGACCCTGCTGATCCGTGCGGCCCTGAAGGAGCTGGCACGGTGAGGGGCGTCGCATGCTTTTTCTCCCCCCGTTTACGGGGGGAGTGGCCTGAAAGGCCGAGGGGGGGATTGTTCAAGAAAGCTCCCCCCTCCGTCAGCTACGCTGACACCTCCCCCGTGAACGGGGGAGGAAAGAGAGGGATGCGATGACCGAGGCAGACCGCATCATCTCAACCGAACCCGCGCCGGGGGACGGGCGCGACAAGGCGTTGCGCCCCTTGAGCTTTGACGAGTTCGTCGGCCAGCGCGCCGCCATCGATAATCTCAAGGTCTTCGTGAGCGCTGCCGCCAGCCGGGGCGAGGCGCTCGATCACGTACTGCTCTCCGGTCCGCCGGGGCTTGGCAAGACCACGCTGGCGCAGATCGTGGCGCGAGAGCTCGGCGTGAATTTCCGCGCCACTTCCGGCCCCGTCATCGCGCGTGCAGGCGATCTCGCCGCGATCCTGACCAATCTGGAAGAACGCGACGTGCTCTTCATCGATGAAATCCACCGCCTGCTGCCGGTGGTGGAGGAAATCCTCTACCCCGCCATGGAGGATTTCGCGCTGGACCTCGTGATCGGGGAGGGGCCGAGCGCGCGCACGGTGCGCATCGATCTGCCGCCCTTCACGCTCGTAGGCGCGACCACACGGGCAGGTCTGCTGGCCACGCCTCTGCGGGATCGTTTCGGTGTGCCGGTGCGGCTGGAATTTTATGGCGAGAAAGAACTGACCAGCATTGTCACCCGCGCCGCCGGAAAGCTTGGCGCAGCCATAGAGCCCGACGGCGCACGCGAGATTGCCAGACGCGCCAGAGGCACGCCGCGCGTGGCAGGCCGCCTGCTGCGTCGGGTGCGTGACTTTGCCGAGGCCGATGGCGAGACCAGCATTTCGTCGAAAGTGGCGGACCTTGCCCTGAAACGCCTTGAGGTGGACGAGGTGGGTCTCGACAGCCTCGACCGGCGTTACTTGCGCGTTCTCATTGAAGGCTTTGCCGGCGGGCCTGCGGGCGTGGAAACGCTGGCGGCGGCCTGCGCCGAGGCGCGCGATGCGCTCGAAGAAGTGGTCGAGCCTTTCCTGATCCAGCAGGGCTTCATCCAGCGCACGCCAAGGGGCCGCATCGCCGCCCCGCGCGCCTGGACGCATATGGGGCTGGAGCCGCCACGCTCCTCGCCGGACCTCTTTGGAGGTGATAAATGAGCGCGCCGGAGGCCGGACGCTGGCAGGGCGGGGCGCACCTACTGCCCGTGCGGGTCTATTACGAGGACACCGATTTTACCGGCATTGTCTATTACGCGAACTATCTCAAATTCTTCGAGCGCGGGCGCACCGACGCGCTTCGCACGGCAGGCCTCAGCCATACAGAGCTGCTCAAAGCCGATCCGCCGCTGGGTTTTGCGGTGCGGAAAGTGACGGTGGAGTACCACGCGCCCGCCCGCATTGATGACGCGTTGATGGTCGAGACCCGCTTTGCCAGCCTCTCCGGCGTGCGCATGCAGATCGAGCAGGCGATTACCCGCGACGGGGTTTTACTCGCCAGCGCCGAAGTGGAAGCGGTCTGCATCGATATGGATGGCCGCCCCAAGCGCTTGCCTGCGGGTCTGAAGGATGCTTTGGCGCGGGTGGCGGAATAGCGCTGATATGCTAAAGCATATAATTAACGCCTCTTGATATATAAAAATATATAGCTCTTGGGGCTGAGGCCCGCTATGTGATATGCTTTGATAAATCATATTGATATATCGATATGCGAAAGCAGATCAAATGTCGTATCTTCTGGAGAAAATCGCTAGCCGCCTGAAGCAGGCGCGCGAGGAAAAGGGTCTTAGCCAGCGGGCTCTGGCTCAACTGACAGGCGTGCCGCAAAGCCATATCTCGAAGATCGAGAGCGGAGCGGTCGATATCCGGCTTTCAAGCCTTGTCGAGATCGCGCGCGCCCTGGAAATTGAGCTGGAGCTGGTGCCGAGACCGGCTCTTCCTGCCGTGCAGGCGATTCTCCGCTCCCGCCGGAACGAGGCCGCCCACACCGGCGCTGGAGCCGTCTCACGCTCGCAATACCAGCTGGACGAGCGAGACGATGGCTAGGTCAGGCGCTTTCCCGTCCATATTGAGCGTCCGGCTTTATGAGCGCGAGATCGGCACGCTGACCCATCTGGGCGGCGACCGGATGCTCTTTGCCTTCACCGAAAGCTATATCGGAGATGAAAACCGGCCGACGCTGAGCCTTGGCTTCAAGGATACATTCGGCGGTGTGTTCAGCGATTTTGCGCCGACGCAGACACGCGCCCTGCCATTCTTTTCCAACCTCCTGCCCGAAGGGCATATGCGCGCCTATCTGGCGGAGCGCGCGCGGGTAAATCCGGTACGTGAGTTTCCGCTGCTCAGGGCGCTGGGCATGGACCTTCCCGGCGCCGTCACCATCGTGCCGGCAGGCGGTGAGCTGCTTGACGGCGATGACGCCTATGAGGAGGCGCGAGGCAGGCCGGCGAACGGACCATTGCGGTTTTCGCTGGCCGGCGTTCAGCTCAAATTCTCGGCGCTGCTGGAAGCCCGCGGCGGTCTCACCATCCCGGCCGCTGGTCAGGGCGGCAACTGGATCATCAAGCTGCCCTCCCGCGAGTTCGAGGACGTGCCGGAAAACGAGTTTTCGATGATGAGCCTTGCCGCGATGGTGGGGATCGACGTGCCGCCGGTCCGGCTGGTTGATATCGGTGATATTGAAGACCTGCCCGAGGGCATCGGCCTGGGCGCTGATTTCTTCAGGCGCAAAGCCTTTGCCATCGAACGGTTTGACCGCGCCGCTGACGGATCGCGTGTCCATATCGAGGATTTTGCGCAGGTTTTCGGCCTATACCCGGAAGACAAATACAAAACCGCTTCGCTGCGCCGTATCGCCCAGATCATCGGCATCGAGGCTGGCAACAAGGACGTGGCCGAGTTTATCCGCCGCCTGACCTTCAACGTACTGATCGGAAATGCCGACATGCACGTGAAGAACTGGTCCCTGATCTATCGTGATCAGAAGACAGCATCGCTCGCACCGGCCTATGATTTCGTCTCGACGATTGCGTATATCCGCGATGAAAACTTTGCTCTCAAATTCAGCCGTACCAGCCGGTTTGCTGGATTTGATGCAGACGAACTGGCGCATCTGGCGGCAAAAGCAGAACTGCCCGAAAAGCTGGTGCTGGACGCCGCGAAGGAGACAGCGGCGCGCTTCCGCGAGGTCTGGACAAAAGAGAGCGCACATCTGCCGCTCAGCCAGCGTGTGAGGGACAGCATCAACGCTCATCTCGCAGTCGTTGCGCCTCTGGCGTAGCGGCGCTCTTACGCTTTAAGTCCCACTGCAAATCCCAACGCGTTTTTAACCCTTCCTCCTTCAAATCGCCCCAATCGGATCAGAGAAAGCCTGCCGGGAACATGTGAGGGCGGGTTTTGAGTGCGCCGGGCTTGGCTTGTGTTTTGCGCGCAGCTAAGCAACGTGCTCATCCGTTTGCCGGGAGTGTGAGGGAACCGCCATGGATAGCGTCGCCGTAGAGCTGGCCCAGCCAGCGCAGGAACTGACTATTTTCTACCTTTTCATGCGCGCCGATATCATCGTGAAGGCGGTGATGGCGATCCTGCTGTTCATGTCCGTCTGGTCATGGGCGGTGGCCATCGAGAAATTCCTGCAGTTCCGCAAGGCGGCCTCGCAGGCAGCCCGCTTCGAGGATGATTTCTGGGCTGGCGGCTCGATTGATGATCTTGCCAACCGCTATGCGCGCAATCCCAGGGATCCGTTCAGCCGGGTGCTGGCCGCTGCGCTGCGTGACTGGGACAGCTTCTCTGTCTCGCGCTCTGGCGGGGCGGAGGCCAACCGGGAGCTGACCCGGATGGAGCAGGGCCTTGGCATCCTCGCCATTGTCGGTTCCTCCGCGCCCTTTATCGGCCTGTTCGGCACGGTGTGGGGGATCATGAACTCCTTCCGCTCCATCGCCGCATCGCGTGACACCAATCTGGCCGTCGTGGCACCGGGTATCGCCGAGGCGCTGTTTGCAACGGGTCTGGGCCTTGTGGCCGCCATTCCGGCGGTGATTTTCTTCAACGCGCTCTCCTCCCAGCTCGCCAAATATGCCGTCCGGCTGGAAGGCTTTGTCGACGATCTGTCCGCCCTCGCAGCGCGGGAGGGATAGATGGCCGGTCCGGTCGATATGGGCGGCCGCAGGAGCAGCCGCCGCTGGAAGCCCAAGGCAGAGATCAACATCGTGCCTTACGTCGATGTGATGCTGGTGCTGCTGATCGTGTTCATGGTCGCAGCCCCGCTGCTGACCGTCGGTGTGGATGTGAACCTGCCCGATACCGAAGCGCGGGCCATGACCACGTCGGAAGAGCCGCTGACCATCACCATCCAGGCCGATGGCTCGATCTTCCTGCAGGAAACGCGGGTCGGCTTTGACGAGCTGGTGCCGCGTCTGGAGGCGATCTCGCGCACCGGGTCTGAGGCGCGTGTCTATATCCGTGCCGACGAGGCGGTGGGCTATGGCGAGGTCATGCGTGTGATGGCGCGCGTGTCATCGGCTGGCTACGCCAATATCGGTCTTGTGACCGATCCGTTGAACCAGTAGCAGGAAAGCGTTTTTTAAGCGTCATGCGCTCGTTTGCCAGCTTCATCCTATCGCTGGTGCTGCACCTCTCGCTGTTTGCGAGCGCGTTCATCTATTTCCCCCGTTCCGCCAGCCAGCTCGACAGTGAGAGCGTGCTGGTTCCCGTCGAGCTGGTAACGCTGGCCGACACGACCAATATACGCGCGGCCGCGCCCGAACCGCGCCCGGAACCCGAACCGGAAGTCATCGAGCGCCCGCAGCCGGTAGCGCCCGAACCAGAGCCTGAGCCGCAGGTGTCCGAGCCCGAACCCATTCCGCTGCCGCCCACCGAAGAGCCGCAACCCGAGCCCGAGCCGGAACCTGTGCGCGAGCCGGAACCCGAGCCCGTTCCGCCCCAGCCTGAACCCCGGCCAGAGCCGCAGCGCCCGCAGCCGCGTCCCCAGCCGCAACAGCAGCAGGGGCTTGATCTCGATGCGCTCTCCAGCCTTGTAGACCGCTCCCGCCAACAGAGCGCGCAGAACCGTCCCGCCGACGAGGGTGAAACCCGCCAGGGTGCCGGGGCCGGAACGGCGATGACGGCTACCATGTCCGATCTCTTCCGCAGCCAGACCTCGCGCTGCTGGCGTGAGCCCTCCGATGCGCCGGACCCTGCCTCCTTGCGGGTATCGGTAGAGGTGCAGCTGGAGCGTGACGGGTCCTTGAGCGCGCCGCCGAGGCTGGTAGATGCCAACCGCGTGCTGGGTTCGCCCAACCCCTATATGCGCCTTGCCGGTGAGCGGGCTGTGCGCGCCGTCATCGAATGTGCGCCCTACACCATGCCCGCCGGCCAGTATCAGCAATGGCGCCGCATTACGGTCAATTTCCATCCGTCAAATCGATAGTGTGGTAGGACCTGCACTCATAAAGGGTTTGGAGCGTGATATGGGTGAAAATCGTTCAATATCAGGAGCAGGCCCGACGGAAGGGCCGTCCCCTTTCGAGGGACTGCGACGTAATAGTGGGCGATTTTCGCCATACCCCTTCGGGGCGCGGCAGATTTCCCCCCTGACGGCGTCGAGCCGTTCTTGTGGAGGAGTGCTCCACGGCGATCGTCTCTCCTTTTCAGGCGCGAAATCTGCTACGCGTCACGCCCGAAACCTTTATGAGTGCAGGTCCTAACCCCGCCTGAACGACAGGAGCTAACAGATGCGTTTTCTGGCCCGCCTAGCCGCCATGTTCGCCATGATTGCAGCGCTTGCGGCGCCTGCTTTCGCCCAATCGGGCAGCCCGCTTGTCGTTACCGTCACGGACGGCAATGTCGATCCCTTCCCGATCGCGATTACCGACTTCATCGCGCAGGATACGCAAAGCGCCGAGACGGGCGCCGACATTGCGCGGGTGGTGACCAATAACCTGGCCAATTCGGGCCTGTTTGCGCCGGTTTCCCAGGACGCCTTTATCGAGGACATCACCAATATCGATCTCAGGCCCCGTTTTGCCGACTGGCGGCTCATCAATGCCTCCGCCCTTCTGGTGGGCCGGGTCAGCATTGACGATCAGGGCCGGCTGCTGGTGGCTTTCCGCCTCTGGGACACCGCTGCCGAGCAACAGCTTCTGGGCATGCAGTTCACCTCCGTGCCGGAAAACTGGCGCCGCCTCGCTCACAAGGTCTCCGACGCGGTCTATGAGCGGCTGACCGGCGAGAGCGGCTTTTTCGACACGCGCATTGTCTATGTGTCCGAAGGCGAGGGCCCCGATGGCGAGCCGACGCGCCGCCTGGTCATCATGGATCAGGACGGGGCCAATCCCTCCTTCCTGACTGACCGCTCCTATATGGCGCTCCTGCCGAACTACTCGCCGACCAGCCAGCAGATCACCTATGTCTCATTCCGTGACCTGCAGGCGACCAGCTATCTCTACGATCTGCAGACCGGCCGTCAGGAAGCGCTGTTCGACAGCAGCAACGCAGCCATCACCGGCGGCGGCCAATCCCTGTCTGCGCGCTTCCACCCCAATGGGCGCGAGCTTGTGATGTCGGTTGAGCGCCGCGGCCGCCATGATCTGTACGGATTCGACCTGCGCACGCGCGCGCTGCGCCAGTTGACCAGCAATCCGTCCGATGACACCGAGCCGACCTATTCGCCCGATGGCCGCCAGATCGCCTTTGCCTCAAACCGTTCGGGTCAGCCGCAGATTTATGTGATGAACGCTGATGGCACCGACCAGCGCCGGATCAGCTTCGGTCCGGGCCGCTATACCAGCCCGGTCTGGTCGCCGCGCGGTGATCTGATCGCCTTCATCAAGCAGCAGGGCTCGATGTTCTCGCTGGGCGTGATGCGTGCCGATGGCTCTGGCGAGGAACGAATTCTCTATGACGGGTATTTTGTAGATACACCTGCCTGGTCGCCCAATGGCCGCATGCTGTTGTTTACGCGTGGCGACTATTCCACGACCGGGACGCGCTACGCGATCTGGAGCGTGGATCTGGGCGGGTTCAACCTGCGCCGGCTGCCCACCCAGGGAGCCGCGTCCGATGCTGCCTGGTCGCCACTGCTGGACTGATCTGGCAGCAGAAAATAGTTCGCACACCCATATCGATTTGCCTTCGAATGTGGTGTATGGAGGAACAGGCCGTGCAGGCGTGCTGCACGGACACTATTGAGGGACTTAGCTCCGATGAAACTCGCTCCGTTCGCTGCTCTGGCAGCGTGCAGCCTTCTCGTAACCGCCTGCGCCAGCCGCCCGGATGAAACCCCGGTCGTGCCGGAAACCAATACTGGCGGCGCCACCGACACCCGCACCACCGGCCCTGTGCCCGGTTCGATCGCGGACTTCGAACAAAATGCGGGCGACCGCGTTTTCTTCGGTCTCGACCGCTTCGACCTGGACAACGCCTCGCGCGAAACCCTGCGCCGTCAGGCTGCGTGGCTTGCCCAATACCCCGGCACCCGCATCCTCGTCGCCGGTAATTGCGACGAGCGCGGTACGCGTGAGTACAACCTCGCGCTTGGTGCTCGCCGTGCAAACTCGGTGCGTGACTTCCTGGTCAGCCAGGGCGTCGACGCCTCGCGCATCTCGACAGTCTCTTACGGCAAAGAGCGTCCGTCCTGCACCCAGTCCACGGAATCGTGCTGGGCCCAGAACCGGAACAGCATCACTGTCGTGACGTCTGGCGCGGTGTCCTAGTCAACGGGTAATCCCGTTGCCACTGCGGAGCTTAAAGGCTCGCCGGCATGATCATCCGGTCATGCTGGCGAGCCTTTATTATGTCCGGGGCCTGCCTGCAGGGGCGCAGACCGGCCGGGTCCGACAGGCCATGCCGCAATTTCGCCCCTTGCATTCGTCAGGCTTGGCCCTTGACCGGGCGCGGTTGACGCGCGATTCCAGTTGGTGATGGGTTTTGTTTTCCAGAGGTGATGGCATGCGCTGGCTCGTTTCTCTCCTGATTGGCTTTGGTCTCCTTGCGGGGACGGCCCATGCCCAGTCCAGCCGGGCATTGACGATGCGCATGGACGCCATAGAGGCGCGCCTGAACGAGATGGAGCAGCAATCGCTTGCCGGTGATCCGGTGGCCGAGAGCCTGATGATGCGCGTCGAGGCGCTGGAGCGTGAGCAGCGCTCCCTGACCGGTGAGCTGGAAACGCTGACCTTCGAGAACCGGCGCCTGCGTCAGGAAGTTGACCGGCTCAACACCGCCATGCGCCGCCTTTTGTCCGGCGAGGATGGCGAACTGGCCGTCACCGATCCGGACGACCCCCATGCGGATGCGCGTGCCGCCGCGACGCGGCCCCTGAGCCTTCAGGGCAGCAATCTGCCGGCCACACGTGCAGATGCGGAGGCTGCGGCCGCGTCTTCCGGTGCCACAGAATCCGCCAGCCGCGAAGCGGCCTCTGCCCCCTCTGACCCAGATGAAGCGTTTGCGCGTGCGCGCTCGCGCCTTCTCGATGGTGATTTTGCCGGTGCGCAGGAACGTTTTGCCAGCTTTGTCGAGGTGCATTCCGGGCATCCGATGACCGGTCAGGCTTGGTACTGGCTGGGTGAAACCCATTTTGCCCAAGGTGATTATCAGGATGCGGCAGACGCCTATATGTCCTCGCTGCGCGCGGACCGGCGCGGTGAGCGCGGACCCGATGCGCTGGTGCGTCTGGGCGCATCACTGGCGGCGATGGATCAGCGGGCAGCCGCCTGCAACGTGCTCGGCTCCTTCTCTCAGGAGTATCCCAATGCCGGCGCGGATGCGCGCCAGCGCGCCGAGCGGGAGCGTTCGCGGGCAGGGTGCCGCTAGAGCCTGACCTTACTGGCGGCGCACGCGCGGTTTCGCGCCTGTGCCCGGCAGGTCCGCTTGTGCTGGCTCTGTCGGGTGGGGGCGATTCCATGGCGCTGGCCTGCCTGATGGCGGGCGAGGCCGCGCGTTCAGGCCGCGAACTTCATACCCTCATCGTAGATCATCGTCTGCGGCCGGAGAGCGCAGATGAAGCCGCTCTGGTGGCTCAGCGGGCCGAGGCGCTGGGTGCAAAAGCGTACATTCTCGTCTGGAATGCACCCGCCCCCGGACAGGGCGCTGCCCGGCGCGCGCGCCATGGGCTTCTGGCTGATGCTGCGCGTCAGCTTGGCGCAAGCAGCCTGTTTCTCGCGCACACCGCAGACGATGTTATCGAAACGCTGCTGATGCGCCTGTCGCGTCCCGCCGCTGGCTGGCGCGCACTTGCCGCGATGGGAGAGTCTGGTCCCAGCCCCGCCTGGCCGCAGGGGCGGGGCATACGCCTGGCGCGTCCTCTGGTGCGTGCATCGCGGGCGGCCTTGCGCGACTATCTCAAACGTGAAGGCGTGGACTGGGTGGACGACCCCTCCAACGCCAATCGCGCGTTCGAGCGGGTCCGCATCCGGGCCGCTGCGCCGCTGCCCGCCAGCCAGGCGGGGCGGAGGCTTCTTGCGCTCAACGATGCGGCGCTGGCGGCAGACCGGGCGTCACGCCGCGCAGCGCGCCAGCTGCTGGCCGCTATCGCCGATATCCTGCCCTGGGGCGGCGCAGCGCTGGATGGCGCGCTTCTGGCCGCTGCCCCGCGCGAGGCGGGCTTACGGGCGTGCGAGGCGCTGATACTGGCGGTAAGCGGCGAACAGGCCATGCCGGGGCCGGATAATGTCACCGGCCTGCTGGACGCATTGCAGGCGGGCCGCGCGTTCAGCGGTGCGGGCGTATTGCTGACGCGTGAGGGCGTGATCGGGCGTGATCCGGGCGCTGTGGCGGGGCGCGCCGATGGACGCCGGGGCGTTGACGCGCTGCATGTAAAACCGGGTGATTGCGGCGTGTTCGACGGCCGGATGCTGGTATGCGCAGGCTCCGCGCCCCTGACCGTGAAACCTCTGCTGGAGCGAAACCGCGTCGTGGAGGGCGTGCCTGCCCGATTGCGGCCATCTCTGGCGGTTATCGAGAGCGAAGGGCGCAGCGTGATTACCGGGCTGGAGACGCCGCCGGGAGACGGCGCGGCTGGCGCACTGATTGCAGACCGGCTGGAGGGATTGCTGGGTGTGTCCGCAAACGGCACGGCAGGCGAAAACAGTGTATGATGTGCGGCAGCTGGCCGCGCAGGGCTGGCGAAAACGCGTACGCCGTCCAATATGGAAGACAGCGCTTTTGCGCCAGACGTAAATGCGTCTGATGCAAAGGCTACCGGACTTGAAGCGGGCATGCAGGCCCGGCGAAAGGTAAGTTGATGAATTTGCGTAATATTATGGTGTGGGCGATCCTGCTGGTTCTGCTGGTTGCCCTGTTCAACATCCTTCAGGGGCCGCGCCCGGCCGCGCAGACCAATGAGCTTACCTACACCCAGTTCATGGATAATGTGGAGGCGGGCCGCGTCCGCGAGGTCACGATCGAAGGCCAGTCCATCACGGGCGAGCTGAGCGGCGGACAGGCTTTCCGCACCGAAGTGCCTGCCGATGCGCGCGTTACCGATGCGCTGCGCTCAAACAATGTCCAGATCACCGCGCGCGCGCCGGCCGAAGGCGGCATGAACCTCTTTGGCATCCTGCTGAGCTGGTTCCCGATGCTGCTGCTGATCGGGGTGTGGATTTTCTTCATGCGCCAGATGCAGGGCGGCGGCAAAGGCGCGATGGGCTTTGGCAAGTCCAAGGCCAAGCTCCTGACCGAGAAAACCGGCCGGGTCACGTTCGATGATGTGGCGGGCATTGACGAGGCCAAGGAAGAACTTTCCGAGATCGTCGAATTTCTCAAAGACCCCTCCAAATTCCAGCGTCTGGGCGGCAAGATCCCCAAAGGCGCGCTGCTGATCGGCCCTCCGGGTACCGGCAAGACGCTGACCGCGCGCGCCGTCGCCGGTGAGGCGGGCGTGCCCTTCTTCACCATTTCCGGCTCGGACTTCGTGGAGATGTTTGTCGGCGTCGGTGCCAGCCGCGTGCGTGACATGTTCGAGCAGGCCAAGAAGAACGCGCCATGCATCATCTTCATCGACGAGATCGACGCGGTGGGCCGCTCACGCGGTGCCGGCCTTGGCGGCGGCAATGATGAGCGCGAGCAGACCCTCAACCAGCTTCTCGTCGAGATGGACGGGTTTGAAGCCAATGAGGGCATCATCCTCATCGCGGCGACCAACCGCCCTGACGTGCTCGATCCCGCCCTGCTCCGTCCGGGCCGTTTCGACCGTCAGGTCGTGGTGCCGAACCCGGACATCACGGGCCGCGAGAAAATCCTCAAAGTCCATATGCGCAACGTGCCGCTGGCCGCTGATGTCGATCCCAAAGTGATCGCGCGCGGCACGCCGGGTTTTTCCGGCGCGGACCTTGCCAACCTCGTCAACGAGGCGGCCCTGCTGGCTGCGCGCCGCAATCGCCGCCTGGTCTCCATGGCCGAGTTCGAAGAGGCCAAGGACAAGGTGATGATGGGGCCGGAGCGCCGCTCCATGGTCATGGGCGAGAAGGAAAAGACGCTGACCGCCTATCACGAGGCCGGTCACGCCATCGTGGCGCTGCGCGTGCCTGCCGCTGATCCGGTCCACAAGGCGACGATCATTCCGCGCGGGCGTGCGCTCGGCATGGTGATGCAGCTGCCCGAGGGCGACAAGCTGTCCATGACCCATCAGGAAATGACCAGCCGTCTGGCCATCATGATGGGCGGGCGCATTGCCGAGGAGCTGAAATTCGGCAAGGACAATGTGACGTCCGGCGCGGCCAGCGACATCCAGCAGGCCACGCGCCTTGCCCGCGCCATGGTCACCCAATGGGGCTTCTCCGACGAGCTCGGACCCATCGACTATGCCGACAATCAGGGCGATGTGTTCCTCGGCCAGCAACTGGTGCAGCAATCGCGCACCGTGTCTGCCGAGACGGCGGCCAAGATCGAGCGTGAGGTGAAGGGTCTGGTCGAAGGCGGCCTTAACGAGGCGCGCCGCATCCTCACCGAGTACAACAAGGACTGGGAAGCCATCGCGCAGGGCCTGCTCGAATACGAGACGCTGTCCGGCGAAGAGATCAACGATCTGCTCAATGGCAAGCCGCCTGTGCGCAATACCGATATTCCCGCCAAGGGCGAAGGCCCGACCACGCCCGATAGCGCGGTCCCGGTCATCGATGACGAGGACGAGGATGAAGTGTCCGCGCCCGGCGGCATGGAGCCCAAGCCCGGCCCGGCCTGAGCGCCTTGAACGCAGACTGGATAAGTGATGAAGGCGAAGGAGCAATCCTTCGCCTTCGTGTTACGCCGAACGCCTCCAGAGACACGATAGAGGGCGTGGAGATCCGCGCCGACGGGCTGGCTCATCTGAAAATCCGCGTGCGCGCCGTGCCGGACAAGGGCGCGGCCAATATGGCTGTTCTCAAATTGCTGGCCAAAACGCTGGGCGTGCCGAAATCCGCGCTGGAGCTGGTTTCAGGTCATACCGCGCGGATAAAGACGGTGCGTATTGCCGGCCTGTCGCGCAGTGAGGCAGTGGAGCGGCTAGCCCCTCCGAGTTGAGGCTACCGGTCTTCAGGCGCTCTGGTTGACGGCTATCGCGCCGATCTGGCTTGCGCGTGCCGATTGCGGGCCGTAGCCAGCATTCTGCGCCTTCTGGCGGACAGCTTCGTCGGCGATGGACTTTACCAGCCCTTCGGTAATGTCTTTGAGCGCTTCGACCACAACGCCATTGCGCTGCACAGCGGCGTCGAGCTTCTCCACATTTGCCCGCAAGGACGCCTTGAGCGCCGGTTCCAGCCCCGCAAGACGCTCCGGATCGCTGGCGGCGAGCTGGGTTTCGCGCCGGTAGATATTGGCCAGCTGCATCTTCTCGTCCTGCAGATCGAAAGCCTTGTGCGGCTGGCGCGCCTCGAAATGGGTCGTCTCGGTGTCAAACAGCTCGGTCAGGCGCGCGGTCAGGCGGACCAGCATGGCAGCGCGCTCGGCAGGGGTTTTCGCGGCCAGTTCACTCATTAGCGTGCTCCTGCTTCCTGAAGGCGCAGAATCTCGCGGGCCAGATCATCAGCAAGGCCAATCCCGCCTGCGCGCGCCATCACCTTGGCGTATTCCTCATTGAGCATGCCCCGGAAGGCGCTCTCGCCCGCGCCGCCGCCAAACATCTCGCTCTGTGTGCTCTCGCCCATCATCTGTTCCACGAGCTGGGCAAGGAAGACCGCCTCGAACTCCTCGGCAACCTGGCGCGCCTGTTCGGCATTGGTAATGCCGCCCGTGCCGGGCAGGGAGGGTTCGCGGGTCTGAAAAGCGCCCTGAACCTGACTGGCGAGGAAATCATCCATCACAGCACCTCGATCTCGGCCTGCAGTGCGCCTGCCGCCTTGATGGTCTGCAAAATCGTGATCATGTCTCGCGGCGAGACGCCCAACGCGTTCAGCCCGTCCACCAGCTCGCGCAAGGACACTGTGCCCTGCAGCACGCCCAGCTGCATGGAGTCTTCCTCGGCGGTAACCTGTGTGCGCGGCAGAACCACGGTTTCGCCTTCGGAGAAGGCGCCCGGCTGGCTGGCAATCGGGGTCTCGCTGACGGTGATGGTGAGATTGCCCTGCGCGATGGCCACGGTGGAGACGCGCACATTCTCGCCCATCACGATGGTGCCGGTGCTCTCATCGATGACCACGCGGGCGCGCATATCGGCGGCAACGCGCAGCTGCTCCACATCGGCCACCAGACCGACCATATCGCCGCGGAAGCTCGCCGGGCGGCTGACCACCACGGTTGCCGGATCGCTGGCATGGGCGGTGCCGGTGCCGATATAGGCGTTGATGGCGTCGGCCATGCGGCGCGCTGTGGTGAAATCGGGATTACGCAGGGCAAGGCGGATTTCGTCGCGGCTCGCGAGATCAAAACGCAACTCGCGCTCGATGATCGCGCCGTTGGAGATGCGGCCATTGGTCGGCACGCCGCGTGTGATGCTGGCACCTGCGCCCTGCGCGGTGAACCCGCCTACCGCGATGGAGCCTTGCGCCACCGCGTACACCTGTCCGTCAGCGCCCATCAGCGGTGTGGCGATCAGGACGCCGCCCTGCAGGCTGCTGGCATCGCCCATGGCCGACACGGTGACATCCATGCGTGAACCTTGCGTGGCAAACGGCGGCAGATGCGCCGTCACCAGCACGGCGGCGACATTGCCTGTGCGCAGGTCCGCATCGCGGATATTGACGTTGAAGCGCTCCATCAGCGAGTTCAGCGACTGGCGGGTGAACGCCGAATTGCGCAGCGTATCGCCCGAACCGTCGAGACCCACCACGAGGCCATAGCCAACCAGCTGGTTGTCCCGGACGCCCTCGATATCGGCAATGTCCTTGATACGCGGATTGGCGTGAACCGGCGCGCAGAGCGCCAGGCCGAGGGCAAGGGCAGTGATAATCCGGATCATCATCGGGTGCGGTTCTCCGCCTGGGTGTCTGTTCGCACGTTAACCATGCGAAATGCGTGCCAGCTTCAGTAGCGCTAATGCACTGATATATAAGAGGCCGCTTTTCCAGGCGGGCGGCAAAACCATGACGGCGCGCGTACTGCCGGGAAGATTTTGCCGGGCGCGCGAAGCGGTTTAAGGGTCTGTTAAACAAGCTTAAGCAATTTGCGTCTTATGAACCTGTCGAAGAGGCTCGACCGATGAAGATCACCGGTCCTGGCGGGACCCAGAGCACCAGCGCCCCGAAGCGCACCAGCCGCACGCAAGGCGGGTCTGGCAGCTTCGCGCCTGCCTCACCGGCGCCATCCCCCGCTCCCTCCAGCGTTGCTGGCACCGGACCGGTCGCATCGGTCGGATCGGTCGAGGCGCTTCTGGCGCTGCAGGGCGACCATGATGAGGCCGGTGCGCGCCAGCGTGCCACCGAGCGCGCTTTCACCCTGCTGGATGTGCTCGACGATCTGAAAATCGCGCTGCTCGAAGGCGGCGTGCCGCGCTCCAAGCTCGTCCGCCTCATGGACGTGCTCAAGGCCCGCCGCGAGTCGGTGTCCGACCCGCGTCTGGAAGCCATGCTGGACGAAGTTGAGACGCGCGCAGCGGTCGAACTGGCCAAATACGACGCCTGAATGGCCAATGCGTGGCCAGTTACCTCTTGAAAGTCTTTATCTAATCCTATTGGCACCAAACTTGCGGTGTAACGGTCATGCGTCGTTGACTTGATGAGTTGCGCCGATATTCTCCGCCGCGCTCATGGGCAGGGGCGTGAGCGTCATGGAGGCGGTCGTATGAGCGCGTTTGAATCCAAGATAGAGCTGCCTGAGGGGTATCGTCCCAGCGAGGACGAAGACTTCATGAATCCCCGGCAGAAAGAATATTTCCGCCGCAAGCTGATGGCGTGGAAAGACGAGATCCTGCGGGAGAGCAAGACCACGCTCTACGCCCTGCAGGAAGATATCGGCGCACTGCCCGATCTGGCTGACCGCGCATCCACCGAGACAGACCGGTCGCTGGAGCTTCGCGCCCGCGACCGCCAGCGCAAGCTGATCGCCAAGATCGAATCGGCCCTGCGCCGGATAGAGGAAGACACTTACGGCTATTGCGACGAGACGGGGGAGCCGATTTCACTGGCCCGTCTGGACGCGCGCCCGGTGGCAACCCTCAGCCTGGAAGCCCAGGAGCGCCATGAGCGCTCAGAGCGGGTGCATCGCGACGACTGATAGCTAGTCGTTGCCGCGGGCGAAGCGCTCCGCATCGCCCCAATTGTCGAAGGCGCGCGCCTTGAATCCGGCCTTGTGGAGCATTTTCGTCATATAGACGGCGTGCATCATGTTGGACGGGCCATAGACATAGCTCATCCGCACATGCACCGGCATGTGCCGGGCGAACACCTCTCCCACCTTCACAAACTCCTCTAGCTTGTGCTCCAGCTTGCACTGGCTGTAGTCGAGGATGATGGCGTCACGCCCCTCGCGCACCACGCGCTGCGAAAGCCGTTCGGCATTGCCAAGACTGTCCTTCACCCGATTGATGCCGATCAGGCGGGCGCAGAATACGTTGGCGTCCTCCAGTTCGAATTTCTCGACAACAAGGTCTGCTGAATCAGGCGCTGCGGGCATGCAGGACCGGGCTTTCGTGGTAACTGCCGGCGGCAAGCTGCGCGATCCTGACCTGTTCGCTCGCCCAGGCGATGGCCGGGCGGTGGCTGGCGAAGGGTTCGGTGATGATGCCCTTGCGCGTCAGCGTGCGCATCAGTGTCACCACGAAACCGGTGTGCTGGCGGGCGAGCACATAGGCGACCGGAAAGCCCGCTGGCAGACGGCTGGCGACCCGCCCTGCGAGCGTGCCGATCTGGAAGGTGTCATGGGTGTAGAGCATGCGCCGGTAGTCGAAGATAACGGCGTTGACGCCGCCCCTGGCCACCCGGTCGAGCAGCATGCCGCCACGGTCACGGCTTATGTCGGGCCGGTTGACGCCGAAAGCGCGGACATACATCACCCGCTCCGGCCCCAGCATCCTTGTAATATATGAGAAACGCCCAGTCATCCGGTCCCCTTCGAGCTTTCGCCCGGGCGTTATCCTAGGGGCCGAATGATGAGCAAAGTGTTAGCGTTTTCCGGTTTACGGCGCGCTTCTAGAAGGGCCAGAGCAGGTTGTAGATTTCCTGCCCCACTGGCGGGCGTTGCATCTCGGAGATATGGCCGCGGCCACCGTAGGAAATGCGCGCCTCGGCGATCTTGGAGTGATCGATCGTGTTGTCCGAGGCGATGTCCTGCGGGCGCACAATGCCGGAGATCAGAAGCTCGCGCACTTCGTTATTGATCCGCACTTCCTGACGCCCATGCACGATCATGTTTCCGTTCCACAGAACGTCGACCACGATGGCGGCAGCCGTCAGGCGGATCGTCTCGGAGCGGTTGACCGACCCGGCACCGCGCGTGGAGCTGGTTGACCCCATGCGGACAAGATTTGCCGGATCGACGGCGTCGTTGAAGAAGCCGTCAAGCGCTGCTTCCCCGCCGAAGAAATTGGGGATGCCCGCCCGTTCGGATGTCTCGCGTGAGCGGTTGGTCTGGTTATTCACCTGGGCGCGATCGGCGATATTGATGTTGACGGTCAGGATATCGCCCACACGCGCCGCACGCGGATCACCAAAGAAGGTGGACGAGTTCGACCGCCACAGCGAGTTCAGATTGCCGGTATCGTTCTGGCGGGCAGCAATAGCGGCCTGCAGGGCCTCCATCTGGCGCTCGCCTGCCCCGCCATGCTGCTCGGTAATGCCGACACCGCGAATGGCCGCGTCCGCCGAAAGGGGAGACAGGGGCGGCGGCTGGCCGATATAGCTGGCGCGGTCACGTACCGCGCACGCGCTCATCGCCGTCAGGGCCAGCGCACAGACGCCAAGGCGGGCAAGGCGCGTCAGGTGTGAATGAGGCATGGTGATCGTCTCCTGACGGCTAGAAGATATGGCCGGAGGCACCCGTCACGCGGACGCGTCCCGGCCCTTCGACCACACCTTCAATGGTGCGGTTCGATTGCAGGTTCACAAAGCGCGCGGTCTGTCCGAGCGCGGCATTTTCAAGAGCGCGTGCGCGCGCGGTCAGCGTCAGCGGGCCGGACTGGAAGACCAGCGCCACCGTTTCGCCGCGCGTGATGGCAGCAGGTTCGCGCAAATCATAGCTGCGCAGGGCTTCACCGGCCCGCAGGGCGCGGCGCGCTTCCTGACCGACAAGGGCGCGTTCGCTGGTGACGGCGTCGGCGCGGATACGGTCAGAGCGCATGCGCACCCATTCGATATCGCCTGCCTCGATCACCTCGCCGCGCGCCAGCGGCCGGGCGAGTACCGGCACGTCCAGCACCGGGTCGGCGCGGCCCGTCACGGTGACAGGATCGCCGCCCTCATGGCTGCGGATTTCGGCGCGGAACGGCCCGGTGCGGCCATCCAGCTCCAGACGGACAATCTCTGGCGCTGCGGCGGCATCGATCGGCGCGTGGATGGACACCATGCGGTTGGACAGGGTGACTTCATGGCTGCGTCCGGTCTCCCGGTACATGTGCGCGGCAATCAGCTCGGCAATATCGCCCGCCGACAGGCTTTGCGAGGCGCGCTGCACGGCAACGCGTTCAATACCGGTGGCGTTCGCCCATTCCAGCCCGTTGCGGCTGGCCTGACGGCTGACCCAGGCCGGGTCCAGGAAGGTGCGTGCGCCGGGCTGCGGCGCGCGTGCCAGCGTGACCTGCGCCGCCTCGCCCTCGACCCCTTCGAACAGATCGCCCAGCGTGACGACGGCCCCCTCGACCACCACCCGCTCGCGCAAAAGCACGTTCTGCTGGGCGTCGGCATAGGCGGTGCCGAGGATCGCGAGGATCAGGGCGGCGGTGAGCATGCGCATCATGGCGGCTATCCTTGCCTTGCAGGTGTGGGCTAGCGGAGGTTTGCAGAAGCGGCGAGCATTTCGTCGGCGGCGCTGATGACGCGGGCATTCATCTCGTAGGCCCGCTGGGCGCGGATCAGCGCGGTGATTTCGGTGACGGCGTCGACATTGGAGGTTTCCACGAAACCCTGCCGGATGATGCCGAAGCCCGGCTGGCCGGGTACGCCGACATTGGCCGCGCCGGAGGCGGCGGTTTCGAGGTAAAGATTGTCGCCTGCCGCCTCAAGGCCGGCCTCGTTGGCAAAGGTGATAAGCTCCAGCTGGCCGAGGATTTGAGGCTCGGCATCGCCGTCCATCATCACCTGGACCTGGCCCTGCTGATTGACGTCCACCCGGCGCGCCTCTTCGGGAATCGCGATGCCCGGCATGACCAGATAGCCGTCAGAGGTGACAAGCTGGCCTTCCGGACTGCGCGAGAAGCTGCCTGAGCGGGTATAGGCTTCGCCGCCATTGGGCAGCTCGATGCGGAAATAGCCGCGCCCTGAAATCGCCAGATCCAGCTCATTGCCGGTCTGGGAGAGGCTGCCCTGCTCGGTGATGCGGTAGACCGAGCCAGCCTGCACACCCAGACCGATCTGCAGGCCGGTCGGCACGATGGTGCCTGCGTCAGAGCTGGCGGCCCCGACCTGGCCCATATTCTGGTAGAGCAGATCCTGAAACTCGGCGCGCTGCCGCTTGAAGGCGGTCGTGTTCATGTTGGCGAGGTTGTGGGCGATCACCTCGACATTGAGCTGCTGGGCTTCCATTCCGGTGGCGGCGGTAGACAGTGCGCGCATCAGTTGGGTTTCCTTGTCAGTAATTCACTAGCCGGGCCGGCCAAGACGCTCGATGGCCTTGCGGCTGAGCTCGTCGGCCTGCTGGAGCATGCGGGTAACGGATGTGTAGGCGCGCGACACTTCCATCATGGAGGTGATCTCCATGATGGGGCGCACGTTGGAGCTTTCGACAAACCCCTGCCGGATGGCCGGTTCGAACACCAGTTCGCGCGGCGCGTCCTCAGGGGCGGTGTAGAGATTGTCGCCAATCTTGGAGAGCAGGCCATTATCCTCAAACCGGGTAATGGCGATGCGGCCCGCGACAAGCCCGTCCTGGCTGACCTCGCCATTGGCAAGGATCGTGACAGGCCCGGCTTCCGGGTCGATGGTGATGGGTGCGCCGCCTTCGCCCAGCACGGGCGAGCCATTGGCCGAAGTGAGGGTGCCAGCGGCATCCATGGAGAACCGGCCATCGCGGGTAAAGCGCTCTCCTTGCGGGGTATCAATCGTGAAGAAGCCATCGCCGGTGATGGCAACGTCCAGCGACCGCCCGGTCTGCTCCAGCGAGCCCTGGCTGAAATCGCGGCCCATGCCCCACTCGGCGACATAGTTCAGGCGGGCAGGGCCATCTTCGGCGCGGGCGCGGGTATAGGGTTCCGCTTCGACCAGCAATTGCTCGGCCTTGAACCCGGCCGTCGAAACGTTCGCGATATTGTTGGCAGTGATGTCCATAGCCCGGCGCAGCACCTGCTGCTGGCTCAGACCTATCATCATCATGTTGTCCATCGCGCCGTCCTCGCCCTTTCTGGCCGTGTGCCGCGTACGACCGGACTTTTGCCAGTCGCGCTGGCCGGGTCATCGCAAGGGCCGTGCCATGGTTAATTTCAATTAATTACAATGGGTTACATTGAGGGGCGTGCGGCAAGGCCCGCCAAGCCCGGCAGGCAATGCAGTTCAATGCGGAAAAAACTGCCTATCGGGAGACTTTCCCAACGGATCGTTAACCGGGACGCCCCCTAATCCTTGATGAAGCGTGAATCAGTGCGATCTGGCGGGATCATCATGGCCGAAGAAAACGACGAAAACGAAGACCTGGCCGACGGCGAAAATGCCGAGGGCGAAGGCGAAGGCAAATCAAAGCTTGATATCAAGAAACTGGCGCTGTTCATCGGCCTGCCGGCCATCATCCTCATTCTGGCGCTGGTGGCAGGCGGGCTCTTCCTGTTTGGCGGCGGCGATGAGGACGAGGCGCTGGATGGCGAGGATGAGGCCGAGATGGCTGATATCAGGCCGGACGTGCACAGCTTTGAAATCGAGCAGCCGCTGGTCGTGCAGATTTCCGGCTCGGGCAATACGCGGCCGATCCTGACGCTGAAAGTGAGTTTCGAGTTCACTGATCCGGCGGTGGAGCTGGCCCTGCAGGCGGGGATGCAGCGCATTCTCGACCAGTATCAGGGCTTCCTGCGCGAGCTGACCCCTGACGATATTGCCGGGTCTGCCGGCCAGCACCGCCTGCGTCTGGAATTGCTGCGCCGGACCAATCTGGCGATTGCGCCTGCCCAGGTGGACCGCGTCCTGCTGACCGAAATCCTGATAACCCAGACCTGATACAGCCCGTTCACACGAAGAGATAAAGACCGGATTGCGCGATGAGTGATGTAGATCAGGAAGCCTTGGCCGCTGAATGGGAAGCGGCCGCCAGCGCCGAGCAGCCCGACTTTGATGCTGCCGGTTCGGATGCGCTTGCGTCTGAATGGGAGGCCATGGTCGGTGCCGATGGCGAGACCTTCCTGCCCCAGCAGGGTGCGCAAGGCCCTGAGCGTATCCTCAACCAGGACGAGATCGACAGCCTTCTGGGCTTCTCGGTGTCGGACGAGGACGGGGCCGAGCGCTCGGGCATCCGCGCTATCATCAATTCCGCGCTCGTCTCCTATGAGCGCCTGCCCATGCTGGAAATCGTCTTTGACCGCCTTGTGCGGCTGATGACGACATCTTTGCGCAATTTCACCTCCGACAACGTGGAGGTGAGCCTCGACAATATCTCCTCCATCCGGTTTGGCGACTATCTCAACTCCATCCCGCTGCCCGCCATCCTGTCGGTGTTCCGCGCGCAGCAACTGGACAATTACGGCCTGCTCACGGTCGATTCCAACCTGATCTACTCGGTGGTGGACGTGCTTCTGGGCGGGCGTCGCGGCACCAGCGCCATGCGTATCGAGGGGCGGCCCTACACGACCATTGAGCGCACGCTGGTCCAGCGAATGATCGAAGTGGTGCTGGCCGACGCCAAGCAGGCGTTTGCGCCGCTGACCGAAGTGGACTTCACCCTCGACCGGGTGGAGACCAATCCGCGCTTTGCCGCCATCGCCCGGCCGGCCAATGCAGCCATTCTCGTCAAGCTGCGCATCGATATGGAGGACCGCGGCGGGCGAATCGAGCTTCTTCTTCCCTATGCGACGCTTGAACCCATCCGCAAAATGCTCCTCCAGCAATTCATGGGGGAGAAGTTCGGACGGGACAATATCTGGGAAAGCCACCTCGCAACCGAGCTGTGGTCCACGCAGATGGAGGTTCACGCCGTCGTTGACGAATTGCAGCGGCCCCTTGGCGAGATCATGAAACTTCAGGTCGGCGACACGATTATGCTTGATGCCGGACCCGATAGCGCCGTTGAGCTGCGCTGCGGCACCATTCCGCTGACGCGCGGGCGCATGGGCCGCCTGGCCCATAACGTGGCTGTGCGCCTTGATTCGCCGCTGACACCCGCCGCGCGGCGCACCCTGACGAGGTTCTCATGAGTATGGCCGCCTTCCTGTTTGAAGCCCTGATCGGTGTCCTTCTGGTAGGCGCTGCGGTGATGTGCTGGCGCGTCGACCGGCGGCTCAAAGCCCTGCGCGACGGGCAGGACGGGCTCAAAGAGACGGTATCTGCGCTCAATGATGCGGTGGACCGCGCGCGCGCTGGCCTCGCCGCACTGGACCGGGCCTCGAAAGAGACCGGCGAGGTGCTGGAGCACCGCACACGGGAGGCGCGCGCTCTGGCCGATGAGCTGCGTCTTCTGACCAGTGCAGGCGAAACTCGTCTTGACCGTTTTGAGCGTGCCCGCCGCCCGCAGGCGGCCAGTGAGCTGCCCCGTGAACGCACGGCAGAGCCGCGTGAGCGCGAACACCTCAAGACGTTGCGCTAGAAAGGTCTTTGCTCATGCCCGGCCTTCGTCCCCTTGCCGTGATTGCGATATTGCTGGCTGCGATGTTCGCGCTGAAATCGGTGTCGCTGGCTGACAGCGCCGTGGCACTGATGAACACGCAAGGCGCAGACGAGCCGCAAGTGCTTGCCCCGCGCGCGGAGCCAGCCGTCCAGGCTGAGGCTGCGCCGCCAGCGGTCACGCCTGCGCCTGTGTTTGAACCTGAACCCGACGAGTTCAACGTGACGCGCTCCCAGTTCCAGCTGTGCGAGCTGGTGGAGAACCGGCGCGTGGAACTGGATATGCGCGAGGAAGAGCTCGATACGCGCGAGGCCCTGCTGGAGGTCGCCGAGCAGCGCATCGAGGCGCGCATCGCGCGTATGGAAGCGCTGGAGACCAGTCTGGAAACGCTTCTGGGCACGCTGGAAACCGAGCGCGAGCGCCGCGTTGGCGAGATCGTTTCGGTCTATGCCCAGCTGGAGCCGGAGAACGCGGCCGCAATCATGTCGCGCATGGATGAGGACACGCTGGTCCTGCTGGCTGAATCCCTGCAGCGCGATCAGGCGCGGCGCTATGCGGCAATCCTGGCGGAGATGGACCCCGGCTTCGCGGCGGAGCTGACCTTGCGGCTGCGCTCGCGTGCCAATCCGCCTGAAACCCAGACCGAGGTGGAGGCCCGCCTTGCCGGCCGGGACAGCTAGACCCGCCATCCTTGCGGTGGCGTTGCTCCTTGCGGGGCTGACCCAGGGCGCGTGGGCGCAGGTGACGGGCAGCGTTGGCGTGGAGCGCACACCCGCCAGCACGCGTCTGGTCATCACCTATCCTGAATCCATGGGCGGCGATCTGTCGGCGGAGGCAGAAATTGCCGCTGGCGCGGTGCTGGTCGCGCGCTTTTCACAGCCTGTCTATTTCGATGCTCCGTCTATTCCGGCCCAGACTGGCGGACTGGCAGCGATGGCGCGTCTCGACGAGGATGGCCGCACCTTGCGCCTTGCGCTGAACCGTGAGGCCGAGCCGCATGTCAGCGTCTCGCATAATGTCATCGCCATTGATCTGACACCGCCCGGCGCGTCCGCGCCTGCGCCCATCGTGTCGCAGTTCGAGCGTAACGCCCGTGCCGAGGCGCAAGCCGCTGCCGAGCGCGCCGCGGCTGCCAATGTCCCGCCCCCGCCTGCCAATGTTGCCGTGCGCACCGGCGAGGCGGCGGAATATACCCGGATCGAATTTATGTGGCCGTCGCGCACCGGCTATGCGCTGGAAACCGGTAATGGCCGGGCAGTCCTGCGTTTCGATGCGCCGGGCGAGGCTGATCTGCGCCAGCTTTCTGCCAGCCCGCCCCGCCTGATCGAGCAGCTGCGCGGTGCCAATGAGGATAGCGGTCTGACGATCTCGCTGCGCCTCGACGAGGGTGCCTCGGCGCGCGCGTGGGATGATGAGGATGGCCGCCGCATTGTGCTGGATGTGCTGCCTGAAGGGCATGTGTCGCCTGAAGCCATGCTGGCCGCGCTGGGCGGGCTTGAGCCGGAGACGCCGCCCGCCGGCGAGCCGCAAGCGCCAGAGCCGGAACCCGTTGCCGTGGCGGAAATCCGTCCCGACCCGGTGCCGGAAAACGGTATTGTGCGCGTGCGCCTGACGCGCAGCGGCAATGATGCGCTTTTGCACTTTGAGTGGGCGCACCTGCCGGGGCTGGCCGTTTTCCGCCGCCCCGAAGCCGTGTGGCTGGTGTTCGATGCGCGCGCCGAGCTGGATGTATCGGAGCTGTCTGACGCCCCGCGCCGCCATATGCGCGGGTTTCAGGTCGTGGCCGGAGAGGATTACACCGCGCTGCGTATCGAAGCGCCCGAAGCCACCCTGCCTGATCCTGTTGCGGCCGGTGCCACATGGACGGTTGGCCTTCGCGACAATATCGACCAGCCCTCACGCCCGGTCGTGCTGATGCGCGTGACGCCGCCCGGCCAGCCGGCCCGCCTGCGCATCGGTCAGGAGGGTGCGCGCTCCGCCGTCAGGATTGATGATCCCGTGATGGGCGACAGCCTTCTGGTGTTGACCGCTGACGGCGCCAAGAGCGGTGTTCTTCTGCCCTACCGCATGGTGGAGGCGCATATATTGCCATCGGTGCACGGCGTTGCGGTGCAGCCGCTGGCGGACGATCTGGAGCTGGCCCTGCTGGATGGCGGTGCGCAGCTGTCCCGGCCGGGCGGCATGGCCCTGTCGCGCTCTGGCGGGCCGGCATCAATGGCTGATGCGGTGATGCCCACCTCGCCCGCCTTTACCGATCTGGCGGCCTGGCGGGGGAACGAAGACTATCAGAGCGGTCTGACGCGCGCCCTGTATCGTGCCTCTGGCGGGGAGCCGAACGAACTGCTCAATCTGGCCCGCTTCTATCTGGCGTGGGAGCTGGCACCGGAAGCCCTGGGCGCGGCGCGGCTGGCAGCGCAGGCCGATAGCGAGCTGGCCGACAGTGTGGAGCTGCGGGTCATAAACGGCATCGCCATGCTGATGATGGGCCGCCTGCCGCGTGCCGAAGTGTTTCTGTCCGGCTCCGCCCTCAATGAAGACCCGGCCGTGCAGCCCTGGCGCGGGCTGATAGCCGCACGCCGGTCTGACTGGCCCGAGGCGCGCCGCCGGTTCGACGCCGCTGAAGGTACGGGCTTCTTCCTTGATCCGCTCTGGCGCGCGCGTATCCAGGCAGCCCATGCCCGCGCCGCAGCCGAGACCGGCGATATCGGCACGGCCTTGCGTCTGCTTGATGGCATCGATGCTGAGCTGGATGATCCGCAGGCGCGTGCCGAGGCCGAGTTTGCCGCCGCGCGTGTGGCGGCGCTGTCAGGGCGTAATGACGAGGCGATCAGGCGTTTCGCGGCTCTGGCTGAAGACCCGTGGCTGCCTATTCAGGCGGTGTCCCTGCTCAACCAGGTGCGTCTGGAGCTGGCAGAAGAACGCATAGCGCCGACACAGGCCGCCGACATGCTGGCCAGCACCGCCTTGCGCTGGCGCGGCGATGATACCGAGCTGGAAGCAGCCCGCCAGCTTGGCGCGCTCTACGCCGAAGCAGGCCGCTATGGCGAGGCGCTCGAAGTGATGAGCCAGGCGCGTCTGCGCCAGCCGGGCAGCGCCGCGGCGCGGCGCATCGCCTCGGACATGGACGCCCTGTTCCGCAGGCTGTTTCTGGACGATGAAGCCGCGCGCATGTCGCCGCTGGAAGCCCTGTCGCTCTTCAACGAGTATGCGTCGCTCACCCCGCAAGGCGCGGACGGCGACCGGATGGTGCGCCGGGTGGCCGAACGTCTGGTGGCGGTGGACCTGCTCGATCCGGCCGCGCAGCTTCTCCAGCATCAGGTCGATAACCGCTCCATGCCCGCGCAGGCGCGCGCCGCCATCGCCTCGGATCTGGCCGTCATCTATTTGATGGGCCGCCGCCATGAGGAGGCGCTGCGCACCTTGCGCGCGACCCGCGTGACCGGACTGTCACCTGCGCTGGTTACAGAGCGCCGCCTGCTGGAAGCGCGCGCCATGGCCGGGATTGGCCGGGCCGACCATGCGCTTGAAATGATCGGGGATGATGACAGCGCCCCTGCGCGCCGCCTGCGCGCTGATATCGCCTGGGAGCAGCGCGACTGGGCCGGTGCCGCGCGCGGGCTGGAAGCGGTGCTGGGCGCGCGCTGGCGCGAGGATGGACCGCTGACCGACACCGAATCGCGTGATGTCATGCGCGCCGCGATTGCCTATGCGCTTGTAGGCGATAGCGGATCACTGGAACGGATCGAGGCGCGCTATGGCGAGGCCATGGCCACGACCCGCCATCGCGGGGGCTTCAGCCTCGTCACGACGGAATTGCCCGCACCAGGCGACCGGCGGCTGACAGAGCTGGTCTCCAGCCTCGCCAGCCGGGGAACGATGGATGCGTTTCTGGCAGGGTTTGCGCGCCGCTTCGAGGCGGGCGCAGATCAGGGGCCGTCCTGAGCGAATTTCGCTCTAGATCGGCATGCGCAGGATTTCCTGATAGGCCCGGATCACCTGATCGCGCACGGCGATGACGGTTTCCAGCTGTACCTCTGCGGCGGCCATGGCGGTGACGACATCAACCAGCTCGGCCTGTCCGGTGGCATTCTGTGCGGTCAGGCTTTCTGACGCCTGCATGACGGCCTGCGTCTCGCTCAGCGCGTTCATCACCATATCGCCAAAGCCGGACGCAACCGGATTGCCCGCGCTGGCGGCGCTTGTGGCATTCGGGTCGGACACCTGGCGGGCGGCCTGTGCATAGGCGCGGATGGCTGCAAGATCCATCGTTCAGTCTCCGGTCAATTCTCTAGCGGCGCAGAAGGTCCAGCGTGCGCTCCATCATGCGCCGCGTGCCTTCCACCATGTTCATGTTCGCCTCGTAGGAGCGCTGTGCCTCGCGCATGTCCATCAGCTCGATAAGGCTGGAGACATTGGGATAGCGCACATAGCCCTCCCCGTTGGCGGCCGGGTGGCCCGGCTCATAGACCATACGGAAATCCGATTCGTCCGCGCGCACGTCGCTCATGCGCACCAGGTTGGCCCCTGTAACCCGGTCCAGCTCGGCGCGGAAAACCGGCATCTGGCGCTGATAGGGGTTTTCGTCCGGTGTGCGCCCGGTCGAGGACGCATTGGCCAGGTTCTCTGCAATGATGCGCATACGCGCGGACTGGGCGCGAAGGCCCGCCGCGGCGATCTGCAAGGTATCTGATGCGTTGTTGGACATGGGTCAGATCCTTCTTTCCTTTACGCGCCCGGCCCTCTGGCCGCCATGCGGATGAGTGACAGGCTCTTCTGGTAAAGCCCCAGCGCGGTTTCAAAGCGCATCCGGTTCTCGCCGGAGCGCACCATCTGCTCTTCCAGCACGACCGAATTGCCGTTGATCGTGGTTTCACTGTCCGGCGTTGCCATGGAGCGCCATGCGCCCGATCCGCCAGAATTGACGCGCCCCTGAATATGGCCCGCTTCGGTGGCGCTCAGCGTGACCCGGCGCGTGGTCTGTGCGCCGGACAGGGCGCGCTCGAACTCGCTTTGCGGAATGTCGCCGGGGACATAGCCGGGCGTATTCGCGTTGGCGACGTTTTCCGCGATCACGCGCTGGCGGTCGGAGTGATAGCCGAGCGCCTGGCGCAGAATGCCAAGGACTGGAATGTCGTCCGGACGCATGCGTTTTGCTTCCTGTTTTCGCGCTGGCCGTTCTGGCGCGCATAAGGCTCCAACCCAAGCCTTGTGCTGATGCGGTTAAGAGTGGCTTAACCAAAGCCGCGACTCCCGCTAGCGGTTGAAGTCCGCAAAACGGAACGGGCGCTCACGGGGCTGCGCCTTTCCGCCGGGGAGCGCGTCAAATGGACGTAATAGATTTCGGACGCTATTTCGCGGCGCTTCTGCTCGTGCTGGGCCTGCTTGGCGGGCTGGCACTGCTGGCGAGGCGGGCAGGGCTGGCCCATTTCCTGCCCAGCATTCAGCGCTCCAATGCGCCGCGCCGCATGGAAGTGGCCTCCACCCTCATGCTCGATCCACGCCGCCGCGTGGTGCTGGTGCGTGTGGATGATGAGGAGCATGTGATTCTGCTGGGGCTGGCTGGCGAGACGGTTCTGGACCGGCGTCCCGCCCCGCCGCGCTTTGAGCCGGTGGAGCCGGGTATTGCCGATGACACCGCGCAGCAGGACCCGTCCTGATGGCGTGGTTGCGGTCCGGACCGGCGCTTTTCTGGAGCCTCGCGCTCGCCCTGCTGCTGGCCGGGCTGGCGTTTGGCGGCATGGCCGAGGCGCAGTCAATCAGCATTGATGTCGGCGAGGAGGATGGCCTGACCGAGCGGGTGATCCAGCTCGTCATCCTGTTGACGGTGCTGTCTCTGGCTCCGTCCATCCTCATCATGACGACGAGCTTTGTGCGCATTATCGTCGTGCTGTCCCTGCTGCGTACGGCGGTCGGCCTGCAGCAGAGCCCGCCCAATGCGGTGCTGGTTTCGCTCGCCCTGTTCCTTACCGCCTTCATCATGGCACCGGTTTTCACACAAGCCTATGGCGAGGGCATCCAGCCTTATCTGGATGGCGAGATCGAAACCGAGGAGGCGTTCGAGCGCACCACCTCGCCGGTAAAGATGTTCATGCTCGCCCATACGCGCGAGGATGATCTGGCGCTGTTTTTCGACATCGCGCAGGTGGAGGTGGAGACGCCCGAAGCCACGCCGCTGCATGTGGTCGCGCCCGCCTTCATGATCTCCGAGCTGCGCCGGGCCTTCGAGATCGGTTTCCTGCTTTTCATCCCCTTCCTGATTATCGACCTGGTGGTGGCCTCCATCCTGATGTCGATGGGTATGATGATGCTGCCGCCAATCATCATCTCGCTGCCGTTCAAACTGATCTTCTTCGTACTGGTGGATGGCTGGCGTCTGGTGACCGGCTCTCTGGTGGAAAGCTTCCAGACCGGCCTGCCGGGTGGGTAGCGGCGTTAGGCCGCTTTTGCGCGCCGCCGCCAAGCGGGTAAAGACCGGCTGGTGATGAGCAAGCCCGATACCCGCCCCGCATCGAGATCGCGCCCCTCAGGCTGGTCGCGAACCGTGCGGCTGATCCGCCTGCGCCTGATACGCGCGGCGAGGGGAAAATGGGCCGTGCCTGCGCTCTTCGTTGGCTCTTTCATCGATTCCACGATCTTTCCCTGGCCGGTCGCCCTGCCGTTGGCCGCCCAGATGCTGCGCGGGCGCCGCTTTGTCTTTCCGGCAGCGGCAGCAGCGGCTCTGGGGTCGATTCTGGGCGGGCTGCTGGTCTACACGCTGGCCCGGCTGGCCTTTGATGCCATCGCGCCGATGATCGTTGATGATAGCGGCGCGGCAGCAACCCTGTCGGACGCGCGTGCGCGCATCGAGACGGGCGGCGCTCTGGCGGTATTTGCCGCCATGCTGACCCCTGTCCCGGTACAGCTGACCAGCCTGGCTGCGGGGCTGGCAGGCGTTGGCGGGGTGTGGTTCGCGCTGGCCATCACGCTGGGGCGGGGCCTGCGCTATTTCGCGATGGGGCTGGTGCTCTATGCGGTGGGAGACCGGATCGTGGCGGGCTGGCTGTGGCTTCCCCGCTGGGGCCGGTGGCTGCTGATCGCGCTTTTTGCCGCGCTGTTCGCCGGGCTGATTGCCGCGTCCTTCTAGAAGGTCCGCACGCGCTGGCCGGTTTCTATGCCGATAAAGCTAAGCAGATGGGCCAGCAAGAGCAGCAGGAAGATCGCAAGAGCGATGCAGATCAGCGTCCACGGCACCATGCGTGGCCCGTGCACCGGGTTCCACGGCCTTCCGCTACGCCACGCGCTGAAAGCAAACAGGGCCAGCGCCGCGATCATCAGGATGAGCGTGAGGGTAAGGCTCATCAGGGGCCATCCTGTGCTGGGCGGTAATGCCGTGTTCGGTCTTCGCCCACACATAAGGTTGGCTGCCAATCTCGCGCAAGCCCCGGATGGCGGCGGGCGTCTGTAGCAGCCAGTAGGCGGGCAGCATGGCAAGATCGCGCGCCAGCGGCTTGAACCCGGCCCGGCGTGCACCGGTGGCCGCAGCGAGTATCGCCGCGCCATATCCGGCCAGCGCAGGCAGCACGATCCAGGGCAGGCTGGCGGCGGCAAGGCTGCTGGCGGTCATCCAGATGATGAAGAGAGCCGCCGGCCCGTGTACCAGCGCACTCACGACATTCATGCCCAGCGATGCCTGCAGGGATACAAGCCCGCCAAATCCACTCTCGCTGACAAGCCCGCCGGGCTGGCGCATCTGCACACACCAGCTGATCGCATGACCTTTCAGCCATCGGCTGCGCTGGTGCGTCCAGGCGTGTCGCGTAACGGGCGCTTCCTCCAGCGTGCCGTGATCTATCATCCCGGTTTTCCAGCCATGGCGTGCCAGCCGGAAACCCAGATCCGCATCCTCGGTGACGTTGTGGGCATCCCAGCCCCCGCAGACCATAAGGGCATCGCGCGAGAAGACATTGCTGGTGCCGCCCAGCGGCAGCGGCCAGCCCATCCGCAGGAAAAGCGGCAGGACAACATGGAATTGCGCGGCATATTCCAGCGCGAACATGCGCGTCAGCCAGTTTTCCGACCGATTATACCAGCCCAGAGGGGCCTGCACGCAGCCCAGCGCCGGGTCTGCCGCAAACGCTTCTGCCGCGGCACGCAGTTGCTGCGGAGCAGGGGCGTCTTCCGCGTCATAGACGGCGACCAGCTCGCCTGTCGTGCGCTGCAGCGCGAAATTGAGCGCCTTGGGTTTGGTGCGCGGACCCACGGGCGGTACCGCCATGACGCGCACGGGCAGGCGGCTGGCATTGGCTTTAGCGGCGGCGTGGGCGGCGCTCAGCGTCTCCCAGTCATCGGCTTCGATGGCCAGTGCCACATCCATGCGCTCGCGCGGATAGTCCATGCGCGCCAGCTGATCGACCAGACCGGCAACGACAGATGCCTCCCGGTGAAGCGCTACCAGCACGGTCACCGAGGGCAGCGCATGGGTAAACAAAGTGCGGCGCGGGCTGGTACGGGCGGGCAGTATCGAAGCGGCCAGGCGCAAGCCGGCAACGCCCAGAAACAGGAAAGCGGCCAGCAGGCCCAGCACGGCCAGCCCGGCACCTGCGCTTATCAGCTCCAGAATGATCAGAAAGCTGGCAGGCCCGGCCCACAGGGCATGAGGCACAGCCAGCGGATGGACTGCGCTGGCCTGCGGGTTTTCGTCTGCAAGGGCGTAGGCAGCCCGGTAGGCCTGCGCATGGCTGCGCGTGGCCATGATCGCACTGGACGGGGTGGGCGCCGGTAACGGCGCGCGCCGCAATCTCTGCCCGATAGCATGCCCCATAGCCGCCTGTTCCTTGCGAAACGGCCGGTATGGTTAACGCAAATTAACCTTTAAGGCGAATCGATTCCGGCTACGCCTTCGGATTGAACAGGAAAGTGCGGTTGGGCCGGGACAGGCTGGCATCGGCCAGATCAAAGGCGATGGCGGCGCTGGTTGGCCAGCCATAGGGCACGCCCTCCATCGCTTCGGCCCGCGCCGCAAGCCCGTGGGCAAATTCGCCTATGCCGGGATTATGCCCGACCAGCACGATAGCCTTCACGCCGGTGTCCAGCGCTTCGGTCACGGCCCGCTCCAGCATTTCGCGTGAGGCATGGTAGAGCGCCATCGGGTCTTCGATCACTGCATCGGGGAAGATGGCGGCCAGCGGCTTGTAGGTCTCGCGTGTGCGCCGGGCAGGGGAGACCAGCGCCAGCTCGGCCCTGAGCCCTGCATTGTGCATCTCCTGTGCGGCGCGCGCGGCATCCGCGTGGCCGCGCGGCGTGAGCCCGCGTTCGAAATCGTCCTCGGCCTCCATCCGGTCGACGGCTTTGGCATGGCGCATGATGATCAGGCTGGGCATAATGGGTCCGCCAGTAATTCTGAATGAGGGGTGGAGGCGCGATGGCCTTACATCGCCCAAGCCTGCTTCCTAAGTAAAGCGCTTAACGTTCCGCCAGCAAACAATCTGGAGCATCTGCATGTCCCTTCTCCTCGGCGATACCGCCCCGGACTTCACCGCCGACACCACCGAAGGCCCTATCCGCTTCCATGACTGGATCGGCGATAAATGGGTGGTGTTCTTCTCCCACCCGGCTGATTTCACGCCCGTCTGCACCACCGAGCTCGGCTTTACCGCCAAGCTGAAAGACGAGTTCGCGAAGCGAAACGCCAAGGCCATCGCGCTCTCGGTCGATCCGCTCGACCAGCACAAGGCGTGGATCAAGGACATCGAGGAGACGCAAGGCACGGCGATGAACTTCCCGATCATCGCGGACGTGAACAAGGAGGTCTCCACCCTTTACACGATGATCCACCCGAAGGCCGATCCCAAGGTAACGGTGCGCGCCGTCTATGTGATCGACCCGAACAAGAAGATCCGCGCCACCTTCACCTATCCGCCGAGCGCAGGGCGCAATTTCACCGAAGTGCTGCGCCTGATCGACTCGTTGCAGCTCACCGATGGCTACAAGGTGGCCACGCCGGTGAACTGGACCGATGGCGATGACGTGATCGTGGTGCCAAGCCTCTCCGACGAAGACGCCGACAAGCTCTTCCCCAAGGGCTACAAGAAGATCAAGCCATACCTGCGCGTCACGCCGCAACCGAACAAGTAGGCGCGCTCATTGCAGGAATGCCGGAAAGGCCGGGCTCCGAAAGGGGCCCGGTTTTTTTCTTGTGGGTCGCACTTGAAGCGGCCGGAAATCGAGCTGATCATTCGTGAGTTGCGATAGTGGATTAACAGATCATGCCAGACCGACCCTTATGCCGCATAAGGCGACCCTGATGCGCCAGCTCAGCAGCAGATGAAATTGAACGGGATGCGGGCATGCGCAAGTTGTTTCGAATGAACGGTCTTGGGTAGTTACAAAATGCGAATTTTCTTGTTGCTGCTTCTAGGGTTGGTTGCAATTGCCGTTTCAGTACAAATGGCTTTAGATTTCAGAGGAATGTATCTCTATATTTTGTGTACAGCAATGGGATTCATATATGTTATTGTTCGAATGGGCAAATCACACGCAGAATTCAAGAAAGCATCCGTTGTGTTTTTCGTATATTTTCTCGTGTATACGATGCTCATAATGTTTTTCGTGAGGTAGTAACAATGAATTTAAGGTGGTGGAATGATTGGTATGATGTCTCGCTGATTGCTCCAGTATTTGTTATTTTTGTGCACATGATGTTTTTCGGATATTTCGAATATATATTAATTTTTGTATCATTTATTATATTGTTGTTCTGTAGCTTATCTGTTCATTTTTTAAGGCGTTATTATTTGTATAACAAAAAGAGTCGCGTCTGGTTAGAGTGACAAGGCACGCATGTAATCCGGACGTCCGCAAAGCTGATCTTCCTTGCCGCCATGTTTCTGGCGGCCTGTGATGCTCCGGAGGTCTCATGCTGCCGCATGATCCTCACAGTGGCGCCCAATATCGATGACGAGTTGCGAGAGTCGGCGTTGGAGGAAGCCGTTGCTCAGCTTCAAGGCGTTCAAGGTGTTCGAGAGCTAAATCGCGACGGGGACCAGCTGCACTTCATAGCTCCATGCCACTCATTTCACGACACAGCACCACTTATAGGTGCTTCCTACGGGGTCACCGCTCAAGCCATCGAAGGTTGATCCACCGCTCCGCAAAAAAGTTGTAAAGCACCCTTGACGTAAAGCGAGCTTGACGCTACATCGTAAAGCACGCTTTACAACGGAGGTGAATTATGACTTTCTCAAAGAAACTTCGCATCGGTCTGGTCGTGCTGGCAGGTTCGGCAACATTGCTGGCGTGGACGGGTGCGGGAGCCGCGTATTTTTTGGACGCGCCGCGGGCGGTTTTTGTGGTTGCGCTGATTGCAGCGGCCCTGGCGACCGAGGCGCTTTTCTGGCTGACCATGCTCGTTCTGGGCTGGACAGCGTTTGCGAACCGTCACTGGCTGATACGCCTGTTTACTGGCGGCCAGAAGCCTGGTGACGCCCATCAAGCCTGAAGGCAGCCCATGATAAATCTCCTCCCGGAAACCTACTCCGCCCCGCCGTCTGCCCGCCGCCGTTATATCTGGCGTACAACCGCCCTGATACTGGTCGTGCTGGCGCTGCAAACCGGCTATTACGTGGCGGGTGGAGATCCGGGAGGAGCGAGCCCGCTAAACCTTGCCATGCTGGCGATCTGCGTCGTCTTCGTGGCAGCGGCGAGCTACGAGATTGTCATCCTTATCCGGGCGCTCGACGAGCTGCAGCAGCGCATCCACATCCTCGCCTGGGCCATTGGCGGCTGTCTTTCCGTGACATTGATGTTCCTGTGGGGCCTGGCAACGGTGCTGACGGGCCTGCCAGCCTTCGAGCCGGTCATGTCGGTGGCAGTGGCGGCGCTTGGATACTACGTCTCGCTATTCCTGCTGGGGCGCAGTTATTCATGAATAACCGGCTGAAGGAATTGCGCGGGGAACGCGGCTGGAGTCAGGCGCATCTGGCCGAGCAGCTGGATGTATCACGCCAGACCGTGATCTCGCTGGAAAACGGCAAGTATGACCCGTCTTTGCCGCTGGCGTTCAAGATCGCACGCCTGTTCGGCCAGCCCATCGAGGCGATCTTCGATGATGGTGCGCAAGACTGAGGGCAGGGCTGTCATTGACGGGTGCGCGTGTGCGGTCTACCTGCCAGCCCATCCTTCAACGACAGACAGGACGCCCGCCCCATGAGTGAGTATTCCGCCCTTGCCGCCAACGCCAAAGCCTGGCCGTTCGAGCTCGCGCGGGAATTGCTCAAACGCGTGGAAAAGCGTGGGGGTCCGTCAAAGCCTGTGGTCTTCGAGACCGGCTATGGCCCGTCCGGCCTGCCGCACATTGGCACGTTCGGCGAGGTGGTGCGCACCACAATGGTCCGCCATGCCTTCGAGGTGCTCACCGATGGAAAAATCCCGACCCGCCTGATCTGCGTGTCCGACGATATGGACGGGATGCGCAAGGTGCCGGGCAATATCCCCAACCCGGAAAAGCTCGAAGCCCATTTGCAGCGTCCGCTGACCGATGTGCCCGATCCGTTTGGCACACATGAGAGCTTCGGCCACCACAATAATGCCCGCCTGCGCGCGTTTCTGGACGGGTTCGGCTTTGAGTACGAATTCCTCTCCGCGACCGAGCTTTACCGCTCCGGCGCGTATGACCAGATGCTGCTCACGGCGCTGGAGCGCTATGACGACATCATGAAGGTGATGCTCCCGACGCTGGGCGAGGAGCGGCGCGCCACCTACAGCCCCTTCCTGCCGATCAGCCCCAAGACGGGCCGCGTGCTCTACGTGCCGATGAAAGCCATCGATGCAGATGCAGGCACGATCACCTTCGATGACGAGGACGGCGAGGAGCTGACCCTGCCGGTCACGGGCGGTAATACCAAGCTGCAATGGAAGCCGGATTTCGGCGCGCGCTGGGCCGCGCTGGGCGTCGATTTCGAGATGTATGGCAAGGACCACCAGGTCAATGGTGCCATCTATTCGCGCATCTGCCGCATTATCGGCGCCGAGCCGCCGGTGCAGTTCTGCTACGAGCTCTTCCTGGATCAGGTGGGCGAGAAAATCTCCAAGACCAAGGGCAATGGCATCGCGGTGGAGGAATGGCTGCGCTATGCGCCGGCTGAAAGCCTGTCGCTCTACATGTTCCAGAAGCCCAAAACCGCCAAACGGCTCTATTTCGACGTGATCCCCAAGGCCGTGGACGAGTATCGCCAGCATCTGGCTGCTTATCAGGCGCAGGAGCCGGAAAAGCGCATCGAGAACCCGGTCTGGCATATCCATTCAGGTGAACCGCCTGTGCCTGGCGCGGATATCTCCTTTGCGCTGATGCTCAATCTCGTCTCGGCGGCCAACGCCTCCAGCAAGGAAACGCTGTGGGGCTTTATCGGCCGCTATGCGCCTGATGCGAGCCCGGCAAGCGAGCCCTTCCTCGACCGGCTCGCCGACTATGCGATCCGCTATTACGAGGACTTCGTCAAACCGGCCAAATCCTACCGAGCGCCGAACGCGCAGGAGCGGGCAGGGCTGGAGGGTCTCGTGGCGCGCCTTGAGGCGCTGTCACCGGATGAGCGCGATGCCGAGCTGATCCAGACGGAAGTCTATTCAGCCGGCAAGGATGCAGGCTTTGAACAGCTTCGCGACTGGTTCCAGGCGCTCTACGAAGTGCTGCTCGGCCAGTCGCAAGGCCCGCGCTTTGGCGGGTTTGCAGCCATATACGGCCTGCCGCGCACCATTCACCTCATCCGCCGCGCGCTCAACGGCGAGGACATGGGCAAGAGCTGACACAGCAATTCCGGTCAAGCGGGAGTGCGCGATCCGGTCCAGAACGTTATGGCTTTGAAGGAGCAATAGCCATGACCGAGCCATCCGGCACTGCTGCATCCTGCCCCGGCCTGCCTGTACCGGCGGAACGGGCCTCTTTGCCGGAAAAAGTGTCCTGGTTCATAGAGCACCGGCTTCATGATGCGCTGGACCTTGACGCTATCGCAGCCTTTGCCGGTGTGTCCCGATACCATGTGCTAAGGGCGTTCAGCGCCGTGGCAGGCCGCCCGCTAATGCGCCATGTCCGGGCCAGACGGCTAAGCCAGGCGGCGCGCATGCTGGCGGCCGGGGCACCGGATATCATCTCGGTGGCCTTGGAGGCCGGTTACAGCTCCCACGAAGCGTTCACCCGCGCCTTTCGCGAGCAGTTCGGCGTCACGCCGGATGATGTTCGCAAGACGGGCCGTGTTGATGACCTTGAGCTTGTGGAGCCTTTCAGAATGACGATATCCAGTGATACACGCCTGGCCCCGCCGCGGATGGAAGAGCAGGGCGTTCTGCTGCTCGCCGGCCTGGGCGCGCGCTACAGTTATGCCGGCAATGAGGGCATTCCGGCCCAGTGGGGCCGGTTCGCGCCTCATATTGGCCATGTCCCGGGACAGGTAGGTGATGTGAGCTACGGCGTATGCTGCAATTTCGACGATGCAGGGCATTTCGATTATGTCTGCGCCGTCGAAGTGAAGGATTTTGAAGATCTGCCCGAGGAATTCACCCGTTTGCGCGTACCGGCGCAACGCTATGGCGTGTTCACCCATTCGGGCCATGTTTCCGCCCTGCCAGCCACCATCGCGGCGATATGGAATGAGGGGCTGTCGCGTGCCGGGCTGGCAGCCGCTGATGCGCCTTCATTCGAGCGCTACGGACCGCAGTTCGACCCGATGACGGGTGAAGGTGGTGTGGAAATCTGGGTGCCGGTGGAAACGTGATCCCTTCACGCCGGGCAAGGACGGGTTAGATTGGAGCGTATGCGCTCCATGCCGTTGATCGTTATTGCAATCTTGTTGCTGGCGTTCGCTGCGCCCGCAATGGCCAGTCTGCCGGCAGCGCGCGAGGCGTACGCGGCCGGTGATTTTGCCCGCGCGGAGATCCTTGCCAGTGCCGATCCATCCGCCGAAGCGCAAGCCTTTGCCGCCGGGGCTGCGCTCGCGCTTTTGATGGCGGATCAGGCGCAGGACCGCCGCGCTACGGCTGGCCGCCTTCTCACCCATGCCCGCGGCGCCGTGGCTGCTGACGATACGCTGGCCGAGGCCCATTTGCGCATGGCCGCAGCAATAGGGTTCGAGGGGCGCTATACCGGCACGTTCCGGGCCTTCATGCGCCGCCTGCCCCAGCAGGGCAAAACCCATATCGAGCGGGCCATTGCGCTGGACGGGGATGATCCGTGGGGACCGGCCATGCTGGGCACCTGGCATTTCGAGGTGGTGCGCCGGGGCGGCGGGCGTGCGCTGGGCGCATCCATGGCAGAGGGCATGGCCGCCTATGGCGAAGCCATCGCCAGCGCCCCCGATGATCCGGTGATCGCCTATTTCTTCGCCGTGGCGCTGCTGGCCAGTGGTGAGGCGGCCTATATGGACGCGGCCCGCGCGCAGCTTGCCCGTTCGGCTGAGCTGCCACCGCGCGAGGGACTTGATGCTGCGCTCGATACCGCGATCAGTACTCGCGCCCGCATGCTGCTGCGTGCGCTTGCGGATGATCCGGCCCATGCCGCCCGCCTCGCCGTTGCGGAGATGGAGCGCTAGGGCACGCCGTCACTTGTACGAAAAACTTGACATGCCCGCCTCGTGATCCTACACACCCATGTGTAAGGTAATTCATACCTGTTGGCGGAGTTTTTTGACATGTCGTTTCACGAGAAAACCAATCTGGCCATGCTGGTCATCCTCGCCATCGTGTTCGGCGGGTATTTCTACACCGTGGCCGGGCATCTTCTGTCCGATGCGCCGCCGCCTGCGCTTGATGCGGTGTGGGGCAGCCTGTTGCGTATGGTGCTGTTGCTGGTCGCGCTGATGGTGGCGTTCCATATCACCGCGACGGTGTTTGCGCCGAAGGATTCTGAACAGCCAGATGAGCGCGACCGCTCCATCGAGATCAGGGCAGAGGCGCGTTCCGGCGTCGTGCTCGGCATCGGGATTGTCTGGGCGCTGATACTGTTGTTCGCAGATATCGAGCCCTACTGGATCGCCCATGCGCTGATGTTCACGCTGGTGGCGAGCGAAATTGCCAAGAGCGTGCTGCGGGCCATCGCCTACCGGGTCGGTTGACCCCATGGGCAAGGGCAAAACCCACATCGCCAACACGATCCGCGAGCAGCGTTTTCACGCCGGCGAGATGACGCAGGCCGAACTCGCCGATGCGGTGGGCGTCACCCGCCAGACCGTGATCGCCATGGAGCAGGGACGCTATTCGCCCTCACTGGAAGTGGCCTTCCGCGTGGCCCGCGTCTTCGGCAAGCCGCTCGAAGAGGTGTTCTCTTACGAGGATTAGAGAGTGAGGGGCTTTTTAGTTCCGCAACGCATCCGCGTTGCGATGTTCCGCGAAAAGTCGCGGGCGCGCGTTCGCGCTCTTCGGACGGCGTTCCGCCGTCCGCAAGGCCGACCGGCCGCCGGGCACTTTTGCCCGAAACGACGCACGAATGTGCGGAGCATCACTGAATTACTGGCTCGCCCAGACGATGCGGGCCATCCACACCAGCTCGCTGACATCAAGCACGCGGGTCTCGTACTCGGTGTTGAGCGAGACCAGCTCCACCGTGCGCGCCGTGGTACGGCCGAGCTCCTTGGCCATCACCTCGCCGGAGCGCAGCTTGGCCACCACCCGGTCGCCGCGCCGGGGCTGGGCATGGGGGGCCACGACGATACGGTCTCCGGGCCTGTAAACCGGCAGCATGGACTCGCCGGAGATTTCGAGCGCATAGCAGGCTTCGTCATCAAGGCCGGGGAAGATCACCTCTTCCCAGCCCGATCCCACCGGAAAGCCTGCATCATCGAAAAAGCCCTGATTGCCCGCCTGCGCCATGCCGATCAGCGGCACTGAGCGGCCGGCGATGGAGTCGGTGGCAAGACCGGCGAACTCGGCAAAGCTGACCTTTGCCGCGTCCAGCGCCTTGGCGAGACTCTCGGTGGACGGCCAGCGCGGCTTGCTGTCAGACGAGGCCACGCGCTTTGACGGGTTGAATGTGGTCGGGTCCAGCCCCGCCAGACGGGCCAGCCCCGAAGGCGAGGTGCCAACGCGCTGGGCAAGCCGGTCAATGCCGCGCCAGACCTGGGCGTGGGTGAGCATGGCCGCGCCTCCTTTAACCATAGAAAAGGAATTTATTCCTTTGCTGGGGAAGAATGTCAAGTCTCTGCGGCGCTCTTGCCGGAGCGTTCGGGGCGGTCTAGAGCGATGCTATGACCGATGATGTGATCTACCGTTTCGCCGATCCGGCCGAGCTTGGCGCAGCAGCGCTGACGGGTGTGTATGAGGGCGCGGCGCATGACCACGCCGATGGCTTCATCCATTGCTCGGCCCGCCATCAGCTGGAAGGCACGCTCGCAGCCCATTTTGAGGGCGTGGAGCGCGTAGCGCTGGCGGTGATCGATGCGGGCAGGCTGGGCGGCAGTCTGAAATGGGAAAAGTCGCGCGGCGGCGAGCTGTTTCCCCATATTTACGGGCCGCTTCCCTTCGCTGCGATCATGTCTGTGCATATTCTGCGGCGTGATGATAGGGGCGGCTGGCGCATGCCGGAGGAGCTGTAATGGCGCTTGCTGATCTCGCCGCGAAAAGCCTCACGCTTCTGCCGCCTGAAACCGCCCACAGGGTGAGCCTGAAGGCGCTGGCAGCGGGGCTGGGCCCGAAACTGGCGGCAGACGCCGACCCCGTTCTGGCAACCTCCATCGCAGGCATAGAGTTGGCGCACCCGGTCGGGCTGGCCGCAGGCTATGACAAGAATGGCGAAGCGCCTGATGCGCTGCTGGCGGCGGGTTTTGCGTTTGTGGAGCTGGGCGCCGTCACGCCCCGCCCGCAAGCGGGCAACCCCCAGCCGCGCCTCTTCCGCTTGCGCGAAGACCGCGCGGTCATCAACCGTATGGGCTTCAACAATGAGGGGCTGGACGTGCTTAAAACCCGCCTGGAGGCGCGCGCCGGCAAGCCGGGCGTGGTCGGCATCAATCTGGGGGCCAACAAGGATAGCGAGGACCGGGCAGGCGATTATGTGACGCTGGTCAAGGCGCTTAAAGGTCTCGCCAGCTTCTTCACCATCAATATCTCCTCGCCCAACACGCCGGGCCTGCGCGATATGCAGGGCGAGGAGGCGCTGGGCGCGCTGCTCGCCCGCGTCAATGATGCGCGCTGGACCGAGCCGGTCTTCCTCAAAGTCGCGCCTGATCTGGATGCGGCGGGGATTGAGTCCATCGTGCGCGTGGCGATGGCGAACCGCATTTCCGGCCTCATCGTGTCGAACACCACGCTCGCCCGGCCGGATTCCCTGAAAAGTCAGCACAAGGGCGAGGCGGGCGGCTTGTCCGGCGCGCCGCTGACCGGGGCCTCCACCGAAGTGCTGCGTCAGGTGCGTAAAGCCGCCGGGCCGGACCTGCCGCTCATTGGTGTGGGCGGTATTAATTCGGTGGACAGCGCCTACGCCAAGATCCGCGCAGGCGCGAGCGCGATCCAGCTTTACACCGCGCTCGTCTATGAAGGGCCGGGCCTGGTAAAGCGCTTGCGCGATGGTCTCGCGGCGCGCATCAGGGCCGATGGTTATACATCTCTCGCCGAAGCGGTGGGCGTGGACGCCTGAGCGATGATATCGCGTTTCAGCCCTGAAAGGCCGAGGCTGAGCGTCCCTGCCCGCGCCAAATAATAGCCCAGAAACGCCAGCCACAGCCCCGTCCCGCCAAAGGCCGGGCGCAGGGCAAAATCCAGCGCCAGATAGATCAATAGCGCGGCGATCATCGCATTGCGCATGAGCGGGCCTCTGGTCGTGCCGATCATCAGCCCGTCCAGCTGCCAGCTGGCAAACCCCATCAGCGGCACCAGCGCGCAGAACGGCAGATAGGCCATCGCCGCTGCGCGCGTGGCGGGGTCTGTCGTGATAAGGCCGATCAGCGTTTCACCGGCCAGCAGGAGCATGAGGCTTGCCAGCACGGCAAAGCCCGCGGCCTGTTCGGTTGTCAGGCGCAGCGCGCGTTTAAGCCCCTTCCAGTCGCCTTTTCCCGCCGCCTTGCCGGTCACGGTCTCGGTCACATGGGCAAAGGCATCGAGGAAATAGGCGATGATGGAGATGAACTGGAGCAGCACTGCATTGCCGGCCATCACCTCGGTGCCTTCGCGCAGGCTCGCCTCGTTGAACCAGGCAAAGCCCGCCAGCAGGGCCAGCGTGCGCAGGAAGATGTCGCGGTTGACGCCCAGCAGGCGGCGGATGGCAGCAGGTGCCAGAATGAGCGCAAGCGGGACGGAAGCCGCGATCCGGCTGCGCAGTATCCACGCCACAATGGCGATACCGGGCAGCAGATGCAGCCACAGCGCCAGCGTGCTCGCCCAGGCGACACCGGCCACGCCCCAGCCGAACCCGGCCACAAAGAGGATGGAAAGCCCTGCATTGATAAGGTTCAGCGCCGCCTGCAGGGCGAGTGCCATGCCTGTGCGCCCCAGCCCGATCAGCCAGCCATAAAGCGCAAATCCAGCCAGCGCCGCTGGCGCGCTCCAGATGCGTGCATCGAAATAGGCCCGCCCCGCTGCCTCCACGCCGCTTTCTGCGGAAAACAGGGTGAAGGCCAGTTCGCGCAAGGGCCACTGCGCGGCCAGCAAGACGCACCCTATGGCCAGCCCGGTGATGATGCCGCGCCAGAGGCTGGCGCGTACCTCTGCCTCATCGCCGCGACCGTCTGCCTGCGCGGTCAGGCCGGTCATGCCCATGCGCAGAAAGCCGAAGGCCCAGAAGAGGAAGTTGAAGATCAGCGCGCCCAGTGCCACGGCGGCGATCTCTGCCGTTGTGCCGGTCCGGCCAATGACGGCAATGTCCACCAGCCCGACCAGTGGCGTGGCGATATTTGCGGCCATGATCGGCAGCGCAAGGGCCAGTACTTTACGGCGGGTGAGGGGCGGCGCAGCTGTCATCACCGCCGCATAAATCCAATTGCCGGCTCTCGCAAACGCGATGTGTTCACATTAGCTTGCGCCGTGTGACGCCCTGCTGGCGAGACAAGGAGACCGCCCATGATCCGTGCCTATGCCGCCAGCGAACGCGCCGGAGCGTTCAAACAGATCAGCTTTGACCCCGGCCCTCTGGGCGATGATGAGGTGGAGCTGAAAGTCGAGGCGTGCGGGCTCTGCCATTCAGACCTCTCTTTGCTGGATGAGGAATGGGGTGAGACCCAGTTTCCGCTGGTGCCGGGCCATGAAGTGGTCGGCACAGTCGCGGCGGTGGGCCGCTCGGTGACGCATCTCAAACCCGGCGACCGGGTGGATGCGGGCTGGATGTCCCGCTCCTGCCTCACCTGCCACAACTGCATGGGCGGGGATCATAATCTCTGCAGGGACTCTGAAGGCATCGCGCTTGGCCGCTATGGCGGGTTTGCCGAGGCTGTGCGCCTGCAGGCGGCCTGGGCGGTGAAGCTGCCAGAGGGGCTGGATGCGCGCAGCGCCGGGCCGCTCTTCTGCGGCGGTATCACCGTGTTTGCGCCCATTCTCGAATTTGGCGTGAAGCCGACCGACAGAGTGGGCGTGATCGGGATTGGCGGGCTGGGCCATCTCGCCGTCCAGTTCCTCAAAGCCTGGGGCTGTGAGGTGACGGCCTTTACCTCGTCCGGATCAAAGGCAGAGGAAGCGCGCGCGCTGGGCGCGCACCGTGTCGTCGACAGCCGCTCCAAGGATGCGCTCAAAGCTGAGGCCGGACGCCATGATTTCATCCTCTCCACGGTCGCCGTGCCGCTCGACTGGAACCGCTATATCGCCGCGCTCGCGCCCAAGGGCCGCTTGCATACGGTGGGGGTCATTTCAGAGCCCATTCCGGTGCCGGCCTTTGCCCTGATCGGGGGTCAGAAATCGGTCTCCGGTTCTCCGGTCGGCAGCCCGGCCGTGATGGCGAAAATGCTGGAATTCTGCGCGCGCCATTCAATTGCGCCTTATGTCGAATACATGCCCATGAGCCAGATTGACGAGGCATTCCAGCGTCTTCGCGAAGGCAAGCCGCGCTACCGGATCGTGCTGGAAAACGATTTCGCCTGAGGAAAAAGGGTGGCCCCCGCACCGCAAGGGCGCGAGGGCCAGTGACTGCCTCGGCAAAGGGGAAACAGAGCCGGGCAAACGGGGCGTGCAACTGGCCGCTAGCGGCCGCTGCGGGTGGAGGTCAGCTGCGCTGTGTGAGCGGACACGGGCGCGCTGGCCGCCCGGTATCCTCTGGCATCCAGTTCGGCGTATGCGTCCTGCAGCGCGTTTTCCCGGCAGCGTGCCTCATGGGTATGGCGGGCAAGGCCATGGAGGCCGGGCTGGCGGCAGACTTGGCGCGCGGCCAGTTCAAGTCTTTCCCCGACCGCCTGGCGTCCCTCGGCTGAACGCAGTTCGGAGGTGTCAAAGCTGACGGAGCGGACGGGCGGTTCGGCGGCGAAAGACGGCGCAGAGACGCTGATCGCCGCGATGGCAGCGAGCATGAGGGGGAGGGCTTTCATGGGGCGTGTTTCCTTGTTTCCTGAGTGTGTTATCGACCGTGCGGAGCCGGTGCCGGGATCTGACGTCCCGGTCTTGCCAGCCACGCAAGGCACACTCTGGAGCGGGAAAGATTGCGCCTTGATGGCGCGCGCGTGAACTTGATTTAAGGCGCTGTGCTTTGCCGCGCTTTCTTCGCCTCGCCCGAACAGCGTTTCGAGCAATAGCGCACCTCGTCCCAGACGCGTTCCCACTTCTTGCGCCAGGCAAAGGGACGGCCACAGGCCGCGCATATCTTCTCAGGCAGATCGCCCTTGCGCCTCATCGCGGGTCCCCACTGCCGAAAAACACCTCACACAAGCCATATTCAGGTCCGTTTGCAGTGCGTTGATCTTGTGTTTGCGTTTTGTGGTCCATTTGAAGTGTTATCTAGACCGGTGCCGGGGGCGGAAAAGAAGACATGGCAAAACGCCGCATAGCCATTATCGGGGCCGGACTGGCCGGTGCAGCCTGCGCACGCGCCCTGAAGGCAGCCGGGCACACCTGCCAGCTTTTCGACAAGGCGCGCGGGCCCGGCGGCCGCCTGTCCACGCGGCGGGTGGATACGCCGCTGGGCGAGGCAGGTTTTGACCATGGCGCACAATTCATTACCGCGCGCGGCGAGGGGTTCTCAGCCCTCATGCAGGAGGCGCGTGATGCCGGTGCGGCGGCCATCTGGGATGCGCGGCTGGTTTCGATAGACCGGCGCGGCAATCTGGAACCCTTGCGCAAGGAAGACCGCTGGATCGGTGTGCCGGGCATGAATGCGCTGGTAAAGCACGCGCTGGGCGGGTTCGACGTGCAGTTCGGAGCAAGAGTGGTACGGCTGGCAGGCGGGCCCGGCGCGTGGATGCTCGTGCTGGAAGATGGCCGCCGCGAGGGGCCGTTCGACGCGGTGGCGATCACGATTCCACCCGAACAGCTGGTCGATCTGCTGGCACGCACCGACGGTGATTTCTCCAGCCAGATCGCGCAAGGCAACGCGGCGCAAATCGGTCCGTGTCAGGCCGTGATGACGGTGCTGGATGCGCCCTTCGATCCGGGATTTGACGGCGCAAAGCTCTATGGCGGCGCGCTTGCGTGGATGGCGCGCATGGGGTCACGTCCGGGCCGGACGGGGCCGGAGGTGTGGATACTGCACGCAACAACCGGCTGGTCGCGGGCCAATCTGGAAGCCAGCCCCGACGCGGTGGTGCGCAATCTTGTGGAAGAAGCCCATGTCCGGTTCGGTTTCCCGGCGCGCCCGGTCTGGAGCGCAGCCCATCGCTGGCGCTACGCGCTGAGCGAAAAGGCGCCCGGCACACCCTTTGCCCTTGATGAGACCGGAACGGTCGGTTGCGCCGGCGACTGGCGGCTCGGCGGACGGGCGGAGCTGGCATGGGATAGCGGCGCGGCTCTGGGTGAGGCGCTGGCTAAATCCTAGCCGTCCCCTTCCGGCTTGATGAGGAAATGGCCGTGCAGGGCGGCGACGGGCGCAGCCCGGCGGTCCTGCCAGGCTTCCACGCGCACATTGGCCACGCGTGCGCCCTGACGGGTGATGATGCCTCTGGCATAGACGTCCTGGGGCCGTGCCGGGCGCAGATAGTCCACCGACACATCGATAGGTTTGGGCAGGGCCGCAAGCCGCGTGCCGGCCAGCAGGGCGGCAGAGGCGGTGATCTCCATGAAGGCGCCAATCGCGCCGCCATGCAAAGCCGGGATCAGCGGATTGCCGACCAGCGTTTCGGCATAGGGCAGGATGGCCGTCAGCTCGTCGCCATGACCATCGAAACGCACGCCCATCATGCGCACATAGGGGCTGGAGAGGAGCGGCTCTAGCGGGCTCATTCTTCTTCCACCTTGCTGATCGGTGTGGCCGACTGGCCAAAGGCACGCCTTGCCTTCGCGGCCGCTTCCTGGCTGACCCGGCTGACCATGAAGGCGGCGGCAGCGGTCGCAACCGGATCGGTTTCATCCCCGTCATGGGCGATGGCGCTGACAAAGGCGAAAAGCCCCGATGCGCGTACGCAGCGCGCTATCGCCACCACATCGCGCCCCGGTTCTGCCGGGCGCATATAGTCAAGGCGCAGATCGAGCGTGGCGGTCGCGTCCTTGCCGCCAAGCCCCGCAAAGGCGGCCAGCCCGCAGGCATGGTCCAGCAGCGCCGTCACCACACCGCCATGCAGCACGCGGGTATCAGGATCGCCGATCAGATCATCGCGATAGGGCGCGCGCATTTCGGCCATGCCCGGTTCGATGCGCTCCAGCTTGAAGCCGAGCGCCACCGCATGAGGCGAACCATCCACCAATAGCGGGGCGAGGGTGTCGAGGAGTGTCTGCAAATCGTCAGCCATAAGCTGCCGTTTAACGGGCAGCTTATGGCTTGGCCAGAGGGGTGCTCAGGGGGGCGATGTCAGGCGGCCAGCCTGCGGGCAGTGATTTCTTCAAGGCCGTTCACGAGCTCGTTGCGGTGAGCGTCGGGCGCATTCTCAAACTCCTGCAGGCGGCGCAGGGCCGAGCGGTGCAGGGTGATGATCTCGGTCTCACGCGGGCCGACATCGCGCACCGTTTCCAGATACTGGCGCAGGGACCGGCCGACCCGTGCCGCGATCATGTCGCCCTGACGCATCATGGCTTCTGCCATGGCGTCGGCTTGCGCCAGAGCAGCTTCCAGCGGCGTGGCAAGGCCCGATTCCACGTCCACACCGCGCTTCCACGCGATGCGGCCATTCTGGTTGGGGCGTGTCCGCCGGTCCGGTCCGGCAAAGCTCTCGGTCTCCACATAGGGGCGCGGGCGGGCGACGGTTTCATCCAGCCGGGCAAACAGGGAGGCAGGGGCTACGGGGCGCAGAAGGAAGGCATTGACGCCGGCATCGCGCGCACGCTCGACCTCGCGCATCTGCCCGCTATTGCCCAGCGCGATCACGGGTGCGCGGCGCACAGGAAGGTTCTTGCGGCGAAGCGCACGCGTCAGCGCGGGTCCGGCGGATGCAGCCTGCGACCAGTCAGCAATGATGATCGGGCGGGCATAGGTCACGGCGGCCGACAGCCCGTCATCTTTGCTTGCAAAGGTGTGGACGTGATCGGCGCCGGCATGGCGCAGCACGTCCGCGATCAGCCGGCGCAGGAAGTTGGAAGGATCCACGATAAGGATGGGCCGGTCCTGCCATCTGGCGGAAACGGGCACACGCACAGGTGTGCTGGTCTCGATATCGTCCAGTTTCATGCTGTCCCCGCCGGCGCAACGCTTCCCTTGAATAGGCAAGCTAGCAGTGGGCGCGGGAGATTTCGCGCGCAAACCGGTGACAGGGTTAATGGCGGGTAAGTTCTAGGAACGCCGCCCGGCAGCGGAGATGATGCGCCAGACAATCCATAGCGGGATCACCAGAACCGCGCCCAGCAGGAAGTAGCGCACTGACCAGCCAAGCGACTCGGTGATGATCAGGAAGAAGCGGTCCCAGGCCCGCGCAATCGTGCCGAAGAAATCCACCCACAACTCGGCCGGGTCGATATTGAACAGCGCCAGTACCACGCCCGCGAGCACACACAGCAGGAACAGCACGAGTATGTCGCGCAGGCGCACCGCGACGACGCGTTGCAGGAAGGACTTGCGGGGTGTGGGTGTATCGCTCATGGTGCCGAGATTAACGCAAAGATTGCGGCACGTGTGAGGCGAAAATCGCCCCTATCCCTCTTTCTTGATATGCACCTGATGCGGATAGGGGATTTCGATGCCCTCGGCGTCGAACGCCAGCTTCATCAGCCGGGTTTTCTCCCAGAAATAGGGCCAGTAATCGCTCGAATTGACCCATGCCCTGGCGGTGTAGTCGATCGAGGACGCCCCGTGGGCGGCCACTTCCACCACGACCTCCGGCATCGCCAGCACGCGCTCATCATCTTCCAGCACACGCCGGATCGTGCTGCGCACCTTTTCGATATCGCTGTCATAGGATGCGCTGAAGGTGAAATCGACGCGGCGCGTCGAGTAGCCGGAGAAATTGATGATGACCCGGCCCCAGGACTGGGCATTGGGAACAATCACCTGGCGGTTATCTGGGGTGTTGAGCTCGGTGTAGAACAGGGTGATGTCGCGCACCGTGCCTGCCGCGCCGCCAATATCCACGAAATCGCCGATCTTGTAGGGCCGGAAGAAGACGATCATCACGCCGGCAGCGACGTTGGAAAGCGTACCCTGAAGGGCCAGACCGACAGCGAGCGTCATCGCGCCGAGCGCAGCCACCAGAGAAGTGGTCTCCACCCCGAAGCGCGTCAGCACGGCAATGATGACGACCGCGATGATCAGATAACGTACGATTGAGGCGAAGAAGAGGGCGAGTGTGGTATCGATCTTGGGGTGGTCCACCGCCCATTTGCGAACCCGGCGCGAGATGAAGCCGGCCATGTAAAGGCCGACGATCAGAATGAGGGCGGCCAGCGCGATGTTGGAGAGGACGGCAACGCCCAGCGTCGCGAGGTATTCCAGTATGGTGTTGATCTGACCGTCTATCTCGCCGCCAAATTCCATGAGCGGATGTCCTTTTCCCAATGATTTCAGAACGTGCCGGGCCTCTAGCACGGAATGGCGGGAAGGTCGAATTGCCGGTTTGAGCGGGCCGCCTCTGGCCGCGCCATGCTGCCTGAACCCTTCCCTGAACGGAAAAAGCGGGGTTCCCTAAAAGCCTCGCGAATGCTTAACCTTGGGCCTTCGAGAGCGGCATGATCTGCTCTGTATGGAAAAAAATGGCCGGGCCGCCCGCTTCGGGACGATCCGCGCGCCAGGGGGGAATTGCAATATGGCAAAGGTCGACGCGCCCGCAGTGGAGGAGCACCAGAAAGGTATTCTCGGCTGGATCGAGAAAACCGGCAACAAGCTGCCTGATCCGGTCATCATCTTTGCCTATCTGATTGGCATACTGGTTGTGATCTCGGTCATCACCGATCTGCTGGGCGTGTCGGTCGAGCATCCGGTCCGGGTCGCGGCGGATGGCTCGCCGGTTATCGAACCGGCCCGCATGCTGTTCCGCTCCGAACTGATTGAGCACTTGCTGGTGCGCATGCCGACCATTTTCACCTCCTTCCATCCGCTCGGCTATGTGCTGGTGGTGATGCTGGGCGCCGGTGTTGCCGAGCGCGCGGGCCTGTTTGGCACCGCCATGCGCGCAGCCGTGCGCAATGCGCCGCGCTTCCTGCTGACGCCAGCTGTCGCGCTGGTTGCCATGCTGGCCAATCTCGCCGCGGACGCGGCCTATGTGGTGCTGATCCCTCTGGCTGCGGTGATCTATGCTGCCGCCGGACGCCACCCGATCGCGGGTATCGCGGCCGCCTTTGCCGGCGTGTCAGGCGGCTTTTCGGCCAATTTATTCCCCGGCCAGCTTGATGCCCTGCTGTTCGGTATTACCGAGGCAGCCGTGGGCACCCTTGTCGCGGACTGGGTAATGAATATCGCGGGCAACTGGTACTTCATCGCCGCCATGACGCTCATCTACCTGCCCGTCATCTGGTTTGTGACCGACGCGATCATTGAAAAACGCCTGGGTAAGTGGACGGGCGGCGCGGTTGCGGGCAGCGATTCTGCTGACGACGACGCGGATGCGCCGCTCACCCCCGGCCAGAAGAAGGGCCTTGCCCATGCGGGTCTGGCCGTTCTGGCCGTGGCCTTCATCTGGGTCTTCCTGACCGTGGATCTTGTCGAGGCGATCAGCTTTGGCGCGCTTTCGGTCTGGGGCGGCAATCCGCCTCTGCTCAATCCCGATCCCGCCCTGGCACCGGCCCAGCAATTGGTGCCGTTCTTCTCGTCGCTGGTCGCGGGCTTCCTTGTCCTGTTCCTTGCTGCCGGTGTCGCCTACGGCATGGCGGCAGGCACGATCAAAAGCCATCGCGATACGGTGGAGATGATGGCCGGCGGCATGAAGGATATGGGCTATTATCTCGTGCTGGCCTTCGCGGCGGCCTACTTCGTGGAGATGTTCAATCTCTCCAATCTGGGGATCATCTCGGCGGTCAATGGTGCCAACGCGATCCAGCAATCGGGCCTGCCTCTGCCTATCGTGCTGGGCCTGATCGTGCTGTTTGCCGGTGTGCTCAATCTCTTCGTCGGATCGGCCAGCGCGAAATGGGCCTTCATGGCGCCCATCCTGGTGCCGATGCTGATGCTGCTGGGGATCAGCCCGGAAATGGCAACGGCGGCCTACCGTGTGGGTGACAGCGCCACCAATATCATCACCCCGCTCATGGTCTACTTCCCGCTGGTGCTGGTGTTTGCGCGCCGCTGGGTGCCTGAGTTTGGCATCGGTTCGCTGACAGCCGCCATGCTGCCCTACTCGGTCTGGCTGATGATTACCGGCATCATCATGACGATTGCCTGGGTGTATCTCGGCCTGCCGCTCGGACCGGGCGCAGATGTGGCCTACACCCTTCCCACCGCCAACTAGGCCATAGCCCCCCGCAGTCGTTTCCAGGCTGCGGGGGCGCCATGCCGAAACAGGATTGTGCGCCGATGAGCCTGGTTCTCCATCACCTCAACGCCTCGCGCTCGCAGCGCATTATCTGGCTGATGGAGGAGCTGGGCCTGCCCTACACGCTGGTTCGCCATGAGCGCGATACGCAGACCCGCCTTGCCCCGCCCGAACTCCTCAAAGTTCACCCGATGGGCAAGGCGCCTCTGCTGGAGCATGAAGGGCAGGTCATCGCGGAGACGGGCGCGATTGCGCAGTACATTCTCGCGGTCTTCGATACCGAGCACCGCCTGCACCCCAAGCCCGGACGCCCGGAATTTGCCCGTTATCTCGAATGGATGCATGCGGCAGAGGGCTCGCCCTTCCTGCCGGGCCTCATTCTGGTGTTCACCCGCGCCACGGGGCTACAGGACTCGCTGCTGGCTGGCTGGATGACGGGCGAGCGCGACAAGGCAACGGCCACGATCGAGAGCCATCTGTCGCGCCATACCTGGTTTGCCGGGGACATGTTCACGGCGGCTGACTGCCTGATGGGTTTCCAGCTTGATGGCATGGAAAAGTCCGGCCTGCTGGACAATGCGCCAGCCACCAAAGACTGGCTCAAACGCGCCCACGCCCGCGAAGCCTATAAGCGCATGATTGAGCAGGGCGTTTAGGGCGAGACCGCAACCAGGACCTTCCAGTCCCGCGCCTTGCCTTGCTCAGGCATCGACCAGGCTGTCCTGAATGCGGTGTGCGATACGCGGTGACAGGGCGCGCGGTGTCATCAGGTCGACCGGGCGGCCCAGCCGCTTCTCCAGCTCAAGGCGAATGCCGGAGAAACTGAAGAGGTCCGGCGCACCGTCTTCCGCAAACTCCACCAGCAGATCGACATCGCTGTCCGGGCCGGCCTCGTCGCGGGCGTGGGAGCCGAAAACGCGCACGCGGATAATGCCATGGTCCTCAAACCATGGTTTCAACTCCCGCAGGCGGGCCAGAAGCTCATCGCGTTTCATGGCGCCATTGTCCCACTGACGGGCAGTGGCGGCAAGAGAGTCAGGGGTTCCCGGCTAGCCCGCTTGAGCGGATAGCCGTTTCCAGTTCTGGAAGGTCTTCGCTGGCGGTCCGCCAGACGGCCTCCATATCGATTCCGAAATAGCCGTGGACAATGCGGTTCCGCATTCCCCGGATGTCCGGCCAGGGCAGGTCCGGCACGGCCGAAAGCGTCTCTGGCGAGAGCTTGCCTGCGGCTTCTCCGATGGTTTGCAGCATATGCAGCAGCGCGCGCTGGGCGAACGGATCCGCAGCGAACGCTTCATAGTCCATGGATTGGGTGAGCTGACGGGCCAGCGCTGCCTCGTCGAGAATGTCGGCGAGCCAGTCGTGATCGCCCCGTTCAGGCATCAACGGCCTCTGCCGCGACGTGGGCGCGCGCGCGCGGCTTCAGGCCACGCTCGGTGGCGAGATCGACGGTGCATCCGAGCTGCTCGCCGAGCGAGCGCTCAAGGCCGATCATGCCTAGCAGGCTGGGTGTTTGAGCAAACTCCACCAGCAGGTCCACATCGCTGTCAGGGCCGGCCTCGTCGCGGGCATGGGAGCCGAAAACGCGCACGCGGATGATGCCGTGGTCCTCAAACCATGGTTTCAACTCCCGCAGGCGGGCCAGAAGCTCATCGCGTTTCATGGCACCATTGTCTCACCAACGAAAAAAACCGGCAAGGCGCGATGCCCTGCCGGTTCTTTTAGTCAGGCGTGCAAAGACGCTCTATTGCGCCTGGGGGACCTCCAGCCCGGTGTGGAAGCCGATGAAGGCCCACTTGTCCGCCGTCTCCTCGATCAGCATGGAGACCGGCGTGCCTGCGCCATGGCCGGCCCGCGTCTCGATGCGGATGAGGGTCGGCGCATTGCCGGTATCGGTGGCCTGCAGCGCGGCGATATACTTGAACGAGTGGCTGGGTACCACGCGGTCATCGGTATCGGCCGTCGTCACCAGCGTTGCCGGATAGCCCTCGCCTTCGGGAATGTTGTGCAGCGGCGAGTAGGCGTAGAGCACGTCGAACATTTCCGGGTCCTGCGGGCTGCCATAGTCCGACACCCAGAAGCGCCCTGCGGTGAACTGGTTGAAGCGCAGCATGTCCATCACGCCCACGCCCGGCAGGGCGGCGGCAAACAGATCGGGGCGCTGATTGGCGACCGCGCCGACCAGCAGCCCGCCATTGGACCGGCCCTCGATGGCGATATTGGCCGGGCTGGTCCAGCCCAGCTCGATCAGGTGCTCGGCGGCATTGATGAAGTCGTCATAGACATTCTGCTTGTTGGCGAGGCGGCCGCCATCATGCCAGTCGCGGCCATATTCCGAACCGCCCCGGATATTGGCCAGCGCAAACACGCCGCCCATCTCCATCCATTGCAGACGGCGCACATCAAAGGCGGGCGTCATCGGGATGTTGAAGCCGCCATAACCGAACAGAAGCGTGGGTTGCTGGCCGTTGGGCGTCACATCGCGGTGGTGGACGATATACATCGGCACCTGTACCCCGCCCGTGCTCTCATAGAATACCTGGCTGACTTCATAGTCATCGGGATCAAAGGTGAGGGGCGCTTCGTGGAAGAGCGTGCTCTCGCCCGTCTCCACATCATAGCGGTAGACCGTGCCGGGCCGGTTGAAGCTGGTGAAGCTGTAGAAGGTCTCCGGGCTGTCCGGGCGGCCATCAAAGCCGCTGGCGACGCCAAGACCGGGCAGTTCCACCTCGCGGACTTCCTCGCCTTCCAGCGTGTGGACGCGCACGACAGAGCGCACATCCTCAAACGTGCGCACGATCAGATGCCCGCCAACATGGCTGGCCGCAGAGATCGGGAAATCGCCTGCCGGGATGATATCGGTGAGGGTGGAGGGATCGGAGAGATCAACCGCCACGATGCGCTGGTTGGGCGCATCAAGATCGGTCATGAAGAAGAAGGTCTCGCCATCATTGCCGACGGGCGAGTGGTTATTGTCAAACCCTTCAAAGATCGCCACCGGCTCGGCGTCATCACGCGTCAGGTCGAGGATGTGGATGGCATTGCCGTCCGTTCCGGCAGAGGAATAGATGAACAGATAATCGCCATCATCGCTGACGCCGGCGCGCCAGCTGACTTCCGGGTTTTCCGGGTCGGCCATGATCTGGCGGTCTTCGCTCTGGCCGGTGCCCAGCGCGTGGAAATAGATCGCCTGATCCATGTTCAGCGAGGTGAACTCCTCACCGGCTTCCGGCTGGGGATAGCGTGAGTAGAAGAAGCCCGAACCATCCTTGGCCCAGGACAGGTTTGAAAACTTGATCCACTCAATCCGGTCTTCGAGTGCCTCGCCGGTTTCCACATCGATCACCTGCGCGATGCGCCAGTCTGATCCGCCATCCTGCAGCATGTAGGCGACGTGGCGGCCATCCGGGCTCGGCCAGGTGCCGGCCAGCGCCACCGTGCCGTCGTCTGAAAGCTCGTTCGGGTTGATGAGGACGCGCGCCTCTCCGTCCAGCCCGTCACGCACCATGTAGACCGACTGATCCTGCAGCCCGTCATTATAGGCGTAGAAATAGCGCCCTTCGCGTGCAGCCGGGACCGAGATGCGCTCATAATTCCACAGCTCGCGCAGGCGCGCGGCAATCACCGGGCGTCCGGGCAGGTTTTCCAGATAGCGGTTGGTCACCGCGTTCTGCGCCGTGACCCAGGCGGCAACCTCCGGGCTTACGCGCACATCCTCTTCCAGCCAGCGATAGGGGTCGGCCACTTCCACCTCGCCATGGGCCGCCGACTGGTAGATATCGATCTGCTCCATGGTGCGGGTGGTCGGATAATTGAGGCGGTCCTGTGTATGCGCCGCGCCAACGACCACCTCGCGGGCGTCACCGTCTCCTGTGGCAACCTGATCGCCGCACGCGGCCAGAACCAGAATGCTGGCCAGCGAAAGAAGAGTTGCACGCTTCATGTGATGCGCTCCTGCATGATGAATGTTTGGGCCGAAACCTAGGCGGGCAGGGCGAAATTGTCGACCGCTGGGGGCATTTGGCCCTATGTGTGGAGCTGATGGATACCGCCACCGGCCTACCTTTACTGCCGCCGCTTTTTGCCCGCTGGTTTGACAGCCGGGGCTGGCAGCCGCGCGCGCATCAGCTGGCCATGCTGGAGGCGGCAAGGGCAGGCGAGGACGTGCTGCTGACCGCACCAACAGGTGGCGGCAAGACGCTTGGCGGCTTCCTGCCCTCGCTGATCGAGCTGGCGGAGATGGTAGAGGGCGCGGGCAAGGAGCGGCCCCACGCCCTGCACACGCTCTACATCTCGCCGCTCAAAGCCTTGTCCCAAGATGTCGCGCGCAATCTGATGGTGCCGGTAGACGAGATGGGGCTCAAACTTCGCATCGCGACGCGCACCGGCGATACGCCGCAATCCAAACGCGCCCGCCAACGCGCCGCCCCGCCCGACATATTGCTGACCACGCCCGAACAGCTGGCGCTCTTCGTGGCGCAGGAAAACGGCGCCGCCTTCTTTGCCGACCTCAAGGCCGTGATCGTGGATGAAGTCCATGCACTCGCCCCGCAAAAGCGCGGCGATTTGCTGGCCCTGGGCCTCACCGCGATCAGCCATTATGCGCCCGCTGCGCGCCGCATCGGCCTCTCCGCCACCGTGAAGGATGTGGAGGGCCATGCACGCTGGCTGTCGCGTGATCCGGCAAGCCCGGAGCTCGCCACCCGCATCGTGCGCGGCGCTGCAGGAGCGGAGGCAGAGGTCTCCATCCTCACCCCCGATGCGCGCATCCCCTGGGCCGGGCATATGGGCCATCATGCGATGGAGGGCGTGTATGAGCTGCTCAAGACCGCGCGCACGGCGCTGGTCTTTGTGAACACGCGCTCTCAGGCCGAGTTCGCCTTCCAGCAGCTCTGGCGCATCAATGAGGATAATCTCGCCATCGCGCTCCATCACGGCTCGCTCAGCGTCGAGCAGCGCCGCAAGGTGGAAGGGGCGATGGCGGCGGGAAAATTGCGCGCGGTGGTGTGTACCTCCACCCTCGATCTGGGGATTGACTGGGGCGATGTGGATCTTGTGATCCAGCTTGGCGCACCCAAAGGCACCTCGCGCCTGATCCAGCGTCTGGGCCGGGCCAATCACCGGCTTGATGAGGTGTCGCGTGCCGTGCTGGTGCCCACCAACCGGTTTGAGCATCTTGAATGCCTGTCGGCGCGCGACGCCGTGGCCGAACATGCGCTGGACGGTGAGCCGCTCAAAAGCGGCGCGCTCGATGTGCTGGCCCAGCACGTGATGGGCCGGGCCTGCGGTGATCCGTTCGAGGCAGACGCGCTTTATGCCGAAATCTGCCGCGCTGCGCCCTATACCGGCCTGCCGCGAGAGACATTCGACCGGGTGCTGGAGTTTGTCGCGACCGGCGGCTACGCGCTCGGCACGTATGACCGCTTCTGCCGCATCGTGAAGGGGCGCGATGGCCTCTGGCGCGCGCGCAATCGCAGTGTGGCGCAGCGTCACCGGCTCAATATCGGCACCATTGTGGAAAGCCCGATGCTGGATGTGCGCGTGGTCAGCGCGCGCAGCGGTGCAAAAAGCCTTCGCGCCGCCGGGCCTCGTTTGGGCCAGCTGGAGGAGTGGTTCGCGGACCAGCTCAGCCCCGGCGACACCTTTCTCTTCGCCGGGCAGGTGCTGCGCTTTGAAGGCACCAGCCAGACCGACCTTTTCGTCAGCCGGGCGAGCGGCGAGGACCCCAAAGTGCCCTCCTGGCAGGGCGGGAAATTCCCGCTTTCCACTTATCTCGCCGCGCGGGTGCGCAAGCTGGTCAGCGAGCCGGACCAATGGTCAAAACTGCCAGATCAGGTGCGCGAATGGCTGGAGATGCAGCAGCTTCGTTCGCGCCTGCCACAGGCTGACCGGCTGCTGGTGGAAACCTTCCCGCGTGCGGGCAAGCATTATCTGGTCTGCTATCCGTTCGAGGGGCGGCTGGCGCATGCGACGCTGGGCGTCTTGCTGACCCGGCGGCTGGAGCGGCTGGGGCTGAAACCGCTGGGCTATGTCGCCAACGAGTATGCGCTGTCGGTCTGGGCGCTGGAGGATATGGGGCAGGTCGATTTTGCCGCGCTGTTCTCGCCCGACCTGATGGGCGATGATCTCGATGCCTGGCTCAATGAAAGCGTGCTGATGCAGCGCACTTTCCGCCATTGCGCGCTGATCTCCGGCCTGATCGAGCGCCGTCATCCGGGGCTGGAGAAGACCGGCCGGCAGGTCAGCTTCTCCTCAGACCTCATCTACAACGTGCTGCGCGAGCATGAGCCGGACCATATCCTGCTGCAGGCGGCCTGGGCGGATGCGGCCACCGGCCTTCTGGACATTCGCCGCCTGTCGGACCGCCTCGCTGCCATTGAAGGCCGGATCGATGCCGTCGCGCTGGAGCGCATCTCGCCGCTGGCCGTTCCGGTCATGCTGGAGATTGGGCGCGAGCCGGTCTATGGCGAGGCCCATGAGGCCATCCTCGAAGCCGCGTCCGAAGATCTGATCGAGGAGGCGATAAGAGCTTGACGCTGGACGCGTGTTTGCAGCAAATGCCGCACATTATGAACTAGCATCTTTCAAGGCGCGCCCCGCGCCCTCTTCGCCCTCAACGGCAATATGAGAACGCCCCGCCATCTGGCGTGCGGGCGTGAAAGGTGACTACCCCATGCATGGTCCTGACCCCATGAACCCGCACCCGATGGCGGGCTTTGACCGCGTCTGCTTTCTCAAACCCGTCATCACCCGGCCCAATATCGAGGTCGGCGAATACACCTATTACGACGATCCCGATGCGCCCGAAGAGTTCGAGAACCGCAACGTTCTCTATCATTACGACTTCACCGGCGACCGGCTGATCATTGGGCGCTTCTGCGCGATTGCCACCGGTGTAACCTTCATCATGAATGGCGCGAACCATGCGCTGGACGGCATCTCCACCTATCCGTTCCAGATATTCGGTGGCGGCTGGGAGAAGGGCTTTGAGGAAAGCTCGCTCGACAGCGGTTACAAGGGCGACACGATTGTCGGCCACGATGTCTGGATAGGGCGCGGAGCCGTCATCATGCCGGGCGTGCGCATCGGCAATGGTGCCATCATCGCCGCGCACAGCGTCGTCACCCGCGATGTACCCGACTACGCCATCGTGGCAGGCAACCCGGCGGAGCTGCGCAAGAAGCGTTTTGACGGCGCCACCATAGCGGCGCTGTTGCGGATCAGCTGGTGGGACTGGCCGGTGGAAAAGATATCGCGCCATATCAATGCGCTAAGGGCAGGCGATGTGCAGGCCCTGCAAGAGGCCGATTGACGAACGGACAGGGAACGCGCTTGTCTGGAGCCATGCTACAGGCCGCGCCTCCCATCGTTCAGCATATAAACGTCAACGGCGTGCCGGTGCTGGCCGATGTGTCGGGCGTGGCGTTCGTGGAGAGCGCGGCGGCGCTCATCGTCGCTGATTTGCACTTTGAGAAGGGTTCATCCTTCGCCGCCAAGGGCGTGATGCTGCCGCCTTACGATACGCGCGCGACGCTGGCCCGCCTCGCCGACGCGATGGTGCGCCTGCAGCCGCGCACGGTCATCGCGCTGGGTGACAGTTTTCACGACGGGACGGCCGAAACTCGCATGCATGGCGAGGACGAGGCCTTCCTGAAAGATCTCGTCGCTTGCGTGGAGCGCTGGGTGTGGATTGCCGGCAATCACGATCCCGCGCCTTCGCCGCGCTATGGCGGAGAGCTGGCGGGGGAGATAGAGCTGGACGGCCTCACCCTGCGCCATGAGCCGCGTGAAGGTGCGTCACCGGGCGAATTGGCAGGCCACCTCCACCCCTGCGCCAAGGTACGCCGGAATGGCCGCTCGGTGCGCCGGCGCGCCTTTGCCAGTGATGGCACGCGCCTCATCCTGCCAGCCTTTGGCGCCTATACGGGCGGTCTGAATGTGCGTGATGACGCCTTTGCCGCGCACTTTGAGCGCACGCCCGATGTCTGGATGCTCGGCCGGGAACGGGTCTACCGCGTGCCGGGTAAAAGCGTGCTGGGGGACTGAGGGGTAAAGCCCTGTCATGGCCTGGTTTGTCCGGGCCACCCATGCCTGAGAGGTGGCTTTTCCCTCGTGCTTCGAGACACTCGCTTCGCTCGCCCTCAGCATGAGGGGAAAAGCATGACCTAAAGCCCTCATCCTGAGGGGCTTCGTCAGAAGCCGTCTCGAAGGACGAGGGCTTTTTGGCCGCTTAGCGGCCTGAAAAGCGCGACTGCGTTGCGGAAACTAAAGAGGCATGGGTCACCCGCATAAAGCGGGTGATGACACTCGGCAGGCCCCTACATCGCCCGTATTGCCAGTGCCGCGCCAAGGCCGATGACGGCGCCCAGTGTCAGCACCAGCCGCAAGGGCAGATACCAGCGCGGCAGCGTGCCGCCGCGCACCGCCCCCCGGTCCCACAGATACTGGATGACGAAACCGGCAATCAGAATGCCCCATCCGGCCAGCTCGGTATCAAAGGGCAGATCAGGCCGGTTCCAGACCTGCAAAAGCACCGCAAACCAGCCCGACAGCGAGAGCAGCACAGCCAGCATCAACACACCTGTGCGCGGCGCATCGGCGCGCAGCACGATCTCGGTGGTCCAGCGTCCGCCCGCCAGGAAGGACAGCACGACCGCGGCATAGATCGGCAGGAAGTTCGCGGCCTGCAGCCCGGCCTGCCCGCCCAGCGCAATGCCGAACGCGCCGGCAAAGAAGGGGACAAGACCGGCAAAGCCCAGAAGGAGCGGTGTGCCGGGCGCTTCGCTGAGTTGTCTGAGCATGGTCGGTATTCCTATCTGCGGCGGAAAACTTCAGCCGCGCTCCATCCTGCGATGAGCGCGATGATGACGGCAATCATGCCATAGAGCGGCGCGTGCTGATGCGCAAAATCATAAATGGCCTGCTCAAACCCCGCCTTGCGCACCTGCAGGCTGGTGCGGCGGCTGGCGATGGGTACGCCGTCGCGGAACAGATAGATGTCGAGCGCGTACTCGCCCACCGGCGTGACAGGCGGCAGGCGCACGCCAGCCCGGAACAGCCCGCCATCGAGTATTTCCACCCCGCCGGGCGATTCCACATACAGGCCTTCGCGCGCGCGGTTGCGCACGATGGCCCGGCGGTAATCGACAATCTCCGCGCCCAGCTCGGTAACGACCACGCCGCCCACGCCAAAGCGGGTCTCCTCGCGCACATGGGCAGGCGCTGACAGGCGCAGATGCTCCATGCCGATGCCTTCGCGGCGCAGTGAGGAGAAGGTGGCAAACTGGCTTAAAGACCGTGTGGAGGCGACCGCGTAATAGCCATAGATGTCTTCAAACGCGATCGGCGCGCGGTTGATCCAGATGCCCAGCGTGCGGATCTTGCGCATCACGCGCAAATCCTCCTGCGGCCCGCGCACGACGACGACGATATCGTCGCCCTCGGCCAGACCCGTCACCGCGCCATAGACCAGAAAATCCGCGCCGGTGAAGTTGGAGCGTATCTCCACCACTTCCTGCGTCAGGGCGGCGACAATGCCGACAGGCTGGATTTCGTCTTCGGGCGCGGCGTGTGCCGCTCCGGAAAACACCAGCAGGGCCAGCAGGGCGCGGATCATGGTGCGCTCCTTCCAGCGGTCTCCATCAGCTCGAACATGTCAGCGGGATCAGAGACCAGATCGAAGGCGAGTTTGAGGCAGACCGCCAGCACCATCAGGGCCAGCGCCGCGCGCAGCTCCTCGGCCCGGATGCGCTGGCCGGCGCGCGCACCGAACTGTGCGCCGATAACCCCGCCAATGATAAGCAGGGCCGCCAGCACCAGATCGACCGTCTGGTTCTGCGCCGCCTGCAGGAAGGTGGTCAGCGCGGTAACGAACAGGATCTGGAATAGGGAGGTGCCGATCACGACCGATGTCGGCATGCGAAGGATGTAGATCATGGCCGGCACCATGACGAAGCCGCCCCCAACGCCCATCAGGGCTGCCAGCAGGCCCACCAGCGCGCCAATGCCGATGACCGGGATCAGGCTGATATAAAGGCCGGAGACGGGAAAGCGGACCTTGAAGGGCAAAGCATCGATCAGCCCGCGCCTGCGCCGCCTTGGCCGAGGCGTGATGCCCGCCTTGCCCTGCCGGTAGCGCCGCCACAGTGCGCCCGCGCTCTCCACCAGCATCAGCGCGCCAATAATGCCCAGAAAGCCCACATAACACAGCGAGATCACCAGATTGATCTGGCCGGTAGCCTGCAGGAAGGAGAATAGCTGCACCCCGCCGATCGACCCCGCAATGCCACCGGCAAGCAGGTAAAGGCCCATCTTCAGATCAAGGCTCTTGCGCCGGAAATGGGCAAGGGCACCGGAGGCGGACGAGGCGACGATCTGGTTGGTCTGGGTTGCCACCGCGACCGGAGGCGGAATGCCGATAAAGATCAGGATCGGCGTCATCAGGAAGCCGCCGCCAACTCCGAACATGCCCGACAGGAAGCCGACCGCCAGGCCAAGGCCGAGTATCAGAAAGATATTTACCGAGACTTCCGCGATGGGAAGGTAGATGTCCATCGCTCCGCCCTACCGGGACGGGCCGCGCTCGAGCCGGGAGACCAGAGCGGTATCGATCGCTCCGCTCGCTTCCAGTCCTTGTGCGCGTTGGTATGCCACCACTGCCTCTCGGGTTCGCGGGCCATAGGCCCCGTCAGCCGGACCGGTATCATAACCCATCGCAAGCAGTAATTCCTGCGCCCGTGCAATCAGCCGCGGGCTGGTACCCTGTTCCCAGGCTTGTGCGGGGTAGCGTCCCTGCGCCTGAGGGTCCAGCGTGCGCGGCGCGAAATTGCGCGCGGCATCCTCTGCAGCAGCACGCTCCTCGGCTGACAGTTCCCGGCGCAGACCCGCGGCGCGCTCGGAGGCGGCGCTGTCTCCGCCCGCTGCGGCAATCAGGAACCAGGCATAGGCATCAGCGGCGCTTTGCGGCACGCCAAAGCCCTCTTCAAACAGCAGGCCGAGATTGAACTGGCTGTCGCCCATGCCGTGCAGGGCGGCCTGCTCAAACCAGCGCGCGGCAGCCTGCTGGTTGGCCGGTGTGGGGGAGAGGTTCACATACGCCACGCCAGCCTCGTACATGGCGCGCAGATGGCCGTTCTCGGCTGCGCGCACGATCCACTGGCGGGCAGATTCAGGGTCGGCCGTCACGCCCTCACCACGCTCCAGCATGCGGCCATAGCGGAACTGGGCATCTGGCACACCCTGTTCGGCGGCCCGGCGTATCAGGGTGACGCCGCCTTGCGTATCACCTGCCTCAAACCGCTGGAGAGCCAGCTGGTAGCGTGCCACCGGATCGCCAGCGGTCGCGGCGGCCTCCAGTGTCACCGGGGTGTCGGGAAGCGTGTTGGCGGCAGGCTGGGCCGTTGCCGGAGCTTCTGCCTGCTGCGTGGAAGGGGCGGGGGTCTGAACGGGTCGCGCCGGAGCCGCGCTCACTTCAACTGGCGTATCTAGCGCGTCTGCGGTCGCAGCCTCATCGCTGCTGGCGGATGCACTCTCGTCTGCGCTGGCAGGTTCAGCCGGAGCCGGTTCGGCCTGAGCGGTCGGTTCGGTGCGCACATCGGCAAACAGGCTGGACAGCGCTTCAGGAGAAATGTCGCTCTGAGCCGTCTGCGTGCCGCGATTAAAGCCATCGGTCAGCACGAAGGCAGCCGCCGCGCCCAGTGCGAGGAAGCCCAGAAGGCTCACCCCCGCCAGCAGCCAGCGGCTGCGTGACCCTTCAGCCTTGGGAGCCTGAGCGGCAGCATAGTCAAAGCGTGCCGGATCAGAACCGCCCATGCGGACCTTGCGCCGCGCAGCCGAGAGGAATTCGGCGTCCGCCGTAGCGCCCAGCACTTGCGAGACGCGCGTGCGCCGGGAGGGTTCCGGCATCGGCGCGGGCTGCGGCGCTTCCTGCCAGACATCGTCATCCGCGCCGCTATCTGCCGGCTCGTCGAAATCCTGGCGCTGCGTGCTGGTGAGCGGGTCTTCCACCGCAACGACAAAGCTGTCCGCGCCACTAATCGCGAACTCGCCCTGCAGGGCCGCGTCCCGCTGGCCGGGCGGCGGTTGCAGCGGGCTGGCAAAGCTGTCGGCCTCTGGCGCCGGTTCACTGGCTGTTTCAGCGCGCTTTTCGAACGCGGCGGCGGGCATTTTGCGCCGGGGCGGTTCGTGCAGCGCATTCTGCTCAATGGCTTCCAGCCGCTCGGCAAGCGCCGTCATGGCGCGCTGAACGGGCGAGAGCGTGTCGGCGGTCTCGCTGCGCGCGGCGTCGAGGCGGGCGTGCACGCCTTCCATCGCCTCGGCGATGCGCTGGGCGGTACGTTCTTCCGAGGCGGCAATGCGCTCCTGAAGCACATCGTCCTCGGGACGTGCGCGTCCATTGGCATCGAGTGTTTCCACCACGCGGGCCATGCGTTCGCCAGCGGCCTCCAGTGCCTTGGCAGAGCGTTCCTCGGCATTGCTGACGCGCTCGGCCAGCGTTTCGCCAAGCTTTGCCACCTGTTCGCCGATCTGCCGGACAGCATGACTGCTTTCCCGGCGCACATCGTCAAGGCGCGCTTCGATATCGGCCTGATTGCGCAGCTGGTGGCGGCGCTGCTCATCCTCGCGCAGACGCGCTTCCATCCGGCTTTCATTGTCGGTGAAGCGCCGGTCGATGGCGCGGGCGAGGCGGGAAACTTCCTGGCTGATGCGCGCCAGCGTATCAGCCTGACGCGTTTCAGCCGCCGACAGGCGCGCTTCAGTGGCCTGCAGGGCCTGCTCGAACCGTCCGCCCTGCCCGCCAGAGCGCGACAGCGCATCAAGCTGTCCGGCAAACTCCCGGCGGGTATCGCGGATCACTTCGGCCAGCTCGGTCGCCAGCCGGTCAAAGCGCTGCTGGAACTGTTCCTGCGTCATGGCAGAGCTGCTGCCCTGCTCCAGCTGGGCAAGGCGCGCTTCCAGACGCTCATGGGATTTGGCCAGCGCATCAGCTGCCTGATGCGTGGCGCTTTCGGCGGCGACGAGGCGGCGCTGCATGGTCCGCGAGCTGTCATGCATGCCTTCAAGCGCGCTTGTCATGTCGCGGTGGCGCTGCTCCACCAGATCGCGCAGCGACTGCTCTTCGGCGCGCGTGCGCCGCTCGGCCTCCTCGATGCGTTCGGCCAGCGTGCGGATCGATTTTTCCGCACCGTCCTTGCGGCGGTCCTCACGGTCCAGCAGACCGTCAATCTCGGCGCGGAAATCGCGCTCGGTCTCGTAAAGGCGTGCGGCCACCTTGCCCAGCGCCGTCTCGACCGCGCGCACCGGCGCGGTGTCGCCGCTGCCGCCATTACGCTCCAGCTTGCGCAGCCGGTCCATCAGCTCGTCCTGGCTGGCGCGCATGCGGGTGAGGGCCGCCTGGGTGGATTCTTCCTCGTCCTCCAGCCCGTCCTCGATGCGCTCCAGACGCCGGGCCAGCCCGTTCACCGACTGGTCGACGCCAGAAATGGCCAGTTGCGCGCGCGACTCTGCTGCCTCGATGCGGGCACCCAGGCGCGCGATCATTTCATGGAGATCATCGCCGCCACCGCCGCCATCACCATCGGGCGATGCGGTAAAGCCGGGAAAGGCGCTCAGCCGGTCGGACCAGTCGCTGGACAGGGGGCCGTCTTCGAGGATGACGCGGTTCAGCCACTCACCGAGCGTCATGCCCTCGCGGCGCGCAGCTGTCTTGGCCATCGCCCGCGCACGCGGGTCGATGCCTTTAACGCTCCATGGTGTCCCGGATGTCATCCGACTCACGCGCTCCCGACCCGATAGGGCGAAGGTAGCGGAACGGTTAATATTGTGTAAACCGGATCGCTGACCGCAATATGTGGTGTTTCCACAGCTATCCGTTGCACACGGGCGTTCCACCCCCGTCCTTAACAGTTAACAAGAGCCCGCGATGCGGTTAACGGCGCGTAAAGTTTCCTTAAATTGCGATCACTGTTCTGCATGGCCGGGGAACAGGGCTGGAGCGAGCAATCGCAGCCGCCGTTCCAGGCTGTCTGCCTGGTCGAGCGTGGGTGTGGACGCACGTCCGGGCAGGGCGCGTCCTGCATCCAGCAAGAACCACGCTTCATCGGGCGCGCCGGCGGCCATATAGCGCGTGGCCAGATGCCAGTAGAGGTTTGCGGCAAACGGATCCATCGCCAGCGCCTCGGTGAGCAGCCCGGCCGGATCGAGATCGGGGTGTTCGGTCAGCCCTTCCTCGCCCCATTCGATCAGCTGGCGGGCCACCATGGCGCGGGCAGCCGAGCCTGCGTGACCATCACGGTCCAGATAGGGCCGCACGCGCTCCACCGCGAGACGGTGCGCGCCTTCGCCGGCGGCCTGCGTGGCTTCGGATATGGCCTCGAACCCGGCATTGCCCACGCCTGCCGTGGCCAGCCTCTCGGCACCGGCGCACGCGAGGCGCTCTGAACCGATTGTCTCGGCCGGGCACAGATCAAAATGGGTGGTTTCCTGCATGAGTGTCAGCAAGGCACCGGCAAAATCGTCTTCGCGCTGCAGGCCCTGAATCTCCACCATGAAATCAGGCGGGGAGGGCGGGTTGCCGAGCTCACCGCTCAGCGCCGAGGCAATGGCATCGCGCAGCTCTGCATCTATCAGTTCCTGATTGCCAAAACCGAGGCTGGCATCTTCAAAGCCGAGCTCGGCAAACGCCACCGGCTCGGCCGCGTCCAGCCGCCAGTGCTCGACCCGGCCTTGCGGGGTTTCGGGGCTGATGACGGCAAAGGACAGCGCGCACAACGGCTCGCCGCCATCGCGCAAGGCCGTCAGAATATCCGGATGAACAGCCACCCGGTGGGCTAAGGCCGTGATGAGATTGCGGTGCCGGGCAGGGCTCAGCTCCACGCCCTCGCACCCGGTCCACGCGCTGGCCACGGGCGAACCGCCCTCTTCGCGGTACCAGCTGGTGACGGTGCCGCCCGCGGGTGCGCCATCATGCGCCTCGGCTGGCCGCGTGGTTTGCGTGAGATCCGCCGGGGCAGCGGCCACGCTCATGGCGGCCTCCAGCCAGAACCGGTGAAAGCTTGTCTGCGGCCCGAACGCGATCTCTTCGGCCTGCCCGCCTTGCGACAGGGCGGCGTAGATGTCCACATTGCGCCGGACGGCGGCGTAAATCGATGTGTTGCTATAGCTGCTGCCGGCGCCATTGAGCGTCAGGATGCGGTTGGCCTCGAAGTCATAAAGCCACGTCCCGCTGTCCGAGCGCTCCCCCGCCCCGCTGTTTCCGGCGATGAAAGTGCGCGATCGCAGCCCTGCGCCATTGGCCAGCGGCGTGTCGGCATCTGGCGCGCCGGAGCTTTCCAGCGGCCCGACATTGATGCGCCAGCTTAGCGCGACACCATCGCCCAGAGCCGCGCCGCGCACCGCTTCATACTGATCCATGCCGATATGGGGCGTCATCCGGCGCAGCGCAGGCATGGCGCTGGCTTCGGGTGAGGCGGGCTGCGCCGCCTCACCCTCATCGGCTGCCAGTTCAGCATCCGGCGCTGGCACGTCACTGGCCGGGCTTTCGCCTGCTTCATCACCTGCTTCATCAGCCAGATCGGCATCGGGAGCATCCGGCAGTTCCGGGCTTTCAGCGGCCTCCTCGTCTGCGATGTCTTCGTCGCGGGCTTCTTCGTCAATGGCCCCGTCGTCTCCGGCTGCGTCTTCCTGCCCGATATCGTCTGCGGGCGCGGCGCTGTCATCGAGCTCATCACTGACAGGAAGAGCCTCATCGGCAGCGTCCTGATCACTGGCCGCCTCCTGTTCCTCCTCGGCGGCATCCATCGCGCGCAGCAGGGCCTCCAGCGCCTCGATGTCGGTCGGATCAAGCCGCGACGGCCCGGCAGGCGGCGTTGCCGCCAGTGACAGGGCGAGTAGTATGGTGCTGACAGGCATGGCGTATCATTCCCTCGGTGCAGTCTCGAGCCAGAGCCAAGCGCGCCATTGGGGCGCGGTCAAGGCGGCATGCAGGATGTCGCGCGTTAACTCGAATTGACGTTGACGTGAACGTCAACTTGATCGAAAGTGCGCGCATGAAGGCCACACCCCCGTCCGAGACACTCTATTCGATACGTGATCTCGCCGCCTCGTTCGGCGTGACGCCGCGTGCCTTGCGGTTTTACGAGCAGCAGGGCCTCATCACGCCGCAGCGCAAAGGGGCCACCCGGCTCTACACGGCGGCGGACCGGGCGCGCCTCATCCTCATCCTGCGCGGCAAGCGCGTCGGGTTTTCGCTGGCCGAGATCAAGGAAATGCTTGATCTTGAGGCGACAGAGCACGCCAGCCGCGGTCATCTGGAAAACTCCATTGAGCGTTTCCGCGCGCGTATCGAAGACCTGAAACGCCAGCGCGACGACATAGATGACGCGATAGGCGAGCTGGAAGCAGGCTGCGTGTGGATGGAAGAGCGCCTCAATGACCGCGAGCCGCCCGAAGACATCAAACGCCGCGCGCGCGCCTTCGAGGCGCTGGCCGCCGCCCGCCTGGTTCAGTGGTCGGTGGGACCGCCGGACTAGCCCGCCTGCATCATGCTGACTGAATGATTTTCAATTTACGACCCGGAGACACCCCTCATGCCCAGCTACCGCGCCCCTATCCGTGACCAGCGCTTCGTCCTCAACGATGTGCTGAATGTGCAGCAATACGGCAATCTGGCGGGCTTTTCCGATGCCAGCGCCGATATTGTCGATGCCATTCTCGAAGAAGGCGGCAAGTTCTGCGAGAACGTGCTCTACCCGCTCAACAAGGTGGGCGATCATGAGGGCTGTCAGCTTCAGCCCGATGGCGAGGTGGTGGTCCCCAAAGGCTTCAAGGAAGCCTATGACCAGCTGACCGAGGGCGGCTGGACGGCGCTGTCAGCCGACCCCGAATATGGCGGGCAGGGCCTGCCGCACTATCTGAACCTGGCCTTCAACGAGATGGTGACGGCCACCAATATGGCGTTCGGCATGTATCCGGGTCTGACCGGCGGTGCCGCGCAGGCGCTCTATGTGGGCGGCTCGGATGAACAGAAGCAGCTCTACCTGCCGAAAATGATCTCCGGCGAATGGTCAGGCACGATGAACCTGACCGAGCCGCATTGCGGTACCGACCTTGGCATGCTGCGCACCCGCGCCATTCCCAATGGCGATGGCAGCTATCGCATCACGGGCCAGAAGATCTGGATCTCGGCCGGTGAGCATCCGATGAGCAAGAACATCATCCACCTCGTGCTCGCCCGCGTTGAGGGCGCGCCCGCTGGCGTGAAGGGCATCTCGCTCTTCGTGGTGCCCAAATTCATCCCCGACGAGAACGGCAACCCGGGCAAGCGCAACACGGTCAAGTGCGGCGGGCTGGAAGAGAAGATGGGCATTCACGGCAACGCCACCTGCGTGATGAATTATGATGACGCGACAGGCTGGCTCGTCGGCGAAGAGAATAAGGGTCTGCGCATCATGTTCGTGATGATGAACGAGGCGCGCCTGGGCGTCGGCCTGCAGGGTCTCGCGCTCGCCGAAACCGCCTACCAGTACTCGCTGGCCTTTGCCAAAGACCGCATTCAGGGCCGCTCGCTGACGGGGCCGAAAAACCCTGATGGCCCCGCTGATCCGATCATCGTCCACCCCGATGTGCGCCGCATGCTGATGGACCAGAAAGTGTTCGTCGAGGCAGGCCGCGCCTTCACGCTGTGGACCGCGCTGCAGGGCGATCTGGAACACAAGGGCGCGGATGAGGAAACCCGCACCAAGTCCGGCGACTACATGGCGCTGCTCACCCCCATCGTGAAGGCGTATCTGACCGACAAGGGTTATGACAGCGTCTCAAAGGGCCTGCAGATCCATGGCGGGTCGGGCTTCACCCGCGAATGGGGCATTGAGCAGCTTCTGCGCGATGCACGCATCACCCTCATCTATGAAGGCACGAACGGCGTGCAGGCGCTCGATCTGGTGGGCCGCAAGCTCGCCATGAACGGCATGCGCCCGATCAACACCTTCTTTGCCGAGATGGACGCCTTCGTGGCCGACAATAAAGGCAATAAGGAGCTGGAGCCCTTCCTGGACGGTCTCGCCGCAACCAAGGCCAAGCTGCAAAAAGCCACCAACTGGCTGGTCGAGAAGGGGCTGGAGAATTTCGACAATGCCGGTGCGGCATCGACCGATTATCTCCACCTCTTTGGCCTGACCTGCTTTGCCTGGATGTGGGGCCGGATGGCGAAAGTGTCGCTGGAGAAGATCGCCGAAGGCTCTGACGATCCCATCTACGCCTCCAAGCTGGCGACCGGGCATTACTTCCTGCAGCGCTGGCTGCCCGATGCCGACGCGCATCTGGCCAAGGTGGAGGCCGGGGCCGACACGATGATGGCTCTGACCGCCGAACAATTCTGATCCAAACGCCTACAGGAGACGCTTCCATGTCCGCCAATGCCGCCGCCATTCTGGCCAATCCCAAGCCCGCCTGGCTCGACCAGGAAGACGTCAACATGTTCGACCACGCCGTTCGTGGTTTCCTGGAAAAGGAATGCCTGCCCCATGGTGACCGCTGGGAGAAGGAAGGCGTCGTCGACCGCGAGATCTGGAACAAGGCCGGTGAGGCGGGGCTTCTCTGCCCGGCAGCGCCGGAAGAGTTTGGCGGCGCGGGCGGCGACTGGCGCCATGACTATGCCTTCCACATGGCGGTGGCAGAGCTGGGCGTTGATGGCTGGGGCGCGTCTTTGCACAACTCCATCGTCGGTCCCTATGTCTGGCATTACGGCACGAAAGAGCAAAAAGAAAAGCTGATCCCGAAGCTCATTTCGGGTGAGTATGTCGGCGCGATTGCGATGACCGAGCCGGGCGCAGGCTCTGACCTGCAGGGCGTGAAAACCACCGCTGTAAAAGATGGCAATGGCTATCGCATCAATGGCGCGAAAACCTTCATCACCAATGGCGGCACGGCCAATTTCATCATTGTCGTGGCCAAGACCGACCCCAAGGCAGGTGCCAAGGGCACCTCGCTCTTCATGATCGAGACCGACGGGCTGGAAGGCTTCCGGCGCGGGCGTAATCTCGACAAGGTGGGCCTGAAAGCCCAGGACACCGCCGAGCTCTTCTTTGAGGATATGTGGGTGCCGGCCGACGCGCTGCTGGGCGAGAGCGAGGGTATGGGCTTCATCCATCTGATGGAGCAGCTGCCGCAGGAACGCCTGCAGATCGCGGTGCAGGGCGTGGGCATGATGAAGCGCGCGCTCGCCGAGACCATCGCCTACGTGAAGGACCGCAAGGCGTTCGGCAAATCGATCATCGAGTTCCAGAACACCCAGTTCAAGCTGGCCGAGCTGAAAACCAAGGCGACCATCGCCGAGGTGTTCGTCCAGCACTGCTCCGACCTGCTCATTCAGGGCAAGCTGGATGCCTCCACTGCCTCCATGGCGAAATACTGGGTCACGGACATCCAGTGCGAACTGGTGGACGAATGCGTCCAGCTCCATGGCGGCTACGGCTTCATGAACGAGTACCCGATTGCCCGCATGTGGCGCGATGCACGCGTGCAACGCATCTATGGCGGCACCAACGAGATCATGAAGCTGCTGATTTCACGGACGCTGTAGGGATGAGCAAGCCGCCCCCTTTCTTCTCTGAAAATCACGCCCCGCCGGCAGCAAAACTGCTGGGCTGGCGCTATGAAGGCGGAGATGCTGCGGAGGGCGCAATTGAGGTGAGCTTCGAGGCCCGGGAGGACTTCCTCAACCCGGCTGGAACGATCCAGGGCGGGTTTCTGGCTGCCATGCTGGACGACACGATGGGGCCAGCCATCGTTCTGGCAAGCGATGGCAAGTCCTACGCACCCACGATCAATCTGAATGTCAGCTTTCTGCGCCCTGTGCTTCCCGGACGGGTACGGGTAAAGGCCCGGATCGTCCAGATGGGGAAGACCGTCGCTTATCTGGCAGGCGAGCTGTTTGATTCCAACGGGCAACTCGCGGCCACGGCAACAGCCTCGGCGCGCGTCATCGCCAATCCGATGGGCAAGGCGTGAGGGAGACGTGAATGTCTGAACACACCGCCACGATTGTCTGGACGCGCGATGGTCAGGATTTCGCGTCCAACCGCTATTCAAGGCGCCATGACTGGCACTTTGATGGCGGGGCGGTGGTGGCGGGTTCGTCTGCCCCGACATCGGTGCCCGTGCCAATGTCAGACCCGGCGGCAGTGGACCCGGAAGAGGCCCTCGTGGCGGCGCTTTCCAGTTGCCACATGCTGTTCTTTCTCGCCCTTGCAGCCAAGGCCGGTTTCACCGTTGACCGCTATGAGGACAAGGCGATTGGCGCGCTCGGCAAGCGGCCAGACGGGCGCATGGGCATGATATTTGTGGAACTTCGGCCCGAGATATCCTTTTCAGGTGACAAGCGCCCGGGCGCTGATGACATCGCCCGGCTTCATCACGAGGCCCATGAGCGCTGCTACATCGCCAACTCGGTGAATTTCGAAGTTGTGGTGAAGGGGGCCGAAAACGGAGACACCCGATGACCCGCAATATGTTTTTCACCGCCATTGCCGCTGCCTTCATTCTTGCCGCGTGCGAGCCGCCTGACCGCCCGCCGGAAGAGGATCTGCGCTCCGACCCTGTTGACGGCATGACCGTTGACGATGAGGCAGAGCAATCCGGCACGGACCCTGTTCCTGACAGCGCGGACGCCATTGGTGCGCTGGGCCATTTCAACGCGAATTTCGCAGGCCGCTGGGGCATGAGCAGGGCGTGTGGGCCGGAAGGCATGTTCACGCTGACTGCGGAGCGCTGGGGCCTCTACGAACTTGCCTGCGACGTGCTGGAGCTGGGCCGGGAGGGCGAGATGAGCTTTGCCCGCGTCTCCTGCACCGCCGAAGGCCAGAGCGAACCTGACAGGACACTGACCATAAGGGCCACCGGCCCGGACGAGATCACGGTGGAGGACGGTCATTACGACTGGGTCCGATACCGCTGCGAATAAGAAACCGCCAACAGGGAGTTTCCCATGACCGACGCCTATATCTATGACGCCACCCGCACACCGCGGGGCAAGGGCAAGAAGAACGGCACACTGCACGAGATCACCGCTCTGCAACTGGCCACCCAGCAGCTTCAGGCCATTCGCGAGCGCAATAATCTCGACACCAGCCTCGTCGACGACGTGATCCTGGGCTGCGTCTCGCCGGTGGGCGAGCAGGGCGCGGACATTGCCCGCGCCGCTGTGCTCAACGCGCGTTATGCCGAGAACGTGGCCGGTGCGCAGGTGAACCGTTTCTGCGCGTCGGGTCTTGAGGCGGTGAACCTGGCGGCAGCGAAAGTCATGTCCGGCGAGGCCGACATGGCCATTGGCGGCGGTGTGGAAGCCATGAGCCGTGTTCCCATGGGCTCTGATGGCGGGGCGATGGTCGTCGATCCGGAAATGGCCTTTGACCATTACTTCGTGCCGCAGGGCATCTCGGCGGACCTGATTGCCTCCAAATATGGCTATTCGCGCGATGACGTGGACGCCTATGCCGTGGAGAGCCAGAAGCGCGCCAAGAAGGCGTGGGATGAAGGCCGGTTCAAGAAGTCGGTTGTGCCGGTGAAGAACCAGCTCGGCCTGACGCAGCTGGACCATGACGAATATATGCGCCCCGAAACCGACATGCAGTCACTGGCGAGCCTTAAGCCCGCCTTCCGTGATCTCGCGGCCTTTGTGGGCCTCGATAACGTCGCGATCCAGCGCTATCCCGACGTTGAGAAGATCAACTTCGTCCACCATGCGGGCAACTCGTCGGGCATCGTGGACGGTGCGGCGGCCGTGCTGATCGGCAACAAGGAGATGGGCGAGAAGCTGGGTCTCAAACCCCGCGCGCGCATCCGCTCCATGGCCTCCATCGGCTCTGAGCCGACCATCATGCTGACCGGCCCGGCGCCTTCCGCCCGCAAGGCGCTGAAGAAAGCCGGCATGAACCCGGAAGACATCGATCTTTACGAGATGAACGAGGCGTTTGCGGCAGTCGTCCTGCGCTTCATGGAAGACCTTGGCGTCCCGCACGACAAGGTGAACGTCAATGGCGGCGCGATTGCGCTCGGCCACCCGCTGGGCGCGACCGGCGCGATGATCCTGGGCACCCTGCTGGACGAGCTGGAGCGCACCGGCAAGGGCACGGCGCTGGCGACCCTGTGTGTCGGCGGCGGCATGGGCACAGCCACCATCATCGAGCGGGTTTAGGTCAGATGATGCTCCGGGCTAAAGGGATACTAATCGGTGTGCTAGCGGCAGGCGTACTTGCCGCTTGTGGGCAAGCTGAGCCGCCCCAAAACCGTTCAGTAGCTGAAACTTATCCAGGTTCGTGGAACCAGCGCGTCAACACCGGAATTACCGCCACCTTGGCGCAGAACAACATCCGTGGTTGCGGGCAGTACGAGTTCCGAAGCCATTACAGTAGTAGCGGTGAATACCTTGTTCGTTGCACCGCAGATGGCCGTAACTGGGTGGTGTACATCGTCTGGACGCACGCCAACCGGGTAATGGGGCCGTATCCTCTCGAGCCTGAACTTAGATGATCGCGACACCGCTCCCTCGTCCTTCGAGACGGCCTGACCGCCTCCTCAGGATGAGGGACAACAGCACAGAACCAAGCCCTCACCCTGAGGAGCCACAACGTGGCGTCTCGAAGGGCGAGGGCGCAGGAGAAACAAAATGAGCTACACACACTTCAAATACGATCTTGACGATGACGGCATTGCCCTCGTCACATTCGACAGCCCCGGCGTATCCATGAACGTGCTCTCTGCTGCCGTGATGGCGGAAATCGGGGAGATTGTGAACCGGATCGCCAAGGACAATGCGGTCAAGGGCGCGGTCATCACCTCTGGCAAGAAAGCCTTCTGCGCAGGCGCGGACCTCTCCGAGCTGGGCGCTGGCATGATGGACCTGAAAGGTCTCTCTGAAGAAGAAGCCAAGCAGAAGCTGTTCGACACGGCGTTCCGTCTGAACGCCCAGCTGCGCGAGCTGGAAACCTGCGGCAAGCCGATTGCGGCTGCCATCAATGGGCTCGCGCTCGGCGGCGGGTTCGAGGTGACGCTCGCCTGCCATTACCGCATCATGGCCTTTGATACCGGCGCCAAGCTCGGCCTGCCGGAAAGCCTGGTCGGCGTTCTGCCCGGCGGCGGCGGTACGCAGCGCCTGCCGCGCCTGATCGGCGTGATGAACGCTGCGCCGATCATGCTGCAGGGCAAGCAGTTCGATGCCCAGTCCGCGAAGGATCAGGGCGTGGTCCACGAGATCGCCTCGGCTGCCGAGCTGGTCGACAAGGCCAAGGAATGGGTCAAGAAGGACCCCAATGGCGCCAAACAGCCCTGGGACCAGGACAAGTTCAAAATCCCCGGCGGCGGACCCTACCACCCGGCGGGCATGCAGATTTTCGCGGGCGCATCCCCGATGCTGCTCAAAGAGACCTACGGGAATTATCCGGCCCAGCGCTATATCCTGTCATGCGTCTATGAGGGCCTGCAGGTGCCGATCGATGCCGGTTTGCGCATTGAGAGCCGCTACTTCACCAAGCTGCTGATGCGTCCGGAAAGCCGCAACATGATCCGCTCGCTCTTCCTGTCCAAGCAGTCGCTGGACAAGGGCAGCCGCCGCCCGCAGGGTCAGGACAAGGGCGAGATCAAAAAGATCGGCGTTATCGGTGCTGGCTTCATGGGGGCGGGCGTTGCCACCGTGTCGGCGCAGGCCGGGATCGAAGTGGTGCTGATCGACCGCGATCAGGAAAGCGCCGACAAAGGCAAGCAGCACGCTGCGGACTTCTTCGCCAAGGGCGTCAAACGCGGCAAGATTTCCGAAGCCAAGGCCAATGAGCTGGAGCGTCTGATCACCGCGACTACCGATTACAGCCTGCTCAAAGACGTCGATCTGGTTGTCGAGGCGGTGTTTGAAAACTCCGATCTCAAGGCGGAGATCACGAAGAAGGCCGAGGAGCATCTGGGCAAGGATGCCGTGTTTGGCTCTAACACCTCCACCATTCCGATCAGCTCTCTTGCGAAGGCATCGGAGCGTCCCGATCATTTCATCGGCATTCACTTCTTCTCGCCGGTAGAAAAAATGAATCTGGTCGAGCTGATCGTCGGCAAGCACACCGGCGATTATGCCGTCAGCCGCGCCATCGATTTCGTCAGCAAGATCAAGAAGACGCCGATCGTGGTGGCCGATACGCGCGGCTTCTACGCCAATCGCTGCGTGATGCGCTATATCGAGCAGGGCACCTCGCTGCTGACCGAAGGCGTCAAACCCGCCCTCATCGAGAACGCGGCCAAGATGGCGGGCATGCCCGTCGGCCCGCTCTCCCTGCAGGACGAGGTGGCCATCGATCTTGGCTACAAGGTGCTCCAGCAGACCAAGAAGGATCTGGGCGATGCCTTCGAACAGACGCCGAATGCCGAGGTGATCGAGAAGATGTACGAGCTTGGCCGCTATGGCCGCAAGAATGGCAAGGGCTTCTACGTCTACGAGGAAGGCGGCAAGCGCCTGTGGGACGAGCTTGGCCAGTTTGCCCCGAACGGCAAGCTGCTCCCCGCAGACGACCAGCCGAGCGTGGGCGAGATCAAGGACCGTATCCTCTATGCACAAGCCATCGAGGCGGCCCGCACCATGGCCGAAGGCATTGTTGAAGACCCGCGCGAGGCCGATGTCGGCTCGATCCTGGGCTGGGGCTTTGCGCCCTATACCGGCGGCGTGATCTCCTTCATCGACACGGTTGGCACGGACAAGTTCGTGGCACGTGCCGACGAGCTGGCCAAAAAGTACGGCAAGCCGTTCGAAGTGCCCCAGCTCCTGCGCGACATGGCGGCGAAGAAGGAAACCTTCTACGCCCGCTTCGCGCCGAAGAAGGCGGCCTGATTTTCAGGTGAATGACTGACGAAGAGCCCCGGTGCGGTGACGCACCGGGGTTTTTCGTTGGGCGGAAGCTAGAAAGCTGGCAGAATTGAGCTAACTTCGTATTTGTGAAAGACACGCACCAATGCTTCCCTATGGAAAACCAAACACAGAGGGCGAGGCCCATCTGGAACGTTTAGCAAAGCGCGTGTTTTTGGACCTTTGGACGCATACTTCACCATTCCGTCCGAAAACCAGCGGAACTAAGGAAAAGCCGGTTGAACTTTGCGATTTGCTTATCGTTTATGGCAATGTTGTGCTGGTTATTTCGGAGAAAGATATAAAATATCCGCAATCTGGATCAGATGAAGTTCGATGGGCGCGATGGCATAAAACATCCATCATTAAATCTGCTTCACAGGCACGCGGTGCTGAGCGATGGCTAAAAGCAAATCCAAACGAAGTTTTCACGGATAGGCGTTTAGAGTACAGTGTTCCAAATGTGCCAGCTGATGCTGAAATTTTTAAGATATTATTGGTCAGAAATTCGAATGTAGCGTGCATTAACCACTTTGGTGGTGATACAGGATCATTTTCACTCTACGCTGGACCGGATGGATATCAGTCACCTTTTTTTGTTAATCAAATCGTCGACGGCGAGTTGTTTCATATATTTTGCGAATCGATTTTTGAGCTTATTTGTCGATTTATTGATACGCCGGAAGACATCATAAATTATTTGCGTGAGCGTCAGAAGCTATTTCTGAGTGCGCAGTCTGTTTATGTCAAAGGTGAGGAGGGCATCTTAGCAGAGTACATGAAGTCTGTTAACGAGTATGATCGACATTCACTATCAAAAATATATAGCAATGCTAATGACACCAGCTACATAGCATATGATGAAGACGATTTTCAGAGCTTGTATTTCGATGAGCGTTTTCGCCGGCGCGTGATAGCTGATGAAGTTTCGTACGCATGGGACCGGTTGATCGACCGATTTGGTAAAAACATGCGCGAGGGCACAAGTATCGATTTATTCAATACTAGCCTCGAGCAAAAAGAGCAGGGGATGCGATACCTTGCAATGGAAAACCGAACAGAACGACGCCTGATAATGGAGGGTGTGGTTGAATGGGCAGAAGAGCATATCGATAAACCTCTGGCTGCCCGTGCTATGTTGCGCCGAAAGCATGCTTCGGGACGCAAGCTTGCCTACGTATTCCTCCAGATGGACCGGGAGGAGCCAATTGTCGAAGGAGAATATGATGAATATCGACGCTCCAGAACTTCTTCGTTGTTCATGTACATGATGGGGTTATTTCAAAAAGACCTCGAGACTGAAATCGTTGTCGGCATAGCGTTCGAAAATCCAGCTAAGAAATTCAAATTCCGCTCTGAAGACATTATTTTTGCGACGCGGGACGCCCTGGAAGATGAGGATTGGGAATCTTTCGAAAAACTTTGTCAGGAAGTCGGTAAGAGGCCATTTGCGAATTCTGCTTTAATTGAAGCCAGCGTGTCTGAGTACCCTGAGGCGTGAGAGGTAAGCTCCGCCCGATTTCTTTTGTTCGCGAGGCATTTACCGCGTGAGCGCGAGGCGGAGCCGAGCTTCTGGGCGCCGTATAACGGCTCTCTCTCTGGCCTTTCAACCGGGTTCCCGGGCTTGACCCGGGATACCGAGATCATAGCGAAGTCAGTGCTGGTTGGCACTGGGTTCCCGCCTGCGCGGGAACGACGAGGTAAGAGGGAGTCCCCCTAAACGCTCAAGCCCTCGATCACCTTGGCCCGCAATTCCGCCAGCCGTTCGGGCGGCGTCTTGAACAGGCGGCGGGCTTTGAGATCCATCATGCAGGCGACGCCTTCGATGGACCAGAGCGGCTGGCCGGTCACCGGATCAAGCATCCAGTGGACCAGCGAGCGGACATTCTCGCTCGCGCCGATAAGCCCCGACCGCATCAGATAGCCATCACCGGGCAAAGGCAGGCGGCGATAGATGATGCGCGCTTCGAGCAGCGCGCCGCCAAGCTCCAGCCCGGCCCCGTCACCATGGGCGGACCATTCCTCCGGGAAGCCGTCCTTGAAATGGATCACGCTGTCGGAGGTCTTGCCGATGGCGGCTTCCGCGCGCATGCGCCCGAAAATGTCGGCATCTTCCGGCCCGAACCGCCCGCGCCCCGTCACCGCCATGCCGAGCTTGTCCGCAAGCTTTAGCGAAATATCGCTGCGCGGCTTGGAGGCGGTAAGGGTGCGCGCAATCACTTCTGCAGGCCGCTCGATACGCAAGTCTTCCAGCCCTTCGCGCAGACGGTCCGACCAGTTGAAGGGCTTGCCCGAACGCGGGTCGCAATGATCGAGCCGGATGAGGAAGCTCGCTGCCGGGCGTTCCTTGACGGTGTGTTCCATGATGAGGGCCAGCTCCACGCTGTCCTCACCGATATCCGTTACGCCGCCCTGTATGACCAGCGGCACGCCGGCATGGCATTCGGCGAGATAACGCACCTGCAGCTCGCGTGTGATCAGCGTGGCGATGGCGTCGCTGCGGAAGGCATGGCGCATGCCGGCAAGGTCAGACAGCGTGCCGACCGCCTGCATGGCCTTGGCGATGTAGAAGCGCACATTCATGTGCCCCAGCTCATCGCATTCCCATGCATTGGCATTACCGCGCCACAGCTCTTGCATGCTGACCTCCCGCCTCTTTGTCTGACCGGGAAAAGCCTAGGCCGGTTCGGGCAGGCGCGTCACGCCTTGCTGCATTGCGCGCAGCGCCCGTAATGCTCCAGCACGGAGCGGGCGATCTGAAAGCCTTCCGGCGTATGGTCGGGCAGGGCAGGGGCGTGCTGCTCGCGTACCTTGCCGCAGGTCTCGCAGATGAACAGCTCGGCAATCTCGTCACCATGGCCGTGCACGCAGGCCAGATAGGCGTTCAGCGCCTCCACCCGGTGGGCAAGGCCGGCCTGAGTGAGGAAATCGAGCGCGCGGTAAATGGTCGGCGGCTGGGCGCTGCCATCAGGTTTCAGCGCGGCCAGAAGGTCATACGCCTTCACCGGCCCTCCCGCTTCCAGCAGTAATTCCAGCACGCGCTTGCGCAGCGGCGTCAGCGACAGGCCCTTCTGCGCGCACACGGCATCGGCCTTGGCAAGCTTGGTCTCGGTACTGGTATGCGTGTGTCCCATAAGCCTCACCGATACAGCGAACGCGGCAAAAGTGCGAGCCTTTCTGCATATGGGTGCAGTAAGCGGGGTTGCCAGCGAGTGTTATGTAATAATATGACGTTGCGCAACACTATAACGTAGCGGCGGTTGATCGGACCTGCCGCCCATAGCGACAGGGGTTCCCGCATGCTCAGGCTTTCTCTTTCCGCATCCACGGCGCTGGCGCTGGCGTCAGGTCTGCTCGCGCTGCCTGCTGCGCACGGCGATGCCAATGCCCAGCAGCGCGGCGATGCTGCTCTGGACCGGATCGTGGTCACCGCAGGCCCGCTCGGCCGGCGCTATGTCGACGAGATGATCCAGCCGGTCAGCGTCCTGCATGGCGATGAGCTGGCCCGCCGCATGGCTGGCTCGCTGGGCGAGATGCTGGACGGCATGCCGGGCGTCACCAATGCCGATTTCGGTCCCGGCGTTGGCCGCCCCGTGATCCGCGGCCAGCAGGGTTCGCGCGTCATGGTGCTTGATGACGGCCTGCCGGTGGCAGACGTGTCCGGCGAGGGTGTGGACCATGCCGTGGCCATCGATGCGCGCGGTGCCAGCCAGATCGAAATTTTCCGCGGCCCGACCACGTTGATGTTCGGTTCGGGCGCGGCCGGCGGCGTGGTCAATGTGCGCAGCCAGCGCTTCCTGCCGACCTTCGCCGACTCTCCCTATCTGGAGCTGGATGCCAGCTATTCTCCCAATGGCAATGACCGCCAGCTTGATGTCAGCGGCGAGTATCAGCTTGGCAATGGCTTTGCCCTGCGCGCCAGTGGCGGCATCCGCCGCACGGATGATTTCGACATTAATGGCTTCCAGGAAGACGATCAGACCGAAGGGTTTGAGGGCCGCCTGCAGAACAGCTCGATCGAGACCGAGCTGGCCTCGCTGACCGGCATCTCTGCCGGTGACTGGGGCTTTGCGGCCCTGTCGGCCAGCTACTGGTCGACCGATTACGGCATTCCGGAAGTCTTTGACCCGATGCGTATTCGCGGCGATGGCTCGGACCATATCGAGCGGGTGACGGCGGACTATGTGCGCCTCGATTTCCGCAGCGAGCTGAACAACCCGCTGCCCGGCTTCTCGCTGGCCCGCCTGGCCGTCGCCTGGACCCGCTATGACCAGGACGAAACCGAGCTGGAGTTCAGCCGCACCGATGGCTCTTTCGAGGAGGCTGTCGTTGAAGCCACGTTCGAAAACAAGGAGTTTGAGGCACGCGCCGATTTCCTGCACGAGCCCGTCGCGGGCTGGGAAGGCGTGATTGGCTTGCAGTTCACCAACCGGGATTTCTTCGCCGATGATCCGCGCGGCGCTGACCGGGGCTTCTATGTCCGCCCGAACCAGACGCGCACCTTTGCCGGCTATCTCATCGAAGAGCGCCGCTTTGGCCCTGCCGTGATCGAGCTGGGCGCACGCGTGGAGCACACACGCAGCGAAAGCGATCCCGTCATCGCCTCGCGCGTGCCGGGCGTGACCCTGCCTGACACGACCTTCCTGCCCCAGCCCGAACAGATCGCGGATCGCAACACGACTGCCGTCAGCCTGTCGGCGGCGACGATCATCGATGTAGGGCCGGACTATCATCTGCGCTTTGGTCTGACCCGCGCCGAACGTACGCCGTCGCCCGAACAGCGCTATGCCTTTGGCCGCCACTCTGCGGCCGGCACGTGGGAGGTCGGCAATCCCGATCTCGACACCGAGCGCTACCTCAATTTCGAAGCCAGCATCGAGCGCCATACCGGCCCGCTGCGCTTTGACCTGACCGGCTTCTACAACCGCGCCGACAACTACATCTACCTGGCTTCGGAAGATGACGGGACGGGTAATCCGGTCTTCGTCAACGATATCGGCAACCGTGAAGGCGAAGGCGCGGCCGCTGGCTGTGCGCCCGGCGCCGGTGGCCTGTGCCGCCTGCGCAACCAGCTGGTCTTCAACCAGCAGGATGATGCCCATTTCTATGGCGCGGAGCTGGGTGGCAGCTGGGAGATTGCGGAAGGCGATCTGCCCTTCACCCTGCACTTCACGGCTGACTATGTTCGCGGCTCACTGCGCGATGGCGGCGACCTGCCACGCATCTCGCCCTGGCGCTACGGGCTGGGTGCCTCCACCCGGCTGGGTGATCTCGCCTTGCGCGCCGACTATCTGCGCGTGAACGCCCAGAACCGTGTTGCCGAAGCGGAAAGCGAAACCGGCGGGTATGATCTGGTCTCGTTTGATGCCAGCTATGCCCTTCCCTTTGAAGGGCTGGATGCCTCGCTCTATCTGAAGGGCCGCAACCTGCTTGACGAAGCCGGGCGCCGGCACACCTCCTTCTTCAAGGATGAGGCCCCGATTATCGGCCGCGCCATCTACTTTGGTGTACGCGCCCGCTTTGGCGGCTAGGCGTTCCGCCTGGAACGGCATAGAGCTTGCAGCCCTGCACGGGTAACGTGCGGGGCTGTATTGCCTTGGAAAGGCTGCTCCGCTAACAAGCCCGCAAGTGTTTTTTCAAGGGGAACTACAAATGGCTGATGCCGCAACCGGTGCGCCCAAAATTCAGGGTACACTGCCGCTTTACAAGAAGCCCGAGCCGCTACATGCGCAGACTCACAAGGGTAAGGGCCTGAAGTATGGTGATCGTCCGTTCGACTTTCTGAACCAGACGCATTTCTTGCCTCTGACCATGAGCGAGTTCGCTCAGGCAAGCAGTGCCTATCCCATCATCTTCCTGGGTGCCAACTACACACCCGTCGCGGTGATGGGGCTTCAAGAAGCGACCAACCTTTTTGTGGACCCCGAAACGGGCCTGTTTGAGCGCAACACTTATGTTCCCGCATTTGTGCGCCGCTACCCGTTTGTCGCAGCGGTCCACACCGAGGACAATGAGCGCTTCACCCTGTGCGTCGATGCCGGTTCGCATCTCGTCACATCGGACAATCCTGACCAGCCATTCTTTGATGAAAGCGGTGAGGCGACCCCGCTCGTTCAAAATGCGATCGAGTTTGTCCAGCGCTATGAAATAGACGCGCGCAATACCACGCAGCTGGTCCAGCGCTTGCGTGACCTTGATCTGTTTGAAGAGCAGAAAACCCACTTCCAGCCGCGTGACGAGCAGGGCCAGCCCACCGGTGATCCGCAGGTGATTGCATCCTACTGGGGCGTCTCGGGAGAGAAACTCCGGGCTCTGTCGCCTGAAAAGCTCGCCGAACTTCGTGATGATGCCACGCTCGGCGCGATCTATGCGCACATGATTTCGGTCGGACGCTGGGACGGTATTGTTGCCCGTGCCACCGCGCGTCAGCTGGGTGCGGCCGCGGCTGCGCCCCAGCCGGGCATCACCCCGCCTCCGCCTGAAGCGTAATCCGCTTCTGACAAGGCTTGCGTAATTGCGATGGCGGTCCCTTTTGGGGCCGCCATTTGCGTATCGGTTTGCGCCGCTGGATCACAAGACCGTCAGCCCCCTCGTTACCGATTGGAATGACAGCTATATCTAGCTTCAGCCGGGCCAGCACTTTGCGCCGGGCGTGAAACGGGACGAACGGGAGTCTGTCTTGCTGCGTACCTTCCCTGCCGGAATTCTGATCGCCCTTTGCCTGTTCACGGGCCTGGCTGCCGCGCAAGGCGCCAGTGGGCCTATGGTCGAGGCGAGCCTTGTCAGCGAGCGCAGCTCGGTCGCGCCCGGCGAGACCTTCCACCTCGCCCTGCATCAGGAAATCACCCCGCACTGGCACACATACTGGCGCAATCCGGGCGATAGTGGAGAGGCGACCCGCCTCTTCCTTGACCTTCCCGAAGGCTGGACCGTTGGCGAGATGGTGTGGCCTGCGCCCTCCACCTACCGGATCGGCCCGCTGACCAATTACGGTTATGAGGACCGGGTTACGCTACCCGTGCCGGTGACGGTACCGGCTGATGCAGAGCCCGGCACAGTCACCATCACCGGCGAAGGCACCTGGCTGGTCTGCGAGGATATCTGCATCCCCGAGGATGCGACATTCGAGATCACGCTGGAGGTCGGCGAGAGCGCTGCCGACCGGCAAGGCGCACGCCTGATCGAGACGGCCTTTTCGCTTGCGCCGCGCACCGGTATCGCCATCGAGGCCGGTCTTGCGCGCAAGGATGATGTGCTGGCGCTGACGCTGGCGGGCGACAGCTTCGCCGGCGGCGCTGACGAGATCCGTGATCTCTACTTCTTCCCGCACGATAGCGGCGTGGTGAACCACAGCGCGCCGCAGCCCGCGCGCGTCGAGGCCGGGTTCGCCCGTATCGACCTGACGCCCGGCTTCCTCACACGCAACGCCATCAATGCCGACTATACCGGCGCGCTGGCCTTCGAGGCACGCATCGGCAACCGGTGGGAGCGCCGCGTCATCGAGGTGACGGCCATCGCCGGTGAAGAGGTCAACACGCTTGCCGCGCCGGCCTCTGCACCAGCTACGGGCAGCGGAGGTGGTGGCGGCACGTCCGCGCCTGCGATGAGCTTCTGGCAGGCGGCCCTGTTTGCGCTGGTCGGCGGCCTGATCCTCAATCTCATGCCCTGCGTGTTCCCGATCCTCTCCATGAAGGCGCTTACCATCGTGCAAAAACGCGGCGCGGAGCGCGCCCACGCGCGCGAGCTGGGCCTGATCTTCGGGGCAGGGGTGATCGTGACCTTCCTGGCACTCGGCGGTCTCGTACTGGCGCTGCGCGGGCTTGGCGGCATGGAGGTGTGGGGCTTCCAGCTGCAGGAGCCGTGGGTGGTAGCCGGCCTTGCTGCGCTGATGTTCATCATCGGCCTCAACTTCCTAGGCTTCTTCGAGATCGGCACCTCCCTGCAGAGTGTTGGCGGCAATGTGCAGGGCAATGACCGCTCCGGCGCGTTCCTCACCGGCGTGCTGGCCGTCTTCGTGGCCGCGCCTTGCCTTGCGCCCGTCATGGCGAGCGCGCTCGCTTTTGCGCTCGCCCAGCCGCCGCTCGCCTCGCTGACGATCTTTGCCTTCCTCGGCGTGGGCCTTGCCCTGCCCTTCGTGATCGTCAGTTTCGAGCCGCGCCTGCTCGCCTTCCTGCCCAAGCCCGGCGTGTGGATGGAGCGCTTCAAGCAATTCCTCGCCTTCCCCATGTTTGCCACCGCCATCTGGCTGGTCTGGGTCTTGAGCGTGCAGACCGGTGCGCAGGGCGTCTTGTGGATACTCGTCCTGTTCCTCGCGATCAGCTTTGCCGTCTGGGCCTTGCGCTCGCCGACCCTGCTCTCGCGCGCGGCGGGCATTGCAGGCGTCGTGCTGGCCGCTGGCGCGCTGTGGACGACAGCCAGTCTGGAACCAGCTGCCATCGCTGCGGGTAATGGTGAGTATGAGGAGTGGAGCCCGGCGAGAGTGGAGGAGCTGCGCGCCGAGGGGCGGCCTGTGTTTGTCGACTTTACCGCCGCCTGGTGTGTGACCTGTCAGGTCAACAAGCTGGGCGCGCTGGCCGATAATCGCGTGCGCTCAGCCTTCGCCGAAAACAATGTCGCTTTGCTGCGCGCGGACTTTACCAATCGCGATCCTGTGATCGCCGGGGTACTTGCCGAGCATGGCGCGCCCGGTGTTCCATTCTACCTTATGTACCCGGCAGATGGCGGAGAGCCGGACATCCTTCCGCCACTGTTGACTGAGACCATCATGATCCGGGCGGTGGAGGCTGCTGCCAGGAATTAGTGCCACTCGAAGCCTGAACCTTTTTAACCTGAAGGAGACTTCCCGCCATGGCCATTTCCCGCCGCACCTTTACCCTGACTGCCAGCCTTCTGGCCGCTACCGCGCTGAGCTTCGGCGCTGCCGCCCATGCACAGCCTGTCATTGGCGAGCGCGCGCCCGACTTCACCGCCACGACCGCGACCGGCGAGACCGTGTCGCTGGCCGATTTTGCCGGCCAGACCGTCATGCTGGAATGGACCAACCATGACTGCCCGTTCGTCGTGCGTCACTATCAGGGCAATATGCAGGCCCTGCAGGATGAAGCGGCTGAAAACGGCGTTGTCTGGATTCAGGTGATCTCCTCGGCACCGGGCGAGCAGGGCTATGTCAGCGCCGAGCGCGCGCTGGCGCTCAATGAAGAGCGCGGCGCATCAAATGTCGCCCATGTCTTCATGGACGCGCCGGGCATTATCGGCCGGGCCTATGATGCGCGCACCACGCCGCAAATGTATGTCATCGATAGCGAAGGCACGCTGCGCTATAATGGCGGTATTGATGACCAGCCGCGCCCGCGCGCTGGCGATCCCGACCCGATCCCCTATGCGCAGATCGCTCTGAACGCCGTGCTGGCGGGTGAAGCGGTGGAAATGCCCGAGACCCAGCCCTATGGCTGCAACGTGAAATACGTCGACGAGGCGTAAGCCGCTTATCTGACCTGTTTCAGATGACAGACCCCGGTCCGGCAACGGATCGGGGTTTCATTTGCGAGAACGATAAGAGCTTTACACGCGTGGCGAATAGACAAAATCGTCAGGGTCTATTCCGGCGTCCACCAGCTTGGCCTTGATCAAATTGACTTCTTCTTCAGTGAACCAATCCCGCCATTGGCCGATACGGCCATCACGGACAAACCGGCTTTTTTTTTCCGATGAGTCTTTTTGCCTTGTCGCGATCACGCGTATGCATATGGCCATTCTCATCTTCGAACTGCTTGGCGCGTTTCATGGAAGAGTGTTCGGCAGCCATGTATGCAAGCTCGTCTGACACAGGCAGTTTATAGAAGTCAGCAGCTTTGGCGATACAGTCCGCCGGGCGCTCAATCATATCCTCGTAAGACAGCAGCAGAGCACGGCCGTCCGACTGTAGCTCGTGCAAGCGCTTATATGGTCGTGTGAACCTTGGCGCGCGTTCTTCAATGATGTCCCGTGGGTGAGCTTTCGTGGAACCGTTTCTGGTGTAAAAGTAAAAATAGGCCGAGACGAGTTGGTCTAATGGGTTGCGGTATAGTCCAATCAGCGGGCCGGCCAGTTTAGACCCCGAGCCAACACTATGGCCATAAACAAAATCTGAGTAAGTTTCTGGAAGATATTCCCTATTCGGTGTCTCCTGGTTGTTTTTTATATAGTCAGCGAATTGGTTGGGGAATGCCGCTACCAGATCATCATAGGTTTTTGGTTCCAGATCGCCTTTCAGGTGCGCGAGGTAATTGAACATTGCGACACGAAAAAGATTGGTTCCCGACTTCGGTATCGACGCCAGGAGCATTTTCGGGTTCTGATCCGCCAATGCGATGTTCCTTCGTTTAAAGCAGTGGTACCATTTCGCACTGGTGATCGAATATCTCAAGCCCGAGGCGGTCGCGGCTTTCGCGACAGGCCCCGGATACCGCGAAAGCGGTTCCGGGGTTTCAGCAATAGTTCGATCTGAACTCCCGGAGGCCCGAAGGGCCGTCCGGGACCGGATGCAGAACACGTTGAGAGGGGCCCCGGACGCTTTGTGTCCGGGGTTTCATCTATCCCGCAGACGGACAGGAAGGCGGAAAGCCGGTATCCGGGCCTTCGGTTTCCACATCGGCCGCTATGATGACGGCGTGGGAGAAGGTGCGGGCGAGCTGGCGATAGTCTTCTGCGCTTGCCGGGTCAGCCTCCAGCGCAGCGCGGCGTATGTCGGCATCCTCGGCCATGCCGCGGAAGATGCAGGGCAGGTCGGCCGGGCCGCCATGCGTATCGATATGAAGCGCCAGTGCGCGCATGTCCGCGGAGAAGCGCACCGTGTCGGCCAAGAACGCATCTTCGGCTTCGGCGGTTGGAGCGCTGCCTGCCTCAAGCAGGTCCGCCCGCATTTGCGCCTCGCCCTGCAGGCGTTCAGAGAGCGCAATCAGCCTGCCTGCGTCCTGCGCGAAGGCCGGTGCGGCCCCAGCGGCGAGCAGGAGAAGGCATGCGGCGAGGGCGCGAATGAGCTGCATTGGAACACTGGCCTTTAAAGTTTGGACGGCTAGTTGATGACCGTGCAAGGGGCGGGCCGCTTGAAAGCGGCGCGTGCAAAGGCTACTCCGGCCCTCCTTTCGATAGCGTTTCCATCCAGACCGGATCTGTCCCATGGCCAAAGAAAAGAGCTTCCGTCCCAAGGCGCGCCGCCCGCGCGGGTTCGAGGACCGGGCCGCCCATGTGATCCGGGCCGAGCGCGCGCTGGTGACAGCTGCCTCTGCCGTCTATGAGCGCTGGGGCTTTGAGCCGCTGGAAACGCCTGCGTTCGAATATGCCGATGCGCTCGGCAAATTCCTGCCCGACGAGGACCGTCCCAATGAAGGCGTGTTCGCCATGCAGGATGATGACGGGCAGTGGATGGCACTGCGTTATGACCTGACCGCGCCATTGGCGCGCTTTGCGGCGGAAGGCTTTCAGGATCTCGTCAAACCCTATCGCCGCTACCAGTTCGGCGAGGTGTGGCGCAATGAGAAGCCGGGGCCGGGCCGTTTCCGCCAGTTCGTCCAGTGCGACGCCGATAATGTCGGTGCCTCCGGTCCTGCCGCTGATGCGGAAATGATCGCGCTCGCCGCCGAAGTGATGCGCGCCGCTGGCTTGACCGACAGCGATTTCGTCATCCGGGTAAATGATCGCCGCCTGCTTGACGGTGTGCTGGAAAGCCTTGGCCAGGCGGATGATACGCGCCGCATGCGCGTGCTGCGCGCCATCGACAAGCTCGACCGGCTGGGGATGGAGGGCGTGGAGCTTCTGCTCGGCAAGGGCCGCAAGGACGAAAGCGGCGACTTCACCGAGGGTGCGGGGCTGGACGAGGCGGGCCGCGCGCGCGTGCTCGGCTTCCTTGAAGCTTCAAAAGCCGGTGGCACCCGCGCCGAAGTGACCGCGCGCCTTGCAGGCAGCGCAGGCGAAACCGCCGCCAGGGCCGGCGTAGAGGCGCTTGACGAGATCAATGCGATCCTCACCTCACTCGGCATCCCTGAAGAGATCGCCGTATTTGATCCCTCCGTCGTGCGCGGCCTTGGCTATTATACCGGTCCGGTCTTCGAGACCGAGTTGCTGGCCACCCCCACCTATCCCGATGGCAGCCCGATGCAGTTCGGCTCGGTGGCCTCTGGCGGGCGCTATGATGATCTCGTCGCCCGCTTTACCGGCCAGCAAGTGCCCGCGACGGGCTTTTCCTTCGGGGTCAGCCGGTTTGCCGCCGCGCTCTCCGCGCTGGGGCGTCTGGAAGGGGCTGATGCTGCGCCGCTGGTCATCGTGGTCGCTGCCGACAAGGCGCGCATGGCGGAGTATTTTGCATTTGCGGCTGAGCTGCGCAGCGCGGGCTTGCGCGCGGAAGCCTTTACCGGCAATGGCAATATGGGCAAGCAGCTGAAATATGCCGACCGGCGCGATGCGGCCTTCGCCGTCATCTGCGGCGAGGAGGAGTTCGCCAGCGGCACGGTCCAGATCAAGGATCTCAATCTCGGCGCGCAGCTGGCCGAATCGATCACCGACCGCGATGAGTGGAAAGAGCAGAAGCAGCAATTCTCCGTGCCGCGCAGCGAACTGGTATCGGCGATCCTCACCCGTCTGTCCGCGCGCGGATGATGGGTGCGCTGCGGCAAAAACGAAAACCTGCCTTGCACAAAGGGGTTGACTGAAACCTGTCTTCTGAGTCACGTTCATTAACAGACAGGGCCTGACCGTCTTGTCTTCTTGAGTGACGGCTCTGGGGAGGAGACGTCTCTTATCGACCAACCAAAATTTCAAAGCCCGGCATCTTCTGGATGCCGGGCCTTTTTTTGGTTTGGGGTTTGGCACTCTTGCTCAATTCCCTCGTCACCCCCGCGCAGGCGGGGGTCCAGAGATGCAAGAGCGAGGACTTCGCCGGTGGCTCTGGGTTCCCGCCTGCGCGGGAACGACGAGTCGAAGGGATTGTGAGGGATGTTTCCTTCCCTCACTCCCCGCCGGCCAGTGGCGGTTCGGGACGCTGGCGGATCATGCGCTGACCCTCATCGGAATTGAGCCAGCTGGTAAGGGCATCGCCTTCCAGCTCCTCGCCATCAATCCAGACGCGCACGCGGCCATCGCGGTCTTCCACGCGCACCCGGCGGCGGTCGGCGCTGTCGCTACCGTCGCGGCGCAGGGCCACGGCGCGGCGTTCGCCCGCTGCATCGTCTCCAAGCAGGACGGCGTGCTCCCCGCGGAACTCGGCGATACGCGCTTCCAGCCGGGCGCGGGTGGCTTCCATCTCCGCGCGTTCCTCAGCCGTCATGGCGCGCCGTTCGCCATTGCGCCAGACCTCGCCACGCTCCAGCGCCTCGTCTATGGCCCGCAGGCCCGCCTCCATGCCGCGCGCACCGGCATGCAACCCGATCACGCGGACGCGTTCGCCTTCAAGGCGGGCAAGGCGGCCCATCTCGCGGGCGCGCATGCCGGCTTCTTCGGCCCTTTCACGGGCGCGCTCCGCCACCACGCGTACGCGCTCGCGATGGGCTTCGCGGTCAAAACCGTCCATATCGCGCCATTCAAAGCGGAAGCCGCCCTCCGGCCCGCCGGGCAGGGTGGCCAGCGTCTCGCGCAGGGTTTCCATCGCCTCGCGCAGGGCCGCGCGGTGCTCCTCGCTCCAGCCGGTATCGTTGTCAAAGTCGAAGTCGAAGACCAGGCGCCCCCGCCGGCCTTCCCCGAGGGCCTCCTCCACGATGCGCCCGGCCTCGTCACCGATCTCCACTGTGCCGTCATGGATGAGGATAACGCGGCGTTCGGTCTCGCGCGGCGGATGCGGCGGTTCGGGCGGGACCGGCGTGGCGGCGATGAGAAGCGGGCTGGCCGCTACAGCCCAGATGAGATGTTTCATGGATGTGTTCCTCCCTTAACTCGTGCGCCATTACGCGCCGCGGCGAATTACACGGAGATGACAGCGCGCTTAATTGTTAGGAAGGACAGCAATGCCATCGCGCACTGGACAGGCAGGCTTCGGCGCTGCCTAATCGGGCGCGGGGAAAGTTTGAGGGGATTGCAGGCATGACAATGGATCGCCGCCAGCTTCTGGCCGGGCTTGGCCTTGCCGGTGCGGGTGCAGGACTGGCCAGCGCGCAGCCCGAACACTTTCCACGCATTGCCGAAGTGCCGGTTCGCCCGCTGGAGGCGCAGATTGCCCGCCTCATCATCATGGGGTTTGTCGGCGCTGATCCGCGCGGCGAGAGCGCTGATGCCATGGTGCGCCACCTTGAGGAGCGCTCCATCGGCGGTGTTCTCATGCTGCGCCATAATGCGCGCGAGCGTGATCCGGCGCTGGCACTGGCGGCAAGGCTGCGTGCGGCATCGGCTGATGCGTGGCTTGCCATCGATCAGGAGGGCGGGGTGGTCCAGCGGCTTAATGCCGAGATGGGCTTTACCCGCATACCGCGCGCTACCGAGCTGACCACGCGCGGGCTGGAGGCAGGCGCCGAACTCTTCGCCGTGGCCGCGCGCGAGCTGGCTGATGCCGGCTTCAACATGAACCTTGCGCCCATCGCGGACCTTTACGACCCGGCCAATGACGCCATCGGCCAGTATGGCCGGGCCTATGGCCCTGATCCTGACAGCGTGGCCACATGGTGCGCGGCCTTTATCGAGGCGTTCGAGGCGCAGGGTGTGGCCTGCGCCATCAAGCACTTCCCCGGTCATGGCCGCTCACGCGGCGACAGCCATGATGGCTATGTCGATATCAGCGATACCTGGACGTTCGAGGAGGCTGCCCCCTTCGGCCAGCTCATGCGCTCCGGTCATGCCCATCTGATGATGGGCGCGCACCTCATCAACCGTCGTCTGGAGCCCGATGGCCTGCCGGTGACGCTCTCGCGGCGCGTGCTGCACGGGCTCCTGCGGCAGGTGATGGGCTATGAGGGCGTGGTCATCACCGATGATCTCGACATGGGCGCGATCCGCCACCATTACACCCGCGAGCAGGCCGTCATCGGCGCGCTCAAAGCCGGTAACGACCTCCTGCTCATCTCCAACTCGGCCAATCCCGACCCCGACCTGCCGGCCAATGTCCAGCGCTGGGTGATGGCGGCCATCGAACGCGGCGAGCTGTCTGAGGAACGTATCAGCGAGGCCAATCAACGCCTTGACGCGCTTGAGGGGCATGTGAGGGGGTAGGGGAATTTTTCCCCACTCGGCCCGCCCTTCGTCATTCCGGGCGAGCCTGCGGCGAGACCCGGAACCCAGCCGCATTTTAAATCAACTGTGTTCCAGATAGCCCTTCGGGCTTCTGGAATGACGAGGGTGGAAAAGCATGGGTGGCCCGGTCAAGCCGGGCCATGAGGCGCGAAGGAACTCCCCATCCAGCGTTTCACCGGCGAAAGCCGGTGCCCAGTCAAACCGCTGCTCTGGGTCCCGACTTTCGTCGGGAAAACGAAGAGAGTGGGGGGAGACACCAGGGACATCCGGCCATGACAGCGCGGTGAGGCCAGACAAAAAAAGGGCGGCTGTTGCCAGCCGCCCTTTTCCGTATTCCGAAGGGGATAGAGCCTAGAAGCCCATATCGCCCATACCGCCGCCCGGCATGGCCGGCGGGGCGTCTTTCTTCGGCAGTTCGGCAACGGCCGCTTCGGTCGTGATCATCAGCGAGCCGACAGAGGCCGCGTCCTGCAGGGCAGTACGCACCACTTTGGCCGGGTCGATGATGCCGAAGGCGAACATGTCGCCATACTCTTCGGTCTGGGCATTGAAGCCGAAACCGTGCGAGCTGTTTTCCAGAATCTTGCCGACAACGATGGAGCCTTCAACCCCGGCGTTTTCGGAGATCTGGCGGATCGGCGCCTGGATAGCGCGCGCGATGATGGCGATGCCTTGCGTCTGGTCGGCATTGTCGCCTTCCAGGCCTTCAAGGGCCTTGGCCGCTTTGAGCAGGGCCACGCCGCCGCCGGCCACGATGCCTTCTTCCACCGCAGCGCGGGTGGCGTTCAGGGCATCGTCAACACGGTCCTTACGCTCTTTCACTTCGATCTCGGAGCCGCCGCCGACCTTGATCACGGCCACACCGCCGGCGAGTTTCGCCAGACGCTCTTGCAGCTTTTCCTTGTCGTAGTCAGACGAGGTGTCTTCGATCTGCTTGCGGATCTGGTTCACGCGGCCTTCGATCGCGGACTTCTCGCCAGCACCGTCAACGATGGTGGTGTCGTCCTTGGTGATCGACACGCGCTTGGCGGTGCCCAGCATGTCCAGCGTGACGTTTTCCAGCTTGATGCCGAGATCTTCGGAAACAACCTGGCCGCCGGTCAGGACAGCGATGTCCTCCAGCATGGCCTTGCGGCGGTCACCAAAGCCCGGAGCCTTCACGGCAGCCACTTTCAGGCCGCCACGCAGCTTGTTGACGACGAGCGTGGCAAGCGCCTCGCCCTCGACATCTTCAGCCACGATGAGCAGCGGACGGTTGGACTGCACCACGGCTTCGAGAACCGGCAGCATGGATTGCAGCGAAGACAGCTTCTTCTCGAACAGCAGGATGTAGGGGTCATCCAGCTCGACAGCCATCTTGTCGGCATTGGTCACGAAATAGGGCGACAGGTAGCCGCGGTCGAACTGCATGCCTTCAACGACATCCAGCTCGGTTTCCAGCGACTTGGCTTCCTCGACCGTGATGACGCCTTCATTGCCGACTTTTTCCATGGCGCGGGCGATCATCTCGCCGATTTCTTTTTCGCCATTGGCCGAAATCGTGCCGACCTGGGCAATCTCCGAAGAACCCTTGATCGGGGTGGAGTTGGCCTTGATGTCCTCGACCACTTTCAGCACGGCCTTGTCGATACCACGCTTCAGATCCATCGGGTTCATGCCGGCGGCCACAGACTTCATGCCTTCACGGATGATGGCCTGGGCCAGAACCGTGGCGGTCGTGGTGCCGTCGCCAGCTTCATCATTGGTGCGCGAAGCGACTTCGCGGACCATCTGGGCGCCCATGTTCTCGAACTTGTCTTCCAGCTCGATTTCCTTGGCGACCGAAACGCCGTCCTTGGTGGTGCGCGGCGCGCCGAAGGACTTCTCGATGACCACGTTGCGGCCTTTCGGGCCGAGGGTCACTTTTACGGCGTTGGCAAGGGTGTCGACACCCTTGAGCATGCGTTCGCGCGCAGAGGCGCCAAACTTGACTTCTTTAGCGGACATAAGCGTCAGCTCCTTGTTCGATCAGTCGATTGAATAGGGGAAAGGTTTGGGCCGGATCTAGCCGACGATCCCGAGGATGTCGGATTCCTTCATGATGAGGAGTTCCTGGCCGTCAACCGTGACTTCGGTGCCCGACCATTTGCCGAACAGGATGCGGTCACCGGCTTTCACGTCCAGCGGGCGCACGGTGCCATCATCCTTGATGGTGCCGCTGCCAGCGGCGATCACTTCGCCTTCCTGGGGCTTTTCCTTGGCCGTGTCGGGAATGATGATCCCGCCCTTGGTCTTGGATTCTTCCTCGACGCGCTTTACCAGCACGCGGTCATGCAGAGGACGAAAAGTCATCGCGTCACGTCTCCGTTTTCTTGGGCGCAGGCGGTCACCCGCCGCAAACAAATGAGTTCTGGCTTTATGCCGTTAGCACTCGATGCTCCCGGCTGCCAGCCCGCCGGAGATAAGCAGGGGACCGGTTAGCGTCAAGGGGCTGCCAGAGAATGTTGGAGCGATTTTTCCGTTCGCGCGTTTTACACCCCTGTTCAAGCTGCGTTCATCGCTCTGCCATGTAAGTTTCATGGTCAGAGCGCATCGGACGCGCTAGTGTTCGGGGCCTAACTTTTTAACGTCACCATGGAGCTTGATAGCCATGATCTTTCGTTCTCTCACTGTTGCCGGCATGGCGTTGACCATGGCGGCGGCCTGCACCACCACCGACCAGTACGGCAATGTCACCCAGAGCCGGACCGGCACGGGCGCCATTGGCGGCGCGCTGGCTGGCGCTGCTCTGGGTACGCTGGCGGGCGGCGATGACCGCCGCAATGCGCTGATCGGTGCTGGTATCGGCGCCCTCGCCGGTGCGGCCGTCGGCAATTATATGGACCGCCAGGAGCGCGAGATGCGCGAGCGCCTGCGCGGGTCTGGCGTCACCGTGCGCCGTGAAGGCCAGGACCTGTACCTGGTCATGCCGGGCAATGTGACCTTTGCCACCGGCCAGTCCAATATCGAGCCGAACTTCTTCCCCATCCTCAACGATGTGGCTGACGTTCTGCAGACCTATCCGGCGACCTATGTCGACGTGATCGGCCATACCGACTCCACCGGCGGGCGTGAGCTGAACATGCGCCTGTCGGCGCAGCGCGCGCAGTCGGTTGCAAGCTATCTGCAACAGGTCGGCGTTGATGGCCGCCGCTTCTTCATCACCGGCGCTGGCCCGGATTATCCGGTTGCCTCCAACGCCACCGATGCGGGCCGCGCGCTCAACCGCCGCGTCGAGATCAAGATCGCGCCGCATACGCAAAGCTAGGCGTGTGATCGCTGCAATCTGATGAAGGGGCGGGCTGAAAGGTCCGCCCCTTTTTCGTGACTGGAAAGAGGTCTGACAGGATGGCCCGGTACAGCATAGACTGCGCTTGCACAGGTGCGATTCGCGCCTGACGGGGACGTAACGGAGGCTTGGCCATCATACCGCGCGCGACAGACATGCTCGTCGTCATCACCTATGCGATGGTTGCCATCGTGGCGGCGCTGGCGTTCGAGCGGTTTGGCCTGATGAGCTCAGGGCTGGCCTGGGTCATGGGCGCGGTCGTGTTCCTGATCGCCGGGCAGGCCCATGCCGCCGCCGCGCGCGCAGAGGAACGCCGCGCCACCGAGAAGGCGCTGCATGAGCTGCGCGCCGCCAACCTCTCCCTGATCGAGGAGCTGGAGCTTGCCAGCGCGCGCATCGAAGAGGTGGAAACCCAGCTCGCCACACAGCCCGCCCGCCCGTCAGCGCAGATTGCACCCGCCACCTATGCGCGCTCTGCCGCCCCGGCGCGCGATGAAGGGCCGGGCGATGAGCTGCTCAACGAAATTCTGCAAAAGCTGGAAATGGCCGGCGCAGGGCAGGCGGCGAACGTGTCCAGCTCGGCGCGTGTGGAGCTGATCCGCGATGCGCTGGATGCCAACCGGGTCGATCTCTATTTGCAGCCCGTGGTCGGCCTGCCCCAGCGGCGCACCTACTTCTATGAGGGCTTCACCCGCCTGCGCGACGCCAAGGGCAATGTCGTCACGCCCGCAGGTTTCCTCAAAGCAGCCGAGGAACATGGTCTTATCGCCGAGGTGGATAATCTCCTCCTGCTGCGCTGTGTGCAGATCGTGCGCAAGCTCACCAAATCGGACCGGCGCGTCGGGATTTTCTGCAATATCTCGGTGCGCTCGCTCACCGATGAGGAATTCTTCCCGCCCTTCCTCGATTTCCTGCGCCGCAATTCCGATCTTGCGACCTCGCTGATCTTCGAAATGCCGCAAGCCGCCTTTGACGGACGCTCCTCGGTCGCGGCGCGTCACATGGCGCGCCTCGCCGATTACGGTTTCCGCTTCTCCATCGATCAGGTCAGCAATCTCAATCTGGATCTGGCCGAGCTGCAGCGCGCGGGCGTGCGCTTTGCCAAGGTGGAGGGCGTGCGCCTGATCGAGATGGCGGGCGGGCATATGCCGGTCGCAGGCCGTGAGCCCGGCACGATCGCGCCCGAAGATATTGCCAGCCTTTTTGCCCGCTACGGTGTCGATATCATTGCCGAGAAGATCGAGACCGAGGCGATGGTGGTCGAAATCCTCGATCTCGATATCGCTTATGGTCAGGGCCATCTCTTCGGCGCGCCGCGCCCGGTGCGCGATGACGTGCTGTCCGAAGGCAGCGCCGAGGCGCGGCGGGCGGGCTGACCAGTCTTTTCAGTTGCAGCACGGCACAGGGTTGCTGACATGGCCGGGAGGGGCGGTTTTCGCCCCGCTGGAGCCTTTCATGCGCGCACGCCTTGCTGCCCTCATTGCCCTCTTTATGGCCTTCAGCGGCGTCTCATCACCCCTTGCGGGCGCGGCTGAGCCTGCACCGCGGTGGTATCATGAAATACCAGAGGACTGGCCGCTGGAGACGCCGCCGCTCTACACTCTGCTGGCACTGGAATGGATGGCCCATGGCCATTCCTACCGCATCACCACCGCGCAAGCTTACCGTGCCTACCGGGATGGCGATTACGCGCTGGCGGCGCAGCGCTTCAACCAGCTTGGCGATTATTTCGATGAGGCTCTCTTGCGTACCGGACCGTCAGGCCCGGAAGGCGAGCTGGGCTATGAATACCGGATGAGCGCGGCCTTCGCCCGCGTCAACGCGGCTTTGTCACAACGCGCCGCCGGAGACGACGCAGGCGCGGTGGAGACGTTGCGCCCGGTGGAGGTGGGTTTCGTGCCGCTGGCAACAGATCTGGCCGAGGAGAAGGTTTCCGCTGGCCTTGCTGCCGGTGACATCGCCTTTGCCCGCGCGGCGGCTGAAGAGCTGGCCCGCCAGTTCGAGATACAGAGCTGGACTGAAGAGCATGATGAGCGCCTTGCCGCCATGTTCGCCGCGATAGAGGCGGCGTCCGAAAACTGACCTTTGGCCTTTCAGGACTATCATCCTCCGGCCGCGTAGCGGTCCGGGGGAACCATGCCTGCAAAGATCCCGCTAGCTGTCCCCTCTCAGGCATGGGTCACCCGCGTAAAGCGGGTGATGACAAGCTTGGGAGGTAAATGGAATTGACGCGTTTCCCCGACGAAAGCCGGGGCCCAGAAAGACTGGGCACCGGCGTGCGCCGGTGAAACGGGTGATCTTGGGGGCGTTTATTGCCTGTCCGGCGCGCAGCGCCGCAAGCGCGACCGCGCGCCCGCAGCTTTAGCGAGGAGCGACGCGCGGATGTGCGGAGCATCAAAATGAGACTGGGCACCGGCGTACGCCGGTGAAACGCGTGATGTGGGTCTCCGCGCAACAAAAACCCCGGACGTTTCCGTCCGGGGCTTCCTGCATCGTCAGGGCACGCGAAAGGCGGTCAGTTGCCCGCCACAGCCGCGTCATAGCGCTCAGACGCCACATCCCAGTTCACCACCTGCCACCAGGCGTCGAGATAGTCGGCGCGGCGATTGCGGTAGGTGACGTAATAGGCGTGCTCCCATACATCATTGCCCAGGATGGGCGTGCCGCGTGTCTCGGCGACGTCCATCAGCGGATTGTCCTGGTTCGGCGTGGCGGTGATTTCCAGCTCGCCGTCGCCATTGACGATCAGCCAGGCCCAGCCAGAGCCGAACTGGCCGGCACCGGCGGAATTGAACTGGCTCTTCATCTCGTCGAGAGAGCCAAACTGCGCGTTGATCGCCTCGGCAAACGCGCCGCTGGGCGCGCCGCTATTCGCAGGCGCGGTCATGCTTTCCCAGAAGAAGGCGTGGTTCCAGTGCCCGCCGCCATGATTGCGGAAGGCTTTGGGCAGGTCCGAAACGCGCGCCAGAATGTCTTCCAGCGAGGAGCCCTGCAGATCGGAGCGGTCTTCCATCGCTCCGTTGAGGCCGTTCACATAGGTCTGGTGGTGGCGCGAATGGTGCAGCTCCATGGTTTCGGCGTCGATCACCGGTTCCAGCGCGTCATAGGCGTAGGGCAGGTCGGGGAGGGAGAAGGCACTCATCGTTTCTGTTTCCTCTTGGTGGGTGGTTGCGCTGTCCGCATAAGCGGCAGCGCTTATCAGGCCGAAACTGGCAAAAGCAGCGGCGGCAGTGCGGGTGGTAAGGTCGATAAACATGGCGGGTGTCTCCTCCTTGACGACTTTTTTAGCGGGCAGGGCCGGCGCAAGTGCGTCGCCTGAATCCGTGCGTCTCCATTCCCTCTAGCTAGGGTCGGTAGTCCGGCCCTTCCAGTGGCAAACGGGAATCCTGTGCGGTTTGTTCCTTTGTTAAGCCTGTTTGTGAGCCAAGTGTTAACGTGGCCGCCCCATACTCCGCGCCAATTCAGCCAGGCGGAATTCACATGCTCGACAGAAGCCGGACACACGCAGGCACCGCTCTGCTCGATGGTGCACACCTTCACCGTTATACCGGCGGGGATGTTGCGCTGGAGGTTGAGCTCTACGGGCTGTTGCGCGGCCAGATCGTCTCCACGCTCGATGCTCTGGCACGCGCTGGCGATGACGCGGTGTTGTGGCAGAGACTGGTACACACGCTCAAAGGCGCGGCGCGCGGTGTCGGCGCGATGGCGCTGGGCGATGCCTGTGCGGCGCAGGAGAGCAACGCCAACGACCCGTCTGCGCTGGAGGCTATCCGCGCCGTGGCCGACGAGACCCTCGCCGCCATCGATACCGAGCTGGAACGCCGCGCGGCCTAGGGTCTGTCCTCATAAAGGGTTTGAGGCGCGGTATGCGGCCAGATTGTCCGGTTCGAGGAGCGAAACCGCAGGAAGGGCAGTCCCCTTTCAAGGGTTCGCGACGATGAAACGGGCGATCTGGCCCATATCCTGTTGGACGCGGCGGATTTTGCGCCTGACGGCGTCTAGCCGCCCTTGTGGAGGGATGCTCCACGGCGGCCGCCTCTCCTTCTCAGACATAAAATCCGCTTCGCGCCGCGCCGCTTAAGACCGCTTGCGCTGCGGCTCGCGCGTGGCGTCCCACACCTGCAATTCATGCTGGATGGAGCGTTCCACCAGTTCGCGCCAGACCGGCTCGGCAAGGCTTTCCGGCACGCCGGCCTTGCGCGCTGCCGCCTTCACCTTGGCAATCACATCCTCGATCCGGTCTTCATCGCGCACCACATCGCGCGACGGCTTGATGCGCGCTGCCGCCTCCATATAGCGCGTACGCTCGGCGATCAGGCCGATCAGCGCCCGGTCCAGCCGGTCCACCCCGTCACGCACCTCTGCCATCTGCGCGCAGTCCTGCGGCGGCGTGCGGCGGTTCAGATCATCAGCGTCGAAGGGCAGTGTCATCTCGCAAACATCCTGTCAGGCATGGTCCCGTCATACAGGCCCGAAGGCGCGGCTGGAAAGCCTTCATACACCCCACGCCCGATTGCTCTGTCAGAATCGCACGCACGCTTCTACCATGCCGGGCAATGGATTGGCGGATGCAGGAGCGGCAAATGGACGCCTTCAGACTCTATGGCCACAAAGAGAGCGGCAATTGCCTGAAAACCCTGTGGACGGCGCGCCATCTCGGCCTCGATTTCGAGTGGATCGAGATCGACATTTTCAAGGGCGCCAGCCGCACCGATGAATTCCTCGCGCTGAACCCGGCGGGCCAGGTGCCGCTGCTAGAGCGCAGTGATGGCCGCACGCTCGCTCAGTCCAACGCGATCCTCACCTACATGGCCGAAGGTTCAGACCTTATCCCGGAAGATGCATTTGACCGGGCCAAGATGATGGAATGGCTGTTCTGGGAGCAATACTCCCACGAGCCCTTCATCGCCGTACGCCGCAGCCAGCTGCGCTTTCATGCCCGCCGCGCCAGCGATCTCGACCCCAAGCTCCTGTCGGGCGGACGCCGGGCGCTCGGCGTGATGGAGATGCGCCTGCTGGCGCGCGAGTATTTCGTCGCCGAGCAGCTGACCCTGGCTGACATCGCGCTCGTTGCCTACACCCGCGTCGCGCATGAGGGCGGGTTTGACCTTGCAGATTTCCCCGCCGTGCAGGGCTGGGTACGCCGCGTGGAAAGCGCGCTTTCCCTCCCCCATGCGGGCGATGCGGCGATGGCGGGGTAGGGGGAATCCCAACAAAGTTGTCATCACCCGCTTTATGCGGGTGACCCATGCCTCTGACTTCTCAGCATAATCGTTCCTCTCAGGCATGGCTCCCCCGGATCGCTTCGCGACCGGAGGATGACAGGCGGAGGGGTCAGAGGGTTTACCTTCTCGCCAGTTCCTTCATCGCCCCGTCCAGCCCCTCCAGCGTGAGGGGGAACATGCGCTGCGGGCCGATGATCTGGCGGATCAGCTCGATGGAATAGGTGTGCTGCCACCATTTGTCGGGCTGCGGATTGAGCCAGATGAGGTGGGGGTAGGTGTCGACGAGGCGTTTGAGCCAGACCGAGCCGGCTTCCGCATTCCAGTGCTCCACCGAGCCGCCCGGATGGGTGATCTCGTAGGGCGCCATCGAGGCATCGCCCACGATCACCACCTTGTAGTCGTGCGGGTATTTGTGCAGCACATCAAAGAGCGCCATCGTCTCCGACTGGCGGCGCAAATTCGACTTCCACACACCCTCATAGATGCAGTTGTGGAAGTAGAAATAATCGAGCGATTTGAAGACGGATTTCGCTGCCGAGAAGAGCCGCTCGGTCAGCTGTATATAAGGGTCCATAGACCCGCCCACGTCGAAAAACACCAGCACCTTGATGGCGTTGCGGCGCTCGGGCCGCATCTTCACATCCAGCCAGCCCTGCTTGGCGGTGGCGTTGATCGTGCCGGAAAGGTCCAGCTCCTCGGCCGCGCCCTCGCGCGCGAATTTTCGCAGGCGGCGCAGAGCGAGTTTGAGATTGCGGGTGCCCAGCTCCCGGTCGGAATCATAATCCTTGTAGCGGCGCGCCTCCCACACCTTGGCGGCCTTTTTGTGCTGGCTCTGGCCGCCAATGCGCACGCCGGACGGGTTATAGCCAGAATGGCCGAACGGGCTGGTGCCGCCTGTGCCAATCCACTTATTGCCGCCCTCATGGCGCTCGGTCTGCTCCTGGAGGCGCTGATTGAGCGTGTCCATCAGCTCGTCGAAATCCATCGCCTCCAGCTCGGCCATCTCTTCTTCGGTGAGGTGGCGGCGCATCTCGTTGCGCAGCCAGTCTTCAGGGATTTCGGCCTCGTTGAACATCTCGCCAAGAAGCTCCACGCCCTTGAAGACATGGCCGAACACCTGGTCGAACTTGTCGAAATTGCGCTCGTCTTTCACCAGCGCCGCGCGGGAGACCGCGTAGAAATCGTCAATGGCGGGCGAGACCGCGCCCTTCTCCAGCGCTTCGAGCAGGGTGAGGTATTCCCGTGTCGAGACGGGAACTTTTGCGGCGCGCAATTCGGTGAAGAAGCGATGGAACATGGCGGCAAGGATAGGCGCTCGCGAGGCTATGCTGCAAGCGCGCTATCCCGCCAGAAGCAAAGCTCTAGCGGCGGGCGAGCAGGGCGCCCGCGATGACGCCGATACCGGCGGCGATGCCGAGCGAGGCATAGGGGTTGTCCTTGACGTAGCCCACCGCCTGCTCCTCGATCTTCCCGGCGCGGCGCGCTACTTTCCGGGCCTGACGGCGCGTGGTTTTCGCGGCGCTTTCCAGTTCCTTCTCGGCAGCCCGGCTGACCGATTTCAGGGTCTTTTCACCCGTTTCACGGATGTTCTCTACGCGCTTGCTGGCACTCGTCGCCATGGGGAGCCTCCTTGGTTCAGGCATTATCACTCGCGCCCGGTCATTGATGCCGGGCGCATCCCCTGATTAACGGTGCCGGGGCAGGAGGGTTCCAGAATTCCTACTGCGCCGCATCCCGTCTCGCCATGAAGGCGAGTTTTTCAAAGAGCTGCACGTCCTGCTCGTTCTTCAGAAGCGCGCCGTGGAGCGGCGGGATGAGTTTGCGCGGATCCTTCTCGCGCAAAAGCTCCGGGTCCACGTCCTCGACGAGCAGGAGTTTCAGCCAGTCGAGAAGCTCGGAGGTTGACGGCTTCTTCTTCAGGCCGGGGACCTGGCGCACTTCGTAGAATTTTTTGAGCGCTTCGGAGAGCAGGCGGCCTTTGAGGCCCGGGAAGTGCACCTCCACGATGGCGCGCATGGTTTCCTCGTCCGGGAAGGCGATGAAATGGAAGAAGCAGCGGCGCAGGAAGGCGTCCGGCAGCTCTTTCTCATTGTTCGAGGTGATGATGACGATGGGGCGCACGTCGGCCTTCACCGTCTCGCCCGTCTCGTAGACATGGAACTCCATCCGGTCGAGCTCCTGTAGGAGGTCGTTCGGAAACTCGATATCGGCCTTGTCGATCTCGTCGATCAGCAGGATGGGCCGCGTCTCGTGGGTGAAGGCTTCCCAGAGTTTCCCCTTGCGGATGTAGTTCCTGACATCATGCACCTTGTCATCGCCGAGCTGGCTGTCGCGCAGGCGGGCCACCGCGTCATATTCATAAAGCCCCTGCTGGGCCTTGGTGGTGGACTTGATGTGCCATTCCAGCAGCGGCGCGTTCATGGCGCTCGCGATCTGGCGGGCCAGCTCCGTCTTGCCGGTGCCGGGCTCGCCCTTGACCAGCAAGGGCCGCTCCAGCGTGACGGCCGCGTTCACCGCTGCGGCCAGTTCCTCTGTCGCGACATACTGGCTGGTGCCTTCAAAGCGCATGATCGTTAACCCTTGGCTATAGCGTTTCAGTGTCAAACCTTGGGCGAGAAACTAGAACGCGAAAACGCAATTCGCGAGTGCCTGGCGGCATTTTCTTTTGCGTTGCAACACAAGACGGGAAGGACGAGGCCCCATGCGCGCGCTCGCCATCGGTGCGGGATCAGAACAGGCAAGGGCGATTGCCGCTGCCCGCGCACTCGGCGCAGAGGTGCTGGCGCTCGATGGCCGCCCCGATGCCGAAGGGGCGGGTGCGGCGAACCGCTTTGCCCATGTCGATCTGATGGACGCGGACGCCGTGCTGGCCATCGCGCGTGAGTTCCGGCCCGATTTCGTCATCCCCGTACCGCTCGCCCGTCCGCTCATCATGGCGGGTATCGTCAATGACGCGCTGGGCCTCAAAGGCGTCACGGAGCGCGGCGCGCGCCTTGCCAATGACAAGCAGGCCATGCGCGAAGCGTTCACCGCCAGAGGCGTGCCGATGGCGCGCCAGATGCGCGTTGAGGATGCGGATGGTTTGCGCGCGGCGGCAGACGCGCTGGGCTTTCCGCTGGTGCTGAAACCGCGCGCCGGTTCGGGCAGCCGAGGCGTGACGCTGATCGAGCGCGAGAGCGCGCTGCCCGCTCGCCTTGATCCGATTCCCGGTGATGACTGGATCGCCGAAGCGGCCCTGCAGGGGACAGAGCTGGGCGTGGACGGGGTGAAGATCGACGGGCAGGTGCATGTGCTGTGCCTTCGGGTCAAGCGCATGACAGAGCCGCCCCACCGGCAGGAGCTGAGCTATCACGCCATCGACCCGGCCAGCTTCGCGCTGACGCCGCGCATCACGGCGCTGGCGGCGACCTGTCTTGAGGCGATGGGCTGCGATGACTGCTTCTTCAATGCCGACATGATGGCCGGGCCGGACGGGGAGGTGAGCGTGATCGAGCTCGCCCCGCGCCCCGGCGGCAATAACATCTTCTCCCACATCCTCACCCGCGTGTTCGGCACCGACCTCATCAGCTGGTTCATGGAGGCGCAGATGGCCGGGCGTGCGGCCACACCGCCGCCCTTTGGCGCGCCGGTCTATTTTGAATATCTGCCGGTTCCGGCGGGCCGTGTGGTGCGGATGGGTGATTTGTCGGCCCTGCAAGGCGGCAAGGCGGGAATCGCGGTGGAAAGCCCGCTGCGGCCGGGTGACGTGCTCGGCCCGGTGACGGATGGGGCATCGGCCATGGCGCGCGGCTGGGTGCTATGCAGCCCGGCAGATGCCTGCGAGGGCGCCAAAATCGCGTTAGACTGCGCGCGAATCATCATCGTGGAGGCACAGCCATGAGCGCCCAGCCTGACAGAACGGTCACCGCCCGGTTCTGGGGGGCGGAAGCCTCCCGCGCCATCCTCAGCTACCCGGACGAGAATATCGTGCGCTTCCTCGCCGCGCGTTTTCCCGACCGTGCGGCCAATGCGGGTTTGCGCGCGGCGGAGCTCGGCTGCGGGAACGGACGCAATCTCCTGCTCCTCAGCGATTACGGCTTTGCGCCGCACGGGGTGGATATCAGCGAGGGCGCGATAGAGACCTCCCGCCAGGTGCTCGGCTCTGCCGGGCGCGAGGCCGTGTTCCATACCGGCGCGTTTCAGGACGCGCTGGCCGGTGAGGCGGGCTTTGACCTCATCATCTGGGACAGCCCGTATCTTGATACGCGCGAGGGCATGGAAGCGAGCTTTGCGCAGGTCTTCTCCCTGCTAGCGCCGGGCGGGCAGATCTGGACCCGCTTCCGCCATCCCGATAGCTGGTTTGCCACGCTCGGCAAGACGGCGGCGGACGGCTCCATCCTGCTTGATGAGCGCGCGGCGGGCTATGCCGGGGCGCTCTACATTTTCGTCGATGGCGATGAGGCGGAAAGCCTGCTGGTGAAGACCGGGCTCGAGGTCATCAACCGCGAGCGTGTGGAGCTGTGGAAGAAGCGCGAGACCGAGCGCCATGTCTGGAACACGTTCTGGGCGGCGCGCCCGGCATGAGCGCGGGCGGGGCCAGTTTTGACGTAGCGGGCCGCATGGTCGGCGGCGATGCGCCCTGCTTCATCGTGGCCGAGATCGGCGCCAACCATGATGGCGATCCGGAGCGTGCGCGCGAACTGGTCGATATGGCCGCCGCGGCAGGGGCAGATGCCGTCAAGTTTCAGACCTATAGCGCGGCCGAGCTGGTCGCTGACCCGGACCGTGTCATCACATGGGGCCGGGAAGGGCGCGAGCGCAGCGAGACGATTGGCGGGCTTTTTGACCGGCTGGCCTTGCCGCGCGCGGCGCACAAGCCCTTGTTTGAATACGCAAAATCGAAGGGCGTCATGCCCTTCTCCACCCCGTTCAGCCTCGATGGCGTCGATTTCCTCAACGCGCTCGACGTGCCTTTGTGGAAGGTCGCCTCCTCGGATGTGCGCGACAAGTTCCTGCTCGAGCATCTGGCCCGCACCGGCAAGCCGGTGATCCTGTCGACCGGTAAATCGCTGCTGTCTGAAACCGTGCGCGCGGTCGACACGCTGCGCGCCGCAAATGTACCGTTCGCGGTGCTCCACTGCGTCGCCCAATACCCCGCTCCGATGGAGGAAGTTGGCCTTACCACAATTCCAGCCTTCAAAACCGTGTTTCCGGACGCCGTTATAGGTTTCTCAGACCACACTGTGGGTATCACCGCCGCGCTGGGTGCGGTCGCATTGGGGGGAAAGATTATCGAGCGGCACGTCACGTATGATCAGGACGCGGACGGGCCGGATCACTGGTTTTCCTCATCGCCTCAGGAGTTTAACGATCTCTGCCGCGAAATCCGGCGTCTGGAAGCGGCTCTTGGCAGCGTGCGCACCGGGATTTTGCCGTCCGAAGTGCGCGAACGCGAAGTTTCCGTTAGATCCCTGATACTTAAGAAGGGGATCAAGGCAGGCGAGGTGATAACGGCTGATCATCTGGAAACCAAGCGCCCCGGCCACGGCATTGACCCCTATGATGCTGAAAAAATTATCGGAATCTCTGTGCCGCGAGACCTTGAGCAGGGCTCTGTCCTCACCTGGGAGGCGCTGAAAGCCTGATGCGGGTATTAGTCTGGACGATGGGGGGCGGGGATGCCGGGATCGGACACCTCACCCGTTGCCAGGCACTTGTCCCCGCCCTTCTGGCGCGCGGCGCGAAGGTGCAAGTCATTGTGCAGGCAGAGCTTTCCCTTGCGCCCTTCATCGAGGCGGAGGGGGCCGGGATACAGCTTATCCCGGATGCGGGCGCGACCTTGTCCGTCCTGAAGGCGGCCATGCCCTGCGATCTGCTGATCTGTGACCGGCCCGATCTCTCGGTGGCGGATAGCGAGGCATATTATGCCGCCGGGGCAGGGCGGATCGCGCTGCTCGCCAGTTCCAGAATTGGCTATTTTCCCTGTGACTTGGCGATAATTGATGACCCACTGCTTGCAGATTCCGAGATGCCCCTCGCACGGCGGATAGAGGTGGGGGCGCATCTGCATATGGTCCGCCAGGACGTGCTCGCCCTGCGCCCTGCCGCGCCGGTCAGGCTGGAGCCCGGAAAGCCGGTCAAGCTATTGATAGCATTGAGCGGAACTGATCCGGGCGCGCTCACCGAACCGCTGGTAGCCGCCCTGTCCCGGCAGGCCGTTGATACCGGACTGCCCTTGCAGCTGCGCGTGCTGATCGGGGCGGGATGGCCGGCCGGGCGGCGGGCGGATTTCAGAGAGAAAGCCCCACAAGGCATTGAAATAGTTGAAGCACCGCGCGCGCTTGGCGAGGCGATCCGTGCCAGCGATGCGATTGTCACGCTGGGCGGACGCACGACCTATGAGGCGTTTGCGCTGGGCCGTCCGGCCTTCTGCATACCGTGGGACAGCACGGCGCGTTACGTCTTCGCGCTCGATGAGCAAAAGCTCGCCCTCGCCCTTGATCCTGATCCGCAAAATGCGGCGCGCGCCATCCTCGTGGCGCTGGATAGCCCGGCGGATATCGAGGCCCGCGCGGCCCGCGCCTTCGCTCTTGCTGATGCCGGCGCGGCAGAGCGGGTCGCGGCGCTGTGCCTGGAGGGCGTCACATGAAGGCCGCAGCGATCATCCAGGCGCGCATGAGCTCCTCACGCCTTCCCGGCAAAGTGTTGATGGAGCTGGGTAATCGCCCGATGCTGCAGCTCGTGATAGAGCGCCTGCAGCGCAGCACAAACCTGTCTGATATTATCGTCGCCACCAGCGGCGAGGAGGCCGACGAACCGATTGTAGATCTGTGCGCGGCGCTGAATATTCCCGTCGCGCGCGGCTCTCGCGATGACGTTCTGTCCCGCTTTTCCGGGGCGCTTCATCTGACCGGAGCCGACGCGATTGTCCGCGTCACGGCCGACTGTCCGCTCATCGATTCTGCCTTGATAGACACGGCCTTGGCGGTTTTCGGGGACGAACGCCCGGACCATCTCTCCTGCGGATCAGATGGCGGCTATCCGCGCGGGATCAACGCAGAAATCATCGCCCGCGCCGCGCTGGAGCTTGCAGCCCGCGAAGCCGCCGAACCCTTCGAGCGCGAGCATGTCACGCCCTTCCTCTATACGCGGCCAGACCGGTTCAAACTGGTAAATATGCAAGCGCCACAAGAGCTTAGGCGGCCAGACTATCGCATCACCGTCGATGAACCGGTAGACATCGAGATGGTACGCGCCCTAGTCGCCGGTATTGGCGGTGACCCGCTTGGTATAAGCCTTTCAGAAATAGTCACTTTTCTGGATACGAACCCTGATATCGCCGCCATGAATGGCGGGGTGTACCAGAAGCATTTCACGGAGACGGGGTGATGAACGAGGCCGTGGTTGTTGGCGGTGGGCCGGTCGGGCTGGTCGCTGCTATCCTGCTGAAACGTAAGGGTTTTGCTGTCACACTTCTGGAGCGCGAGGACGCGCTTGGCGGGTTGATGCGCTCCCTGCCGGTGATTGACGGGTTCGAGTTTGACAACGGGACCCGCTTCGCCCCGCGCCTGGGCGATGCGGCGCTGGATGTTGAACTCAGCCCGGCCAGCGGAGACTGGCTGGAGTTTAACCAATTGCTTTCAGGTACATTTTTCGCCGGTCGGCTTCAGGAAGAAACCGCTTTCGCCGATATTAACGGCCTTCCCACCGGCATTCTGCAGGCGGTTGAGGAGGGCTATTTCAACGCCCGCAACAGCGCGGACAGCCATGCCAGCGTTGAAGATCATGTGCGTGACCGTTTCGGCGCCGCCGCGCTGGAGCATGTGTTCGAACCCGCGCTGGCAAAGATCACCGGGCTGTCGTCGGGCGAACTTTCGCCAGGTGTTGCAGGGCTTTACGGCTTGTCACGCCTGGTCATGTTCACGCCAGAGCGTACCCGGGAACTGAAAGCTGATCCGGCTCACGATGCGCGCCTTGCCTTTCATTCGCGCGATGAAGGCGCGCCGTCCCATCCTGACCGCGTGTTCCGCTATCCCCGCCGGGGCGGAATCGGCTTGTGGGCAAGGCGGCTTGAAGAGATCGCGCGGGCGGAAGGCATCACCATCCGCACCGGCACGGCCGCGGAGCGGGTGGAGCCGGTATCCGGCGGCGGCGTGCGTCTATCGCTGCCGGGTGGAGAGGTGCTGACCACGCAGAAACTGGTCTGGAGCGTGCCGGGCGCGCTGCTGCTGCGCGCAGCCGGGGCGCTGCCGCCCGGTCCGCCGCCACGCATGACCTCCGGCCTCACCCTGTTCCATTTCGTCGTCGACCGGACTTTCGCGACAGACTTGTTTTACATCACGAATTACGACCCCGCCTTCGCCAGCTACCGGGTGACGCTCTACCCCAATGTGCAGGGCGGGCCGGTGCGCGAGGGGCAGTATCATCTCAGCGTGGAGGTGATCCTCAACGCGCAGCGTGCTGAAGCACCGCCTTCGGGTGTCATTGCCGATGAGCTGGTGCGCATGGGCGTGCTCGCGCCCGGCAGCCGCGTGCTCGCAGAAGCCGTCACCCATGTGCGCCAGGGCTTTCCCCTGCCTACGCCGGGCCTTGCCGCGCAGCTGAAAACGCATGGTGAATTGCTGGCGGACATCTTCCCCGGCACCATCGTGCTCGGCCGTGGACAGGCGGGTGTGTTTTTCCTGCGCGATGCGCTGGGCGAGTGTGTGCGGGCGCTGGCTTAAGCCGCTTGGCGCTTGTGTGTTTTGACAAAAGCACCAAAGGCTTCAGCCATCTTCTTCATGCCGCCCACCCAGTCGCGATAACGCTCGCCGCAGAAGGTGCGGCTGCCGGGATACCAGAGCATCTCGTCCTGGCCCAGCATGGTCCAGGCGACGGGTATTGGCCGGATAAACCAGACCTGTCCGCCGACCGAAGCGGTGAGGTTGGTGGTGGCGTTCATCGGCCCAAGCACCAGATCACACGCCTTGCCAAGCGCAGCCACGCCGTCAAGATCGTCTTTAAGATCAATGTCCTGCAGCTGGTGGATTTTCACACCAAAGCGCGCCTCGGCCTCGGCCAGCTCCTCATTCACATCGCCATATTGCAGGTTGATGAAAACCGCGCCGGGCGTCTTCAGGATAGGTTTCCACATCTCGAACGGGGCAAAGTGCTTGGAACGCGCCGCATTCATTTTCAATGACTTCCACAGCACGCCCACTTTCGGGCCGGGTCCCAGCGCCGCGAGCTGTTTGGCGAACGCCTTCACCCGCTCCGGATCGGCGGTGAGAAAACCGGCCTGTGAGGGGAAGTCATCCGTGCTCGAGCGGAAGGCGCGGCACAGATTGCCAGCCGGCGCCCACATATTGGCCCTGCCGTCCTTGAACAGGTCCGGCGCATGGCGGTGCTGGCGGCCTTCGCGCTCGACCGTGTAGTGGCGCTCCACAAGGGCCTTGGGGAAGGAGCGCTGCATGAGCGGTACCAGACGCTTCTCGCAGGCAATGCGCAGCTCGCCGTCCGGGCCGACAGCCTTCTGGGCGTCATGGAAGGTGCTGGCAAACAGCACTTCATCGCCAATGCCCTGCTCGCCGACGACGACCAGCGTCTTGCCGTCCAGCACGGCCGGATCCGCCCCGTCCCAGGCCGGGGCGGGGATAAGGAAATTGGTGGCGAAGCTGTAATGCATGTTCAGCCGCCAGCGATACATGTCCCAGCCCTCTTCCAGCTGGCCCGCAGATAGCAATATGCTCGACAGGCCGTGGCTGCTGATGACGTGCTCGCGCTCGCTCTCGGCGTTTTTCACCGCCGCACGGAAATGGAAGATGGCGTTCTCGACATCACCGAGAAGTCCCTGCACATGCGCCAGATTGTGATGCGCGCGGGCATAGCCGGGCTTCAGGCGCAGCGCCTCAGTATGGAAGGTAACAGCTTCGGCGGCCTCGCCGCTTTCCATCACTGTTGTGCCCATTGAATTCCACAGATCGGGATTTTCCGGGTCTGCATAGATCGCCTGACGCAACAGCTCGATGGCATCTTCAAACTTGGCCTGATCGCGCAAAATGCTGGCCAGCTGTACGGTGCCGCCCTTGGCGTTAGGGGCAATTTTCAGATAGATGCGCATGAATTTTTCTGCCGTCGGCAAGAGGCCCAGCTTGGAGGCGAGCACGCCGAGGCTCTTGTAGACTTCCGCATTTGACGGGTCGCGCTGCAGCGCCCGCTCATAGAATTCCAGCGCCTTTGACAGCCGGCCCAGATGCTCCAGCGCCATGCCCATGGCCTGGTTCACCACCGGATGGTCCGGGTGGGTGTCCAGCAGTTTCAGAATGATGCGCGCGCCCTCGGCCGCCTTGCCGTCATCGACCAGCCCCATGGCCCGGCGCAGGCGCGCGGCGACTTTCGGGTCGGACTTCGCAGCGGGGCTGGCTTCAAGATCAAGGCCCGGAATGGCGGTAGTGTGCACTTCTTCAGACGGGTTGATGACGTCCTCGACGCCCTTGGCGAGTTCTGCATCAAGATCGAGAAGTATCGTCATCGTCTGGCCCTGCCGTCGCTGGAAGTGTATCAGTGCCGAGACAGGCCTGCTTCGATTAAGAAGCTGCTAACGATTGGCGATGTGCAATTTATGTTGCGTGAGCAACGCTTTGTTCACCCCGATTGGACAACATCGCGTTCAACAGGGCTGCATACCTGCACGAACTGTTAAGGGGGTCTTTCCATGCCGCTTAAATTGTCCTTGAAACCGGGCGAGAAATTCGTGCTGAACGGGGCGGTTGTGGAAAATGGTGACCGCCGGGCCACGCTGGTGCTGCAGAACAAGGCTTCGGTCCTGCGCGAAAAGGACATCATGCAGGAGCATGAGGCCGACAGCCCCGCGCGGCGTATCTATTTCCCCGTGATGATGATGTATCTGGAGGGGCGGGCCGAAGGCGCCGTTTACGACCAGTTCGTGCTGCGCATGACAGAGTTCATGAACGCGCTGACCAATCCCGAAGTGCTGGCGGACTGCGTGTCGGTCAGCCGCGACGTCATGGCCGGCGATTTCTACAAGGCACTCATCCGCTGCCGCAAACTCATCACCTACGAAGATCAGCGCACGGGCCGCGCACCGGCCGCGTCGAAGGGTTAGACCGCTCCATGTCCTACCAGGCCTATCAGACTACGGCAGCTCGCACCGAAGACCCGCGTTCGGCGGAGTATCGTCTGTTCGGACAGGTTACCCGCGCCCTTATGGTGGCGCGCGAGTGCGGGCCGTCGGAGTTGTCGAAGCGCGCCGATGCGCTGGACTGGAACCGGCGCATGTGGACGGCCTTTGCTGCCGATTGCTCCAGCGAGGACAACAAGCTGCCGGAATCGCTACGCGCCGCGATCATTTCGCTTTCCATCTTTGTCTCGCGCCAGACCAGCGAGGCAATCCGCGACAATGACGCGGTTGACACGCTGGTGGAGATCAACCGCACCATCATGCAGGGTCTGGCACCCCAGGGGCAGGGCGCAGCCAGCGCCGCCTGACGCAATTCAGACCGGGTGATATCTGACAGGGGCCGGATGCTTCCTCCGGCCCTTTTTGCTGCGCGCCATTCAGGCGGCGCATTTTGCCCACAGGCCCGAATAGGTCCGGCAGTTTTGGCCGGGCGCGCGCCGCGGATCGGGCTGGCGATATATTTCCTATTGAAAACAAACAGCTGACCGGGCGGCATCGCTGCGCTGAACGGCACAGGGTTTGCGCAAGGCAGGGCAGGACAAAACGTCCCTTACCCACTTCCAGAACGGAGGAACCCCACAATGACAAATTCCGTGAACACGAACTATGGGGCCATGGTGGCCCTGCAGAACCTGAACAAGACCAATATGCAACTGCAAACCACGCAAAACCGGATCAATACCGGACTGCAGGTCGCAAACGCGAAGGATAATGGCGGCATCTACGCCATTGCCCAGCGTATGCGGGCGGATGTGAGCGCGTATGGTGTCGTTCAGGACAGTCTGAACCGCGGCATCTCAACAGTGGATGTCACCCTGGCCGCGGGCGAGGCAATCTCTGATCTGCTCATCGAGATGAAGGAAAAGGCTCTGGCAGCCGGCGATACGTCGCTCGATACGCCCAGCCGGGTCGCCCTGAACGAGGACTTCAAGGCATTGCGCGACCAGATCGCGACAATCGTCGAGAATGCCGAGTTCAACGGCCTCAACCTGATCGATGGCAGTGCAACGGACGGCTTTATCGCTCTGGCGAACTCGGACGGCTCGAAGACGATCACGGTCGGTACGGAGAATCTTTCGCTCTCCGGCACCGTCGTTACGATCACCTCGACGGCCTCGTTCGGCACAGCGAGCGCCGCTTCGGACATCGCCTCGCAGATCGCCACCTCGCTGGAGAACGTGAACAGCGCGCTTGCGCGTCTGGGCACCAAATCAAAGGCGCTGGAGATCCATCAGACGTTCGTCACTAAACTCTCTGACGCTCTGGAAAGCGGTATCGGCAACCTTGTCGATGCGGACATGGCCAAGGAGTCGGCCAAACTTCAATCCCTGCAGGTCAAGCAGCAGCTTGGCATTCAGGCTTTGTCGATTGCCAACTCGGCACCACAGTCCGTTCTCAGCTTTTTCCGGTAGGGACAGAAAACCAGGGCCGCCCTTCGGGGCGGCCCTTTTTTGCCCACGTAAAGCGTTAGTATTTTGTCAATAAATGGCTGATTTGTCTCAGATTTTAGCGATTCGATAACCGGCAGAAACTGCCTGCTCGGCAAAATTTGCCGGGTTTTTGGCCGTCTGCCCGGCAGTTTTTGCCGCGCCCGCTTTAGGCTCAGGTTTTACTGTTGCAGGCAACCAATTGAAAGATAGGGCATTTCTAGCTTTCTGCATTCAAGTGATTCGTTTTGGCCTCACCCTTGCTGGGAGCCCTCCGGGTCAGAAGACCTGGCACGCAAAACGCGCGTCACACCATAGAACGTGAAAAGGAGCCAAGAAATGGCTAGTGTAAATACCAATGTGGGCGCGATGGTCGCCCTGCAAAACCTCAACCGCACCAATCAGGAACTGCAAACCGTTCAGAACCGGATCAATACCGGCCTGAACGTCGCAAGTGCGAAGGACAATGGCGGCATCTACGCCATCGCCCAGAACATGCGTGCGGAAGTCGGTGGCCTGCGGGCTGTCAACAACTCCCTCGACCTTGCCATCTCTGTTGTCGACGTCAGTCTGGCAGCCGGTGACGCCATCTCCGATCTTCTGATCGAGATGAAGGAAAAGGCGCTGGCCGCTTCGGACGCGTCGCTGGACAGTGCGTCGCGTACGGCTCTGAGTGAAGACTTCAAGGCTCTGCGTGACCAGATCTCGACGATCGTGGAAAACGCCGAGTTCAACGGCTCCAACCTGATCGACGGTTCGATGTCCGGCGGCATTTCGGCTCTGGCCAATGCCAAGGGCACCAACACGATCGACGTGTCAGACGAAGACCTGTCGCTGTCCGGCACCATCATCGGCCTGTCCGGTGGTACGGATATCGCGTCCCAGTCCGATGCGACTGCAGCCGTCACGGCTATCGAGTCGGCACTGACCAACCTGAACTCTGCGCTCGCGCGTCTGGGAACGGGTTCGAAGTCGCTGGAAATCCACAAAACGTTCGTCAGCAAGCTTTCCGACAGCCTTGAAAAAGGTATCGGCAACCTTGTTGACGCCGATCTCGCGAAGGAATCGGCACGTCTGCAGTCCCTGCAGGTCAAGCAGCAGCTTGGCATCCAGGCGCTGTCGATCGCCAACTCCGCACCGTCCACGGTGCTGGGCTTCTTCCGCTAGGTTAGTGGTGGGGAGAGTGGCGGGGGCATTACGTGGGGTTCTGCCTCCGCCGCTTTCTTTCCTGAAGGATATTGTAGCCTCCGGGCGACGAAAAGGATCGGATTTTCAAAGGGGAAGTGGGGGCGTCTGTACGTAGGAGCGCCAGCCAGGTGACGTTATGAACGCAATAGTTCCGATATCAGGGCGAGAGCTCGTTGTGCCGGTCAGCGGCATAGCCATGAGCACGGCGCCTGTCAGCACAGGACCAAATGTGGTCCCGCCGGTAGAGGCCAGCACGCGCCAGCCCGGTTCAGATGCCCGCGATACGTTGCGCCAGAGCGAAGCTATCGAAAAGATGCGCGCCGATCTCAGCGCCAGCGGGCGCACCCGGCTCCAGATCGAGCGGGACGAGGACAAGGCCGGCCGCTTCATCTACAAGCTCATGGATCCTGACACCGGCGAAACGCTTCGCCGCTGGCCGCCCGAAAGTTTCGGTGATCTTGTCTCCTTCTTGCAGAACGAGACTGGCGGGCTTGTCAACGAAACGGCCTGAAACAGGCGCCTGCCCGGCAGAATTTGACCGGCCAAGGCAGGGAATTTTTGCCTCCAAGCCGCCTCCTGCGACAAGCGGAGGCGTTTTTCATTTTACCAACTATATGACTTTGCTCAGCTAATCCCGATTTAACCATGATGGCCCGGCTCTTGCTCCGACAGGCGCGAAGGGCTGCCAAAAGGCGGCGGGACTCTGGGAGAAGACCGATGGCGCTAAGCGTCCAGACAAATGTATCCGCAATGCTCGCATTGCAGAACCTGAACAAGACCAACACGGATCTGCAGACGACCCAGAACCGGATTAATACCGGCCTGAAGATAGCTGGCGCAAAGGACAACTCCTCGGTGTTCGCCGTTGCCCAGTCGATGCGGGCCGATATCGGGGCGCTGGGATCGGTCAAGACATCACTCGACCGGGCAGTTTCAATCGGTGATGTGGCGATTGCAGCCGGTGAGGCGATATCCGACCTTCTCATCGAGATGCGCGAGAAGGCCACCGCCGCGATGGATGCCTCCATCGACAGCTTTGCCCGCGCTGCCTACGACAGTGACTTCAAGGCACTGATCAACCAGATCCAGGTCATCCTGCAAAACGCGGACTTTGACGGCGCGAACATGCTCAACGGCTCCATCACCGGCGGCATTGCCTTCCTGGCAGACGCGGACGCGGCCCGCTCGGTCACGCTGAGCACGCAGGATATGAGCTTCTCCGGCACGATCATCACCCTTTCGGGTACGGCGAGCCTTGGCACCGTCTCGCTGGCAGCAAGCGCCGTGTCCTTCGTTAATGCGAGCCTTGATAACGTCAACGCAGCTTTGGCACGCCTCGGCTCTGACATGAAGAAGATGGAGGCCCACCGGACCTTCATTGGAAAACTCAGTGACAGCCTCACCGCCGGGGTCGGCAATCTGGTGGATGCAGACCTTGCCAGGGAAAGCGCGCAGCTGACGGCCTTGCAGGTCAAGCAGCAGCTCGGTGTTCAGGCGCTCTCGATCGCCAACGCCGAACCTCAGATCATCCTGTCGCTCTTCGGACGATAGGGATTTCGTCCGAGGGGGACGAATAAAGGGCGCGGCCTCATCAAGGCCGCGCCCTTCGCATTTCAGCGCGCTGTATCGGGCTAGAATGCTTTGGAGATGCTCAGCACTGCCGTGGCATTGCCTTCACGGAAATTCTCCGAGGTGTCGATATAGGCCAGCGACCAGTCGACGCCGAGAGCGGTCCACGCCACGCCCAGCGACCAGTCCCATTTGTCATTGCCGTCACCATCGGGGTCACCAAAGGCTCCGGTTTCATATCCCACCGAGCCGGTCAGGCTGAGGCCGGTCTCGCCCAGCGGATAGGCGGCCTCGTAGAAGATGTAGAGATTGTCTTCGCCGCCGATATTGTCCTGTTCGGGGGCGTAGGCCAGACCGAAGGTGGATTCCAGTGCGCCCGTGGTGAAGCCTACAGAGCCGTAGAACTCCCAGTAGTGGGCATCGGATTCTCCCGGATAGGTGTAGAGCAGCGCGCCCACATCGAACTCAGCGCCGCCTGCCTCAAAGGCAAACCCGGCATAGAGGTCGAGCTCCAGCTCGGATGCGCCTACCGGCTCGATGCTCGATGCCCAGGTGCCAACATAGAAGCCACTGGCAAAGCTGATATCGAATCCGCCCTGGATGGCCGGGTCCTTGTCCGAGAGCGAGACCCCGCGGAAGCGGTAATCGCTTACCAGTGCCACATTGGCCTCGATCTCCAGCCCGTCCCTGGCATGAGCCGCCGGAGCGATAGCCAGGGCGGATGCCGAAACGGCGAGCAGTACGGCAAGGCTGGCTGTGCGGCCCTGCAAGGTGTTGAGATATTTCATGTCTAATCCCCTTTATTGTGTGGCTGGCCGCCCCGCATCCGGCCGTTTCGAAAGGGCGTGCGCTCTGTCAGGCTGGTGCGCGCGCCGTACCGCACCGGAACCGGCCAGCCCTTCAGGGCAGGCGGGGACCCGGTCAGGTCGAGAATGGTCATCTGGAACAGGCGCTGCTGTTTTTTCGGACGAGCCTTCTTTGCCGGCTTGCGAGGTAGGCCGGCAGGTGTAGGGCGCGTTGGTGAAACCGCTTCTGGCGCGGGCAGTTCTGCCCCGGTGTGACCGGTGAAGGGCGGCCGGGAGGGGGTGAGGCCCGCCCGGTCCGCCATTTGCGTCATGTTGCTGCCGGGGCTTTCTCCTTTCCCGGCAGGAACTCCGGATAGGCGCTGTGGCCAAGCTCGGTGTAGTCGCCGCCTACCGTCTCTTCATCAGGCTTCAGGCGGATGCCGACGGTGATTTTCAGCACCAGGAAAACAACAAAGCTGGCGGTGAACACGAACGCGCCGATGGCGCCCACGCCGATTGCCTGGGTGACAAAGCTGGCATCGGGATTGGTCAGCGGCACGATCATCGTGCCCCAGATGCCGGCAAACAGGTGGACGGGGATGGCCCCCACCACATCGTCAAGACGCAGCTTTTCCAGCAGGATCGCGCCAAAGGTGGCGATAACGCCGCCCACCGCGCCGAACAGGATGGCCTGCCCGATTGTGGGAGTAAGAGGCTCGGCGGTGATCGAGACCAGGCCGGCCAGTGCCCCGTTCAGCACCGCGCCGAGATTGGCCTTGCCGCGTCCCAGAGCCAGCGTGAGCAGATAGGTGGCCACAACGCCGCCGGCAGCGGCCATGTTGGTGTTGGCGAAAATCTGCGCGACGGCGGTCGCATCGGCAGCAGAGCCCAGAGCCAGCTGCGAAGCACCGTTAAAGCCGAACCAGCCGAGCCACAGCACAAATGTGCCAAGCGTCGCCAGCGGCAGGCTGGAGGAGTGCATCGCCACCGCCTTGCCATCGACAAAACGCCCGCTGCGTGCACCCAGCAGGATGACACCGGCCAGTGCCGCCCAGCCGCCAACCGAGTGAACAATGGTGGAGCCCGCAAAGTCGGAGAAACCGGCAGCATCCAGCCAGCCTTCACCCCATGTCCAGGCACCCTGAATGGGGTAGATGACAGCGGTCAGCGCGACAACGAACAGGAAGAAAGCACCGATGCGCACGCGCTCGGCCACTGCCCCGGACACGATGGAGGCGGTGGTGGCCACGAACACCATCTGGAAGAACCAGTCAGAGGCGGTCGAGTAGCCGTTTTCCGCGACATCGATGATCTCGTCGCCGGTCAGCTCATCTGGCGACCACGGGAAGGGGATGCCGAAATAGCCCCCGCTCTGGTCCACGCCCAGATACATCAGATTATAGCCAACAAGGTAGAACATGATGCCGGCTATCGAATAAAGGCCGATATTTTTCAGGCAGATGGCCGCAGCGTGCTTGCCCCGTACCGAGCCCGCTTCCAGCATGGCAAAGCCGGCCGCCATCCACATGACGAGGAAGCCGCCAATCAGGAAGAGTAGCGTGTTGAAAATATAGGCGGCTTCATCGGTCACCTGCGCCGAGGCAGGCGCCGCGAAAGCCAGGGCGCCGCCGAGTGCCAGCGCGCCAGCCCAGGCGAGTGGACGCGCACGCCTGGGCGCGCCGATCTGATCTGAATTCATTGATAATCCCCTTGAATGTGTTCTGAAGCCGGTTTCCGGCAGGCTTGCAGAGGGGATCGGTCCGGTACCGGCTGGGCCGTGATTTCCGTTTGCCGCATATGCCTGCATCACACCGTCTCCTCCGCGTGGTCGCGCGGCTGGCGGGATCGCATTGCAGAGGCTTCGCGCTGGTCTGACGCCGCGCTTTGTCACATTAGCTTTACGCAGCTGTTGGTGCGCCGCAACATTAATTGCCGCAGCTTCGCTGCAACGCAGCAGAATGTGGTAAAAATGCCGCAATACTTGGGGGCTTGGAAGTTATGATGATAGTCTATGCTTCGCAGACACAGGAAATGAGGCCGTGCGAGCACGGCCTCGAGTTTTTCTGCAAATACGGATCACCAGAACCGCATGAACATCGCGTGACACGCCCGCCGGTGAGTCAATATGGACTTGCCGATTCAGAGCCTTTCCTGACAAATCAGCTCTCTGTGCTCGCCTCAAGAGCGCGTCTGCCTGCAAACCGGGCGGGCGATGGCAGGGGCGCGACTCACGCCATGCTGGTCTGCAACATGAGATGGGCTACGGAGCACCCCGATGACGCAGCAGGCTGATTTCCTTGCCTATGGGCGCCAGGATATTGACGAGGTTGATATCGCCGCCGCCGTGCGCGCGCTGCAATCTGATTATCTGACGACCGGGCCGGAAATCCCCGCATTCGAGGCGGAGTTTGCGCGGTTCACCGGGGCCGCCCACGCCATTGCATGCTCCAATGGCACGACGGCGCTTCACCTCGCGCTGGATGCGCTGGGGGTGGGCGAGGGGGATGTCTGCATTGTCCCGTCCATCACCTTCATGGCGACCGCCAATGCCGCGCGCTATTGCGGGGCGGAGATTGTGTTTGCCGATGTGGACCCGGCGACGGGCCTGCTGACCGCTGACACGTTGGCAGACGCGCTGGAGCGGGCAGGCGGCAGGGCGAAGGCCGTGCTGCCGGTGCATCTGGCCGGTGTGCCGTGCGACATGGAGGCAATTGCCCGCCTCGCCCGCCAGCATGGCCTCGCGATTGTCGAAGACAGTTGCCACGCCATCGCCTCGCGCGGCGCATCGGGCGCGATGGTGGGATCATGCGCGCATAGCGATGCGGCCTGCTTCTCCTTCCACCCGGTCAAATCGCTGACCACCGGTGAGGGCGGGATGGTGACCACGAACAGTTCCGATCTCGCTGCCCGCATGGCGCGCCAGCGCAGCCACGGTATTGAGCGCGATGCGGTGCGGTTTGAGCGGGCCGAAGGCGCAGGCGAGCCCTGGTATCATGAGATGGCGTCTCTGGGCTGGAATTACCGCTTGCCGGACATCAACGCCGCGCTTGGACGATCGCAACTTGCTCGCATGGCGCAGTTCGCCGCGAAGCGCCGCGCGCTGACGGCTTCCTACCGCGAGCTCTTGCGCCCGCTCGCGCCGCTGGTGCGCTTGCCTGACGATCCGCAAGGCAGCGATCCGTGCCGGCATCTGATGAATGTGGGAATCGATTTCGAGGCCGCCGGGCGCACGCGCGCGGCCGTGATGCATGCCCTGAAAGAGCGCGGTATCGGCACACAGGTGCACTACATCCCGGTCCATACCCAGCCCTATTATGTGCAGCGCTATGGTGCTCTGCATCTGCCGGGGGCCGAGGCGCATTATGCGCAGACATTATCGCTGCCGCTCTTCACACGGATGGAGGCGGGCGATGTGGAGCGGGTGTGTGCGGCGCTGGGTGAGGTGTTGGGGTAGCCTGCTACCCCCCGAACGCCTGCCCCAGCAGGGATTGCAGCGCGCGCGCGTCCAGCCGCTCAGGATTGCTGTCAGAGGCATAGGAGAAGCCGTCAGGGGCCGCTGCGCCCGCGTCCAGCCATTGCGCCATCAGCGTGGTGCGCTGCGGGGGCACGATGACATAGCGGTCTTCCAGCTCGACCGTTGAGCGGGCATCGTCCTCTGGCACCATGATCTCGTGCAGCTTCTCGCCGGGGCGGATGCCGATAATCTTGTGCGGGAGGCCGGGGGCGAGTGTGCGGGCCAGATCCGTCGTGCGCATGGAGGGGATTTTCGGCACGAAAATCTCTCCGCCCTTGGCCATGGCCAGCGAGGAAAGGACGAAATTCACCCCTTGGGTGAGCGTGATCCAGAAGCGGGTCATGCGCTCGTCTGTGATCGGCAGATGGTCTGCGCCTTCAGCAATCAGCTTGTTGAAGAAGGGCACGACCGAGCCGCGCGACCCCACCACATTGCCGTAGCGCACCACCGAGAAAATAGGACCATCCTCGCCACCAATGTTCTGCGCCGCGCTGAATATTTTGTCGGAGGCGAGCTTGGATGCGCCATAGAGATTGATCGGGTTGGCCGCCTTGTCGGTGGACAGGGCGCAGACATGCTTCACGCCGCGCTTGATGGCCGCCCGCACCACATTTTCGGCGCCGAACACATTAGTGCGGATGCATTCAAACGGGTTGTATTCGGCAATCGGCACATGTTTGAGCGCAGCAGCGTGGATCACCACATCCACCCCGCGCATCGCCATGTCCAGCCGGCCCTCATCGCGCACATCGCCGATGAAATAGCGCATGAAGGGATATTGCGCGGGCGGGAAAAGCTGCGCCATCTCATACTGTTTCAGCTCGTCGCGCGAAAAGATGATGAGTTTCTTTGGCTTGAACTCCTCGATCACAGTGCGGACGAAATGATGCCCGAACGAGCCGGTGCCGCCGGTAATCAGCACGGTCCTACCATCGAGATTCATGCGCGGAGCGCGAAAATCCCGGCCCAGGAAGAGCGGCTCCAGATCGCCTTTCGCGGCGGCCGGGGCAGTGGCTTTGGACGCTGTGGCGCTCATCTGTCCTCACAAGGAAATATCGAATCACGAATGCGCGTTAACCTTCGGCCCGCAGCCGTTAACACTCTCTTAGCCTTGATTGACGCCGCAGGAGCAGATGCGCAGCGGGCTAACCTTTTGTTGGTGATGGTTTGCGAGACTGGCTGGTGGACGATCCTGTCCGCAGGAGCGACACGTGATTGCTGGCCTGTCAGGCGATGTTCTGGGTGCGTGGTTTTCCGCACAGAACGCTGCGCGCAATGCGGCGGCAAACGCGCGTGCGCCCTTACAGCAGACGCAAGGCTCCACGCGCGACAAGGACGTGCTACCGCCCTGGGATCCGCGCGGCGAGGTAACGGCGCTGGACGCGGTGCGCCGCTCGGTTCTGGCCAATGGCCGCTTCTTCGATTCAGACGCCAGCGCTTTTTCCAAGCTGAATGTCAGCCAGGACGAGAAAAAGCTCTACGCGATGTTCACCGGCCTTCGCGCGCTGCAATCGCTGGCCGCTGCGGCCAGTGAACGCAATGCCAATCCGGCCGATCTGGCCTTCTGGAACCGCCGTTTCCAGGAAGGTCTTGGCCAGATGGATGACTTTTTTTCCAAGCTGAAGCTGGACGAGATTTCCGTTCTGAAGAACACCCAGCTTACCCGGGCGGAGAGCGAAGTCGCGGTCAGCCGCGGTATCAGCGAGTACACAACCGGCATCATTCACAAAGGCCCGGCCGATCAGGCGGTGACGGCCTTCCAGGGCGATGTCGAGTTCACGGTGACGGTGCGCAAGAATGGCGGCGACATCAATGTCGCCATCGATCTGTCCGAAATGGGCGCGACGCCGCGCACCATGGGCAACGTCACCGACTTCATCAATTCAAAGCTGGAAGAGCAGGAGATCATCACCCGCTTTTCGGCTGTCCGCGTGGGCGAGGTGGGGCCTGCGGGCATCGTCACGGCCAATGACTGGGCGCTGCGCATCAGTGGCGTGCTGACCGAGCAGGTCTCGTTCTCTGCGCCGCAGGGCAAGCCGGCCATCTACATGGCAGGCGTGACCGGGACAGGCGACAGCGCGGCTGGTCAGCTCTCAAAAATCACCGGGCTGGATGGCACGCCCATTGTCCAGTTTGCACAGCGCATTGAAGCGGACGGTACCATCACCGAGGTGCCTTTGCCGGGCGGCGAGACGCGCAGCTCTGAAACAGCCAACCCGCTGACCATCGATTCCATTACGCAGGCCCCCGATGGCGGCATTTATGTCGTTGGCCGCACCAGCTCGGCGGTGAACGGGCAGGATATCAAGGGCGAGTCCGATCTGGTCCTCATGCGCTACGATTCCAACGGCAAGGAAGTGTGGAGCCGGGTGCTGGGTGCAGCGGGCGAGGCCAATGGCGCATCGGTGGCCGTGGACAGCGCTGGCAATGTCGTCGTTGCGGGATCGGTAAAAGGCGCGCTTGGCGGCACGAACGATCTGGGCGGCGAGGATTCCCTTGTCGTGAAATTCAATGCCGATGGCGTGGAGCAATGGGCCCAGCGCTTTGGCGCAGCCGGCGATGACCGTGCCAACGCCGTGACCATTGGCGATGACGGCACGATTTTCGTTGTCGGTGAAGCGCGCGGCAGTTTTGGCGGCATGACCAATCAGGGCAGCCTTGATGGCTATGTCCGCGCGATCGGGGCAGACGGCAGCGTGCTCTATACGCGCGGCGTGGAGGCCAGCGCAGGGATTGAACGCGCACGCGCCGTCACCACGGCGCAGGATGGCGGCCTGCTGATCGCCAGCGAGGTTGACGGACGGGCGGTCGTTACCAAGTTCGCGCCCGGCGATGACGGCACCGGTGATCCGGTCTGGACGCTGGATATGGGCGCGCTTGGCGGCGGGCGCATCACGGCCATCACCGTGGATGATGATGGCGCGATCTATCTGACCGGCGGCGCAGGCGCGGCTTTCGCGCCCAGCGCGCCTCTGGCAGCCAATGAAGGCGGGCGCGATGCCTTCCTCGTGAAAATCGAGGACGGGGCGAGCGCCTCGGTCAGCTACACGACTTTCCTCGGCACCGGCGTTGATGATCTCGCGACCGGCATTCAGGTGTCGGGCGGCAAGGTTTATCTGTCCGGCACGACAAATGGCGAACTGCCCGGCGCAAACCAGATCGGCACGCGCAATGCGTTCGCGGCCGGTTTCGATGCGGCCACCGGCGCGCATGAGTGGACGCAGCAGATTTCAGGGCGCGGCGGCGTCTCGCAAGGCGCGGGCATTATCGTTGATCCGCAGGGCGATTCGGTCCTGTCAAAGCTGGGCCTGCCGAGCGGCAAGATCGTCTATGCCGACAGCCGGGTGGTGACCGCCCAGAGCGCGGCGCGCGAAGGCGACCATTTCTACATTTCGGTCAATGGCCGGCGCGCGCAGAAGATTACGATCGACGCGAACGAGACCATGCGCTCGCTAACCTTCAAGCTGAACGCGGTCCTGCTGCTTAACGGTACGTCAGCCGTCGGGCGGCGCACGGGCGAAGAGTTCCTGCGCATCACCCCGCGCGACGGGGTCAGCATCGAGCTGAAAGCGGGCTCAGACGGCCAGAATGCGCTGGAAAGCCTCGGGCTTCCCTCCGGCACGATCACCGGCAAATCGCTGACCAAGAAGAGTACGCGCGATGAGAGCGCGGCCGCGCCGCCTTCCTTCTCGCTCAGGCTTGGTGGCAGCTACAATATTTCCAGTCGCGACGGCGCGATTGCCGCAAACGAGGCCCTGACCGATGCGATGGCCGTGATCCAGCGCGCCTGGCGCGAGCTGACGCAGGATCCGGCGCTCAAACAGCTGCTGGAAGGTCCGGGCGCGGGCAAGAAAGGCGGGCAGGTCCCAGCCTACATGCAGGCCCGGCTCGCCAACTATAATGCCGGCCTGGACCGGCTGATGGCAGGCAGCCCGCAAGCGGGCACGCTGGGCTTTTTCTAACCACTGTCTGGCGGTCGCAGTTTGGTGACGGTGCCAAACCGATTGTCATTACCGGCGACGGGATGTCCTCCCCCGTTTACGGGGGAGGTGCCTTCGAAGAAGGCGGAGGGGGGGCTTTTTGAGATAATCCCCCCCACCGTCCGTCGGGCCACTCCCCCCGTAAACGGGGGGAGACATCATGGCTCCCCCGGACAAGCCCCTGTTGGATCAAAACATGACGCGGACCGCCGGTGGGGCGGTGATCTCGTCTAGTTCCCTGTGATCGTGGAGAAGGTCGAGACATTGCCGACCGCTGTTGCCGATCCGGTCATGCCGCCGACATAGCCATTGGCCCGCATCTGGGTCACCGAGCTGATCGCGCCGGAATTGACCTGGTTCACCGGAGCATTCAGGCCCACCGGGCAGGTCGCACAGATATAGGCCGATTGCGCGTTGCCGATGGCCGAGCTGGTGCCGTAGGCGGCCATGCCGGTTCCCAGCTGCATGGAGACCTGGCCCGTCACCGCGCCGGAATTGTTCTGCGTCACGCCGCTATAGGCATCTGCCCCGATATTGGACACCAGCGCATTATTGCCAACCGCGTGGGCCGAACCGACGACCGGGCCGTCACCAAACGTGCCGACGGCCAGCGTTGTCGTGGCGCGCACCTCGCCTGAATTGTTCTGGCCGCCCTGCAGATGGCCATAGCCCCAGCTGTTCTGGGACGAGGCGGTATTGCCGGAGGCTTCGCTCATCGCGGTAACGCCCCAGTTGGCATGGGCGATGTCGGCATCGACGGTCGAGCGCACATTGCCGCTGTTTTCCTGATCGATGAACGCGATGATGTTCGCCTCATAACCGGTCACGGTCAGGCTGTTGCCCGCGCTCTGCGCGGTGGCCAGCGCCGTTTCGACCTCTTCGGCCTCGATCTGCGAGCGTGCTTCGACATCGGCTTCAGAAGACTGGCGGATATTCATCGGCATATTGCCCGAACCCATCACCTCGACGGCGTTGGCGCTGGCGATGGCCGATTGTGCGGTATTGCCACCATAGGTGTTCAGGCGCAGCGCGGACAGCGCCGATACGCTGGCACCGGCACCGGCCGTTTGCTCGGCGTCAATGTCGAGACCATTTTCGCCGTCCACAGTCAGGGCATTGCCCTGCGCGGTGGCAAAGCCGGTCGACAGCCCCCACACCGAGTCTGCCTCGATATCGGTCGTGGCGCTGGTCGCACCGGTTGTGACCTGCGTCGATTCGATCTCGGTTTCGTTGGCAAAGCTGCCGCCGGCCGAGTTGCTCTGCGCCGTAGCAATGGCGGTAGCAATCTCTGTCGTGACAGCTTCGACTTCGACAGTGGCGTCGACCGGGGCAGCGTTGGCCTGGTCGTTCTCTATCCTATCGATAGACGCCGCGAAGGACGCTGCGGATGTCGCTATCGCGGCGGTCATGGCCACGATTGACGTCAGTGCGTGCCTGGACATAGGGGGCCTCCGTACCGGCATAAGCCGTATTGAGCTGGACGCCGCCGGTAACATTCGACGGGCCAATGGGATCATTGAACTGGCAGACCGATTCAGCACGGACGCCATAAAGCTGGGACGAGATTTCAAGCACGGCGCGCTCGATGACGGCGCGTACTGCGAGCTGGACCGGCTCAAGCGAGCGGCCACCGGCGGACAGATCCACCACCGCATCACCAAAGAAGCTGAAAATGCCAGCCGAGAGCTCGCGGCCAATGATCTGCTTCTGGTAGGACACAACGTCGACCACTTCGAGCGTGCGGCTATCCACAAGGCGCAGATCAAGCGCGACATTCATCACATAGACGCGGCGCGAGAAGACCGCTGCCGGGCTGGAATCAACGCTGTCACCGGCAAACAGATCCTGACCGTTGGAGCGGATATTGGAGTTGAGCTCGGTAATGCCGCCGACCAGGAAATAGTCCGAACCGGGCATTGCACCGGCGTAGATCTGGCGAAAGCCCTGCTCTTCAACTTCGTCGCCGATCAGCTGGCTGTTGGTGTAACGCAACTCCAGCTCGGCCACCGATGTGTCGAAACGCTCCACCAGCCGTGCACCAGCCTTGGCAAAGGCGCTCATCGCCATCAGCGATGCGCCTTGCGTGACGCGTGTGCCGCCCTCAGGTGCCAGCTGGCCGGTATAGTCCGCGATGCGGCCCACCGCGACGCGCGGTGCCGGACGGCCCTGCTGGCGCGCATGGCCGGAAATGCATACCAGCGCTTGCGAGTACGGGGTCGGGTTGGCCGTAACCGGCGCATTGCCCGTCGGCGTTGCATACAGCCCGTCAGAGCCGGAATTGGAAGTGGCGCAGGCCGATACGGCAAGAGCCGATACGGCGGCCACGAAAAGGCTTTTAATTCGGGTCATTGGGGCGACTCCGGACTTTGAGGGGTAGAGGAGGAGGTTTGCGTGTTGGCTTGCTGCGCCGCGCGAGAGGCGCTGGCATTGGCCGAGACGTCGCCATTATTGATCTGGCGCGAATTCACGACCACCGTGTTGTAATTGCCATTCACGACAACATTGAGCTGGTTGGCGATGGCGGTGGCTGAAGAGCCGGTATGGCCGCCAACACCGCCGCGAAGACCGGTCGAACCGGTAACTGTGCCTTGCGCCGAGACGCCAACGCCGGTCTGGATGATGCCATTGATCACGACGCGGTTGGCACCACGCCCGCGCTGGCCGGCATAGGGGCGGTTCTCGTCGCCTTGTGCCATGCCATAGGGCTGGTTCCAGTTATCCCCGGCCTGCTGGGCCTGGGCTATACTGGTGCCTGCAAGCGCGATGGCTGCGGCGGCGAGGGTGACTTTGGCAAAACGCGGCATAATCTTTTCCAGTGTCCTGTTTGGATACGCTTGGACCTGGTGGCTGCAACGCGTGTGCCAGTCGCCATCCGCGATGGGTTTCGAAAAGGAAAAACCATTGACTGAACAGGAACCTGGCGCACCTGGCGGTGCAGGCCCCGGCGAGCAGGACCCCGCAGACCGGGCGGCGGCAGTGCGGGCGCCATTCCTCGGGCCGGGCGTATCCGGCCTGGTGCTGGCTCTGTGCGCGCTGACCCTGGCGGTGCACGGCGTTGATAGCTGGGCAGCGGCCAATAACCATGTGCTGCATGGCCTCATCATGTGGTCAGGCGCGCTCGTGACGGCGCCTGACATGCTCCCCTATCCGCCGCCAGAGCCGCCCCTTGGCGGTCTCAGCCCTTACGTTCTGCATGTCTTTGTCCATGCCGGCTGGTGGCATGTCCTGCTCAATATGGGGATATTGCTGGCGGTAGGCAGCGCGGCGGCTGCGCCCTTCGGGCGGGGCTTTTCCGCTGCGGCGGGATTTCTCGCCTTCTATTTCACCTGTGCCATCGCGGGAGCCGGGCTGCACGCGCTGATCCATCTGAACGAGCCCACATTCATGGTGGGGGCGTCCACGGCGGTGTCGGGCGTGTTTGCAGCGGCGGGCTGGGCCAATGGCGGCCGGGCAGGGATGTTGCGCCTGGCCATGCCCTGGCTGCTCATCAATGTGCTGATCGCGATTGGCGGCATGTTCTATTCCACCCCCATCGCCTGGGCCGGCCATGTCGGCGGGCTGCTGGCGGGCATGCTGCTCTACCCGGTCTTTGTAAGGGTGTTCAGGCGGTAATTTGCGGCGCGCTAGCCCTCAGGGAAATTGCGCGCCAGAACCCGGCCCACGGCAGGGTTCTCGCCAACCCTGCCGGCAATGGCGGCCAGGCGGGGCGCACTGGCTTCGTACCACGCCTTGCCGGGCCGCCAGTTGGTCATCACGCCGATATAGATATCAAGCGCGCTCATACGCTCGCCGAGAAACCACGGGCTGCCAGCCGCACCGTCCAGCTGCGTGTACAGCTTCTGGGCGTAGGCGTTGACGGCCTTGAAGAAGGGCTTGCGGGCGGCTTCCTCCGCAACGAAGCGGGACGGATCGTCAGCATAGGTGTAGGTCGGGTAGATATTGGCCACGATAAAGACGAGCCATCGCAGGAAGGCCATGCGTTCGCGGCTGCCGGGGCCGGGCACGAGCGCGTCGCTCCCCGTCATGTCAGCCAGATACAGCGTGATGGCGGCGCTCTCGGTCAGGATCTCGCCCGAATCCAGAACAAGCGTGGGTATCTGTGCCAGCGGATTGATGGTGGCCAGCTTCTCGCGCGCGGCGGCGTCCTGGAAAAGATCGCCGCTTTCCACCAGCTGGAAATCGATGCCGTACCAGGCGAGCTGCGCCTCCACGATAGCCGATCCCCAGCCGGCATTGGCGTATAGCTTTATGGTCATCGTGCGGTCCTTCAGAACAGCCGGTCGAGATGATCTTCGCCGTCGATTTCCAGGCCACGGATAACCGCGCTGCCTGAACCGCCCAGTGACACAATCAGGCGCAGGCGCGATTCGTTGCGCAGAGCTTCCAGCTCCAGCGCGGCCTCGGGCGAGGCGAAATAGCGCTCGATATTATAGTGGACGGTCAGCCACTGGCCCGGCTCGTCACGGACATAGCCGGCATGGCGCACCCGGCCCTCAATATATGTTCCGCTGCGCGGCGAGGGATGAACAGACACCGCCCGGAACGATCCGTCCGCATCGCTCTCCAGCCCGACCCAGATCCGGTCGCCTTGCGCGAACACGTGTTCGCTCCCGCCTTGCAGCTGCGCGGTTTCAAGCCGCTGCAAGGGCGTGACCAGTTCCACATAATGGCCCAGCAGCAGGTCGCGCGGATCGACCGGCTCCATGGCGAGGCGGATTTCGGTGCCGCCAGCACGGGCATTGGCCTGGTTGATGACCATCAGCGCCAGCAGGGCCGTCATGCCCGCGGCAATAATAAGCAGGCGGATCATCACGCTCATGGCAGCACCTCCTCTGTACGGGTCTGTTTGCGGCGCTGCAGCCGCATGGCGATGACCGACATCGCGATCAGCAGCAATCCGCCAATCAGGAAGAACAGCGCCGTGTCCAGCAGGCTGCCAAACAGCGCCGTGTAAACATGCAGGGCCTGGGCGATGAACAGCACCAGCCCCAGCCCGCCGGTAAAGCCCCGCCCGGCCCGCGCGCCCTCAGCCACCATGGCGGCGGCAAGCGCGAAGACGGCCGTGCCGGCGATCACTTGCAGCGCGTCCGTCCAGTCCGGCGCGAAGGCCGGAACAAGGGCCAGCCCCAGACCGCATAGCGCGATCAGCGGTACAGAGTAGGCCAGCAGCGGGCGCATCGTGCCTGCGCGCAGGCGTATGAATGCGGCCGCGCCGATAATGGCGATGCAGACCAGCCCGGCAGGGATAAGGGCGCCCGTGGCACCGTCATATCCCCGCTCGAGGGAGAACTGGGCGGCAAACGCGCTGGCCACCGCGCCGGTCATCAGCCAGCGTGAGGCGATGCGGCTGAGCGTCAGCCCGCGCTCTTCAGCCAGTGCGAGCACCAGGGTGCCAGCAGCGCAAACCAACGCGAGCGTCACGAACATTGCGTACCCGCCAAAATCATCGCCGCCGACAAGCCAGCGCGCGAGTGTATAGAGCCAGGCGAGCAGGCCCGCGCCCAGCAGGTTGGCGGTGAGGGGGCTGGCATAGCGGATAGCCGCGACGCTCAGAACCAGCCAGAGCGGCACAAAGCCCCATACGATACGCGCCGTGAGCGGATTGGCAGCTTCCAGGACCATCCAGCTGCCGCCCAGCAGCGCCGCCAGCGCCAGAACAGGCCGCGAGGGAATCGCCACCGCGACCGCCAGCGCGCCGAGCGCCCAGATGAGAATGCCGGTATTCCTGAACGCGCTGATATTGAAGGTTTGCGCGGTCAGCATGATGGCAGCGCCGAAAATGGACGCGCCGACAAGCGCCAGAGCATGGCCGAAAGCCGGGTTATTCCGGCGAAACGCCTCACCTGCTCCGGCGAGAGACGCCCAGAGCGCGGCAAGAATCAACACGAATCGCGCCAATGGGGGCATCCCCGCCCAGTTCGCAGCGATGAATGACAGGGCCGCCAGCGCCAGCAGCACGGAGCCGAGAATCAGCCCGGCACCGGTGGCGCTCCAATGGCCGCTCTTGCTGGCCGCATCGTCGAGAATCGCCGAGCGGTGCGCCGGCTCCACCCAGCCGGACGCGATCCAGCGATCAAGATCGCGTTCGAGTTTGCGCTGTCTGCTCATGGAAAGCCTTCTCCCGGCATTTTTAACCGTGCCCGGGAGATTGTTTGCACACCGGGTCCGCTTCGGGCATCATCCCTACAGGCAATCTTGCCGATATGGAGGCAGCCATGAATGTTGCCGCGATACTCGCCCAAAAAGGGCGGGACGTCATTACAATACCGCCCCATACCACGCTGGCTGAGGCCACACATGTGCTGGCCGAGCACCGTATTGGCGCGGTTGTCGTTGCGGGCAGGGACGCCGATGTGGTCGGCGTGTTTTCCGAGCGCGATCTTGTGCGTGCCGTTGCACGTGACGGCGCGGGCGTGCTTGACCAGCCAGTGTCGTCGGTGATGACGCGGGCGCTCATAACATCCAGATCCACAACGCATATCGACACGCTGATGGAGCTGATGACCGAAAAGCGGGTCCGCCACATCATCATCATGGATGAAGGCCGGATGAGCGGCTTTGTGTCGATCGGCGATGTGGTGAAACGCAAGATAGCAAGCGCGGAAGCCGAGGCTGGCGCGCTCAAGGCCTATATCGAAACGGCCTGAATCGCCCGATTGCAGCTCTGGCATGTGGAAAACTCGGCCCGGAGCTTCATTTCGGCCTTGCCTTGAGCGCGAAATCTCGTCATATTGCGCGTCCTTTCCGAGTAGGACAGGACTTGCGAAGGCCGCGCTTACGGCGCAGTCGCGGAGTTTTATGCTCTGTAGCCAGGCCGATGAGGTTTAGCAGCAAGTCGCGAAATACTCGGTTGACACGGGCGCAGCGGTTCCATAAAAGCCGCCACCTCGCGTCAAGCGGACGACATCGGCGGCGGTCAAGTTGAGCGCCGGGGCGGAAAGCTGTTGCCTTCCACACCGGACTGCACAAGCGCTGCACAAAGTCGGAAGCGGGGCGTTGACAGGGAGTTAGGGGTCCAATAGACACCGCGCTCCCAACGCCGGGTGGCCCACCAAGACGGGCGGCGCGGCGGGTTTGGATCGGAACGGAAGTTCCTGATTTTAAACCAGCTCTTTGACATTGTTGATTTTGGAAAGAGAAACGCAGGCGGCGGCGCTCTGCGGGCGGAACTGGCCACTGGCCTAGGCCGCTCATGAGGCGCCGACATTGTCGCGTTTCTCTATAGTGACGATTGTTCGTCGCTCCTTCGGGAGTGGCGACCACAATCTCCGTCACTTTGAGTACGTTTTATGCAGTGTCGGAGTCGAATCAACCTGAGAGTTTGATTCTGGCTCAGAACGAACGCTGGCGGAAGGCTTAACACATGCAAGTCGAGCGCGCCCTTCGGGGTGAGCGGCAGACGGGTGAGTAACGCGTGGGAACGTGCCCTTTGGTTCGGAATAGCCCCGGGAAACTGGGAGTAATACCGAATGTGCCCTTCGGGGGAAAGATTTATCGCCAAAGGATCGGCCCGCGTTAGATTAGCTTGTTGGTGGGGTAATGGCCCACCAAG
>NZ_JBJHBQ010000007.1:0-194512 GCF_050485565.1 Glycocaulis sp. | reverse complement strand
CACGATCTATCCAGATCTCCCACATTGCGGTGCTGTCTGCGCCCATTTGCCTCTTCCGTTTGCCGGTTTTGCGGTGCAGATAAGCGCGCATGAGCGTCTGGCGCAAACTCGCAGAGCTGATTACCGGCCCCGCCGACCCGTTCGCCTGCCCGGAGGGTGATTGTCCGCCGGGGCACCGGGTGGATGATGCCGAGTTTGCGATGGCCCTGATCGGGCTGGGCGCGAAGATGGCCAAGGCCGATGGCGAGGTCACCCATGACGAGGTGGCCGCCTTCCGCCAGGTCTTGCGCGCGCCCTCAGGCTTTGAGGCTTCGCTGATGCGCGCCTTCAATCTGGCCAAGCAGACAACGCTGGGGTTTGAGGGGTATGCGCGCCGGCTAGCGCGGCGCTTCCGCGCGCATCCGGCGATTCTGGAAGACGTGCTCGATGGGCTATTTCACATCGCCAAGGCCGATGGCCGCGTGACGGCCGAAGAGATGGAATACCTCCATTCGGTCTCGGGGATTTTCGGATTCTCCGACAGCGAGTTTGACCGCATCCGGGCCGGTCATGGCGCGCTGGACGGGGAAGACCCCTATCTGGTGCTGGGGGTGGACCGCTCGATCGAGGATGGTGATCTGAAGCGGGCCTACCGGCGCATCGCCTCGCAGAATCACCCGGACCGGCTGATGGCGCGCGGCGCGCCGCTGGAGCTGCAACGGCTTGCGGACGAGAAAATGGCTGTTATCAACGCCGCCTATCAGAAAATCCTCGTCGAGCGGGGACTGAAACCGTCAGCCTTGTCTGCCTGAGCTGTCCTTTGAGGCCATGACCCGCCACCCATCAGGCCCAGTGGCTAGGCAGGCTGGCAGGAACGGATTCGCCGCAGCGTGCATTAAATCTGTGTGAGAGATGGCCCGTTACCATTGACGCGGCCGGTTAAACCCCCAACTCTAGCCGGACCGGCAGGGTCACTCTTGAGCCGATGACGCGGGAGACACTGATGACACAGCAACCGGCATTCAATTCCGACGCCGCCGTGCAGGCTCTGCGAGCGGTTCTTGCTGCGATTATCGCTGCAGCTTTCATCGGTCTTGTTGTGCTGCTGGCAGCTGTGCTCACGGCTGCGGCCTTTGTGATCGCAGGGCTCGCGGTTCTCGGCGCAGGTGCCTGGTGGGTCTACCGCAAGGTGCGTGGCGGCCGGAAGACGGACAGCTCGGTGCTGGTCGCGCGCCGTGGCCCGCACGGCTGGACAGTGGACGGCACCAGCACCCCGCGCGGCTGAACTGCCCGCTGCCAACGGTAACACTTCGCCCGGTTTCGTGACTTGAAGCGCTGTCTCATGGCGGCTACAGCGCGCCCATGAGTCCGCGCCATTTCGCCCTTCTTTTTGCTGTCTGCCTGGTCTGGGGCGTCAATTTCGTCGTCGCGAAATGGTCGGTCTCCGGTACGCCGGACATTCTGCCCGGTTTTGAGGGCGTGCCGCCGCTCTTCTTCGCCTTCATCCGCTTTGCGCTGCTCTATGCAATGCTGGCGCCCTGGCTCTTGCCGGTGCCGAAGAAAATCGGGCCGGTCATCGGGGCCGGGCTTGGCATGGGCGCGATCCAGTTCGCTCTCCTGTTTGTCGGCCTGCACTACGCCACGCCGTCTTCCATCGCGATCGTGGTGCAGCTCTCGGTGCCCTTCACCACCATCCTCTCCGTCATGTTTCTGAAGGAGAAGGTGGGCTGGGTGCGTGCCTCCGGCATGGGCATGGCGTTCGCGGGCGCCTCTCTGGTGGTGCTCAAACCTGCCGAGATCAGCTTCACCGTGGGATTGCTGGCAGGCGTTGGCGCGGCCATGGCGGCGGCGGCCGGCTCGATCTTTGTCAAGCGCGTGGAGCTGACCACTATCCCCTTACAGGCGTGGATCGGACTGTTTTCCTGGCCGCCTTTGCTGATTGCCAGCCTGATATTCGAGCGCGGCCAGATAGAGGCGATGCTGGCGGGCGGCTGGCTGCTGATTGCGACGCTGATCTTCACCGTGGTGGTGGTGAACATATTCGGTCATGGCGCTTTCTACTGGCTTTTGCGCCGCTATGACGCCTCGCTGATCGCGCCGATGACGCTGATGGCTCCGCTGATCGGGGTCATTTCAGGCGTTGTGTTGCTGGGCGATCCGGTGAGCTGGCAGCTCGTGGCTGGCGGGCTGATCGCGATTGGCGGCGTGGCCCTTGTGGCTGCGCGCAGGTCCAGCACCCTGCCGCCTGAAACAGTGATACAAAAACCGCGATGACGCTGATCCACCGCCCTTCGCCGAATTTCAACGACCGCGCCTTGCCGGTCTCCATGCTGGTTCTGCACTACACAGGTATGGAGACCGGCAGGGCCGCGATTGACCGGCTGGCTGACCCGGACGCCAAGGTTTCCGCCCATTACGTGGTGGCGGAAGATGGCAGCGTCATCGCCATGGTCGATGAGGCAAAGCGTGCCTGGCATGCAGGCTTAAGCTATTGGCGCGGTATTACCGACATCAATTCAGCCTCCATCGGCATGGAGATCGTCAATGGCGGGCATGATTTCGGCCTGCCGGACTATCCGCCTGCGCAGATCGACGCCGTGATAGCGCTATCGCGCGCGATTATCGCACGCCACGCCATTGCGCCCGTGAATGTGGTGGGCCACAGCGATATTGCGCCGGGCCGCAAGATCGATCCGGGCGAAAAGTTTCCCTGGGAGAGGCTGGCGCGCGAAGGCGTGGGGCTGTGGCCGGATGGGGTGGTGCCTGCGAAGCCTGATGAGGCGCGCGCAGCGGGCCTCCTCAACGCTATCGGCTATAACCCTGAACTTGCGCTTGGCGTCGTGCTGACAGAGTTCCAGCGCCGCTACCGGCCTTCGCGCCTTGATGGCGTGCTGGATGATGAGACGATGGGCCTGATCGAGGCGCTGGCGGGGAAAGGCCCGCCCGCTTGACCTTTGCCCGCCGAAAGCCGACTTAACACCCGTCAGGCGGCCGGGCAGCCGCTTCCGTCCAGTGCCGAAAGGCGGGCGGGAGAGGAAAGTCCGGGCTCCATGGAGGCAGGGTGCCGGGGAAATCCCGGCGGGCCGGGGGTGAAGCCCCGGTTCAGGGATAGCGCCGCAGAAATCAGACCGCCGGGCCTTCGTGTCCGGCAAGGGTGAAACGGTGGGGTAAGAGCCCACCGCCCCGACCGCAAGGAAGGGGGCACGGCAAGCCCCACCCGGAGCAAGACCGAATAGGGACGGGCGTCCGCTTCGCGCGGGCAGGTGCGCCTCCGCATTCCGTCCGGGTAGGTCGCTGGAGGTGGCGCGCAAGCGCCATCCAAGAGGAATGGCTGCCGCTTCTTTCCATATCGGAAAGAATGGCACAGAACCCGGCTTACAGGCCGCCTGACGCTTCAATTTCCTGCGAAATTCCAAACAGCGCGTGCGGCGTTAATCAATTGTTCTTTGTCTGTTCTGTTTTGCTGCGCCGCAATGTGTTGCGCCTTTACTTGGCCGCGCCTGTAAAAACAGTGCTGGAGACTGGTTTCGGCATTGTTTCCCATCGTTTCCCATGATATCCCATCAATTAACCACATCGGGGAGCATGTCGCTATGTGGGAAGCCGGGGAGCGCCGCAGGAGATGTTTTTCTCCACCACTACCAACGGGATAGATGCCAAGGGACGGGTTTCCGTCCCGGCCGATTTCCGTGCCGTGGTGTCGGCCGAGCGCTTCGGCGGCATTTATGTCTGGTGTTCGTTTAACGGTCCGTTCCTGGAAGGGGGCGGCGAGGCGCTGATGGCCGAGATGGCCGCAGCCATTGATGCCATGGACCCGTATGACGATGCCCGTACCGCGTTTGAGCGCGTAATCTTTGGCGGCGCGCGTCCGCTCTCCTTTGACCAGACCGGCCGCATCTCCCTGCCGCGCGAATTTATCAGTCATGCGGGCCTTGATGCGAAGGCGACCTTTGTCGGCATGGGCCGCCGCTTCGAGGTCTGGTCACCGGAAGCACACGCAGAGCGCCATGCCCGTGATCTCAGCTTTGCGCGCGACAACAAGGCCGCGCTGCGCCGCCCTGCCCACCGGCCGGAGGGCGGATGATGGCGCATATCCCGGTCCTTCTTGATGAGGTGATGACGGCCATCCGCCCGCGCGAGGGCGGGCTTTATGTGGATGGCACGCTGGGCGGCGGGGGCTATGCCCGCGCGGTGCTGGCGGTGCAGGGCGCGCGCCTGATCGGCATTGACCGAGATCCAGAAGCGGCCAAGGCCGCCGCCGCGCTGCGCAAGGCTTTCCCCGATACATTTGCGTTCCAGTCCGGTGCATTCTCGCTGATGGAGCAGATCGTCGAGCTGTCGGGCAGCGATGGTGTCGACGGCGTGATGCTCGATCTGGGTGTGTCGTCGATGCAGATCGACGAGGCAGAGCGCGGCTTCTCCTTCCAGAAGGACGGCCCGCTGGACATGCGCATGGCGCGTTCGGGCCCCAGCGCTGCGGACGCCGTCAATCATCTGGACGCTGACGAGCTGGCCGCGATCTTCAAAATCTATGGCGAGGAGCGCCATGCCCGCCGCGCGGCGCGCGCCATTGTCGCGGACCGGGCTGAAAAGCCGTTTGAGACCACGCTGGAGCTGGCTTCCTTGATGGCGCGGGTAATCGGAGGCAAGCCGGGGCGTATTCACCCGGCTACGCGCGTGTTTCAGGGTCTGCGCATTTACGTCAATGACGAGCTGGGCGAGCTGATCCGCGCGCTCGGCGCTGCAGAGCGCATACTGAAGCCCACTGGCGTGCTGGCGGTTGTCACCTTCCATTCGCTCGAAGACCGGATCGTGAAGACGTTCCTGCGCGCCCGCGCGGGGCTGACCTCGCAAGGCTCGCGTCATGCGCCGCAAGTGAAGGCCGGGCCTGCGCCCAGCTTCTCGCTTCTCACGCGCAAGGCCATCGAGCCGTCTGAAGCGGAAATTGCCGCCAATGCGCGTGCGCGCTCCTCGCGTCTGCGTGCGGGCGTGCGTACCACCCATCCTGCCTGGCCTGCCGAAGATGACGGCCTGCCCGGCGTTCCCCCTTACAGCCGCCTTCTGGAGTGTGTCGCATGATACGCCTCTTCTTCTTTTTCGGCATTCTGGGCAGCATGGTCCTTCTGGGCGCGCTTTACGTGGCCAAGGCCGAAACCGACGCGGCGCAGGCGCGCCTCGCCAGTCTTCAGGTCGAGCTGGCCCGGGAGCGCTCGCGCATCAACACGCTGACGGCCAATATCGCGCATCTGGAAGACCCCGAGCAGCTGCGCGCCCTGGCCCGCACCCATCTGGGGTTTGAGCCGGTACAGTCTGCGCAGGAATTGTCGCTGGCCGAGCTGGCGCAGGTGCGCGCCGAGGCCGAGCGCATGGCGCCGCAAACGGCGCAGGCCAGCTGGCAGGCCAACACCCCACGTATACGAGGACGTCAATGACAGGCTGGCTGGCGCGTCTGTTTGGCAGGGTCCGCATCCGGCGTTCGCGCGCCGGGCTGGCACCTGTACGCGGCGACGGGCCGGCCGGATTTGATGTCAACGCGACCATCCGTCTGGAAGATGAGGCTGGGCAGGCCCTTGGGCGCACGCGCTTGCGGCTGGGCTTTATCGGCGTTCTGGTCGGTGCCGGTTTTCTTCTTGCTGCAGGGCGCGCGGTAGAGCTGGCGATCACCGGCGAGTTTGCAGAGGCCGCGCCCGTGCGCGTGGCGCAAGCCCCCATCCAGCGCGGCGAGATCGTGGACCGCAATGGCCAGATTCTCGCCAGCAATCTCGATTTCCACTCTGTCTTCGCTGATCCGCGTCAGGTCTGGGATCCGGTTGAGACCGCGCAGGCCCTGCGCACCGTGCTGCCCCACCTGAATGCGGAAACCCTGCAGCGTGATCTCTCATCCAATCGCAATTTCGTCTGGATAGAGCGCGGGCTTGGTCCGCGCGAGCGTCAGGCCATTCACATGCTGGGCCTGCCGGGGATCGGTTTCCGGGTGGAGCCGGGGCGGGTCTATCCGCGCCGCCGCCTCGCCGCGCATCTGGTTGGCTATACAGATCGCGATCTGGCCGGTCTTGCCGGGGCCGAGCGCGCCTTCAATGACGAGCTGAATGACGGCTCGGGCCGTCCGGTAAGCCTGTCCATCCATCTGGGCGCGCAGGACGCGCTGGAGACGGTCCTGCGCGAGCGCATGGAGCGCTATTCGGCGCAGGGCGCGATGGCGGTGCTGATGCGCGTGGGGACCGGCGAGATCATCGCTCTGGCTTCCCTGCCCGATTTCGATCCCAACCGGGCGGGCAGCGAACCTGCGGAAAACCGCTTCAACCGCACGGTTCAGGGCGTCTACGAGCTCGGCTCGATATTCAAACCGCTGACCCTCGCGGCGGGTATCGAGGCCGGCCTGGTGCGCCTTGATGACACGTTTGATGCGCGCGCGCCGATCGCCATCGGGTCTCACCGTATCCGCGATTTCCGGCCACAGGCGCGCATTCTCACCGCGCGCGAGGTCATCATTCATTCGTCCAATATCGGCTCTGCCCGGATGGCTGAGCACATTGGCGACGAGGTGCTGACCAGCTTCTTCGGCGAGCTTGGCCTTTGGGAGCGTCCGCCGCTGGAGATCATTGAAGGCCAGAACCCGATCCTGCCTGCACGCTGGGGGCGCGCCGAGCTGATGACGGCCTCCTATGGCCACGGCTTCAACGTGTCGCCTGTCGCGGCGGCAGCCGCCTATGCCGCGCTTGCCAATGACGGCATCTACACCCCGCCCACACTGCGCCCCGTTGGTCCCACTGACATCGTGCCGCAAATTCCGGTGATGAGTTCGGCCACGGCCGCTCAGGTGCTGGGCGTGATGCGCGCGGCTGTGGCAGGCGGTCAGGCCGATCGCGAGGGCCTTGCCATCGCCGGCAAGACCGGCACCGCCCAGCGCATCGTCAATGGCCGCTATCAGGTGGGCAATGTGCTGACCAGCTTTGTCGGTATCTTCCCCTTTGACGAGCCGCAATATGTGCTGGTGGTCAGCCTCGATCAGCCGCGTCCCATCCGTGAGACGCACGGCTTCAACACGGCTGGCTGGAACGCGGCTCCGACGGGCGGCGAGATCATCGAGCGCGTCGCGCCGGTACTGGGCGTGGGCCGCCGCGAGGCCGATCCCGGCGCGCGTGTGCAGACGGTCGCGCGCATGTTTGTGCCGCGCACGCCGGTACGGGCCGGGCCGGAAGAGCCTGTCGAGCTGGCTGCAAGCGGGAATGAACCATGAGCGCGGGCCGCAAGCTGGCTGACATTCTGCCGGACGGCGTGACCGTGCCGGACAGCGCGCGTGGTCTGGCCATTACCGGGCTGGCGCTGGACAGCCGGGCGGTGAAGCCCGGCTTTGTCTTTGCCGCTCTTCCCGGCGTGACGACGCATGGCAATGCCTTCATCAAGGCAGCGGTGGAGGCGGGCGCGGTAGCTGTTCTGGCCGAGCGTGGCACGTCTGCGCCCGTTCCCGTCATCGAGGCGGATGATCCGCGCCTCGCCCTGGCGCACATGGCGGCGCGCTTTTCTCCGGCCCAGCCGAAATACATCGCGGCCATCACCGGCACCAACGGCAAAAGCTCCACGGTCGAATTTCTGCGCCAGATCTGGCAGGCGGCAGGCCATGAGGCGGCAGCTTTGGGTACGCTGGGCGTGACGCGCAGCTCCGGGCGCACCGATGTGGGCTACACCACGCCGGATGCCATTGCCCTGCACGCTGCGCTCGACGCGCTGAGCCATGAGGGCGTCACGCATCTGGCCATGGAGGCGTCTAGCCACGGGCTGAAGCAGCGGCGCATGGATGGCGCGAAAATCGCGCTGGCAGGCTTTTCCAACCTTACCCAGGACCATCTCGATTATCACCCGGATTTCGAGGACTATTTCGCCTCCAAGATGCGCCTGTTCGATGAGCTGCTGCCCGAAGGCGCGCCGGCCGTCATCACGGTGGACAGCGAATGGGGCGAGGCGGTGGTGCGCCGCGCCGAGGCGCGCCACCAGCAGATTGTCACCGTCGGCTGGAATGGACGCGATATCCAGTTGAAGGAAATCACACCCCATGCCGCCTTCCAGCATGTGCGCTTTGTCCATGCGGGCAAGGAGCATGTCCTGACCCTGCCGCTCATGGGCGAGTTTCAGGCCAGCAACGCGTTTCAGGCGGCCGGCATGGCGATAGCCAGCGGGGTTGATGCCGATACCGTGTTTTCTGCGCTGGAAAACCTGAAAGGCGTGGCGGGGCGTCTGGAACTTGTCGGGGAGACCGCTGAGGGCGCGCCTGTTCTCATCGATTACGCTCACACGCCCGATGGCCTCGACAAGCTCCTGCGGGCGGCGCGTCCGCATACGGCAGGCCGGGTGATTGTGGTGTTTGGGGCAGGCGGGGACCGCGATCCGACCAAGCGCGAGAAGATGGGCGCCATCGCGGCGAAACTCGCCGACCGGGTGATTGTCACCGATGATAATCCGCGTTCTGAAGACCCGGCCCTCATCCGCAAGGCGATTCTGAAAGGCGCAGCCGATGCCGAAGAGATCGGCGACCGCGAGACGGCCATCTTCACCGCCATCAAGGCACTTGAAGCAGGCGACACGCTGCTGCTGGCGGGCAAGGGCCATGAGACCGGCCAGACCATCAAGGGCGTGGTCCATCCTTTTGACGATGGCGAGGTGGCGCGGCGCGCTCTCGCTGCCAGGGCAGGCAAGACCGGGGAGCGGGGGCAATGACCGGGCCTTTATGGACCGCAAAAGAAGCTGCCGCCGCTACGGGTGGACGGCTGGTGGGAGGCGATAGCTGGCAGGCATCAGGCGTCTCCATTGATACGCGTTCCCTGGAAGCGGGGGATGTGTTCGTGGCACTGGCAGATCAGCGCGACGGGCATGATTTCGTACCGGCTGCCGAAAAGGCAGGGGCAGCCGCCTCCATCGTGTCGCGCGAGGATGCAGGCACAGGCGCGCGCCTTGTCGTGCCGGACGTGCTCGAGGCCCTGCAGCGCCTCGGCGTCGCGGCGCGAGAGCGCAGCAAGGCTGTACGCGTTGGCGTCACCGGCTCGGTTGGCAAGACATCGGTGAAGGAAGCCATTGCGGCGGTGTTCCGCGCCAGCGGCCCTGCGCACTGGAGCGTCAAATCCTACAATAATCACTGGGGCGTGCCGCTGACCCTGGCGCGCATGCCGCAAGACACCGCGCGCGGCGTGTTCGAGATGGGCATGAACCATGCTGGCGAGATCGCGGCCCTGACCACGCAGGTCCAGCCCCATATCGCGCTCATCACCCGCATTGCGCCCGCGCATCTGGAAAATCTCGGCTCGATGGAAGCCATTGCCGATGCCAAGGCGGAGATATTTGCAGGACTGACAGGCGATGGCGTGGCGATCATTCCGGCAGATTGCGAGTATGCGCCCCGGCTATCCGCCCGCGTGAACGAGAGCGGCGCGGCATTCCTGTTCGAGTTTGGCAAGGCCCGGCACGCTGCGGTGCGCATCCTGTCATGGGACCAGCAGGCGGCATCCGGGCGTGGGCGTTTCGATGTGCTGGGCCGCACGGTTGATATTTCCATCCCGGCACCGGGCGAGCATCAGGCCCACAACGCTGCTGCCGTGATGGCGGCCTGCGTGGCTGCCGGGATTGATAGCGCGCAGGTTGCCGATGTACTGGCTGGAATGGAAGCCCAGGCCGGGCGCGGCGCGAGCTTCCTTATCGAGCTGGATGGCGGCAGCGCGCGCATCATTGATGACAGCTATAATGCCAATCCGGTGTCGATGGCTTCCGCGATTGCCACGCTCGCCCTCCATAAGCCCGAAGGCAAAGGCCGGCGCATCGCGGTGCTGGGCGAGATGCTGGAGATTGGCGAGAGCGCCCCGGAGCGCCACCGCGAACTGGTAGCGCCGCTGGCTGATGCCGGTGTGTCTGCGGTCATTGGCGTTGGCGCGATGATGGAGCATCTGGTGTCCGCGCTTCCCGGATCGGTGAAGGGTGCGATGGCCGCATCCCCGGCGGATGCCACCAAGCGGCTGGCGGACATGCTGTGTCCCGGCGATGTGGTGCTCATCAAGGGCTCGAACGGTTCGGGCGTTCATAAAGTAGTCGCAAGTTTGCGAAACGGTGCCGTCAACGCGGTCATCAAAGGCTGATTTTCATGCTCTATTTCCTGTTTTCCCAGTTCGCTTCCGAGATCGCCCTGTTCAACGTGGTGAATTATCTGACTTTCCGCACTGGCGCGGGCCTGATGACGGCCTTCATCGTTGCGATCATCATCGGTAAGCCCTTCATCGGCTGGCTCAAAACCAAGGGCTCCCAGCCGATTCGCGATGACGGGCCGGAAACCCATGTGCTGACCAAGGCTGGCACGCCCACCATGGGCGGTTTCATCATCCTGATCGGCATACTGGCGGGAACCCTGCTGTGGGCGGACCTCTCCAACCCCTATATCTGGGTCGTGCTGCTGGTCACGGCAGGCTTTGGCGGCATCGGCTTTCTCGATGACTGGCGCAAGGTGACCAAGCGCTCCTCGGCGGGCATTTCGGGCAAGATGAAGCTTGCCCTCCAGTCGGTTGTCGCGCTCATCGCGGTGTTCTGGATGACAGAGCTGCTCTCCTCGGCCCCGAACGTGCCTGAAGGCTTTGCCACCTCGATTGCCGTGCCCTTCTTCAAGGAAGTGCTGATCCCCTTAAGCTATGGCTTTTTCCTGTTCGGCCTGATCGTGATCGTGGGCGCATCGAACGCGGTGAACATCACTGACGGGCTGGACGGCCTGGCTATCGTGCCGGTGATGATCGCGGCGGCTTCGTTCGGCTTCATCGCCTATTTCGTCGGCTCGGCGGTCTATTCCAACTATCTGTTCCTGAATTTCACCCCCGGCACCGGGGAGCTCGCGGTTATCTGCGGGACGATCCTTGGCGCGGGCCTTGGCTTCCTGTGGTATAATGCGCCGCCCGCAATGGTGTTCATGGGCGATACCGGATCGCTGTCGCTGGGCGGTGCGCTCGGCACGATTGCCGTGGCGGTAAAGCACGAGATCGTGCTGGCCATTATTGGCGGCCTGTTCGTGCTTGAGGCGCTCTCTGTGATGATCCAGGTGGCGAGCTTCAAGCTGACGGGAAAACGCGTTTTCCGCATGGCACCCATCCATCACCATTTTGAGAAAATGGGCTGGGCGGAGCCGACCATTGTCATCCGCTTCTGGATCATTGCCGTAGTGCTCGCCCTTATCGGCCTGTCCACGCTCAAGCTGAGGTAGTTCTTCCCCCATGATCCCCGTTACCGCCTACAAGGGACGCCGCGTGGCGGTGTTCGGCCTTGGCCGCACCGGGATCAATGCTGCGCGGGCCCTGCTGGCAGGCGGGGCGGAGGTGTCCGCCTGGGACGACAGCGAAGCCGCACGCGAGAACGCCATCAAGGCCGGGCTGGAGCTGGATGATCTCAACCGGCGTGACTGGGGGGATATGGCCGTTCTGGTGCTGTCTCCTGGTATACCGCTGACCCATCCGGCGCCTCACCGCATGGTCTCGCTGGCCCGCGCGGTTGGTGCGCCGGTGATCGGGGATGTGGAGTTGTTCGCGCAGGCCATTGCCGATACGCCCGGTGTCACAGTCATCGGTGTTACCGGCACGAACGGCAAATCCACCACCACGGCGCTGATCGGCCATATCCTGAAAAGCGCAGGGCGCGATGTGCGCGTGGGCGGTAATATCGGGGATGCGGTGCTGGGCCTCGAACCGCCGCGTCCGGGCGCGATCTACGTGCTTGAGCTGTCTTCCTACCAGCTTGACCTGATCGAAAGCCTGCGCTGCCGGGTCGCGGTGTTTTTGAACCTCACGCCGGACCATATCGACCGGCACGGTGATATTGATGGCTACCGTCTGGCCAAGGAGCGCATTTTCGCCAATCAGCGCGACGGCGATACGGCGATTGTCGGCGTGGATGATGAACCCAGCCGCAGCGTGTGTACGCGCCTGAAATCGCGCGCCGGTCTCAATGTCATTCCGGTGTCCAGCCAGAGGCTGGTATCGTTCGGCGTCTATGCGCTGGCCGGCAAGCTTTATGACGAGACGGCCAGCGGCGGCGGTGCGCGCACGGTCATGGAGTTGCACCGCGCACAGGCGCTTCCCGGTTCGCACAATGCCCAGAATGCCGCCGCAGCTTATGCCGCCGTGCGGGCGCTTGGGGTCAGCATTTCCGATGCGGTGGCGGGCATTGCCAGCTTTCCCGGTCTGCCCCACCGGCAGGAGCGCGTGGGCGAGGCGGGCTCGCTTCTCTTCATCAACGATTCCAAGGCCACCAACGCCGAGGCGGCGGCGCAGGCGCTGGGCTGCTATCACGACATATTCTGGATCGCAGGCGGGCAGGCCAAGTCCGGCGGGATTGAAAGCCTGCATCCCTACTTCCGGCGCGTCCGCAAAGCCTATCTGATCGGGCAGGATGCGGCCCTCCTTCGCAAGCAGCTGGGCGGGGCCGTACCCCATGACATGTCCGGCACGCTGGAGCGTGCCCTGCAGAACGCGGCCATGGACGCGGCTGAAAGCGGATATCGCCGGCCTGTTGTGCTGCTGTCTCCGGCCTGCGCCTCGTTTGACCAGTTCAAGAGCTATGAGCATCGCGGCGACACATTCCGCGCTCTGGTGAAAGATCTTCTGGAGCGGGCAACCAAGGGAGATGCGGCATGAACACGGCAAGCCGCAGCGGACTGGCGCGCCTGTGGTTCGGTCTGGACCGCACCTTGCTGTTCACCGTCACCGGGTTGATCGTGGTTGGCGTGACGCTGTCCATGGCGGCAAGCCCGAGCGCGGCGGAGCGCATCAGCCCCGGTGAGCCCTTCTACTATCTCTACCGGCACATCTTTTTTGCCGTGCTTTCGGTGGTGCTGATGCTGGGGATAGCCGCACTTAGCCCGCGCGGCGCGCGCCGTCTGGCCGGGCTGGCGCTGGTGGGCAGCTTTCTGGCGCTCATTATCGTAGCCCTTGTGGGCCATGAGGTGAACGGCGCCACGCGCTGGCTGCGCTTTGGCAGTTTCTCGCTGCAGCCTTCGGAGTTCTTCAAGCCCGCCTTCATCGTGATAACCGCCTGGCTGTTCTCCGAGGAGAGCAAGGGCGCGCCCGTACCCGGACGCCTCGTGGCGGCGGGCATTTATGTGCTGGCCATATGCTTCCTCATAGCCCAGCCCGATTTTGGCCAGTCCATCCTGCTGACGGGCATATTTGCCGCCATGCTGTGGGCGGCGGGGCTGTCCATCCTGCATACGATGCTTCTGGGCAGTGTGGCGATTGGCGGCGCGGCGGGGGCCTATTTCTTCCTCGGCCATGTGCGTGACCGGGTGGCCGCCTTCCTCGCGCCCGCTTCGAGCAGCGGCCCGACCCAGACTGATATGGCCGTCGGCGCGATCACGCGCGGGGGCTTTACCGGCGTCGGGCCGGGTGAGGGCGAGATAAAGCGCCATCTGCCCGAAGCCCACACCGATTTCGTGTTTTCGGTCGCCGCCGAGGAATTTGGCCTGGCGGCCTCGCTCGCCATTATTGGCCTGTTCGCCATATTGTTTGCACGGGCCTGGTCGCGCTCCATGCGCCTGTCGGACAATTTCGCCCAGCTGGCCGTAGCCGGTCTTGCGCTGATGTTTGGCGGGCAGGCGCTCATCAATATTCTGGTCAATCTGGAACTGGCGCCGGCCAAGGGCATGACCCTGCCCTTCGTGTCCTATGGCGGCTCGTCCATGCTGTCTCTGGCGTTTGCGGCCGGTCTGTTGCTGGCGCTGACCAAGCGCACGCCGGGGGCCTATCTGCCAGAGCGCAGCAGCACGCGGCTGGTGCCGGCATGAGCGCCCCCCGGCTTCTCATCGCCGCTGGAGGGACTGGCGGACACATCTTCCCAGCGCGCGCCGTGGCCGAGACCCTGCGTGATGCCGGATGGCAGATACGCCTTGTCACCGATCAGCGCGGCATGCGCCACGCCACGGGTTTTCCCTGCGAAGGCGTGGACCAGATCGAGGCGGCAACGCCGTTTGTGAAGAATCCGGGACTGGCGGCAGGCAATACGCTGAAACTGGCAAGAGGCTTTGCCAGCACGGGGCGCATCATTGCCGGGTTCAAGCCTGACCTGATTGCCGGATTTGGCGGCTATCCCGCCTTTCCCGCTTTGGCCCATGCCCGGCTTAAACGCATACCCTTCGTCATCCATGAGCAGAATGCCGTGCTGGGCCGGGTAAACCGGGTGTTTGCCGGCAATGCGTTCGCGGTCGCGTCCGGGTTTGACCGGCTGGACCGCCTGCCCCGCAAATCCCGCCATGTGGTCACCGGCAATCCGGTACGCAGCGCCATTCTTGCGGGCGGGCGCACGCCCTATGCTGCGCCGCAAGGCGATGGGCCGGTCCGGCTGCTGGTCATTGGCGGATCGCTGGGCGCGCGCATACTGTCCGTCGGCGTACCTGAAACGATTGCGGGCCTGCCAGAAGGTTTGCGCGCGCGCCTTGAAGTGACGCAGCAGACCCGCGCCGAGCAGATTGAGGCTTCGCGCCGCATCTATGCCGAGGCGGGCGTGCAGGCCCATTGCGAGCCCTTCTTTGAGGATATGGGGCCGCTTTACGCAGCGGCGCATCTGGTAATCTCGCGCTCTGGCGCGTCCAGCGTGTCGGAGATTGCGGCGCTGGGCCGTCCGTCCTTGCTGGTGCCGCTGGAGATCGCCGCAGACGATCACCAGCGCGCCAACGCGATGAGCCTGGCGCAGGCTGGCGGTGCGCAGATCATCACCGAGGACGAGATCGCTGCAGGCGCGCTGCGGGCGCGGCTTGAAACCCTGCTTGGCGATGGCGAAGCTCTGGCAAGTATGGCCGAGGCCGCCCTGCAGGCAGGCAAGCCGGATGCGCATTTGCGTCTGGCATCGCTCCTGCAGGAGGCGGCGAACGCGCGCACCTGACACAGACTTTTCAAGGACAGTATTCATGGCTCCGATTGACCTGCCTGCCGCTACCGGCCCGGTGCATTTCGTTGGTATTGGCGGGATCGGCATGAGCGGTATTGCCGAGGTGATGCTCAATCTGGGCTACCGGGTCTCCGGCTCGGACATCAAGGACAGTGCCAATGTGGAGCGCCTGCGCAAGAAGGGCGCGGTCGTGCATATCGGACACCGGGCCGAGAATGTGGAGGGCGCGGGCGCACTGGTCGTCTCCTCTGCCGTCAAGCGCGACAATCCCGAACTGGTGGCTGCGCGGGCCAAACGCATTCCGGTAGTGCGCCGGGCCGAAATGCTCGCCGAGCTGATGCGCCTGAAGTACGCGGTGGCTGTGGGCGGCACGCACGGAAAGACCACCACGACCTCGCTGATCGCTGCGCTGATGGATGCGGCAGGGTTTGACCCGACCGTCATCAATGGCGGCATCATTTCCGCCTATGGCTCGAACGCCAAAATGGGTGAAGGCGAGTGGATGGTGGTGGAGGCCGATGAGAGCGACGGCTCTTTCCTCAAGCTGCGCGGCACCGTTGCGCTCATCACCAATATCGATCCCGAACACATGGAGCATTACGGCGATTTCGATGCGCTGCGTGATGCTTTCGCCCAGTTCGTCGAGAACCTGCCCTTTTATGGTTTTGCTGCGCTGTGTACCGATCACCCCGAAGTGCAGGCGCTGGCCGCGCGCATCGAGGACCGGCGCATCATCACCTATGGCTTCAACCCGCAGGCCGATGTGCGCTGTGTGAATCTGCGCACCAGTCCGGAAGGGGCGGTGTTTGACATCGCCTTCCAGCCGCCGGGCGAGGAGCGCGTGGTCTGGAAAGACCTCTCCCTGCCCATGATGGGCGAGCACAATGTGCAGAACACGACCGGCGCGATTGCCGTGGCGCAGGCGCTGGGCTGCACCGACGAGGCAGCGCGCAAGGCATTGTCCGGATTTGCGGGCGTGAAGCGCCGCTTCACCATCACCGGCACGGCCAAGGGCGTCACCGTGGTAGATGATTACGGTCACCACCCGGTGGAGATCGCTGCCGTGCTGAAAGCGGCGCGCCAGCGGGCAGGGGATGGCAAGGTGATCGCTGTCGTCCAGCCGCACCGCTATACCCGGCTCAACGATCTCTTCGAGGAGTTCTGCACCTGCTTCAATGACGCTGACAGCGTGCTGGTGACGGAGGTGTATTCCGCCGGTGAAAGCCCGATTGAGGGCGCCGATCAGGACTCGCTCATTGCTGGCCTCATAGCGCATGGCCATCGCGACGCGGCGGCCACCTCACGCGGCAGCCTTGCCGATGACATCGCGCCGCGCGCGGAGGCGGGCGATCTGGTCGTCTGCCTCGGCGCTGGCGACATTACCGCCTGGGCGGCGGAGCTTCCGGGGCGTCTGGAGAAGGTGTTGTGATTATAAACTTCAAAGCTGCCGCTTCTTTTCCTCCCCCGTTTACGGGGGAGGTGTCAGCGCAGCTGACGGAGGGGGGAAACTTTTCTTTTCAAAATCCCCCCCTCGGCCTTTCAGGCCACTCCCCCCGCAGGCGGGGGGAGAAAGAGGGTGGCGGCATATGACCTTCCCCTCCCTCCTCCCGCAACTGCCAGACGTGCGCGGGCAGTACATAGAGAACGCGCCGCTGTCTGACATTACCTGGCTGCGCGTCGGCGGGCCTGCGCAGGTGCTCTATTTGCCAGCAGATGAGGCTGATCTCGCGCGCTTTCTCGCCGAGACGCCCGAAGACATTCCCGTCCATGTGCTGGGCGCAGGCTCCAACACGCTTGTAAGGGATGGCGGGGTGCCGGGCGTGGTGGTTCGCCTGACGCCAGCCTTTGCGCGCACGGAAGTCTTTGAGGGCAATCGCATCCGCATCGGTACGGCATTGCTCGACAAGATGGCCGCCAAGGCCGCGGCCAAGGCGGGCATTGCGGGGCTGGAGTTTTATGTCGGCGTGCCGGGCACAATCGGCGGCGCGATCCGCATGAATGCGGGCTGCTATGGGTCGGAGACAAAGGACGTGCTGGTCGAGGCGATTGCGCTGGACCGGCGGGGCCGCCGCCTGATCGTAAAACCGGTTGAGCTGGGCCATGCCTACAGGCACTGCTCTGCGCCCGAAGACTGGATTTTCACTGAGGCGGTGTTTGAAGGCCGCGCCGATGAACCGGCCGCCATTCTGGAGCGCATGGACGCAATCAGCGAGAAGCGCGCGGCCACCCAGCCCATCCGCGAAAAAACCTCCGGCTCCACCTTCAAGAACCCCGATCAGACCCAGAGCAAGGGCCGGTCTGCCTGGCAGCTGGTGGACGCGGTCGGTGGCCGCGGGCGGCGCAAGGGCGGCGCGCGTTTTAGCGAGATGCACGCCAATTTCCTGATCAATGATGGCAGCGCCAGCGCGGCGGACCTTGAGGGCCTGGTAGAGGACATACGCGCCGAGATCGCCGAGCATGAAGGCGTGGACATGCACTGGGAGGTCAAGCGGATCGGCCTGCCCGCAGGAGAAAAGCCATGAGCAAGCGCATCGCTCTTCTGCTGGGGGGCCACAGCCCCGAACGCGAGGTCTCGCTGGTTTCGGGTGCTGAGTGCGCCAACGGGCTGCGCGCCAAGGGTTATGAGGTGACGGAGATCGATCCGGCGAATGATCGCTGGATCGACGATCTGAAGGCGCTCAAACCCGATCTGGTGTTCAACGCGCTCCATGGGCTGTGGGGCGAAGACGGGCGGATACAGGGCGTGCTGGAATATCTGCGCATCCCCTACACTCATTCCGGCGTGCTGGCCTCGGCTCTGGCGATGGACAAGCAGAAGACCAAGGCGGTCTTGCGCCTTGCGGGCCTGAACTGCCCTGACGGGCTGATCGCCAGCCGGTTTGACGCCGCGCGCGAGCACCTCATGCCTGCGCCCTATGTGGCCAAGCCCAATGATCAGGGTTCGTCAGTTGGCGTACTGATCGTGCGCGAGGGGGCGAACCGCCCGCCTGCGGAACTCGCCGCCGATAGCTGGCCCTATGGTGATGAGATACTCATCGAAAAATTCATTCCGGGCCGCGAGCTGACCGTCGCCGTGATGGGCGACCGCGCGCTGACCGTCACCGAGATCGTGCCGAAAACGGCTTTTTATGATTATGAGGCGAAATACGCAGATGGCGGCTCGACCCATCAGCTGCCAGCCGACATTCCGGGCGATGTCTTTGACAAGGCGATGGAAGCGGCAGTCACCGCGCATCGCGAGCTGGGCTGCAAGGGACTCACGCGATCTGATTTCCGCTGGGATGAGAGCGGGGATGGCAAGCTTTGGTTACTCGAAATTAATACCCAGCCGGGCATGACTCCCACATCGCTTGCGCCCGAACAGGCTGCGCATTGCGGTATCGGATTTCCCGACCTTGTCGCATGGATAGCGGAGGACGCCAGTTGCCAGAGGTGAGGCGCAATCGAACTGCCCCCACCCGTGCCGGAAGCCCCGGCGCAACCCGCTCCCGCACCCGCAAGCCACCGGCCTCCATCCCCCAGCGCCCCATGGCCAACTGGGCCAGCGCCCAGCTGCGCACCGCGCGCTACCGCACCGTCAATGCGCTGCGTCTGGGCTTTTTCGCATTGGCGGGCCTGAGCGCGCTGGCGGTGCTGGGTCTTGCGATGACGGGCGGGCTTGGTCCGGCTGGTGACGGGGTGCGCACGGCCTTTGCTGATCATCTCACCCGGTCGGGCTATGTGGTGCGCGCGGTTGATGTGGCGGGTGCGCGCGACATTACGCCCACCGAGATTGCACAGGTCATCGGCGCGCGTCCGGGCAGGGGGCTGATCGAGATAGACCCGGAAGAAGCGCGCGCCGCCATCGAGGCGATGAGCCGGGTGGAACGCGCGCAGGTCGTGCGCCTCTGGCCGGACCGGATCAGCGTCATCATCACCGAGCGTGCGCCCTATGCGCTCTGGCAGAATGATGGCGTGCACTACGTGGTCGACCGCCGCGGCATCGTACTGGCCGGCGAGAACCCCGCCGATCATGCCGGCCTTCCCCGCCTGGTGGGTGCCGGCGCGAACGAGGCGGCCGAGGAGATCATCACGGCGCTGGCCCGCCAGCCTGAGCTTTCCGCGCTGGTTACCCATGCGGTGCGGGTCGGTGAGCGGCGCTGGAATCTGCGCCTGCAGTCGGGCAGTGACATTCTTCTTCCCGAAACCGGTCTTGCCAGCGCGGTCGCGCTGATCGCGGCCCTGCATGCTGACCAGTGCGTGCTGGATCTGGACGCCCAGTCCTTTGATCTGCGCGGTGAAGGCGAAATGGTTGTGCGGGCCTGGCCGGAGCGGGTGAGCGGTAGTGCCACGCGTGAGCGGGGGGCCTGACGCGAATGGGGCTGTTTTCGCGCAAGAGTGCCGACGCGGCGGGCGGCAAGCCGGGCGTCTATGCCGCGCTGGAAGTGGGTGCTGCCAAGACGGTCTGCTTCATCGTGAAGATGGAAGCCACGCTGACCGGCCCGCGTCCGCGCGTCATCGGTGTGGGCCATCAGTCCAGCGCCGGGATGCGCGCGGGCGGTGTGGTCGATATCGATGCGGCGGCCAGCGTGATCCGCGCGGTGGTGGACAATGCCGAGCGCATGGCGCGCCACGCCGTCAGTGAAGTCAGCCTTGTCACCACAGCTGGCAGTCCGGCCTCGGAGCGCGTGTCGGTCGAGGCACCCGTATCGGGACGTGAGGTGAGCGAGCGCGATCGTAATCGCGTGCTGGCAGCGGGGCTGCAGCAATGCGCGCGGCCGGGCCGGGCGATGCTCCACGCCATGCCGGTATCCTGGCGGGTGGATGATAATCGCGGCGTGAAGGATCCGCGCGGCATGGCCGGGCGTAGCCTGGCGGTTGATCTGCATGTGATCTCGGCCAATGCCGATCCGCTGCGCAATCTGATGAATGCGGTGGCCCAGTGCCGCCTCGAAGTGAGCGAGGTCATTGCCTCGCCCTATGCTGCCGCGCTGTCGGTACTGGCCGGTGATGAGGCGCTGCTGGGCGCGACTGTCATCGATATGGGCGCAGACACGACAAGCCTTGCCGTGTTCGCCGATGGCGTGCCGGTGCATGTCGACATGATCCCGGTGGGCGGCAGTCATGTCACACGTGACATTGCGCGCGGCCTTTCCACGCCTGTCCACGCCGCTGAACGCATCAAGGCGCTTTACGGTTCGGCGCTCGACAGCCCGGACGATGACCGGGCGATGATCGAGGCCCCGCCGGTGGCTACTGACCCTGATGCGGGCATGAACCAGTATCCGCGCGCCATGCTCAACGCGATCATCCGCCCCCGGCTGGAAGAGATTTTCGAGCTGATCCGCGACCGGCTGGACGCGGCGGGCCTGAGCGAAGCTTCCGGGCGCATTCTGGTGCTGACGGGCGGGGCGAGCCAGCTTCCCGGCGTGGTCGAGCTGGCGGGACGTGTCCTGCGCCGCCAGACGCGTCTGGGCCGTCCGGCCACGATTGCCGGGCTCGGCGATGCGCTGGCCGGCCCCAGCTTTGCTGCCAGTACCGGGGCGCTTGCCCGCCATGCCCGCGCACCGGCCGAGATACTCTCCGGCCCGCCACGCTTCATCACGGCGGCATCGGCGCGGCGTGTGGCCCGGCCCGCCTCGCAGCGCGGCCCGTCAGCGATCTGGCGGTGGTTTGCCGAGAGCTTTTGAACACGGAGCGCATTGTTCGCTCTATGTTCCTGTAACCAATGCTAAAATATCCCCAATCGTGTCAGCGGCATTTAACGCTCGCTTAAGCAACGCGCGCCCACACTGAAGGCTAATCGTTGTTAACCTTGGCCTGCCTGACGGAGCGTGTCCCCATGGCGCTGAATATTTCTGCCCCCGAAGCGACTGAACTTAAACCCAGAATTCTCGTTTTCGGCGTGGGCGGCGCCGGCGGAAACGCTGTGAACAACATGATCGACGCCAATCTGGAAGGCGTTGATTTTGTTGTCGCCAATACCGATGCCCAGGCGCTCCAGCGCTCCGGTACCCGCAATCGCATCCAGATCGGCCACCAGATCACACAAGGGCTTGGCGCTGGCGCGCGGCCCGAGATCGGCATGCAGTCGGCAGAAGACTCGATCTCGGAAATCATCGAGTACCTGCAAGGTGCCCACATGGTGTTCATCACCGCCGGTATGGGCGGTGGCACAGGCACGGGCGCAGCGCCGGTGATCGCGCGCGCGGCTCGCGAGCAGGGCATTTTGACGGTTGGCGTCGTGACCAAGCCCTTCCACTTTGAAGGGGCAAAGCGCATGCGTCTTGCCGAAGCGGGCATTGAGCAGCTTCAGGGGCATGTGGACACGCTGATCGTGATCCCGAATCAGAACCTGTTCCGCATCGCGACCGAGAAGACGACCTTTGCCGAAGCCTTCTCCATGGCTGACCAGGTGCTCCATTCGGGTGTACGCGGTATTACTGACCTGATGGTCATGCCCGGCCTTATCAATCTCGATTTTGCCGATGTGCGCACCGTGATGAACGAGATGGGCAAGGCGATGATGGGTACCGGCGAAGCCTCTGGCGAGAAGCGCGCCATCGAGGCGGCCCACGCCGCGATCAATAATCCGCTGCTGGACGATGTGTCGATGAAGGGCGCGCGCGGCGTGCTCATCAACATCACCGGCGGCATGGACATGACGCTGTACGAGGTTGACGAGGCCGCCAACGAAATCCGTGACCAGGTGGATCCGGACGCCAATATCATTGTCGGTTCGACCTTTGATGAGAGCCTGAACGGCACGGTGCGTGTTTCGGTCGTCGCAACGGGCATAGAGGCTGAACAGATGCAGCAGGCCGATCCGCGCCGCCGCACCGAGCCCGCCAGCATGATGAGCACGCTCAAGCCGCGCGAGATTGTCCGCCCGGCCCAGCCGCTTGTTCGCCGGCTGAACGATGAGGCCGAGACCGCCCGCGCCAAGACCGTGGCTGATGGCGGGATCCATGCCAAGGCCGCTGCCTGGCGGGCTGCGCAGGAAGCCCAGTCGAGCACGGTTGAGGATGAGCCTGCGCCTGCGCGCGCTGATATCGTCGATGATGCGGTGTCTGCGCCGGATGCCTATATGGCCGGAGCGGAGGCTGAACCAGCCGACACACGGCCTGAAGTCGTACGCCATCAGGAACGCCTGGAAAAGGCTGCACAGACCATCCGGCGTGAGCCGGCTCCCGAACCGGAGCCGCGCGAGGAGGCACCGGCGCGCCGTGGCCTGTCCATCTTTGGCCGCCGCGCCAAGACGCCGGCAGCGCCGGTAGAAGCACGCACCGCGCCGCGTCCGCCTGCCCAGGCACCGCGCGCGCCTACCCCTGCCGAGCCGGTGCAACGCACGGGGCCGAGCGGTGATCTTTTCGGCGAAGAGTTCGACGACGCCGATCTCGACATCCCCGCCTTCCTGCGCCGTCAGGCCAACTAGCCTTTTCAGAAAATACCGGACATTCAGTCCCCGGAACCGGAAACGGTCCGGGGGCTTTTGTTTATGACGCAGGCAATTGTTACAGCCCGCAACAATCGTTTAATTCCGGTCCTCGCAGCCCGTCTCTAGTGTGCAAATGCGAAACGAGGGGGTTTCGGTCTGTGCCGAGGGGGCTCGCCGAAGCTGAAAACAAGATCAGGAAAGTCGGTTTGTATGGTGCGGGCAGCTTTTATGACTGAGCGGACGACACTGGCGCAGGCCGCCGTGTGCGCCGGGATTGGCCTGCATACAGGCGCGCGGGTACGCATGGTGCTCAAACCGGCGCCGGCCGGCACCGGCATCGTCTTTGAGCGCACGGACCTGGACTGTGCGGACCGCCAGATTCCCGCCCGCTATGATCTTGTCCGGTCTACCGATCTGGGCACGACGATCGTCAATGGCGATGGTGCGTCTGTTTCGACAGTCGAGCACATCATGGCGGCCTTTGCGGGGCTGGGTGTTGATGATGTGCATGTCGAGCTGCATGGGCCGGAAGTGCCTGCCATGGACGGTTCATCGCTTCCGTTTGTCGAACTTCTGGAGCATGCCGGCCTGAAAACGCAGCCCGCGCCGCGCCGGGCGATCCGTGTCCTGAAGCCGGTCGAGGTGTCGCTGGGGGGGCGCAATGCGGTCTTCCTGCCTTCGCTTCAGGCGGCGATCGATGTGAGCATTGATTTCGACGATGCCGTCATTGGCCGTCAGCAATACCGTTTCGAGATCAGTCCGGCAGGTTTCCGCAGCGAGATTGCGGCGGCCCGTACATTCGGTTTCCGCCGGGAGTATGAAACCCTGCTGAAGGCTGGTCTGGCGCGTGGCGGCTCGATGGAAAACGCGATTGTTCTTGATGAACAGGGCGTGGCCAATCCGGAAGGTCTGCGGTTTGCGGACGAGTTTGTGCGCCACAAAATCCTTGACGCTGCAGGCGATCTCTATCTGGCGGGTGCCCCTATTCTGGGCCTGTATCAGGCCTCACGCCCCGGTCACGGCATCAATAACGTGGCGGTGCGTGCGCTGATGGCCGATGTGTCGGCCTGGAAGTGGGTGACCATGAGCGAGATTGCCGAAGCTGGCGAGGCTGGCAGGGTGGCGCGCGGTTAAAGCGCGCCGCTATTCATGTGCCGGGCTGACACAATGCTTTTTCCTCGCGCCCTGATCGGTTAGAAGACTCTGGCAGTCCGTTTTTATGCCATGCCAAGGGGCCAGGAATTGTTGAACGCCACGCGTCTTATTCTCGTTATCTCCCTCTCGGCAATGGTGCTTGTGGGCTGTCAGGGCAACCGTAACCGGGCCGAGCTGGCCTATGTCGCCCGCCCGGTCGAGACGCTCTACAACAACGCATTCCGGGAGCTGGAGCGCAGGCGCTTCACCCAGGCCGCCGCCCTGTTTGACGAAGTGGAGCGCCAGCATCCCTTCTCCGAATGGGCGCGCCGCTCCATGCTGATGGCAGCCTTTGCTCATTATCAGGCCGGACGGTATGAGCAGGCGATTGCGAATGCGATGCGCTTTATCTCGCTGCATCCGGGCAGCTCCAGCGCGCCTTATGCCTACTATCTCATAGCGATCTGCCACTATGACCGCATTTATGATGTGGGCCGGGACCAGTCGACAACGCTGGCTGCCTATGACGCGCTCCGCCAGGTCGTCCAGCGCTTTCCTGACAGTCCCTATGCGCGTGATGCGCGGCTGAAGATCGACATGACGCGCGACCACCTTGCCGGCAAGGACATGGATGTTGGCCGCTGGTATCTGCGCAACGGTTTCCACCTGGCCGCCATCGGCCGCTTCCAGAACGTCATTCGCGAGTACGGGACGACCAGTCACGTGCCGGAGGCCCTTCATCGTCTTGTGGAGGCCTATGTGGCGATGGGCGTTGCCGAAGAGGCGCGCCAGGTAGCCGCCGTGCTGGGCCATAACTTCCCCGGATCGGCGTGGTATCAGGACAGCTATTCCCTCCTGACTTCCCGCGGCATTGACGTGCCGGGTGAAGGCATTGAGGAAAGCGATCCGGGCCTGCTGCGGCGCGCGATGAGCCGGATCTTCGGCTAACCCCGGCGGGAGACGCGGGGAGCCATGCTCGCATCCCTCTCCATACGCGATATCGTTCTCATTGACCGGTTGGACCTTGTCTTCCAGCCCGGACTGTCTGCGCTGACCGGTGAAACCGGGGCCGGCAAATCCATCCTTCTGGGCGCGCTGGGCCTTGCCTGCGGAGAACGCGCCGACCGGGCCATGGTGCGTGCCGGCGCCGAGCAGGGCAGCGCCATTGCCGTTTTCGAACTGCCCGAAACGCACAGCGCCTTTGCGCTTCTGGAGGAAGCCGGGATCAGCTTTGAACCGGGCGAACCGGTCATTCTGCGCCGCGCCATCACCGCAGATGGCCGTTCACGTGCGCATGTGAACGATCAGCCCGCAAGCGTTGGCCTGCTACGCTCGCTGGGCGATGTGCTGGTTGAAATTCACGGCCAGCATGACGGGCGCGGCCTGCTCGACCCCAAATCCCACAAGCGCCTGCTGGATGAGTTTGCCGGCAATGGCGAGCGTCTGGCCGCTGCGGCGCGTGGGTGGGAGCGCGTCAGCGCGGCGCGGCGTCATCTGGAAACGCTGAGAACCGACCGCGCCCGCGCCGCTGAGGAAGAAACCTTCCTGCGCCACGCGGTGGAGGAGCTGGACGCGCTCGGGCCACGTACTGGCGAGGAGGAGACACTGGCGGCCGAGCGCCGCTTCCTGCAGCAGGCCGAGAGTGCCCTGTCCGATCTGCAGGCGGCATCTGAAGCGTTTTCGGGCGCGGATGCGGTCGCCAGCCGTCTCAATCATGCGCTCAAAGGGCTGGAGCGCGTGCGCGCGAGCCTGGGCGTTGAGGCCGCCGCAGATAGTGCGCAGGCCCATGCCGTCTCCGCGCTGGACCGGGCAAGCGGGGCGCTGGAACGTGCGCTTATCGAGTTTGACGAGGCTGAAACCGCGCTCACCGACGCGGCGTCCGCCTTCGAGGTGGAGCCGGGCGCGCTGGAACGCGCCGAGGAGCGCCTGTTTGCCCTGCGCGCGCTTGCCCGCAAGCATCAGGTGGAGGTGGATAAGCTGCCCGGTTTGCGCAGCGAATTTGCCGACAGGCTGGAGGCTGTTGCGGATGGCGAGGGCCGCGAGCGTGAGGCCGAATCCGCGCTTAAAGCCGCTGAAGCTGATTATGCCCGCGCTGCCAGTGCCTTGAGTGAGGCGCGCAAGACGCAAGGCGAAAAGCTCGCCGCCGCCGTGATGGCGGAGCTCGCACCCTTGAAGCTGGAAAAGGCGCGCTTTCGCGTCGCCGTGACCAGCGATGAGACCCGCGCCGGTCCGTCGGGCTGGGATGCGGTGGCGTTTGAGGTTTCCACCAATCCGGGCGCGCCGTTTGGTCCGCTGGACAGAATCGCCTCCGGCGGCGAGCTGTCGCGCTTCGCGCTGGCGCTCAAAGTGTGCCTGGCGGGCTCTGACACCGGCATTGTCATGGTGTTTGACGAAGTAGATCAGGGGGTTGGGGGCGCGGTCGCCGATGCGGTGGGCCACCGGCTGGCGCGCCTTGCCGAGGGCGGGCAGGCGCTGGTCGTCACCCACTCCCCGCAGGTGGCTGCCAGAGCAGGCCATCACTGGAAAATCGCCAAGGCCGAAGAGGGCGAGACCATGCGCACCCGCGTCGTGCCGCTGGAGGGCAGTGAGCGCCGCGAGGAGATTGCGCGCATGCTGTCAGGCGCGGAAGTGACCGAGGCTGCACGCGCCGCTGCTGACGAGCTGATGGCGATATGACACGCGAAATCGAAAACCTCTCGCCCGAAGCCGCGGCCGCCGAGCACGCGCGCCTCGCTGAGGAAATCGCGGCCCATGACCGTGCCTATTATGCCGAGGATGCGCCGGTCATCACCGACGCCGAGTATGACGCCTTGCGTACCCGGCTGGAGGCGCTGGAAGCAGCTTTCCCGGAGCTTGCCCACGCGGAAAGCCCCACGCAGACCATTGGCGCCAGGCCATCGGGCAAGTTTGCCGAGGTGCGCCATGCCGTGCCCATGCTCTCGCTCGGCAATGCGTTCACGCAAGAGGATGTCGCCGCGTTCGAGACGCGCATACGCCGCTTTCTGAATTTGAAGGACGACGAAACGCTCGCCTTCACCGCCGAGCCGAAAATTGACGGTCTGTCGGCATCCTTGCGCTATGAGAAGGGCATGCTGGTCACCGGCGCGACGCGCGGAGACGGCCAGACGGGCGAGAACGTCACGGAAAATCTCAAGACGCTGGACGAGATACCCAAAACGCTCACCGGCGATGTGCCGGATGTGCTGGAAGTCCGCGGCGAGGTTTACTTAAGCCATGCCGATTTTGCGGCGCTGAACGCGGCTCAGGAGGCAGCCGGTAAACCGGCCTACAAGAATCCGCGCAACGCCGCCGCCGGCTCGCTGCGCCAGATTGACCCGACTATCACCGCCACGCGTCCTTTGCGCTTTTTCGCCTATGCCTGGGGTGAGGTGTCCGAACCCCTGGCGGATACCCAGTCTGGCGCGGTTGAGCGGCTGAAGGCGTTGGGCTTTGCCACCAATGCCGACATGAAGGTGTGCGAGGGCGTAGACGCGCTGCTGGCCCATTACCGCGATCTGGAAGCGCGCCGCGCAGAGCTCGGCTATGATATTGATGGCGTTGTTTACAAGGTGGACCGGCTGGACTGGCAGGTGCGCCTTGGCTTTGTCGCGCGCGCCCCGCGCTGGGCCATTGCGCACAAATTCTCGCCCGAAAAGGCGGTGACGAAGCTCAATAACATCGAGATCCAGGTGGGCCGCACCGGCGCTCTGACCCCCGTGGCGAAGCTCGAACCCGTCACCGTGGGCGGTGTCGTGGTCTCCAACGCCACGCTGCACAATGAGGATTATATCAGGGGCGTCGGCAAGGACGGCGAGCCCATCCGCGGCGGAACCGATATCCGCATCGGCGACACCGTGATCGTCCAGCGCGCAGGCGATGTGATCCCGCAGATTGTCGACGTACTTAAAGACCGGCGCGATGGTAGCGAGCGGGAATTCGTGTTTCCGAAGGTTTGCCCCTGCCCGCTGCAAACGCCCGCCGAGCGCGAAGTGAACCCGCGCACCGGCGAGATCAATGCCGTCACCCGCTGCACCGGCGAGTTTGCTTGTCCCTATCAGCGCAAGGAGCATCTCAAACACTTCGTCGCCCGCAAAGCGTTCGACATTGAGGGGCTGGGTGAGAAGCAGGTCGAAGCCTTCTACGAGGAAGGCATCGTGAAGGAGCCTGCCGACATTTTCACCCTCGCCGCGCGCAATGCTGACGGCCAGATAGCTCCGCCAATCGCCGAACGTGAGGGCTGGGGCGAGAAGTCAGCCGCGAACCTGTTTGACTCGATAGAGGCGCGCCGCTCCATCGGTCTTGCCCGCTTCATCAATGCGCTGGGCGTGCGCCATGTCGGCGAGGAAACCTCGCGGCTTCTGGCGCGCACCTATGGCAGCTGGGATGTGTTCGAGGCCGCTGCCGTGCAGGCAGGCGAAGAGGGCGAGGCGCGCGAGGCCATGCTGGGCATTGACGGGCTGGGTGATACCGCGGTTGACGCGATTGGCCGCTTCTTTGCCGAGGAGCATAACCGCGCCGCGCTTGCGCGCCTGCTCGATCAGGTGAATGTGGAGGACGCTGAAGCGGTAGCTACCGACAGTCCGGTGGCCGGAAAAACGGTTGTCTTCACCGGCGCGCTGGAGCGCTTCACCCGCGATGAGGCCAAAGCCCGGGCTCAGAGCCTTGGCGCGAAGGTGGCCGGGTCTGTCTCGGCCAAGACCGATTATCTCATCGCCGGGCCGGGCGCTGGCTCGAAGCTTAAAAAAGCGACCGAGCTCGGTGTCACTACGCTGACCGAAGACGAGTGGCTGGCACTGATTGGCGGGTAGGGGGCGTGAAATCTGACCACCCGTTTTCTCCCCCCGTTCACGGGGGGAGTGCCGCGAAGCGGCGAGGGGGGGAACGTTTGAAAACATCCCCCCTCCGGCCTTTCAGGCCACCTCCCCCGTGAACGGGGGAGGAAAGAGGGCCACCTACTCAGCCGCCTGTAGCTTGCCTGCGCGGGCATCCTCGATGCGCTGGCGGGCGATCTCGTCGGCGATGAGGTTGGCCGGGCGGCCTTCATTCTCTGCCGTGTCGAGGATTTCGCCGAGCGTGGATTTGAGACCCTGCAGCTTGCCCTCGACCCACTTCTTGTCGAAGCGGGCGTCGATCTCGCCCATGATATTGATGATGCCGCCGGCATTGATGACGTAGTCCGGGGCGTAGGCGATTTTGCGCTTCATCAGCTCGGCGCCCATCTCGCGCGTGGCGAGCTGGTTGTTGGCCGCGCCAGCCACCGCGCGCACTTTCAGCCGGTCGATGGTTTTCTCGTTGATGATGGAGCCGAGGGCGCAAGGCGCAAAAATATCCGCCTCGACATCGTAAATGTCATCCTTGCCCACGGTCTTCGCGCCGAGCTTTGCGGCCAGCGCCTGCAGCGCATCCTCGTGAATATCGGTCAGGGTCAGCTCCGCGCCCGCCTTGGCCAGATGCTGGCACAGATAGGAGCCGACATGGCCGGTTGCGCCCTGCACGGCAATGCGCACGCCCGCGAGCGATGATTTGCCCAGCGCCTTCTCGGCAACGAGCTGGATGCCCAGGAATACGCCCTTGGCGGTGATGGGGGAGGGATCACCGGTACCATCGGGGAGGCCGACCACATGGCGCGTGGTGCGCCGGGCGCTGAGCATGTCAGCCGGACTGACGCCCACATCCTCAGCCGAGATGTAATGCCCGCCGAGCGAATCGACGGCGCGGCCAAACGCCTGGAACAGCGCGTCGCGGTCGAAATCACCCTTCGGCTTGATGATGACGCTCTTGCCGCCGCCAATCGGCAAATCGGCCATGATGTTCTTGTAGCTCATCCCTTGCGACAGGCGCAGCACGTCCGTCACGGCGTCAGCAGGCGTTTCATATGCCCACATGCGGCAGCCGCCCACGCCGGGGCCACGCACGGTGGAGTGCACGGCGAGGATCGCCTGCAGCCCGGTGGCCGGGTCGGTGGCAAACAGCACCTTCTCGTGATTGTCGAACGCTGGGTGTTCAAACACGCTGGCAGGCACACTCATGGGGGAGTTCCTTTTTGAAGACACGCTGGCTCAACAGCGCGATGGCAGCGGTATCAACGGTGAGGGTGGGTGCTTTGCCCGTGACATGCCCTTCAAGACCGGATCCGCCCGTTTCATGGCCGCCATTTACTCGCCGTGCGGCGTTAAGGCAAGTCGCGGAAATATAACGCAGTTTGTCCGGTCAAAGTGCGCGTGTCAGAATTTCGCGGATGCGAAGGCGCAGGACAGGTAAAACCTCGTTTTCAAACCATAGGTTCCGCCTTAACCATCCCGAATTGCGCCAGCTGGGATGCGGCAGTGCAACATACTGCGGAAAGAATTCTCGCCAGCGCAGCACGGTTCCTGTGAGGGTCGTTGAAGCCGGCAAGGACAGATAGCGGCGTTGGGCGTGCAGCCCAACCAGCAGTGTCATCTCCACATCGGCCAAGCTGGCTGTCACCCGGTCATGCCAGAGCGGGGCGCACTCGCGCCGGGGCGGCAGGTCTGATCCCTTCGCATCCAGTCCCGGAAAGCAGAAGCCCATCGGCGTGATGGCAAACAGGCGCGGATCATAGAACTCCGCTTCGCTGACCCCCATCCAGCCGCGCAAACGATCTCCTGACGGATCGGTGAAGGGACGCCCCGATGCCTGTACGCGGGTGCCGGGTGCCTGGCCGATAATGCGGATGCGCGCCGATGCGCTGCCCTGCAGGACCGGGCGGCAGGGATGGCTAAGCGCTGGCTGGCACACCCGGCAGGTGCGGATGTCTGCGGCCAGCTTCTCGAAATCGTCAGGCATCGGCCTCGGGCGGCGCGTCCGGTGTGACGGGCAGGGACAGGCGGTAGACACCCTTGAAGTCGTCCGGGTCCACGGGTTTGCCTTTGCGCAGGATGGAAATCTCGCCCTTGCGGGCCATGCCGATGGCCACGCCGCGCACTTCGCGCATGCGCTTTTGCCATTCCTCCGGCCAGACGGCGCGCGCCGCTTCCGAGGGGCAGATCGATTTACCGGCACCGCGCTGCTCGACGAGGGCGAGAATCGCGCTTTCTATCGTTTCCTTGTTCATGGACTGGAGATAGCGCCGATCATGCGCCGTGACCACCGCCCCTATTGGATGCACCGCGCGTGGGAGGCGTATGAGAACGCCTGGCTGACCCATTTCGTGAAGCCACATTTCGAGTCGCTGGGCGAGCACGCCAAGATCGTGCGACCCTGGAATATGGAGGTGTTCGGCCCGAATATACGCGCCGGGCGCGCCTTACATGTGGTCTCACGCCTCGACCAGCCGGTCAGCTTTACCGTCTGGTCGCCGGGCGATGTGCCCGGCTCCATCACGATTGGCGATTGCTGCTTCTTTGCGGGCGGGGTGCGTCTGCTGGCGGGTGGTTCCATCACCATCGGCGATGGCGCGCTGATCGCGAAATCCGTCACCATTACCGATTCTGACTGGCACGGGCTTTATGACCGGATCGATCCGCGCCCCGAGAGCAAGCCCGTCACCATCGGCCGCAATGTGTGGATCGGCGATGGCGCGTTTGTCGGCAAGGGCATCACCATAGGCGATAATGCCGTCATCGGCGCGCGCAGCGTCGTCACCCGCGATGTGCCGGCCAACACGGTCGTCGCGGGCAATCCGGCAAGGCCGGTGAAAGAGCTGGACCCTGACGGTCCGTTCAAGACCCGCATGGATTTGCTGGGCGATCCCAAAGGGCTGAACGCCTTCATGGAGAACGCCTATCGTGACGCCCTGAAAGGCAATTCCACCCTTGGCTGGCTACGCTCCCGGCTGTGGCCGAAGGCGGGCGACTGATCAATCCTGTCATGGCCCGGCTTGTCCGGGCCACCCATGCCTGCGAGGTTGCTTTTCGGCCCGCAAAGCGGCCCGCAAGCGCGACTGCGCGCCCGCGACTGCTTGCCCCCGCGCAGGCGGGGGGTCGCGGAATATCGCAACGCGGATGCGTTGCGGAACTAAAGAGGCATGGATCACCCGCATAAAGCGGGTGATGACAACTGGAGGGGGCGAAGGACGAGGGGCCCTTAAAGCCCGAACAGCCCACCCGGCAGGGCGCCGATCACGGCGCCGGTCATCAGCGTCGCCAGCGTGCCGGAGATCAGTGCGCGCGGAGCCAGCGAGAGAATGTCCGCCCGGCGTGAGGGCGCGACCGCGATCAGGCCGCCAATCAGGATGCCGACGGACGAGAAATTGGCAAAGCCGCACACCGCATAGGTCATGATGAGGCGCGAGCGCGCGGATAGCTCATCGCCGGTGTTGGACAGCGCGTCATAGGCGAAAATCTCGTTCAGCGCGGTTTTCAGCCCCATGATGGAGCCTGCGGTCTGGGCCTCGGCCCACGGAATGCCGGCCAGCCATACCAGAGGCGCGAAGAACCAGCCGAGCACACGCTCCACCGACATCGGCACGCCATTGATCTCGCCGGCGGCGGCCAGCGAGAAATTGATCAGCGCCACGATGGCCGTGAACACCAGCAGCATGGCGATGATGTTTACAAACAGGCGCACACCGTCCGACACGCCGGTGGTCAGCGCATCCATGGAGGAATGGTAGAGATTGACCGGCACCTTCTCCTTGCTGGCCTGCTCCTCGGTTTCATCCTGCGGGTGCATGAGGCGGGCGAGCAGCACAGCGGCCGGTACCGAGATCAGCGAGGCGGTGAGGATGTGGCCTGCGGCATCAGCGACCACGCCGGTGAGCTGGCTGACATAGATCGCCATCACCGAGCCTGCGACGGTGGAGAAGCCGACCGTCATTATCAGGAACAGGTCAGACCGGCTCATCGTGGGCAAGCGCGGACGGATCAGAACCGGGCTTTCGGTCATGCCAAGGAAGATGTTGGCCGCCGCGCCGAGGCTCGCCGCGCCGGAGAGGTTCAGGATACGCCGGAACAGGAGCGCAAAGCCGCGCACGGCAAATTCCAGCACCCGCCAGCGCCATAGCAGAGCCGAGATCGCAGAGAGCACGATCACCATGGGCAGAGCCTGAAACGCGAAGATGAAGGTGGAGGCTTCTGACTCCGGATTGATGAGGAAGGGGCTTTCCCCGCCGCCGACATAGCCGAAGACGAAGCTGGTACCCATGGTGGTCGCGGCCTGCAGCACTTCCACCACGCCGGTCAGCGAGGCGAGGAAGGCGCGCGTGGGCGCAAAGCTGTAGAGGGCAAAGGCGATGGCAAACTGGACGATCACCGCGCCGAGGATCAGCACCCAAGGGGGCATCTTGCGCGGGCCCAGCGCCCAGGCAATGGCGACAAAGGCGAACACGCCCAGAAGACTGCGCAGCTGCAGGCCCATATCTTCCATGAAATTCCCCCGGACGGCAGGCATGTTGGCTTGAGAGCGCGGGTGCTAGCCCGCCAGACGTTAACGCACAATAGGGCCGGTGCACGCGCATGGGAAGCATTGCGGCAGAGGGGCTGCTGTGCCTAAGAACACACCATGACCGCACCGATCTGGAGCCCCTGCATCAAGGTATGCTTTGTCGACCCGAGCGAAGGGATTTGCGTCGGCTGCTTCCGCAATATGGAAGAGCTTGGCCGCTGGACGAAGATGAGCGATGCCGAGCGCGACGCGGTCAAACCTGTCCTTGATCAGCGCCGCGCTGCCTATGAGGCGAAGGTGCGGTGATCTCCCACTTCCCCTCACTTATCTAACGGGCGTTTTCCCGGCGAAAGCCGGGATCCAGGAAACAAGGCTGGGCACCGGCTTTCGCCGGTGAAACGCGTTGGTTTGTGTTATTGAGAAAACCCCTCCACCACCTGCGCAATCCACTCCGCGCACGCCGCCGGGTTTTCCATCGGGGCGAGATGGGAATGGCCGGGCAGGGGCGTGATCACCGCGCCGGCACGCGTCAGCCCCGCCACATCGCGCACGGTGGAGGCCTTCTCGGCTTTGAGCACCGCAATGGGAGCACCGGCCCTGCGGGCGGCACGCACCGGATCATGGCGGTGGGAGGCATAGTTGGCCGCTTCCCACGCCGGGGCGCAGGCAAGGGCAAAGCCACCCTCAACGGGTTTCAACCCGCCCGCCAGATAATCGTCCAGCACGCCTTCATCCCAGTAGGAAAACGGTGGGCGGCCCGCATAGCGCGTCTTCACCGCGTCCACGTCCGTCCAGAAATTGCCGCGCCGTAGCGCGCCCTGCACCAGGGGAAAGCGCCGCCACATCACATGCCAGAGGGGTGTGTGATTGATGGCGTAAAAACTGCCGGGCAGGATCACCGGATCGATGAGGGCAAGCCCCCGCGGCTTTTGCTCCAGCTTTTCCGCTGTCAGCAGGGCCGTCACCCCGCCCATGGAGTGGCCGGCCAGCACAAAGGGGCGCGGATCAAGCTGGTCCAGCAGGGCGATGATGTCGCGCGCATAGACATGCCAGTCGCGGTGGCGGGCCGGGTCAGCTGGCAGGGTGGTGGCGCCATGGCCGCGCAAATCCGGCGCGATGATCTCGTAGCGGTCTGCGAGCCGCTCCAGCAGTTTTGCGCCGGAGCGGGCATTGAAGCCATTACCGTGCAGGAAGATGATGCGGGTGGCGCCGGGCTTTGGCCAGACGAGGGCGGCCATCTCGCCATCGGGCAAGGTGAAGCGGCGGGTTTCGGGTTTCAGATCAGACAAACCGGCGTGCCTCCTGCGGTGTTGCACGTGCGAAGATGCGCCTGTTTGCCCTTCGATCAAGGCGCTGGCGCACCCCTAGTGAGCGCTGCGCTCGATATCGCAGATCAGCCTGACCAGTTCGCTGTCCGTTTTGAGCGGGTTTGCGTCGAGTGAAATGGCCGGGCGTGCGCCCAGCACCGCATTGGTCACGATGATGGCTTCTGCAGAGGCCAGCGATTCCAGCCGGAAATGGTCCTGCTCCACATGCAGGCCGCGCGCAGTAAAACCATCAAGAATGGCCGCGCGCGTGGTGCCGTTGAGCGCGCCGGTATCCAGCGACGGCGTATAGACCGTACGGCCCGTCACCCAGAACAGGTTCGCGCTGTCTGCGCACGCGATGCGCCCCTCAGGAGACAGCATCACGGCCATGTCTCCACCCTGTTCGCGGGCAAGGCGCCGGGCGAGGATATTGTCGCCATAGCCGATCATCTTGAAATGGGCAGCGAGGGTCAGCGGCGCGCGACGCGGCGCATTCAGGGTGACAAGGCGTGGTCCTTCCTCTGGCACCGTCAGGGGGCTGGCGGTGACGAGGATTGTCGGCTCGCACGCAGACGCATCAAGACCACGCCCGCCCGGCCCGCGTGTCACCGTCAGGCGGATAAGGGCGCTCGCAAGCGCGTTGCGGCGCGCCAGCTCTGCGGCGATGGCGGGTATGTCGAGCGTGGTGTCGAGGCCTAGCCCCAGCGTTGTGACGCCATCTTTCAGCCGGGCGAGATGACGCTCCCAGCGGCGTATCGTGCCTGCCTCAAAGCGCATGGTTTCAAACAGGCCATCGCCCAGCAGAAAGCCCCGCTCGTCCACGCCGATATGCGCTTCGCCCGGATCAAGAAGGGTGCCGTTCAGCCAGATCATGCCTGCCCCGCCATTTCCAGAGCCTGTTTCAGCATGGCGATCTTGGCATGTGTCTCGGCCAGTTCATCCTCCGGCTGGCTGTCAATGGTGATGGCCCCGCCTGAACGGGCCTCCACCTGCCAGTGATCGCCATCGGCCTGAAAGCCCGCCGTGCGGATCATCACATTGAACTGCGCGCTGCCGTCAGGCGCGATAAGCCCGGTGGAGCCGCAATAGGGGCCACGTGCCTCTCCCTCCAGCTCAGCGATGATCTCCATGGCGCGTACCTTGGGCGCGCCGGTGATAGAGCCGGGCGGGAAGCTGGCGGCCAGCAGATCGAAAACGTCGTTGCCGGGCGCCAGCTGGCCGGTCACGGCGGAGACCAGATGGTGCACATTGGCAAAGCTCTCCACCGAGAACAGCTCAGGCACGGCCACGCTGCCGGGCGTGCAGACGCGCGAGAGATCATTGCGCATCAGGTCGACAATCATCAGGTTTTCGGCCCGGTCCTTGGCTGATGCGGCCAGCTCTGCGGCCAAGGCCGCGTCGCTTGCCGGATCGCTGCCGCGCGGACGTGTACCCTTGATGGGCCGCGTCTCTACCCGGCCGTCAGTGTCCAGCGACCAGAAACGCTCCGGCGAGTTGGACAGGACGGTCTGCGCCTGATTGAGGCGCATATAGACTGCAAACGGGGCCGGGCTGGTGGCGGCCAGCGCCCTGAAGGCCGCAAGCGGCGCCTGCCTGCCCGTCATCTGCGCGGCAAAGCGGTGGGACAGATTGACCTGAAACACATCGCCCGCGCGCACATAATCGCGCGCCCGGCGAGCAGCCTGCAGATAGCGCGTCTCGTCCCAGACCGGGGCCAGAGGCGCGCGAAGCTGCGTGCCTTGCGAGGCAGCCGGCCTTGAGGTGAGCGCCGCGTGCAGGCGGACGGCGGCGTATGCCTCGCCGCTGATCTCGACGCATTGTGTCTGGTGATCGAAGATCGCCACGGCCGGGTATACGCCCAGCGCCATTTCCGGCCAGCGCGTTACAGGGAAGGGCGTGGATGGCAGAGCCTCGAACCGGCGGGCAAAATCATAGCTGAACAGACCGCCGATCCAGGCGTCTGGAAAGCGCTTCCTTGCCTCGCGCAAGGGCGATAGCGGATCATCCTCGCCAGCCTGGGTGATGGTGGTTTGCGGGAAGGCAGTCAGATAGCTGTAGCGGCCCCGCGCCGTGCCATCCCCGCCTGACAGGAGCAGGGCGCCGGGCAGATCAGCGATCACTGCCAGATAGTCTGCTGGCGCACGCCAGGCGAGCGGCAGGTATGGCCCTGATGAGGCGGCCGGCTCAGCCATGGTGTGTACTACCCGGTCAGGTTCTCGCGCAGGCGTTCGATGACGGCGTCTTCCAGCCCCAGCGCGTCGCGCAGATAGGCGCGCTGGTCGCCAATCGCTTCCATCGCCGCGTCGTAATAAACCGGGTCCACACCCAGGAAAGCGCGCAATTCCTCGTGTCCGGCCGTCTTGCCCAGCGTCTCCTCAAGCCGTTTGCTGACAAGAGGAACCAGCCGGTCGAAATCCACGGCCGTGTTGGTCATCAGATAGTCTTCGCGCACCTCTTCCTCGTCCACCCCCATGGCGGTGAGGAGCAGGGCGCAGAACAGGCCGGTACGGTCCTTGCCGGCAGCGCAATGCACGATAAAGCCGTCTTCGGGCTTGCTGTCGGCCAGCTGGCGCAGGCCATTGGCAAAAACCCACTGATTGCCCGGATCAAATGGCAGGCGGCGATAGGTCTGTGTCATAAAGGTGCGAATGGAACGAAGCGACATATCGCTTTCGCGCAGGAATACCAGGTGGGGCGGTTCGTCCGCGCCTGCATGATCGCTGGCCAGCACGACAACGCCCTCGCGCTGCGGCCAGTGCGACGGTTCAGCCTCGCGCTCGCGCGGGCGGCGCAGATCAGCCACGACGCGAACGGACAGACCATCCATGGTTTCGATATCGGCCGGTGTGGCACGCGAAAACTGGCCGGACCTGTACAGCCCGTCGCGTACCCGTCCACCTGTTGCCAGATTGTACGCACCGAACTTGCGGAAATTATGGACGCCTTCAAGGCGCAGGACACGATCGCTCATGGCCATCACCTAGCCCGCCCGGGCGCGGCCAGCAAGGCTTGCGCACGCCTGAACAGGGAAATTTAACCTATAAGCTCTATCAAAGTGGCCAAACATATAAAAAGCGCCGCTAGGTGGGGTTATCTGATGCGCGTTTTCACGTGTCTCTTCACAGAGCATAATCTGTGGTTTGTTCTGCTTGCGGCCGTTATGTGCGTGGTCGGGGCTACCGTCACGATACGCCTGTACCGGCAGGTTGCGCTTGCAGACGGAATGGCGCGCATTGGCTGGGCGTTTCTCGCGGCCGTCTGCGCCGGGTCTGCCATCTGGACAACCCACTTTATCGCCATGCTGGGCTACCAGCCTGGAACCGCTGTCACCCTTGATGCGTGGCTGACCATTGCGTCAGGGCTTATTGCCATAGCGGGCTCCGGCGCCGCCTTTCTGGTCGCCACCAACCGCGTGCTGAAGTTTGCGCCCGTATTTGGCGGTGCGCTGCTGGGCCTCACCGTCAGCGCCATGCACTTTACCGGCATGTTTGCCTACCGGGTTGATGGCATCGTCACCTGGGATGCGGGCTATATTGCTGCGGCGATAGCACTTGCGGTCATTTTCAGTGCGGCTGCACTGCAGCTGGCGGTGCGCTGGCAGGGCGGCTGGCGCTGCATGGTGCCGTCCCTGACGCTGGTGGCTGGCATTGTGCTTTTGCACTTTACGGGCATGGCCGCCTTCATGGTGGACCCGATCAACGGCTATCAGCCCGGCGCCAGCTCGGAAGCCTTTACGGTGATGGCCGTCGCGGTGGCCATTGCCGGCGTGCTGATCCTGGGCACCGGACTTGCCACCTTCTATATCGAGAAGCGCATGCGCGAGGCGTCTGATGCGCAACTGCGCCATATGGCCCTGCACGACCCGCTGACCGGCCTGCCTAACCGGACCAGCTTTTCCGCGCGCCTGGATGCGCGCCTGGCAGGTCAGTATTCAGGCAGCACTGCCGTAGCGGCGATTGATCTGAACCGCTTCAAGGAGATCAATGATGGCTGGGGCCATGCAGCGGGCGATCATGTGCTGTGTGAACTGGCTGAGCGCCTGCGCAAGTTTGACGGCGGCCGCCATTTCGCTGCCCGTCTGGGCGGAGACGAGTTCTGCATCATTCTGAAAACCGCAGATGAAAATGAACTGCAAAAGCTGGTCCAGCAGCTTGAAGCGCTCCTTGCAGAGCCCATCACTTATGGCGCGCTGGAAACCTCTACCGGTGGCAGTATTGGTGTAGCCGTATACCCGCGTGACGGTGATGACCGCGAGACGCTGGTACGAAATGCGGACCTGGCCATGTACCGGGCAAAGTCCGATCCGCTGGCTAATGTCTGCTTCTACAATTCGGAGCTGGGCGAAGTTGTGCGTGAACGCCGCCAGCTTGCCAATGATTTGCGCCTTGCCATCGAGAACAACGAGCTCGCGCTGCACTATCAGGTCCAGACGGCCATCGGGACAGGTGAGGTGCGCGGCTATGAAGCGCTGCTGCGCTGGACGCATCCGGAGAAGGGCGCGATTTCGCCGGTGGACTTTATTCCCCTGGCCGAAGCGAACGGGCTGATCCTGCCGCTGGGTGACTGGGTGCTGCGCAAGGCTTGCCTCGATGCGGCGTCCTGGCCGCATCCGCACAAGGTCGCCGTGAACCTGTCAGCCATCCAGCTGACCCATATTGGCCTGCCCCAGCAGATCCATCAGGTGCTGATCGAGACCGGCCTGCCGCCTGCGCGCCTGGAGATCGAGCTGACCGAGACCGCGCTTATCAAGGACAAGGCCCAGTCACTGCATATCATGCGCCAGATCAAGGCGCTGGGCGTGTCGATTGCGCTTGATGATTTTGGTACGGGCTACTCCTCGCTGGACACGCTGCGGACCTTCCCGTTCGACAAGATCAAGCTGGACAAATCCTTCACCGACGAGCTGAAGACCGACCAGCGGTCGCTGGCCGTTGTGCGTGCCGTGCTGGCGCTGGCCAAGAGCCTCTCCATTCCGGTGCTGGCCGAAGGCATCGAGACGCAGGAACAGCTGGACCTTCTGCATCTGGAAAGCTGCGATGAGGGGCAGGGCTTCCTGCTCGGCCGGCCTGCGCCGATGGATATCGTCGCGCAGCTGGGAACGCGTATCCGCATTAGCGGCGAGCGTGTTGCTACGCCGGTTGCGCCCGCGCGGCGAGCCTAGGAAGCCGCTTCTGCTTTACCTGCCGTCACCACCCGCCTAGGGTTGGCGGGCAAGGGGGAGGGCAGGCCCGTGAACGAAGCAGAACTGCTATCTCAGGTGCTGGCCGCGCGTCAGATGCTTGACGTCACCATTACCCAGATGATCGGGCTTACGTTTGCGCTGATCGTTGCGGTGTATTTCTTTGTCCACCGCTCCGGCTGGCAGATGAAAACGGCGGTCTTCCTGCTCTATGCTCTCGGCTGGTTCGTGATGGTGCAGTCCGCCGCCCATACCGGCCAGCATCTTGTGGGTCTCTACAGCGAGCTGGGCGTGTTCGCCAGCAGCGGAGAGGCGTCCGCGACCACCTATATCGTTCTGGAAGCGGTGAGCGGCGTGTGGGCGCGAGTGTATTTACTGACACTCAATGGGGCGAACTTCGTGCTGCTTGTTGGTGGCGCCGTCTTCCTGTTTTTCTGGAAGCCGAAAGCCGATTAGCGTCTGTTATCGGAAGGGCGGCTCGTCAAAGCTGCGCAGCTTGCGCGAGTGCAGGGCTTCGGAGCCTGCTTCTTTGAGGATGTGGACCGTTTCGATACCCGCCAGCAGGTGCTCTGATACTGACTTGTTGTAGAAGCGGTTGGCGGCGCCTGGCAGTTTCAGCTCGCCATGCAGCGGCTTGTCGGAGACGCATAAAAGCGTCCCGTAAGGTACACGCAGACGGAAACCATTGGCGGCAATCGTCGCGCTTTCCATGTCGACGGCAATGGAGCGTGACTGGTTGATGCGCCGGGCCTCCTGCAGGTAGCGCAGCTCCCAGTTGCGGTCGGCATGGGTGACGACGGTGCCGGTGCGCAGGCGGCGTTTGAGCGCCTCGCCCTTGTCGCCGGAGACGCGTTTCACCGCATCCTGCAGGGCGATCTGGATTTCCGCGATGGCCGGGATCGGGATTTCCACCGGCAGGTCACGGTCCAGCACCGCATCATAGCGCAGATAGGCGTGGGCCAGCACATAATCGCCCAGGCGCTGGGAGTGGCGAAGCCCGCCGCAATGGCCGATCATCAGCCAGCATTCGGGGCGCAGCACGGCCAGATGGTCGGTGATATTCTTCGCGTTGGACGGGCCGACACCGATATTGACCAGCGTGATGCCGCGCCGTCCCGGTGCCTTCAAGTGATAGGCCGGCATCTGGAAGCGACGCCAGGGTGCGCTCTCGACCACGCCAAGCGGATCCTTGGTGCCGGCATCGACATGCACGAACCCGGCAGCCGATAGCGACTCATACTCGTTGTCTGCCTTGAGCTGTTCTGCCGCCCACGCCACGAACGCATCCACATAGCGGTGGTAGTTGGTGAACAGGATGAAGTCCTGCACATCCTCGAACGGCGTGCCGGTATAGTGCTTGATGCGCTGTAGCGAGTAGTCGGTGCGTGCGCCGTCAAACAGGGAAAGCGGGCGCGGCGTGCCGGGAATGGAGGGGCGCTCGCCATTGGGCAGGGCATCGTCGATGCGCGACAGGTCCGCATAGGGGAAGTGGCGCACCAGCTCGGCTGGTGCTGCGCCGTCCATGTCGAGGTCTTCGGCGCCATCCAGCACGTAGGAGAAGGGAATTTCCTGCGTGGAAATCCCGGTCTCCACCAGCACGTCATACTCTTCCTGAAGCAGGCTGATCTGCGTCATCAGATAGTCGCGGAAGAGCTCAGGATGCGTGATCGTCTGGGTATAGACCCCGCTTTCGGAAAACTTGCCGAAGGCCCGGCTCAGGGGCGGTACCGGCCCGTCGGGCTGGTATGTGATGCGCAGCTCAGGGTAGGCAAAAAGGCCCGATGCCCGGTCCGCTCCGCCCGGCGGCAGCCCGCCATCCAGATAGGTTTTGAGCGCCGCGCGCAATGCCTTCACCGAGCGGGTATATAGCGCGCTCAAGCGATCAACGGCCTGTCCGGCGCTGGTGGCGGGTTCAAACGTATCAGCAACGGCCTCGGGCCGGACAGGGCTGGCGGGCAGCACGGTGCCTATGCCTTCCTATTCTTCGCGCTTGGTGAAGGTCACCGTGAAGACCGGTTCGCCACCGAACTCGTCGCTGGTGGAGCCGTCATCATTGATGCGCTGGAACACGGTCGGCTCGATGCGCCCTTCCATGCGGTAGCCGCGCTCGGACATCCGCCCGCGATGAAACTCCAGCGCCGCAGCGGAGAAGGTCTTGGCGATAAAGGTAATGCGGTGTGGCGCGTTGGACATGCGTAAGCATCCTTCCCAGTGGCAAACAGACTCATCCTCCCCTCGATAGCCCGTCACATCGCGAAGGCCAAGCGGGGAGGTGGTTTGCAGACCAGACGAGGGAGAGTTACCCCACCTCGCAGCGTCCGCCGGTCAGCGCAGAGATCACCGCCGGGTCGCCCTCGGTCTCGGCAGGTTCCAGCCCCAGAATGCAGGCGATCAGCAGATAGACATTCACGCTCTCGAATGCTGCCGGGCGGGTGCCCTCTGGGAACATCGGCCCAGCCGCGATGAAGCCTGCATGCATGACAGGGTCTGCCACGTCATAGCCGTGTACGCCGACCGAACGCCAGGGACTGCCAAGGGGCAGGGAGCGCGCGCTCAGAATCCAGCCCGGATCGGCCAGTATGAAGAGGTCTGGCCCGCGCGTGGGGTGATCGAAGCGGAAATGGTCGGGCATTTCGCCCCGCTTCCAGGCGCGCATGTGCGGATGCGCGCCCTGCAGGGACTGGTAGGCCGCCTCGATGGCGTCGGGCTCGCCATACACGTTCACGAACGGGCGGAAACCATTGCCGCTGCGCCCTTGCACTTCGGGGACATAGACGGTTGAGAGGTCCATGAAGTCATCGAAATAGATGACATTCTCTTCCGGGTTGGTCGCCATGCCGTGATCGGAAACGATCAGGATATGCGTGCGATCCATGAGGCCGCGTGCCTCCAGCCCGGCGACGAGCTGGCCGATATAGCCGTCCACCGTGGCGATGGCCGCACCCACTTCGGGCGTGTCGGCCCCGGCACGGTGGCCGATTGAGTCAACGAGATCGAAATAAACGGCAGCAAAGCGCGGACGCTCGCCTTCCGGCCCGTCAAACCAGGCCAGCACCTCGTCCACGCGATCCTGATAGGGCTTGTTGTGCTCGTAAGGGGTCCAGCGGGTGGGGCGGTCGCCGTCAAACTCCACTTCAGAGCCGAGCCAGAACATGATGGAGGTTGGCAGGCCCTGCCGCTCGGCGGTGATCCAGATCGGCTCACCGCTCCACCAGCGGCTGTCCTGCGCGCTCATCGGATTGACGAAGCCCTCATTGAGCTCGCGATCGAACGGGTGGTTGTTGATCATGCCGTGATCTTCGGGATAGAGCCCGGTCGCCAGCGAATAGAAATTGGTGAAGGTGACGCTGGGCATGACCGGCACCATGGCTTCAGGGCGGATACCCCGCGCCGCCAGCGCCTGCATGTGGGGTGCCTCGAACAGATCAAGCGCCCCGGCGCTCAGCCCGTCCACGCCGATCATCAGCACGATTGGCTCGTCTACCGGTGCGTGCTGGGCCTGCCGGGCGGTGTCCGTACTGGCGCACGCGGCAAGGCCAAGCAAGGCTGTAAGGGCGATCAGGGTGCGGAACGGCGTCATCATGTTTCCCTCTGACAGGCGGCAGATATCCAAGGTGCGATAGCGCGGTGGCGTGTCACTGGCATGACGGTGGGTGAAGTGCAAACAGGCAGACCCGTTGCGCGGCGCAGCATAACCGCTAAAGGAAGGGTCTTCCGTCCCGTTTTGCGGACCCGATTGACAAGGCAGATGCCATGACGGCGCGTTCCCTCATCGTAATGAAGTTTGGCGGCACTTCGGTAGCCCGCCCGAAAAACTGGGAAATCATTGCGCGTCTGGCCCGAAAACGCCTGGCCGATGGTGAGCGCGTGCTGATCGTGCATTCGGCCCTCTCGGGCATTTCCAACCTGCTCGAAGCGCTCCCCGGCCTTGCACTGGCGGGCGAGGGCGAAGCGGCTGCGGCGGCCATCCGCCAGCGCCATCTCGATTTTGCCAGCGAGGCAGGGCTGGACGGCGCGGCGATACTGGCCCCTTGGTTCACCCGTCTTGATGCGCTTGCCGCGGGCATGGCGCTGGTGGGCGAAGCGAGCGCGCGTGTGCGGGCCGAGACGATGGCGCTGGGCGAACTGATGGCCTCCGCGCTGGGCCTTGCATTGCTGAAAAAGCTGGGCGTGGCGGCTGAGGGGCTTGATGCACGCGACGTGCTAACCGGTACCAACACCAATGATGAAACACGCAGCTGGCTCGATAACGGTGTCAGCGAGGAGCGCGACGAGGCGCTGATTGCCCGTCTTGCGCCCCATGACGTGATCCTCACCCAGGGCTTTATCGCCTCGCGCGTGGGCGGCGGCACGGTGCTGCTGGGCCGGGGCGGGTCAGATACGTCTGCGGCCTATTTCGCAGCGCGCGCCGGTGCGGCGCGGGTGGAAATCTGGACTGATGTACCGGGACTCTTCAGTGCCGATCCGCGCCTGACAGACGGGGCGCGCATGCTGACCGCGCTCAGCTATGAGGAAGCGCAGGAAATCGCCACGATGGGTGGCAAGGTGCTCCATCCGCGCTCGGTCGGTCCGGCGCGGCGCGCGGGCATTCCCATGCTGGTGAAAGACACCTTCCGCCCCGATCTGCCCGGCACGCGCATTACCGGCGAGCCGGGCGATGACGCCCCGCGCCTGAAGGCGGTGTCGGTAAAAACGGGTGTGCGCCTTGTCGTGATGGAAGGCTCTGGCATGTGGCGTCAGGCGGGCTTCCTTGCCGACATTTTTGCGGCCTTCAAGCAGTGCGGGATTTCGGTCGATCAGGTCTCTACCTCGGAGACCAATGTCACCGTCTCGCTGGACCCAGATCCGGGGCTTGATGCGGCGCGCCTCGACATGTTGCGTGCGGCGCTCGCCCCGCTCTGCCGGGTACGCATAGAGGAGGGCAAGGCGGCTGTCTCGATGGTGGGTTATGGGATTCGCCGTATTCTCCACCAGCTTGCGCCCGCCTTTGAAGCCTTCCAGCAAAAGCCGGTGCATCTGGTCAGCCAGGCGGCCAATGACCTCAATTTCACCGTGGTGGTGGACGAGGCCGATGGTGCGGCGCTGGCCAAGAACCTGCATGAAAGCCTGATCGGTCAGATGCCCGAAGACCGCGTGTTCGGGCCGAGCTGGGCCGAGATCAATGCCCCGGCGGTCAAGACATCGGCCCCCGTGCGGCCCGCCCCCTGGTGGGAAGCGCGAAGGGAAGAGCTGCTGGCGCAGGCACCGCAGAGTGGCGGTCTCTACGTTTATGAGCTGGAGACGGTGGCGGCGCGCTCGCGCGCTGTTGCAGGGCTGTCCAGCGTGGATGCGGCCTGGTTTGCCATGAAGGCCAACCCGCACCCCGATGTGCTGCGCACGGTGGAAGCCTCTGGCATCGGGTTTGAGTGCGTGTCGATGGGCGAGGTGGCGCGCGTGCGCGAAACCCTTCCCGATCTGCCCGCTGCCCGCATCCTCTTCACGCCGAACTTTGCCCCGCGCGACGAGTACGAAGCGGCTATGGCGCTCGGCACGCACCTGACGATTGACGGGCTGCACCCGCTTCGCGAATGGCCGGACCTGTTCGCGGGCAAGGAGATCGTATTGCGCGTCAACCCGGACCGCCCGCGCGGCCATCACGAGCATGTGCGCACGGCGGGACCGAAGGCGAAGTTCGGCATTCCGCTGGAGCAGATCGGCCATGCTGCCGAGCTGGCGAAAGCCGCTGGCGCGAGCGTAAAGGGTCTGCACGCTCATGCCGGTTCAGGCATTACCGAGGCCGGGCACTGGCGCGAGATCGGCCGCATACTGGGCGAGGCCGCAGCGGGCATAGGCGGCGTGAAGATCATCAATGTCGGCGGCGGGCTGGGCGTGCCGGACAGTCCGGAGGCGCCTATTCTGGATCTGGCTGTAGTTGACCGCGAGCTGGCGGGCGTGAAGCGTGCGCTGGACGGGGTTGAACTGTGGATGGAGCCGGGGCGTTATCTGGTGGCCGAGGCGGGCGTGCTGCTGGCCCGTGTCACGCAGGTGAAGATGAGCTTTGGCACCCGCTTCATCGGCATCAGCACGGGCATGAATTCGCTGATCCGCCCGGCGCTCTATGGCGCTCGCCACGAGATCGTGAACCTTTCCCGGCTGGGAGAGGCACCTGCCGGACTTGCCTCGATTGTCGGGCCGATCTGCGAGAGCGCGGACCTTCTGGGCGCTGACCGGTTGATGCCGGAAACGCGCGAAGGCGATGTCATCCTGATTGCCGAGGCGGGCGCGTATGGCGCGGTGATGAGCTCGCGCTACAATCTGCGCGACCCGGCGGACGAAGCGGTGATGTAGGCGTTCGCCTACATCCCGTTCAGCGCGATCAGGCCGGAGCCGCGAAGGCCGGTAATGACGAACTCGACCGCCAGCGCGGCCAGGATGATCCCCATGATCCGGATGGAGACCGTGCGCGCGCTGTGCGAGACCATCCGGTCAAGGAAGGGCGCGACCAGCAGGGCTGCCAGCAGCAGGCCGACCACGATCAGCACGACGGCGGCGAAAACCCCCATCTTTACCGGGCTGGTGGACGCCTGCTCGGAGAAGATGATGAGCGTGGTGATCGTGCCGGGGCCGACCGTCATCGGGATGGTGAAGGGATAGATCGCCGGATTGTCGATATTCTCCTGCGTGGCGCGCTCGCGCTCTGTGCCTGCGCTGGAGGTGTGGCGCGCGCCGGAAATCATCGTCAGCGCAATGGTGAAGAGCAGAATGCCACCCGCAATGCGGAAACTGTCGATTCCGATGCCGAACAGGCCCAGCACAAACTTGCCCGCAATCGCGATGGCAAAGCAGGCGATCACGGTGGCAATCGCCGCCTGAATGGCCATTTTGCGTTGTGCCTGCGGTGTGTTTCCGGCCGTCAGGGACAGAAAGACCGGCATGGCGGCAAGCGGGTTGATCATCGCGAAAAGCGCGGCGATGAACCGGCTGAAGAATTCAAGTTCCATGGCCCTGGCGGCGTCCCTGGCTGGGGGTGATACGACGCGCCTGCCACTACGCGTTTGGTACCAATGGCGCAAGGGCCGCCACCCCCTCATCGCGGCATTGCCGCTATGTGAAAAAGCGGTGTTTGCGGCGGGCGAAACATTGCCGGGTCACAGTGGTGCGGTTATTGGGTCGGCAGCAGCAAGGCTTTACCGATGCAATCTGATCCGATCCGGCTGGAGGTGCGCGGCGCCACCGCCCACCTCATCCTCAACCGGCCCGACAAGCGCAATGCGCTCAACGGGGCGATGTGGGGCGCTATTCCGGTTCTGCTGGAGCGGGCGCTGACCCATGACGCGGTGCGCCTGCTGGTGGTCAGCGGGTCCGGGGGCAGTTTTGCCGCCGGGGCGGATATCTCCGAGTTTGAAGAGGTGTACGCCACGCCGGAGCGGGCAGAGGCTTACTCGCGCAGTATTGCGGCGGCGCTTGATGGCCTTGCCGCTTTCCCGCGCCCGACGCTGGCGATGATCGAGGGGGCGTGTGTGGGTGGCGGCTGCGGCCTCGCGCTCGCCTGTGACATGCGCTTTGCCGCTGAAGGCTCGCGCTTTGGCATCACGCCCGGCAAGCTGGGGCTGGTCTACACGCTGAACGATACCGCGCGCCTCATCCGGGCTGTGGGTGTTCCCACCGCCAAGGACATGCTGTTCTCCGGGCGGCTGCTGGATGGTTCCGAAGCGCTCTCCACCGGCCTCATCAACCGGCTGGTGCCGGTGGACCGTCTGGCCGGCGAGGTGGAGACCTACGCCAACATGCTGGCCGCGACCTCGCCCAATTCGGCGAAAATCACCAAGCAGCTTATCGCGCTCGTTGAAGCCGGGCAGAGCGAGGACGACGATGCAACGCGCGCGCTCTTTCTGGAGGCGTTTAAAAGCGCGGACTTTCAGGAGGGCTACCGGGCCTTTCTGGAAAAGCGCAGCCCGAAGTTCGGCAAGGGGTAGAAGTCCCTCGCGTCCATTCCCTGTTGCATTGCAGCAAGAAAAGCGCTTCGCTTCGCCAGAATAAAAAGGCGGAGTATACCCGCCAGCAATAACCGCTCCGGCATTGCCGGAGCCAAAGCTGCAAATACAATCAGGGGAAGATAATCCATGAGCGATATCCGGTTTGATGGCCGCGTGGCCATTGTCACGGGTGCAGGTGCGGGCCTTGGCCGCTCCCATGCGCTGGCACTGGCCGCGCGCGGGGCGAAAGTCGTCGTCAATGATCTGGGCGGCGCGGTCGATGGCACGGGCGGTTCGATCAGCGCGGCGCAGGCCGTCGTCAACGAGATCGAGGCTGCGGGCGGTGAAGCCATCGCGCACGGCGCGAATGTCACCAAGGCCGATGAAGTCGCCGACATGGTCGACAGCACCATGAAGACATGGGGCCGGGTCGATATCCTGGTGAACAATGCCGGCATTCTCCGCGACAAGAGCTTCGCCAAGATGAGCCTTGAGGATTTCCGGGCGGTTCTGGACGTCCACGTCATGGGCGCGGCGACCTGCACCAAGGCGGTGTGGGACATCATGCGCGAGGCCAATTATGGCCGCGTGGTGATGACCAGCTCGTCGTCCGGCATTTACGGCAATTTCGGCCAGTCCAACTATGGCGCGGCGAAGATGGGCCTGGTTGGCTTCATGAACGTGCTGCATCTGGAAGGCGCGAAGAACAATATCCGCGTCAATGCGCTCTCGCCTACCGCCCGCACCCGCATGACCGAGGGCCTGATCCCCGAAGAAGCGCTCAAGCTGATGACGGTGGAGAGCGTGACGGCGGGCCTCGTCTATCTGGTCAGCGAGGACGCGCCGAGCCGCACCGTGCTGTGCGCCGGGGCTGGCGGGTATGCCGCCACGCGGATCTATGAGACGGACGGCATCTTCCTGCCCCCGGCAGAACAGACGCCGGAAAATGTCGCAAAGCATTTTGCGCAAATTCTCGACGCCAAGGGGCAGGAGCCCTATGAACAGGGCGGACAGCAGACCATGAAATTCATTGCCAAGGCGGCTGAAGCTGCTGGCGTAAAGCTCGGCTAGACCGACGCGATCCGGAGGAGACATATCATGCGTGAAGCCGTCATCGTATCGACTGCGCGTACACCCATTGGCCGCGCCTATCGCGGCGCCTTCAACAATACACAGGCCCAGGAGCTGGGCGGCCATGTCATCGCCGAGGCGGTGAAGCGCTCCGGCGTTGATCCCAAGGAAATCGACGATGTGGTGATGGGCGCTGCCATGCAGCAGGGCTCCACCTTCCAGAACACGGCGCGCCAGTGCCTCATCCGCGGCGGGCTGCCCACCAGCGTGTCCGGCCAGACGGTGGACCGCCAGTGCGCCTCCGGCCTGATGGCGATCTCGATCGCGGCCAAGCAGATCATCTCTGACGGGATGACGGTCACGGTCGGCGGTGGTCTTGAGTCCATCTCGCTGGTCCAGAACGAGCACATGAATATCCACCGCGCGTTTGATCCGTGGATCAATGAGCACCGGCCGGACCTCTACATGTCCATGCTGGAAACCGCCGAGATCGTGGCCGAGCGCTACAAGGTCTCGCGCGACGCGCAGGACGAGTACGCGCTTCAGTCCCAGCAGCGCACGGCTGCGGCTCAGGCCGCCGGCAAGTTCGATGACGAGATCGTCCCGCTCGCCTCCAAGATGGGCGTGATGGACAAGGCCGCCGGCCAGATCTCCATCGTCGATACGAAGCTGGAGAAAGACGAAGGCAACCGCGCCGACACCACGCTGGAAGGGCTGCAGGGCCTTCGCACCGTTCACGCGAACGGCCAGAAGGTTAAGGAAGGCAAGTTCATCACCGCCGGTAACGCCTCCCAGCTTTCTGATGGCGCATCGGCCAGCGTGCTGATGGAAGCGAAAGAAGCCGAGCGCCGGGGCCTGACCCCGCTCGGCGCCTATCGCGGCATTGCCGTGGCGGGTCTTGATCCGGACGAGATGGGCATTGGTCCGGTCTATGCCGTGCCGAAGCTGCTCAAAGCCAATGGCCTGAAAATGGACGATATCGGCCTGTGGGAGCTCAATGAAGCTTTCGCCGTGCAGGTGCTCTATTGCCGCGACAAGCTGGGCATCCCGAATGACCGGCTGAACGTCAATGGCGGGGCCATCTCCATCGGCCACCCCTATGGCATGAGCGGTGCGCGTATGGTTGGCCATGCCCTGATCGAGGGCAAGCGCCGGGGCGTCAAATACGTCGTCATCACCATGTGTGTTGGTGGCGGTATGGGCGCGGCGGGCCTGTTCGAGGTATACTAGGCCGAACTGGTGGTGAGGGGGCGCATATGCGTACAGCTTGGCTGATTGCAGGGCTTGCCAGCCTTATGGCTGGCCTTGCGGCCTGCGCCCCCACCACGTCCGGCGGGCTGGCGAGCGGTTTCTCCGCTGCGCCTGCGCCCGCAGACTTCACCCCGCGCGAACCGTCCCGGCCTGAACTTTCCGGCTATATCGCCGAAGGGGATGGCTTCTCGCTGGAGCTGACATTTCATGAAGGCCCTGGCGGCGGGGTGGACATCAGTACCATCATCCATATGGCGGGTGCCGCCGGGCTCCTTAGTCCCGCTTTTGACATGGCCGAGCCCTGGCTTGCTGGCGGCGTGCGCCGCTTTGAAGGCGGTATGAGCCGGGATGGTGATGTGACGCTCATTTTGCAGCCAGGTCCCTGCGCCATCGGGGATATGCGTTACGGTCATTTTGCGGCGCTGGAGATAGGCGGACGGTCCTATGAGGGCTGCGCGCGCGAGACCGGCCCCTATCCGCTCTGGACGCATGAGATTGGCGAGTTCCTGCCCGCTATCGAGGCGTGCCGCGCGGACAGCGCGGTGTCCTCGCTCGCCCATGTGCGCGGGGCTGGCGACCGCCGGGTGAGCCTTGCCTACCGGGATGGTGACAGCCAGACCGTGCGTTTTGAATATCCCGGCAATGGCCGGTTTGACTGCACCCATACCGGTCAGGGCGTGCGCTGGCGTGCCGTGTCGGACCTGGAACCGGCCCTGCCGGGGGAAGGCGATCCCTTCTATCTGCCGGGCCGCATGCCCGAAGCGGGTGAGGGGTGTTTCCTCTATGAGCGCGTACGCGATGCAGACGGGCGCACGCTCGGCGCTCTTGCGCATGATGCCTGCGCCGTGACGCCTATCGGCTGAAATCTCGCACATCGCGTGCGACTCACGCCATTTTCGCGGCCATGTTGATCCTGGTCCTCACCCTTCTTGCCCAGATATCGCCCGAACCGGAGCGTTCGGGGCTGGTTGATGCCTATCTGACAAACGTTCAGGCAGGCTCGGCAGATATATGGCTGGCGCTCGACGCCCAGCCTTTAGCGCTGGCAGCGACGGGCAGTGATGGCAGGCTTGATGTCGTGCTGGACGGCTTTGCCTGCGAGGCGCGCGAGATACTGCCGCCCGCTGGCCGCCCGGTAACCCGCCTGCAGACCGGGCCGGGCGCGGACGGTGGTTGCACTATCCGCCTTGAGGGTGAGTGGGGCGAGGCGCAGGCTTTTCTGGGCGAAGGCGGCGTTCTGGTGGCGCTGGAGGGGGTAGTGCTTGGCGCGGCTCCGCTGCGCCCTGTGGCCAGCGCTGGCACCAGCCGGACGCCAGATCAGGCTGGTCCTGCCCCGTCAGCCCAGACGCAACCCGCGCCGGATGCCACAGGGCCAGATGGTGACACAGCTCCTTCCTCTGCTGCGCGCCCGACGGCTCTGGCCGCCAGCGGCGAGGCTTGCGCCCAGAGCGCCTCGCGGCTGGAAGACACGCCGTGGGACCTTAACGCCATGTCGTCCCACGCAGATTGTCTGGCCGGTTCAGACAGCACGGCGGACGCGATCACGCTGTATGAGCGGGTGCTGGCCTTTGAGCCCGGTCATTATGGCGCTGCGCTTGGTCTTGCCCGCCTGCGGGCTGCACAAGGCGATACCGCAGCGGCCTCTGCCCTGTTCCAGACAGCTGCCGAAAGCGCCCGGACCGATGGTGAGGCGCTGGCCGCGCGCCATGCGGCCGAAGAGCTGCAATAGCGTTGATGCACCCGGTGCATTTTCGGCTGGGCGGTTAAACAGACAGAAACCCCTTCCTGTTAGAACCCTTCATGCCGGACGTAAGATCTGGCTGGGTGTTCATCAAAAGCTGCACGCAAGCGGCTTACTAACGGGTTGGGTGAAATCATGAAAATCGTGAAATCTGTATGCATGGCCGCTGTACTGGCTTCGGGTCTGTTTGTTGCTCCGGCAATGGCGATGAATGACCGCGAGACGGTTCGTGTTGTGGCTCCCGAATATCCGCGTGGCGCCGAGCGCCGCAATCTCGAAGGCGCGGTTTCCGTTCGCTACAATGTCACCGAGTCCGGTGAAGTGGCTGACGTGGAAATCGTCGAAGCGACGCCGGCCGGCGTTTTTGACCGCGCCGTGCTGCGTGCGCTTGAGCAATGGCAGTATGCGCCCGCCGACGAAGTGACCGAAGGCGTGGAACAGGTCTTTAACTTTGCGTTTGCAGGCTAGGGTCTAAGACGAAAAGGCGGCGTCAGGGGTGATTCCCGGCCGCCTTTATTCGCGCCCTGGGCGTTAACCCTAACGGGAGACTAATGATGCAACTCAATCTTCACTCGGTGCAGACGCGATTGATCGGGGCGTTTGCCCTAGTGGCGCTTTTGGGAGTTGCAGCTGCGCTGGCCGGTGTCATCGCCCTGCAGAGTACACGCGGCGCCCTGAGTGAAGTTGTTGATGAGGCAGCCCCCATGGCAAGCGCGGCGGGTGCGCTCGACGCTGCCAGCAGTGCGATAACAGGCGAGCTGGCCGCCTTTGCACGCTCGTCCGACACGGTTGATATGACGGCGTCCGAGACGCGCCTGCAGACACTCTATGACGGTGCGCGCGTTGCGGTGTCTGCGCTGTCTGAAGCCGGGCTGAGTGCGGCACGTACCGCCAGTCTGACGGCGCTGCTGGATGATCTGGCCGCCGGTATTGAAGCGGCTAACGGGCCCACGGCGGCAAATCTTGAAGCGCGCAATGCGCGTCTGAACGCCATTTCCGCAGCCATCAGCGAACGTGCGCAGGCCGTTGCCGCGCTGGAAGCCGGGCTGGAAAATGCTGGTCAGGCGGAGCTGGAAACCTTCCTGCGCATCATGGTCGATCTGAATCTGATACTTACCCAGTATGCCGAGCTTGATGGCGCCATGTCGGCGGGCGAAGTCGCTGATGTCGAGGGCCGCTTCGAGCTCGCGATGGATGAGCTGCTGGTCAATCTTGCCATTCTCGGGGATGCGGCCAGCGCAGAGGTGACGCGCTCGGCGGAGGCACTTGTCTCACGCGGCGAAGGCCCGCAAGGGGTTTTTGCGCTGCGCCGTTCGGAGATTGAAGCGGAAATCGCCGCCACCGACGCGGTGGAAGATGCCCGTATTGCACATGCCATGCTGGCTGCCGAAGTCGAGCAGGTGGTCGCACAGGCCAACGCCATGGCAGCGGCTGCGCGTGCCAATGGTTTCACCGCCGTTCTGTCCGGACAGATATTGCTGATCGTGATGGCGATCGGCGCGGTCGTCATTGCCGGGTTGATCGGGTGGATTTACGTCAACAACAACCTGCTCAACCGCCTGACGCGGATCTCGCGCACCACCACCGCCCTGGCATCTGGCGATACCAGCCAGGCGCTGGACGATAATGCCCAGGACGAAATCGCCGATATGGCCCGCGCGGTTGCCGTTCTGCGCGAGAACGAGATCGAACGGGTGCGTCTGGCCAGCCAGAGCGAGGCGGAGCGTGCTGCGAGGGAACAGCGCACGAAGGCCATCGAGGCGCTGGTGCAGGAGTTTGAGTCGACCTCCAGCCGGGCCCTGGAAGAGGTGTCGCGCGCAGCGGGCGAAATGGAAATGGCCGCCAATGCGCTCACCGAAAGCTCGCACAGCGCGGCCGGTCAGACCGCCGAGGTCAACGAGGCCGGTGTGCTGGCAGCCCAGAATGTCGATACGGTCGCGGCTGCTGCTGAGGAAATGACCTCCTCGATTGCCGAGATCGCCCAGCAGATTTCGCGCTCCTCCACCATTGCGCGCAGCGCCGCTGATGAAGTCTCCGGTGCCAGCGCTGATGTGACCGCACTCAGCGAAGCGGCAGGCCGGATTGACGGTGTGGTGCGCCTGATTAACGAGATTGCCGAGAAGACCAATCTTCTGGCCCTCAACGCGACGATCGAGGCCGCGCGTGCGGGTGAGGCGGGCAAGGGGTTTGCGGTGGTGGCTTCCGAAGTGAAGACGCTGGCCGAGCAGACCGCGCGGGCCACGGGGTCCATCTCCGAACAGGTCAATGGCATTCAAAGCGCGACCGGCAAGGCCGTCAGCGCCATCACCGCCATCGGCACGGTCATCGGTGAGATGAACGAGATTTCCACCGCCATCGCCGCCGCCATGGAAGAACAGCGCGCCGCGGCCGAGGAAATCACGCGCTCGGCGCAGGAAGCCGCTGGCGGTACGCGCCGCGTCTCGCAGGCCATTCAGGGTGTGGACGCTGCGGCGTCGGAAACCGGCCAGTGCGCAGCGCAGGTGAACGAAGCCTCGCATGGCCTGACACAGGAAGCCGGCACGCTGCGCGGCGCCGTCGCCCGCTTCCTGGAAGGTGTGCGCGCGGCCTGATTACCCCTCAGCGCCGCCAGGTGAACGGGGGCGCTTGCCTCCGCTGACGGCTTTGCGTATATCCGCGCCTCCGGTGCCTCGTGCGCGCCGGGGGCGCAAAGCGCCTCAACCCCAGTGGCGGGGTAGCTCAGCTGGTTAGAGCGCAGGACTCATAATCCTGAGGTCGAGAGTTCAAGTCTCTCTCCCGCTACCACTTTTTCTCTGGTAAAAACAATAGCTTGATAGTCGTTCGCCGATGCGCGACGTGCCGTTTAAGAGCGCTGCACGGTGCGACACGGGCGCAAGCAATTACAATAAGTTACATGCACCTCCGGCGGCTCCACGCCGCACGGGGGCTCCTATCAGGCTGAGGCCCGCTCGCATTCCTTCAGCGTCACCGATATACGCCAAACATTCACACACGAGTGAGTGAATGTTGACTCCATCGGAATCGCATGGTTCTCTTCCCGTCGAGCGTCGGCACCCATGACCGGCGTAGTGGGAGGAATATCAATGAGGGCATTTCTTTTTGCCTCGGCAAGCGCCGGGGCGCTGGCGATCGCTGCTCCAGCTTTCGCGCAGACCGATACCGATCAGGAGGACGCCCAGCGCTCCGCTCAGGCAAGCCGGGACATCATCACCGTCACCGCGACACGCCGCGAAGAACGGCTTCAGGACGTACCGCTTAGCGTCACCACTTTCTCGCAGGACGAACTCGATGCGCGTGGACTTGTCGGTTATGAGGGGCTGGCATTTGAGACGCCGGGTGTCGTGCTGAACCGGCCGACCGCGAACTTCAACAATTTCACCGCGCGCGGCATTGCGACCAACGGCTATAACGCCAATCTGCAAAGCACCGTGGCGATCTATATCGACGAGTTGCCTATCTCTGCCAACGGCAATTCAACCATTCTCGACCCCAGCCTCTACGATGTCGAACGCATCGAGTTCCTGCGTGGACCGCAAGGCACGCTGTTCGGCTCGGGATCACTTGCTGGTGCCCTGCGCATCGTTACCCGCAGTCCGGACCTCAATACGTTCGAGGCATCCGTCCTTGGCGATATAGGCGTGACCGGGTCCAGCTCTATCCGCCAACGCTATAACGCCATGGTCAACATGCCGCTGGTCGAGGATCAGCTCGCCTTGCGTGTCGTGGGCTTCCTGCGTAACGAGGAAGGCTATGTCAACAATATCGGCACCGGCATCAACAATGCCGATACGCTGGAAGCATGGGGCGGCCGGGCGACCTTGCTTTGGCAGCCAACCGACCGGCTTTCCCTGCGCTTCCTGGTGTCGCGCGAAGAGAGCAATCCGCAGGATTCCTCGCTGACCAATCCGCTGCTCGGCCGCGATGTCCGCATCTCTGACCGGCCTGACCGGTTCACCGGTGAGCTTACCAACTATAATGTGACGCTGAACTACCAGTTCAGCGGGGCCGAGCTGACCAGCTCGACGACCTACTCGCGCTTCAACCAGCGCTTCTATGTCGATCTGGCGGGCACATTCGGGCAGGCGATTGCTTTTGCGCTGGACGCTGATGCCTACGATCAGAACTTCGCGCAGGAGGTCCGCCTTGTCTCCGAAACCGGCGGGAATTTCGACTGGGTTGTTGGCGGGTTCTATTTCAGCCGCAAACGCGATGTGGACTTCGGCTACCGCTCCAACGAGGCGTTTCTGACCGCCCGTGGCATCACCGGTCTGCCGGATGAGTACTATCAGCGCCTGTATTCGCACAGCCTCCAGCACGAAGCAGCAGCGTTTGGCGAGCTCACCTACCGCTTCACAGAAGATTTCTGGGTCACGGCCGGTCTGCGCTACGGCAGCATTGATGCGCAGGCGTTCACCGAGCCTGGCGGATATAACTCCAACTACCTGGTCAATGCCCTGTTCGGGATTCCCGGCCCGCTGACCATCACGGCGATCCCGGAAGAGACCGGGATCAAGGCTGAGGAGACCGGCCCGTCCTACCGCTTTAGCGCCTCCTGGCGTCCTGTGCCGAGCCTGACAGCCTATGCGGCTGTGGCAACCGGTTTCCGCGCGCCTGTCGTCAATGCCTTTGCGGGGCGGCCGAGCCTTGTCGATCCCAACGATCTGATCATTCCCTTCGGCGCGGATTCAGACGATCTGATCAGCTATGAAGCCGGCCTCAAGGGCAGCTGGATGAATGGCCTCCTGAATGCCAGCATCGCGCTTTATCAGATCGACTGGGACGGCATCCAGATCCAGGCCAACCGGGTGTCGGACTCCGTTCAGTTCGCCACCAATATCGGCGGCGCGCGCTCACGCGGCGTTGAGCTTGAATTGCTGGCACGCCCGGCCAATGGCTGGACCATCGGGCTGAACGGCTCCCTCAACGAATCCAAGGTGACGTCGCTTACACCGGAAGAGGCCGCCATTTCCGGCGCGGTCGAAGGCATCCGGCTCTCGGGGCCACGTTTCCAAGGCTCGCTTCTGGTCAACTACAATTTTGGCCTGATGAACAATGCGGAAGGCAATGCCTCGCTGGCGGTTTATCATGTGGGCGGCTTCCCCAGCTCGTTCCCCAACGTGCCCGGCCAGCCAGGCGTAACCAGCCCGACATACGACTTCACTGATGCCTACACCGTCGTCAATGGGACCCTGGCCGCGTCGTTCGACCGGCTTACCGCAGGCGTTTATGTCGAAAACCTCTTCGATGACCGCTCGGTCACCTATGTGCACCCTGAAGCGTTCCTCGACGGGCGCTACGCCTTGCAGCGTCCGCGCACGATCGGGGTCCGGGTCGGGTATAGCTTCTAATGGCAATTTCCAATCCGGCGGCAGTTCCGGGCGCGCAAGCTGCGCGCCCGGGCGCCTATGCCTGGGCCGTGCTGGCGGCTCTGTGCTTTGTATACGTGCTGAACTTCCTCGACCGTCAGCTACTCTCCATCCTTGCCAAGCCCATTCAGGACGAGCTGGGGATTTCTGACGGCCAGATTGGCCTGATCAGCGGGCTCTATTTCGCGATGTTCTACTGCATCCTCGCCATTCCGGTGGGGCTGCTGGCAGACCGGACCAACCGGGTAAAGGTCCTCGCCTTTTCCTGTGGCCTGTGGAGTGCGGCAACAGCCGCGTGCGGTCTCGCTGCCAACTACCCCCAGCTCGCCGTTGCGCGCATGGCGGTGGGCGTTGGTGAGGCAGGCGGCGTGCCGCCCTCCTACGCCATCATTTCGGACTATTTCCCGCCCGGCATGCGCGGCACCGCGCTCAGCCTGTTCAATCTTGGCCCGCCCATCGGGATGGCGCTGGGCATCGCCTTCGGCGCGTCCATTGCGGCGGCCTACTCTTGGCGCCTTGCCTTCATCTGGATCGGCGTGATCGGCGTCCTGACCGCGATCTTCGTGTGGTTCTGGATGCGCGAGCCCAAGCGCGGCGGTCTGGATGTCAAACCGGCCGCGGTGGACGAACCCGTCGCCACGCTGGTCGACGCCACCGATACGCCCCCTGCGGCTGATACGGCGGCTGTGCCGGCAAAATCTCCCTTCTGGGGGACGGTGCGCCTGTTCTTCACCGACCCGGTGCTGTTGCGGGTGTCGCTGGCCTGCGCCGCGACCCAGTTCATGACCTATGCGGTGCTGAACTTCACCGTGCTCTTCCTGATGCGCGAAAAGGGCATGGAACTTGGCGATGTGGCGATCTGGTATGCCATCGTGATCCTTCTGGGTGTCGGTGGGGGCATGTTCGTCTCCGGACGGCTCATCGACAGATGGGGTCCGCGCAACAAGACGGCCTATGCCTGGCTGCCCGCTATCGGGCTGGCACTGGCGGTGCCGCTCTTTGCTGCATTCGTGTGGGCGCCGAGCTGGGAGCTGGCACTGGTCTTCCTGCTGGTCCCGACCGGCCTGAACTATTTCTACCTGTCGCCCTCTGTGGCGCTGGTGCAGGAAGAGGTCCGGCCTGATCAGCGCGTGGTCGCCGGCGCGCTCCTGCTGCTGGTGATGAACCTTGTCGGCCTAGGCTTTGGCCCGACCTATCTGGGCTTCATGAGCGACTTCTTTGCCCGCACCAATCCGGAGAACTCGCTCCAGCTCGCCTTCTATACGCTGATCCCGGTCTATTTCGTCGCTATTGCCATGTTCTTCTGGCTGGCGCGCGCACTCAAGCGGTCCGGCAAGGAGGCCGCGGCATGACGGGCAAGACCCTTCTCGCGCTGGCAGGGGCGGTCACGCTGTGCCTGCCAGCTATAGCTTGCTCCAGGTTGCCTGCGCAGGTGGATACACCTGCCGGGACCCTGCAGGGGGTCAGCGAGGCCGGCATCACAGTGTTCCGCGGCATTCCTTACGCTGAAGCGCCCACCGGCGATAACCGCTGGCGTGCGCCTGTACCCGCTGAGCGGTGGGACGGCATACGCGATGCCACGCAGTTTGGCCCCGTATGCCACCAGCCACCTTCCAGGCCCGGCAGCATCTATGCCGAGGAACGCGGAGAGATGAGCGAGGACTGCCTCTCGCTCAACATCTGGGCACCTGAAAACGCTGAAAATGCGCCTGTATTCGTGTGGATACATGGCGGGTCGCTGATCGGCGGGGCGGGCAGCGATAGCATGTATGACGGTGCCCGGCTGGCGGCTGAAGGCGTTGTCGTGGTCACCATCAACTACCGGGTCGGCATTCTGGGCTATCTGGCTCATCCTGAGCTCAGCGCGCAATCACCGGATAATGTCTCCGGCAATTACGGCCTGCTCGACCAGATCGAGGCGTTGCGCTGGGTGAACCGTAATATCGCCGCCTTTGGTGGTGATCCGGCCAATGTCACGATAGCGGGCGAATCTGCCGGTGCGCTGTCGGTCATGTATCTGATGGGCGCGCCTGCCGCCCATGGGCTGTTTGCCCGCGTCATCGCCCAGAGTGCCTACATGATTTCGGCCCCTGCACTGCGCGGCAATCCGCATGGCGTGCCGTCGGCTGAGGAGGTGGGTGCGTGGCTGGCCGGTCAGACCGGCCATGACAGCCTTGCTGACCTGCGCGCTGCCGATCCGCAGGAGCTGACCATGACATCCGCGATGACCGGGTATTTCCCCTTCCCGGCGATTGATGGTCATGTCCTGCCTGATCAGCTTGTCGATCAGTTCGACCGGGGCGAGCAGGCACAGGTGCCGATCCTTGCCGGGTTCAATGAGGGCGAAATCCGCTCGCTGCGCTTCCTGCTGCCTGAAGCGCCTGAAAGCCCGGATGCCTATACAGCCGAGATTGAGGCCCGCTATGGCGAACTGGCGCCAGCCTTTCTGGAGCTCTATCCGGCTGATGATGTGGCCGAGAGCCTTCTCGCGATCACCCGTGACGCCATGTATGGCTGGACGGCAGAACGCCTGGTACGCAGCCAGAGCGCAGCCGGTCAGGACAGCTATCTCTACTATTTCAACCACAGCTATCCGGCTGCCGACGAGATGGGCCTGCATGCCTTCCACGCCGCCGAAATCCCCTACGCGTTCGGCACTTTGGACCGGACGGCACCCGATTGGCCGGCTGTTCCGCAAACCGAGCGGGAGACGGCGCTCTCCGACGCCATGGTGGGATATTGGGTGTCCTTTGCCCGCGATGGTGTTCCGGTAGCAGACGGCTTCCCCGCCTGGCCCGCTTACGGTGATACGCAAGGCTATATGGAGTTTGCCGGAGAGCCGCGCCCCGGCACCGGTCTGATGCCAGGCATGTTCGAGCTTCACGAGGACGTTGTTTGCCGCAGGCGAGCAGCAGGCATCGCGTGGAACTGGAATGTCGGGATTGTCTCTCCGCCTCTGCCTGCGGGAGTGCCCGCATGCCACTGATACATGGAGCGATGCAGGACTTTCCTCTCACGCTCGACAAATTCCTTGACCATGCGGCCAGCTGGCACCCCGACGCCGAACTGGTAACGGCAGGTGATAGCGGCATCGAGACGCGTACCGGCTATGCGCAACTGCGCCAGCGCAGCGTGAAGACCTCGCACGTGCTTGCAGGGCTCGGCGTACAGGCGGGTGAGTGCGTAGCCACGCTCGCCTGGAACACGCAGGCCCATGTCGAGGTCTGGTACGCCATCATGGGCATGGGGGCGGTCTGCCATACCCTGAACCCGCGTCTGACCGCTGGCCAGCTCGCCGATATGGCGGGCCAGTCGCAGGCGCGCGTGCTGATAACCAGCGTGGACCTTCTGCCGCTGGCCCGCGAACTGGTGGCCAAGGCACCGGCTATCGAGCACCTGCTCGTCATTGATGCGGGCGAAATTCCCGGTGGTCCCGGCCTGAAGCCCACGCCTCTGGAACCCATGCTTGCTTCGGCGTCAGAGGAGGAAATCTGGGGCGGGTTTGAGGAAACATCCCCGTGTGGGCTGTGTTTCACCTCTGGCACCACAGGGGCGCCCAAGGGCGTTACCTACACCCACCGCGCCAGCTTCCTGCATACGCTGCGCCAATTGCAGGCCGATGCCATGGGCATCTCGAAGGCCGACAACGTGCTGGTGGCCGTACCCATGTTCCATGCCAATGCGTGGGGGCTCACCTTCGCCCTGCCCGCGGCAGGCGCGAAAATGGTGCTGCCGGGCCGGCATCTCGACGGCGCGCGGCTTGCCGCCCTTATCAATACCGAAAAGGTGACGGTGGCGGTCGGCATCGCCACGGTGTGGCTTGGCGTCGTGGAGCATCTGGAAGCCACCGGCGGACAGACACCCAGCCTGAAGCGGGTTGTGGTCGGCGGCGCGCCTCTGGCGCCTGCCCTGATGGCACGGTTTGAACGGGTGCTGGGCGTGAGTGTCCAGACCAGCTGGGGCATGACTGAACTGTCACCGGCTGGCACGTTTGCCCGGCCAGATGATCCAAACAGATCGGCGGAGAAGTCAGGCACCCCGTGCATCGGCGTTGACCTTCTCATCACGGATGCGGACGGCAATCCCCTGCCACAACAGCGCGGTAGCGAAGGCCATCTGCATGTACGCGGCGCATCGGTGGTTGCGCGCTATTTCGGGCAGACGCAATCAGCCCTGAACGCAGATGGCTGGTTCTCTACCGGAGACCTCGCCCGCATCGATACGGGCGGAAACCTCATCATCACCGGCCGTGCCAAGGATCTCATCAAGTCTGGCGGGGAATGGATCAACCCGGCAGAGATCGAAGCGGTGGTCAGCCAGCATCCGGGCGTATCTCTGGCCGCCGTTATCGGACGGGCCGACCCCAAATGGGGCGAGCGCCCCATATTGCTTGTGCAGACAAGTGGCGGAAACACTGTAAGTGAAGAGTCGCTTCTCGAACCGCTTCGTGGCCGCGTGGCAGCGTGGTGGATTCCCGACGCGGTTATCCGTATTGACGACATGCCGCTGGCACCAACCGGCAAAATCGACAAGCAGCGTTTGAGATTGGACTATGGCAACAGCTAGATCAGCCAGTGCGGCAAAACCGGCAAGCACCACCGCAAAGAAGGCACGCAAGCCTTCGGTGAAGGAACAGCAGCGCGCCGAGAAGATGGAGCAGATCCTCGACGCGGCAGAGCGCCTGTTCGCCCTGCGCGGCCTCTATAACGTCACGCTGAAAGACATCGCCACCGATATCGGCGTGCATCACACGCTGCTCAACTATTACTTCTCCGACAAGGACACGCTGTTCGGAGCCGTCCTCTCACGCCGGGCCGCTGAGACCATCGGGCGGCGTATGCAGGCCATGGACGCCCATGAGGCTGAGACGGGCGGCAAGCCGACCGTGGAAGGGGCGCTGCGCGCCTTCCTCGATACAGACCTCGATCTCTACAGCCAGGGCGGAGAAAGCTGGAAATATTACGGCATGATCGGTGGTCAGCTCTCCAACACCGTTTTTGGCGGTGAGCTGATGGACCAGAACTTCGATCCGGTTGTCCTGCGGCTCATTGCGTTACTGCGCAAGGCGATCCCCGGCAGCACGGACGAGGATCTGTTCTGGGGCTATCACTTCGTCACCGGCGCCCTGATGCTCACCCTCGCACGCACGGGCCGGATCGACCGGCTGTCGGGCGGTGTTTGCAGCTCTGATGATTTCGGCTCCGTCCGGGACCGCATGGCGCGCTTCATGGCGGCCGGTTTCCGGGAAATCTGCGCACAGCGCGCAGAAGAGCGGCGCAGCTAGGCGAACCGCCCGTCCAATCTTTTCTACTCATGGAGGTCAGCATGCCGCTTGAAGGGCGCGTAGCCATCATTACCGGAGCCGGTGGCGGTCTTGGCCGTCAGCATGCCCTTTATCTGGCGCGTAAAGGCGCAAAAGTGGTCGTCAACGATCTGTCGGTGGAGGCCGCGGATATTGTCGCTGCGGAGATTGTTTCCGCAGGAGGCAAGGCACTGGCCATTGCTGGCTCGGTTACCGACGAAGCCGCTATCGCCGCCCTGGTAGAAGAAGCGCTCGGTCAGTGGGGCCGGATCGACATTCTCGTGAACAATGCCGGCATATTGCGCGACAAGAGCTTCGCAAAAATGAGCCTTGATGACTTCCGGCTGGTCGTCGACGTGCACCTGATGGGAGCGGCCATCTGCACCAAGGCCGTCTGGGAGACGATGCGCCAACAGGAATATGGCCGCATCGTGATGACGACGTCCTCCTCCGGCCTTTACGGCAATTTCGGTCAGGCCAATTACGGCGCCGCCAAGATGGCGCTGGTCGGCCTGATGCAGACGCTCGCGATTGAAGGGGAACGCTACGGGATCAGGGTAAACTGCCTGGCCCCGACGGCGGCAACCGGGATGACAGAAGGACTGCTTGATGCGGAAAGTCTTGCCCGGCTTGATCCGGCACTGGTCAGCCCCGCCCTGCTGGCCCTGACGGGTGAAGACGCGCCGACCCGCGCGATTGTCTGCGCCGGGGCCGGGCATTTTGCACGCGCCAATGTCACGCTGACCGGCGGCTCCTATATCGGCACCGGAGATGATGCTGGTGAGCGCGTCATCGCGGCCTGGGACCAGATCTCCGACACCGCCGGATCGCTAGTCCCTGCTTACGGCTTCACCCAGCTCGAACGCGAGGTGGAAAGCGCGAAAGCGGCACACGCCTCTCCGCTTGCTGCAAACCGCTAGGGCCTAACAGCCGTTACCCGTTTCCTGCGGCAAGGTTTGTAGTCCGGGCCGGGCAGGCGGGCGGTTCAGGATACCGCCTGCACGAACGGATCATCTGCCTCTATGTCCAGAAACTCTGCCGTCTCGTCCCAGCTGGCAAAGGCGCGCGCATTGATCCCCATGTCCGAAAGCTGGCGTGTGGCATGGGCCGCGCGCAACACGGTGCCGGGCGCGTAGACATAGGCTATGCGGTCCAGCTTCGACAGCTGGGGCATGAGAGAGTTGAAAAATGCCGCATACTGCTCCGGGGTCAGGCTCGGCTCAGCCCCGCGATAATCAATCACCAGCGAGCTGTAGGGAGCCCCTGAGAGCCGGTCTGCAAGCCGTTTGGCATTGCGCATGGAGGCTTCAAACGTGGTGCGCCCAAGCACGGCCGCATACCGGCAGCCCGGCGCAGCGTCGCATGCGAAAATTGTCGGTTCACTCATTGATCTGCCCGCCCGGTCAGAAAAAGCCGCTACTATTTTAGGTGAGTCTGCATGCGGGGTAACAACAAACCGTCATGCAGGCATGTGACGCCAGGTCAGGCGGGCGCTCCTGTGCGCTCAAGCGCCAGGCAAACCAGCTTCTGCTCCAGCCGCTCCTTGAAGCTCGAAGGGTTTGCCAGCCCCATGCGCTGCAGTGCCGTATCGAACCGGCTGGCGTCTGGCGCGCGGGTGAGGGCCGATACGATCAACTTCGCGCGCGCCTTCCAGCCTGTATTGCGCTGTGCCAGCCATTCCAGCGCTTCGCGCAGGGCCTGTTCGGTGTCTGTCAGATCGCTGCCGAAGGGAAATTTCACCAGCGTGCCGCTGGACATGGCAGGCTTAAGCCGCCCGGTGAGGCGTTCGGGCGTGTTCTGCCGCGCCGTTTCCGGCAGAGTGTAGTCCTTCTCCACCTTTCCGGCAGACTTCGCCTCGTCCAGGAAGGCGTCCTGAAAGCGGCTGTCGGCAATTTTCGCAAGGGCGATGGCAACATCCCGGTCGGAGCGTCCGCGAAGGTCTGCCACGCCATATTCGGTGATGACGATATCGCGCAGATGGCGCGGCACCGTCACTTCGCCGCCCGTCCAGACGATGTTGGAGCGTGTCTCGCCCCCGGTCTGGCGTGTCGCGCGCACGAGGATGACGGAGCGTGCACCCTCCAGCTCGTGTGCCATGGCGGAGAAATTGTACTGCCCGCCGACACCGCTGACCACGCGCCCGTCGGCCAGCGTATCGGAGATCGCCGCGCCGCGCCCGTTGACCATCATGGCGGTGTTGATGAAGCGCGCGTGCTGGCGCTGCAGGCGGGCCAGTTCCTCGTGGCCGTAGAGATCGTTGACGCGCGCCACGGCCGTCATGTCGATGCGCGCGCGCTCAGTGTCGCTCAGCTTGCGCAGACGGTCATAGAGCTCGCCCGGACCGGCAAAGAAGCCGCCATGCAGCGCGATGCCCTCATCCTCATGCAAGCTCGCAGGGTCTGCCAGCAATGCCTCCTGGCGGGCGATATCGTCACTCACCCGCCGGGACAGAAGCCCGCTCTGGAACAGGTCCAGCAGGCCGAGCGTGAGCATCTCGCTGCAGCCGTATAGACCCTCGTGGAAGGGCTCCAGACCGCCGCACCGCCCGGCAACCGCCATGTCCGCACCAATCGCCTCGATCGCGCTGCGCCAGGCGGCATTGTCGAGATGGCGCAGCTTCAGGGCTGCGGCCACGGCGTCGGAGAGCGCCCCGATGCCGGTCTGCAGCGTGCCGCCATCACGCACCAGCGTGCTGGCATGCAGTCCGATGGACCAGGCGGGTAGGCCGACAGCCTCGCGCGGAATGGGAAAGAGCGTGTACTCGCCCGCATCATAAAGCGCGTCGAACCAGTCTTCGGGTATGTCTGCCTTTTGTCCCATGAAGGGCAGGGCGGCGTTAAGCTCGCCCAGAACCACTGCCGGCGCGCCAGTCTTGCGCCTTTCGTGCAGGGCCGGGATCAGGTCCAGCGACAAATCGGGATTGCATGACAGGCTTATCCGGCCTTGCGGTCCGGGCGCGACCATCTGGGCGGCTACATTGACGCCTGCGTTCAAAATGGCGCGCCCGGCATGGGTGTAATTGGCGCTGACATAGTCGCGCTGGGCCGAGGCGTTGTTGAGAAGTCCGCCCGGCGGAAGGAAAAACTCCTTCACCCGCACATTGTCGGGCAGGGCATTACGCCGCCGGTCGCGGGCATAGTCCAGATCGGGATAGCCGCCATACAGGCGCTCGCTGATCGGATCGAGCAGGCGCGCGGCCAGCGCGTTGGGCGCTGCCGGGCGTTCCAGCGTCAGGGCGGTAAAGATCGTCAGCTTGATGCCGGGATCTGCCTTGGCGCGCGCGTAAAAGGCGTTGGCGAGATGGTTGGCTTTGCCGAGGCCCAGCGGTAAGCCGAGCACGATGCGCTTGCCGACGCGCTCAATGGCGAGGTCTACACACGCATCCGGCGTGGCGGGGCGGGGTGTTTGCTGCGGGGGCAAGACGAAAACTCCTCTCAGCGATACACAAAAGGATACGTGCGGGCGCGGCTAGCGTTCACATTTTGACCGCTAGCCTATCTGTATAGGCCGTGTTGGTATGGGCCGTCCTGCAGGACATGCTGGTCTGAAGAGGAAAGTCCGGTCATGGCGAGAAATCCGTTCACATCGCATCCCGCTGAAGGCGGTGAGACCTATTTTCAGCATTTGAAGTTTGCCAGCGCGGTCGGCTTCCAGCTGTTGCTGGCCGGGCTGGCAGCTCTTGTCCACGCCGTGTTTCCCTTCGTTTTCCAGACGACAGCCTCCCGCCTGCTGACCGGCATTCATCACCGTGTGGAGGCAAAGCGGGCCACGATGCCGGACAGTCCGGCCGTCTAGCTGCCAGCCACCTAGTTCGCGCCCTCCAGCGGCCAGATTAGCGGGATCATCACAACCGCTACGATCAGCATGATGACGTTCAGCGGCACGCCGATCTTCACGAAATCCATGAACCGGTAATGCCCCGGCCCATATACCAGCGTGTTGGTCTGGTATCCGATTGGCGTTGCGAAGCTGGCGCTTGCAGCAAACATGACGGCGACCACGAAGGGACGCGGGTCCAGTCCTGCGGCGATGGCCAGAGCGGCGGCAACCGGGGTGATGACGATGGCGACGGCGTTGTTGGTAACTGTCTCAGTCAGGAAAGATGTTACCGCGTAGACCAGCGCCAGCAGAATAATCGGCGGCGCGATTGTCAGAAGCGGACGGGCCGCTTCGACAAGCAGGTCGATAGAGCCGGTGCGGTCCAGTGCCGCCCCGATAGCCAGCATGGCGACAATCAGCGCCAGAATGCGCCAGTCTATGCTGTCGAAGGCTTCCTCGGGATCAAGGCAACCGGAGAAGAGGACGACGGCCACGCCTATGACGGCGAGACCGACAATGGGCATGATATTGAGGGCGGCGAGTACGACCACGCCTACAAGCGCCGCGATAGCAATCGGTGCCCGTTCCCGGCGGAATGCCTGGTCTTCGGGCCTTGCCAGATCAACCAGCCCCAGCTCGCGCGACATGCGCTCGATATCTTCCGGGGAGCCTTCCAGCAGCACGCTGTCTCCCGGATTAAGGCGGATACGACCGACATGTTCGCTGATCTCGCCGCCATGGCGGTGCACGGCGACAACATAGACCCCGAAGCGTCGGCGCAGGCGGTAGGATTTGAGCGGCGCGCCGGTAAGCCGGCTGCCTGGTCCTACTACTGCTTCAACCAGTACCGCGCGGCTTTCGCTTACATCTTCAAGATCCTCGGAGCCGACGCGCACTTCGCCGTCGCGATGCAGGGAGAGCACCTCGCTCATGGGCGATTCCAGGACGAGGCGGTCTCCGGCCTGCAGCTCGATCTGGTCAATGTCGTGGCGCAGGGTCTGGGAGTTGCGCACCACATCGAGAAGGCGCAGATCGCGCAGCTTCAGGAAGGGGACATCGTCCGGGCGGCGGCCAATAAGCGAGGATCCTTCGGGAATGCGGGCATCGGTGATGAAGCGGGACTCGCCCGCACCGTCCAGCAAGGAGAAATCCTTCCGGTCGGGCAAGAGGCGCGGCGCAACAACCGCCAGATAGACCATCCCGGTGGCCGCAACAGCCAGACCCACCGCGCTCATCTCGAAAATGCCGAAAGGCTCCAGCCCGGCCTGGCGGGCCGCGCCGTCGACGACGAGATTGGTCGAGGTGCCGATCAGCGTGCAGGTGCCACCCATGATCGCACAATAGGACAGGGGCATCAGCAGCTTGGAGGGCGCGAGGTTCAGGTCGCGGGCAATCCCGGTGATCACCGGAATGAGGATCATCACCACGGGAATATTGTTCATGAAGGCGGATACGACGACCGTCAGCAGGAAGGTTGATCCGATGACGAGAAGCCTGCTTGATCCGGCCTTGCGCTGGATGAAGCGGCTTACCTCCAGAATGGCGCCTGTCCGCACCAGTGCTGCCGATATGACAAACATGCAGGCAATGGTCAGCGGCGCGGCATTGGCCAGCGCTCCCACCATGCTGGCGCTGTCCAGAAGACCGAGGACCAGAAACACGGCCACGGCACCGATGGCGACCATTTCCGGCGGGAAGCGTTCGGACGCGAACACGGCCAGCATCACGCCCAGCAGGACGAGCGCCAGCCATCCCGCATTCGGGCCAAGCCATTCGATCATTGATGTGCTCCCATGCCAGGGAGCGATTTATTCATTTCGCGCTTGCAGTGTAAATGCCTTAGGCGCGCTGGCGGCGGATGAAATCGCCAAGCACTGCTGAAACCGCTTTCTGGATACCGAGGATGCCGTAAACAATCGCGTCCGGGGCGTGCTGGCAGCGCGGGGTGCGGAAGGCTTCTTCTGCGTGGCGGCATGCTATAGGCTGGAGAGTTCCAGCCGTCAGGGGCTAAAGTCATGTTTGGTGGACGCAAGGCAGAAGAGCGCCGGCGCGACGAGATCCGTCTGGCCAGGTCAGCGTGTGACAACGCGCTGGCAGCTTTGCGTGCCGACGATATCGCCAAGGCGCGCGCCGAGCTGGCGGTTGTCCCCAAGAAGATAGATTTTGCCGATATTGGCTGGAAGGTGGAGCTGACCGCCTCCATGCTCGATCTGGCAGCCGGGCGGCGCAAGCCCGCCATAACCCGCCTCACCGTTATCTGTTCGCGGCTCGACGAGACCGACCTGTCGCGTGATGACAAGGGCTATCTGCGCCTGTTTGCGCTTTATCGCGCTATCGAAGCGTCGAAGGACGGCAAGGCCCCGCAGGAATTGAGGGATCTGGTGGAAGATTTCCGCTTCGATCACACGCTGGTATCGCCCGAGCTGAAAATCGGCTTCCCTCTGAAAAAGACCGAGGAAGCCGTTGCTGCGCCGCCGCCGATGGCGCGGCCGGCCAGCGCAGGCGCGGATGATCCTTTCGGGGGATGAGGTCAGTTGTGGCTACCGCGCAAGGCAGCCTCGTTCAGGCTGTCCCAGCGGCGCGGACTGGTAATCATGGCGCGTATATAGGCCATGTTGGCGGCTGCCATTTCCGGCGTTGAATCGATCATGGCAATGCGCTCGGCTTCATCGAAGCGTCCCTGCAGGGCGAGTACGAGCGCAAGGTTCTGGCGCACTTGCGCAGAGGCCAGATCATTGTCCATGGCCCGGCGCAGGAGAGGCTCAGCCTGTTCCGGCTCACCGGCCAGGGCGTGCGACAGCGCCAGATTGGACAGGATTGAGGGCTCTTCCGGCGCCAGCCTCATCGCTTCCTGAAAGCGTGCACGCGCTGCCGGAGTGCGCCCTGCCTGCTCCAGCGACACGCCCAGAGCGTTTATCACACGCCAATTGCCGGGGTCGGCCTGCGCAGCGCGGGTAAGCGGCTCGATGGCCTGCTGGCCGCGGCCTTCGGCGGCCAGCGCCAGCCCGTAGGCTGCCAGCAGTGCGGAATCGTCGGGGAAGAGCGCGAGTGCCTGCCGGGCGACCTCAATGGCTCTGGGGGTGCTGCCTAGCAGGCGCAGAACGCGCGCCAGCTCGGTTGCCGCTTCGCGGTCGGCCGGGTTCATCTCGTAGGCTTCGGCCCAGAAGGCGGCCTGGGTGAGTAGGTCCTGATTGGCGATGGACTCGCGCTCGGCGCGTGTGGCCGGAACGATCGAACGCGATTCCAGCTGCAGCGCGAGGGCCGCTTCCTGCGGGCTTGGCGGCGCTGCCGTCGTGGCGCATGCGCCCAGCGCCAGCGCGCTGGCGGCGGTGAAGGCTGCAGCGGACAAACGCATGGACATGATCTAACCCTGTTAACGCGGACGTGTATGGTCCCTATCTATCTGCCGGGCCGGTCAAGAAGCCGTTAACGCTTCTCCACCTCCGGCGCGCATTCGAGAGTTATCTGGAGAGTTTGATGAGTTTTGCATTCGCCGACGCCGCCCACACCGCCCGCACCGTTCATCTGACGGCACGCGCTGATCTTGATTCGGTGTTATCTGGTGTCGGGGAAGAGGCAGCCGGTCACGCCCGTGCTTCCGGATTCTCCGGAAAGGCCGGAGAGCTGGTCATCCTGCCGGGAGATGGCGATGCACTCTACGGTGTGGGTGAGGCATTATCGCCGTTTGAAGCGGGCAATGCGCCGCTGAGCCTGCCTGAGGGCAACTGGCGCGTAGGCGGTATGCCGGGAAGCTGGGACCCGACCGTGCTGGCGACCGCGCTGGGTCTTGGCAGCTATCAGTTCACGCGTTACCGCGCTGCGCCGCGCGAACCGGCGCGTTTCCAGCCGCCTGCTGGCGCTGATGAGTCGGAGGCTTTGCGCATCATTGCGGGTGTCACCGTATGCCGCGATCTCATCAACACGCCGGCAGGCGACATGCTGCCCAGCCATCTGGAAGATGCCGCCCGTACCATCGCCGAGCCCTTTGGCGCGACCGTGACGAGTATTGTGGGCGATGACCTGCTCAAGCAGAACTACCCGATGATCCACGCGGTCGGCCGGGCGTCCACAGATGCGCCGCGCCTGATCGAACTGGTCTGGGGGGATCCGTCCCATCCGCGCATCGCGCTGGTGGGCAAGGGCGTGTGTTTTGATTCAGGCGGCCTCAATATCAAGGGTGGCAGCAATATGCTGCTGATGAAGAAGGATATGGGCGGCGCGGCCAACGTGCTCGGCCTTGCCGCCATGATCATGGATGCCCGGCTGCCGGTTTATCTTCACGTGCTGGTGCCGGCCGTCGAGAACGCCATCTCCGGCAATGCCTTCCGTCCGGGCGATATCCTGCCATCACGAAAGGGCCTGACGGTCGAGATCGGCAATACCGACGCTGAAGGGCGGCTGGTGCTGGGCGATGCGCTGACACGGGCGTGCGAGGACAAGCCTGAGCTGGTGATCGATATGGCCACACTGACCGGTGCGGCGCGTATCGCGCTCGGCCCGGAACTGGCGCCTGTCTATACCGATGATGACGCGCTTGCTGCAGACATTGAGGCAGCGGCCCGTCAGGTGGACGACCCGGTCTGGCGCATGCCGCTCTGGAGCGGGTATGACAGCCAGATTGAGGGCGAAATATCCGATCTTTCCAATACCGGGTCCGGTCCGATGGCAGGGTCCATCACCGCGGCCCTGTTCCTGCGCCGGTTTGTCGACACGAAAGCCTGGGTGCATCTCGATATTTATGGCTGGAACCCGAAGGCGCGGCCGGGCCGCCCGGCGGGCGGCGAAATGCTGGCCGCACGCGCGCTCTACGAGGCTCTCAAGGCACGCTACGGGGTGAAACATGGCTGAAGATTTTCAGGTGACGGCAGGCGTTACCGCCATTCGCCGCGAACCGCGCGACGACGCGATGATGGACAGCCAGCTTCTGGCCGGCGAGGTGTTCAGCGTCGAGCAGGAAACGAATGGCTGGGCCAGAGGCGTGTCGCGCCATGACGGGTATGAGGGCTATGTCGACATGGCGGCGCTCGCTGCGCCGGTGCTGATCCCGACCCATCGGGTGAGCGCGGTGCGCACCTATGTGTTCTCAGAGCCGGACCTCAAATCCCCACCGCGCTTTCTGGTATCACTCAACGCCAAGATTGCGGCGGGCCGGCGCGAGGGCAAGTTCACCGAGAGCCAGCGGCAGGGCTGGATTTTCACCGGGCATCTTACAGCGCTTGATGCCAGCGAGCCGGACTGGGTGGCCGTGGCCGAGCGCTTTTTGCATTCGCCCTATCTGTGGGGTGGCAAGGAAAGCCTGGGGCTGGACTGCTCCGGTCTGGTGCAGGTGAGCATGGAAGCGGCAGGCATCCGTATTCCGCGCGATAGCGGCGATCAGGAAAGCTGGGCGCGGGCGCGCTGGAGCGCCGTACCGGCCACCGATTCGCTCGCCGGGCTCCAGAGGGGTGATCTGGTCTTCTGGCCGGGCCATGTCGGCATAATGACCGATGCGGTGCACCTGCTGCATGCCAATGCTTTCCACATGGCAACCGCGCTTGAACCGCTTAATCTCGCTGCGGCCCGGATTGCGCGTCATCACGCGCCGATGAGCGGCATTTTCCGCGCTCCCAACGCCAGAAGCTAGGCCGTTACAGGCCCCGCAAACAAAAAGGGCGCTTCGATCGAAGCGCCCTTTTCCATGTCTGCAGTATCTGTGACTTACTCGCCGTCTTCGAGAATCTCTTCGAGTTCCTCGGCAAGCTCCTCATCAGGCAGCTCGGCACCCGGCTGGGCCAGCTCGCCCATATCATCGACAGATTCTGCGGCCGTTGCAGGCGCGTCCGGGGTTTCGGTAGCTGCCACTTGCGGCCCCTCACCCTCTTCCTCGATGGCCGGCTCTTCGGGAAGCGGCTCTGGGAAGGGAAGCCCGGAGCTGCCCATGGCGTGCATGTAGGCGATCAGATTGATGCGGTCTTCCTGGCTGCGCAGGCCGGCGAACGCCATCGAGGTGCCAGGCACATAGCGGCGCGGCGCCTCCAGATAGTCATACATGTTCTGGTAGAGCCATTGCGTACCGTCAGCGCCGTATTCACGCATCGCGCTGGAGTAGTTGAAGCCGGGCACGCTGGCGACCGTGCGGCCAAGAACGCCCCACATGTTCGGGCCGGTACCGCTGGCACCGCCTTGTTCAAACGTGTGGCAGGCGACGCAGCGGCGCGCGACGCGCTCGCCGGTATCCACACTGGCGGTAGCCAGCAGAGCGCCGAAATCAACCGGCCCGGCTTCTTCCTCGGCAGCGCCAGCAGGCCCTTCAAGCAAAGCCGGGTCCACCGGGAAGCCCAGTGTTTCAGGCGCGCGTGCATCAAAGGCGATGTCGCCAATCTCGCGCAAACCCATGACGATAAGCAGGATGGCCAGAACCGCGCCCGCTACCTTGTTCCAGAACAGATCGCCCATCGACGTCCTCTCGCCCAGACATGACTGTAATTGCGCCGGTGTTTGGCATGCTCCGACGCCCTGTGCAACCGCTTGGAGCGATTACGCGGCCTGCAAATAGCAGGCAGGCTCATCAAAATCCCTAACAGGACAGGTCCGGCATGCCCATGGGGCAGGTCGTCGCGGCAGGTTGAGTATGCCCCTAGCCTCCCTTCAGCCAGGTTTCGACCAGCAGGCGGGACACGGAGTAGTGGGGCGGCCCCCAGCGCATCATCGGCCCTTCATAAAGCTCGCGCACTTCCTCGCGTGTGAACCAGCGGGCCTCCTCCACATCGTCTGCCGCCACGGGCTCGCCCGGTTCGATCTCCGCCAGCAGGCCGATCATCAGCGTGGACGGGAAGGGCCAGGGCTGGCTGGCGATATATCGCGACGAGATCACTTTCAGCCCGGTCTCCTCTGCCACCTCCCGCGCGCACGCCTCCTCGATCGTCTCGCCCGGCTCCATGAAGCCGGCGAGCGTGGCAAACACGCCGGGCGGCCAGGCGGGCTGGCGGCCCATGACGCAGCGCTCTCCGCTGAAGGGCAGCATGATGACGGATGGGTCTGTACGCGGGAAATGCTCCGTGCCGCAGGAGGGGCAGACCAGCTTTGTGCCGCCTTCTGCCGAGGCGTTTTCAGCGCCGCAATTGGAGCAGTAATGCCTGCGTGCGTGCCAGGTCAGGATGGCGCGCGCGCGGCCAAGTATGGCGGCAAGATCCGGCTCGGCGATCATGGTGGCCCGGCGGAAATCCAGACCGGGAGGGACCGCACCTGCCTGTATGCTCGCAGCAAACCACGGCATGTCCCCCTCCAGCCCCAGAAATACGAGACCGGCGGCGTCCAGCGGCAGGTCCGCGGCCTGCGCCGGATGCAGTATCTGTGGCTCTCCCTCCGGTGACAGCGCGACATCGCCGCCCGTGAGCAGGACCGTTCTGGCCATGGGATGGCGCAGACAGGCGTCGATAAAAGCCGGATCGGTCCGCTGCGGCCCGGCATGGTTCAGCGGCGTTCGGGTAAAGGTCAGATGCATGAGCGATGGCCCCTTCGTGGCCGCGTATTGCGCCCTGATGCGGCGGGCGTGGCAAGAGGGGTGCGCTTTCGCACTTGCGAACATTACGGTCAGATTACCAGAACATGGATAAACGTATGGAATTGCGGCTTTTTTGCCCAAGTTGCCTTGTTTGTGCCTTAGTCCGTGTCCGGAAAGTCACAGCGGTGTATTGCACTGCGGCATTAACGGCTGACGGCATCTTGCGCGGCGGGAAGGGACGGCCCCATCTCTCGACGCACGGGGCCCGGGGGTCCCAAAAAAGACGAAAGGTCGAAAGAAATGAAATCTCTCCTTATTGCCGCTTCCGCTATTGCTGTTCTCGCTGGCGCTGCTTCCGCTCAGGAAGGCCCGTTCCGCCTGGGTGCCGGCTATCAGGCCATCGACACCTCTGGCGCTACCTATGACACGCTGACCCTGCGTGGCAGCTACGACATCACCTCGATCTTCTCTGTGGAAGGTGACCTGCTGATCGGTCTGGGCGACGAGTCCACGACGATTGGCGCGACCACCGTGACCTCCGAGATCGACTATGGTGTCGGCCTTTACGGCGTTGCCCGTCTGCCCCTGAACGAGCAGTTCTCGGTGTTTGCCCGTGGCGGTTACACCTACTTCGACGGCAGCGCTTCGGCCGCCGGCACGTCCTTCAGCGGCGATGTTGATGGCTGGGCCTTCGGTGCCGGTGCGGAATGGGCTTTTGCTGGCCCGAACGCGATCCGCGTTGACTACACCCGCTATGACTTCGTGAGCGGCAATGGTACGGCTGATGCGTACGGCATCTCCTTCGTTCGCCGCTTCTAGTCTGACGCTGTGAATCTCTCCCGCTCCGGCGGGTAAAAGAGCCCTCGCGGTCATTTGGCCGCGGGGGCTTTTTCATGCCTGGTGATTGACGCGAATGAGAATGACTCGCAAGTTTGGCAAAAGCCATGGAGAGAGTCGCGCCATGAAACGTGCCGTTTGGGAGATCATCAGCCATGACCGCCTGCGTGTGGCCGGCCAGCGTGAGAGCGCGCCGGGCGGCGCTCTGGAACCGCGTGTGCGCGACTGGCTGGCGACGCAGTCCGTCATAGTGGAGGACTGGCTGAACCAGTTGGTTGCGGCCAATGGCGATGAACGCCTGGTCGGAGTTTTGTGCCAGCACGCCGCCTTCCTGCGCGAGGCAGCGGGCGACTGACACCGCGCTTGCGAAATGCCACCGTGATCTGGATACTAGGCAGCAGGAAGGCCGGCGGCGGACGAGCCCCTCGCCAACCCGGTCAGGTCCGGAAGGAAGCAGCCGTAACGAGTTTCGGCTCGGGTCGCCGTCCGGTCTTCCGCCGCCTTCCAACTGCTTTCGCCTGAAAGGCCCGGGCGCGCCATGCGGGCGTGCTGGCCAGCCCGCCGCAAGAAGGGGCCTTGCCCGTCCATGGATGACCAGGATCCAGACAGCGGCGCGCTTGCGCTGGGTGAAGATGAGCCGGGGCCGGCGCTGCCGGGCTTCGAGCCGCCGCCTGCCAGCGCCGCCTATCAGGTTCTTGCCCGCAAATACCGCCCGCAGCGCTTTTCCGATCTGATCGGGCAGGACGCCATGGTGCGTACGCTGTCCCATGCCTTCCAGTCGGGCCGTATCGCGCAAGCCTATATGCTCACCGGTGTGCGCGGGGTGGGTAAGACGACGACGGCGCGCCTTATCGCCCGCGCGCTGAACTACGAATCGGACGAGCGCTCCGGCCCCAGCGTGGATATTGATCCGCCGGGCCGTCACTGCGACGCCATTGCCCGCTCGGCCCATGTCGACGTGCTTGAGATGGATGCGGCATCGCGCACCGGCGTCGGCGATATCCGCGAAATCCTGGATGGTGTGCGCTATGCGCCGGTGTCAGCTCCTTACAAGGTCTACATTATCGACGAAGTGCATATGCTCTCAAACAATGCGTTCAACGCATTGCTGAAAACGCTCGAAGAGCCGCCCCCGCATGTGAAATTCATCTTCGCGACGACCGAGATACGCAAAGTGCCGGTAACGGTTCTTAGCCGCTGCCAGCGCTTTGATCTGCGCCGCGTGCCGCGCGATGCGCTGAGCGCTCATCTGGCGCGCATCTGTGATCAGGAAGGCGCTGCGGTCGAAACCGACGGCCTTGAAGCGATTGCCCGTGCCGCCGAAGGCTCGGTGCGCGATGCGCTCTCCCTGCTCGATCAGGCGATAGTTCAGGGCAGTGAAACCGGCCCGGTCCCGGCCTCGCAAGTGCGTGAAATGCTGGGCCTGGTAGACCGCTCGCGTGTGCTCGACCTTCTCGATGCGGCCCTGACGGGCAAGGGCGAAGCGGCGCTGGCTGAGCTGGAAAGCCAGTATGCGGCAGGCGCTGATCCGCAAGTGCTGATGCGGGATCTGCTGGACTATCTGCATGCCATGAGCCGGGTGAAGGCGACCGGCGGCAAGGCAGACCTCGCCGAAGCGCCGGAAACCGCGGCGCGCCTGCGCGAGCTGGCTGATACGCATTCGCTTGCGAGCCTGACCCGGCTCTGGAAGACGGCGCTGTCCGGACTTGATGATGTGCGTTCTGCGCCCGATCCGATGGCGGCGGTCGAGATGAGCGTCATCCGGCTGATGGCGGCGGCCAGCCTGCCGGGGCCGGAGGATGCCGCCCGGCTGATCGCGGCGCTGGAGGCGGGCGCACCCCTGCCTGCCCAGACAGCGCAAGCTGGCGCAGACAGTGATGCGCCCTCCGCGCAGGCTGGCATTCCAGATGGCCCTGCAGAGCCGGAGCCTGCCATCAGTTCTGATCCGTCGAGCCTTGAGGATGTGCTGGCGCTGCTGGACCGCGAGCGTGAAGTACTGCTGCGCGATCAGGTGGAGCGCTATGTGCGCCTTGTGTCCATCGGGCAGGGCAAGCTGGTGTTTGAAGCGGCAAAGGGCGCGCCGGACGATCTGGCCAGCCGCCTTGCCGGTTTCCTGCATGCCCAGACCGGCGCGCGCTGGCTGGTGGATAGTCAGGGCCGGGCACCGGGCGGAGAGACCCTGCGCGAGCGCCGCCGCCGCGAGGGCGAGGCGCTTCGTGAGCAGGCTTTGCGTGATCCGGCCATTGTCCGCGCGATGACGCTCTTTCCCGGCGCGGAACTGGAATCAGTCACAGCGGTTGAGCCTGACCCTTCTCCTACCCAGATGTCGGACGCAGAAACCCAGCGTCAGGAGCGCAAACCATGAAAGACCTCGCCGGCCTGATGAAGCAGGCCCAGGAAATGCAGAAGAAAATGGGCGAGGCGCAGGCCCGGCTGGACGCAGTGGAGGTGACCGGCGAGGCCGGTGCCGGTCTGGTGAAAATCACCACCACCGCCAAGGGCGAACCGCGTAAAGTCTCCATCGATCCGTCACTCATAGACCCGTCAGAGCCGGAAATTCTCGAGGACCTGTTCCTTGCCGCGCTCGCCGACGTCAAGCGCAAGGCCGATGAGGCGCAGGCTAATGTTCTGCGCGATGCCGCGAGCGGGCTGGGCCTGCCGCCGGGCTTCGATATGCCGTTCGGGGTGAAGCCCTAGACCCGCTCCTGATGCCCGGAAATGATATCGAGAACCAGCGGGCTAATGTACAGCTTCGGGCGGTGATGGTTGAGTTCGCGAACCAGACCGTTCTCGATCAGCCAGCTCAGATTGTTCCTGACGGTCTGGTCAGACTGTCCGATACGGTGCGCGATCTGTGCAACGGACAGGACTGGGTTTGAAAGCAACAGGTCCATGATCTGAACAAGAACAGCTGAGCGACCTCGGCCTGCCATTATCTGCTGCCGGAAAAACTCACTGCAATTTATCAATTGCTTGGTTGTTGCAATCGCAGAGCGCGAAGATTCCTCCACGCCGTTCAGGAAGAATTTTATCCAAGAAATCCAACCGTTAGAGCTGCTAACTCCATACATCAGGTCGATATACTCATCTTTATGGCGTTCAAAATACTCACTCATATACAGATATGGGCCATCAATAATACCGGTTGCCTGCAGGTAAACCGGGATGAGTATACGGCCAACGCGCCCATTGCCGTCTGGAAATGGGTGTATAGTTTCAAACTGATAGTGGATCAGCGACGCATCAATGAGCTCGAGGCCTTTGCGGTCCGGCCGGTTAATGAATGTCTCGAGTTCACTTAATGCCTTTGCGGCCTCGGCGGGTGGCGGAGGCACAAAGCGAGGGCTTCTCGGCGTACCTCCAATAAAATTCTGATGCTTCTTGAGAAAACCCGGTTCGACAGCCGCTCCTCTGGCTTTCTTTGTTACGTTCGACAGCAGAATTTTATGCAGCTCGGTCATCAACCTGCCGCAAACGGGAAGCTCTTGCATCAGCTTGTCTGCGTGCCGGAGCGCCTTCACATAATTGTGGACTTCAACCGTATCCTGCTGCGGGTCAGAGGGGCCGCCTGCGTCGAATACCAACAGATCGGTAAAGGTCGTGAACGTCCCCTCCATGTTGGATGAGCTAACCGCCTCACGAAGGTGCATGGGGCGGATGACCAGCTCCGGGTTGGCCAAGGGGCTTATTGCGCCCTTCAGCTCACCGAGAGCCAGGGTGGCAGCCTGCAGGTCTGGAACCAGATCGGCGACGTCAATTTCTGGAGGCAGGACATCAGGAACAAATGCCTGCAGTCCGTTGACCGTAGGCACCAGCGTACCGGGTGAATCCGCGCTAAAGTCAGCCAAACGCATTTTGATTCTCCGCCTTCAATCCAAAAAAGTGGCCCTATTTTTTGGATTCTGCAATCGGTATCAAAATTTGTTTGGTTTTGGCAGCGCGGAGCATCACCCCATGGCAGGCACGGCAGGCCCGGAAATCGAGAGGCTTATCCAGCTTCTGGCCAAGCTGCCGGGGCTGGGGCCGCGTTCTGCGCGCCGGGCTGCGCTGCATCTGATGAAAAAGCGTGAGGCGCTGATGGAGCCTCTGGCCGCCGCCATGGCCGAGGCAGCCGAGAAAATCCGCCCCTGCAGTATTTGCGGCAATCTGGACGTATCAGACCCGTGCACGGTCTGCCGCGATCCCAAGCGCGGCGACAGCGTGATCTGCGTGGTCGAGACGGTAGGTGATCTCTGGGCGCTGGAGCGGGCAGGAGCCTTTGCCGGCAAATACCATGTGCTGGGCGGGGTCCTGTCTGCGCTGGATGGCGTCGGTCCGGACGATCTCAATCTTGCCAGCCTGATCGAACGTGCGGGCAATGGATCGGTCAGCGAGGTGATCCTCGCGCTCAATGCCACGGTGGATGGCCAGACGACGGCCCACGTCATCGCAGACAGGCTTGCCCATACCGGCGTATCGATCACCTCGCTGGCGCGCGGCGTGCCGGTGGGCGGCGAGCTTGATTATCTTGACGACGGCACGCTGGCCGCCGCGTTCAGATCACGGCGGCCAGCGTAGCGTTCGAGCCTAGTCGGCCGGTACAAGCCGCAGCACGCGGCCCTCATCGCTATCGGTTGTGATGTAGAGATAGCCGTCCGGGCCGGTGCGGACATCGCGGATACGCTCTTCCAGGTCTTCGAGAAGACGTTCCTGCCCGATCACCCGATCACCGTCGGTCTCCAGCCGGGCGACGTGCATGCCGGCCAGCGCGCCCACGAACAGATCGTTCTGCCAGTGCGGAAAGGCATCGCCCGTGTAGAACGCGGCGCCCGAATTCGCGATGGACGGTGTCCAGTACCAGATCGGCTGTTCCATCCCCTCGCGCTCGCGGTCCTCGGTGATGATCGTGCCATCATACTCGATGCCGTAGGTGATTTCCGGCCAGCCATAGTTGAGACCGGACTCGCGGTGGATGTTGACCTCGTCACCGCCGCGCGGGCCGTGCTCATGGCTCCAGATCGTGCCGGTTTCCGGATGCTGGACCAGCCCCTGAATGTTGCGATGGCCGTAGCTCCACACTTCCGGCGCGCCGCCATCGCCATCGGCAAAGGGATTGTCTGACGGCACCGAGCCATCATCGTTCAGGCGGATCAGCGTACCGATATGGTTTTCGGGGTTCTGTGCCTCGTCATAGTGATCGCCGCCATCGCCCAGCGACAGCCAGAGATAACCGTCCCGGTCAAACAGGATCTTGCCGCCATGGTGGCGGTTGGTAGCGATGTCGAAATTGACTGCAAACAGCTCTTCCACATTCTCCAGAGCGGTCAGGTCATCGCTCAGCCGGGCGCGGATCAGCGCGGTGCGGTGCGCTTCGCGCGTGCCTTGCGCGTAAGAGATGTAGACAAGGCGGTTTTGCGCAAAGTCCGGGTGGGGGATGGCATCAAACAGTCCGCCCTGGCGGTTTACCACCACGTCTTGCGGCATGCCGGTCACCGGCTCGGCGCGCAGATTGCCGTCCGCGTCAACGATGCGCAGACCTTCCGAGCCGCCATCGCGTTCGGTTACCAGCATTTCCCCCGATGGCAGAAAGCCGATGGACCACGGGATGTTAAGCCCTTCGGCCACGGTTTCGATGCGGAAATTGGCCTGCTCGGTCTCGTAAACGTCCTGCGCGGCAAATGCGCCTGCGCTGACACTGACCAGAAGGCTGGCGGCAAGAGTGGTGCGGATCATTTCAAAGTCTCCCCAGATCGATTTCCAACAGCGTTCACACGCTTACATAGGGAGGGCAACGCGTATGGCCAGCCAGGGTTGCCTTGCTGACATGGATGTGAACGCTCACAGATCGCCGGAGGGCAAGACCGGCGTGCTGGTCTAGGCTGTGCTACTGATTCGCGCGTACGCCGGGAGGGCTTCCCATGGAGATGCTCAATATCGTCCTGATTGCCGGGGGCGGTGCCATTGCTGGCATGGTGCTGACCTGGTTGTTCATGCGCAGCGCTGGTGCCGGCTCGGCCGCCCTGCAGGAGCGCCTTGCTGACACCGAGCGCCGCTTCGACGCCGAGCGTTTGCAGCGCCAGGAGGAGCTGGAGGGTGAGCGTGTAGCGCGCCGCGAGGCCGAGCAGGCCGCCGCTGCCCTTAAAGCGAGGATGGATACCGAGGCCGAAGCGGTGAAGCGCGAACGCGAGAGCCTGACCCAGCTTTCCAATGCCGTGCAGGAGAAGTTTCAGCTGCTTGCAAACGAGGCGCTGGATAAGTCGCAGAAAGCCTTCCTTGAACGCGCCGCCGAGACCTTCAAGCAGAACCAGGAAAAGGCCGAAGGCAGTGTGAAGGAGCTGGTGACGCCGATCCGTGAGAAGCTCGACCAGTTCAAGGCGACGGTGGACCATATCGAGAAAGAGCGCGCCGCCCATCGCGGCGAGCTGGGCGAGCAGATCAACGCCCTGCGCCAGGGCCTCGCCGGCCAGCAGCAGGAGACCTCAAAGCTCGTCAACGCGTTGCAGCGCTCCTCCACCACGCGCGGCCAGTGGGGCGAGCGCACGGTGGAGAATGTGCTGGAGCTGGCGGGTCTTACCAAGGGTATCGATTATGAAAGCCAGTATCAGGCGCGCGATAGTGAAGGCGCGTCGCTGCGCCCGGATTTCGTGGTGCGCCTGCCCGGTGGCGGGCGTTTCGTCATCGATTCCAAGGTGGCGCTGACGGCTTATCTCGATGCGGTGGAAGCGCCGGACGAGGCCAGCCGCAAGCAGCATCTGCGCCGTCACGCCATGCAGGTGAAAACCCATATCCGCCAACTGGCCAGCAAGGAATACGCAAAGTCGGTCGAGGGGGCGATTGATTTTGTCGCGCTCTTCATCCCGGGTGAAAGTTTCTATTCCGCCGCGATGGAGGAAGAGCCGGGCCTGTTTGACGAGGCTATTGCGCAGGACGTGATCATCGTCACGCCTTCCACCCTGCTCGCACTGGCGAAGGCGGTCGCCTATGGCTGGCGCCAGCAGGCGCTGGAGGACAATGCCCGGAAAATCGCCGCGCTCGGCAGCGAAATACATGACAGGCTGCAGACCTTCACGGGCCATCTTGGCCGGGTCGGTTCGGGTCTGAAGTCTGCAACGGCCAATTATAACAGCGCGGTAGCGTCGCTTGAGGGCCGGGTTCTGGTCTCGGCTCGCAAGATGGCCGAACTCAACGCCGCCTCAGGCTCGAAAGCGCTTGAAGGCCCGGCACAGGTCGATGAAACGCCGCGCTCGCTGGCTGCACCGTCTGGAGATCAAAGCAGCGATGCTTGATCGAAACCCCTTTGCCCATTAGGTCTAGGCGTATGGCTGTACACCCTATACTCACCGTTCCCGATCCGCGTCTGAAGCTGGTTTCAAAGCCGGTGGAGCGGGTTGATGATGATCTGCGCACGCTGATGGATGACATGGTGGAGACCATGTACGAGGCCGATGGTATTGGCCTTGCCGCTATCCAGATCGGCGTCGACAAGCGCGTGATCGTGATGGATCTGTCGGAAAAGCGCGATAGCCCGCGTTATTTCGTAAATCCGGTTGTCACGCCGCTGACCGAGGAAACAAAGCCCTATAGCGAGGGCTGCCTGTCGATTCCCGATGTTTATGACGAGGTGGAACGGCCCGCGCGCGTCAGCGTTAAGTATCTCGACTATGATGGAAACGAGCGCGAAGAGATCGCAGAGGATCTGTTCGCGGTGTGCATCCAGCACGAAATGGACCATCTCGAAGGGGTGCTCTTCATCGATTACCTCTCGCGCCTGAAACGCGACCGGGCGGTGAAAAAGGTCCAGAAGCTTGTAAAGTCGCGAATGGAGGCTGCCGAATGACCCTGTCCCGCTATGCCACGCTGGGGGGCTCCGTCGCGCTCGCGGCGCTGCTCGCCGCTTGTGATCCTGCCGATACGGTTCCAGACCCGCAGCCGGAGCCCGTACCCGCCCCGGAACAGATGGCGGAACCGGAAACGGGCGCTGACGACGTGTCAGCTGACCTTGCCGGAGAAGCGGAACCGGTCATGGACACTGCCATCAATGGCACGGACGATGCCGGGGTGGATGCCCAGCCGGAAGCGGTTATGGAAGCCGGCCTGATCGAAAGCCTGTCTGAGTATTGCGGTCAGGCGTTTGAAGGCGAGATCACCAGCCCGCCGGTGGAGCTGGACGAAGCCTTTGCCGGACGCCGCCTCGTCATGCATGTGCGTGAGTGCTTCGAGGATGAGGTGCGCGTGCCTTTCCATGTGGGCGATGACCATTCGCGCACCTGGCTCATCACGCGTCTTGATGATGGCCGTCTGCGCCTGAAGCACGACCACCGCCACGAAGATGGTTCCGAAGACACGCTGACCCAGTATGGCGGCGAGAGCATCGTCCCGCCGATCTCCGCGCGCGTGGAATTCCCGGCTGACCAGTTCTCGAAAGATCTGTTCGAGCGTGAGGGTATTCCGGTGTCCATGGACAATACTTGGATCATGGAAGTCACCGATACGACATTCGTTTACACGCTGACGCGCCCGAACCGCCTGTTCGAGGTGACGTTCGATCTGACCAATCCGGTTGATACGCCGCCCACGCCCTGGGGCTGGGAGGACGAGGACTAGGTCCTTATTTTGCCGATCTGAGTGCGCTAAAGGCGCGTCCCTTCAAGGGGCGCGCCTTTCTCGTTGTTGCGCCGGGCACCTGTCTAGGCGCTGCGCTGCTGGCCTGACAGGATGGCGCCAGCTGCCCGCGTCAGCCCGGCCCAGCGCCCTGCCGCGCTGGTTTCTGCCGAGGCGATGTGGTCGATACGGCTGTGTATGCGTTCACCCAGCGTGCGCACCCGCTGCCCGCACAGGGCAAGACTTGCCTGCGCCAGCTGCGCCGCCGCCTCGCGCAGCTTCTCCTCGAAGTGCGGTGCGCGCGCCAGCCCGCTGTAAAGCGCCGAGCGGTGGTTGGTGAAGTATCGCTTATAGTCCTCGTGACCGGTGCCCATCTCGTAGCGGGTCAGGCCAAACTCCTCCATCCGCGACAGGAGCAGGTAGACCAGAAGATGGCCGGGTGAATAGGCCGCCATTTCGGGGTCATAGGCGGCAAGCCAGGGGTGGAACGTCCCGTGACCTTGCGGTCCGTATTCTGCCGCGATCAGACGGCCGTCCACGCGTAGCGTGTAGAGCTTTCCGCTCACCGCGCCGCCCTCCCTGACGAACAGCGTGTGCATCATTTTTGCCGTCCAGCGCGGAGCGAGCACGTCATGGCGACCGGTCTCGCGGTATTGCAGGCGTTTCCAGCCTATCAGCTCGTCAAGGGTTGCCGGATCGCTCGACACAGCAAGCTGTACCTCGCCGTGCTCGGTTTCCAGCTTGCGCAGGCGGCGGCGGAAATCCTTGAAGCGTTTCGGGTGCTCGGCCTGCAGCTCGGCGATGAGGGCGGTGGCGGTGGACCGCCTTACCGCTGCGCGCGAGGGGCCGACCGGCTCCAGTCCGGCAGCCGGTGGCTTGTCAGGTGTGAAGAGAGCTGCAAAGCGGGCGCGTGACAGGCCGGCCAGGGCCAGCAATTCCTCGTCACGCGTTTCCACGTCCTGCCGGCGCAAAATGGCATGAATGTCAGAGAAGGCCGATCCGATGGGACGGGCAAAGCCGCCGGGCCGGCGATGGTAGGCGAACACGGCCGCCAGTCCCTTTGCGTCGCGGAAAAGCGCGATCTCCACATCATTGCGTGTGGTTGAAACGGCTTGTGCAAATTCGGGGTGCAGCAGGGGCGAGGCAAGGCCGGTGGCCAGCGCCATAGCTGTCCATGCGTGCTGGTCCTGCGCGGTCAGGGCTTCAATCTTGATTGTCTCACAGCGCAACATGACATGGCCTCCCGTCATAACTGATGGGGGCTGTCGCATAATACGTGCCAGAGGATAGCCGGGCGTGGCCGTCTTCGCGTGTGTGGTTAAGCGCCGGTTAACGCGCGCAGGCGCCGCACGGCGCGCCTTGCTGCGTATTTCCACCAGGCCGGGCCATATTCCAGCTCCACCTCGGCTCCGCTATGGCCCACCGAGCGCGCCATACCGTCTGTCAGGCAGGCAACTTCCTCGCGATTGATCGCAAACTCCTCCGAATGCGGGCAGCCCACGCGGCGGTGGGCGGAAGCACGCATGGGCGCGCCTTCTTCGCCCCGGATATGGTCCAGCGAGAAGGGGAAGAGACGGCAATCGAGGGGGCGCTCCTCATAGACCGTGCAGCCCGTGCCCTGTTTGAAATAGGGACAGCCCTCTCCGCTGATGTCGGTGAGTTTGATGAAGCGATTGCTCTTCTCAATGTGGAAGCGGCCATCGAACTTGGCAAACAGGCGGTCGAACTCTTCCTGCGATACCAGCGCGCCGTTGAATTTCTTGCAGCAATCCATGTCGATGCTGCAGCTCATGCATGGATTGGTCATGGCCGTCTCCCCGTTCCTGGCCGGGACCATGCGCGGAAATTCTTAAAGACTGACGAACCCAAGCTGGCACGGAGCTATCGGACCAGCGCGGGCCAGGGTTCCCGCAGGCGTGTCTACTGCGGATCAAGTCTTGCAGCCCCCCTCACAGAACAGGGGAGAGGCCTTATGAGTGTTCCAAACTGGTTCGGCGCGCTGACTTCCGGCGGCCATGGCCGCCTTGAAGATCATTCCAACAATTTCACGGCGATCCGCATCGGTTTTGCTTTTCTGGTGCTCTGTGGCCATGCCGTCATGCTGTCCCTGGGGTTGCCGGTCATGGGCTTCTGGGAAGAATTGATAGACAAGACTGTCCATTTTGCGCTCGACGGCTTCTTCATTCTGTCCGGGTATATGATTGCCGCGAGCCTGATGCGCTCGACTGACATGACCAACTATGCCCTGTCCCGGGTCCTGCGGATCTTTCCCGGCCTTATAGTGGCGGCTCTACTGCTGTGGCTGGTTGTCGGGCCTCTCTTCAGCAATCTCGGCCCTGCGAGCTATTTTGCACAGGCCGAAACGTGGACTTTTCCGCTGATCATACTGTCGCAGGTCGATCCGCATGCCGGTCTTCCCGGCGTGTTCTCAGACCACCCAATGGGTCAAATGAACGGTCCGCTATGGACCATCCGGTATGAGCTTCTTGCCTATATCGCTGCGGGCTTTCTGGCGGTTGCCGGGGTCTTTCGCCGTACATCGATGGTTCTTCTTCTGCTCGTGGCTGCCGGAATTTTATCTATCGCTCAGATAGTTCAGCCCTGGGAAGGCATTGGCGCCGCGACGGTGGATTCCTCCGCCCGGTTTGGCGGAGCCTTCATCATCGGCGTGGCCTTCTTTGCGCTGCGCGACCGGATAGCTCTGACGCCGCTTGGCTGCCTCGTTGCCATTCTTGCCGCCATCGTGTTCAGCGGCACCCCGGCGGCCATGATCACTGGTCAGCTGGCTGTGGGCTACGTGACCCTGTGGGCTGGCTTTCTGCGTGTCCCCGGTCGGGTCGGCACAGCTGTCCGGGAGGTCGAGGACGTTTCCTACGGCGTCTATATCCTGCATTGGCCGATAGGGCAGGTGACGCTCGCCCTCATACCCGCTGCCGGACCGCTCGGCCTGCTGGCCGTTATGGCCCCGGCTGCGTTGCTGGCTGGCTGGATGATGCGGGTCTGGGTTGAGAAGCCTGCGCTAGCCCTCAAGCCGCGAATTCGCAGCCTTTTCAAGCTGGGCAATAAACATCCCAAAAGCGCCGCCCTACACGTTGATCTGGCGCGTTAGCGTGTCGCCAACAAGCAAAGCTGGAATCTGCCGGGGGCGGGGTCAGATGCCGTGTTCGGCCCGCCAGGCCGCCAGATCGACGCCCAGGATGTCGGTGATGATCGCTGCTGTGCCGCCATTGGGGTCTGGCACCGTGCCGGTGGTAAGCCCGCCATCGATCACCAGTGCCTGTCCGGTCACGAAGCGCGCCTCGTCGCTGGCGAGATACACGGCCGCATTGGCGATATCGAGCGGGTTGCCGCCGACGGGCAAAGGCTGGGCGAAGGCACCCAGCTCTTCAAGTTTCGGCTGGGCGGCCTCTGCCGCGTCCTGATCCAGCCCGAAGGCGCGCCCGAACACGGCCGTCGCGATGAGGCCGGGATTGATGCAGTTCACCCGGATTTTCTGGGGGGCGAGCCGCACCGAGACGGTTTTGGTCATGTGGATAAGCGCCGCCTTGGCGATGGAGTAGAGGAGGGGGCCGTAATTCACGCCTATCCCGGCGACGCTGGAGGTGGAGATGATCGACCCCCCTCCGGCGGCCTGCATGTGGGGAGCGGCATGCTTGATGCCGAACAGGGCGGCGCGCAAATGCAGGTGCATCACATGATCGAATGCGCCGGCCTCGATCTTCTCTACCGGATAATCTGGCTCGGCGGAGCCAGCATTGTTGAACAGCACGTCCAGCCGCCCGTGACGCTCGATAGCGAGATCAATCAGCGCCTTGATGTCGGCCTCGTTCTTCACGTCGGTGGTGTGGAAGGCGAGTTTTGGCCCGTAGAACTGCGCCATGGCCTCGCCGCGCGCGGTTTCCAGATCGCCCATCACGACATGGGCGCCTTCGGCTATGAAGCGCTCCACGCTGGCCTTGCCGATGCCGCTCGCGCCGCCTGTGATTACTGCCACCTTGCCGTCCAGCCGTGCGCCCATACTCGCTGTGTCCCCTGTCAGTGAATTCAGGGCGTACACTGAGGCGCATTTGGCAATCGCGGCAAGCCCTTTGCCTGAGGGTCTCGAAAGCGTTTGCGGCTTACGCGCCCTCGTCCCCGCATTCGGCGAGCCTTCCAAGAGCACGTTCGACAACGGGCCGGGCTTCGTCCACGGTGAGCTTCGCAAGGTCGGCGAGCGGCATTTCGCGCGCCGCTTCGCGCGCTACCAGCTTGCCCACATAATAGCCAAAGCGTGGCGGCAGCCTTTCGTTCAGGCGGTTATTGCTGAAGAGCGCGCCATGGTCTTCCGATGCGTGCGAGTCGAACCTTTCACCCACTGCGCAGACAGCTTCGGCCAGATTGGCGTCAACGTTCTCGCGGATGGGTTCGGGCCAGTCCAGCAGCAATTCTGTGTCATTGGCGCCGGGGTTCAGTGTCGCGGCGACATAAGTCGCAAGACCCTCTATCCACAAAAAGCACCACATCTCCGGACAGCCCATGAAGGATTGCTGGAAGTGGTAGACGTGGAATAGCTCGTGATGGAAGAAGGCGGTCCAGTCGGTTATCGGGCTGGTCGCCATCCGGTCGGCGCCAAACACCAGCATGATGCGTTCATCGATATAGCGTGTTCCGCCGTCCATCTCCCCCAGACTGTGGAGAATGTAGATATCGCCAATGGGTTCGAGGTCTGGAAATGCCTCGGCGAAGCTGGCATGGGCGGGAGCCAGCATATCGGCAAATTCTCGTGCCGTATGGCGGTAGTCGCCGCGAATATCAGCGAAATTCTCAAGGGACCGCGCTATCCATGCGCTATAGCGGTCGTTGGATACCCCTATGCTGTTCATGCGGGCGGTGTCGTAAAAGCCCGGAAAGGCTTCGTGGAGGCCCGCTTGGGTGCGCGCTATCCGCTCCTCTTCCGGCATGTCTGCCGTCTGGTCGTAAATGCGGGCATACTCTCCCGTGATGTCAACCAAAGCATAGGGTGACGGCCCGTCGTCGGGCGACCCGAAGCCAATCATCGCGGCCGCACTAAATATTGAAAAAAACTTCATGATAACCCTCCCCTAGACATACTGGTAGGCTACAAATTTCCGAACCAGACACAACAGATAGGGCATTAATTAAATTTCATTTTGGAATTTCTCTGAACTTTCTTTCTGTAGTGTGATTTCAGGTTCTTCAGTTCATAGGCAGGAAAGGGTGCCGCTTGGGGATGGACGCCCACGGCTGGATGCCGCCCCTTGCGCCGGGACAGATTCAGGGTTAGAGCCGCCTCGCAAGAGAAAAGGAGGTCTCCGCCATGGAGATACGTGAAGGTCTTACCTTCGACGATGTGCTCTTGCAGCCCGGCGCATCCGAGATAATCCCCGCTGACGCAGATGTGCGCACGCGTGTGACGCGTGATGTCGGCCTGAATATTCCGATCCTGTCGGCGGCGATGGATACCGTCACCGAAGCGCCGCTGGCGATTGCCATGGCGCAGGCGGGCGGCCTGGGTGTTATCCACCGCAATCTGGAAATAGCCGAGCAGGCCGAGGAAGTGCGCCGGGTGAAGCGCTATGAGAGCGGCATGGTGGTCAATCCGGTCACGATCGGCCCGGACGCGACCCTGGCGGACCTCAAAGCCCTGATGGACCATCACCGTATCTCCGGCATTCCGGTCGTTGAGGGCGGTGGCAAGGGCGGCGCAGCCGGCGCCAAGCCCGGCAAGCTTATCGGTATCATCACCAACCGGGATGTGCGCTTTGCCGACGATCTGAACGCCGCTGTGTCCAGCCTGATGACGAGGGATCATCTGGTCACCGTGCGCCCTGGCGCATCGCAGGACGAGGCGCGCCGCTTGCTGCACAAGCACCGTATCGAGCGCCTGCTGGTCGTCGATGAGGACGGCTTCTGCGTCGGCCTGATGACCGTGAAGGACATGGAGAAGGCGCAAGCCTATCCCAATGCCGCCAAGGACGCGCATGGCCGCCTGCGCGTGGCGGCTGCCACCACGACCGGTGATGCGGGTTTTGAGCGCGCTGAAGCGCTGATGGATGCCGGTGTGGACGTGGTCGTCATCGACACCGCCCACGGCATGAGCGCAGCCGTGCTGGAGCAGGTGCGCCGCATCAAGCGCGCGTCCAACACCACCCAGATCGTGGCCGGCAATGTCGCGACCTATGATGGCGCGCGCGGCCTGTTTGATGCCGGTGCGGACTGCGTGAAGGTGGGGATCGGGCCGGGCTCGATCTGCACCACGCGTATCGTGGCCGGTGTCGGCGTGCCGCAGCTGACCGCCATCATGGAAGCGCGCCGCGCGGCGCAAGGCTTTGAAGGCACTGTCATTGCCGATGGCGGGATCAAGTATTCCGGTGACGTGGCGAAAGCCATTGCCGCCGGTGCGGACTGCGTGATGATGGGCTCCATGCTGGCCGGGACGGAAGAAGCGCCCGGCGAGGTCTTCCTCTACAAGGGCCGCTCCTACAAATCCTATCGCGGCATGGGCAGTGTCGGCGCGATGGCGCGCGGCTCGGCCGACCGGTATTTCCAGAAGGAAGTTACCGACCGGATGAAGCTGGTGCCCGAAGGCATTGAGGGCCAGGTGCCCTATAAGGGTCCGGTAGGCCCGATCCTGCACCAGATGGTGGGCGGGCTTCGTGCGGCCATGGGCTATACCGGCGCAAAGACGATTGCCGACTTCCAGAAGAACGCCGTCTTCGTGCGCATCACCAATGCCGGGCTTCGCGAAAGCCATGTGCATGACGTGACCATCACCCGCGAAGCGCCCAACTATCCCAGCCCGAACTGAGGGTGAGGCCGGTCAGGCAGCAAAAGCGTCGCGGGCCGCACCACGAAGCGCGTCCATCGCTGCGATATAGGGGGCCGGGCCAAAGCTGATCCGCCGGACACCTGCTTCCCGAAGGGAGGCAATGGCGTCCGGTGAGCGGACCATCACGTTGAGCGGTGCCGGTATCGCCTGCGCAGCCTGCGCTACCAGCGCCGGGTCGGACAGGCCCGGCAGGAATATGCCGTCCGCACCGGCGGCCAGATAGGCTTGCGCCCGCTGCACCGCTTCTTTCAGCCGGCCTGTTTCAGATGTGGCTGTGTCCGGGCCGCTGGTGAAAAAGACGTCACACCGGGCATTGATGAAGACATCGAGTCCCTGTGCTTGAAGGGTGCTGCGGATGGCGGCGATCCGTCCGGCGGCGTCCTGTATGGATGCCAGACCGGAGCCTGACCGGTCGCGATCTTCAAGATTGATGCCGGCTGCGCCTTCCCGGACAAGCGTCAGCACATTTGCCGCAACCGCCTCGCCGGTCGTGCCATAGCCGGTTTCGGCATCCACGCTGACCGGAAGGCTGACCGACGCCGTGATGCGGCGCGTAGAGTCCACCAGCCGGTCGAACGGTAATTGTTCGCCATCCCGGTAACCGGATGCTTCGGCGACCGCCCAGCTGCTGGTGGCGATGGCGCGCGCCCCGCTATCGGCGATGGCTGCAGCGCTGCCTGCATCCCAGGCATTGAACAGCACCAGCGGTTGCGCCGATGTGTGCAGATCGCGGAAAATGCTGGCTTGGGTCGTCATGTCGTACTGGCTCCGGATGGTTGAGAGGGTGGCAGGCGTTCAAGGTCGAGAAGGGCGCGTTTCCGGTGCAGGCCGCCCCCATAGCCGGTGAGCGAACCGTCAGCGCCGATCACCCGGTGACAGGGAATCACCAGCGCGATCTGATTTTGCCCATTGGCGCGCGCGACAGCGCGGCTGGCAGATGGGTGCCCGATGGCTTTCGCGATCTCGCCATAGCTGCGCGTTTCGCCTCTCGGGATATCCTGCAGCGCCCGCCAGACCTCCCGGACGAACGGACTGCCGTGCAGGGTCAGCGGGATGTCGAACCGCGTGCTGGTCCCTTCGAAATAGGCTGCCAGCTCGTCCTCTACCCGGTCGTGGAGCGCGACGCGCCCGCAGCCCAACCCGCCCGGACTGGTGGCCGCCAGACGCTGCAACTCGCGCGGCAGAGCCCTGCGATCCATGAACTCCAGCAGGTGCAGCCCATGAGCGTCACACACGGCGATCATCGTACCCAGCGGCGTTTCAACCGGTGCAGCCTGTAAAAGGGCATCCGCTCTGAACGCGCCCGGTGGCAGACCCAGAAAGCGGGCAAGGGCGGCCCGAAACCCGCTGGCGGACTCATAGCTGGCGGCCAGCTGCGCGCCGATCACGCTTTCGCCTTCACCAAGGCTGGTGAAGCCTTCCTGCAACCGGCGCAGACGCGCCAGTTCAAGAAAGGTAATGCCCAGCTGTCTGCGGAATGCCCGGCGGACGGTAGAGGGGTCGTGACCCATGGCGATCAGATCACTCTCGGACCAGCGGCGGGAGGGATCAGCCTGCAGCGCCTGCGAGAGGCTGGCGACCAGCGGCTCCATGCCGTGCTCCAGCGGTTTGCAGCGCTTGCATGGGCGGAAGCTCGCTTCTAAGCAGGCGGCGGCGCTCTCGAAAAAGCGGCAATTCTCCCGTCTGGGTTTGCGGGCCGGGCAGGTGAGGCGGCAGAATATCCCGGTGGTGATGACGCCGACATAGGCCCGTCCGTCCCATCGTGCATCGCGGGCGATCAGGGCGTCATAAAGCAGGGCGTCAGAGGGCGGTTCGAACAGCATCCCTAACGCCTAGCAGACTTGCAGATGGGCTATGAACGAAATTCGGGCGTTTATTTTCAGAAAGACAGTCACATGCGGGACGCAGGGCGCATAGCCGCCGCCATCGAGGTGCTTGATACCATTCTGAACCGGCATCAGCCGGTCAAGGAAGCCATGCGCGACTGGGGCAAGGCCAACCGCTATGCGGGCTCTGGCGACCGGGCGTGGATTTCCGGTCTCGTGCTGGACAGTCTGCGGCGCCGGGGTTCTGTCTCTTACCTGATGGGCGCTGACAGCCCCCGCGCTCTGGTGCTCGGCACGCTCGCCCATGAATGGGATATGGGGCCTGACGCGGTCGCCGCGATCTTTGAGGGCGATGAGCATGCGCCTGAACCCCTGACCGATGCCGAGCGTGCGGGCATGCTGGCCACCCTGCCTGACGACGCGCCGCTGCATGCGCGCGCGGAAATCCCCGAGTGGCTCTCAGCCAGCTTCGAGCGCGGATTTGGCGCGGACGCGGCGCTGGAAGGGACCAGCATGGCGGGCCGTGCGCCGGTGGATTTGCGCGTCAATGCGCTCAAGGCCGATCCTGAAAAGGCGATTAGCGCCGTACGCGCCCAGATCAATGCCGATCCGTCAGAGCTGCTCACCACGGCCATCCGCATTCCCGGCCATGATCCGCGTGCCAAATCCCCGCCCGCTGACGCCATCCCCGCTTACGGGAAAGGCTGGGTGGAGGTGCAGGACATTGGCAGCCAGATCGCCGCGATCGCCGCAGCGCCGGTGGAAGGGCTGCAAGTGCTCGATTTCTGTGCCGGTGCGGGCGGCAAGACGCTCTCTCTGGCTGCGCTGATGAACAATACCGGCCAGCTCTATGCGTGGGATTATGACTGGCGGCGTTTGCGCGCCATCTGGCCACGTCTGGAGCGGGCAGGCGTGCGCAATGTGCAGGTGCGTTCGGGCAAGGAAGCCGAAGCCTTGGGTGATCTTGCGGGCAAGATGGACCTGGTCTTCATCGACGCGCCCTGCACAGGCTCCGGCACCTGGCGACGCAGGCCGGACACCAAATGGCGTCTGAAGGACAAGGCGCTCGCCACGCGCATTACCCAGCAGGACGAGGTGCTGGCCAAGGCCGCAAAATACGTGCGTCCCGGCGGGCGCATGGTCTATGTGACCTGCTCTGTCCTGCCGGAAGAAAACGGCGACCGGGTCGACGCGTTCCTGAGCACCAATCCTGATTTTCGTGCCGTGCCGGTGATGGACGCGTTGTCCGCCTCCGGCCAGCTCACCGAAGAAGGCGCGCTAACCCTTGCCGCCTGCGCGGGCGCGCACGGCGCACTCCAGCTCACCCCCGCCCGCACGGGCACGGACGGATTTTACGTGTGCGGACTGGAGAAGGCGGGGTAGGGCAGGCGCCCAGTTCCACTTATTCGGCGCGCTGCCTGTCCCGGTTCCAGGAATACAGACCGCCGCCCTACCGGCGCGGGTCATCTTCCTCATTGACATAGGTGATGGTCCACGGGCCGGTGCTGTTGAGCTGAACCACCGTCTCGCCCTCGGTATAGGCGTAGTGGATCATGCCCGGCGGATAGGCGAAGAAGCCGCCCGGCTCCAACGCGGTAGCCGCTTCGGGGTCCGGGTCCTCGCCCATGCCGATCAGAAACCGTCCTGATATCACCGTGACGATTTCCGGCTGGCCGTGATGGTGGGGCGCGATGTAAAAGCCGTCAGGCAGCCTCAGCCGCATGGCGAACACGCCTTCGGCTGCGGGATCGCCGTAGAGTATGGCGTACTCAGCACCCTCGGCCATTGAGCCGGGGCCTGCTGCATACTCGAACGCATCACTCTGGATCAGTACATGATCCTCCTGCGCCGCCACTAAAGGCGCAGACAGCATGGCGGCCACGGCGGCTGATGCTGCGATGGTCAGATTGCAATGGGTCATTGCTACCTCCATTCCGATGATTGCGCGTCCTCGCGGACGCAGCTTGGCTTGGAGGACGGCGCGAGGCACGCCGGATGCCGGATCAAGGCTACGAGCCATCAATCACAAGCCTGGGCGCCCGTCTGGGAATCGCCGCGCAATAGCGCGAACCTGCGTGACAGACGCGCCCCGATGATCGGGGCATGCCGGGCAATGCGTCAAGTCTGCAAGAAAATTCACGCCGCCTGAGCCTCACTCCCCGCGTTCCTTCTTCCCCCTTGCCACTTCGGTGGCGAGGGCTTCGAGCTTGTGCGTCCAGAAGCCCTTGAAGCGGGAGAGCCAGTCATCGATTTGCTGCAGGGGAGCGGGTTCGAGCGTGTAGATGCGGCGCGGCCCGTCCACGCGGGAGGTGGCAAAGCCCGCATCGCGCAGGACTTTGAGATGCTGGGAGACACCGGCCTGACTGATCCCGAATTCTGAATGGATCACCTCCACGATCTCGCCCGAGCGCAGCTCGTTTTCGGCCAGCAATTCCAGTATGCGCCGGCGCACCGGGTCTCCCAATACGTCAAAGGCGTGCATGGGGCTATTGCTCCTCCCCCTTGAAGAAGGCGGCGGTGCGGGCCGCCGCCGCGTGGGCCTCGTCTGCCGGCGCGCCAGAGGCGGCATGTGCCTCGCCCCAGGCTTTGGCGGTGGCATCGACCAGATCGCGATAATTCTGCGAGGCGAACCATTCGCCACTTGCTTCCACCGGGGCCGTCACCTCGCCGCTGACATGCAGCGCCAGCCCTGCAAGCCCCAGATCCCAGCCGACACCGCCCGCGCCGGGGCCGTATTTTTCTTCCCAGTCGGGATCGACCACGTAGAGATGGGTCAGTTCCAGGCGCGCATGGCCATTGCCTGCCGTGTAGAGCCGCACGCTTACCCAGCTGATCTGTTCGGAGAATTCCCAGGTGATGTCCAGCGTGCGCGGCGGCTCGCAGACGCTAATTTCGCCAGCCGCATTATTCTCGATCTGGAACCGCCCGCCGGGCCGGAATTCACCCGACACGGGCGAGAACCAGCGCGCGAGGCGCTCTTTCGTGGTCACCGCCTCCCACAAATCCTCGATACTGGTGGGGTAGGTGCGGCTCGCCACAATCGCTACGGCGGGTTTGCCGTCCCGCTCCAGATTGCGCACCTCGCGGGCCGTGGCCCCGATGGCCGCTGCAATGTCGATGTGCATGCCTGTCTCCCATGATTTCGATATAACTTATATAAGTAAGAAATTATATGAGAGTCAAATTGAACCCACTTCCCCCCTCGCCATGGACAAGAATCTCGGCTAATCGCTGCGCATGGATATACCTGCCGAACACGAACGCGCCCTGATTGTCGATTTCGGCAGTCAGGTGACCCAGCTTATCGCACGGCGCCTGCGCGAGAGCGGCGTCTATTGCGAGGTCCACCCCTATAACCGCGCCACTGCGGATTTCGTGAAGGATTACGGCCCCAGGGCCATCATCCTCTCCGGCTCCCCGCACTCGACCAGCTGGGAGGACAGCCCGCGCGCCGACCCCTACATCTTCGAGGCAGGCGTGCCGGTTCTGGGCATCTGCTATGGCGAGCAGACCATGTGCGCGCAGCTTGGCGGGCGGGTGGAGACATCCGACCATCGCGAGTTTGGCCGCGCCGACATCCAGATCGTCGCCGAAAGCCCGCTCCTCAAGGGCCTCGGCGAGGTGGGCGATACCGAGCGCGTGTGGATGAGCCATGGCGACCGCGTGATGGCCGCGCCCGAAGGCTTTCATGTCATCGCCACCAGCCCCGGCGCGCCCTTTGCCGCCATAGCGGACGAGGCGCGCCAGTTCTATGGCGTGCAGTTCCACCCCGAAGTGGTCCACACGCCGCGCGGCGCGCTGCTCCTGAAGAACTTCACGCACGGTATTGCGGGGATGAAGGGCGACTGGACTATGGCCGCCTTCAAGGATGAGGCGATTGCCCGCATCCGCGAACAGGTGGGTTCCGGCCGGGTGATCTGCGGGCTATCGGGCGGGGTGGATTCGGCTGTTGCCGCCGTGCTGATCCATGAGGCGATTGGCGATCAGCTAACTTGCGTCTTCGTCGATACCGGCCTGATGCGCCATGGCGAGGCCGAAGAGGTCGTCACCCTCTTCCGCGAGCATTACAATATCCCGCTGGTCGCCGCCGATGAGGGCGAACGCTTCCTCTCCGCGCTTTCCGGCATCGATGACCCGGAAGCCAAGCGCAAGACCATCGGCAAGCTCTTCATCGATGTGTTCGAAGAGAAGGCAAAGCTCGCCGGCGGCGCCGATTTCCTGGCCCAGGGCACGCTCTATCCGGACGTGATCGAGAGCGTCAGCTTTGATGGCGGGCCGTCCGTCACCATCAAGTCCCACCATAATGTCGGCGGCCTGCCCGCGCGCATGAACATGAAACTGGTGGAGCCGCTTCGCGAGCTCTTCAAGGACGAGGTGAGGGCGCTGGGGCGCGAGCTTGGCCTGCCCGAAGCTTTCGTCGGCCGCCATCCCTTCCCCGGTCCGGGCCTTGGCATCCGTATTCCGGGCGCCGTCACGAAGGAAAAGGCCGATATCCTGCGCGCCGCCGACCGCATCTATATCGAGGAGATCAAGAAGGAAGGTCTCTACGACGTGATCTGGCAGGCTTTTGCCGTGCTGCTGCCCGTTCGCACCGTCGGCGTGATGGGCGATGAGCGCACCTATGACAGTGTGCTTGCCTTACGCGCCGTGACGAGCGTTGACGGCATGACGGCGGACTATTTCCCCTTCGATCACGACTTTCTGGGGCGCGTCGCCACGCGCATCATCAATGAAGTGCGCGGCGTAAACCGCGTGGTCTATGACGTGACCAGCAAGCCGCCGGGAACGATTGAGTGGGAGTGATTCAGGCGCCGCCGGGAGCCACCCGAAAATGTGCCAGAATTCGACGTAACTCGCTGAAAATAATTATTTTTTCTCTCGTGACCTATCGCGAACTTTCGTCGGCCTAGCGAGTGAGCTGACGGGTCGGGTGACGGTATCGCCCAATGTTGCGATAAGCGGAAATCTCTCATACCGTCAGGGTCGAACGAGGCTCTGACGGTATTTTTTCTCCGCTACCCAATTGTATGTAAACGGAAAATTGGACTGAGCAGGGTAAAAATCCGGGTGACGGTATTTTTGGGCCCTCGGGGTTGGAAAATGCCCCTTCCGGAGGATGCCCATGCTCACCGACGCGGCTCTTAAGTCACTGAAACCAAAGGCAAAAAAGTACAAGGTCACGGACCGTGACGGTATGTATGTCGACGTCCAGCAGAAGGCGGCGCTGATCTCCGCGATCAGCTCCTCGAAGGCGTATGTCTTCGAGCCGAAGGAGCCGGTCATATCGCGGTTGAGCCGTGATACATGGCCCGTCGCGTGTCCGAGTTCGTGCAGCGCCGTGCGGTGCCAGTTGACCGGCTCGAAATAGGCCTGCGGCGGCGGCACCTGCACATAGTCGTGGGCGGGCACATAGAAGGCCCGATTGCCGCCGACGCGGAAGTCGATGCCGGTGGCCTCGATCAGCGCCTCGACAGTGGGCTCTATCAGCCCCTCCGGAATCGGCGGCGCGGATGTGGCGACATCCTCCGGCAGGCCCTCGCACTGATCGGTGTTGAAGACCGTGAAGCGCTTCAGGAAGGGGATGGCCTGCGCGTCCTCGCCGGTCTCAGCGGCGTGTCGCTTCTCATCCTCCGGCACGAAGCGGTTGGCATAGACGACGGTCGTCCCGCGCTCGCCCTTGCGGAAATTGCCACCAAGCGACAGCGCCTGGCGGAAGGTGAGCCAGCTCTGGCCGGAAAAACCCCGCTCGATGACCGCGCCCCAGAGCAGAAGCACGTTGATCCCCGAATAGTGCCGGCCGGTCGCGGCGTTCTTCGGCATGGCGAGCGGCGCTTTCGCTGCGGCCATGCCCCATGGCTGGACCCAAGGCACGCGCTCCGCCTCCAGCTCGGCGATGATCCTGTCGGTGATCTCGGAATAGAGGTTCGTCCGGTCGCGTCCGGCGTCGGCCCTGCGGTTCTGTCTGGACATCGCGGTTCTCCGCGACGGGCGCCGAAGGCCTCTCCCTCGGCTTCCAACCCCTCACGCCAAACCGGTCCGCACTCTCACTCTCAAAGGGGGCGTTCATGAGGCAGTCGGCAAGGGCTGCAACGTTCGGGGCGTCAGTTGCTCAATGTGCAAACACATTCAACCTGCGCCCCAAACACCTTAGGTCGAAACGCGGTGATTGCAGCGTGAAACCGGCGTCACACCACGCGGCGGTGACGCTGCCGGATATAGGCAAGCCAGGCACCCAGCAGAGCTGCCGGGAGCGTCACGATAACCATGGCGATGAGGTGCCATGCCGGACCTTCTGGACGGATGGAGATCACGGCCAGCGCGTTGGCCAGAAGAACGATGAGTCCCATGGCAAGCGCGGTCCGGTAAACGCCAGGCGGGCCGATACGAGCGGCCAGAAATGCGCCGAAGAGCAATGCCAGCAGCCGGTATGAGAAGGCGAGGACATGGTCGCCAGCCTCTACGATGAGCGCACGCGTCGGTGGAAACACATTCATGGCGTGAAAGAACTGGTCGATAATCATGGGCAGGCCAAGCGCCGCGATAACGCCGATGCCGGCAGCCTCAACACGCCACCACGGCAGTGGAGGCGGGGGTCTGTCACCGAATACTCTCTTGATCATGCACGCCTTCCAGCTGGTTTCTGCGCCGACCTCTGACCTTGGAACCAATCGTCGGCTTCTTTGTTCCATTCGCCCGCCTGCTTAAGGCGGACGAAACGAGGAGCAGGACCATGGATATGATCTGGATCGCGTTGATTACTGCGGCGGTTGTTGCCGTGATCGTCATTTTTGCTCTCGGGCGTGGAGGAGCATTGCGCCGGCAGCGGCGCATGCCGCGTCCTTCCGATCCGCCTTCGCCGGATAAGCGCCAATGGTAGGAACAATTCGCACCGGGGCCGGTTGGCGTGGCCTGTAAGCAATCAGCCGGAGGCCGACATGAAGACGTTCCACAAGGGTATATTTGCCGCGGCCATCATTGTCGCTACCCCTGCTGCCCGCATGGAGCCGTCAGCCTCTGATCCGGTTCTTGTGGAAGAGGAGGGGTTGCGGTCCAACCAGTTTGCGACCGAGGCCGCTCTTTGGGTGGTATTCAAGATCGAAGCCGGACAGATGGCAGCAGAGCTTGCCGAAGCAGCGGAAATCCGGGCTTTCGCCGAGCAGATGGTGGCAGATCAGCGCCAGGAAGCGCTCGCCCTGACACGTGCTGCCAATGCGTCCGCGATCGAAGCAGATGCCTTGGAGCGTCTGCAGACCCACCACCCCGACGCGAGCGCCGAAGGCCCCGGCACGGTAAGCGACCGCAATGTCCTGCGTGCCCGGGAGGCCACACAAGACGCGCCTGGAAGCCAGTCGCGCACGGGCAGTCCCGAGGCACCGGGCAGTGCCGCATGGAGCGCCACCCAGGCCGGACAGATGATCGAGCGGCGGCTGGAGCAGCTCCGGGATGTGCCGGACGGTCAGTTCGACGCGTCCTTCGTGCAGCAGATGCGCGAGGCCCACGAGGCGGAACTTGCCTTGTACGAGGCGTATGCCGGAACCCCAGGGCGCCAGCCCATGCGCGACTATGCCGAGAGCCGGTTGGCAGATATTCGCAGCTCGGCCGAGAGGGCAAGCGCCCTCGACGCAAACTAGCAACTTTGAGATAGCAAGGAGATTGCCCAATGACCCAGGCCAGAGAGCGGCTGGTGCAATGGTTGCGCGATGCGCACGCCATGGAAGAACAGGCCGAAACCATGCTGAAGGGACACCTTGATCGCGTGAAACACTATCCGCAGTTCGAGGCGCGAGTGCGCGAGCACCTTCAGGAAACGAAAAATCAGGCAGAGATCGTGCGCGGTTGTCTGGAATCTCTTGGCGAGGATCCCTCTTCGTTCAAGGATGCTGGTTCAAAGCTGCTGGCCAAGGGCCAGGCGATCAGCGGCATGTTTGCCGATGACGAAATCATGAACTGGGCTCTGGCGTCGCACGCTTTCGAGAACCTGGAAGTGGCCTCCTACACCGTACTTGTCGCCACCGCGGAGGCGGCGGGCGAAGCCGAAATCGTCGTCGCCTGCCGCAAAATCCTCGCGCAGGAAGAGGCCATGGCGGCATGGGTGAAGGACAATCTGCCCACATTGACGCTGGCTTATCTCGGACGTGATGCAAGCGATCTGCCTGCGAGCCGGTGAAGCATGGCACAGAGAGGACCCTCGCGCGCAACCGCAGGCGATACGCTCGCCTTTGCTCTGCACGTTGCCTTGCCGACCTTGGGCAAGGGCGTACTGATCCGGCGCAGAAGCGTGCTCGCGCTCGCCGACCGCATGGACACGGATGCGCGTGCCGTACGCACGCTGACCCGGCTGCGCTCGACCTACGGGAACCGGCCCTTGCAGCTGAAGCTGCCCGGCCGGCCCCGGGTGGTTATTCTGTCACCTGAGGACGCGATGGAGGTACTGGACAACACGTCCACGCCGTTCATGGCGGCAAGCGACGACAAGCAATCGGCGCTCGCGCATTTCGAACCCGGAGTTTCGCTGGCTTCGCGCGGCGCCGAGCGTTGTGACCGCCGTAGCTTCAATGAACAGGTACTCGCCTCCGAGGAGGTGTCCCACCCTTGCGCGGCCGCATTTGAAACCATCATCGATGACGAGTTGGGACCCTTGTTGCTGCCTCCGGACGGCCAGCTCGACTGGGACACGTTTTCGGAGGCCTGGTTTCGTGTTGTCCGCCGGGTAGTTCTGGGGGAGGGCGCGCGTGACGATAAGACACTCACCCGCCAGCTCGCCGGATTGAGAAAGGCGGCCAACTGGGCCTTTCTTCGTCCGCGCAGAAAGCGCCTCCTGAAAGCTTTTTACGCGCGATTGGACACGCATCTGGAGCGCGCGGAACCCGGATCGCTCGCCAGCCGCGTTGCCGCATCGGCTTCACCCGGCGATGCGCCCGCTCATCAGGTTGCGCACTGGCTGTTCGCCTATGATCCTGCGGGGATGGCAGTTTTCCGGACGCTGGCATTGCTTTGTGCCGATCCGGAGGCTTATGAGCGCGCCCGGAAGGAGCGCGCCACCGAAAATCTGGGCTTTATGCGGGCCTGCATGATGGAGTCGCTGCGGCTCTGGCCGACGACGCCCGCCATATTGCGCCAGACAAGCGAGAATGCCGACCTTAACGGGTGCGCCATTGCCAAGGGCTCCGGCGTTATCATTTTCGCTCCGTTTTTCCATCGCGGCCCCTCCGCCGGGGATATTGCGCATCGCTTCACCCCGGACATCTGGCAGGACGGGCAGACCGTAGACCAGAGAGGGGTATTTCCGTTCAGCGCCGGGCCGGCGCGCTGCCCGGCCCGCCATCTCGTGCTGATGACCAGCGCCATGGCGCTGCGCCGTCTGATAGAGCAGCAGTGGCGGGAAGAATCCGGCGCGATCCCGGCCGGCGGCGATATACCAGCTACGCTCAGCCCCTACCGGCTGATATTTCAGCTGCGCTGATCATTCTTCTCAACGGGCAAAAAAATGCCGCCGGATGCAGTGGCTGTTTGGGCGGGGTAAGCTGGCCACTGCCTCCGGCGGCTGCCCGGAGCAATGCGGGGTCCGGGCGAAATCCCGGCCATAGCGGGGGAGCCGGGCAAAGCGGCCGGCGCGGGGAGGGGAAGCCGGCTCGCTGAACGGGAAATCGTTGGCCGGCCTCATTGTTCCGTGCGTTCCGGCATTTTTTCAGTGAGCTGTCACACGCGCCTGATCTTGCGTGACGTGCGTTGGAACCATTGCCTGCCCGCATTGTTCACCGGCCTCCAACCACCCAGCAGGGAGAGCCGCAAAATGAGCATCAAGACAAAAGAAGACCTTTTCATCCATGGGCTTCGCGACATTTATTACGCCGAAAAGCGCATCGTGAATGCGCTGCCGAAGATGGCCGAAAAGGTCGACAACACTGACCTGAAGGCTGCGTTCGAAACGCACAAGACGGAAACCGAGGAGCAGGTCCGCCGCCTCGAGAAGGTTTTCGAACAGCTGGGGAAAAAAGCTGAAGGCGAGGAGTGCCCGGCCATCGAGGGCATTATCGACGAGGCCGAGGAGCTGATGGACGAGATCAAGGACAAGGATGTGCTGACTGCCGCGCTGCTCGCCGGTGCCCAGGCGGTCGAGCATTATGAGATCGCCCGCTACGGTACGTTGTGCCAATGGGCGAGCGAGCTTGGTCATGAAGACAGCCGCAAGCTTCTCGAGGAAACGCTCGAGGAGGAGAAAAACACCGACAAGAAGCTGACGAAGCTGGCGGAAAGCCAGGTGAACAAGCAGGCCGCCTAGGCACTGAGCCTCTGCGGTCCAGCGTGATCAGGGACGCCCGCCGGAAACCCGTGCGGGCGTCCATGCACTTACCTTTGGAGGCCGGTCATGTGACCAGAGCGAGGAGCGCCAGAGTGCCGGCGAGGGCGGCGCCGAGCAGGAGGAAGAGGTTGGCCTTGCGTGGATTGCTTTCCAGTCCGGGCGCTCCGGCCTTGCCGGCCGGCCGGCCAGCCTCATCCCGGCGTGCTTGCCTGGCTTGTGAGGGCGTCACCTGCGTGCCGGCGGCTTCTTCATCGGCACCCAGAGGCGCGGCCGCGGGGTCAGGAAAATCGACCTTGTCATGCGTGCGGCCCCGGTCGATGTCGTGCCTCAACTGGTCCACGGTAGTGGGAGATTTTGCCATGCAGAACAGGCCTTATGCTATCGGCGTTATTAATCAACCGATTGGTGCCCGATTTGTTTCAACGAAAAACGTTCCGACTGTTTTGAGCTAGCCGCGCAGCCTCCAATGTATTAACTTGCTCAATCAGAGGGATTGCGGGCAAACACGCAACAAAGGCCCCTCAAACATGGATGGTGAAATTACAGTTCAACTTGGCTCGGTCCGCCGATACGCCAGGTTTCTTAGTCTCGATGCTGACGAAGCCGATGAATTGCTGGTGGACGCGCTGAGGCAATTAATGCCTTCGGACAGACGCAATCACGCTTCGGCTCGTATCCAGCTATTCAAGGCGCTGCACAAATGCTGGATACCCGTTGATCGGCCGGGCTTTACCCCCACCAACAGGCTCGATTATCTGCTTGCCAAGCTTTGTCCCATAGACCGCGCGGCGCTGCTGCTGTGCGTCTTTGAGGGATTCTCGCTCCGGGAGGCGGCCGAAATTACGGGCGTGTCTGAACGCGAGCTCGAAGCCGCTATCGGCCGCGCACATGTTCTGACCGGGTTTGGCTGGTCGCGCAGAGTTCTGATTTTCGCACCGGATGTCGTGATGGCGCAGCAGCTCCATGATCTGGTGGAGGAGCTGGGTTTTGAGCCGGTCGGTCCGTTCAGCTCGCCGCGCGAGGTGATTGCCTCTGCATCATCTTCCCTGCCGGATCTGGTCATCACCGACGCGGAGCTGGATGGTGAGGAAACCGGCGCCAGCGCGGTGAACCATATCCGCCAGGCGTTGAGCGTACCAGTGGTGCTTGTGACCTCCCGGCCAGGCCAGCATAGCGAGTTTTGCGCCGATACAGGGACCTTCCTGGTCAGGAAGCCGCTCAGCCCCGTTGCTCTGGCCGGTTGCCTCCGCCAGGTTTTTGCAAAGCCCATCGGCTAACATTGTCAGTAGTTCAAAAATCTGATTTGTGTGATCCATACGGAACTAGGTTGCGTAACAAAACTTATTACCCCGCAAAAGCGCTACGAGTATGGATACAGAAAAATCAAATGGTTCCCCTGCGTCTCGCGGTGCAGGTTCGGACAAGCAGGACGACATCGCGAAGGCAGAGCAGCTGGACCGGCAGCTGCGCGAGCTTTATGCCGCTTACGGCAAAGGTGATATGCCCGAGGAGGTACGTAAGCTTGCGCAGGCGCTAGACCGCCAGCGTGCCGCGCTCCGGGCCAAACCCGATCCGGAAGACGGTAAGAGCTAGCTCGCTTTCTCTTCGAGAAACTCAAGCTCGGTTTCGCAGTCGAGCAGGGCCAGCAGCTGCATCCGGCCGCGATTGACGCGGCTCTTGATAGTTCCCACGGCGCAGCCCAGCACTTCAGCCGCTTCGATGTAGCTGAATCCCGCCCCGCCGACGAGCATCAGCGCCTCGCGCTGCTGGATGGGCAGTTTGGCGATCGCCTCGTGGACATCTTTCAGCTTGAGGCACCATTCCTGTTCCGGCTTGCACCGGGAAGCGGGCATGTCCTCGACCGGCATGGCCGGTTCACGGACGCGGCGGTGATGCGCATTGTAAAAGGTGTTCCGCAATATGGTGAAAAGCCAGGCGCGTAAATTGGTGCCCGGCTCGAAACGGTCGATATTGGTCAGGGCCTTGGCGAGTGTCTCCTGTACCAGATCGTCGGCATCACTGCTGTCACGCGCCAGAGAGAAGGCGAACGCTTTGAGTGATGGCAGGAGATCGAGTATTTCTGATTGCAACCCGGATGCGTGTTCCATGAGGGGACGGCCACCCTTCCTTCGGTGAAATGCCTCGTTCAGATTCGGTTCATTCCGCCCACCGAACTTACGTCTGAGACATGCCTGCGTTCCGATAATTTAGGTTATATTGTCTGCTGGCGGCAGCTCGGCCCAGCTCAGGCAGGCTGCCGGCCCCGCACCTCCGACAAAAATCGCGCCGTGGCGGTACAGCGTGAAGGGGGAGCGCTCTCCGGGAAGGTGAAAGGTCCAGACCGTTCCCGTCGGATCGGCTCCGACCACCCTAGCGTCCAGCAGGGCAGCAGCCGTGAATATATCGGCCTGACTGGTGCCTGGCGCGAACACCACCGAAACGCCGTTCTGTCCGCGCGGTGGCAGGCTTGAGCCAATCCCTGCCAGTACGGTTCCGCCGGCCAGTAGCATCGCCGTCAGCGGCCCGGTTCGAGATGGCGTACCGCGGCGCCACAGAAGGACGCTGGCCACCATTGGCAAGAGCCCGAACAGGGCAAGCCATATCACGTCCCAGAACAGCGGATCGGGCGCGTCCATGCGGATGCGGTGTATGCCGAGAATCCAGTGAGACAGAAGCGTATCGACAACGTGCCAGACGCCAAAACCGGCCAGCATGGCAGCGAGTAACCGGCGCCCCGCGCCCGGACGGTGAAGGGCGCTCCGCGTCCGCCAAAGCCAGACCAGTCCTGCCAACGCCACGGCATACATCAACGCATGGAACACGCCATCGGCGAGTATCTGAAACCGCAATCCGCCCCGGCCTGTGTCCAGTCCACTAAGCAGGTGGTGCCATTGCAGTATCTGGTGCAGCACGATGCCATCGAAAAAGCCCCCGAGCGCGAATCCAAGCACGCCGGCGGGCCAATGCAACGGCCTGAGAGCCGATGTCTCGCCTGCTTCTTTCATGGGGTCCTCCCGACGCTGCTCTTAAAGCCGAGGCCAAAACATCAGATTGCCCGTCTTGTTCCGCGCGGAACCGAACCCGGTCTGTCAGGTTTCAAGGGCGTTATTCTGAGGCGATCCGGTGGAGGCGTAAGGACGGTATGGAGTTATTGCAGGAGATCGTTCCTGACATGGAACGTCTGGGCATTGACCTGTTGAAGGTATTGCTGGCCTTTCTTCTCACCCTGCCGATCGCCTGGGAGCGGGGCCACGGCCCTCACAACACCGGATTTCGTACCCTGCCGGTGGTGGCGATGGCTGCCTGCGGCTTCGCGCTAGTAATTGCTACTGCGGATGCGAGTGAAGTCGAGGCACGCGCCCGGGTCCTGCAGGGCGTCATCACGGGCATTGGATTTATCGGTGGCGGCGCCATCCTGAAGCACAATGGTTCAGTGCACGGCCTGGTGACAGCCGCGACCATCTGGAATGCAGGCGCTATCGGCGTCGCGGTAGGATTTGGCCGGATCAGCATCGCGCTGGTGCTATCGCTGATCAATTTTGCCAGCCTCCTGCTCCTCACCAGCATCGACAGGAATGGCAAGGATCAGGAGGCTGACGAGGAGAAATCCTAGGGCGCTAGGCCTTCACCAGCTTGCCGACTTCCTTGCGCTTGATGACAAGGGCCGCTGCCAGCGCCGCAATGCCCGCACCGATCGCAAACGTGGCTTTGGGGTGCAGCTGCGCGGCGGTGTAGGGGCTGACCTCGAGGATCGGGTCGTCCTGATCACCGAGCTCCTTGCCGTCAGAGCCGGGATTGTGCAGGCCCGGTGCATTGCGCTTGGGCAAGTTCTCGTCCAGGGCGGTCTTGTAGAAGGCCCAGGAGAACAGCCGGTCGGAGAGACCGGGCATGAATTTTGCCATCATCGTCTGGGCAAAGCCGGAGGCACCTACCAGCACGTCGCGGGTCGGGTGCTCGGCGCAGTGCAGGATGGCCTTGGCAACGAGTTTGGGATGGTAGACGGGCGGCGGAACCTGCGAGCGGGCGGTCATGTAGTTTTTCGCATGCTCGCCGAACGGTGTGTGAATGCCGCTCGGCTTTATCAGCGTGACGGCCACTGGGGCCTTCTCGTGCATGAGTTCGAGCCGGAGGGAGTCGGTAAATCCCTTCACGGCAAATTTCGAGGCCGTGTAGGCGCTGAGTATGGGGGCCGGCATTTCTGAAGAAATGGACCCGATATTGATCAGCGCGCCGCCGCGCTCCTTGAGATGGCGCAGGGCTTCCAGAGATCCATAGACCACGCCCCAGTAATTGGTCTGAAAGATGCGATGGTGATCCTCGTCGCTGGTCTCTTCCAGCGTGGCATAGATCCCGACGCCGGCATTGTTGACCCAGGTGTCAAAGCCGCCATGGCGCTCGATTACCGTATCGACCGCATCACGCATGGCATCACGATCGCCGACATCGGCGACGATGTAGTCAGCCTCGCCGCCGCTGGCCTTGATCTGCTCCACAACACTGGTCAGAGCCTCTTCATTGCGTGAGATGATGACGACGCGCGCGCCTTCTTCTGCGGCCAGCCGGGCCGTGCACAGCCCGATGCCGGAACTGCCGCCGGTAATGACGATGGTTTGCTGTGAGAGGGGTTTCAGCCGGATTTTCATCGGGGCCTCCTTGGCGTTATAGCGAGTGGAAGCTTTCCAACAGCGGGCGCGCGTTGTTGTTCCGGTAGATGGCTCCGGGCTTTCTAGCTTCCCGACAAACGGCACCCGGCCACCGCCAGCGCACCGGCCGCAATCTGCGGCGCCGTCAGTGGCTCATTGTGTGCGTGGGCGGCCCCGGCCTGAACCGCGGAACTCCTTGACGTGGCCACTGCCAGCTCTTGCAGGAATGCGCCACACCACCACGAGGCATCATAGCGGTTTAGCGTGTCCATCATGGCTGCATGGCGTTCCTGTCGCTCAGGCAGGGGCATGGCCAGCGCATGCTCAATGGCACGCGCCTGCTGGGCAGGATCATGGGGATTGATGATCAGGGCTTCCGGCAGCTGTTCTGCCACGCCAGCGAATTCGGAGAGCACCAGAACGCCGGGATTGCGGGGGTCTTGCGCGGCTACAAATTCCTTGGCCACGAGGTTCATGCCATCGCGCAACGGGGTGACGAGGCCTACTGCTGCGTCGCGGTAAAGGCCCGCGAGCTCGTTTCGTGGCAGTCCTTGTGCCAGATAGCGCACAGGCGCCCAGTCCAGCGTAGTGAAGCGGCCGTTGACATGGCCGATGCAGGTCTCCAGCTCGATGCGCAGCTGGGCGTAGGCGTCCACCTCTCCGCGGCTGGGCGGTGTGACCTGAATATAGCTTACCCGCTCACACAGATCAGGCCGGCTGTCGAGCAGCGTCTCTATGGCCGTCACCCGTTCAACGAGGCCCTTGGAATAGTCCATACGGTCCACGCCCAGGATCAGGCACTTGCCAGCCCCCACCAGTGCGGCGGGCGCGCACCCGGCGCTGGTTTCAGCTTCTTTCGCAAACCCGACCGCATCGATACCTATCGGGAAGGCCATAGCCCTCATTCGGCTGCCGCCTGTTTGCGGGGCGTTCGCCGGCAGGGCCGACATGGCGGCCTGTTCTGCCGCATAGCGCTCAAAGTTGCTGCGGTCCCGGTCCGATTGAAAGCCTACCAGGTCGCATGCCATCAGCCCGCTCGCCAGCGCGGCGTGCTGGGGTATGGCACGGAAGATTTCCGGTGAGGGAAAGGGAATGTGAGAGAAGAATCCGATCGGATTGGTCACGCCAAACTTGCGTAGCTCGGCTGCCAGCGGGATGAGGTGATAGTCATGTATCCATATCTGGTCGCTGGGCGAGATCCGCTCGAACAATTCGCGGGCGAAGCGGGCATTCACCGCCATGTAGGTGGCGAACTCGTCGGGTTGATATTCGGCCAGATCGAGCCGGTAGTGGAAGCTGGGCCACAGGGCTTTGTTCGCGTACCCGGCGTAGTAACCTTCATACTCGTCCGTGGTGAGATCGGTGACGGCATATTCGACATTGCCGCGCCGGATGGAGGTCAGGCCAGCGCCCGTCTTGTCCGTCAGTCCGCCGCTCCAGCCGAACCACAGGACCTGCCGGGTGGACAGGGCGTCTTTCAACGCGACGGCCAGACCGCCGGGCGTTGTCTCCCCGACAGGCACGCGGTTGGATACAAGCACCAGCCGGGACAATTTCCTGCTCATCGCGCACCCTCCGGCGCGGTCCGGTCGTCAATGAGAAGTGAAGAAAACCTAAACATGTCAATATCCTGAACAAGCCGTCTGAAAATCTGGCGTCGGTGCGGCCAACAAGTCAGGAGACGCTTTGTTCCATGTTCGTTGCTGCTAACGGTTGTCGTTGTTGGCATCGGTTTCATGGAGAGGGCGGGCAATGCGTTCAGGCACCTTGCCCTCCATCTTGCACAGCCAGCGATCAAGCTTCGGATTATTGACGCGCAGGTGGTGGAGCCATTTCTTGGCGTGGCTGGAGGTGGCCACGATCATTGCGGCACCGAGCGGTATGAGCAGGATCCCCACAGGGATGGGCGACCAGGACAATGCCAGCCCTGCAAGCAGGAATATCACGCCGAGCACTTTGATAAATATGGACATCACTAACCTGCGGGCTGGCTGCTCATGTCGGTCCGGATCAGCACACGTTGCTCCGTCATGAGGACTTTTTCTTTGTCGGCTTACCCTTGCGCGGGGTGGAAGCCATGTCTTCAAGCTCGTCCTTGCTCATGGACTCGTACATCTCCCTGGACGCACCCTTGAGGTCGCTTTTCTTGGTGTCGCCGCGTTTGGCGCTGAGCGCCGCTCCGGCGGCTTGCTGCTGGTTCTTCGATTTGGCGGGCATGGGACGCTCCTTCCTTTCATACAGCCTGACGAAGGCTTCGGTCGGGGGCAGACCAACCGGCACCCGCCGCGATGGTTCCGCGATGGTGCTGCAAGGGAACAAGGACAAGGCTGGCCGGTTGGCCACCGGGGTTGGGTGAACCAAGGAGGATCAGATGAGAGTCAGCGATGTAATGACACGCGATGTCCGCATGACCAACCCGGACCATACCATCCAGGAGGCCGCTCGCCTCATGAGCGAAATCGACACCGGGTGCCTGCCGGTTGCCGAAGGTGACGGTCTTGTTGGAATGATCACGGACCGGGACATAGCGGTGCGGGCCGTAGCGAGTGGCATGGGGCCGGACACCCCGGTCTCCCAGGTCATGAGCGACAGTGTCAAATACTGTTACGAGGATGATGACACAGGCGATGTCTGCCAGAATCTGGGCGAGCTGCAGGTACGCCGCTTGCCCGTGCTGAACCGGGACAAGCGGCTGGTGGGTATTCTGTCACTGGGCGATGTGGCCCTGGCCGATGGTGATGGATCAGCGGGTGCCGCGCTTTCGAGGATTTCCAGTCAGACCGGCGTTGCATCCCGCGCCTGAGCAGCAGATGCCCGGCACGCGGGACAGACAGATGCGTTCCGCGTGCCGGATATCGCACTGTGCATCAGTTTGCCCGCTGCTTTTCCCATTCCGGTTTCAAAACCACCTTGGTAGTGCTGTTCTGCTCCTCCAGGAAGAGCCGGTATCCTTCCGGCGCGTCTTCAAGGCTCATATGATGGCTGATCAGGAAGGTCGTATCGATTTTCTTCTCCCCGATCATCTCAAGCAGTTTGGGCAGATATTTGTGCACATGGGTCTGTCCGGTTTTCACCGTCAGTCCTTTCTGCATCAGGGCGCCAATCGGGAATTTGTCGACGATACCGCCATACACACCCGGGATGGATACTCGTCCCCCTTTGCGGCAGGCCCGCAGGGCGTCGCGTAGCGCGTGGGGGCGGTCCGTGGCGAGCATGAGGGCCTGCTTGACGCCGTCATAAACACTGTCCAGGGCGAAGCCATGGCTTTCCATGCCCACCGCATCGATAACGGCGTCAGGTCCGATCCCGCCGGTCATTTCCAGCAGCGCTTCGTGAACGTGAACATCCTTGAAATTGATCACTTTCGCGCCGAGGCGCTTGGCGAGTTCCAGCCGGTGCGGATAATGATCTATCGCGATGACCTGCGCGGCACCCATGATGAGAGCGCTCTGGATGGCGAACAGGCCCACCGGACCGCAACCCCACACGGCAACGGTGTCGCCTTCCTCGATGTCGCAGTTCTCGGCTGCCATCCAGCCGGTAGGCAGAATATCGGAAAGGAACAGGACGTCGTCGTCGTCCAGCCCGTCGGGGATCACGATCGGGCCGACATCGGAAAAGGGCACACGTACATATTCGGCCTGACCGCCTGCATAGCCGCCGGTCATGTGTGAATAGCCGAACAGCCCGCTCATCTGATAGCCATATAGCGTCTCGGAAATGTCCGCCTTGTCGGCGGGGTTGGAATTGTCACAGGCTGAGAATTGCTGCTTGCCGCAGTGGAAGCACGACCCGCAGGCAATCACGAAAGGCACAACGACGCGCTCGCCCTTCTTCAGCGTGCTGTCCGGCCCGGTCTCCACGACTTCCCCCATGAACTCGTGCCCCAGGACGTCGCCGGGTTGGAGGGTGGGTATCAGACCATTATACAGGTGCAGGTCAGACCCGCAGATGGCCGTAGAGGTAATGCGGATAACCGCATCTCGCGGGTTGATGATGCCGGGATCCTCCACGGTATCGACACGGACATCCTTTTTGCCGTGCCAGGCAAGGGCTCGCATGGCGGCCTCCTAGTTTTTCTGCTTCGGGGTGGATTTGGCTTTTTGTGGTGTTTTGGGCTTGGCGGCGGTTTTTGCAGCCGCTTGGCGGGCCGCTGCCGCCTTCTTGCGCTTGACCATGCCTACCGGTTCGCCGCGTATGTCCCCATTGGCGATCTCGCCCGTTTCCATGAGTTGTTTGAAACGTTTTAGCTCCCGGCGGGCCTGGATTTTGGGCTCTTTCTGGAAGAGCTTGGCTATCAGCCGGCCGGCACCTCCGCCCGGCGCATCATAGGCGATTGTCGCGTCGACCTGGGTTCCGCGTCCGCCGGGCGCATCGCGGAACTCGATTCGTCCGCTGTTTCGTATCTTGGCGTCAGGATCTGACTCCCAGGCGATAAGCTCGCCTTCCCGCTCCTCGGTGATGCGGGTTTCAAATTCGAGTGATCCCATCGGGGATTTCACGACCCAGCGTGTCCGGCCGTCATCGAGCTGTTCTGCCGAGTGAACGTGCTCCATGAATTTGGGCAGATTGGAAAAGTCACGCCAGAAGGCATAAAGCTCGGCGCGCGGGCGGTTTATGGTGACGGTACGGCCCACAACCGTATCCTCGCGCCAGCCTCGGGCCGGGTGGCCTTTGAGGGTCTTGTCCGGCGCATCCTCGGGGCTGGAATAAGTGTGGCGCCGCCGCGCCATCATGCGCGTGGCGACATATCCGCCGACAAGCGCGGCCAGCGCTACCGCACCGGCTGCAGCGGCCCCGGCCGCGTGGCGGTGATCATCATGTTTGTGAAGATGGTGCATGGACAGCCTCCAGAACTTGCGTCGGGAGACGAACAGGCGATTGGCGTTATTGTTCCTTGCCCCGACGATGGCGCTGCGGTGTCGCCAGGGCGATCGGAATTTCAGGCGTCGTGTTTCCCGGACTGACCGGGGATGGGCGTCTCCTCCTGCAGCGTGTCACGGATGTAGAGCTGTTTGACCAGAACGTAGACGAGCACCGCCATCGGCACGGCAAGGATCACGCCAGGGATGCCGAATAGTGCCCCGGCCGACAGAATGGAAAACAGCATCAGGGCCGGCGGCAGTTTGACGGCGCGCTTCTGGACCAGTGGCACCACGATATTCCCGTCGATCTGCTGAATGCCGAGAAAGAGCAGGATAACCCAGATGACGGTATTATCGCCCTGCGCCAGCGCGAGCAGGATGGCTGGCACCGAAGCAGCGATGGGACCGACCAGGGGCACGAACTCGGCAAGGCCGGCAAGCAGGCCCAGCGCCAGCGCGGACGGCATGCCGATAAGATAGAGCCCGAGGGTAGTAACCACGCCCACGAACGTCATCGAGATCAGCTGACCGAGCAGCCAGCGCTGCAGGGCGCCGCCGCTGACATTTATCGCTCTCTCCACCCGCTCGCGGGCGATAGAGGGGAAGAGTTGGACGGCGCCCTTGAGATAGGTTGAGGGGCTCATGGCGAGATATACGCCGCTGACGACGACCACGAGCAAGGTCGTCGCCATGTCAAAAGCGCCAAACGTGTATCCAGCCAGTGACCCTGCGAGACCATTGGCGTCAATCGCCTCGATCTGATCGGTCACGTGATCGCGCAAATCGTCAATACCGATCCGTGTGCCCAAATCATCCAGTGTATCTGGCAGGTTTGCGGCAAGGCTGGTGACTTGCGCATATATCTGCGTGCCAAGGACCGTCAGAAACGTACCCGCGCCGGCCAGTATCAGAAGCCCCGCCAAGGCCACGGTCCAAGGGGGCCGCAAGGGGGTCAATTTCTCGAAAAGCCCGGCGAAGCTGCGCAAGATGATCGCCAGCAGGGCGGAGGCAAACGCCAGCAGCAACACGCCCGACAACTGCCACACCAGCAGCCCGGCCGTTACCAATCCGGCGACAAGCAGCGCGGCGCGAACAGGCGGGGACATAATATCGGGGGGCGCTACTGCGCCATCTCGCGGCAGCTCTCGGCGCATTCGCGGCAGGTAGCTGCGCAGTCCTCCATGCCTTCAAGCTGTTCGCAATCGCGGGCGCATGCCTCACAGATTTCTGCACAGACGCGGCAAACGCTGGCGTGATGGCCCGCGCCGGTCAGCATGATGGCAGCAGCAGCGCGGCACATCTCCGCGCACGCGATCATGTGTCTGAAGTGGGCGGGCGCCACATGATCGCCACCCTTTTCAAGGCAATGGGTCATGGCTTCGCCCAGACAGGTCTGCGCACAGCGCGTGCAGATGGCGATGCAATCCTTGACGTCGTCGGAGAGGGTAATCATGAGAGACCTCAATCGATTTGCTTTCACAGACGTGAGTAACAGGCCGTGGCCAACCGTTCCGCGTACATTCGGTTCCATGCCTTATCGCTCGCCAGTCAGACAGGGCTTATGCCCGCTTGAGAATTTTCAGCGCCGCCGGTGATAAGGTTTCGGCGCTGTCGAAATAGCCGTCCCACGGGTCGGCGTTCAGCGCGGACAGACGCCGGGAGACGGTTTTGAGGCGATAGGCCGACGCTGAACCGGCGCGGGCCAGCTCGTCCCAGCGAAGCGGGGTAGCCACTGGCGCGCCGGGTCTTGCCCTGAGGCTGTAAGGGCAGACGGAAGTCTGGCCGCGCTGGTTTCGCAGCCAGTCGATAAAGATGCGGCCCTCGCGCTTTTTCTTGGCAGCTTCGGCGACGAACCGGTCCGGCTCGCGCGCTGCCAGCACCCGCGCGAGCGTCCGGGCGAAGTCCTTGACCATCTTCCAGTCCGCCTCAGGAATTAGAGGCGCGATCACGTGCAGGCCCTTGCCGCCGGTCAGCATGACGAAAGGTGTCAGCCCGGCGGCCTCCAGCAGTGCGCTTACAGTCAGAGCTGCCGCCTTCACGTCTGAAAAATCCAGTCCGGCATCGGGATCAAGGTCGAATATGATGCGCTCAGGCTGCTCCAGTTCGCGGACTGTGGAGCCCCAGGGGTGGATTTCCAGCGCGCCGATCTGGGCCAGCGCCTCAAGCCCGCCGGCGTCCTCAATCATCAGGTATTCTGCCTTGTCCCCGCTCTTCTCGTAGAGTGATACAGGTTTGATCCCGTCAGGCAGGCTTTCGCTGTAATGGCGCTGGAAAAAGCACCCCTCCGCTATGCCGCCAGGACAGCGTACCAGGGAGAGCGGCCGGCCGGCGGCGTGCGGCAGCAAGCGATCTGCCACATCGTGGTAATAGTCTCGTACATCCCGCTTCGAGATGCCCTCATCGGGGTAGTAAATCCTGTCGGGATGGGTGAGGGCGCTCCTAGCCATTTTTCAGGTCCGGTTCGGCGGAAACATCTTTCGCTTTCTTGTCCTCGCGCAGCCCCAGAAAGGCTGGGTGGCGGAACAGGCCGTCGCGCGTGCGTTCGGAATAGCGTAACTCCGCGACGAGCTTCGGTGTCAGCCACACCGCATCGCGGGCGATTGTGCGGGGTACCGGGGCGGGTGCGGACTTGCGCTCCAGCGGCTTCATCTTCGCCGAAATGGTAGCACGGGAGCTGGCGTTGAAGCCGGTGCCGACACGCCCCCGATAGACCCATTCACCGCCTTCAAAGGTCGCCAGCAGGAGGGAGGCAAACTCGCGGCCCGGCTTGTCCGAAGGTGACCAGCCGATGATGACGGCTTCTTCGCGGTGCTCGCACTTGATCTTGAGCCAGCCGCTGGACCGGCCCGCGCGGTAAGCGCTGTCGGCCTTCTTGGCGATCGTGCCTTCCGCGCCGAGCCTGCACGCCTTTTCAAACACTGCTGCGCCATTGCCGCGCACATGATCGGCGAAACGGACTGCGCCGTCTGCAGGCTTCAACATGCGCTTCAGCCGGGCCTTGCGTTCGACAAGCGGGAGCGATTTGAGGCTCTCGCCATCCAGCTTCAGAAGGTCAAAGGCGAAGAAGGCGATATCGCCTTCACCGTCAGACAGGGCGGCCTGCAGCGCAGAGAAGTCTGACAGGCCCCCTGTGCCGAGCACAGCCGCTTCGCCATCAATCAGGGCCGAGCGGCAGTTGATGGCGGCGAGACTATTGCACAGGGTTCCAAACCGATGTGACCAGTCCTTGCCTGACCGGGTGAAAAGCCGCGCCTTGCCGCCGCCCGCGGCGGCCAGCAGACGATAGCCGTCATATTTGAGCTCGTGGAGCCATTCGCGTCCCTCCGGCGGGGCTTCCACCAGCTTGCACAGGGCAGGGGGCTGGAAGGCGGGCGGTTTTCCACCTGCTTGCGGCTTCGCCCTGGCAATTGCCGCCAGCGTGCGTCCCGTCGTGATGCTGGTGGATCCGAGTCTTGACGCATCGCGCTTGCCCGCGTGCGCATCAGCCTTCTTGATCATCAGCCAGTTCTCGCGCTTGCCCTCGCGGTTCATGCGCACCAGTACCCACTCGCCTTTCAGCCGCTCTCCCTCGAGGTTGAATTTAAGTTCACCCTTCTCCAGTGCCGCGTCCACATCATCAGTGGCGGGGGACCAGCTGCCGCGATCCCATAGCATCACCGTACCGCTGCCATACTGGCCGGGCGGAATGACACCTTCAAAGTCGCGATAGCTGACGGGATGATCCTCGGTGCGCACAGCCAGGCGCTTGTCTGCCGGATCCAGGCTGGGGCCGCGTGTGACGGCCCAGCTCAGCAGCACGCCATCATGTTCCAGCCGCAGGTCGTAATGCAGCCGGGTTGCATCATGCTTCTGAATGACATAGCTGCGTCCGGTCTTTGCCTTGCCCGCCCGGGGCGCGGGCTCAGGCGATTTCGAGAAGTCCCGCTTCGCGCGGTATGTCTCGAGAGCGCGCGCCATCTAGCCCGCCTTGCGGTTCCGCGACGATGACGACTTGCTCTTCGTGGCGGTTTTGCCCGCGGTCTTCTTGCGGGCAGGTGACTTGCCGGAGCGGCCGGCTCGTTCTTCCTTCACAGACTTCTTCAGCGCCTCCATCAGGTCGATCACCTGAGCGGATTTTGCTTTCTTCCCGCCCTTGGCCGAGACAATGGCCTTGCCCTTGGCCTTCTCCTCAATCAGCTCGCGCAAGGCTGCCTCATAGGAATCCCTGAAGGCGCCAGGGTCAAAGGGCGCGGTTTTTTTGGCAATGAGATCTTCAGCGAGTTCGAGCATTTCGTCATCGACGTCCACATTGCCGATATCGGCAAAGACGCTGTTCGAATTCTTCACCTCATCGGCATAGCGCAGCGTCTCCAGCAGCAGGCCATCGCCGCAGGAACGGATGGCAATCAGGTGCTCGCGGCCACGCGTGGTCATCTGGCCGAGCGCGGTCTTCTTCGCCGAGCGCAACGCCTCGCGGATCACGACAAAACCCTCGCTGGCGGCCTTGCCGCGCGGGGCGACATAGTAGGGTTTGTCGTAGAAGCGCGGGTCGATTTCGTGATGGTCAACAAACTGGACGATGCGGATCGCATCTTGGCTCTCCAGTCTGATCTCCTCGATTTCCTCAGGCTCAAGAATGACGAAACTGCCCTTCTGTGCCTCAAACCCTTTGACGATTTCGTCGGCATCAACCGGGCCGATGCCGTCAGCGGTCTTCTGGTAGCGGATGGGCTGTCCGCTCTTCTTGTGGATTTGACGCAGCGAGGTGCGCCCGGACCGGCTGGTCGCCGAGTAGAGCGCGATATCGATGGATACGAGCGACAGGCGCAGATGGCCCGTCCAGTATGTGCGTGGAGCTGCCATGTCAGCGCAACGCCCGGCCACAGACGCGGTTCCCCCGCATCATGACCCGACGATCTTCCCGCCATTGGGGTGCAGCACCTGTCCGCTCATATAGGACGCATCTTCGCTTGCCAGAAACACATAGGCGGGCGCGACTTCGTTGGGCTGACCGGGTCTTTCCATGGGTGTGCTGGCGCCGTGTTCGGCCACGCCTTCCGCATCGAAGGAGGCGGGGATGAGCGGCGTCCAGATAGGTCCGGGCGCCACGGCGTTGACGCGAATGCCGTCGGACACGTACCGGGTGGAAAGCGCGCGCGTGAAAGCCACGATTGCGCCGCGCGTGGCCGCGTAATCCAGAAGAGTGTCGTGACCCTGATAGGCGGTGACCGAAGTGGTGTTGATGATGGCTGCGCCCTCTTTCAGGTGGGGCAAGGCTGCTTTGGTGAGAAAAAAATAGCCAAAGACATTGGTCTTGAAGGTGCGTTCCAGCTGCTCGGCGGACAGATCGGCAAGATCATCGACTTCATGTTGTTCGGCGGCGTTGTTCACCAGAATGTCGAGCCGCCCGAAGCGGTCCATGACCCTGGCCACAGCGTCCCGGCAGAACTGCTCATCCCCGATATCGCCAGCAAGGGAGAGCGCGGGGTGGCCTTCGTCCTCGATGAGGCTCACCGTTACGCGGGCGTCTTCGTCTTCTTCGAGATAAATGAAAGCGATATCGGCCCCTTCGCGCGCCATGGCCACGGCGACGGCGCGGCCAATGCCGCTATCTCCGCCGGAGATCAGCGCAACCTTGTCCTTCAGACGTCCCGCCCCGGGAAACCGGGGCGCGAATTCCGGCTGCGGGTCCATTTCGGTCTCACGCCCCGGTTGGCGATCTTGAGTCTGTTCAGGCTGAAGCTTGTCGTTCATCGGTGCTCTCCTGCTGGTGCGGGCAGCCCTTGGCTGTGTGAGCGCATCAACCGGCTGGCGGCGCGTCTGTTCCCTTTGCGCCGGTGGCCCTGCCGACAGTATCGGCCACGGTGGCCCCGCGCTGTCCGAGCGGGCGGTCGGGCGGCATGGTCGTATCACGCGCCGTCTGGTGTTCCTGCTCCGCGTTCAATTGGGCGCCGAGCAGCACGATGATGGATGACACCCATAGCCACATCATGAAGCCGATCCCGGCCCCGAAAGACCCGTAAGTGTCGTCATACCGGCCGAAATTCTCCACGTACCAGGAGACCGCGAAGGCTGCGATCATCCATAGGCTGGTCGCAAGCAGCCCCCCTGGCGTGACCCAGCGCCAGCGCGGTTTGCGCCTGCTGGGTCCCCAACGATAGGCGATCGAGAGGCCAAGCGTGACAATGATGAAAAGGGCGGGCCATCGGGCCAGCAGAATCCAGCTTTCCCACGCGCCAAGACCAAGAAGCTCCAGCACCACCGGAAGCACTATGATGAGAGCGATGACGATGCCTGCGAAAACCAGCACGCAGGCAGTGAAGGCGAGGGAAATCAGGGTCATGCGGATCATGCCGCGCGTCTCTTCCTCCTCGTACACGATATTGAGCGCATTGAAGAGGTTGCGCATGCCGGCATTCGCTGTCCAAAGGGCAACGGCCAGACCGGCAATCAGGCCAAAGGTCAGAGCCCCATCACTGCGCGAGGCGATGTCGGTCATCTGCGTAGCGAGCAGCTCCAGCGCGCCGCCGGGTACAAAACCCTCGAGAAGAGATAGTTGCTCCGCGATATTTGCCGGATCGGTAAACAGCCCGTAGACGGAGACAATCGCCGTCAGCGCCGGGAATATGCCCAGTAGTGCGAAGAAGGTCAGTCCGGCTGCAATAAGCAGCAGCCTGTGGGCCAGGAACTTGCCCCAGCTTCTTACCAGGATGTCGCGCCATCCGGCGAGGGGTATGTCTCGCGGAGTTGCCGCGCGGCGGCCCCTTCCGGCCTGCCGGGCACGTGCCCGCTCCCGGCGCGGCAGCCGGAAATCGCGGCGGCTTTTCGCATTGTATAAAGACAGGCCGCGCAGGCGGCCAGTCGTGCGGGGCGTGGGACGTCGTGGGCGCAAGGCGGGGTTTTCCTCGAATGCAGTTGCCCTGAAACGCCTGCCCAGTAACGCAAGTTCCTTACTTGAGCGGAGTGTTTCGTTGGCTGGCGGGGAACATCCCCGCCGCATCCCTGTTGTCTCGGTCCCAAGCAGCAACAGGAGTGCTCGAAATGAAAACGATGCTTATTGCCTCCAGTGCGCTCGCCCTCGTGGCTGCGCCTAGCGTCGCCCAGGATCCCGTTCAGGACCCTGCCACGCAGCAGCAAACGACCGGAGACCGTCAGCACACCACTGGTGAACGTCAGAACGATTGGTTCAATCCGGGTGACTGGTTTGATGACGGCCATTCGCTTGAAGGCGTTGCAGTTTACAGCCGGGATGGCGAACGCATCGGCACGGTCGATCGTGTCGCTGGCGGCATCCAAACCGGCCAGTATACAGACATGGCTGATGGCCGCACCGAGGACCTCGACGTAGACGGCCTCGTGGTCTCGACCGGTGGCTTTCTCGGCATCGGTACGCGTGAAGTGCGCGTCGAGGCCGGTAACGCCACGCGCACATCGGTAAACGGTGAACAGCGCATCATTCTGGACATGTCGAACGAGGAGTTCGAGCGCATGCGCGAGCATGCCCGCGAAGATGATGGTATGTGGAATGGCCAGCGCACCCAGCAGGACCGTACTCAGCAGCAGCACCTCCAGCCTGGCCGCGCCGATCAGGATCGTACAGGCCAGGACCGTGACTGGCAGGATCGCGACACCCAGCAGCCCGGTCAGGACCGCGACTGGCAGGACCAACAGCGTCAGGATCGCGATCAGTGGACTGACGACGACGAGGGCGGGTTGATCCCTGCGTCCAACACTCAGACCGGCGTTCAGGGGCAGGCCGGCCATGATCGGGGCACGTTTGCTACCGATGATGCTTTCCGCGATGACCATCCCCTGCGTGACGTCGCTGTCTATACCAATGACGGCGAGCGCGTAGGCTCGGTTGAACGTGTGCGTGGCGGCGCCGATGCCGGCACTTACACTGACATGACCGATGGCGACACATCGGATCTTGATGTCACCGGCCTCGTCGTGGAAACAGGCGGCTTCCTGGGTATCGGCACCCGTGAGGTCGAGATCGAAGCGGGCAGCGCACAGCGTACGTCCGTCGATGGCGAGCAGCGCATCATTCTGGATATGTCCAATGCCGAGTTTGAGCGTCTGCGCGAGCATGCTCGCGACGATGATGACGGCATGTGGAACACGGACGACCGTACCGACCGTACTGACCGGACCTGGCAGGATCGCCAGGACGGCGCGGCAACGCAGACTGATGCCGGCCTCCAGGGTCAGACCCAGACCCAAGCTCAGACGCAGACGCAACCCGGTGCTGCCGGGCAAACTCAGGCGGATGCGGCTACGCAACGCGCTCAGGCTTCCGGTGAAGTCCACGGCGACGTTTACACCGATGGCCATCACTGGGTGGACACCCCCGTCTTCTCGTCTGATGGCGAGCGGCTCGGTTCGGTGCATCAGGTGCGTTCCTACAGTGACACGGCCTATGCGCGCGGTGGCGACACCGTCGCGATGACCGAGCCGGACCCCGATGTTGCGGCAGTCATTGTCCGCACCAATGGCTTCCTCGGTCTCGGCCGGCGACAGGTCGAAGTAGATATCGACCAGGTCGAGCTGGAGATGCAGGACGGCGAGCCGCGCCTTGTGCTCGGCATGACCCAGAGCCGGTTTGAAGACCTGCCCGATCATGAGCGCAACCGCAACCGCGCTGGAGGCTAACGCCTTCTTACTGGCGGTATCGGAGAGGCCCGGGTGCTCGCGCCCGGGCCTTTTCATGAAACCGCAGCCGCGCCGAACGCGTAGGCCGGTCATTACCCCTGACAGCCAATAGCGGATCGAACCCTTGCGTCAGATCATTGCCTCCGCCGCCGCCCTGCTGCTGGGTTTTGCTCTTCTCCAGATGGGTAATGCCCTTCAGGGCACATTGCTGGCACTGCGTGGCCAGGCGGAAGGCTTCTCGGCCCTGGGTATCGGTGCGGTGATGAGCGGCTTTTTTGTCGGCATGGGCGTGGGAAGTTTCCTGGCACCGTCGATCATACGGCGAGCCGGTCATTTGAGGGCGTTTTCCGCCCTCGCATCGCTCGCCTCGACCGCCGCGTTGGCCCACCTTTTGGTCATCGATCTGCCCGCCTGGCTGGTGATCCGGGCGTTCAGCGGATTGTGCTTTGCCGGCATGCTCATGGTCGTGGAGAGCTGGCTGAATGCCTCTGTCACCTCCAACCAGCGCGGCGGTTTGCTGGCGATCTATGCCGCAACGGGCCTTGGCGCCGGGGCGCTGGGACAGCTTCAGATTTCACTGGCGGCACCCGAGGGATTCGTACTTTTTGCCGTCGTTTCCATCATTCTGTCCCTGGCGCTGGTGCCGGCCTCGCTGAGCAAGGCCCAAAGTCCGATGGAGGAGATCTCGGCGGGCCGCCTCCGGCCTGGTCTCATCTTCCGGGCATCGCCCTTCGGCACGCTGGCGACCCTGTTCACGGGCATGTCGGTGGGGTGCTTTTTTGCCCTCGCGCCGGTGTTTGCGGAGAGCCGGGGGCTGACCACCGCGCAGCTTGGCATGTTCATGGCACTGGCGACGGGCGGGGCGATGCTGGCGCAATGGCCCCTTGGGCGCCTGTCGGACCGGGTCAGCAGGCGGGGCGTGGCCGCTGGCGCCGCCTTGGGGGCCGTACTGGTGTTGATCGCGTTTGCACTACTGCCTGCAGGCCAGCCAGCTCTCACGCTTGCGCTGGGCGCTGCGCTGGGCGCAGCCGTGTTCCCGGTGCAGGCCATCGCTGCCGCGCAGGTCAATGACCGTGTGGAGCGGCGCGATATGGTTACAGCGGCCGGGACGCTGGTCATGGTGCTGGCGGCCGGAGCGGCTATGGGTCCGATGGTTGGCGGTCTTGCCATGGACATGGCAGGCGCTGCCGGATTTATCGGCGTTCTGATGGCCTTTCAGCTGGCTATTGTGGTGACGGGAACGGCGCGGCTGCTCACGCGCCCTGCGCGCGCCGGGGAAGCGGACCGGACGACAATGCCGGTGCCGCTTCATCCGGTGGCCGGGCCGCTGGAACTGCCTGATGACGGGCGTGCCGGCTAACCCCGTGCAGAGGCCAAAGCCGCCTCCAGCCATTGATGTACTTCTTCCGGGCCACGCAAGCGGAAACCGGCGCAGCTGTCACCACTGCCGACCTTGATGGCCAGCCCGCCAAGTGTGCGCGCCACGTGCATGGCGGGCTCGTCGGTCAGATCGTCGCCGATCATTATCGGCCGCCGGCCGGTGAACGCAGGCACGCCCGTGAGCTGAGCGAGAGCCTTACCCTTATTCGCGCCAGCTGGCCGCGCTTCTACGACCATCTTGCCGTGCTGGATCTCAAATCCGCCGACCTTGCCTGCCGCGGCTCTCATGGCCTCGCTGCAAGCAGGCCCGGCCTCGGGGCGTGTGCGAAAGTGCAATGCGGCTCCGGTGGGCTTTTCTTCCAGCTGCACGCCGTCCAGTGAGGCTGCCACCCCACGCAGGACTTCAGTCAGGGCGAGGGCCTTCGCGGTCGCGGTGCTACTGGTTGCCGTCGGCTCGCCGGGAGCGGCCGTCTCCGCGCCGTGCCCGCCGACACGCCACAAGGCCCGGGGCAGGCGCTCATCCAGGTCATAAACCGGCCGGCCGCTGAGAATGGCCACCGCGCCCTGCATGCGTTCCGCCAGCACGGACAACCTGTTGGCCCGGTCGGGTGACAGGCGTGCATCGTCCGGTCTCGTCACGATCTCCGTCAGGGTGCCGTCAAAATCAAGGAACAGTGCGTCCACTTCTAGGTTCAATTGGGGAGGGTGGGTCACGCCGCCCTCCAACGCCAGAATGCGGAGATTTCAAGTATGAATAAAACTGATGTGAATCGCCTTTTATCCGTTCTCAAAACGCCTGCAGTCCTTTTTTTCTCCGCAGTGGTGCTGGCGCTTGTAACGCGTTTCGCCGCAGTTGATGCGCGGCTGGTGGAAATTGTTGAGCTGGCCGCCCGTATACTGCTTGTACTGGCCGTCGGTATCGTCATTTTGCAATTGGGGCTTCTATCGCTCAACCGGAAGCTTGCCCGGCTTGATCTGAAAGCCTCCGACAATCTGAACGCGCGCCGCCGCGCCACGCGTCTGACCATGCTGCGCCGGGTGTGGACGATTACCGTGTCAGTGCTGGTTTTCGCCACTGCGCTCACCGTTGTTCCAGGGGCGCGGCAGATCGGCTTCTCTCTGTTCGCATCGGCGGGCATTGTCGGCATTGCGGTCGGTATCGCCGCCCAGCCCGTCCTGTCCAACCTGATCGCGGGGCTGCAGATCGCCTTCACCCAGCCCATCCGCATCGATGACGCCGTGGTGGTTGAAGGCGAGTGGGGCTGGATCGAGGAGATCGGCCTGTTCCACGTCGTCATCCGCATCTGGGATTTACGCCGTCTGGTGGTCCCGCTGCGCGTATTCATCGATCAGCCTTTCCAGAACTGGACGCGCGAGACCGCCTCCATCATCGGACCTGTATTCTGGCATCTGGACTACCGCGCCCCGCTGGAAGCCATGCGCGGGAAGCTGAAAGAAATGGTCGAGGCGGCCCCGCAATGGGATGGCAAGGTCGTGGTGCTGCAGGTGGTCGAAACCGATGTCACAACGATCCAGGTCCGCGCGCTGGCCAGTGCAGCCAATTCAGGCGCGGCCTGGGAGCTGCGCTGTGCCATCCGCGAGCAGATGATCGTCTGGCTGCGCGAACACTATCCTGAAGCTCTGCCCTGCCTGCGTGCCGACACCACGATATCCGATAACGCGCAAGCTGAGGCCTACTAGCGGGGGTCACCATCGCTACGCTCCGGGCCACTTCGGCGAGGTGGCAATTCTTCCGGCGCACCGCGCTTGCCGGAATGACCGGATCCCGCCTGCGCCAGCGCTTCCAGTTCGTCCTCCGCCAAGGTTTTCGCCAAGGCGTGCGCTTCGGGACTGGCGGCCTTGGGGTCGGGATGGGATTCGCGCAGTATGTGCAGGGCTTCTGCAGCCGCTTCGCGGGGCGGGGGCTTGACAGACATGGTTCAAGACTCCTGATCAGCGTCGGGGGCGTGGTGTCCGGCGAAAATCTCGTGTTGGGCACTGGTCAGTTCCTTGTAGGCGAGGGCGGTGACGCCTCCCCAGACCAGGTGCACAGCAATCATCGCCAGATTGCGTGATGGCGGATGGCAGGCCGCGTTCTTCAGAAGGCCGGAGGCGGGAATCCAGCCCAGATAGCTGAGCACCCAGACTAGCCCGCCATAGAGCGCGCCGTTAAGAACCGATGTGCGGGGGATCAGAAGCGGCATGATTGCGCCGGTTGCTGCGCCATATCCGGCGTGGCCCAGAAGTGTCACTTCCTCGGCCACGGGTTCGGGCAGGTCCGGCCCGCCTGCTTCCACCAGTTCGCGCGGCGGAAGAGGATATCGCGCACTGGCGGGAAGCCGCCGGTTGAGCCGCCGCATGGCGGTCGTCATCGCGACCGTGCCTGCCACACCAGCCACCGCCGCGGCTATCGGTCTGAAACTCATATTCGTCTCCTCGTGCGGGATGCGGGCAGCAAAAACTGGAACTCTCAACAGCAACCGGCTCATTCCCCGTCAGGTTCCATCGGACGGGCTGGCAACCAAAAAAGAAGCGGCGTTGCCGCCGCTTCAGGGAGGTAGACAGGTGCGATGTATCTAGCGCCGGGGTTCCTGCTCTTCCGGACGGCGCTCGTCAGCCTGAGCCTGTGCCCGGCCCTGATCCTGGCCTTGCTGGCGTTGACCCTGCTGCTCCTGATCACCGCCTTCCTGCTGGTGTTCAGGACGGTTCTGGTCTGCGTTGTTCTGGGGTGTCTTGTTCATGACTCTCTCCATTGATCCTCCACCGCGCCCGACAACCGGGCCGCGGTGCGCTTGTTCCCTCAGCGAATGAAGAATTTTGCAGTGGAAGCGGGTACATAGCGGAACACTTGGCGGACCGGGTTGTTGGCTTTTCTGCGGACAGCAATGGAGCAGACTCATGCCCGACAAGCCCGATGACCAACGCGCCGGAAAGGTGCAGGCCCGCGCGCGCCGACTCTGGGAGGAGGCTGGCAGCCCCCTAGGCGGACCGCAAGCGTATGAGAATCTCGCGGATGATCTGATATCAATCGAGGAAACCGGAGATAATCCCACCCGGCCGATCCGGCCGAGGGGCGGTGATCCCGATGTCGAGCCACTTGAAGCTCTGGAAAATCAGGGTGAATTTCCCACCCTGACCGATCAGGGAGAGGACAACACCACACCGCTGCGTCTGGGTGACCGCAAGAAGGCGCTGGAATAGGCAGGCTGCCTGCTTTCCGGTCAAGCTTGGAGGTGGATCTCACTGCCGGAGCTGGAGAGCCATCGCAACGCGGACAGGCCGTCCCTGTCCGCCTGCTGGAGCCGCAATCCAGGCTTCGAGTTTCTGACCGCAGTCGAGCAGGGGCTCTACTTCGGCCACGTCTTCGGGATGGAGTTCGCCAATCCTTTGCCCGCCGCACCAGGCTTCCAGGGCCTTTCCTTCGCCAGTAGGCCGGCGAAGCCGTATGCGCTGGTCCGGCTTCAGGACCGGACGGCGTCCCTTAAGGCAATAGTGGCGCGAACGCGGTAGTTCAGCGACCATAAGGGGTGCCGGGCGGACACGGATGGTCCGGCTGCGTAGACCCAGCAGACGGGCAAGGCTGGCGGGTAGCATTTGCGTCTCCATGTTGTGGTGGCAGACGTCAACCGGCAAGCGGGGCCGAGGTTCCCGGCGAGTGTCAGAGACTGTCGCGCACGGCGCGGGCCGCGCGGTCAATCTCTGCAGAAGAGTTGATAATGCTGGGTGTCAGGCGCACCAGGGCGCTCGGATAGGGGGCGACGGACGCCACTATATGGCGGTCTCGGAGCCTCGAAACCATTTCGGCGGAGCTCATCCCCTCGACGGCGAAAGCGACAATGCCGGAGGACAGGGCGCTATCGCGCGGTGTTCTGACATCGATCCTGTCAATGTCCGCCAGTGCCTCCTTCAACGCGCCCGCAAGCTCATGCGTTCTTGAAGCCACCCGGCTGCGGCCCAGCATGTCATGAAACTCGAAGGCGTCTGTCAGGGCCCAGCGATGTTCGAAAGCCTTGAACCCGCCAGGTGTCATCCGGCGCCCATTATTGCCTCCGCGCGGTTCACGCCGCATGTACCAGGCCGAGAAGACTTCGCTTTCGTCAAAACTCGGTATTGTTGGCCGGGTTGCGGCAAGACCGCGTTCGCTGATCGCCGCCACGCCTGTGCCGCGCGGGCCGAACAGCCATTTATGACAGCCGGCCATGAGGAAATCCGCTCCGGTATCGGCAAAGCTCTCGGTCTCCACGCCAAATCCGTGAACCGCGTCCAAGCCAAAGAGAACATGATCGTCCTCACCCCGGTCTGCATTGATCTCATTCAGGGCCGCAGCGATCTCGCGCACGGGTATCTTCACGCCGGTACTGGAGTGAACCCATGTGAGCGCCAGCAAGCGGGTTTCTGGCCGGATGCTGGATGTTATGCGCTCGACGATCTGATCAGCACTCACGGCATCGGGGCGGTCAAAGAGAGCGGTTTTGCGCACCGCCGCGCCGGTTCGCTGTGCTGCCTGCTCCAGCGACACGTGCGTGACATAATAATCTTCGTCGGTCGTGAGGACTTCCTGATCCGGCCTGAGTTGCAGGCTGGTGTAAACAAGCCCCACGCCCATCGTGGTGCTCTCGGTCAGCGCTACCCGGGAGAGGTGAGTTCCCAGATAGTTCGCCGCAGCTTCACGGCTTGCCTCGGTCAGCCTCGGCCCATGTGCCTCAAGATAGTCCACCGGATCGGCGTCAAGGGCTCTTCTATGCCGGGCGATGGCAGCGCGGACCGGTGCCGGGTGAGACGCCAGAAGCATCGCGCTCATATGAACGGTGCCGGGCTCCAGATTGAACAGGGAACGCACCTGGCTCCAGTTGGAAAGCGGTCCGGTTTCAGCAATCGGCTGAGCTTTGGCCGGAAGCATGCCGGTGAGCGGGGCACTAGCACATAAACCCAGTACGCTGCGCCTTGAGGGAGTCATTCAGCGATCATGCACTGGATTTGCGATCATGGGATGTGCACCCTCCTACTGCCCGGCAGATACTACTCCCATTGGAACCACGCCTGATCGACAATGGTTCCCCGTTTGGCGCGCTGCGGTGCGCTGCCGCTCGCTGCTCCAGATGCCGTTAGGGGATTTATGAATTTCGAAGGTATGATCTTTCAGAACTGGGAGGGCATTATCCGCACTCTTCTGGTAGGGACGTTAGCCTATATCGTGCTGATTGTGTTTCTGCGGATTTCTGGCAAACGAACGCTTGCCAAGCTGAATGCGTTCGATCTGGTTATCACGGTAGCGCTCGGCTCCACCCTGTCTGCGGTGCTGCTTCAGGAATCCATCGCGCTGACCGAAGGCGTGGTTGCGCTGGGCCTGCTTGTTCTGCTGCAGTTCATCGTTACTTACACCTCGGTCAGATCGCCCGGGTTTGCCAGGCTCATCCGCTCTGAACCGTCATTGCTGGCCAGAGACGGAGCATTTTGCCCGGCAGCCATGAAACGGGCCCGCCTCACCGAGGAGGAAGCACTCAGCGCCATCCGCGCTTCCGGGGGACAGCAGATCGGCGATGTCAAAACCCTGATACTCGAAAGCGATGGAACGCTGAGCGTCAGCCTTAGGCGTAACGCTTGAGCAGGGTGAGCGCTTCTCTCCATCTCTCCATATTCGCCTTGCTGTTCTCCTGAACCCTGGACGTCAGTGCCGTGACATAGTTGCGGATCTCGTTCGATTTTCGGAACGCGTCCGCGTCCTGGAGGAGGCGATCGATGCGCGCCTGCTCAAGACGCTCTTGTCGCTCGCGCTCCGCGCGTTCGGCTTCCGCTCGGAGCGGCCTGTCTTCTTCCTTAATCTGAACTTTGCGCTCAATGCGCCATTGGTGATGCCGGATTGCGTCTTCCTCGTCTACCTGACCAGACACGATCATACAGCTCTTGTCGGGGCAGTCGTTCCGCCATCGCTTCGGCTACCTCGCCAAGACTGCTTCGAGCTGCGCCACCAGAGCAGCGCGCTTCTCGACACTCAAGCTATCGAGATTGCGTTGCCGCCAGCGCACGGCCGGCAGACCGGCGGCGGCCTCCAAGCTGACGGCGGACCAATCAGGCGCGCCCCGTTCAAACGCCAGCAGGAATTGGCGGTGAGCCTCGGGCATCGCGCCGACAATCTGGCTCACCAGGGCTTCGCGGGCCGCGAGGAGATCGGTCAGAACGACGGGCTGCAGCGTCATGCCGACGAAGCCGCGCTCGAATTCGGCGGCGATATCCTTGCGCCGGGCCGACAAAACCTCGGCCATCGGACGGTCGTGACTGATCAGGTATACGAGGAAGGCGCGCCGGAGCTCCTCGTCGATGCCTTCGGCGGCCAACAGGTCGCGCACGTCGAACAGGTCGCGCGGATGCTGCCGGTCGAGCGCGGCGACGAGCTTTCCAGCGAAGAGATCGGGGAAGGAGACGATCCGCATTTCCGCGAAGCCGAACGCGTCCTCGACGCTTGGGGAGACCGGACGCATCTGGGGCTCGAACACGCAGCCCCGCAGGACCGGCGTGACCTCGATCTTGATCTGCGCGCCATCGCCCCGGACGACGAGCTTGGTGATGACGTTTTCACGAGAGCGGGAAGGCAGGACTCGGGCGTCTCGGATGGTTGCCGTAATGCGCTCTGCTATGCGGAGCATTGCGGCATCGATCGCGGCCAGCGAGGCTGCGCGATCCTCAACCGGCAGATAGGTGAGGTCGATATCGACCGAAAGCCGCGGCAGGTCGCGGATGAACAGATTGATGGCGGTGCCGCCCTTCATCGCGAAACACGCTTCAGCCGCGACGGAAGGCAGCGCGCGGATCAGCAGCGCGACCTGGCTTCGATAAGCATCAGCGAAAGTGATCAGGGCGCCTCGTCCAGCTCTTTGGGTACGGTGATCTGGTAGGCGGAATCATACCGCCCGTCCTTGACCAGCATGCGCTTGCCCGAGCCCAGATCGATCGCCGCTTGGTCGAGATGTTTCAGCCAGGCATGGCGATGGCGATCAGCGAAATAGAAAAACAGGCGCTTCGCCTTCACGCTGCGGCAGCGGACCAGCAGCGTCTGCATGCGCCGCGGAGCGAGATTGCTCAGACTTTCCATCAGCATGTCGGCCTGGTGGAAGCTTTCATGATCCGGCAGTGCGTCGAGAAGCTCCAGGATCGCGCGTTCAGGCGCCGAGACCGTCAAAGGCCAATCCCATTGCCCCCAGGGGAGCGCGCGCAGTCCTGCATCCCGGAAAGCCTGGTCGCCGTGGCTGCTGGCGTGATCCGGAACAAGGGCAGGGAAGGCGACCTGGTCCAGATCGTTTCCAAAAAGCGGGGCGCTGTTGCGATAAACGAACCGCTCCTTGATCGGCAGCGCGGCGAGCCAGGTCGGCGGCTTGGTCGGGCCGTGCAGATGTATCTGCGTGCGGCTCAGCGTGACATAATGGGTGTAGCCTTGCAGTTCGAGAGCCGTGCGGCCTCCGACAAATAGGCGATGCCCGAGAAGCGTTTGGAGCGAGATGACGGCCTGCTGCCAGCCTAGCTGTCCGCGCGGTCGGCGATAGACCCGGCGGGCAGGCTGCTCGAGCCAGCCCGACGCGACATACTTGGCGCGCAAGGAGGGGGAGTAGCCGTGAGAGGACAGCCAAGCGGCGTCCACGAGCAGGCCTTCTGGAAGGAGGCGCTCGAGCTGGTTTAGCTTTCCTGCCCTTTGCTCTCTCATGGTGTGGTTTTTAGCGTGTTTGCAAACCGAGCGCCAGTTTAAACATCATGGAATTTAAGTAGTCTTGGTTTGCAAATCGCTCGAAAGATAAACTGCCTGTGAGGTTCGAGGTACCCATTAGGGGTCTTGTGATCGCTCGACCGCTTTGCGAAAATCGCATACCGGATCCTGGCCGGGGTGTGGCGTGACACGCTTAGCGTTCGGTGGTAGAAGACTATAGCGTAGAAACGGCGGATGCATGCGCGGGACTGCGAAGTGTCTGAGGTTCCGTCGCTAGACGATAATCCCCGAAATCGAAGTTTTCAGCTCAATCTGAAAAGCTCAATATTTTCAATAGCCCGAAATTTTGACGGAGCGGTCGCCGGGAAATTTCTGTGGAAAACGTAATTTGCTTTTATTATTCAATCTATTTAAGCTCTAATCTATAATTGAGTGGGAGTGAGTCTGAGACTGATCAGGCAGGTTCAGGCTCTGTAGCCGCCACTCAATACGGTGTTCCGCTTTTTTGGCGTTGAGCCCGGGCCGCCTCGGTCCACCATGCAAGATCGGCGGCGAAGCGTGGAAAAGCCTTTTCCAGCGCGGCTCCGCCCTCGCCGGTCGGCTTCGCGTCGTCATCGATGGCGTGGCGAATCCCACCCACGGCCAGCGAACTTGAAATGACGACCATCCCCATTTCCGACAGCGTCCCGTGCCAGGTAAGCGCGGCACGCACGCCGGCCAGCCGTCCGGCCGAATAGCTGGCGATGGCCGCGGGCCGCCAGAACCATTCCTCCAGGAAATGGTCCGTCAGGTTTTTCAAGCCCGGCTGGATACCCCAGTTATATTCGCCGGTGACGAAGACGAAGGCATCGGCGGCACGGATCTTTCCGGCCAGCTCTTCCATTCCGGCAGGTGCCTCGCCGGCAGCATATTCCTTGTACATGCGGTCCAGCATGGGCAGGTTGATGGCCTTGGCGTCGATCAGCTCGGCCTCGTTGCCGAGCTCGCTCAGCTTTCTCACCAGATAACGCGCGAGCCTGATTCCCTGCCGGTCGGCGCGATAGGAGCCGTAGAGGACGAGGATATGGTGGGTCATGTATTTCCCTTTCCCGGACGGCCTTGTGTGATGCGTGATCAACAATGTTAGGCCGAACATTCTGCTAATGCCAAAATGTCCAACTGGCCCTCGGTAACGATGGCTCTGCAGTCACCACGCCTCAGCAGCCGGGATCAAGCGGGGCAGGGGGCATCCGTCTGACGCGCATTGACTTCCCGAACCCCCGTCTTCATGTTTTCCACATGCTCAAACATGTCCGGATCAGGGAAATTCCCGACGCGACCCATCAGGCGCTCAAAGCGCGTGCGGCGGCGGAAGGGATGAGCATGAGCGATTATCTGCGCCGCCTGATAGAGCAGGATCTGAAGCGGCCCGACTGGGTATCGATCAGGGCGCGCCAGGCGTCGATGGAGCCGGTCGAGCTGCCGGTCTCCACAACCCGGATCATCCGCGAAGAGCGCGGCGAAAACCCTATAGTCTGAACACTGCCCGCAAGGTGGCGGGGATTCATGACCGAGAGCAGCCCCCATGACCGACAACACCCGCCTCGAAGCGCTGGAAATCCATATCGCCCAGCAGCAGCGCACGATTGATGAGCTCTCCGAGGCGCTGGCGCTGCAGCAGAAGGATATCGAGCGGCTGAAAGCCCGGCTTCACCGCTCTGATGACCGCATTGCGGAGCTGGAGGCGGGCCTGCCTGCCGCTGCGTCTGAAAAGCCGCCGCACTACTGAGCCTCACGCCGCCATCTGACGCCGCAGGGGAACCGCGCGCCGCCTTGCGCGCTTAGTTCATACGTGTCCGCTTTTCCGGTTCCGTCATGTTCGTGCGCATCCTTGCCGGCCTTGTGGCCCTTATCGTCGCAGCGTGCCTTGCCCTGGTTCTTTTGATCCAGCTGGCGGGGTGGGACTGGCTGCGCGGTCCGGTGGAGGCGCGCGTATCAGACGCGCTCGACCGCCAGGTGACCATCAACGAGCCGCTGGCGGTGCGGTGGCGGTGGAATTTCGTGCCGCGTGTCCGCTTTGAAGGCGTCACCATTTCCGATGAGGACTGGACCGGCGATGAGCATTTCATTCAGCTGGAGCGCGCGGTAGCGGACGTCGCCTTGCTCGACCTGTTGCGCGGGCGGGTGAATTTGCGTGAAGCTTGGATAAGGGGCCTGGAACTGCGCCTGAGCGTGGATGATGAGGGCCGCAATAACTGGGGTCTTGGCCGCGAGGACGGGCAGGGCCGGGTGCCGATCGTTGGCGGGCTGCATCTGGTCGACAGCCAGATCATTTACCGCAATGCGGCGCGCGAGGTGTCCTTCACCGCCGATCTGGACAGCGTGGTGGCCGAGGACGAGGGCGGCGCAGACCGCACCTCCATCTCCGGCGAAGGCGAGGTGCGCGGCAATGCCTTGAGCTTCACCGGCGAGGGCGACGGGGTGATGCGCCTGCGTGATCCTGATCAGAGCTTTGCCTTCCGCCTCGACATCGAGGGAGGCGAGACGCGCTTCGTGTTTGACGGGCAGTTGGGTCCGCGCGGCAGTTTCCGCCAGATTGCGGGCGCACTGGCGCTGCAGGGCGAGAATCTGCGCGAGGTGTATGATTTCACCGGCATTCCCGTCCCCGATACCTCGCCTTATGATTTGACGCTGGATCTGGCGCGCGTGGACGATGTCTGGCAGGCGCGCAATATCGAGGGCGTGGTGGGCGATAGCGATCTTGCCGGCCAGCTTGATTACGATACCGGCCGGGAGCGGCCCTTTGTCGATGCCGAACTGACTTCGGATGCACTCGATTTCAACGATATCGGCATGCTGATCGGTGCGCCGGCCATCGACCCTGACGATATGAGTGAAAGCGCGCTAAGGCGGGCGCAGGCGCGTGCCTTGCGCGATGAGGGCCGCATCTTCCCGCGCGCGCCGCTGGACGTGGAGCGGATTTCAGGCGTGGACGGGCGGTTGGTCTTCGAGGGGCGCGAGGTGACCGGCGCCGGCCAGGCGCTCACGGAAGTCTCCACCACCATCACGCTGGATGACCGGGTGCTGCTCTTTGAGCCGCTGGAGTTCGGCTTCCGGGGCGGACGGCTGGAATCGCGGGTGGAGATCGATGCGCGCGGCGAGGACACGGTGACGTCCGCTGACGGGACTTTCTCTGGCATCCGGCTGGAGGATTTCATCCCCGATGAGCGGATTACCGGCACGTTTTCCGGCGATATCAGCCTGGTCGGGACCGGCGACAGTATCCGCCGCGCCATGGCCAGCTCGAACGGTCGCATCCGCGCGCTGGTCGATGAGGGCGGCATCTCGCGGCGGACGCTGGAGCTGATCGGGCTCGACCTGTTCAACTATCTGTTTGCCAACGATGAAACGGTCGCCACTACGTGCGGCATGGCCGATATCGTGGTGACGGACGGTGTCGGCGAGGCCGAGACCTTGCTGGTCGCCACGCCTGACAGCCAGATCCATGGCGAAGGCCGGTTCGATTTCCGCCGCGAGCGCTTTGATCTGAGGGTGCAGGCGCGCGATACCAGCCCGAATATCGGCTCGCTGGGCGGACCGATCAATATTGGCGGCACGTTCCGCGATCCGGATATTTCGCTTGATGACGAGACCTATCTGCGCGGCGCTGCCTCGGTCGCTCTTGGCGTCTTCCTGACCCCGCTCGCAGGGCTTTTGGGCACCGTCCAGCTGGACACCGTAGATGGCGGGGTGTGCGAACGCCTGCTGGATCAGGCGGACGCGCCGGAGGGAGAGTGAGGGCCCGTCACATATCTGAGGCTTGCGGGTGCAGGGCCCGGCGTTAGGCTGGAGCGCTCTGATCACTCCTGCGGAGATTTCCCCGCGTGAACACTCTCGCCGCCACCAAGCCGCCTGCTGATGTGAACTACACGTTCTCCGATGCCGAGTTGGCCGCGCTCGCGCCCTATGGCGAGGTGCGCGCGCATGAGGAAGGCGAGGTGCTGGTGGCCGTCGGTGACCGGCAGGCTGATTGCCTGATCACCCTGTCGGGCGAGACCCATATCTTCGTCGATGACATGGACGGGCCAGTGCGGCTTGGCTGGATGGAGCGCGGCCAGTTTGCCGGTGATATCGGCGTGCTGACCGGGCAGGCGGCGCTGGGGCGCACCACCATGGGTAAGGCGGGCGAGGTGCTGCACATCCCCTTTGCCGCCTTCCAGCGCCTGCTGGTGGAGAACTCCGCCCTGTCGGACGTGTTCGTGCGCACGCTCTCGGCGCGGCGTGCCTTTGCGCTGGCGCGGGAGGGCAATTCGGTGATCGTGATCGGCTCGGCGCTCGACCGGTCGGTCTTTGCCTTGCGCGATTTTCTCACTCGCCACGGCCTGCCCCATGCCTGGCTGGATCCGGACAGCAATCCGTTGGCCGCGCCGATCATGGAGGCCAAAGGACTGGCGCGCGATGCCTTGCCCGCCGTGGTGCTTAGCGCGTCGCGGGTGATGACCCAGCCGACGGTTAGCGATCTGGCGGGATATTTCGGCTCGGACCTCGTGCCTGACGGCGCAGCGGCGGATGTCATTGTGGTGGGTGCGGGGCCTGCCGGGCTCGCCGCTGCGGTCTATGCGGCGTCGGAAGGGCTGACCGTGGTGACGCTCGATGCCGAAGCGCCGGGCGGTCAGGCGGGTTCCAGCTCCAAGATCGAGAATTATCTGGGCTTTCCGATGGGCGTGTCGGGCCGGGAGCTGGCAGACCGCGCCGCCATTCAGGCGCAGAAATTCGGTGTGCGCCTCGCCGCGCCGGTAAAGGCTTGTGCGCTGGATCGGCTGGAGAATGGTTGCTACTGCGTCTCCACGAGCGATGGCCGCAAGCTGGAGGCGCGCGCGGTGGTGATTGCGTCTGGCGCGCAATATCAGCGCCTGCCGGTGGAAGAGGCGGAGAGCTATGAGGGCTGCGGGCTCTATTACGGGGCCTCGCCGCTGGAGGCGCAGCTGTGCGCCGGGGCGGATGTGGTGATTGTCGGGGCGGGCAATTCGGCCGGGCAGGGCGCGGTCTTCCTCGCCCGCACAGCGCGCCATGCCCATGTGATGTACCGGCGCCCTGATATTCGCGACACGATGAGCGAATATCTCGTCCGCCGCCTTGAGGAACAGGCCAATATCACCCTGCATCCGCAGACGGAAATCTCCGGCCTTGCCGGTATTGGCGAGGGCGATGACCGGCGGCTGCGGGCGCTGAAGGTCAAAACCGCGCAAGGCGAGGCCGAGATCGAGGCGGGCTTCGTGTTCCTGTTCATTGGTGCCGCGCCCTTTACAGACTGGCTGCCAGCCGGACTGGCCCGTGACGCAAAAGGCTTCGTGAAAACCGGCACTCAAATCGAGCCGCGCGAGCTGGTGCGCGGCGGCTGGGCGCTGGACCGGATGCCATCAGCCTATGAGACCAGTCTTGAGCGGGTCTATGCGGTGGGCGATGTGCGGTCGGCGTCGGTCAAACGCGTGGCCAGCGCGGTCGGTGAGGGCTCGGTGGTGGTCAGCGCCATCCATGCTGCGCTTGCCGGGTTTGGAAAGCCCGAATAGCCCAGCTGCGGTCTTGCGAGGGGGCGTTTTGCGGGGCGCTTGCGTCCGGCGAGCGATTGCCTTTGTGGCGCACTCGCCGCTAGATATCCCGGTTGGGCGCTCAAACCTTCGGATGTCTGATGAATCTGGATTCCTGGAAGTCCCAGATGCGAAAGGGCGCAGCCGAATTTGCTGTCCTGTCGGCCCTGCGCGAGGGCGAGCTGTACGGGGTGGAGCTGGTCGCGCGCCTTACCGGCGCAGACAGTGTGGGATTGTCCGAAGGGACCGTCTATCCGCTATTGCGCAGGCTGCAGGCGGACGGGCGCCTGAGCGCGCGGTGGGAAGTCAATGAGAATGCGCCCCCGCGCAAATACTACTCACTCACCAGATCGGGCCGGGAAGCTGTCGAAGGCATGGCCGCGTTCTGGAGCGAATTTGAAGCGCAACTCAATCGGATTGTAAGGGCGTGACGCGCGCCGTTACCTGAAAGCCTCAGCCGCGCCCTTACCTGTTTGCGGCCAGCGATAATCCTGTGCCCGGCAGGCGTCATTTGCCCTAAGGTTGAACCGGCATGATTCACGTCGCAGGGAGCGGGTAAATGGAATTCCTGATTGTGGGGCTGGCACTCTTTCTGGGGGTTCACTCTGTCCGCCTTGTCGGGTTGCGCGGCCCGATGATCGCAGTCCTGGGGCAGGGCGCGTACTCGATTGTCTATTCGCTTGTCAGCGCTATCGGGCTCGCACTGATCGTGTACGGCCACATTCTTGCTCACCCGTCTGCCGCCGTATGGGCTCCGCCTGAGTGGACCCGCACGCTGGCGCTGGTAGTGGTGCCGCTCAGCATTGTCCTGATCGTGTCGGCCTATGTACCCGGCCATATCCGCTCGACCGTGCGCCACCCCATGACGCTGGGTGTGCTGCTCTGGGCTGCCGCGCATCTGGTGGCCAATGGCGAGATTGCAAGCGTCATTCTGTTTGGCAGTTTTGCCGCCTGGGCGCTGCTCACCCTGATTGGCGCCTATGTGCGCGGCGGCAGCTTTGCCAGCGACGGCAAATGGTCGGCCGATATCGTGGCGATCATTATCGGCCTTGTCGCCGCCGGACTGCTCGCCTGGTTCCATATGGAATTATTTGGCGTTGCCGTCGTCGAATTTGCATCCGATCCCTACGCGCCCGGCATCTAGTCTTCATAGGTGCCCGGCAGGCGGGTGCCCAACAGGAGACTTTCGATGGAAGACGTCATCGCATCAGTGGGCTTTTTTCTTGCGGCGGTCGCCATCGTGCTGATCATCGTCACCGCCAGTGTCGTGAACCGGTTCAACATGCACGAGACCGTGCGCGAGGCCCTGCGTCAGGGAAAGACGCTGGACGCCGAAGCCATCAAGGCGCTGGGCGCGCCCCGGCGCAAGCCTCGCAATAATGATCTCAAGGCCGGACTGATCCTGATCGCGGTGGCGGCGGGTCTGGTCGCTCTTGGCGCGCTGGTGGGGACGGCCCTGCCGGACGAGCCGGATGTGCCCCCGATGATGAACATGATGGCTGGTGTTGCGGCAATTCCGGCCTTTATCGGCCTGGTTCTGACCGGGTTTGGCGTGGTCAACGCCTTGCGGCCGCCCAAGCAGGAAGACTGAGCGTAAGCGCGGCTTGCGGGGGCGCTGATGGCGCAGAGCGATGATGTGCTGGTGAGCCAGGTTCTGGCGACGGGTGACAGGCGTGCCTTCAGCGCGCTTGTCGACCGTCATCAGCGCCTTGTGCGCGGGCTTCTGGCCCGCCTGACCGGCAACAGGGCGGATGCTGACGATATCGCGCAGGATACGTTCGTGCAGGCTTGGCAGCGCATTGCCACCTATCGCGGCGAGGGCAGCTTCAAGGCGTGGTTGTGCCAGATCGCCTATAGCCGTTTCCTGATGAGTGCGCGCAAGGCGAGGTCACGCGGGCGGCTGATGGAAGGCTTGCGCGCTGATCCGCCCCTGCTGGACGAGGCGGCGGCGCAGCCGGGGCTTGCGCGTGATCTCGACCGGGCTCTGGCCGTGCTGGGGGATGAGGAGCGGGCCTGCGTTGTGCTATGCTTTGCTTCCGGCCTCAGCCATTCTGAAGCAGCGGACGTGACGGGGCTGCCGCTGGGTACGGTGAAGTCTCACGTCAACCGTGGACGGGCAAAACTGAAGGACTGGTTTGACCGGCAGGAGAGTGCGGCATGAGCGGACATGATAATGGATTTGACGCCCGCCTGATGGACTTGTTCGAGGAGGCTGCGCCGCCCGCCGACCGCGCCTTTACCGGCCGGGTGATGGGCGCGGTGGACCGTCTCGCATTCCTTCGCCCGCTCTTGCTGGTGACCGCTGCGCTTCTGGGCGTGGCCCTTGCCAGCTGGCAATTTGGCGATCTGATCGGGCTTCTTGGCGCTGCACTTTTCAGCATTGGCAGCGCAGTGGCCAATACCGCTGGCCTGCAGGCCATGCTGATGGCCATTGCGGCCCTCGGGCTGAGTGCCCTGACCCTGATCGCCTTCCGGCATGGCGAGGTTGATCTGTGAGTTGCGTGATTTGTGCAATTGCGAACTTGGGCTAGCGTGCCGCCGTCTGCCAGGTACGGAGTAGCTCATGTCCGCACAAAACCCCGCCCCGGTTAAGCGCATTGGCGTCCCGGACATCCGTGCCCGCAAGGGGGGTGAACCGCTGGTTTGCCTGACAGCCTATGATGCGCCCACGGCGCGCCTTCTGGACCCGCATTGTGATCTGTTGCTGGTGGGCGACTCGGTGGGAATGGTCGTGCACGGGCTGCCCAACACCATCCCGGTGACACTGGACATGATGATCCTGCACGGTCAGGCGGTGATGCGCGGCGCCAGCCGGTCGATGGTCGTCATCGACATGCCGTTTGGCAGCTATGAAGCCTCCCCGGAGCAGGCGTTCATGAATGCCACCCGGATCCTGCGCGAAACCGGCGCGCAGGCCGTGAAGCTGGAGAGCGGTGTCTATATCGCCGACACCATCCGCTATCTTGCCGAGCGCGGTGTGCCGGTGATGGCCCATGTCGGCCTGCGCCCGCAGGCAGCCCTTGCCGAGGGCGGCTTCAAGGCCAAGGGCCGCAATGATGACGAGCGTGCCCGCGTGATAAGCGAGGCCCAGGCCGCCGATGCGGCGGGAGCGTTTGCGATTGTCATCGAGGGGGTTGCCGAAGACCTCGCCGCGGAGATTACCGGAGCGGTGGCGGCGCCCACCATAGGTATCGGCGCGTCGGCAAGCTGTGACGGGCAGATTCTCGTCACGCCGGACATGCTCGGCCTGTTCGACTGGACGCCGCGCTTCGTCAAGCGCTACGCCGACCTGAAAGCGCTGACGGAGGGGGCTGTAAAAGCCTATGCCGACGATGTGCGCGCCCGTCGCTTCCCCGGACCGGACCAAGTCTACCGCATTACACGCGCGTAACGCGGCTCGCGCGTATTGCGGCGGCCCTGCAGGGCCGCTAGGGTCCGCCGGACATTGAACTGGCATGAATTGCGAGGCGGACCTTGGTCGACGTTTTCGACGAAGTTGAAGAAGAACTGCGCAAAGAGCGCTATATGCAGATGCTGCGCAGCTGGGGCCCGTGGGTGCTCGGCGCAGCCGTCACGGTCATTGCGGGTGTGGCGGGCTATCAGGGCTGGCGTGCGTGGCAGGAAAACCAGAGCGCAGAGGCTTCTGCGCAGTTTGCCGACGCGCGCGCCTTGCATGATGCCGGGCAGACGGACGGGGCTCTCGAAGCCTATGCCTTGCTGGCCAGCGAAGGCCCGCGCGGCTATGCAACCCTGTCGCTGCTTCACCAGGCTGCCATTGCGAGCGAGGCGGGCGATAATGCGGAAGCGGCGCGCCTCTATGAGGAGGCTGGCCAGCGTTCACCGGTCGCGCTTGTCCGCGATCTGGCCCGCTACCAGTCTGCAGTGGCTGGTTTTGACACGCTCTCCAGCGATGATCTCGCGCTCCGGCTTGATCCGCTGGTGTCGGGCGGCGGCGGCTTTGCCCTGTTGTCGCGCGAACTGATCGGCGCGGCGGCCTTGCGCGACGAGCGGTGGAGCGAAGCGCGCCGTCAGTATGAGTTTGTGCAATTGTCGATAGATGCATCCGAAGCCATGCGCTCGCGGGCCCGTGACGCTCTGGCCGTAATTGCGCGTGAAGCACCCGAAGAGGTGCCAGCTGACGCCTCGGCTGATGAAACGCCGGATGCCGCCGGCACCGATACTGCCCCCGGTCCGGCAGAGACTGCCGCTGAGGAAGAGGATACTGTCGAATGACTTCTACCCTTCGTGTTGCCGTGCTGGCGGCTCTGGCGAGCAGTTTCTTACTGGCCGGATGTGGTGCCGGTCAGCAGATTTCCCGGCTCAATCCTTTCTCTGGCGGAGACCGCGAAGACCCCAATGCGCCGCCGCGCGATCAGCGCGTGCCGGTTCTGGGTGTGGGCGAAAGCCTGGAAATCAGCGGGGGTTCGCTCGTCAACCTGCCGTCCGCCTATGTCAATGATCGCTGGCCCCAGCCGGACGGCTTCCCGACCCACGCCATGCAGCACACACAGGCGCGTGGCAGCCTGGAACGCATCTGGCGTGCCGATATCGGTGCGGGCTCCAACCGTGACCGCCGCATCAATGCGCGCCCGGTTGTGCTCGACGGGACCGTTTACACGGTCGACGGGGAAGGCCGTGTGACGGCCACCAACGCCGAGACGGGCGCACGCCGTTGGCAGGTGCGCCTGTCACCACGCGAGGAAGCCCAGGGTGGCGGCAGGTCACTACCGATACCCTTCCTGGGCCGGGAGGGCGGAGGCACTGACCGGTATGCGTTCGGTGGCGGCATCGCTGTTGATGGCGGACGTGTCTATGTGCATACGGGGCGGCGCTTCATGGCTGCCCTCAATGCGTCCAATGGCGAGGAAGTCTGGCGCGAGACGGTGCTGACGCCGCTGATCGCAGCGCCAACGGTCGCTGATGGCCGCGTCTATTCGATCACCCATGAGAACGAGCTGATCGCGTTTGACGCCTCTTCGGGCAATATCCAGTGGACGCATGGTGCGATTGCGGATTCTGCGCGGCTGCTTACAGCCCCCAGCGTGGCCGTACAGGGCGATGTTGTGGTGGCGCCGTTCAGCTCTGGCGAGCTGATCGCGCTGCGCGCACAAAACGGAACGGTTCTGTGGAGCGACTCGCTCACGCGTGCGGGCGGCCTGACGCCCATGTCCTCGATCAACGACATTGCCGGGTCGCCGGTGATTGGCGGGGGCCAAGTTTATGCGCTGAGCCATTCGGGCGTCATGGCGTCGTTCGACATGCGCACCGGGGAACGCAACTGGACCCAGCCTGCCAGCGCGCTGCATGCCCCGTGGCTTGTTGGCAATTACCTGTTTGTGGTGACGAGTGATGCCCAGGTGGTGGCGTTTGAACGCCAGACCGGGAATGTCGCCTGGATCACCCAGCTGGAAGCTTTCCGCAATGAGCGCCGCCGGCGCGACCGTATTGCCTGGGCGGGCCCTGTGCTTGCTGGCAACCGGCTGCTTGCAGCGTCATCGCGCGGGGATCTGGTTATCATCAACCCGGCTGATGGCACGATCCAGGAGCGCCGCAGTGTTGGTGATCCGGTGTTTATCGCCCCGGTCATTGCCAATGAAACGGTGTTTATCGTGACCGATAACGGCCGCCTGATCGCGCTGCGATAGAGAAAGGTACGGGAGCCTCTCCCATGTCTCCCGAACGTATAGCCAGCCTTGCCATTGTCGGCAGACCCAATGTCGGCAAGTCCACCCTGTTCAATCGTCTGGCGGGCAAGCCGCTGGCCATGGTTGACGACCGGCCCGGCGTCACCCGCGACCGGCGCGAGGCGCGCGGGCGGCTGGGTGATCTCGATCTGCGCCTTGTCGATACGGCCGGCTATGAGGACAAGGAAACCGGCATCGAAGTGCGCATGCGTCAGCAGACCGAAATTGCGCTGGCCGAAGCCGATGTCTGCCTGTTCCTGATCGATGGGCGTGAGGGCGTTACCGCGCTCGACCAGCGCTTTGGCGAGCTTCTGCGCCGTGCCTCCAAGCCTGTGATCCTTCTGGTCAACAAGGCGGAAGGCAAGCAGGGCGATGAGGGCATTCTGGAAGCCTGGAATTTGGGTCTGGGCGAGCCCATCCCCATTTCGGCGGCCCACGGCGAGGGTATGGGCGATCTCTATCAGGCCATCCGCGGCGCGCTTGGCGAGGCGGGGATTGATGACGGGCCGACGCCTGATGCCGATGAGGAGGAAGGCGCGCCCTTGCGCATTGCCGTGGCGGGGCGGCCCAATGTCGGCAAATCCACCCTCATCAACGCGCTGATCGGGCAGGAGCGGCTGATTACCGGGCCGGAAGCGGGCCTGACGCGCGATGCCATTGCCGTGGACTGGCTGTGGGACGGCCAGCGTGTGCGCCTGCACGACACGGCGGGGCTTCGAAAGCGCGGCAAGGTGGATGACAGGCTGGAGCGCATGAGCGCGGCTGACACGCTGCGCGCGATCAAGTTTGCCGAGATCGTATTGTTGCTGGTCGATGCCGAACATCCGCTGGAAAAGCAGGACCTCACCATTGCTGACCGCGTGGAAAGCGAGGGGCGTGGCCTGATCGTTCTTGTGACCAAATGGGATCTGGTCAAGGAGAAGCAGGCGATGCTTGCCGAGCTGCGCGAGGAGTTTGAGCGCATGCTGCCGCAGGTGCGCGGTGCGCCGCTCATTCCTGTGTCGGCGCTGACCGGCTTTGGCCTCGACAAGATCATGCCGGCGGTCGTCGCCCTGCATAAAAACTGGTCGGTGAAGGTGAAGACGCGCGACCTTAATGACTGGCTGGCCGAGATGGTGGCCCGTCACCCGCCGCCTGCTGTCGACGGCAAGCGCATCCGCCCCAAATACATGGCCCAGACCAAGGCCCGCCCGCCCACTTTCGTGCTGATGGCCTCGCGCGCAGGAAAATTGCCTGATAGCTATAAGCGCTATCTGGTCAATGGCTTGCGCGAGGCGTTTGAATTGCCGGGTGTGCCGATCCGCCTTATCGTGAAGGCGGGGAAAAACCCGTATGCGGATAAGGGGTAGGGGGATTTGAAACCCCGGAAGCGCGAAACGCTATCCGAGGCTTCTCTCCGCATCACCTGCAACAGGTCCCGGATCGGCTGCGCCGTCCGGGAGTTCATGGGGCTTGAGGCTAACCGGCCCTTATCACTTCGCCATGGCGTGTCTCGGCAGGCGAGGACAGTTCCACGATCAGCGGCGTGACGGTTTCGGGCAGCGGCACGCTTTGCGGGTCTTCGCCCGGTACCGCGCGGGTGCGCATGGCGGTGCGCATACGGCCCGGATCGAGGAGGTTTACGCGGATCGTGCCGCCCGCGAGTTCTGCGGCCCAGCTCTTCACCAGTGCTTCGAGGCCCGCCTTCGACGCGCCATAGGCGGCCCAGTAGGCGCGGGTCTTGGCGCCCTCGGAGGTGGTCACGAAAATGGCCCGGCCAGCGTCTGACTTGCGCAGGAGCGGCTCGAACGCGCGGATCAGGCGGGCCGGAGCGACGAGGTTCACCGCCAGCACTTCGTTCCAGGTCTTGGACGGTATCTGATGGGCGGGCATCAGCTTGCCTAGCGCCCCGGCATTGGCCACCAGAATGTCCAGCTTGCCCCAGCGCTCAGCGATGGCTTCGGCCAGCTTTTCGATGCCGTCCGGTGCCATCAAATCCATCGGCACCAGCGTGACAGAGCCGCCAGCGGCGCTGATTTCATCGTCGAGCGCTTCCAGCCCGCCGCGCGTGCGGGCGGTGGCGATGACATGGGCGCCAGCGGCGGCAAGGGCCTTGGCCGTGGCATAGCCAAGGCCGCGCGAGGCGCCGGTGACGAGTGCCACGCGCCCGGAGAGGGAGTTGTTTTCGGTCATGCGTCCACGAGCAGGGAAAGTTGCTGGTCCTTGGCGGAGCTGGCCCGGTCGCGGTCTGCGAGCCGGGTGGGATACTCGCCGGTGAAGTAATGGTCGGCCAGTTGCGGCTGAGCGTCATTGCGCGGTGCGTCGCACACCGCCCAGTAAAGGCCCTCGACAGACAGGAAGCCGAGCGAATCGCATTCCAGCAATGCCTGCATGCGTTCGGGGTCATGGCTTGCCGCCATCAGCTCCTCACGCATCGGCATGTCGATGCCGTAAAAGTCCGGATGGGTGATGGGCGGGCAGGCCGAACGGAAATGCACTTCGGTGGCTCCGGCCTCGCGCACCATGCGCACGATTTTCTTCGAGGTCGTGCCGCGCACGATGGAATCGTCGATCAGCAGGACGCGCTTGCCTTTCAGCACCGAGGCATTGGCCGCGTGCTTGCGCTTCACACCCAGATCGCGCTTGGCCTGTGTCGGCTGGATGAAGGTGCGGCCCACGAAGTGGGCGCGGATGATGCCCAGATCGAAGGGTTTGCCGATCTTCTCGGCATAGCCCAGCGCCGCGGCGATGCCGCTATCGGGAACCGGCACCACGACGTCGATATCGGCGGGTGTTTCCTCGGCCAGCCTGCGGCCCATGCGCTTGCGCGCTTCATAGACCGAGCGCCCGGCGATTACCGAATCGGGGCGCGCAAAATAGATATATTCAAAGGCGCAGGGGCGCGGCGGGCGCACCGGCGCGTAGCGCACGCTCTCAATGCCATTATCGCTGATGATGACAGCCTCGCCCGGTTCGATCTCGCGGATCAGGCGCGCGCCGATCATGTCCAGCGCACAGGTCTCGCTGGCGAGGATCACCGCCCCGTCCAGCTCGCCCATGACCAGCGGGCGGATGCCGAACGGGTCGCGTGCGCCGATCAGCTTGTCATTGGAAATGGCGACCAGCGCGAATGCGCCTTCAACCTGTTTGAGCGCGTGAAGCAGCCGGTCAGCCGATTTGGTCTTGCGTGAGCGGGCAGCCAGCTGCAGCACGACTTCGGTATCGGAAGTGGACTGGAAGATGGCGCCAGCCTGCACCAGCTCCTCACGCAATATGCGCGCATTGGTCAGATTACCGTTATGGGCGATGGCGAGGCCGCCGCCGCGCACATCGGCGTAAAGCGGCTGCACATTGCGCAGCACCGGCGCGCCGGAGGTGGAATAGCGCACATGGCCGATAGCCATGGAGCCTGCCAGCTGGTCGAGCCTTACCGGATCGGTGAAATGGTCGGCGACCAGCCCCTGATGGCGCTCTGAATGGAAGCGGCCATTATCGTAGCTGGTAATGCCGCACGCTTCCTGACCGCGATGCTGCAGGGCCTGCAGTCCGAAGGCGGCCAGTACGGCGGCCTTGTCTGCGCCGCGTACCCCGAACACGCCGCATTCTTCGCGCGCTCGGTCGGTTAGCGGATCATAGGTGAGGGTCGGCAAAGGGGGTAAAGCGGACATCCGAACCTCGATAGAAGCGGCTAATCGGGATTTGTGGACCGGATAAGCCTGTCCAAAGCGTCGCGGTCAAGGTCTTCATCAGTAGGCGGCGCATCTTGCGCTTCACTTTCGCGTGCGCCTTCGGCCCAAGAGCCTTCCGGAGCAAGGCGTTGCAGCAATTCTGCCGTGGCGTTGGCCAACGGATAAACACGTGCGCCCTGCAGCCATTCGGGCTGCGCGCCGGGCAGGGTGTTACGGAACACCAGCACGAACAGGCCCAGAAGGACGAGGCCGCGCACCAGTCCGAAAACGAATCCCAGCGAGCGGTCGATGACGTTCACGTCCTCACCTGCCTTGGCGTTGGGCTGCAAGGAGGAGGTGACGAAGCTGACCGCCAGATAGACCAGAATGAACACGCCCGCGAGGGCGATGATGTTGGCGATCAGCGGCGAGCCGGTCAGCCCTTCCAGCAGACCGGCAAAGACCGGGCGGCTCCAGAGCGCGGCCAGCGCGGCGGCGACAAAGGCGGCAATCGTCAGCGCCTCACGCACGAAGCCGCGCATGAGCGCCAGTATGCCTGACACGAAAAGCACCAGAAGTGCGAACAGGTCAAAGCCTGCAAGACCGGCTTCCATCGCAATCCCCCTATTGCGGTCCCGGGTCGAGCCGGGAGACCAGTGTATGCACTGTATCGATCCCCGTCACCTCCAGACCGGCGCCTTCGACGCCCGCCGGTACAATGGCGCGGGAAAAACCGAGCTTTGCCGCCTCTTTCAGGCGGGCTTCAGCCCGCCCCACAGTGCGCACATCTCCTGACAGCGCAATCTCGCCGAAGACGACGCCTTCAGCAGGCAGGGCGATATCGAAAGCGGAGGAGACCAGGGCGGCAGCCACAGCCAGATCAGCGGCCGGTTCGGCGATTTTCAGCCCGCCTGCCACATTCAGATAGACATCCTTGCCGCCAAACCCCAGCCCGCAGCGCGCCTCCAGCACGGCCAGCACCATGGCGAGGCGGCCCGAATCCCAGCCCACCACCGCCCGGCGCGGCGTGCCGAAGGCTGCAGGGGCTACCAATGCCTGTATCTCGGTGAGGACGGGGCGTGTGCCTTCCATACCGGCAAACACAGCGGCACCGGGAGCTGCGCTGCCGCGGCCATCAAGAAAGAGGGCGGAAGGATTGGCGACCTCGCCCAGCCCGGAATCATTCATTTCAAAGACGCCGATCTCGTCGGTCGGTCCGAAACGGTTCTTTACCGCGCGCAAGATACGGAACTGGTGGGAGCGCTCGCCCTCGAAATAGAGCACCGCGTCGACCATGTGCTCGACGACGCGCGGGCCTGCGATCTGGCCGTCCTTGGTGACGTGGCCGACAAGGACCACCACCGTGCCGCGCTTCTTGGCGAAACGCACCAGCTCCTGCGCGCAGGCGCGCACCTGAGCGACTGTGCCGGGCGCGGCCGCCAGCTGGTCAGACCACAGGGTCTGGATGGAATCGAGAATGGCGATGGCAGGCGGATCGGCTTTCAGGCCATCGAGAATGCTTTCCAGCGATGTCTCTGCCGCCAGCGCCACTGGCGCATCGGCAAGACCCAGGCGGCGCGCGCGGCGGCGCACCTGATCGGCGGCTTCCTCGCCGGAGATATAGACCGCGCTATGACCCTTCAGGGCGAGACGCGCTGCGGCCTGCAGGAGAAGCGTGGACTTGCCGATGCCCGGATCACCGCCCACCAGCACCGCAGAGCCGGGCACCAGCCCGCCGCCGGCCACCCGGTCAAATTCGGCCATGCCGGTCTCAAAGCGGGGCGGATCATCGGTGGCGCTGCCCAGATCCACCAGTTCCAGCCGCGCCCGGCGTCCGGCAGAGCGTTTGGGCACGCTGGCTTGCGTGCCCAGAGGGGCCGACTGGGTTTCTTCCTGCAGCGTGTTCCATGAGCCGCAATCATCGCAGCGCCCGGCCCATTTGGCATGGACCGCCCCGCAGGACTGGCAGACATAGACGGTGTCGGAACGGGCCAAATCAGGTCTCCGGCTGGCGCGTGAGGCAGTTTAATCGTCGATCGAGCGGCCTTGCACGAAGGCGCACACGGCCGGATCGGCGCAAGAATCGATGCCGTCCAGCCCGCCGCGCCAGCGTATCCTGCCATTCTCGATCATGGCCACCTCGTCGGCGATCATGCGCATGGATGCCATGTCATGGGTGATGGTCACGGCGGTGGCCCCCAGTGATTTCACCTGCCGCACGATCAGCCGGTTGATGACGTCTGCGGTGACCGGATCAAGCCCGGTGGTCGGCTCGTCAAAGAACAGGATGGCAGGCCGGGTGACGATGGCGCGCGCCAGTGATGCGCGTTTCAGCATGCCGCCTGACAGCTCGCGCGGGGCGCGGTTTGCCACATCGGGTTCAAGGTCCACCTGTTCGAGCGCCTCGATGGCGCGGGCGCGTGCTTCGGCGCGCTTCATCTTGTGGGCTTTGAGCAGTTTGAAGGCGATGTTTTCCCAGACGGTGAGCGAGTCAAACAGGGCGCCTGACTGAAAGAGCATGCCGATCTGGTTGAGGCCGGGATCAGACGGGTCGCCGGGCCTGACCTGCTGGCCGTCAATCTCGACATGGCCCTTGTCCGGCGCGATCAGCCCCAGCGCGGTCTTTATCGTCACCGACTTGCCGGTGCCTGATCCGCCGATGATGACCAGCGATTTGCCCTCGTAAGCGTCCAGCGACAGCCCGTCGAGCACGGTCCGGCTGCCGAAGCGCCTGGTCACATTCTTCCACGCGATTTTGACGGTGCCGCTCATCATCGCCCCCTTACACGAACATCGAGGTGAGGATGAAATTGGCGGCGAATATCAGCATGGCGGCTGATACGACAGCATGGGTGGCGGCCCGGCCGACGCCTTGTGCGCCGCCTTGCGCGTGATAGCCGTGATAGCAGCCCATCAGGGTCAGCAGGAAGCCGAACACGGCGGCCTTGATAAGGCCGGATATCACATCCCAGCGTTCGATAATGTCTGCCGAATTGCGCACATAGACAGTCGGATCAAATTCGAGCGTCGTGATGCCAACCAGAAATCCGCCGAATATGCCGACCACGTCGGCCACCAGCACCAGCAGGGGCAGCACGACGATCCCGGCCAGCACGCGCGGCACGACGAGATAGCGCATCGGGTCGATGGTCAGCGTGTGCAGGGCATCAATCTGCTCGGTTGCGCGCATGGCACCGATCTCGGCAGCGATACCTGAAGAGACCCGCCCGGCCAGCATCAGTGCCGCGATGACCGGGCCCAGCTCGCGCACAATGCCAAGGGCTACGATGTTGGGCACAAAGCTTTCCGCGTTGAAGCGCTCCCCGCCGACATAGATATTCAGCGCCAGCGCCGCGCCGGTAAACAGCGCTGTCAGGCCCACCACCGGCAGGGACAGAAATCCGATACGCACCAGCTGCTGGGTGAACTGGCCAAAGAAGAATGGGCCGATGATGGCCTGAATGGTGTGGCCGGCGAAAATCGCGATGGCACCAATGGAGCGCAAAAGCGAAAGCACGCCGCGCCCGAGCGCTCTGACGGGATTAAACACTGTCATCGTCCGCTATACTCACGCTTCAGCCGGCCCCCCAGCCGGACCAGCAATTCATAGCCGATAGTGCCGGATGCTCCAGCGACGGAGCCAAGATCTTCTCCGTAGAACTGCATGCGCCCGGTCTCGCGGGCAAGGGCTTCATGGCCGGTTATATCGATGGCCGTCAAATCCATCGACACCATGCCGGCGACCGGAACAGAGATGGTGCCAAGCCGGGCTGTGCCTGACTGCCAAGCCGCGCGCGGCAGGCCGTCCGCATAGCCGAAACCGGCAATGGCGATCGTGCGCTCGCTCTGCGCGACATAGCGCGCGCCATAGCCGATCGTATCGCCTGCAGGGACGGAACGGATTTGCAATATGGGCGCATCAACATGCAGGACGGGCCGGAACGGTTCGGCGCTCTGGCTGGCCGGATTGATGCCGTATAGCCCGACGCCGGGGCGCACAAGATCGAAATGATAGTCCGGCCCCAGCAACACCCCGCCAGTATTGGCAAGGCTGGCTGGGATGCCCGGGAAGGCTTTGAGAACATCATGGAAGCGCGCCAGCTGGCGGGCATTCATCGGATGGCTGGTATCGTCCGAGCACGCCAGATGGCTCATCACGAGACGCAGGCCGGCCTTGTGCGCTGCGGGCAGGGCGAGCGCTTCGTCCACCGTCAATCCCAGCCGGTTCATGCCGGTATCGACATGCAGGGCAAACGCCCCGCCACCTTCCTGGTGAAAGGCACGCAGGCTGTCTGATGAACCGATGACCGGGATCAGGCCATGGCTTGCAAACGCAGCGTGAAGCCCTGCCTGAAAGCCGTTGAGGACATAGATCACCGCAGCCGGACCGAGCGCCTTGCGCAGGGCGGTACCCTCTTGCGGCGTGGCGATGAAATAATCGGTGCAGCCGGCATCGCGCAAAACGGCCGCAATCGGCTCAGCGTCCAGCCCGTAGGCATCGGCCTTCACCACCGCCGCACAGCGCGCGTTCGGGGCAATGGATGTCAGGACGGAGTAATTGTGGCGCAGCGCGGCCAGATCGACGATCAGACGTGCCGGTTCACTGGCGCTATTCGAGGCTGGAATAGCGTCCGGAGTCTTCAAGATCGGAGAATTTGGTCCGCTCAGGGTCAAACGCCACCTTCACCGCGCCAATCGGGCCGTGGCGCTGCTTGCCAATAATCACTTCCGCGAGCTTGTGAATTTCACGCAGCTCTTCCTTCCAAGCCAAGTGCTCGGCAGTTCCTTCTTTAGGCTCTGCGCGCTCATGATAATAGGCCTCGCGGTAGACGAACATCACAACGTCCGCATCCTGCTCGATGGAGCCGGATTCGCGCAGGTCTGAAAGCTGAGGCTTCTTGTCGTCGCGCTGCTCGACCTGACGAGAGAGCTGGGAAAGCGCGATGACCGGAATATCCAGCTCCTTGGCGAGCGATTTTAGCGCCATGGTGATCTCGGAGACTTCCTGCACCCGGCTTTCGCTGCGCCGTGACCCGCCGGTGATGAGCTGCAAATAGTCGATGACCAGAAGGTCAAGGCCGACCGTACGCTTCAGGCGCCGCGCGCGCGCTGCCAGCGCGCCAATGGAGATGCCGCCCGTATCGTCGATATAGAGCGGAATTTCGGAGATCTCTCGCACTTTTTCGCTAATTTCGGAGAATTGGTTCTGGTCAATTTGACCTTGCCGGATCAGATAGCCCGGGATGCCGGTATAGTCGGCAATCAGACGGGTTGAGAGCTGTTCGGCGCTCATCTCCAGCGAGAAAAAGCCGACCACACCGCCCTTGCCCTTGATGACGCGCCTCTTGCCGTCAGGGCCTTCCTCGAACTCGGCGGCGCGCGCCACCGCGAACGCGATATTCGTTGCCAGCGCGGTCTTACCCATGGAGGGGCGGCCGGCGAGGATGATGAGGTCGGAGCGATGCAGCCCGCCCAGCTTCGCATCAAGGGAGTTCAGTCCTGAAGCAATCCCGGATAGTTTGCCGCCCCGCTTGTAGGCGGCGGCGGCCACTTCCATAGACTGGGCCAGCGCAGCGGAGAAGGGCTGGAAGCTTTTCTGCGCCGTGCCTTTCTCGGCCAGGCTGAACAGTTCGCGCTCGGCGTTTTCGATCAGGCTGTTGGCATTGCCCTGCTCGCTGGTGTCGCGGGCCTGGGAGGAGATCGTTTCGCCAATGGTGATAAGCTCGCGGCGCAGGGCCAGCTCGTAGACAAGGCGCGCGTATTCCGGGGCGCTGACGCTATCAGGCGCCTCGCGCATCAGATCGACCAGATAGACCGGGCCGCCGAGCTGTTTGAGCCCGTCATCGTCTGCGAGGCGGTTTTTCAGCACCACCGCATCAGCCAGTGCGCCTGAACCGATCAGTTCGCGGGCCTTGGCATAGAGCCGGCCGTGGAACGGATCGTAGAAATGCTCCGGCAGGAGCCAGTCTGACACCCGATTGAAAATCTCGTTGTCGAACAGCAGACCGCCCAGAAACGCCTGCTCCGCCTCGATATTGTGGGGCGGGCTGGTCCCGTCTCCGCCATCACTGGCAAAGCTCATATCTGCGGTTTCTGCGGTCATGGGGAGAGGTGATACCGGATCGGGGCTGGCTAAGCGAGCGCTCAGCGGTGCGGCAATGTGGAACGAATCACCTGGGCTGTGGAAAACCGCGCACCTGATTGAACCGGATCGGCATTGCTGCGCACCTTTACCCTGAACGTGTGACAGGAAGCCCGATGCGCAAGCCCGCCGATTATGCCCTGGACGCCTTTCTGGCCGCCGCCGCGCGGGCCGGAGACCGGGACGCCCTGCGCCAGCTGGCAACGCGCTGGTATCCGCTGCTCACCGCTCATGCCTGGCGTCTGACCGGTGACAGGGATGTGGCGGAGGAGGCGGTGCAGGAAGCCTGGCTGGAGATACTGCGCGGGCTTGGCAGCTTGCGTGATGACCACGCCTTTGCCGCCTGGGCCTACCGGATCACGACGCGGCGCTGCGCCCGCCTGATCGCGCGGCGCCAGTCTGACAGGCGGCTTGCGCGGGCCGTGGAGGCCGAACCGCGTGAGACGGGCGCAGAGGACACCCACGATGAGGGTGATGGCGCACGCGTGAAGCGGGCCATGGCCGATCTGCCGCCCGACCAGCGCGCGGCTGTGGCGCTGTTTCACCTGCAAGGATTGAGCGTGGCGGAGACCGCCATCGCTCTGGACGTGCCGGCGGGCACGGTGAAGACCCGCCTGATGCATGCGCGGCGCAAGCTGCGTGACAGTCTCGAAGGAGGCAGAAATGAGTGATGTGGACCGCCTGATCGAACAGGCACTGGACGATGAAGACCGCGCACTGCGCGAGGCGCTGGGCAAGGAGCCGGGGTTTTTCAACCTCGCCTTCGGGCTGTTTTCGGGCCCGCGTGCCTGGGTGAACTGGATCATCATGGCTGCGCAGACAGCGATGTTTTTTGCCGGAGCATGGATGGCGTGGATGGCATTCGGCTCAGAGGCGCTGGCTGACATAGTGCGCTGGGGCCTGTCAGCGTCGACCTTGTTGCTGGCAGCGGTAATCCTGAAACTGTCGCTGGTGCCGGTGATGATGGAAAACCGTCTGACGACCGAAATCCGGCGGCTGGAGCTGCGCATTGAGCGGATGCGTTCAGAGCGCGCCTGAACCTGACCGGGCAAGCTGGAGTGTCATGTAATGATGCTCCAGCGTCACGCCGTGCAGGTTTACCGTTTCGGTGCGCACGAACTGCCAGCCGCGTTTTGTAAGGAAACGCCGCGCAAGATGGCTGGCGTGAACGGACAGACCGGCATGGCCGTCTGAGGCTGCGCGCTCCAGTAGTGCGTCATGCAGCGCGCCAGCTGTACCCCGCCTGCGCTGATCAGGCCGTACGAACAGCATGTCGAGATGGCCATTGGCCTGCAGGGCGGCAAAGCCCAAAGCGCCGCTATCGTCTGCCGCAACAAGGCAGGTCTGATCCTTCAGGCGGTCATGCAGGGCGGACGGGTCTGTGATCCGCGATGCCCATGCCTTCCTCTGCGCGGCCGAATAGAGCGGCGCACTGCCTTCCAGTACCGCGCTCTGGAAGATCGCCACCAGGTCGCTGGCGTCCGCGCGCGTGTAGTCTCGTATCAGCATGGGCCTCTTCCTTCTCCGCAAGAAAAAGGGCGGCCCCTTCAAAAGGAGCCGCCCCATATCTTGCAACAGGCAAGGCGTGATTTGCGAGGGCTATTCCTCGTCGCGATCACCGCCACGCTCATCGGCGCCCTCGGCAGAGGCTTCGGAAAGCTCGGCCGCTTGCGCATCGGCAAGGGCGCGGTCTTCTTCAGCCGCTGCGGCGATGACGTCTTCACCCTTGGCCTGACGTTCCGCCTCTTCAGGCGTACGCGCCACGTTGATGGTGATCTCGACGGTCACTTCCGGGTGCAGGACGAGGCGCACGGTGTGCACGCCCAGCGTCTTGATCGGGGTGTTGAGATCGACCATGGAACGGGTCACGGTCAGGCTGTCGCTGGAGGCCGCTTCCGCGATATCGCGCGAAGCCACCGATCCATAGAGTTGGCCGGACTCGGACGCCTGGCGGATCAGCACGAAGCTGGCACCGTCCAGGTGCTCACCTTCGGTGCGGGCCGCAGCGGCACGTTCGGCATTGCGCTTTTCAAGGATTTCACGCTCACGCTCGAAGCGGGCCATGTTGGCCTCGGTTGCGCGCAGCGCCTTTTGCTGCGGCAGGAGGAAGTTGCGGGCAAAGCCGGGGCGGACACTGACGACATCGCCAATGGTGCCAAGCTTTTCCACGCGCTCAAGAAGAACAACTTTCATGGGTTTCTCTCCTAATCGAGCGCGTAGGGCAGAAGGCCCATATAGCGCGCGCGCTTGATGGCGCGGGCCAGCTCGCGCTGCTTCTTGGCGGAGACCGCCGTGATGCGCGAGGGGACAATCTTGCCGCGTTCGGACATGTAGCGCTGGAGCAGCTTCACGTCCTTGTAATCGATGACCGGGGCGCCTTCACCCGAGAACGGGCAGACTTTCCGGCGGCGGGCAAACGGACGGCGCACAGGCGCGCCGATTGTGGGGATATCGCTAGCCATGGATCGTATCTCCTACTGGCGGTCGCGGCGCTTGCGTTCTTCGCTCTTGCGAAGAACGGCGGACGGCTCGTCGGAGAGCTCTTCCAGGCGCACGGTCATGTAACGGATCACGTCATCGGAATAGCGCTGACGCGAATCGATGGCTTCGAGCACGTCTGCGCCCGCTTCCATGTCGATCAGGCCGTAATGACCTTTGCGGTTCTTGTGCATGCGGTAGGCCAGGGTGCGAAGACCCCAGTACTCGGTCTTGCCGACCTTGCCGCCTTTTTCCTCGATGAGGCCCTTAAGCTCCTCAAGGAGGCTTTCCACCTGCGCCGGAGACACGTCCGGGCGGGCAACGAACACGTGTTCGTAGTATGCCATGTTAAGTCCCTGTTTTCTGTGGCTGCGGCACAAGCTCTGCCAGGGAAGGCAGACCCCGCGATGGCTCTGGTCAGGCCCGCCCTGACACCATGTCAGGAACGGTGATGCCCACCAGACCGCAGCCGGTGAAGGCGGGGGACATACGCTATCAGCGCATAAAGGGCAAGCGGGAGGGACGGGAGAGGAAGCGGTTGAGGCCATCGACCGTGATCGTGACATCCTGATTGGTGTGGCCGGTAAAGGCATAGATGTCATTGACCATGGTGCGGCCCGCCTCGCCCGCAGGCGCGTCAGCGCCGAGGACGGGCATCAAGCAAGAAGCCCGATCTGGCCGGCCGCATTATAGGTGAGGGAGAGCGTCTGGTCGTTGGCCGTACCGGCCAGATCCTGCGTCAGCTCGAGCAAACGCCCGGCTGCGTCATAATCGAACCCGGTCACCACGCCATTGCCGCGCGTGATCGAGGTCACCCGGCCGAGATTATCGTAGGCGTAAGCGGCCAGCACCCCGATGCCGGATGTGGCCCCGTTCTCCCGGATATGGGTCAATCCACACCAACAAGTGAGGGTTTTAATAATACACTTAATTTAATCTGCCTGTGCAAATCCCATAAACCACAACCTCTTCATCATCCACTTGAAATATATGCCACCTATCTCTGAGTTCCGCATCCAATAAGGAGTCAAGCATTTCAGCGTCTCGGTTCTCAATGCGCGTCGTTACGAATGCCTCTTTTGAAGACAGAGAAATATTTCCTGCAGTAAGAAAATGGCGTCCATCTCGAAAATTCAAAAATACTACAATACTATCGTGATCAGCACCCTCTAAAAATTCCGCCCCCATTGCAAGCAAATTAGTTCGCGAAACCTCACTCCTATCCACCGCGTCCAACTCGTTTTCATTCGCAAATTCATGTAGAAATGCATTTAATTCTGATGTGGTTCTATTTTCATTTAAGCAAACAATTCGCGTCACTGACGGTGGTTGCGGTGCAACACAGGCAGTTAACATGAACCCGATTATAATCAAGCTGTGCTTCATTTTATCCTCTCATTGCGCCGCTTGCTGAAGTAGCTTGACAGTGAAGTGCGGCAATTCCGGCGGCTGGAACGAAAAGCATCATTCCAGTTAGGTTGTTTAAATTGGGGTTTCGTCCGGTGCCAGTGCCGGTAACTGTTATCGTAGACCCGATCCAAGCGGACTCCACCTGCCAAGTTACTTCACCGGGATGAAAAGTATGCCCAGGCTGAGTGACGTTGACAATTTGGCGCTGCCTTGAATCAACTATTTGAATAATAGGATTATTTCCCGCTAGCATCACGGCTCGCTCCCCCTCTCTAGCATATGGTGCCATTGGTGCTGACAAAGATGGCATCCGAATTGAGTTAAAGGCCGCATCGGGGGAGCACAGAGTCCATACAGTATATGAATAACGATGTGGACGTCCTTCTATTCTGGCGCCCCTTGCTCTTCTCTGCGGACGCTGCCCTGTGATGGTTATGGTTTCGATCGAGTTTTCGAGGGCGATGGGTGTGAGGACGATGTCATCTGGCGGTTCTGCAAACCCGCTAAAGCCCGCTGTGCCGCCTGAGCGCAGGACGCCCCTTAGACGGGTTCCGATTATAAACATAACCTCTATCGGGTTCTTCTGCAGCCCCCATGGGTCTGAGTAGTTTATGGGGTCGTTGCTGACGTATGCGTAGAGGTTTATGCCGCCTGCTTGTCCGATGGGGTCGGTCTGCATGAACCGGCCGATGGCGGGATTATAGACGCGGTTGCGGTAGTGGTAGAGGCCGATTTCGGCGATCCACATCTGGCCGGTATAGCCGAACCGGCTGGTATTGCCCGATCCCGGCATGCCGTATTCATCGTAGGTGTTGATCTGCACGGCTGCGCCTGAGGCATTGGTCTCGGCCACCACCGAGCCGCGCGAGCCCTCTTGTCTTGGGCTTGCCTTCCCCATCCCTCACGGTCTATCCGGGCAGGCAACAAACCATAAGGGAGGACGCCTTCATGGCGCTTGCATTCATCTTTCCAGGTCAGGGCAGCCAGGCCGTCGGCATGGGCCGCGAGCTGGCGGAGGCTTTCCCGGCGGCCCGCGCCGTTTATGAAGCGGTTGATGAAGCGCTGGGCGAAAAGCTTTCCGCGCTGATCTGGGACGGTCCCATTGAAACCCTCACCCTCACGCAGAATGCCCAGCCCGCTTTGATGGCGACCTCGCTGGCGGTGATGGCGGCGCTGAAAGAGGGCTTCGGCATCGACGTGACGGCGGCGAAGTTTGTCGCAGGCCATTCGCTCGGCGAATACTCCGCGCTGGCCGCTGCCGGTGCGCTCTCCATTGATGATGCGGCGAAGCTGTTGCGGCTGCGCGGCCAGTCCATGCAGAAGGCCGTGCCGGTGGGGCAAGGCGCGATGGCGGCCATTCTCGGTGCCGAAGAAGCTCAGGTGCAAAAGGCCGTCGAGGCGGGTTCTGCCGCAGGTGTGGTGCAGATCGCCAATGACAATGCGCCGGGCCAGATCGTGATCTCCGGCGCGAAGGAAGCCGTAGAGGCGGCGATCGAGGCGGCCAAGGCCGACGGTATCCGCAAGGCGATGCTGCTGCCCGTGTCCGCGCCCTTCCATTGCACGCTGATGCAGCCCGCAGCCGACGCGATGGCGCAGGCGCTGAAATCTGCCAGCATCCGTGCACCTCAGGTGCCGGTGGTGACGAATGTCTCTGCCGGTCCGGTCAGCGATCCGGAAGCCATCCGTGCCCAGCTTGTCGAGCAGGTGACGGGCCGCGTGCGCTGGCGCGAAAGCGTGATCTGGATGGCAGGCGAGGGCGGAATTGACCGCTTCGCCGAGGCCGGGGCGGGCAAGGTGCTTTCGGGCATGCTCAAACGCACGGTGGACGGCGCCGAGGGTCTGGCCCTCAACTCGCCGGCTGATCTGGACGGCTTTGCCGCCTCACTGAAAGGAAATGCGTAACATGTTCTCTCTTGAAGGAAAAAAGGCGCTGGTGACCGGCGCAACGGGCGGCCTCGGCAGCGAGATTGCCCGCGCGCTGCATGCGCAAGGCGCGGCCGTTGCGCTGTCGGGCACGCGCGCTGAAGTGCTGCAAAAGCTGGCCGACGAGCTGGGTGAGCGCGCGGCGGTCGTGCCGTGCAATCTCTCCGACGCCGAGGCGGTGGACAATCTGCCGAAGGCCGCCAGCGATGCGCTGGGCGGGCTCGATATTCTCATCTCCAATGCAGGCGTGACGCGCGACCAGCTTCTCATGCGCATGAAGGATGAGGACTGGGAGACGGTCATCAAGGTGAACCTTGAAGCCCATTTCCGCCTCTGCCGGGCGGCCATGCGCGGCATGATGAAGAACCGCTGGGGCCGGATTATCGGTATCACCTCGGTGGTGGGCGTCACCGGCAATCCGGGGCAGTCCAACTATGCCGCGTCGAAAGCCGGGATGATCGGTTTCTCCAAGGCGTTGGCCCAGGAGATCGCCTCGCGCGGCGTCACCGTGAACTGCGTCGCGCCGGGCTTTATCGCTTCGCCGATGACGGACGCACTTAATGATGAGCAGAAATCGGCCATCCTCACCAAGATTCCGGCCGGTGATCTTGGCCAGGGTTCTGACATCGCAGCCGCCTGCGTGTATCTGGCCAGTGAAGAAGCCGGTTACGTCACAGGACAGACATTGCACGTCAATGGCGGCATGGCCATGATCTGACCGGCCATGTGAGTCGCGCTCGGTGAAGGGCGTCTTCGCGCTGGCATCAAGCCGCTGAGGTTGCTAGCCTTGCTCGAAGTGGCATGTTATCAGCCGCAACCTTCTTGGAGCCGGTGCACCCGTACCGGCCCTATCCAGTCAGGGGGCATAAGGGGTCAGATGACCTCGCCCGGAAATATTAGATAAAGGGTCCGTCATGTCTGACGTTTTTGATCGCGTTAAGAAGATCGTCATCGAGCATCTCGATGTGGAAGAGGACAAAGTCGTCGAGAAAGCTTCTTTCATCGATGATCTCGGCGCGGACTCGCTGGACAATGTCGAGCTGGTCATGGCTTTCGAGGAAGAGTTCGACATCGAGATTCCGGACGACGCCGCCGAGCACATCCAGACGGTTGGTGACGCGGTGAAGTTCATCTCCGAGAAAGTCGGCTAGGCCGGCGGCCGGACCATGTCCAAGCGTCGTGTAGTCGTCACCGGCCTCGGCATTGTCTCCCCGCTGGGATGCGGCGTGGAGCATGTCTGGTCGAAGCTGCTCGCAGGGGAATCCGGGCTTGCCCGGGTTACCCATTTCGAGACCGAGGATCTCCCCTGCCAGATTGCGGGGGGGATACCACGGGTAGACGGCCGCTATGGTGGCGGGCCTGACATCGCCGGATCATTTGATCCCGATGCCGTAATGCCCGCCCGCGACGCCAAGCGCATTGACGATTTCATTCTCTATGGCATTGCGGCGGCGGATGAGGCTATTGCCCATTCGGGCTGGCAGCCTGCAGACGATGCGGCGCGCGAGCGTGCCGGTGTCCTGATCGGTTCAGGCATTGGCGGTCTGCAGACGATTTATGACGCCTCGATCACGCTGGTGGAAAAGGGGCCGCGCAAGCTCTCCCCCTTTGTGATCCCGGCCATGCTGATCAATCTGGCCTCTGGCCAGGTTTCGATCCGCCACGGGCTGAAAGGTCCGAACCATTCGGTGGTCACGGCCTGCTCCACCGGTGCACACGCCATTGGTGATGCGGCGCGGCTGATCGCTTATGGCGATGCTGACGTGATGGTGGCGGGCGGCGCGGAGAGCGCGATTACCCGGCTTGGCTTTGGCGGTTTTTGCGCCGCGCGTGCCATGTCCACCGGGTTCAATGATAATCCCAAGGCGGGCTCGCGCCCCTATGACACTGACCGTGATGGCTTTGTCATGGGCGAAGGCGCTGGCGTTGTCGTTCTTGAAGAATACGAAGCGGCCAAGGCCCGCGGCGCGGCGATTTATGCCGAAGTGGTCGGCTATGGCCTGTCAGGCGATGCCTATCACATCACGGCGCCTGCCGATGACGGCGATGGCGGTTTCCGCTCCATGAGCGCCGCGCTGAAGAGCGCCGGACTGTCTGCTGGCGATATTGATTATGTGAACGCGCATGGCACCTCGACGCCCAAGGGCGACGAGATCGAGCTCAAAGCCGTCGAGCGGCTGCTGGGCGATCATGCGGGCAAGGTGGTCATGTCGTCGACCAAGTCGGCAACAGGACATCTTCTGGGGGCTGCCGGCGCTATCGAGGCGATCTTCTCGATCCTGACCATCCGCGATGGCATCTGCCCGCCCACGCTCAATCTTGACAATCCGTCCGTGGAAAGCCCGATCAATCTGGCTCCCCACAAGGCGGTGAAGAAAGAGGTCAAGGTGGCGCTGTCGAACTCGTTCGGCTTTGGCGGCACGAACGCTTCGGTCGTTTTCAAGGCTGTCGACTAAAGCCCTCTTTGCCGGTGAGGGCCCCCATGAGCACGGCTAGCGCGCCTTCCGGCAGACAGGTCAGCAAGGGGCTAGGGGCGTTGCGTCTTTTCATCATTGGACTGTTCCTGATCTTCGCGCTTGCCCTGCTGGCAGGGGCGGCGGTTGTCGGCGGCTATGCCTGGCTGGGCTACCAGTTCACCGCCGAAGGCCCGCATGAGGAGGATACGATCATCCTTCTTGAACGCGGCTCCAGCGTACGCGCGATTGCGGCGCGTCTGGAAGCGGACGGGCTGATCTCCGACCAGCGGATATTCCTCGCTCAGCTGCGCATTGATGAAGAGCTGGGCCGTGCGCGCGCGCCCATGCGCGCCGGAGAGTTTGCCATTCCGGCCCGTGCCTCCATGGCCCAAATCCATGATGTGCTGGCCCATGGCGACTTCATCCAGCATCCGGTGCGCGTGCCGGAGGGGCTGACGACGGCGATGGTCGTTCGGATTGTCGAAGCCGCCGACGTGCTGACCGGCGAGATCGAGCGCGTTCCGCCGGAAGGCTCACTCCTTCCTGACACCTATCTGGTCGACCGCGGGACCAGCCGCCAGGCCGTGCTGGACCGCATGGCGGCCGCGCAAACGCGCCTTCTCGACCAGCTCTGGGAGACGCGTGATCCCGATCTGCCGATCTCGACGCGCGAGGAGGCGGTGAATCTGGCTTCCATCGTGGAGAAGGAAACCGGCATCGCCCAGGAGCGCCCCATGGTGGCGGCAGTGTTTGTAAACCGGCTGCGCCGGGGCATGCGCCTGCAGAGCGATCCGACGATCATTTACGGCATAACGGGCGGTGAGCCGCTGGGCCGGGGCATCCGGCGCTCCGAGCTGGACGACACCACAAACCCCTATCATACCTATCACATTGACGGCCTGCCTCCGACGCCGATTGCCAATCCGGGCCGGGAGTCGATTGCTGCGGTACTGAACCCGCCAGAGAGCGAGTACATCTTCTTCGTTGCTGATGGCACAGGCGGGCATGCTTTTGCCCGTACGCTGGCCGAGCATAATCGCAATGTCGCCCGCTGGCGCCAGATCGAACGCGAGCGCGCCCGCTCGGGAGGGCGCTAGGTGACCGTCCTTTCCGGCATGACGGGCTTTGCCCGCGCCGCCTCCAGCGGTGATTTTGGCACTCTGTCGGCAGAGGCGCGCTCGGTGAACGGGCGCGGGCTGGATATCCGCCTGCGCTTGCCCGACGGCACCGGTCATCTCGAAGCAGAGGCCCGCAGCCGGATCAAGGCCGCGTTCGAGCGCGGTTCGGTCTCGATCAATATCAGCCTTGAAAAACCTGCCGACACTGAGGCCGCTGTTCACATCGATGAGGCGCGCCTGCGTACGCTGGCGCTGGCCGGGCGTGATCTGGTCGACAAGGGGCTGGCTGCGCCGCCGCGCATTGACGGGTTGCTGGCCATACGCGGCGTGATTGTCAGTGAGGACCAGTCGGCCCGGCAGGAGGCCGATATGGCAAAGTCCGACGCGGCTGTGCTCAGCGTCCTCGATGAGGCCGTTGCCGCCCTCAAATCTGCCCGGCAGGATGAAGGCGCCCAGCTGAAGACTGTCCTTGAAGCCCAGATCAGCGAGATTGAAGCCCTCAAGCAGCAGGCCGCCAGTCATCCGGCTGCCGGCGCCGAGGCCATTCGCGAGCGGTTGAAGCAGAAGATCGACGATCTTCTTCCCTCAGGCATCGATCCTGACCGGCTGGCGCAGGAAGCTGCGATACTCGCCGTGAAAGCCGATGTGCGCGAGGAGATCGACCGGCTGACCGGCCATGTGGAGGCGGCGCGCGGTCTTCTGGCGGGGGGCTCGCCGTGCGGACGCAAGCTGGATTTTCTGGCGCAGGAATTTAACCGCGAGGTGAACACGCTGTGTTCCAAATCATCGGATCGCGGGCTGACGGAGATCGGGCTTGCCATGAAGCATGTCGTCGATCAGTTCCGTGAGCAGGTTCAGAATCTGGAGTAGCCCCATGCCTGTCGGATCGCTTTCAGGGCCGGTTTTCCGCGGACAGCGGCGCGGGCTGATGCTCGTCCTGTCCAGCCCCTCCGGTGCGGGCAAGACCACGCTGTCACGCCGCCTGATCGCGTCCAATCCTGATCTTGTGCTGTCGGTTTCGGCCACCACGCGCGCTCCGCGCCCCGGCGAGGTGGACGGGCAGGACTATATCTTCCTCACCGAGAAAGAGTTCGAGCGCCAGGCGGAGAACGATGAGTTCTACGAGTATGCGCGCGTGTTCGGCCATTATTACGGGACACCCAAAGGGCCGGTGGAGGAAGCGTTGCAAGAGGGCCGCGACGTCGTATTCGACGTGGACTGGCAAGGCGGGCGGGCGCTCGCTGCCGGTGCGCCGCAGGACTGTGTGAAAGTTTTCATCCTGCCGCCCTCGCTGAGCCTGCTGCGCGACCGGCTGACCAAGCGCGCGCAGGACTCTGACGAGGTCATCAATGGCCGCATGGCCAGAGCCAAGGCCGAGATCGAACATTGGGACGAGTATGATTACGTCATCCTCAATGATGACTTTTCAGAAGCGCTCGAACGCCTCTCGCTGATCCTGCACGCAGAGCGTCTGCGCCGTGTCCGCCATCCCTGGCTGAGCGGTTTTGTCACTGCCCTGATGGAAGAAGGCTAGCTGGCAAGTCAGATCGGCGTCTTTCCGGTTTATTCACGGCTGGCGCGTCTCATCGGCAGGTATTTGAAGCTTGCGGACGATACTGATGACGCGAATGCCCGGCCCGGCGGATATTGTGAGCGCTGCGAGAGATGCAGCGTTCAACAAGCCGCTAATTACGAATGTTTTCCGCGCGGTGATTGCAGAGGCGATTGTCGCCATGGCCCTCCCGCAATGGCGATGGGCGAGCGCTGACTATGCCTCCTGCGATTTCGTTCATCCCGATGGCAGGCGGCTGGAGGTCAAGCAGTCGGCGGCCCGCCAGTCCTGGTCAACTGGCAAGCCAAGCCGCGCGAGCTGGGACATCGCTCCCCGGACAGGCCGCTGGACCGAAGATGCCCGATGGATACCCGAGCCGGGCCGGAATGCCGATATCTACGTGCTTTGTCATCACCCGGTATTTGGTGACGACGCTGACCACCGAAACCCGGCCCAATGGAAGTTTTACGCGATCGGGGCGGCGTGCCTGCCAGACACCAAAAGCCTTTCACTGGCGGGCGCCGAACGGCTAGCCAAGCCTGTGGGCTTCCTGGATCTATCAAGTGCGGTGGAGCAGTGTAGCCGCTAATCCGCCGCTGACGGATTAGCGCGCCTATCTGGCTGCCCGCCACGCTGTTGCCAGCGCCATGAAGCCCTCTGGCGGGATGGTTTCTGCGCGCGCACCCGGATCAATATCACAGGACACAAGCAGCTCTTCGGCGCTGGCACGCGTCTGCGAGGCGGCCTGACCCAGTGATTTGCGCAAAGTCTTGCGCCGCTGGCCAAACGCGCTTGCCGTCACCACCGACAACGCCTCGACATCAGCAAAGCGTTCGCCGTCGGGCAGGGGGTCTATGACCACTACCGCACTATCGACCTTGGGCGGCGGCGTGAAAGCGCGGGCGGGCAGGGTGAAGGCGTATTTCGCTTTTGCCCGCGCGGCGGTGAGAATGGCGAGGCGCCCATAGGCTTCCTCGCCAGTGCGCGCCACGATCCGCTCGGCCACTTCTTTCTGGAACATCAGCACGGCGCGCGACCACCAGAGAGGTTCCGCCTCCAGCCAGCCGGTGAAGAGGGCGGTGCCGACATTATAGGGCAGATTGGCGGCAATGACGGCGCGTTCGTCTGCTTTGAGCCCCAGCGCATCGCGTCCCACTTTGAGCGCGTCAGCCTCGATGACGCTCAGCCGGCCATCAAAGGCGCTGTTGATGTCATCAAGGGCGGGAATGAAGCGGGGATCCTTCTCGATGGCGATCACGCGCCGTGCCCCCTCGCCAAGGAGCGCGCGCGTCAGCCCGCCAGGGCCGGGACCTACTTCTATCACCGTGCTTTCCGGCAGGGCCCCGCACAGGCGCGCAATCTTGGCGGTCAGGTTGAGATCGAGCAGGAAGTGCTGGCCGAAGCGCTTGTCCGCCGCCAGGCCGTGGCTTGCGATCACCTCGCGTAAGGGTGGCAGGGTATCGGCGCTCATGCGCGCATGCCCCGGCGGTTGGCGGCGATGGTGTCGGCCAGCCGGATGGCGGCGATGAGGCTATCAGGCCGGGCGATTCCCTTGCCCGCGATATCTTTTGCTGTGCCGTGATCGGGCGAGGTGCGCACGATGGGAAGGCCGAGCGTGACATTCACCCCGCCATGGAAGTCCAGCGTCTTGATCGGGATCAGACCCTGATCATGATAGAGGCACACGGCGGCGTCGTAGCGCTCGCGCGCTTCGGCGTGAAACATGGTATCGGGCGGCAATGGCCCGCTGATATCGATGCCTTCGGCGCGCAACTGCTCCAGCGCAGGCGCCAGAATATCGATCTCCTCGCGTCCCATGCTGCCGCCCTCTCCCGCATGGGGGTTGAGCCCGGCCAGGGCGAGGCGCGGGCTGGCAATCGCGAAATCGCGCCGAAGGGCCTGATGCGTGATGCGGGCGATGTGAACGATTTTCTCAGGCGTCAGCGAAGCGATGGCGTCCCGCAATGCCTGATGGATCGTCACCAGCACCGTTTTCAGCTCCGGCGCGGCCAGCATCATCACCGGGCCGCGCGCGCCGGTCACAGCCATATCGTGGGTCAGGTGGGCGAGAAACTCGGTATGGCCGGGAAAGGCAAAGCCTTCGGCATAAAGCGCGGCTTTGGAAATCGGGTTGGTCACGAGGCCGGACGCGTTTCCGGCCCGTATGCGGGCGACACCGTCCTCGATCGAGGCGAGGGCAGGAGAGCCGGGACGATCTGGCAGAACCGGCAGGCCGGTCGCGAATGTGCCGTGCGCATCAGCGCAAGCGGCAATGGCGGCAGGCGGTGCAAGTTGGAGCAGGCTGGCTGTGCGCGAGAGTATGTCCAGCCCGCCTGTGACGGCAAATACAGGCCCGTCTGCCTTGAGCGCCGCCCATGCTTTCAGCGCAATCTCAGGGCCTATGCCTTCAGGGTCCCCCAGCGTCAGGACCAGAGGCGCCTGCGGTTCCGGCATCAGAAATCGCCGACCATCTCCACCGTGGCGTCATTGCGCAGATCGCGAAGCCAGCGGCGCGCCAGCAGGGACAGCTGCTGGTTCACGATCTGGTTCTCGATTTCCGCCGAGCCGGGGAAGCCCGGTCCGCCAAGCCTGCGTTCGCACACAATGAAGACCTGAAGCCCCGCCGCTGTCTCGAGAACAGAGCTCGCCTGGCCGTTCTGAAGGCCCGACAGCGCCGTACGGATTTGCGGAACAAGGGCATTCGCCCCGACCGTTCCGATATCGGTGATTATGGCTTGCGGCACACTTTCAAAGGCAGCCTGGACGTTGCTGCACCCTTGCACCCGGCGGGCAGCGCGTTCGAGAGCCTGGCGGCGTTCCGGGGTGACTTGCGACGTCACCAGCGTAACCTGCTGCAGGGTGAACTGCTCGGTAACCTGCCCTTCGCGCCGGTCTGCAAGCGCAACGATCATGTATCCGCCCGGCACGCGGATCGGATTGGAAATACTGCCAACCGGCATTTGCTGCACTACCTGTGCGACCTGCGGGCGCAATTGCGCGGCGCTCAGCCAGCCCGCATCCCCTCCGGAGGCAGCCGTTGGGGCATCCGACATTTGCTCGGCCACGGCCGGAAACGGCGCACCCTGTTCAAGCGCACGGTAAATGGTGGTGATGCGCCGCTCGGCGTCTGTTTCATCCCCGCTCGAAGGCAGGTTCACCAGAATTTCGGCGACGCGGTACTGGGTCTGGGACGCGCTTTCCGCCAGGCGCTCAAGCGTGCCTTCAATCTGGGCGTCGGAAACACGGATACGGCTGCGGTAGCGGCCACTGACGAGATAGGACCAGGCGATTTCCGCCCGCAGCTGCTGACGCATCGTGTCGATGCTGGAGCCGGCGTTTTCAAGGTCGGCCTGAATATCGTCTACAGTCACGTTATTGCGCGCCGCGATGTCAGCGATGGCTTCGTCGACTTCCTCGTCGGTGACGGGTACCTCGAAGCGGCGGGCGGTCTGCAGCTGCAGGGTTTCCTCGACAAGGGAACGCATGGCCTGTTCCTGGACCTGCACGAGGACGTCTTCGGTCGGCTGAATGCCGGAGGTCGTCAGGATGAAGCGCATGCGGTCACGCACTTCATAAGTGGTTATCGGCTGATCGTTGACGATCGCTGCAATGCCTTCGACCTGCTGTGCGTGCGCATCAGCCGCCAGCACCAGACCGAACGGTGCGGCCAGGCACAGCATCAGACGCTTCAGGGACGAAATCGGCATGAGTGTAGCTTCCTGGTTGTAGACCTGCAGACCATACTGATCACGAGCCTCTAGGCAATCATCACGGCAGCTTCATGACAGTTTTCAGCCGTCTTCGGTCACGGCGATATACAGCAGCGCGCCGAGCGCGAACAGGGCCGGTGCCGACCAGGCTGCGCTAACCACGTCCAGACCGCCAGCGCTGCCCAGCCCTGCGAGCATGCGCTGGAGGAAGTAGAGAAGAAAGCCACCCGCTCCGCCAGCCAGCGCAAAGCCGGCCGCGCCTCCCAGCCGGGTAAGGCGGAGTGTTGCGGCGATGCCCATCAGGGCGGCGGCGATCAGAAGGAGCGGTTGCGCCAGCAGGGATTGCCAGCGCAGTTCATAGGCGCGGGTCGAAAGACCGGCTTCGCGTGCGGACACGATGACTTCGGGCAGGCGCCAGAAGGATACGCCCTGCGCAGATCGGGTACGTTCAAACAGGGCTTCCGGTCCGGTGCTGGTCGGAATGGAAATGTCACCGAGCTCCGCCGCGCCGGTTTCCGGCCGGTATTCCACCGCGTCGCTGAGCAGCCAGAAACCGCCAGCAAGGCTCGCCTGGCGGGCATGCACCTGCTGCTCAAGTTCCGGCGGGCCGCCATCAACGCCTTCCGGATTGTAGATCCTGAACACCGGAGAGATGAGCCGCGCGTTATCTATGCCCTGAGCGGCGATTACGATGAACTGGCTTTCGCGCACTTCGCGCAGCCAGACACGCGCACCGCTGACCTCCTCTACGGGGCGTCCCTCAAAGAGCGCCGCACGTCTGGCCTCGAACTGGGCGCTGGTTGCCGCGCCCAGCGGGTTCAGGAGGAAACTGCCCGCAAGCCCTGTTGCAAGTGCCAGCGCCGCCACCGGCATCATGATCCGCCATACGGACACACCCGAGGCGCGCATCACGATCAGCTCGCTGCGCCGGTTAAGCCGGAAGAATGTCCAGAGCACGCCGAACAGCACGATGAAGGGCAGGGTGTCCTGCAAGAGCAGGGGCAGTTTCAGCAGGCTGAAAAGGGCGGTGTCGGCGGGCGAAATATCCACCCGCGTCGCGATATCGCGTGATGTTTCGACAAAGTCGATGAGCAGGATGACCGCAATAATGACAGTGGCGGCGCCCAGCAGGCCCAGAAGGGTTTGCCAGAGCAGATATCGTGTCAGCACCCTCATGGCGCGGCTCCGTCGGAACGCGGCGAGAGCCATCGTACGGCGAAGCGTACAGGGCGATGAATCACGATGTAGGCTGCGCCAATGGCTGCCAGCGGAATCGCGTACTGTAGCCAGTTCAGTTCCGGTGAGCTTTCGGCGCCGGCCTGAACGGCAAAGCCCGTCAGCCGGACGATCAGCGCGCATGCGCCGGCCAGTGCTACGGCCCTGGCATAGCCTGTCCGCCTTGGTGGACCGCTCAGGAAGGCGGCCAGCGCAATCATCGCAAAGGCCAGATTGTAGAGGGGCGCCGACAGCCGGTAATGCCCTTCGGCCAGAAGATTGGCGCGTCCGCGCGCGCGGGCTGCTTCACCGGGGCTGGGGTTGAACAGTTCGGGCAGGTATCGATCACTTTCCTTGAAGAAGAAGGCGTCGGTCGGATCGATGAAGGCGGTGAGATCGAACTCGTAGCTGTCAAAGGTGAGGCTGGAGAGCGTGCCGGACTCATCTATCTGCGAGACAACGCCATTACTCAGCAGCATGACGGGTCCGCGTTCCGCGCGCACGATCTGGCCCTGCCGGGCCGAGTAGGCGGTACTGGAGACGCCGCGGCCATCCTCGATGAAGACCTCGCTCATCATGCCGCCATCACCCAGCGTGCGTGCGTAGAAGGTGACATCCACCCCCATCGAGACGAACTCGCCTGGCCGCATGACGCTCGCGGCGATGTCGGTGCGCACGTCGTAAATGGCCTGGCGCATCTCGCGATAGGCAGCCGGCTGAACGAAAAGGTTTACCCCCAGATTGATCAGCATGGCATAGACCGCTACCCGCAAGAACGGAGAGAGCCTCTCGCGCCGGCTAAGCCCGGCGGCGGCGGCAACGGTCAGTTCGGATTCGCTCATCATCCGGTTTAGCGCACCGGCACAGGCAATGAAGACGGCGATCGGCATCAGGAGGGCGACAATCTGGGGCACGGCCAGAATGGTCACCCACAGAAAAACCAGCAGGGTCTCGCCCCGGTCTGCGACCAGATTCAGATTGGACAGTGACTGCGTAAGAATCGCGAGCCCCGTCAGCGCAGCAAGCGCTATCAGGAAAGGCAGCATGGCCTGCCGGAAGGCGTAACGCTGAAACAGCTTCATTGGGATGCAGGCCCGGCCCTTGCGGTCTTCTGTGTGACGACAGACTTCTACCCCGGCTTCATATCGGATACCACTAAAGCCAGCCAAATTCCCGCAGTTCGGCCACCCGGCGCTCATATGGTGCTCCGGGGCGGCTGGCAGCCCTGCCGGGACGTGTCGTTCAGAAAGGAATTCCATGCATATCAAGTTCTCGTCGAAGCCCTCCGGCGATGCGCTGGCCGTCGCCGTTTACGAGAAGGCGAGCCTGTCGCCATCGGCCAAGGCGCTTGAGGAGGCAAGCGGCGGCAGCATCACGCGTGCCATCAAGGCTTCGCGCTTTACCGGTGATGCTGGTCAGGTGCTGGAAATTGCAGCTCCGTCTGGCGTCAAGGCCGCGCGGATTGTCCTGTTCGGGCTGGGTTCGAAAAAGTCCGCGAACGGCAATGTGTACGAGAAAGCTGTTGCGGCGGCGGTCAAGCAGCTTCTGCTGGGCGGCACGCAGACCCTGTCGGTTCACATCGATGCCGAGGATGGTGAGCTTTCTTCGCGCGCGGCTCTGGGCGCGACGATGGCCGCTTACCGGTTTGACCAGTACCGCACCAAGCTGAAGGCCGACAAAAAGCCGTCCCTGACATCAGTCGAGATTGTGGCGGCAGACGACAAGGCCGCCAAGAAGGCCTGGAAGAGCTGGGAAGCGGTGGCAGAAGGCGTGAAGCTGGCCCGCGATCTCGTCATGGAACCGGCGAACATCCTGCATCCGGAGGAGTACGCCAAGCGTATTTCAAAGCTGGAGAAGGAAGGTCTGGAAGTTGAGATACTGGGCGAAGCCCAGATGAAGAAGCTCGGCATGGGCGCGCTTCTGGGTGTCAGCCAGGGCTCGGTACGCGAAGCGAAGCTCGCCATCATGCGCTGGAATGGCGGCAAGGAGGGCGACAAGCCGCTCGCTTTTGTCGGCAAGGGCCTGACCTTTGATACGGGCGGTATCTCACTCAAGCCCGGAGCCGGCATGGAAGATATGAAGGGCGATATGGGCGGTTCTGCTGCCGTGGTCGGCCTGATGCGCGCGCTGGCGGGCCGCAAGGCGAAAGTCAATGCGGTCGGCGTCGTCGCTCTGGTGGAAAACATGCCCGACGGCAACGCCCAGCGTCCCGGCGATGTGGTCACCTCCATGTCTGGCCAGACCATCGAGATACTGAACACCGACGCCGAAGGCCGCCTCGTACTCGCTGACGCGCTCTGGTACACGCAAGAGAAGCTTGACCCGGCCTTCATCATCGATCTGGCCACGCTGACCGGCGCGGTGCTGGTTGCGCTCGGCCATGAGCACGCTGCCATTTTCTCCAATGATGACAAGCTGGCTGACCGGCTCTACGCGGCGGGCAAGGCATCGGACGAAGGGGTGTGGCGCCTGCCCATCGGGCCGGAATATGACCGTCATATCGACAGTGATATCGCCGACATGAAAAATCTCGGCCAGGGCCGCAATGCCGGCTCGATTGCCGGTGCGGTGTTCCTGCAGCGCTATGTCAACGACAAGCCGTGGGTGCATATGGATATCGCCGGAACGGCCATGTATGCGGGGTCCAAGGACCCACGCCTGCCGGCTTTCGGGACGGGTTATGGCGTGCGTGTGCTCGACCGTTTCGTCCGCGATTTCTACGAGAGCTGATAGCGCGCGCTAATGGCCGAGCTCTGGTTCTATCATCTGGAGAAGGCCGGTGTGGGCGATGTCCTGCCCGGCCTGCTCCAAAAGGTGCTGGAGCGCGGCTCGCGTGCGCTTGTGGTCGCGCCCGATGACGAAACGGCCGCCAGTCTGGACACGCAGCTCTGGACATTTCGTGATGAAAGCTTCCTGCCGCACGGGCGCGATAACGAGCCCCATGCGCCGCGCCAGCCGGTGCTGATCTCCACCGAAACCCGCAATGTGAACCAGGCAGACATGCTGTTCTGTCTTGGCGGCGTTGATCCGGGCAACCTTGAGGAGTGGAATCGCGTTATCGTGCTGTTCGAGGACAGCGATGACGCGGCCAAGCAGGGCGCGCGGTCTTTGTGGTCCGCCATGAAAAAGTCGGGAACGACGGTATCCTACTGGAAACAGTCCGATCAGGGACGCTGGGAGAAACAGGGATGATCCGATACGCCGCCGCCTTTGCTTCGCTGGCCATGCTGGCCGCCTGCGCTACCGCCGATGGTACGACCGAGAATGATGTGGTTGACCTCTCCGAGGGGCGCGAGTGTCCTGCCCAGCAGTTCCAGCTGCTTGTCGGCCAGCTGCGTGACGAGGTCGATACCTCGACCCTGCCCGTTCCCTACCGCATGTATGGGCGGGGCGATGCCGTGACGATGGATTACCGGCCGGACCGGATGAATGTTGTCATTGGCGATGATGGCCGCGTGGAGCGCGTTGCCTGCGGGTAGGCACCTAAACCCCAGCCGCCTCGCGGGCCTGTTCGTAGGCTTCGTCGGCTTCCAGCCATTTCATCTCGGCCGCGTCGATCAGCTCTTCGGCGCGGGCGCGTTTCTTTGTCAGCTCGGCGGCAAGGTTCGGGTCTTTCTCCCACAGGCCCGGCACGGCCAACCCCTTGTCGATGGTGGCAAGCACGCCCTTGAGGCGCTCCGCCTCGCGCTCCCATTTGTCCGCCTCGGCTTTGAGCGGTTTGAGCTTTGAGCGCGCTTCGGCGGCATCGCGGCGGCGCTCCAGCTTGGCGTCGGGTTTGGCTTTCCCGCGTGCACTGGCGTCCGTATCAGGGCGCAGCAATTGCTTGCGGTACTCGTCCATATCGCCCTCATAGGGCTTCACCGTGCCGCCTTCGGCAATCCACAGCCGGTCGACGCACGCCTCGATCAGATGGCGGTCATGGCTGATCAGGATGACGGCGCCCTCATAGGCGTTGAGCGCATCCATCAAAGCGGCGCGGCTATCCATGTCGAGATGGTTCGTCGGTTCGTCGAGAATCAGAAGATGCGCGCCGTGAAAGCTGATGAGGTTCATCAAAAGGCGCGCCTTCTCCCCGCCTGAAAGGTCTTTGGCGGGGGTTTCCTGGCGGTCGCCGGGCAGGCCGAAACGGGCAAGGCGCGCGCGGCGTTGGGCCTCGGTCGCATCCGGCATCAGTTCGAGAATGTGCTGGTAGGCAGAGGTGTCCGGATGCAGCGCGTCGATCTGGTGCTGCGCGAAATGGGCGATTCCCAGCTTTTTGTGCATGCGCATGGCGCCAGCGAGCACCGGTATCTGCCCGGTCAGCAGCTTGGCGAAGGTGGATTTGCCCGCGCCATTGCGGCCCAGAAGGCCGATCCGGTCATCGACATCGATGCGCAGATCCATGTTCCTGAGGATGATCGTATCCTCATCATAGCCGGTCGCCGCGCCGTCCAGGCGCACCAGCGGGTTGGCCATGCGGCGCGGGGCAATCGGCAGGTCGAAAGGGGCCACCGGATCGGCCACCGAAGTGGCCACGGGCTGCATTTTCTCCAGCCGCTTCACGCGCGACTGGGCCTGTTTGGCCTTTGTGGCCTTGGCCTTGAATCGGTCGACAAAGGCTTGCAGGCGGCGGCGCTCATCCTCCTGCTTTTCAACCAGCTTCATGGTCAGGCGCTGGCGCTCGGCAAGCTGCTTTTCAAACTGGTCGTAGCCGCCATCCCAGACGGTGAGCCGGGCATCTTTCAGGTGCGCGATCATATCGATGGAGGCATTCAAAAGCCCCCGGTCGTGCGAAATCAGCAGCACCGAGCCGGGAAATTTCTGCAGATAGTTTTCCAGCCACACCGCGCCTTCCAGATCCAGATAGTTGGTCGGCTCGTCCAGCAGCAGAAGGTCGGGCCGGGCAAAGAGCGTCGCAGCGAGCGCGGCACGCATGCGCCAGCCACCGGAGAAGGCCGAGCAGGGGCGCTGCTGCTCCTCGTTGGAGAAGCCCAGCCCGTGCAGGATCGCGCCGGCGCGCGCCTCGGCTGAATGCGCGTCGATATCGGCCAGCCGGGTCTGGATATCGGCAATGCGGGTGGGGTCGGTGGCGGTTTCAGCCTCTTCCAGCAGGCTTGCGCGTTCGGTATCGGCGGCGAGTACAAAATCGATAATGGAGACCGGACCGCCCGGCGCTTCCTGCTCCACGCTTCCCATGCGCATGCCCGGCTGGATGCGGATATCGCCGCTCTCCGGGCTCACCTCGCCGCGTATCAGGCGCAGCAAGGTCGACTTGCCGGTGCCATTGCGCCCGACAAGGCCCATCTTGGTTTTGGCCGGCAGGAAGAGCGTGGCCTGATCAAACAGGATGCGCCCTTCAATGCGGTAGGTGAGGTCGTTGATATGCAGCATGAAGCGCCGCGTAGCACGGCTTGCTGGCAGGTAAAAGCGCCGCTATAAGCCGCGCCAAACCTCACCTCCCCAGCTTTCATTCAAGGGACATCAAAACCATGGCGCTGCAACGCACCTTCTCCATCATCAAGCCCGACGCGACCAAGCGAAACCTCACCGGCAAGATCAACGCCCTGATCGAGGATGCGGGCCTTCGCATCATCGCCCAGAAGCGCATCCACATGACGAAAGCGCAGGCCGAGACCTTCTACGGCGTGCACCGCGAACGCCCCTTCTTCAACGATCTGGTGTCCTTCATGACCTCCGGCCCGGTCGTCGTGCAAGTGCTCGAGGGCGAAGACGCGATTGCCAAATACCGCACCGTCATGGGCGCCACCAACCCGGCCAATGCCGATGAAGGCACGATCCGCAAGGTGTTTGCCGAATCCATCGAAGCAAATTCGGTACACGGCTCCGACGCCCCGGAAACGGCCGCCGAGGAAATTGCCTATTTCTTCGCCGGACTGGAGCTGGTGGGGTAGCTGGCTGCCACATAAAGGGAAAGGCGGATCGCCATGTTTACCGCATTTGTACTCGGCCTTTCCCTCCAGCTCTCCGCCGGGACGTGCAGCGATCTGCGCGTCCTTGACGGCCGGGTCTGGACGGACATCACAATCAATGGCGTTGCCACAGAGGCGCTGTTTGATTCCGGCTCGGAAATCACTGTCGTCGATCTCGCCTTTGCCGCGCGCGCCGTCCACGGTGAAGCAGAAAACGTAGAGGCCCGTGGCACCGGCGCGGCAACCGTAAGCGCCGGTCTGGTGCAGGGCGTCACTATCGGCGCGGCGGGGCTCGAGCTGGCTGACTCCGTCATTGCCGTCATGGACCTGTCGGATATTTCACAGCGCCTTATCGGGCGTCCGGTCCCTGCGATACTCGGCCGGGAAGTGTTCGACGCCTCCCGCCTCGCCATTGATTTCGATGCGGGCCAGGTGTGCCGGATGGACCGGGCCGGGGAGCCGGACGGGGCACGCCGCGCCCTGGTGTCCCGCGACGGCATCATGGCGTTCGAGATCACTATCGAGGGTCAGACGGTTCTGGCTGATTTCGATACCGGAAACAGAGGCGCGCTGCTGCTCGACGCCACTGCCGCGGAGGCTGTTGGCCTGCTTGACGGTCGGGCGGAGACACTCCGCTCTGGCGGTGGCATTGGCGGGGCCGTTGACCGGCGCGTGCTGGAAGTGCGCAGCGTGGACGTGGCCGGCGCTGTATTCGATATGGTGGAGGCAGAGATCGATCCCCGCGAGAGCGAGGCGGGCAGCGCCAATATCGGGCTGGGCCTGTTGACACGGTTTTACCTGATTGTCGATTTCGCCGAGAGCGCCATCTGGCTCTCGCCCCGGCAGGACTGAAAGAAGCCCGGCAGCGATGCCGGGCTTTTTTGTCCGTTCTCCTACTTCGCCGCCACCGCCCAGTCCGCATCCACATTGAGGAAGCCGCCCGACTGGCGTTTCCAGAGCTGGGCGTAGACGCCGTTTCTCGCCAACAACTCGTCATGGCTGCCCTGTTCGATGATGCGGCCCTCCTCCATCACCACCAGCCGGTCCAGCATGGCGATGGTGGAGAGACGGTGCGCGATGGCGATGACGGTCTTGCCCTCCATCAGCTGGTAGAGCTGTTCCTGAATGGCGGCTTCGATCTCGGAATCGAGCGCCGAGGTGGCCTCGTCCAGCACAAGGATTGGCGCGTTCTTGAGCAATATGCGCGCAATCGCGATGCGCTGGCGCTGGCCGCCGGAGAGCTTCACGCCCCGCTCGCCGACATGGGCGTCATAGCCGGTGCGCCCATCAATGTCGGAAAGGTCCGGGATGAAGGCGTCGGCCTGCGCCCGGCGGGCCGCCTCCATCACGGCCGCATCATCGGCATCGGCCGAGCCATAGGCGATATTGTCCCTTATGGAGCGGTGCAGAAGCGAGGTGTCCTGCGTCACCATGCCGATCTGGCGGCGCAGGGAATCCTGCGTGACCTGCGAGATATCCTGCCCGTCGATGGTGATGCGTCCGCCCTCCAGCTCGTAAAAGCGCAGGAGCAGGTTGACGAGTGTGGACTTGCCCACCCCTGAGCGGCCCACAAGCCCCACCTTCTCGCCCGGCGCGATGTTGAGGTTCAGCCCCTCTATGACGCCGCTCTCCTTGCCATAGTGGAAGGCGATGTTCTCAAAGCGGATCGCGCCTTGCGAGACGACAAGCGGTTTCGCGTCCGGCACGTCGCGAATCGCCTGTTCCTGCGCGATGGTGTTGATGCCGTCCTGTATGGTGCCGACGGCTTCAAACAGCCCGGCCGTCTCCCATAGGATCCAGTCCGACATCGCCCGGATCCGCATGACGATGGCGACCGCGACGGCGACCACGCCAAGACCCACCAGACCCATCTGCCAGGCGATGATGGTGGAGGCTGTCACGGCCACCAGCAGCACCGCATTGAGGGTCTGCAGCAGCGTGTAGAGCCCGGTGACGAGGCGCATCTGCTTGTAGACCGTGCCCATGAAGCCGCTCATCGCCTCGCGGGCATAGCCTTCCTCGCGGCGGGCATGGGCAAACAGCTTGATGGTCTGGATGTTGGTGTAGCTGTCGACCACGCGGCCGGTCATCTCCGCGCGGGCATCGGCCTGCTTCATGGAGATATCGCGCAGGCGCGGGATGAAGTGGACCAACAGCCAGATATAGCCCGCGAGCCACAGCACGAGCGGGATCATCAGGAAGGGCTCGGCCCCGCCCACCAGTACCAGCGCGCCCACGAAATAGACGGCCACATAGACGAAGATATCGAGCACCTTCATCACCGTCTCGCGCACGGCGAGTGCGGTCTGCATCACCTTCTGGCTGACCCGGCCGGCGAACTCGTCCTGAAAGAAGCTCATGGACTGGCCAAGGATGTAGCGGTGGGTCAGCCAGCGCGCGAGCATCGGGAAATTGCCGAAAATCGTCTGGTGGGTGATGAGCGAGTTGAACAGCACCAGCAGCGGAAAGCCGATCAGGATGAAGGCCGCCATGGCGATAAGGCCGGCCCCGTGCTCTTCAAACAATGTCTCGCGGTCAGCCGCCGCCAGCCAGTCGACCAGCGTGCCGAGAAAGCCGAGGAATACCACCTCGAACACCGAAAGGATTGCCGTCAGCACCGATAGCGTAATGAGCCACGGCCAGACGGGCCGTGTGTAATGGGCCACAAAGCCCAGAAGGGTTTTGGGCGGTGCTTCCGGCTCGGTGGCGGGGAAGGGATCAATGCGGGATTCAAAAAAACGGAACATCAAAAAACCTTGTGGGCGAGCCCCGGCGGGCGGGGTTAAAGGGACGATTTGCCGTGTCGGCCCGAAGCGTTCTAAAATCTCAACTTAAGTTGAGGTCAAAGGCAAATGACATGTCGTCCATGAAGAAGGTCAGACCGGTGCGCGGCTTGAGCGTTGGCGAACTGGCCGCCCGCGCCGGGGTCAGCGTCTCCAGCCTGCACTTTTACGAGACAAAAGGGCTGATCGCCAGCAGCCGTACGAGCGGAAACCAGCGCCGCTATGGCCGCGATGTATTGCGCCGGGTCGCCGTGATCCGCGTGGCGCAGCGCGCAGGGGTGCCGCTGGCGGAAATCGCGGCGGCGCTTGATGCCCTGCCGGCCCGGCGCACGCCCAATGCGGCTGACTGGGCGAAGCTCTCGGCGGTGTGGAGGGACGCTCTGGAGGCGCGTATCGTTGCGCTCGCCCAGCTCAAAGACGAGCTGGAGGGCTGTATTGGCTGCGGGTGCCTGTCCATGACGGACTGCCCCTTGCGCAATCCGGGCGATGCGTTGGCCAGCCAAGGGCCGGGCGCGAGATTGCTGGAGGGGTGAGCGCTTCCACCTGCGGCCCATCATTGTCATGGCCCGGCTTGTCCGGGCCACCCATGCCTCTGGCCTTCGAGCATGATCGTTCTTTGCAGGCATGGGTCCCCCGGACCTCGCTCACGCTCGGCCGGAGGATGACAAACGTTTCTCTCATCTCTGCTAAAGGCAGGTCGGTAATGAACGCTGGACACCTCCGCCCCCTAATCGATCCCCGGCTTTTTCCGCAGCGCCTTGGTCTGGCCCTTCTTCGCCTTGGCGTCTTTCTGGCGCTTGATCGAGCTTAAAGACGGGCGGGACTTGATGCGCGGCTTGGGCTTGCGGCTGGCCTGCCGGATCAGGCGTATCAGGCGGGCGCGGGCCTCTGCGCGATTGCGCTCCTGTGAGCGGTGATCTTCGACATGCAGGATCAGCACGCCGTCCTGCGTCATGCGGCTGCCCGCCAGGCGGACGAGGCGCTGCTTGATGGCGGGATCTAGGGCGCTGGCATAGACGTCATAGCGCAACTGGACCGCGCTGGCGGTCTTGTTCACGTGCTGACCGCCCGGCCCGGACGCTTTCACGAAGCGCTCGGTTATCAGGCTCTCATCAAGGATGATGTCATCAGTGATGCTCTACGCCTTTCCTAAAGCCAGTTTCAGCGCTTCCGGATAGAGCCGGTGCTCTTCCACCAGCACGCGCGCGGCGAGCGTCTCCGGCGTATCGCCGGGCAGGACCGGCACGCGCGCCTGAGCGATAGTCGGGCCTTCATCCATGCCGGGCGTGACCCAGTGGACGGTGCAGCCATGCTCGCTCTCGCCCGCCTCGATCGCGCGGGCATGGGTGTCCACGCCCTTGAATTTCGGCAGCAGGGACGGGTGGATATTGATCATCCGCCCTTCCCAGGCGTTGACGAAGCCTTCCGTCAGGATGCGCATGAAACCGGCAAGGCAGACGAACTCTGCGCCCGCTTCGCGCAAGGCCGCGTCGAGTGCCGCTTCAAAGCTCTCGCGGCTCTCAAAGGCCTTGTGGTCGATGGCGATTGCCGAGATGCCCGCCTGTCGCGCCCGCTCCAGCCCATAGGCGCCGGGCCGGTTGGAGATGACCGCGACGATACGGGCGGGGTAGTCGTCCGCCGCGCAGGCATCGATCAGGCATTGCAGGTTCGATCCGCGCCCGGAGATGAGGACGGCAATCGGCGTCTTCGCGATCATTTCGCGGTCAGATGGCCGATGACAGAGGCCGTCTCGCCTGCGTCTTTGAGAGCAGCGAGCACATTTTCTGCGTCTTCGGCGGCGACAGCGGCGATCATGCCGATGCCGCAATTGAAGGTGCGGCGCATTTCGCTTTCCGCGATCCCGCCCGCGCTTTCCAGCCAGCGGAAGACGGCGGGGCGCTCAAAGCTGTCGTAATCGACTTCAAAGCCAAGGTGATCGGGGAGCATGCGCGGCGTGTTCTCGGTGATCCCGCCGCCGGTGATGTGGGCGAGGCCTTTGATTTTCCCGGCGCGCACCAATGGCATCAGGGATTTCACATAGATGCGGGTCGGCTCCAGCAGGGCTTCGCCGAGTTTTTTGCCCGGCGCGAAGGGGGCTTCGCTGTCGAATTTCAGACCTGCGTGCTCGATCACGCGGCGCACAAGCGAATAGCCGTTGGAGTGCGGGCCGGAGGAGGCGAGCCCGATCAGCACATCACCGGCCACCATGTCGGCTTCGCGGGGCAGGAGATTGCCACGCTCGGCCGCGCCGACGACAAAGCCAGCGAGATCAAAATCCTCGCCCTCATACATGCCCGGCATTTCGGCCGTTTCCCCGCCAATAAGCGCGCATCCGGCAAGGCGGCAGCCTGCGGCAATACCTTTGACGATCTGCGCGCCGCGCGCCGGATCGAGCTTGCCGGTGGCGAAATAGTCGAGGAAGAACAAAGGCTCAGCGCCCTGCGCCAGCACGTCATTGACGCACATGGCAACGAGATCGATGCCGACCGTGTCGACAACGCCGGTATCGATGGCGAGGCGCAGCTTGGTGCCCACCCCGTCCGTGCCGGAGACCAAAATCGGGTCGTTGAAGCCAGCGGCCTTGAGATCAAACGCGCCGCCAAACCCGCCAAGGTCTGCCGCCGCGCCGGGCCGGGCGGTGGATTTCGCCAGCGGCTTGATCGCTTCGACCAGCGCGTCACCGGCATCGATATCCACCCCGGCAGAGGCGTAGGTTAGACCTTGTGAGGGCGGGGTGCTGGCCACGGCTGATTGCTCCGGCAAGGGGTCAATTATGGCGCGCAAACAACTGCAAGGGGGGCGACTTGGCAAGAGGGCGGGTCTGTAAATCGCGCCTGTCCCCGCTTCGCTGTCACAACAGGTGCGTGAAATCAGGCGTTTGCAGGCAGGGGTGAGTTACTTACCCCGACGCGGCGGATCGGATGTATTATGCTGGAAGATCGGGACTCTACAGCCTGCAAACCCTTCACGCGATGGCCAGTGCGGGTATAGTCAGGATCAACGCTTCATTTTCAGGCAGGATCGCCACCATGACCCATCTCATCCCCCGGACGCGGGCCGCAACTGGCGCACTGCTTACGGCCATTTTGTGCGTGGCGTTTCTGGCCGCTCCCGCCAGCACACAGGACGTGTTCACCGTGTCAGGCATTGGTGTGGATGAACGCGCAGGCACGACTACAGAGGCGCAGGCAGCCGCCTTCCGCTCCGGGCAGATTGCGGCAGCACAAGCGCTTCTGGAGCGTCTGACGCTGGGTGAGGACCGTATCAATACCGGGCTGACATCCATCCCCGCCGATGCTGCGCAGGAAATGGTGGCTGGCATGGAGGTCGCTGGCGAGCGGCGCTCGGCCAACCGCTATATCGCCACCATGACGGTGAATTTTGATGCCCGTGCGGTGCGCAGCTATCTGCGCGGACAGAATATCGCGTTTGTGGAATCGCAGGCTGCGCGCACGCTGGTCGTTCCGGTGATTGAGCGTGATGGGAGTGCGGGCCTGTGGGGCGGCAGCTGGTATGAGGCGTGGCGTTCTGGCGTACACGCCAACGCCCTGACCCCCCATATCGGTCTTGGCTCGCTGATGACCGGCGAAGGTGATGATAGCGTTCCGGTCGGACGCAATGTGATCAGTGCATCGGCGGCGCAATCGGGCGATGAGTTTGCCTTGCGTGAGCTGGCCGCCCTTTATGGCGTTTTACGCGTTGCGGTCATCACGGCGCGTGAAGGCGAGGGAATTATCCGCGCCAGCGGCACCGTGTACGATTTTTCCGGCCCTGACACTGCGGTTTCGAATATGGAATCAGCAGCCAGCCAGAGCGGGTATAACGAGCTCGCCCGGCGCATCGTGCAGACGGCCCAGGAGGCCTGGAAGCGCGAAGTGGTCGTGCGCGGCGGCGAAGCCAGCGAGGTCACGGTGTCGGTGCTCTACAGCTCAATGGCGCAGTGGCGCTCCCTGCAACGGGCCATTACCGGCGCATCACTCATTTCCAATGCAAGGCTCGACGCGGTGACGACGACAGGCGCGGTGATGACCATTACCCATCGCGGCGAACGCGATCAGCTGGTGCGTGAACTGGCCCAGCGCGGAGCGCGGCTTGAGGAAGAGCGCGGTCTTGGCTGGGTAGCGCGCCCGCGCAACTGACAGAGCATTATGGCAACTCCCCAGCTTGCCCTCGATCTCGCCCTTGAGCCGGATTACCGCCCGGAGAGCTTTGCTGTAAGCGAAGCCAATGCGGCTGCGCTGGCGCTGGTAAATCGCTGGCCGCGCTGGCGGATGGGCCATCTGGTGCTGACTGGCCCGGCGGGAGCCGGCAAGACCCATCTGGCGCATATGTGGCAGCAGCGTACCGGCGCGGCCTGGATAGACCGGCTGGAGGTGTCAGCCTCGCTCAAAGCGATCCAGCGCGGTGCCAGCGTGGTGATTGAGGATGGCGATCAGGGCCTGGATGAGCTGGGTCTTTTCCATCTGCTCAACCGCGCGGCGGGCGATTCGGGGATCAGCGTGCTGCTGACCGGCAGGCTGCATCCGCGCAGCTGGCAGATTGGCTTGCCGGATCTGGCGTCACGGCTCAGCGCGGCGGAGGCTGCGGTACTGGATGAGCCCGACGATGCCCTGCTGCGTCAGGTGCTCGAAAAGCTGTTCCGGGACCGCCGCACACCGCTCAGCGCGGGCGTTCTCGATTATCTGCTGACGCGTATGGAGCGCTCGGTGGATTTCGCCCGGCTACTTGTGGCACGGCTCGACAATGCGGCACTGGCCGGCAAGAGCAGCGTCACGCGCTCGCTTGCGCGCGATGTGCTGGCTGGACTATCAGCAGACAGTAACCCCGATCAGGAGAGCGGCGCGCGGCCATGACCGATAATGTGGAAGGCATGACCGCCAGCGCCTCTGCCGAACCGTCCAGTCACGATAGCGGCGGCGATCTCATGCAGTCGCCGGAACGGTTTTTGAACCGGGAACTGTCCTGGCTTCAGTTCAATCAGCGTGTGCTGGAGGAGGCGGAGAACCCCGCGCACCCCGTGCTGGAGCGTCTGCGCTTCCTGTCGATCTCCGCCAGCAATCTTGATGAGTTCTACATGGTGCGGGTGGCGGGGCTGCGCGCGCAGCTGCGCAATGGCGTGGACCGTGCGGGTCAGGACGGGCTGACCGTCACCGAGCAGCTGGAGCGCATCAATGAGGCAGCTTCCCGGCTGATGAGCACCCAGCAGGAGCACTGGCAGGAATTGCGCGTGCTGATGGGCAAGGAAGGCGTGCAGCTTCTCAACTCAGACGAGCTTACCCGCGCCGAGCGGGCGTGGCTGCGCGACGATTTTCTGGCTCACACACTGCCTGTCATCACGCCGCTGGCCATTGATCCGGCGCACCCGTTTCCGTTCATTCCCAATCTGGGCTTTGCCATCGTGCTGAAGCTGAAACGCCAGCGTGACGGCAAGGTGATGAACGCGCTCCTGCCGCTGCCTGCGGGGGTGAAGCGGTTCGTGGACATTCCCTGCACACGCAAGGACCGGCGCGGCCGGCCCGTCAGGCGCTATATCGCGCTGGAAGACGTGCTGATCGTCTTCGTGGATGCGCTCTTCCCCGGCTATGAGCTGCTCGGCAAGGGCGCGTTCCGCATCATTCGCGACAGCGATATCGAGATCGAGGAAGAGGCCGAAGATCTGGTGCGCGAGTTCGAGGCGCGCCTGAAGCAGCGCCGGCGCGGCGTGCTGGTCCGGCTGAAGCTGGAAGCCTCCATGCCGGAGGAGCTGCGCCGTTTCATCATCCAGCAATTGCACGCGGAATCTCGTGATGTGGTGCTGGTGGATGGCAATCTGGGGCTGGCCCAGCTCTCCCAGCTTATCCCTGATGACCGGCCGGAGCTGAAGTTTGAACCCTATGAGCCGCGCTTTCCCGAACGCATCAAGGATCATGGCGGGGACTGTTTTGCGGCTATTCGTGCCAAGGACCTGATCGTCCACCACCCCTATGAGAGTTTCGACGTGGTGGTGCAGTTCCTGCGCCAGGCAGCGAACGATCCTGATGTCGTGGCCATCAAGCAGACGCTTTACCGGACGTCGAAAAACTCACCCATCGTGGCGGCGCTGATCGAGGCGGCAGAGGCGGGCAAGAACGTCACCGCGCTGGTGGAGCTCAAAGCCCGCTTTGATGAGGAAGCCAATCTGAAATGGGCGCGCGATCTGGAGCGCGCGGGCGTGCAGGTCGTCTACGGGTTTGTCGAGTACAAGACCCACGCCAAGATATCGCTGGTGGTGCGGCGTGAAGGCTCCACCTTGCGCACCTATGCCCATTTCGGCACCGGCAATTATCACCCGATAACGGCGCGCATCTATACGGACCTGTCCCTGTTTACCGCTGACCCGGCCTTTGGCCGCGATGCGGGCCGGATTTTCAACTATGTCACCGGCTATGCCCGTCCTACGGGGCTGGAGCGCCTGTCGATCTCGCCGCTGGGCATGAAGGAATTGCTGGTGGAGAAAATCCGCCGAGAGGCGGACAATGCCCGCGCAGGCAAGCCCGCCGCTGTCTGGGCGAAGATGAATTCCGTGGTCCACCCCGAGATCATCGATGCGCTTTACGAGGCCAGTCAGGCGGGGGTACGCGTCGATCTGATCGTGCGCGGTATCTGCTGTCTGCGCCCCGGCGTGCCGGGCCTGTCGGACAATATCCGGGTCAAGTCGATCGTCGGGCGGTTTCTGGAGCACTCGCGCATTGTGTGCTTTGCCAATGGCGAGATCATGCCGTCTGCCAGGGCGGAGGTGTGGATGTCCTCGGCGGACTGGATGCCGCGCAATCTGGACCGGCGCATCGAGACACTGTTTCCGGTGGTCAACCCGACCGTTCACAGGCAGGTGCTCGACCAGATCATGGTCGCCAATCTCAATGACGAGGCGCAGAGCTGGTACATGAACCCGGATGGCAGCTATACGCGCGTCAACACGCAAGGCATTTCCATGCCCTTCAGCGCCCATGATTATTTCATGACCAACCCCTCGCTCTCCGGGCGCGGCGAGGCGCTGCGCAACGATCAGCCGCCTTCGGTTCCGCAGCTGGCGCGGCGTCCATGAGGCTGGGCGTCGGCAAAAAAACCGGCCCGGCGGGCCGGGACCTCGCCGTCATTGATATCGGGTCCAACTCGGTGCGCCTCGTCCGGTACCGGCTGGAGGATGGCGCGCTGTGGCCGGTCTTCAACGAGAAGACGATGGCGGGGCTTGGCAAGGGAGCGGCCTCGCGCGGCACGCTGAACCCTGATGGCGTGAAAACGGCGCTCGTCACGCTGCGCCGCTTTGCCAGCCTGCTGGAGGCCAAGGGCGTCACGGACTGTCATGCCGTCGCAACGGCGGCAGTGCGTGAGTGCTCGGATGGCCCGCAATTCGTGGCCGAGGCTGAAAAGCTGACCGGGCTGAAAATCGAGGTGCTGTCCGGGGAAGAGGAGGGGCGGCTTTCGGCGCTTGGTGTTGTTGCCGGTATAGGGGCGGGCAATGGTGTGGCCGGTGATCTTGGCGGGGCCAGTCTGGAAATCGCGCGCCTGACGGGCAGGGAGGTCGGGCCGGTCTTCTCCCTGCCGCTCGGGCCTTTATCGGTTCTCAATGGCGGATCCGATAATGCCAGGCGCGTTCGTAGCGCGATCGATAAGGGGCTGGATGCCGCTGCTGGCGCGCTGGACGGGTCGGGGCCGGATTTCTATGCGGTCGGCGGCGCATGGCGGGCATTTGCCAATCTGGCGATGGCGCTGGACCGCTATCCGCTGATCCTGCTCCACCAGTATGCGCTGAGCGCCCAGCAGGTTATGCGGGCAGCAGATTTTGCGATGGGCCAGAGCGAGGCTTCGCTGGCGGCCACGCCGGGCGTCTCCCAGAAGCGCGCAGCCGTGCTGCCCTATGCCGCGCAGCTGCTCAAACGCATCGTCAAGCGCGGCAAGTTCAAACGGGTAATCTTCTCGGCCAATGGTCTTCGCGAGGGCGTTGCCTTCAGCCGCAGCGCCGCGCTGGAGCAACGCTCAGATCCGCTGCTGGCAGGGGCCGAAGCCATGGCCCGGCATGCTGCCAGCGATCCGGAGTTCGGGCCGGCTCTGGCGGACTGGCTGGAGCCTGTTTTTGCGGCCAATGCTGCGGTGTTTGATGCCGAGCGAGACCATGTCCTGCGCGGGGCGGCGGCGCGCCTGTCCCAGCTGGGCGCGCGCATGCATCCCGATCACCGCGCAGAGCTGGCCGCGACCGAAGTGCTCTATGCGCCCTTTGGCGGTATCTCGCACCCGGAGCGGGCCTTTCTGGCGCTGACCATGCATCATCGTTATGCCGGAAAGCGGTCAAGGCCGGAGGATTGCCCGTCGCGGCGTCTTCTGGACGATACGCAGGAGGAAGCTGCATTGCTGCTTGGCCACGGCATCAGGCTGGGCGCGGCGCTTTCTGGCGGCTCGGCAGGGGTGCTGAAACTCTTTACGCTCACGCGCACGAGCGATGAGCTTGTGCTCGCCATGGAGGCAGGCCGCGAGGATCTGGTGGTCGAACGCGCCTATTCACGCTTTGAAACGCTGGCAAGCCTTTTGGGGCTGAAAGCGGTGCTCAGTACGGCCTAGTCTTCCAGCTCTATCGCAACGACCTTGCCATTTTCCAGAATGAGCGCCAGCTCGCCGCGCTTGAGCTTCAGCGCCGCTTCGCCAAACACCTTGTAGCGCCAGCCTGTCAGTGCAGGCACGTCGGCCTTGTCGCTGGCGGCTATCTGTTCGAGATCCGGCACGGTGGCGATCAGGCGGGGCGCAACGCCCTCTTCCTCGGCAACAACCCGCAGGAAGACTTTGAGCAGCTCCACTACCGGCCCGATATTGTTGGGCAGATGGGTCTGGCGGGCGAGCTTGGGCGCGTGCTTTTCCGGCGCGGCCATCGCCTCGCGCATCATCTCGATCAGGCGCTCGGCAGGCTTGGAGCGTTCAAACCCTTTGGGCACAGCGCGCAGTGCGGCAAGTTGCTCCTGCGAGACCGGCGCAGACTGGGCCAGCTCGTATATGCCGTCATCCTTCATCACCCGGCTGCGCGGCACGTCGCGCGTTTGCGCCTCGATCTCGCGCCAGCGCGCCGCCGCCTTCATGGCGGCAAGCCATTTGGTGGTGGTCTTGCGGGGTTTCAGCCGTTTCCAGGCATTTTCCGGGTCCATCCGGTAGGTGTCCGGATTGGTCAGAAGGCGCATCTCTTCCTTCAGCCATTCCTCTCTACCCGACTGCTCCAGCTTCTCCTGCAGGATGGGGTAGAGCTTGTGCAGATGGGTGACGTCGGCGAGCGCGTACTCAGCCTGCTTGTCAGACAGCGGGCGGCGTGACCAGTCGGTGAAACGCGAGCCCTTGTCGATCTGCTCGCCGAGAAGCTCGCGCACCAGATTGTCGTAGGAGATGGAATCGCCAAGACCCACGGCGGCGGCGGCAATCTGGCTGTCGAACAGCGGATCGGGGATCAGCTCCCCGCCCTTGTGGAAGAAGATTTCCAGATCCTGACGGCAGGCATGGAACACCTTCACGGTGTCTTTCCGGCGCAGCATCTCCATGAAGGGTGCCAGATCGATACCCTCGGCCAGCGGGTCGATGAGCAGTTCGTGCTTGGAACCGGCCGCCTGTATCAGGCATAGCTGCGGCCAGAACGTGCTCTCCCGCATGAATTCGGTGTCCACCGCAACAAAGCGGTCCTTGCCCAGTGCCTTGCAGGCATTGGCGAGTGCATCGGTGGTTTGAATCAGCTCCATGAATCCAACGCTTAGCGTGCCGATCACTGTTTGGCGAGTGTGCTTTACTCTTGCGATTTGCGGCGTTTCGCCAGCCGCCACAAGCCCAACATGCCGAAGAGTCCGGAAACAATGGCGATGAAGGCAAAGGCTGTCTGAAGCGGAAGCGTCAGGAGTCCGATGACAAACAGAGTGAACTGGCCAAGGCTGGCGCTGGCGGCGTTCATAATGCCCCCCGCCGCCAGAACACGCCCGCGCAGCTCGGGGTCGGCACGCCGTTGTGCCATGGCCTGCAGCGGCACCATGAAAAGCCCGGCGCTCATGGCTGACAGGGTCAGCCCGCCCAGAACAGGCCAGTTGCGGGCATCGGCCAGAAACTCCTGCGCGCCGAGGAGCGCATCTTCGTCCGGTTCCGTCCAGCCCAGCGTGTAGAACGCTACGAAGGCGGGGAAGAGGGCGAGCCCGAACGCGCCAGCTATCGTGAAGCCCAGAGCGTCCTTGCCTTTCGTGAACAAGCCGCAAAGAATGGCTCCCAGCGCTGCGCCGATCGTGAACAGGCCGGTGAAGGCGAACCCGACCGTCTCGTCCCCGCCCAGAACTTCGGCCGTGAAAAGCGGCATCAGCGTCACCACCGATGCGGCCAGCATCCAGAACCAGGATACGCCCAGCAGTGGGCGCAATACGTCCGGCGCCTTGAACGCAAAGCTCATCACCCGGAATGTCTGGCCGATAATGTTCCAGCTGATCTTCACGTCCTTGGCGTCCGGCGGGGCGGGGCTGTTCAGGCACATGACCGCGAACCCGATCAGAGCCACACCCGCCAGGGTGGCCGAAAGGAGCCATGCGGAGTTGTCACTGATGACAAACAGGGCAGCGAGGCCGGCACCGCCGAGAATGGCTACGTTCAGTGTGCCCCACACAAGGGCGTTGCCGGTAACCAGCTCGTTGTCCTTCAGCAAGGTCGGGATTGCCGCGTTACGCGCGGGCGCGAAGAAGGCCGATTGCATGCCCATGAAAAAGAGCACGATCACCAGAAGCAGCGCATTGTTCAGGAAGAAGCCCACCGAGGCCGCCAACATGAGGACGACTTCCGCCAGCTTGGTGCGGCGCATGATCCAGGCGCGGTCATAGCGGTCGGCGACCTGACCGGCGACTGCGGAGAACAGGAAGATGGGCAGGGTGAGGGCAGTGGCCGCAACCGGGACCATGAGTTCCCGGTCAAGGCCCATTATCGTGAGCCCGTGAAAGGTCGCCAGATTTACCAGGGCGAAACGAAACAGATTATCGTTAAAGGCACCCAGTGCCTGCGCGGCCACCAGCGGACCGAATCTCTTCTGCACCAGCAGGTGCAGGGCGACGCTGAAATTCATCCGGCTATCCCTCCCGTGCCGAACCTTGTCCCCATCCTGTGGAGACCTTCTGCACAGGCTGGCCCATGCTGCCGGTTTTGTCTGCATCAATAGTAGACGAACCGGCAGCGTCGAGCATCAGGCTGGTTTGGCACCTACCGGTTGAGGACAAAGCGTTCCAGGAAGCCGATCATGGCTTGCTCATAGCCGCTTGCGAAGTCTTCAAGGGTGATATTGTCAGGGTCAGCCAGCAGTTCGGCTTCATTGAGCAGCATTGTGTGACCTGTGCCGGCGATGCGGTGGATTTCGAAGTCATTATTGCCCGCTTCGGCAAGCGCAGCGCGGAAAATCTCCTTGCTGCTATCAATATCAATCAGCGGATCATCTCCGGCGAATATCAGCGCTACGGGCGTATCGATCCGCTCGAAGTACTCCTGAGGCTCGAAACGCATCTCCTGATACCAGCCGGACAATGTGGGGTCCGCGATCACGTCGCGGCCCATATACATCATGTCGTACCAGGGCTCGTCCTTGATGGTATCGACCGCCTGCTGGGCTTCGTCCCGTGTTATCTCGTGACGAAAATAAGCATAGATGGTGCGGCGTACTTCCAGCGCCGCTTGTATCGTGTCCTCATCAAGGCCGGCATCTCGAAGCCCCCGTTCGGTGGCATACATCATCTGACCAGCAGGCCCTTCACCCGATGGTGAGACCAGAATCTGGAAGTTGATCGCCTCCGGCGCGATCGTATTGGCCATGGGCACAAGCCAACCTCCCTGGCTGACGCCCCAGGCTCCCACGCGTTCTGCATCAATGCTGTCCCGCGCGGCTATCGCCCGCGCTGCGGCAGCCCCGTCCGCGGCCAGGACGCGATAATCCAGACTGGTGCGTTCTTCTGGCGGGATCGAAATGTCCCGCCTGTCGTACAGGAACACGGCAACCCCTTGGGGTGTCAGTACTTCGGCCAGATGCCGGTACATAAGAAGGTCACGGTCCGGGGACCCTGAGCCGTGGAACGCGATGATGGCAGGGAATGGCCCTTCGCCATGAGGTTTGTATAGAGTCCCGTGAAGTTCAGTTCCATCCGAAACGAATGATACTTCGACGGAAGGGTGGTTTCTCTCGTCTTCCTGGTTTGCCAATGCAGCTGAAGAAAGGGCGATTGCCGACGTCAGTGCAATTGCGAAATATTTCATTATCGACCTCCGGTGTTTTTATTGTTGGGGAGGCTTCACCATATGAAATCAAGGCGATATTTCGACTTAAAATCTGGTAATGTTTCTGCATTGGCGATGCGCCAAGCCTATGCTTCCCCGTTTGCGGCGCGTATCAGCTCGGCTGTGCGCCCTTCTATTGTTTCTTCAAGGTGGCGCATGAAGGCGTCCTTGTCTTCTCCTGGTGTTATCGGTTCGAGGAATTCCACAACCACCGTGCGCGGACGCTTGATGAAGGACTTCCTGTCCCAGGCGAGGCCGAGGCTGGTGGCAACCGGCACGACGGGGCGGCCCAGATCGTGGGCCAGGTGAAACACGCCCTTCTTGTAAGGGTGCTTTTCGCCCGGCGCTGACAGATGGCCTTCGGGATAAATCAGGACGTGGCGCTTGTCCGATTTCAGGCGCGTCATGCCTTCATCAATGCGCGCGCGGGCCGCCGCTCCACCTTCGTTGGACAGCACCACCGCGCCGGTTTTCTTCAGGATGAAGCCGACGAGGGGATACTTCACCAGATGATCCCCGGCGACATAGGCCAGGGGCCGAATGGTTGCCACCATGATGAGCGGATCACCCCAGCTTTGATGCTTGGCGGCGAGGACGCTGGGGGTGCGGCTCAAATGCTGCGTGCCGCGCAGATCAATTCGTATGCCGGCGACGAAGCGCAGGAGGAAGGCAATCACACGCGCATAGCTGAAAATTCCGTAGCCCAGCATGCGTTTGCCGGGAATGATGGCCAGAATGGCGCAGATGGCACCGAAGAACAGCGTGGTAAGCCAGTATGTGATCTCAAACAGCGTGCTGCGCAGAAGTTTCATGGTGTACCAGTTCGTAGCTCCGGTGGACTCAGCCTAACGGTTCAACGCGCACACACAATGAGAGGCTCCTTCATGACCCGTACCCGCATCCATACCGGCGCACCGTGGGAGGCGCGCTATGGCTATTGCCGCGCCGTGCGGGCGGGCAATCAGATTTTCGTGACAGGCACGGTGGCGCTCAATGCTGATGGCAGCCCTCATGCGCCGGGCGATCACGGCGCGCAGGCCGCCCGCGCTCTGGAGATCATCGAAGGCGCGTTGAAAGAGGCGGGCGCGAAAATCTCCGACGTGGTGCGCACGCGCATGTTCGTGGTGGGTATGACGCCGGAAGCACAGGACGCGATTGGCGCAGCGCACCGCGCGGTGTTCGCCGATTGTCCGCCTGCCACCAGCATGATCGGGGTTGCGGCTTTCGTGGACCCCGCCTTCGTGGTGGAGATCGAGGCCGACGCGGTGGTGGACTGACCGGTTCGCGCCGTATCCAGACGATTAGCGCTTCATCAAGCATGAGCGGGCAGGGTGTGTGCTTCAAGTTTTCCAGCTGACAGGCACCTAGCCCATGAGTTTGACGGCCGAGATGCCGGCGCCCGATGCGCTCCGGGCCGCCAATATCCATCCCGAGACGGGGTTGGCGACCGACTATCTCAACCATTTCAATGAAGTGGTGATGCTGCTGGACATGCTGCCCGGCATGCCCGATTGCGCGGAAGACGTGCTGGGCTGGGAACCGTGCAGTTATGAGGCCCATTTCGAGCGCACCGGCTATAGCGGACGCGAGACGGTGATCGCCGCCTGGCATGCGGCACCGCGCGCCGTGCGGGCCCATTTCGAGACTCTGGTCTCGGCGCTGGACGATATCATTGCCGACCTGCAGGAGCGTGTGCGCGAAGGCGACCTTACCGGCGCGGCGGAGGCGGCGCGCAGCGAGGCAGAGCCCCTGCTGGCGGCGGCGCGTGCGGCGGTCCACGGCCATGTGACGGGCGAAACTGATCCCGATCAGAATGCGGGCCAGGCGAGTGTGGATGCCCTGTTTGTTTAGGGCCTGTCCTCATAAAGGTTTCGGGCGTGACGCGTAGCGGATTTGGCCGCTGACAAGGAGAGACGCCCGCCGTGGAGCATCCCTCCACAAGGACGGTTCGACGCCGTCAGGGGATAAATCCGCCGCGCTCCGCAGGAGTATGGCGAAAATCGCCCACTCTTGCGTTGCAGTCCCTCGAAAGGGGAGCACCCTTTCATCGGGCCTGCTCCTGATATTGAACGATTTTCGCGCATATCACGCTCCAAACCCTTTGTGAGTACAGGCCCTAGGCTTGCGCCTGACGCTGGATCGCCATGCTGGCCAGTCCCACGAGTACATAACCTGCCAGCGCGGCGAGGATCGAGAACAGGAAGGCGCCTGGTATCTCGAATACGAAATCACCCAGCCAGATGGCCATGAGCCCGCTGGCCAGCGCGGCAAGCGCCGACCATTCGCCGCCAAACCGGCTGCGTATCCCGATCAGCAGCGAGACCAGAAGGCCCGCCGATCCCAGCGACGAGGCCAGCTCTACCAGCCCGTAAATCGTCTCGCCTGTCGTAGCGACGACATAAGCCATCACGCCCGCCACGACGGTAAAGCCGCGCGCGGCCAGCAGTTTTTCCTCTGGCGAGGCTTTGGTGCGCACCCGGCTGTAGAGGTTTTCCGTTGCCAGGCCGGAGACGGCCAGAAGTGCGGAGTCCACCGTCGACAGCACGGCAGAGAAGAGCGCACCGGCAAACACGACAAAGAGGGCGCTCGGCAGCAGGTCCATGGCAAGGTTGGGCAGGAAGAGATCACCCGCTGCCGGGTCAAAGCCAAGGCCGGGGCCGACAAGCCCGAACAGGACAGGGAAGAAGCCTACCACCAGATAGAGCCCGCCCGCCATCAGCCCGCCGCGCACGGCGATTTTCGCCGATTTCGAGCCGAGAAAGCGCGCAATCATCTCCTGCGCGACGATGGAGCCGAGAATCGGAATGGCGAACGCATCAAGACGCTCCAGCCAGCTTTCGCCCGGCGCAATCAGCACGAGCTGTGACGGGTCGATCAGTGCCATGGCTTCGTCAAAGCCGCCGGCACGCCCGAACAGGGCGAAGGTGAGAACGATGAGGCCAATCAGCACGATCGCGCTCTGGAGAATGTCGGTCACGACATCGCCCAGCAGGCCGCCCAGCAGCGTGTAGCAGATGACAAGCAGGCTGGCCCCCACCAGCGCCCATTCCACCGGCAAATCGCTGGCCACCGCAATGATGGAGGCAAGCGCCAGCAATTGCGCCGCCGCCCAGATGATGGAGGTGGGGATGGAGACGCAGGCAGAGGCGATTTCCGCGCGCGGGCCGAAACGGTCCCGGAAGAAATCGGCAAGCGTCAGATAGCCTTTTGCGCGCAACTGCCCGGCCACGAACAGCGCCGCGACGATCAGGCAGATGGCATAACCCACTGGCTCTGCGCGCGCGCCGCCCAGCCCCTCATCGGCGATGGTGGCGGTGGAGCCCATAATGGTCTCGCCGCCAAACCAGGTGGCGAACACCGATATCCCGACCGCCCAGAAGCCCAGCCTGCGGCCCGCCACCAGATAGTCGGTATGCGTGCTCATCTTGCGCGATGCCCACAGGGCAATACCAAGCTGGACAAGGATGTACAGGATAAGCGCAGCGAGAATCATGGGCGTCAGTCAATTCCAGTTTTAAAAGGACGGCGTCGGCGATCCAGCAAACTTTGGGGGATAGAAATTTCAGGAATGAGACCGCGTCCGCTTAGGGCTTGAGGTGAGTCCACAGCGTCACGCCAATAGTCAGAAAAATATCTATACTTTTCAAAGGCACTTGGATCGCTAGTGCAGGATTCAATTGATTTATTCATGTAATAGGAAGTTGTGTAGGCAACGATCAGCTTCGGATTTTCTTTTATTGGTATATTTATATCAATATCAGCTAGATCGTTCAAATAGTGCATGCAATACATTCCATCGAAATCTCTAAACAGTTTTCTTTTCATGGCGCCAAGTGTGTCTTCGGGAGTAAGTTGTCGTACCATATCAACGATATTGTCATCGAGCACAATTCGCGGGTACTTCGCTAAACGATTCTCAAAATCATGAGCTGAGACTAAACCTCGCCCAAACACCATGTTTTCATTGTGAACAAGATTCCCGACGACTACACTGCCTCGACATAAACATCCAATCTGCATCAGGTTTGTCGTAAGGGCTTCGATAGATATAAATATATAGTGTAGAGACTCTACATCTATTTTTGCTGATATTGCGATGTTGTCGGAGAATGTACTAGCGTGATAATCATATCCAGTTGGCCTTACGTCAGCTATTCTCTTTATTTTTATTATAGAATCGATAACTTTATTGAACGCATTCTGATCGCTCTCCGATCTGATCACCAAATCTCTAAAACCAAGAATATCGAGAAACGCGACGATGCGCTGTTGATATTGTACGCCTTGCGACGAGTTCTGATCGCTCATCCTGCCAGCCGTCCGCGCTCAATCAGTTTTTCGGTGTCGATCTGCCCGTGGCCGGCGCCCAGCGTTGTGGACTGGCTGGCTATGCGCCGGGCGAGGAAGGCATCTGATACCGCATCCAGCCCGGCATCCATCAGGGCAAGGGCCGACAGGGCCAGCGCCGCTTCCTCGCTGAACCGGCGGGCATCGGCCTCTCCGATCCCGCCCGCCAGTGACTCCTCGATGCGGCCAATCAGGGCATCAAGCGCCGCATTCTGCCCCTTGCCCCGCGCAAGGTGAGCGATCAGCGCCTCGCGGCTCTCAGGGTCGCGGGAAAGGGCGCGCAGCGTGTCGAGGGCGATGACATTGCCCGACCCTTCCCAGATCGCGTTCAGCGGGCTCTGGCGGAACATGCGGGGCAGGGGGGATTCCTCCACAAAGCCTGCCCCCCCATGGGCCTCCATCGCCTCATAGACGAGGTAGGGCGCGCGCTTGCAGATCCAGTATTTGGCGATGGGGGTGAGGATACGCGCCAGTGCCGCCTCGTTCGGGTTGCTGGCCATCGTGTCGAAGGCGCGGGCAACACGAAAAGCCAGCGCCATCGCCGCTTCGGCCTCCATGGCGAGCTCCGCCAGCACTTCGCGCATCAATGGCTGGTCGATCAGGCGGCGCTGGAAGGCAGCGCGGCGGTCGGCGTGCCAGATGGCGTGAAAGCTCGCGGTGCGAATGAGGCCCGCTGACCCTGCCAGGCAATCCAGGCGCGTGTGGTTGACCATGTCGATAATGGTGCGCACCCCGCGTCCCGGCTCGCCCACGCGGCGGGCATAGGCGCCGTGATATTCAATCTCGGAGGATGCGTTGGAACGGTCGCCGAGCTTGTCCTTCAGGCGCTGAATCTCGATTGAATTGCGCGTGCCGTCCGGGCGCCAGCGCGGCACCAGAAAGCAGGAGAGGGCAGCGCTTTCGCCCTCGCCCTCATAGGCAAGGGTGAGGAAGCCATCGCTCATGGGCGCCGAGCAGAACCATTTATGCCCCGTAAGCTCCACCTCGTCCCCGCCAATGCTGACCGCGCGGGTCTCGTTGGCGCGCACATCCGAGCCGCCCTGCTTCTCGGTCATCGCCATGCCGATGGTCAGGCCCGCCTTGGCGTTCATCGGCTTCATGGCCGGGTCATAGGCGCTGGCCGTTGCGCCGCTGATCCAGTCTACGGCCCAGCCGGCATGGCGCAGGGCCGGGACGCAGGCATAGGTCATCGACATCGGGCAGCACACACCCGCATCGGCATGCCCCATCAGCATGAGCAGGGCCGAATGCAGCGTGTGGGGCGCGGTGTCGGTGTTCCAGGCCGCTGCCGAGACACCCGCTTCCAGACCCGCACGCATCAGCTGGTGATAGGCGGGGTGAAATTCCACCTCGTCAATGCGGTGGCCATAGCGGTCAAAGGGCTTGAACTTTGGCGGGTTCTCGTTGGCCTGACGGCCCCATTCCTGCACTTCTGCCGAGCCGACCCGCGCGCCGAAGGCCGATAGACGGTCACGGTGGGCATCCCCGCCATTGCGGCTGACGGCATCGCTCAACACGCGGTCGGCGCTGAACAGATTGATCCCGCTCAACGGTTCGGACTGGTTGAAGACGCTATGGGTGCGCAGTTCGCTGCGCGGCGCGTGGGGCTGTGTCATGGCTAGGAGTTTTGCGCGAGGGGAGGGCCCGCGTAAAGCGGGGATGCGCTTTTCCCCCGTGCTTCGAGATGCTTCGCTACGCTCGCCCTCAGCATGAGGGAAAAGCCCTCACCCTGAGGAGGCCGAAGGCCGTCTCGAAGGGCGAGGGCGTCAGGCCGGATTGATTCTCGGATCGTGCCGGGAGGCTTCATAGAGTGCCACCGCCGCGGCATTGGATACATTCAGGCTCTCTGCCTTGGGTCCCATCGGGATGCGCGCCAGCACATCGCAATGATCGGCCACGCGGGGGCGCAGCCCCTTGTCTTCCGATCCCAGTACGATGACGAGGCCGGTCGTGCGGCCCATCGTGTCCGCGCCGGTCTGCACGGCGGCTGCGAGCGCCATGTCCGCTTCGCCTGCCAGCCCGATCACGAAGCGCCCCTCATCGCGGAAGCTTTTCAGCGTATCGGCGATATTGGTGACTTCCACATGGCCGACTTTTTCCGCGCACCCCACCGCGCTTTTGCACACCGTGCCGAAGAGCGGCGGGGATTTGCGGTCCTGCATGATGACGGCGCGCGCACCAAAAGCCGCAGCCGAGCGGAAGATCGCGCCGACATTGTGCGGATCGGTGATCTGGTCGAGCACGACCAGAAGCCCGTGCGTCGGGTTCAGAACGGCCTGTACGGGTTCGGCGTCCAGCGCCTTGGCCTTCAGCGCGAAACCCTGATGCACGGCGGTGTCCGGCAGGCGTGCGCTGATGTCAGCCGGGTCTTCAACCTTTGCTTCGATGCGTGCGCGCATCGCCTCATCGAGATCTTTCGCGCTGTTGCGCGTGACATGCAGGGAAAGCAGGGCCCGTTTTGGGTTGGCAAGGGCCGCCAGTACGGCGTGGCGTCCCCATATCCACCCCTCGCCGGGGGGCAGGGCATCGCCGCGCTGGCGGGCGGGTTTGCGCCCCGGCCCGCGGCCCTGTGCACGGGCGTGTGCGAAAGCCGGTTTCGAGGTGTTGCGCTGGTCAGGGGCCATAAGTATAAGTCGCGTCCCGGCTTTACGAGGCAGCCTCGTTAGGACGCCCGGCGCATCCGCGCAAGAGCGTTTCTGACAAGGCCCAATCGCAAGGCCCGGCCGGTCCGCCCGGATAGCTGGCGACCCGGAGGGGTGGGAGAGTGGTTAAATCCAGCAGACTGTAAATCTGCCCGCGCAAGCGTACGCTGGTTCGAATCCAGCCCCCTCCACCAGCCTTGGCCGCCGCGAAGCGGGCTCTGGCTGGACAGGCCACAGGCACGATTGGCGGGATTTTCTCTCGCCTTCGCTCCGGCCTGCCGTTAGCATCACAGGATGCGGCACGCGCATCGGCGCGGGTGTAATTCAATGGTAGAATGTCAGCCTTCCAAGCTGAATATGTCGGTTCGATCCCGTCCACCCGCTCCAGCCTCCTCTTCCTGCCCTGAACCTCTTTCATGCCGAGGCGCGCAAACCCCTTGCCATAGCCCGATCCGGACGCTATCCCGCCCCGTCAGTTAACCCGGCAGGGCGCACCAGTCCTGCCTATCCAGCAAGTTGCGACGAGGACAAGGCGCGATGGCCAAGGCAAAGTTTGAGCGTAACAAGCCGCATGTGAACGTTGGCACGATTGGTCACGTTGACCACGGCAAGACGACGCTGACGGCGGCGATTACGAAGTATTTCGGCGAGTTTCGTGCGTATGACCAGATTGATGGCGCGCCCGAAGAGAAGGCTCGCGGGATCACGATTTCGACGGCCCACGTTGAGTATGAGACGGACAACCGTCACTACGCGCACGTGGACTGCCCTGGCCACGCTGACTATGTGAAGAACATGATCACGGGCGCGGCGCAGATG
>NZ_JBJHBQ010000006.1:0-216293 GCF_050485565.1 Glycocaulis sp. | reverse complement strand
GGCATGTCCATGCTGGTGTTTATTGCGGGGCTGGTGCTTTTCCTGCTCGTCCCGCAGTTTGCATCATCCACCTTCTTCCTGCTGGTGCTGATGGCGCTGCTGGATACGGTGGCAGGCTTCATCGTCACCATTGTCGCGGCGCGCCGTGACCTGGCGGTTGGCGGCGACGCCTGACACCTGACGGAACTACAAGCATGAAGGGCCGCTCCGGGCATGCCGGGGCGGCCCTTCCTTTTCGTGGCCAGCTAGAGAAAAAGAAAAAAGACGCCCAGCGCCAGAACGCCGTCAGCGACACGCAAGGCAACGGGCTGTGCGCGGCTCATGCGCGCTGCTCCATGCGCGGCGCGGGCCGGGCCGGTGCGTCTGCCGCGCTGGCATAGCTTGCACGGTAGCGGCGGCGTTCGGTCTCGTCGGCGCGCAGCCCCCGGCGCTGCGATGTGTGCAGCACGGGTACCCAGCCGCTACCCGCCAATGCCACGGCCTGACCTGAAACCATGCGTACTGAAGCGGTGGCCGGAGCCGCCACCGGCGCAAGCGCCTCCGGGCGTGTCCGCGCCGTCGCGCCATCATTGCGGACAATGATAGCCGGGGGCGGATAGGCGCCGGATATGGGTGTGACGGGCTCGCTCATGCGCAATGTCCGCGCAAGAACGGGGCCAGTCTTTACCCTTCATAAACCTTTGTAAACCAGGCCTTAACCCTCCAGAACAAGCCGATTTGGCGCAGTTTGCGCGCGATGGCGGCGCGGGCGTGTTCCTTAATGAAACACTAAGGCCCGCCCGCCTGCGCCTTACCCGCCTGCCAGCTTGTCGAGCTTGGCGCGCATCGCCTCAAGCTCGTCGCGCAGGGCCTTCACGTCGTCATTTTTGTCTTTTGTTGCGGGCGGAGGCGCGCTGGCGCTGCTTTCCTGTTGCCCGGCGGCATTAAAGGGGCTGAACACTTTCATGGCCTGCTCGAACATGGCCATGTTGCGCCGCGTCTGTTCTTCGAGAAGAGCCATTGAGCCGGCTGGCGAGCTCATCGCGCCGGTCATCTTTTCGCGCAGCTCGTCCTGCTGGCGCATCAGTCCTTCCATCGACATTTTCAGATAGCCGGGTACGAAAGCCTGCATGGAGTCGCCATAAAAGCCGATCAGCTGGCGCAGGAATTCGACGGGGAGAAGGTTTGCTCCCTTGGCCTCTTCCTCGAAGATGATCTGGGCCAGAACGCCGCGCGTCAGGTCCTCGCCGGTCTTGGCATCGACGACCTCAAACTCGGCATTGTCCTTTACCAGCTCGCGCAGATGATCGAGCGTCACGTACCGGCTGGCGGACGTGTCGTAGAGACGCCGGTTAGCGTACTTCTTGATGGTAATCTTGCCGGTCTTTGTGTTTGCACTCACGCTTTGTCTCCCCCTGGGTTTGTTGCACCGCATCGTTTCCCGTGCGGTGTCAGAATTATCGCGTGCACGCCCTCGACAACAGGCGGATTCGCGTTAAGAAAGACCATTGCGCGGTCTGCTTCATGCTGCAAGCGTGCTGCGCTTTTGCTGCGCACAATAAACAGCTCCGATCAAGAGGGCTATAGGGAGGGATTTCATGGCACGCACCGCTCTGGTGACGGGAGGAACGCGGGGTATCGGCAAGGCCATCTGCCTGGCACTCAAGCAGGCCGGGTATACGGTGGCGGCCAATTATGGAGGCAATGACGCTGCCGCCGAGGCATTCAGCAAGGAGACCGGCATTGCGGCCTATAAATGGTCGGTTGCCGATTACGAGGCGTGCGTGACCGGGATTGGCCGGGTGGAGCTGGCTCATGGCCCGGTCGACATTCTGGTCAATAATGCGGGGATCACGCGCGATGCACCCTTCCACAAGATGACACCGCAGCAATGGCGCGAGGTTATCGAGACCAATCTCTCCGGCGTGTTCAACATGACCCATCCGGTCTGGAACGGGATGCGTGAGCGCGGCTTTGGCCGCATCATCACCATCTCGTCCATCAACGGCCAGAAAGGCCAGTTCGCGCAGGCCAATTACTCTGCAGCAAAGGCGGGCGATATCGGCTTTACAAAGGCGCTGGCCCAGGAGGGCGCGCGCAAGGGCATCACGGTGAACGCGATCTGCCCTGGCTATATCGCAACCGACATGGTCATGGCTGTGCCGGAGAAGGTACGCGAGCAGATCATCGAAACAATCCCGGTCGGCCGGTTGGGCGAACCGGAGGAGATCGCCCGCTGTGTGGCTTTCCTGGCATCTGATGAGGCAGGCTTCATCACCGGCGCCACGCTGACGGCAAATGGCGGCCAGTATCTGGTCTGACCTGTTCGAATGCACAGAAAAGTGCCCGTAAATCGCGGAAGGGGTAGTTTCGCCGCGAAACTGCCCCTTTTTGCGGCGAGATTGTCCCCATGAGCAGGGGATATGTCGCCCTTATGCTTGCTGCCGCCGGGGCTTGGGTGGTTTTGGCAAGCGACGGGCTTGGTCAGCAAAATCCGTTCTCGCGCCTTACGGGCCGGGATCAGCCGATTGAAGCATCCGCAGTCTGGTACGAGCGGGCCGACCGGCGTGGCCGGCTTGTGCTTGACCGCTCCACGGTGCCGGCCCTGCTCTGGCAGGAAGGGACGCTGGAGGTTTATGCCGTCTACACCAATCGTGCTTCTGGCGGCGGCGAGGTGATGCTGACCGACACGGACCGGGCTTTGCTCCGCCTGTCCAATCTTGGCGGCGCGACCTTCTTCCCGCCCGATGCGCCGGACGGGGTGATCGTCGAACTGATCGGTCCGGCGCACACGCTGGTTGCCTCCCCTGCAAGCGTTACCGAACTACAACGTGCCGCGCGCGAACTGGCCGATTTCGTCACGCGGCTGAACCGCCATCAGGTAGTTGTGGAAGTCCCCTCGCTCGGCCCGTCCGACAACGCCTATCTGGTGGATACGCTACGCTTGGCACAGCTGGGTGTGGAACGGGCGAACCGGCGCGCCTTGCGCGATCTGCAATCGATCCGCGTCCTTACCGGATCGCGTGCCAATGCCGTGTACGCGAACGGAGCGCTGGAGATTACCATTGCCACGGGGCGCGGCTATGCGGGGCGCCCCTCTTCGGAATTCATTCGCCGCGCGCTGGACCGGGGACGCTAGAGGCCAGCAGTCACGGCGCGGCGTTATGTTTGCCGGGGCGCCAGTCTGCTGCAGCCAGCTCAAAGCCTGAAAATTCAAATCCCGGTGCCACAACACAGCTGACTAGCGTCCATGCGCCGAGGCTTTCTGCGGTCTGCCAGTGACCGGCAGGCACAACGACTTGCGGGCGTTCACCGGCTCGCAGATCAGCCCCCAGCCGCACGCTGCTCGCGTTCACGCCGTCGCCCGACATGGTCAGCACCAGCGGCGCTCCGGCATGCCAGAGCCAGACCTCGCTGGCGTCCACCCGGTGCCAGGCGGAAACCTCGTCGGCGGCCAGCAGAAAGTAGATCGCGGTGGAATGCGCGCGTCCTTGCGAATTGGCGTCGTCGCGAAAGGTTTCCGCGTACCAGCCGCCTTCGGGGTGTTTTTGCATGGCGAGCATGCGGATGATTTCATTCGCGCCCAGATCGCCACTGATCGACTTCATCAGAACTGGTCCTTTGCGCTGCGCACGGCCGCATAGACATCCGCGTCGCTAGCATTTTCAAGACCCAGACGGCGGCGCAGGCCGGTATCATCCCAGCGCAGGAACGGGTTGGTGCTTTTCTCGCGGTCCAGCGGGAACGGGACGGTCGCTTTGCCTGCCTTGCGTGTGGCCTCCACCTCTGTCCCATAGGATTGAAGCGCCGCATTGTCCGGATCGATGCTCAGCGCGAAGCGGGCATTGGCGGCGGTATATTCATGGGCGCAATAGACAATTGTGTCGTCCGGCAGCGCGCGCAGGCGTGCAAGACCGGCCTGCGCCTGCTGCGCCGTTCCCTCGAACAGACGTCCGCAGCCCAGCGCAAAAAGCGCATCCCCGCTGAACAGTACGCGCTCGCTTTCAAACCAGTAGGCGATGTGGCCCAGCGTATGCCCGCCTGTATCAATCACTTCGGCCTGCAGCGCGCCAAGGCGTACAAAATCGCCCGGTGAAACGGGCGTATCGACATGGCCGATCTTGTCTGCCTCTGCAGCCGGCGCGGTGATGCGGGCACCGAAATGCTGCGCAATATCCGCGTTGCCGCCGGCATGGTCCCAGTGGTGGTGAGTGTTCCAGATTTCATGGATATGCCAGCCGGCGCGCCCTGCCTCTTGCGTCAACGCCTTGGCGTCTGGCGTGTCGATACTGGCTGTCTGCCCGGTTTTGCTGCACCGGATCAGGAAGCCGTAATTATCCTCAAGGCAGGCAATCTGGCGGATTTCGAGCATGGTGTGACATCCCTGGCTGCGCAGCGCTTACGCCCCGTCTTACACAATTGCATCGTCCAACCTATCATCCTGAAACTCCGGGGCGAGCCCGTACCGGCATCAGGAGCGTCATGCGTACCGAAGCGATCGAGATTGACAGGTTCTACCGATCCCAGAGAGGCGAGGCGGCCCGCACCATGGTGCATCGGCGCCTGCAGGCGCTGTGGCCGGAGGTGTCGGGCCTGGACATGCTTGGCTACGGCTTTGCCGGGCCGTATTTGGAGCCGTTCCGCGAGAAGGCCCGGCGCGCCGTGGCCTTCATGCCGTCCGCACAGGGCGCTATTGCCTGGCCAGACCGTCATGGCGAGCGGTGCGCATCGGTACTGGGCGAGGAAACGCGCCTGCCCTTCGCCGAAGCCATGTTTGACCGGATCGTGGCCGTTCACACGCTGGAAGAGGCTGATGATCTGCAGCGTCTTCTGCGTGAGCTCTGGCGTGTGCTGGCCCCTGAAGGACGCCTTGTCATCGTGGCGGCCCACCGCGCGGGCGCGTGGGCGCGTGTGGATGCGACACCTTTTGGCCATGGCCGGCCTTTCTCGCGCGGCCAGCTCACCCGGCTTCTGACAGGCGCGCTGTTTGAACCCATAGCTTGGGCCAGAGCGCTTTACGCGCCGCCCTGGAACATGTTCTGCGGCCCGCGCCTGTCTGGCCTGTTTGAATCGGCCGGTGAGCGCTTCTGGCCGGGATTTGGCGGGCTGATACTGGTTGAGGCAGTCAAGCATGTTGGCGCGATCCGTCCCACCGGGGCGGCCGTGCCGGTGCGGCGCAAGGCCCTTGATGCTGCGCCCGGTGCTGCGCTATCCCCGCCCGAACCCAGCCGCACCCTTACCGCGAAGGACAAGAGCCAATGATCCCTGATCCCCGTCCGGGCATTCTCGACATCAAGCCCTACAAGCCCGGTCTTCCTGCACCGGCCGGGGCGGTGAAGCTGTCCTCGAACGAGAACCCGCTCGGGTGCAGCGAGAAAGCGGCGAAGGCGTTTGCCGGTTCGGCCACGAAGCTGCATGTCTACCCCGATGGCAGCGTCATGCGCCTGCGCGAGGCTATCGGCAAGGCGGAAGGCATTGATCCGGCGCGGATCGTATGCGGCGCGGGCTCAGACGAGATATTGCAGCTGATCGGCCGGGCCTGGCTTGGCGCTGATGATGTGGTTCTGCAAAGCCAGTACGGCTTTCTGGTCTATCGACTGGTGGCCATGCAGAGCGGTGCCAGCATTGTCAGCGCGCCGGAGAACGGCCACCGCACCGATATCGATGCCATGCTGGAGGCGGCCAGAGAGCACTCGCCGCGCGTGGTGTTTCTGGCCAATCCGAACAATCCGACGGGCACCTGGGTGCCGCGCGACGACATTATCCGGCTGCGCGAGGGGCTGGCGGCGGACTGCCTTCTGGTGCTGGACGCGGCGTATGGCGAATTTGTCGATGATCCGGCCTTTGAGTCCGGCATGGGTCTGGTGGACCAGTATGACAACATCATCGTCACGCGCACCTTCTCCAAGATTCACGGGCTGGCGGGGCTGCGTCTCGGCTGGGCCTACGCCCGCGAGGAGATAATCGGCATCCTCAACCGGGTGCGTGGCCCGTTCAATGTCAGCGTGCCGGCCGTTGAGGCGGGGATCGAAGCCATTGCCGACACTGCTTTCATCACGCGCTCGAAAGAACACAATGCGCGCTGGGTGGATTTCCTGACGCAGCATTTGCGCGGCGCGGGCCTTGAGGTCACACCGTCGGTCTGCAATTTCGTGCTGGTGCATTTCCCGCAGGCACTGGGCAAGACCGCCGATGATGCGGACCGCTTCCTGACCTCGAAGGGTCTGATCGTGCGGGACGTGAAACCCTACGGCCTGCCGGACGCCTTGCGCATCTCCATTGGCCTTGATGATGATAACCGGCGCGTGGCCGAGGCGCTGGCCGAGTTCATGGGCCAGCCTATTCGCTAGCGTCATCTGTGTCGGGCAGTTCGGGCATGACCGGCAGCTGGCCGGTCAGCGGGCCTGCCTCGCCTATGCGCACCGGGCCGAGGAAAATACCGCCCTGCTGGAAGCGGAAGGGCAGGGCTACGCCTTCATCCCGGCGCGGGGCCATCATCAGGGCCAGACGCAGCGCCTCGCCATCGCTGGGGCTTGCCACGCCGCCTGCCACAAGGGCGGCAACAAGGCTTTCCGGCTCTGCTACGAGGATTGACAGGCGGCCCTCAGGACGCAGCAGGGCGTCAACGCCCAAAGTGCCTTCACCGCCCAGGCGCGCATGACCCCAGTGCAGCGTTGCCATCGCGATTTCGGCCCGGCCCCCGCTATCGCTCCAGCTGGCCAGATTGGCATCTGCGGCCAGCGCGCTCCAGTGTGAAAGCGTGGTGTCGGTACGCATCAGCTCTATGCGGCGGCCAAACGCGCTGACCGTGCGCTCGTCAAGCTGATCCGGGCCCAGTTCCAGACCGCGCACCTCAAGACGGATGCGCATCTGGTCGTCTTCCACCAGCTCGCTGGACAGGACCAGCTGGTCCAGCGCCTCGACCAGGACCTCCCCGCTTTCGCGGGCGATCAGGCGGAATGCCTCCAGCTCTGCGCCCGCGCGCACGGTACCCGCCCGGCCCGAGGCCAGGCTGATGCGTGCGCGCGATGCGGTTGCCAGAAGCGCGCTGGTGTCCTCATCGCCCTGAAGGTCCAGCTCAGCGGGGCTCGCGAACGCGACAATCCAGTGGGAGAGATTATAGGGCAGGGCGCTCGCCGAGAGTTGCGGCATGGCCATGCGCCAGCCACCATCCTCCGGCGGTGCGATGATTTCCGGCGCTCGCGCCGTTACCGTGAAGCGGAACGGAAACCCGCTGACCGATAGCTGGTCGAGCGAAATGACATAGCCTTCGCTCTCACGCTCCTCCACCCAGCTGTCTGCCGTCTTGCGGATCTCGCCCGACATCCACAGCCAGTAACCGCCATAAGCGGCCAGAAGGATGCCGAACGCCGCAAAGGGCAGGATCAGGCTGAGGCGGGAGCGGCGCGCAGGCGCGGGGGTGCTGAAATCACGGATCATGCAGAAGCGTTTCCTTGCGGGGATTCTAGCAAAGCGGCCGAGGCGGTCTCGATGCGCGTTTCAAGCTCTTCCATGAACCGGGCGCGTGGCAAGCCCGCCGGTATGGGCGGCAGAAACTCGATAATGATGGTGCCGGGCCTGCGTACAAAGCCCGAAGGCGGCCAGTAAAGCCCTGAATTGAGCGCAACAGGCACGCAAGGCACCTCCATCGCGCCGTAAAGCCCGGCCACGCCCGGCTTGTAGCTCTCCGGCGCGCCTGGCTGAACGCGGGTTCCTTGCGGGAAGATCACGATCTGGCGGCCTTCATGCGCGCGTTCGCGCGCGGCGCGCAGCATGGCCTTGAGCGCGCTCGCACCGGCCGAACGGTCTACGGCCACATTTTTCAGCTTCATCGCATACCAGCCAAAGAAGGGCAGGTATTTGAGCTCTTTCTTCAGGATGATCGCCGGGTCAGGCAGTATGTGCCAGAAGGCCAGCGTCTCGAACATGGACTGGTGCTTGGAGGCAATCAGGGCCGGGCCGGACGGGATGTGCTCAGTCCCGCGCACCTCGAAACGAATGCCGCACAGCACCCGCAAAGCGCCAAAGACCAGCCAGCGATAGACCGCAAAACACCGCTGAGCCCAGCTGCGCGGCCCCAGAAGCAGGGGCGAGCACACAAGCCCCATCACCGCCATGAGGCCGTACATCCAGATGGTGAAAATTGCTGAACCGATGACGTGCACGCCGGACCTGTCCTGAGTGTTTAACCCTCACCGGGTTCTACGGGCTGCCGGTGCGTGCCGCCAAGGGGCGCGCGCACCGTTTCGCGCGCATAAACGGCGGAAAGCTTCAGATATTCCTGCAGCCAGCGGCGCGCGGCGCGCGTATTGGCCCAGGGCGGCGGTGTGGCAACGCCATAGGGTATCAGATCGCGCTCGGGCATGGCCGCTTTCAGCTCCAGAAGGGCGCGCGGCATGTGAAAGTCGGAGGTGATGATAACCAGGCGCTGATAGCCGTGCGTGCTCGCCCAGCGCGCTGTCTCCTCGGCATTGCCCACCGTGTTGGCCGCCTCGACGCCGATATCGACGCAGCAATCGAACAGTTCGGGCGGCGCACCGGCGGCGGCGCGGATGGCATCCATGGTCACTTCAGGATTGCCGCCTGAAATCAGCAGGCGCGCGCCATGGCCCTGCGCCAGTACCGAAACGCCTGTTGCCACCCGGCCTTCACCGCCCGTGAGCGCCACAATGGCATCGCCGCTGGCAGGCGCGTCCTGCACGTGAGACAGCCCCGCCCGCACAAACAGTGCAAAGCCGACAACGGCCGCAATCACCAGGGCGAAGGCGGCAAAGCGGATGACGGAGAAGGCGGCTTTCATGTCTTGCGTCTCTCCTCTGGGTGCCGGTGTGACCAGACTATGGCCCTGTCCGGCCTGCCTGCCAATTGCGCGCGGTCATGGCCAGCGCGCTTTCAGTCCGGCGCTGACCGTCAGGCGTGCCGCGATAGCGGATATAAGGCCGGATACCAGCGCAGCCACCGGCACGATGATGACAATCCACCAGCCCGGCGCAAGGCTGGGCAGGAAGAAGAGCGACGCGGCGCTGCCACCGGCGAGGTTCAGACACAAGGCAGCCAGCAGGGCCAGCAGCGATCCGACTGCGCCCGCCTTCAGGCCGAGCATGAAGAAGCGCTGCTGGAAAAGCGCAATGATGAAGCTGTCAGGCGCGCCGACCAGATGCAGCGCCTCTGCCAAGTCACGGCGCATGGACAGCGCGGCGCGGGCGGCAAACACAATCACGGCGGCCGCTGCCCCGCATACGAGCAGCACCAGCCCGGCGGCGAAATAGCGTACCGTCGCCGAAGCGCGGGCAATCGCACCCGCCCATAGCCGGTTATCGTCCACGATCACGCGGTAGGGGGCATCGGCGAACAGGGCTTCTATCGCCCCGGACGCAGGCCGGTTCTCCGGATCGATCCGCAGCGTCACCAGACGGGGCAGCGGGAAATCGTCGGGAAGGGTGGTGTTGCCCAGCCAGGGCCGCAATAGAGCCGTGGACGCGGCGCGGGCGCGCACTTCGACATCGATGACGCCGGGAAGGCCAGAGGCCAGCGTGCCAGCATCGCGCGCCGCCGCGTCGCCGTCTCCTTCATCTGCTGGCAGCACCTGCAGGGTCATCTCCGAAACCAGCTGGTCAGACCATCCGCCCGCCGCCCGCCAGGCACCGGCCGCGCCGATAACCGACAGGCAGGCGAGAAAAACCAGGATCGCGCAGACCGCCAGCAAGGGCAGGTCGCGCCCGGCCTCGCCGGGCAGTAGCGGGGCTGATCGGCGCGGCTTTGTCATGCGCTTCTCGCCCTGCGATTGAGGCGTCCTTCAGCCAGTTCGAGAACCGGCGCGTTCACCGAGCGGATAAGGGCGATATCGTGGCTGGCGATCAGTACCGTGGTGCCCAGCCGGTTCAGCTCGACAAACAGGCGCAGGAGCCGCCTTGCCATATCCGGGTCGACATTGCCGGTGGGCTCGTCAGCGATCAGGATTTCCGGGCGGCTGACAACGGCTCTGGCAATGGCGGCGCGCTGCTGCTCACCACCGGAAAGCGTTGGGGGCAGCGCATCGATGCGGTGGCCGAGCCCCACCCAGTTGAGCAATTCCACAATGTCCTCGCCATACTGGCGCACATTCTGGCCGGCAACGCGCAAGGGCAGGGCCACATTGTCGAAAACACTCAAATGCTGCAGCAGGCGGAAATCCTGAAACACCACCCCGATGCGCCGCCGGAAGGCGGGCAGGGCACCGCGCTCCATGACGCTGGTATCCTCGCCGAACAGGGAGACCAGCCCGCGCGAGGGCCGTTCAGCCAGGTAAATCAGCCTTAGCAGCGATGTTTTGCCCGCTCCGGACGGTCCGGTCAGAAACTGGAAACTTCCACGCGGTAAATCAAAGGAAATGTCGCTTAACACTTCCGGCCCGCGCCCGTAGCGCATGCCGACATTGTCAAAGCGGACAGCCGGACCGGGTCCGGCTTCGTCTGTCGGGTTGCTGGCGTTTGAGGGCTGATCCATGAGACGGGCGGGTTCCCGGAAGGGGCGTGTGGGAAGACAAGAGCGAACAGGTGTTACTCCCGCATACGGGAGCCACGCGAATCTGACTATGCAGGAGATGAGAGGTCGGCGTCCATGATCGTTACCTGCCCAAGCTGTGACACACGCTACCGGGTTGACCCTGAGGCCATCGCCCTGCGCAAGGGGCGTGTGCGCTGTGCTGCGTGCGGCCATGGCTGGAAGGCGGATGAAGAGGCGCTCACGCTGGAAGAACCGGCCAAGCCGACCTTGCGCAAGGAACCTCTGCCCGCAGACCCGGCCCCCAGGCCTGTTGGCGGTATCGAGGCGGTCAAACCCCATGAAGTGGTGCGCAAGCGCGCCGAGACCCGCCGCCAGCGCAGCCGGCAGACGGTGGAAGGCGCAGGCTGGGCCGTTGTCGCCGCGTCTTGCGTCCTGCTTCTCGGCGCGGCTTGGCTGTTCCGGGTCGATATCGTGGACACCTTCCCGCGCACGGCCAGCGCCTATGCGGCTATCGGTGTGCCGGTAAACCCGCTCGGCCTTGAGGTGCGCGATCTGCGTGCCAGCCCCTCAGAGGAAGAGGAGGGCGCTCTGGTCATTGAAGGTGTTGTGGCCAATACGACGGGCCGTGACCGGCCAACCCTGCCCTTGCGCGCCGTCATCACCGGTGAGGACGGGAGTGTGCTTGTCGAGTGGGTGGTGATGCTCGATTCGCTCAGCCTGCCTGCACGCGGCGAGGAAAGCTTCCGCTCGGTGCTCAGCGATCCGCCTGAGGGGGCGGCGGAGCTGGAAGTGATCTTCGCCCCGGAAGGGTAAAGTACAGGCCCTAGAACCGGTCCAGCAGGCGTTCGATATAGGCGCGTTCTTCCGGGGTGAGTGACCCGTCACCGGCGCGGCGGCGCAGCTCTTCAAGTATGTCTCGCGCGCGCTGGCGCTCGATCTCGGATGGCACTTCGGTGTCCCCGCCAACGCCGCCGCCATCAGTATCGCGGCCCAGCGGATCACGGTCAGCCTGACCGCGCCCAGTGGCCTCGTTTTCCGCCTGCAGCCTCTCTGCGGTCTCGGCAGCGCCTTCGCGCAAGGCGCTTAAAGCCTCGTCCTGCGCGGCCAGCGCCCCTTCGCCGTCGCCGCGCTGCAGGGCGCGGCTGGCCTCGTCCATCTGGCGGGCGGCTTCATCAAAGGCGCGCTCGCCCTCTTCGCTCATCCCGTCAGGCATGTTTTCCAGCAGCTCGGCCAGACGCCCGCGCAGGCCGTCCTGACGTTCGGCCAGCGCGCGGCCCTCCTCGCCCTCACGCCCTTCGGCAAGGTCGCCAGAGCGGGACTGTTCGTAGGTTTCGTCGGTCAGGCCGCGCTGCTCGCCAATGACCTCACCCAGCTCTTCGAGCGCTTCGCGCAAGGCGCGTCCCAGCGCGCTCTCGTTCTGACCCTGACCGCTCCCGCCCGCCATGATCTGCATACTGCGTAACAGCTCGGCGAGCTGGGCCAGTGCGCGGCGCGCGCCTTCAGTATCGCCCAGCTCCGTCGCCTCGCGCAGCGCATCGAGCAATTCCTGCAGCATGTCCGCGCTCAGATCCATGCCCTGACCGCCGCCACTGGCGAGCTGGTCGGATTGCATCGCCTCACGCATCAAGGCGGCGATATAATTGCGCGTCGCTTCCTCGAACTGTTCAAACAGGGCCGCCAGCTCCATCTCGTCAGCACCGCGTGCCAGAGCGTCGGAGAGCGCGCGCTCGGCCGCTCTGAGAGCCGCTTCGGCGTCTGCCAGCGTGCCGAGCTCGGCGCGCAGGGCGATCTGCCAGAGATCTTCCTCGATATGGCCGAGCTCATCGATTTCGCGGGCCCGGCGCACCTGATGCATGGCGGTGCGAAGGCCCAGAAACACGATCCGGTCGTCAAAATGGCTGGCCGGTGCATCGCCCAGCGCGTCGAGGGCGCGTGCGAGGCGCTGCACGCTCACCGGCGCGCGTTCCAGGCGCAGGTCCGGCTCGTCATCCAGCCAGGGCCAGTACGGGTCTGCGCTGCGGCGGGGATGGGTGTCGGGATAGGGTGCGTAATCGCCCAGACCGTCCAGAAACAGCCGGCGCTCATAGGCGACCGCGCGGGCCATGGCATCCAGGAAGAGGCGCTGCGGCAGGCGCAGGGATATCGGTCCGGTCACGCCGGACTGGCCCGCCCCGTCAATCCCTTCCATCCGCACCAGCACGCGTTCACCGGCAAGGACATGGCGCGCCGTTTCCACCGTGGCGCGATAGCGGTTTTCCCCGCGTGTTGGCACGATCGCGCCGGGGGGAATGTCGATGGTGTCCCAGCCATCCTCAGGCGGGCTGGTCTCATCGCCGGGATCGCGTGCGAGCTGCAGCCGGTAGCGTTCGATGCCGTAATCGTCGACCGCGCTGAATTCCAGTATCAGCCGGCCCTGACCGTCGCTTTCCGGTTCGGCCACCAGCGCCAGCCGTGGCGGCGTGTCCTCTATCACCTCAAGGTCAAGACGCTCCCTGAACGCGCCGCTGCGCACCATGATGGCGCTGTCCTCATCGACGGTGATGTGCAGCTGGTGAACGCCGGGGCCGATTTCCTCAATCAGCGCTTCGCCGCCCGATATACGCGGCTGGCGGGCAAGGCCGGTAATGCGTGCGGCCAGTACCGATCCTTGCGGCACGCGTGCTTCGCGCCGTTCGCGCAGAAACTGCACGGGCCTGCCGGTATAGTCCGGCGGCTCTATCCAGAATTCGGCCACGGCGCGCTCACCGCCGCCAGCCAGAGGCGTTGGCGAAAAGGCGTCAGATAGCCGCACGGCTGCCATATCGCCCGCGTAGAGAAAAGCGGTGAGCAGCACGATGGCGGCGCTGATGCGGGCGCCATGCGTATCCAGCGTGGCCCAGGCAGCGCGCGGGCGCCGCGTGCGTGCCTGACGGAGGGCCTCGCGCATCCGGCCCCTGTGGGCCAGCCAGAGAATGCTCTCGCCGGTTGCCGGTTCGTCTTCCAGTGCTTCGAAGGGGCGGCCCGAAAGCCTGCTATCGGCTTCGACACGCCGTTGGGCGTCACTCCGCTCCGGCCAGCGGAAGGTCCGCACGGCAGGCGTGGCAAAAGCCGCTCCCAGTGCCAGCAGGCCCAGCGCCAGAACGGCCCGCCAGGGATCGCCCATACGCTCGATCAGCCCGCCCAGCGCCAGCACGCCATAGAGCGCCAGCATGGCCGCTGGCCAGGCAAGGACCGGCGCGGCGCGCTCCCACAGCAAGGTGAGGCGGGCAAGATGTACGGCCAAGGGTGTCATCGCGCTGGCGAGCCTAACGCGCCAGCAGGCACGGCGCATCCGCGACATGCACCAGAGCCGGGTTCAGCAAACGGCGCGGGCTAATCGTCGTCGAACGGATCGTCGCCGGGTATCCGGGGCATGCGCTGCTCGGGGCGTTCGCCGTCCAGCACGCTGTCATCCTCGCCGGGTACACCGTCCTGTACAGGCACGTCCTGCGGGTCGCCCCATATCGGGCCGGGCCGCTCCAGCGCACCGCGATTGCCGCAGGCGGCGAGGCTTGTCGCCGCCACGCACACTGCAAGGGTCAAAAATGTGGTTTTCATGGCTTACTCCTGTGCCAGCCGCTCGGCCCACAGCGCGCATTGTTCGCGAACGCGTACCGGCGCTGTGCCGCCATAGCTGGTCCGGCTTTCCATAGATGCCCGGGCAGTGAGCACGTTGAAAACCGCCGCGTCAACGCGCGGCTCGATGGCCTGGAGGACCTCAAGCGGCAGTTCAGACAGTGAAACACCGCGTGCCTCGGCTTCTTTCACCACACTGCCTGCGATGTGGTGGGCATCGCGGAAGGGCAGGCCCAGCTCGCGCACCACATAGTCGGCCAGATCAGTGGCATCGGAATAGGCTTCACCGGCCGCCTCTTCCATGGCTTCGCGGTTGAAGGAGAGGTCAGCGGCCATGCCGGCCATCGCCGCTATCGCCAGTTCGAGATCGTCAAAGGCGGTGAAGACCAGCGCCTTGTCCTCCTGCATATCCTTTGAGTAGGCGAGCGGCAGGCCCTTGCACACGATGATGAGGCCCTGCAGCGCGCCGGAAATCCGGCCCGGCTTGGCGCGAACGAGTTCTGCCGCATCGGGATTGCGCTTTTGCGGCATGATGGACGAGCCTGTCGAGAAGGCATCGGTCAGCCGTGCAAAGCCGAAGCGGCGCGAGGTCCACAAGACAATTTCTTCGGCAAAGCGCGAGAGGTTGACCGCAGCAATCGTTGCCGCGCTCAAGGCTTCCAGCGCGAAATCGCGCGAGGATACGGCGTCGAGCGAATTGGCCATGGGCCGGTCAAAGCCGAGCGTTTTGGCCGTCATCTCCCGGTCAATCGGAAAGGCGGTGCCGGCCAGCGCGGCCGCACCCAGCGGGCTTTCATTGAGGCGCGCGCGGGCATCGGCAAACCGGCCGATATCGCGTTCTGCGGCTTCCACCCAGCACAGCAAATGATGGCCAAGGCTGACCGGCTGGGCGGTCTGCAGATGGGTGAAGCCCGGCATTACCCAGTCGGCATGGACCGTCGCCTGCGCCACCAGAGCGCGCTGATAGGCGCGAAGCCCGTCCTCCATGCGCGCACACGCCTCGCGCAGCCAGAGCCGGAAATCGGTTGCCACCTGATCGTTGCGCGAGCGGGCGGTGTGCAGCCTGCCTGCGGGCGCGCCAATGCGCTCCTTCAGGGCGGCCTCGATATTCATGTGCACATCTTCCAGCGCCGCCGACCAGGTGAAGTTTCCGGCGCGGATATCGGCGCGGATCGTCTCCAGACCGGCAGAAATGCCGCGGGCATCCTCACTTGAAATTATGCCGCACGCGGCCAACATCGCTGCGTGGGCCAGGCTGCCGTCAATATCCTGCTCTGCCAGACGCTGATCGACATCCACCGAGGCGTTGATGGCTTGCAAGATTGCAGACGGGCCGCCAGAGAAGCGTCCACCCCACATATCGGTGCCAGAGCCGAGCCGGGATTTCGGGGTATCAGACGTGCTCATGGACAAACTGCCTTTTTGAAAGGGATATCATGGTCGAACGCTTGCAGGCCTTTCTCAAGGCCCGGGGCCTCACTAGCGCGATTATCGCGGCTGCGATACTCGGCCTTGCCGGGGTTCTATACGTGATTTCCACCGCGCTTGTCAGTTCCACGCCGGGTCCGCTTGACAGCTATGCGCGCGGCGAGATGAGCCGGTTCGTCACGCTGGACGAAGCGCCGGCCCAGCCGCTGGGCCGCATCGTCACCGGCGAGGGCGAGGCAATGACGCTGGCGGACCGGCGCGGCGGGCTGGTACTGGTCAATTTCTGGGCCACCTGGTGCGCGCCCTGCGTGGTGGAAATGCCAGAGCTAGACGAACTGCAGGCAAGGCTCGGCTCGGATGATTTCGAGGTGATGGCGATTTCCATGGACCGGACCATGGACGAGGCCCGCGCTTTCTATGAAGAAAACGCTCTGGAGCATCTGGCGCTCTATCACGATCCGGCGCTTCGCCTGGCCATGGCAGCAGGCTCACGCGGTCTGCCGACCACCATTCTTTATGACCGTCATGGCGGCGAGATTGGCCGCCTGACGGGCGAAGCGGCCTGGGCCAGCGATGACGCCATCGCCCTCATCGAGGCCGCTCTGGAGCGGTATTAGGGCCCTCATATCGTCATCCCCGCGCAGGCGGGGATCCAGAGATCATAGGGCTCAGAATGTGATGATGGCACTGGGTTCCCGCCTGCGCGGGAACGACGAAAGAGAAGCCGCAATGATGGAGGGATAGCGCTCCTACTTGTCCTTCTTGGCCTGAGCCTTCTTGATCTGCTGGCTGACCCGGCCAACCTCGCGCGGATCGGTGATCTGCTCGTTCTTCTTGCTGGGCTTTGCCTTCATGCCCTTGTCGGCGGTCTTGCTGGACGGGCGCTTGGGCGCGCTCGCGGCAGCTTTGAGCTCCATGGCGCGTTTCATGCCCGAAGCGGTGGCGTTGCGGGCTGAGAGCTGCTGGCGGCGGGTCTGCTCGGAATTGAGGCGTTTGAGGGCCTGGGCGAGCACCGCCATTTTCTGCTTCGTGCCGGCATTGTCACCAGCGGCCTTTGCGCCCTGCGGTTTGGCCTTGCCGCGCATTTCCCGGCGCTGGCGCTGACCGATTTCGCGCGCCCGGTCGCGGCGCTCACGGATCAGCTTGATGGTGCTGGACAGCTCCTTGTCATCCACGCTGGTAATATCGGGGTGGTGGGACTTTTCGACCAGAGCGGCTTCGTCCTTGCCGAGAAAACGGGCTTCGTCCTTGCGGCTGATCGCCATGAGGGCACTCCTTTGATGTTCGAGGTGCTCAGTATGGAACCGATAACGCTCAAAAGGCAAAGGAAGCTGCAAAGAGCGCTGCAATTTGAACTGTCTGGCGGGTGCCAGAAAAAAGCCCCGGAGCGCGCTCCGGGGCTTTTCATGTGCGAGACGGCAGGGCCTAGTAGCCGATCTTGGCCAGCTCTTCTTCAAACTCCGGCACGGCCTTGAATAGGTCGGCGACGAGGCCGTAATCGGCCACGGAGAAGATCGGGGCTTCCTCATCCTTGTTGATCGCGACGATCACCTTGGAATCCTTCATGCCCGCCAGGTGCTGGATCGCGCCGGAAATACCGACGGCGATATAAAGCTGCGGGGCGACGACCTTGCCGGTCTGGCCGACCTGATAGTCGTTCGGCACGAAGCCCGCATCGACCGCCGCGCGGCTGGCGCCAACGGCGGCACCCAGCTTGTCGGCGACCTTTTCGAGAATGGCGAAATTCTCGCCATTGCCCATGCCGCGCCCGCCGGAAATGACGATCTTGGCCGCGCCCAGCTCCGGGCGGTCGGACTTGGAAAGCTCTTCGGAGACAAAGGCGGATTTGGCGGCCGCGTCGGGAGCGGACACCGTCTCGACACTGGCAGAGCCACCATCACCGGCCTTTTCAAACGTGGTCGGGCGCACGGTGATGACTTTCACCTTGTCGCTCGACTTCACGGTGGTCAGGGCGTTGCCGGCATAGATCGGGCGGATGAAGGTGTCGGCGCTTTCAACCGAAGTGATGTCGGAGATGAGCATCACGTCGAGCTTGGCCGCCACGCGGGGCATGAAGTTCTTGCCGACGGTCGAGGCCGGGGCGAGGATCGCGCCATAGCCATCAGCCACCGACAGGACGAGGCTTTCCAGCGCTTCGGCCAGCTTGTGGCCCAGCGCGTCGGACTCCGCCAGCATCACCTTGGCAACGCCGTCCACCTTGGCGGCTTCATCAGCGACGCTTTTCGCGCCCTGACCGGCCACCAGAATATGGATGTCCCCGCCGATTTTCTTCGCCGCCGTAACGGCTGCGCGCGTGGCTTCGTTGAGCGATTTGTTGTCGTGTTCAGCAATAACGAGCGTGGCCATGGTTACAGCACTCCTGCTTCGTTCTTGAGTTTGTAGACAAGGTCAGCAACCGACTCGACCTTGATGCCGCCCTGGCGCTTGGGCGGTTCGGCCACTTTGAGCACTTCGAGACGGGGGGTGAGGTCAACGCCGTAATCTTCGGGCGTTTTGGCGTCGATCGGCTTGCGCTTGGCCTTCATGATGTTGGGCAGCGAAGCATAGCGCGGCTCGTTCAGGCGCAGATCGGTGGTCACGATCGCGGGAAGGCCGAACGACACGGTCTGCAGGCCGCCATCAATCTCGCGGGTGACTTTGAGGGTGTCGCCGTCCTTTTCCACCTTGGAAGCAAACGTGCCTTGCGGCCAGCCGAGCAGAGCGGCCAGCATCTGACCCGTCGCATTGGCGTCATCATCAATGGCCTGCTTGCCAAGGATGACGATGTCCGGGTTCTCCTCACCGGCGATTTTCGCCAGGATTTTCGCGACCGCCAGCGGCTCGACAAGGGCATCCGTGGTCACGTGAATGCCGCGGTCGGCGCCCATGGCAAGGGCGGTGCGGATGGTTTCCTGCGCGCCTGCCGGGCCGATGGAGACCACAACGATCTCTTCGGCCAGACCCTTTTCCTTCATGCGGATCGCCTCTTCGACGGCAATCTCGCAGAACGGGTTCATGGACATTTTCACGTTGGCGAGATCGACGCCGGTCTGGTCAGGTTTGACCCGGACCTTCACATTATAGTCGACCACCCGCTTGACGGGGACGAGGATTTTCATCGGCCGCTCCGGTTGTCTCTGGTTGCGATTGATATGAACGGAAAAGCCAGCGCCTTGCTGATCCTTGCCGCTCATGGTGCAGGGCAAAATAGGCGCGGAAACTGCCTTCGCCCACGCGTCGTGTCAACGCAGGTGCAAAAAGTGTCTCCCGGAGACAGGCAGGAGAGGTGCGGGGCAGCCAGGGAAAACTGAAACCCCGGAGCGCGCCAAGCGCGCATCCGGGGTTGGTGCAAGCCAGTTCCCTCTGAGGTCCCGGCTCGCTGACGCGGCCGGGATCTCAGGAACCGGAGACTATTCGCTGGCGACGCTCAGCTCGGTCTCGATAGACAGTTCGATCTCGTCAGACACGAACGGGGCTGCATAGCCGAGACCCCATTCTGAACGCACGAGCGTGCCGGAGGCGGAGAAGCCTGCCGTCTGGCGCTGGTTCATCGGATGCGGCCCGGAAAAGTTCAGGGTGACGTCCAGCGATACCGGACGGGTTTCACCCAGAAGGGTCAGATCACCGGTCATTACACCGGTTTCGCCATCCTCGGTTTCGAACGCGGTCGCAACGAAGCGGGCGGTCGGGTATTCGGCGGTATTGAACAGGTCATCGGATTCCAGATGAGCCTCGAAACCGTCCTGATCGGCACCGACCCAGAAACCGCCGGAGAGGTTGAACGTCACGTCGACGGTGGAGTTTTCCGGCTCTTCCAGATCGAGCAGCAGCACCCCTTCATAATCGGTGAAGTAGATGGACTGGCGCGACATGCCCAGATGATCCCAGGTCGCGCGGATGGCGGTGTGGGAGCGGTCGAACTCGTAGGCGACCGGCTCGGCAAAGGCGGTAGCGCCCATCATCGGCGCAGCAAGGAAGGCCGCCAGCGAGGCAGCAGCAAATACGGTTTTCATCAGGCCTGTCTCCGGTTGTTTGAACCTTGGCGTGCGGCCACACGCCGCAGGACCAGACATAGGGAGTGGGCGGGGGCAATTTCCAGTGCGGTGAGTGAAATACCGCGTTGCCGGAACGGAAATAGCCGGTCTACCGCGTCTTGCCGGGCACCCAGAGCACGTCGGCGCGGCCTTCATCATTGGCGATGCGGGCTGCCACAAAGAGGAAGTCCGACAGGCGGTTGAGGTAGATGATGACGGCCTCGCTGACCGGCTCGCCAAGGTCTTTCAGTTCCACCGCCCTGCGTTCCGCGCGCCGGGCTATGGTGCGGGCGAGATGAAGCCGGGCAGCGGCTTCCGAGCCACCCGGCAGGATGAAACTTTCGAGCGGGGAAAGCTTCGCGTTGAACGCATCAATGTCCGCTTCCAGCCGGGTGGCCTGCTGCGGCGTGACGCGCAAGGGCTCCCATTCGAGCTTTTGCCCCCTGTCCGGCACGCACAGATCCGCGCCGAGATCAAAGAGCTCGTTCTGGATGCGCAGCAGCGTGTCTTTCAGCGCGCCGTCTTCCAGCGCTGCTATGGCAAGCCCTATCGACGCATTGGCCTCATCGACCGTCCCATAGGCTTCCACGCGCGGATCATGCTTTGACGCGATGCTCATATCGCCGAGCCGCGTCGTACCCTTGTCGCCGGTGCGGGTGTAGATTTTTGTCAGGCGGACCATTTGGGTGCTCCGGTCTTGCGGACCTAGCCGCCAAAAGCGCCCTTGGCCCAGAACCCGGCCACTATGACCAGAACCGCGAGAAACTGGAACAGTACGCGTGCGCGCATCAGCTTGTTTGACCAGGACCGGCCGAACTCGCCGCCCCGCATAAGTGCGTATATCCCCACACACAGGGTCACGAAGACCACCGCCATGAGGATGTACAGGAGAATATCGAGAAAACCTGCCATGCCGACTGAGATAATGCGGCGCGGGTATTTTCACAATCGCGCACTGTCAGCCTCCGGTGAGGCAATTGCGCGCGGGTCAATTACACGGCCCGCGTGCGAATTGCTTGCAGTTGCAGCACAAAGCTGCTCATTTAGCGAAACTTACCACGCGCTCAGTGAACCCTGCCGGTGAACTGACGCGCTTGTCTTATTTGTAACCAAGCAGTTTCAGGCTGGCGCAATGCGTGATGATTCCGGACGGCGGCTTACCCGCCGCGATGCCCGCAAGCAGGAAACCCATAATCACGTTATCGAAGCGGCCCGTCAGGTGTTTCTCGATGACGGCTATGAGCGCGCGACGATCAAGGCCATCGCGGATGCGGCCAAGGTGTCAGCCGGTACGGTTCTCAATGTTGCTCCGACGAAAAGCGCGCTTCTGATCCTGATCCTGCGCGACGAGTATGAGGCGATCCGCGATTCGGTAGACCGGCTGGAGGCCGCGCTGTCGGGCAATCTGCTCGACCGGCTCAGCGCGCTGGTTCAGGTCATCATGGAGGCCCAGCTGCGCCATGAGGAGCTGTTTGCCGCTGCCATCGCGCACACCTGGCTGTGGACTGGTGAAAGTTATGAGGAAGCTTCGGCCCAGATGTCTCTTGCCTGGGGAGCGGTTGAGCGCCTGCTGGCCAAGGGGATCGAGAAGGGTGAGCTGCGCAGCGATATAAAGCCTGCCGACGCAACCCGCTTCATCGAGGATTGCTATGCCGGCATTGTCAGGCGCGCGCGTGGCGAAGGGCTGGACCGGTCGACGGCTTCCGTGCTCATGCGCGCCCGGCTGGAACTGGTCATTCAGGGTCTCGCGGCACGTTAGGATGCCGCGCAGCGCCTTTGAGCTGGGCGACGTACAGACCGGCCAGAATAATGGCCGCGCCCAGGAGCTGGACCCCGCTAAGGGCCTCGTCAAAGAGAACCCAGCCAGCCGCCGCTGCTACAATCGGCTGTATCAGCAATAGCAGGGCCGCGACCGGTGCCGGGATGCGTCCCAGCCCGAATATGATCGCGCCCTGTCCGCCAGCATGTACCACGACGCCCAGCAGGATTAGGGGCACCCAGCCCTGCCAGCTTTCGGGCAGCAAAGGCTCGCCGAATGCCAGCGTTATCGCGAGCGCAATCGGCGCGGCGATGAGGGTGGAGAGAAACATGACGCGCGGCGCGCTGGCGCCGTCGCGCGCCTTGCGCACGGTCAGCAGATAGGCGGCATACCAAAATGCGGTCAGCACACTGAACACATCGCCGGTCAGCCTGTCCGGATCGATGGTCAGATTACCGCCTGCCAGCAGCGCCGCGCCGGTCAGCATGACCGCGCAGACCATGATGAAGCCGCGCGTGACCGTCTCGCGGAAAATCAGCCATGAGAACAGCGCCACCAGTATGGGCGTCAGATTGGCCAGCAGCGTGGCATTGGCCGCCGTCGTGATGTTGATGCCGACATGCCAGAAAGCCAGATCCATCGCGAAGAACACGCCTGCCAGCGCGATCAGGCGCATGCGGGGCTGTACTGGCGGGGTGTCTTTGCCATGCCGGTGCAGCGCCAGCCAGAGCGCCAGTGCGGGCAGGGCCAGCGTGAGGCGCCAGAAGGCGGTGGCCTGCGGCCCAAGGTCGGATGCCTTGACGAGGATGGCGGCGAACCCGATCACGCATGCGCCGGCCAGTACGGCCAGCGTTCCCGCCAGAATGGCGGCGCGGGAAGATTCGGCTGTGGCGGCAGGCGCGACGGGCGGGCTGGCGGGATCAGGCATAGGCAGGTGGACTTTCAATCATGTCGCCGCGCGCGGCATGCTCACCGATAAGGCGGCGAATATCGCCCGGTTCATGGCCACTTTCACGTAAATGGCGCAGCGTCACGGACCGGTCGCGCTTGGCATAGCGTTTGCCGTCAGGGCCGGCCAGCAAGGGGTGATGGCGATAGGCGGGTTCCGGATAGCTGAGCAGGGTCTGTAACAGCCGGTGGAGGCCCGCTGCCGGGCGCAGGTCAATCCCGCGAACGATATGGGTAATCCCCTGCAGCGCGTCGTCATGGACAGCGGCCAGATGGTAGCTGGTGCCTGCATCCTTGCGGGCAATCACTACATCGCCAAACAGGTCCGGCCGTGCTGGGACAGGCGTAAGTGTGTGTGGCGGATCAAGGCTTTCCTCGCGCCAGTTCAACGCGTCAAAGGTGCCGCCCAAATGGTCCCGGCAGGCAGCCATCGACAGCCGCCAGGCATAGGGCCGTCCGTCCTCGAGCAGCCGCTTTTCCCGCGAGGGCGGCAGAGGGGTGCTGGTGAAGGCGGGGCCTTCGGGGCCATGTGGAGCAAGGTGCGGGGCGCTGGCGATTTCGGCCAGCACCTCCTTGCGGGTCCGGAAGCAGCGATAGACGAGGCCGTTATCCTGAAGCTGACTGAGCGCGCGCGTGTAATCGTCCAGATGCTCGCTCTGGCGGCGGACGGGCTCTTCCCACTCAAGGCCCAGCCATTCAAGGTCTTCAAAAATTGCCGCCTCGAACTCGGGCTTGCAGCGTTCGGTGTCGATATCCTCGATGCGCAGCAGAAACCTTCCGCCAGCGGCCTTTGCGGCATCAGATGCGCACAGCGCCGCAAAGGCATGGCCCAGGTGCAGGCCGCCCGTTGGTGAAGGGGCAAAGCGGGTGACAAAGCCGGTCATGGGCGCACCTTAAGCAAATGTGCGCAAATTCCGCGAGGGGGTTGTCAGCGGAGCTTGCCTGCGCATGATCGCCAGCCTTTCCCGCTCCTTATCGCTTGGAGATCAGCCCCGATGATCCTGCTTGATGGCCCGCGTATCCCTGCGCGTTCAGGACAGGCGAAAAAGCTTGTCATCCTGTTTCATGGCTATGGCTCCAACGGCGCTGATCTGGCAGGGCTTGCCCAGCACTGGGCGGCTGACTTTCCCGACACGGCCTGGGTAGCGCCCAATGCGCCAGAGCCGGTGCCGGGCGCGCCGGGCGGATATCAATGGTTCCCGATCTCGCGTCTTGATCCGGCGGCGATGGAGGCCGGGGTGCGCATGGCCGGGCCGGTTGCCGACCAGTTCATTGCCTCGGAGCTGCGCCGCCATAATCTCACCCACGCAGACCTCGCGCTGGTCGGTTTCAGCCAGGGCACGATGCTCGCGCTCCATCTGGGCCTGCGCCAGCCATCGGCCATTGGCGGGATACTGGGCTATTCCGGCGCGCTGGCGGGTGGTGAGACTCTGAAAGACGAGATGGTCTCCAAACCGCCCGTCATGCTGATCCATGGTGACCGCGATGATGTGCTGCCCGTCGGCTTCTCGCTGCTGGCGGCGCAGCAGCTTGCCGCCGCCGGGCATGGCGCGGAGTTTCATATCAGCCAAGGCCTGCCCCACTCCATCGGCCCGGACGGGCTGGAGCTGGGTGCGCGCTTCCTGAAAGCGGCTCTGGCGGGGCGCTATCGCTCCACGCTTGCGGCCTGAGCCTCCCCGTCTCCTCCAACCGGTGGTACAGTGTCCGGCACAAACCTGTGGCGCGAGCGTCATAGGTCTGTTGCACGAGTTGGAGTAAAGTCTGCTCAACGTGCCGGATTTGCTGATTCGTTTGACGAGTCAGGGATTGAGCGAGGGAGGTGCGTCTTCAGGACGCTTCAGCGCCATAGGCTTTGGGGTGGAGAACGCCAGACATGTGCCGGTGATGCCGGTGCGGGGCGTTTGTCAGGCCCTGCGCCGCCCTCTCATCAGGAGGCGTCGGTATGATGCGCGTGTCCAAAGTTGCGCCGGAAGATCTGCGCTGCCTGGTCCTGAATGCGGACTATCAGCCGCTCTCGTATTATCCGCTATCGACCTGGCCGTGGCAGGAAGCCATCAAGGCGGTGTTCCTTGAGCGGGTCGATGTGGTCTCGGAGTATGAGACCGCCATCCGCTCTCCTTCCTTTGCCATGCGCGCGCCGTCTGTGGTGGCCTTGCGCGATTTCGTCACCCAGGACCGCCCGCCCGCTTTCACGCGGTTCAACGTGTTCCTGCGCGATGGTTTCCAGTGCCAGTATTGCGGCTCGAAACAGCTTGACCTGCTGACCTTTGACCATGTGATCCCGCGCTCACGCGGCGGGCGCACCACATGGGAGAATATCGTTGCGGCCTGTTCGCCCTGCAATCTGAAGAAGGGCGGGCGCACGCCTGAACAGGCGCGCATGCCCATGCGCCGTCCTGCCGTAAGGCCAAGCGTGCATCAGCTGCAGGGGCAGGGCCGGCGCTTCCCGCCCAAATACCTGCATGAAAGCTGGCTGGATTATCTCTACTGGGATGTCGAGCTGGAGCCGTAGGGGGGAATTTACCCGTCCCCCTTCTCCACCCGCACCCGCAGAGCCTCGCGGGTGTCGATGTGCACATCGCGCTGCGGGAAGGGGAACTGGATGCCTTCGGCCTGGAACGCCTTCCAGATGGCCAGCAGCACTTCGGACGAGACATTGTTGACGCCCTGCTGCGGGTCCGCGATCCAGAAGCGTACTTCCAGATCAATCGAGTTATCGCCGAACCCGCGCAGCAGGCAGCGTGTCTCCGGCTTGTTCAGCACACGCTCGACCGAGTTGGCGGCATCCACGATCACCTGCATGGCATGAGGCACATCGGTGCCGTAAGCGACGCCCACCGGCCGCTTGACGCGCACCGCTTCATCGGAGAACGACCAGTTGATCACCTTGGTGGTGATGAATTCCTCATTCGGGATCAGGTGTTCCAGCCCGTCGCGCGTGACCACGCTGGCAAAGCGCATGCCGAGCGCGTTCACCCGGCCGTAGGTCTCTTCCAGCGTGATGACATCGCCGGGCTTCACCGAGCGGTCCATCAGGAGGATCAGCCCCGAAATGAGATTGGAGAAAATCTTCTGCAGGCCGAACCCGATGCCCAGGCCCACCGCGCCGGAGAAGATGGCCAGCGCCGAGAGGTCGACGCCCGCAATCGACAGGGCTGCGGCGACCACCACGACCAGCAGCGCAATCTGCACGCTCTTGGTGATGAGCAGGCGCGCGGACGGGGTGAGGGTTGGCACCTGCTCCACCCGCGCGGCCAGCAGTTTCGACAGGCGGCTGGCGACCCAGTAGAGGACGGCGAGCAATATCGCGGCGCGTACGACGGTCAGGAGCGAGATACGGCTGTCGCCGGCATCAAAGCCCACCGAGGCGAGCAAGGCCATCAGCGGGCCCAGAAGCCCGACAATGTTCAGCGCTGCAACAATCCAGATCAGGGTTGCCGCGGTGCGCGACCAGAACGGCTCGGCAATGAAGGCAGTCAGAATGCGGATCAGCACCCATGCGCCGGTCAGGCTGGCCGCCATGTTGATGGCGAAACTGCCAAGCCCGGCCTGATCGAACCCGATCCGGGCAAGGGTCAGAATGAGGAAGGCAATGACGGGCAGGATAAACGAGACGATCAGCTCGCGCACGCCGGAATTGACCCGCGCCATGAACTGCCAGCCGAAGGCGCGCTCGATCATGGTGCGCACCGGCGCGCGCGCGATCCAGCTGACCGCGAACACGGCGAGTATGGCGGCTGCCTGCAGGCCGATTTCGGGTGTGAGGAAGGCGTCGCGCGCCTCTACCAGCACGCCCTGCGCCCGCTCGATCAGGGCAGTCGTCCATTCAGTGGAGAAAGGAGCGGGTTCAGTTGCAGCCATATCAGGACGTTAGGCGGGGGTTCGGACGGGGGCAAGCCCGCGCGGGCGGCCTACTTGCCCTCGCGCCACCAGCCTGCGCCCAGCAGGGCCAGAATGAGCGCGGCCAGCAGCAGGCCCGGTGCCAGCGGCGTGCGCTGCGACTCCGCCACCGTATAGGCCCCGTTGCGCTGCAGCCCGGCCCAGCCGGGTCCGGCCTGCAGGCCATCGGGGCGGGTGCGCCGCAGGGATGGCATTTGCGGGTCTTCACCGCCGCCCAGCATGAAGCTGCCACCGCGTGTCGCCCGCACCAGCGGGGCCAGCGCCTCGCGCGTGACGCGCAGATCGAGATATTCGCGCGGGTTCAGCGGGCCGGCGGAGATGACGGTTGTCGCATCGCCGGAGCGCAGGCGTATCAGCCCCGCTTCATTGCCCGTCTCCGTGCTGGCGGTGAAGCGTCCGGGGCCTGCCTCTTCCATCGCCACGCTCTCCTCGCGCCCCGATGGCCAGGTGATGGAAAGGTCTGACGCGCTGCCTGCCAGCGTGGTGCGGGTGGCGGTCAGCACGCCATCTGAGAGGGTGGCGGTCAGCCGCTCCTCGTCCAGCTCCGGCTCGTTCATCAGCCAGTGCGCGACGCGGCGGAACAGCTCGTCATGGGGCCCACCGCCATCATGCCCGCGCGCCCACAGCCAGGACTGGTCGGAGAGCAGGATCGCCGCGCGTCCCTCGCCCTGCCTTGAGAGCACCAGAAGCGGGTCTCCTGACGGTGTGTCCAGCAGGGTTTCACCGGCCAGAGCCTGCCCGCCCACATAGCGGTACCAGTGACCCCATTCGCCTTCCTGACCGGCCAGAGGCGCGGTCACCGGATGGCGCTCGCCCGCTGTGGAGATGCGCGGACGGAAAGCGCCTTCGCGTACGGCTCCCGTAGGACGGGCGGGCAGCACGCTTGCCAGCAGGGAGCGGGCGATGGAATCCGGCCCGGCATAGTCCGGCCCCGCCGTGATCAGCAGCGCGCCGCCCTGATCGACATAGCGCGCGATGTTCTGGAAATAATTGGCGGGCAGTATGCCGCGCCGCCGGTAGCGGTCGAAAATGACCAGATCAAACTCGTGCAGACGCAGCTCGAACAGCTCGAACACCGGGAAGGCGATCAGCGCCAGCTCATCGGGGCGTGCGCCATCGCCCCGGTCAAGCGGGCGCAAAATGGTGAAGTGCACAAGGTCCACTGACGGGTCGGATTTCAGCAGGTTGCGCCAGGCCCGCGCGCCATTATGCGGCTCGCCTGTCACGAGCAGCACGCGCAGCCGGTCACGCACGCCGGTAACGCTGACGGCAGCGCGGTTATTGATGAGCGAGAGTTCGTTCGGGCCGGGCTCCACCTCGATCTCGATCACGTTCGCGCCGCGATTTTGTACTATCGCCTCGACATTGACCGTCTCCCCAATCGTGGCGCGCGCCCGGATCGGATCACCGCCATCAAGGCGAAGGGTCAGCATCGCGGTTCCTGCCGGTGCGCCCTCATCCTCCACGCGCAGGCGGAAACGCACCGGCTCGCCGACAATGCCAAAGCGCGGGGCCTCCTCCACGATCAGGCGCCGGTCCGTGGCGCGCGGATCGCCGATGGCGAAATGGTGCAGCGGAGCATCAAGGCCCAGCGAGGCGGGATCGGAGGGCACGTCATGGACCTGCCCCTCCGACAGCATGACAATGCCCGCCAGCCGGTTTCTTGGAATATCGCCCAGCCCGCTACGAAGCGTATCGATCAGGCGCGTGCCATCGGGCGTCGCCCCGCCTTCCACCTCGACAATGTCCAGGCTGTCATCGGCGTCGGCAAAGCGCTGCAGGGCTGCGTTGGCATTGGCGGCACTGGCCGCGCGGTTGCCGATCTCCATCGAGGCCGAATTATCGCGCACCACAAGGAGAATATCGCTCAAAGGATCGCGGATTTCGCGCACCAGCGCCGGATTGGCCAGCGCAGCCAGAACGGCGAGCCCGGCCAGCACCCGCCAGACCCATCCTTTAAGGCCCCGCCAGGCGGCAAAGGCAGAGGCCGCCAGCAGCGCGATGCACAGGGCGGCGAGTATCCATTGCGATACCAGCGGGGCGAGGACGAGGCTGGATGCGCTCATGGTTCCAGCGGCCGGGGCGCACTGCGCCGGCCTCCCTGTCCGAGGCGCTCAAGAATGGCGGGCACATGCACCTGATCGGTCTTGTAATTGCCGGTGAGCGCGTACATGGCGATGTTCACGCCAACCCGGTAGGCCATCTCGCGCTGACGCTCGCCGCCCTCTACGGGCAGAAGCGGTATGCCGTTCTCGCCACGCGCCCAGGCCCCGGCCCAGTCGGCTGATCCGATGATGATGCCCGATACCCCGTCGCGCGCCGTACCATCGGGATTGGACTCCACCCAGACATCACCGCCCGCCAGGCGTCCGGGCAGATCGCGCAGGAGGTAGAAGGTGCGGCCCAGCACATGGTCTTCGCCGGCGCGTTCCAGTGACGGGATTTCCAGCCCCTGCATGACCTGTTCAAGACCGGGATGCGCGCCGCCGCGCGTGCCCGCGCCGCCATCACGCGTATCGAAAATGATCATTCCGCCGGAGCGCAGATAGGTGTTGATGCTGGCCGCTGCCGCCTCGGAGACCGGGCGGGCATCGGCGCTGACGGGCCAGTAGATCAGCGGGAAGAAGATCAGCTCGTCCTCGTCGGGGTCGATGCCGCGCGGGGCTTCCGGCTCGATGGAGCTGCGACGGGTCACTTCCGATGACAGCGCGGCCAGCCCCGCCTCGCTGATCCGGTCTGTTTCCGCGTTACCTGTGCGGATATAGCCAAAGCGTACAACCAGCGCGCGGTCGAGCGCCTCGACGGTGTCCGCCTGGGTGTCCTGCGCTTCAAGCGCTGGCGGAGAGGCAAGCGATATTGCCAGCATGACGCCAAGCCCTGCCATGGTCCGCGATGCGCGTATCGCTGGCAGGCGTCCGGCAAAGGCCAGCGCGATGATGATATCGGCCAGCAGCATTAAGAGGGCGAAGGCGAGGAGCGGGCCGGCAAGGCGCTGTTCGCGCAGCCCGTCGCGGATTTCATAGAGCGCGCCGGGCAGGTTGCGCGCAATCGGATCAAGGCGTGTGTCCGGGCCGGTGGCGTTGAGCGCCGCACTGGCTGCGCCGAGCTGCCATATGCCCGGCGGCGTGTCCGGCGATGGGGCGGTTGATCCGAAATCGCCGGCGGGAATGGCGCGCGGCTGGCCGGTGGGGGCGCCAAGGCGTCCAAACCCGTCCAGTGCGCGTTCAATCTGCCAGCTGCCATCACTGCCCGCCCCGCCCGCGCCAGCCCCTTCGGCCAGCGCGATTACCCGGCGCAGCATGGCCGGGAAGGTGCCGGTCAGCGGCAGGTCAGACCAGTCCGGCCCGGCGGTGACGTGAAACAGGACGATCCAGCCCTCTCCGCGCCTGTCAGCCGTAACAAGCGGGGTGCCGTCTTCCAGACGCGCCCAGACGCGGCGGTCCAGATCGGCTTCGGGCTGGGCCAGTACCTGACTGCGCACGCTCGCATCCTCGCTGACGGAGAGGCCCGCGAACGGGCTGTCATCGGGGAAGGGGGCGATGCGTTGCGGTTCTTCCCAGTTCAGCGCTCCGCCCAGCAGACGCCCGCCAGCGCGAAGCTGGACGGGCAGCAGATCATCGCTACGCGCGGCCAGACGCGGACCGGCAAAGCGGATCAGCACGCCGCCGCCTTCCACAAATTCGGCCAGAGCCGGGTCTTCACTGCGGGCCGGATCGACCATGACAAGGCCGGAGGGTTCGTCTTCGAGCACCTGCTCCAGCGGCCCGCGCACCAGCTCGGCATGGGGAGCAAGGGCCTGGCTGGCATAGTGCAGATCGGACAATAGCGGCTGACGGTTATCGCCGCCTTCCGGTTCGATCAGGGCGATACGCGGGCGCTGCCAGCTATCGTCGAGCAGATGGATTGCGCCTGCCGAGCTTACCCCTTCCAACCGGACAGAGCGCACCCGGTTGCGCAAATCCAGCGGCAGGCGCGCCGATGCGGAGGCGGTGCTGACTGCGTCATCGAAGCGGGCTTGCGCGCGGGCAATGACCTGCCCGTCCTGGCCGATGGCGCTGACGTCAATCTGGCGTGTTGCGCCGCTGCCAGACCTTAACAGGCGTGCTTCAAACCCGTCTGCTGCCGCATTGACGCTGACCAGCGCCACAATCTCATCCTGCGCGCCCGGCAGGCTGAGTGTCAGGCGTCCGCGTTCGGAAAGGGCGCGGGCGAGAGCCGCGTCTCCCTCGCTGGCAATGCCGTCGCCAAGCCAGCGTGTCTCGAAGCGTGAAGGCGCGCCGCCGTTCTCCAGTGCGGCCAGAAGCGCGTCACGCGCCGCCGCGCGGTCAGGCGCCCAGCCTTGCGGGCTTGCAGCCTCCAGCCGGGACTGGATCGTGCTGGCGGCGGTAAATTCGGGTGGTTCTGCGCTGGCGGTCAGAAGGATGGCCGCCTGTCGCCCGTCTGCCGCGGCGGCCTGTGCATAGGCGCGTGCCTGCGCCAGCGTGCGCGGCCAGTTGGCAGCGCTCTGCCAGCCATTATCGATGACCAGAAGCAGCGGGGCATCAACACTGCGCGTGTCGGCAGGGCGCCAGACCGGCTGGGCCAGCGCCAGAATGATGATGGTGGCGGCCATGAGGCGGAACAGAATGAGCCACCAGGGCGCGCTCTGTGGTGTCTGGGGCGTCTGCGCCAGACGCTGCAACAGGCGCAAGGGCGCGAAGACCACGTGGCGCGGAGCAGGCGGTGTCGCGCGCAGAAGCAGCCATAAAAGCGGCAGGGCAATAAGCGCGATCAGCGCGAGAGGTGCTGCAAAACCTATCGGCCCGAGGCTGAACATCAGGTGCGCTCCATCGCACGCGGCGCGAGTGCTTGATGAAGGGCGAGAACAGCTGTGCCTGCGGGCCGGTCGGTCCGGTGGGTGAGAAGCGTCCAGCCTGCCTTGCGGGCCATGGCGGTAATCGCGTCACCGTGTTCGGCCCAGACGTGCCGGTAATTCTCGCGGGCATCTTCGGCGCGGCCCAGCACAAGCGGCGCTGAATGCCCCGATGGCTCGGCGAAGCGTGTGCGTCCGGCAAAGGGGAAATCCTCTTCTGCCGGGTCGATGATGCGCAGCAATATCCCGCTCGCCCCGCTGGCATTCAGCCGGGCCAGGCGTGCGCCCCAGGTTTCGGGAGGGTCCAGAAAGTCGCCGGCAAGCACGATGCGGGCATGGCGCACAATGTCGGCCTGTTCCACAGACTTGGCCGCTCCCGGCCCTTCGGCCAGCGCGCGTGCGGTGATGTCCAGCCCGGTGCGTCCGGCGCGGGCGCGTCCGGTCTCGCCCAGTGCCGCGATGCGCTCTCCACCCCGGCTCAGCAAGGATGCCAGCGCCATCAGGCAGACGGCAGCGCGGTCTTTTTTCAGGGGCAGGTTTTTCGAGCCCAGCGCCATGCCGGGTGATCCATCGCGCCACAGATAGACCGCGTTGGCCGCTTCCCATTCGGTTTCACGCACAAACAGATGCTGGCCGCGTGCCGAGCGCCGCCAGTCCACGGCTTGCGCGCCATCTTCGGTGCGGTGGCGGCGATATTCCCAGAAAGTCTCGCCATGGCCCGGCGTGCGGCGGCCATGGGTGCCCAGCGCCACGCTGGCCGCAATACGTTCGGCCTCGGCCAGCAGGGCCGGGAAGGGCGCGGCGGCCTGTTCGGCCGCCCGGCGCAGGGCTTTCGTGTGCCGGATGGTCATCCCCGCGCCCGTCAGGCCGCCTCGGCGGCAAGGCGGGCGATAAGCCGGTCGACATTCAGCCCGTCCGCGCGCGCAGCAAATGTCAGTGCCATGCGGTGTTTGAGGACCGGTCCGGCCAGCGCCGCGACGTCTTCGGTGGAGGGCGCGAGGCGGCCCTGAACCAGCGCCCGTGCGCGCACGGCCAGCATAAGCGCCTGACCGGCGCGCGGACCCGGCCCCCAGGCAACAGCGTCGGCCACTTCAGCGTCGGCAGACCCGTCCGGGCGGGCGCGCGCCAGCAGGTCCAGAATGGCGCTCAGCGTCTGCTCGCCCACCGGCATGGCGCGCACCAGCGCCTGCAGCTCTGTCAGCTCCTGCGCGTTGAGAACCGGCAGCGCGCTATCTTCGGCTGTGCCGGTAGTGGCGATCAGGATGGCGCGCTCGGCCTCGCGGCCGGGATAGGGCACGTCGATCTGCATGGCAAAGCGGTCAAGCTGGGCTTCGGGCAGCGGATAGGTGCCTTCCTGCTCGATCGGGTTTTGCGTGGCCAGCACGTGGAAGGGTTTGGGCAGATCGTGGCGCACGCCAGCAACCGTGACGAAGCCTTCCTGCATGGCCTGCAACAGGGCGGCCTGCGTGCGCGGGCTGGCCCGGTTGATCTCGTCTGCCATCAGCAGGCGGGTAAAGACAGGCCCCGGTATGAAGCGGAAGGAGCGTTTGCCGCCGGCATCTTCTTCGAGCACTTCAGAGCCCAGAATGTCGGCCGGCATCAGGTCGGGCGTGAACTGCACGCGCTTGTCATCAAGGCCGGTAACAATCGCCAGCGTGTGGACGAGGCGGGTCTTGGCAAGGCCCGGCGCGCCGACCAGAAGCCCGTGTCCGCCCGACAGCAGCACACACAAGGCTTGCTCCACCACGTCTTCAAGGCCGAATATGGAGCGGGCGATGGAGGCGCGGACCTCGGTCAGGCGTGCGGTGGCGGCGTCAGCGCGGGCGGCCAGCTGGGTGACATCTTCCTTTGGCGTGGTCATCGGCCTATGTCCTTGGTTCGTATTGCTGTAGCCCCTGACGGTGCAGCATGCCCCGCTGAAGCTTGAGGTGTCCATGGGTTCACAGCGCTCGGATACGGATGGAATGCAGTCCCTGCTCAAGGCGGCACGTGACGCTGGCAAGGGTCTGCCGCCGGTTGACCGCTGGCATCCCGAATATTGCGGCGAGATGGATGTGGTCATCCGCCGCGATGGCAGCTGGTGGCATGAAGGCACGCGCATTGGCCGGGAGGCGCTGGTGCGCCTGTTTGCGCGTATTCTGCGCAAGGACGAGGATGGCGAGACTTATCTCGTTACACCGGCGGAGAAAATCCGCATCACGGTGGAGGCCGGTCATTTTCTGGCCGTGCGTATGGATGTGCTGGGCAAGGGCAGGGATCAGAAGCTGGTCTTTACCACCGACCATGACGAGGCAATCATTGCCGGGCCGGACCATCCCTTGCGCATTGCCTTTGGCGAAGACGGCGAGCCGGAACCCTATGTGCATGTGCGCGGGCGGCTGGAAGCCCTGTTGACGCGGCCGGTCTTCTACGAAATGGCCAATCTGGCCGTTGAGGGCCAGGCACCCGATGGCCGCAAAGCCACAGGCGTCTGGAGTGATGGTGTGTTCGTACCGCTGGACCGGGACTGATGCTGGACGATCCATACCACGTGAACAGCCTTGTGGAGCGTCTCAGCCGGGCGCTTGATCCGGTTGAGGGCTCTCCGCCTGTGCCTGCGCGCGGGGACGGCGATCTGAACGGGGCACCGTCGCCCACAGGGCGTGCCTTGCGTCCGGCGGCCGTGCTGGCCCCGCTGGTCATGCGCGAGACGGGGCTGAGTGTCGTGCTGACCCGGCGTGCCGATCATCTGTCGTCTCATGCTGGCCAGATCAGCTTTCCGGGCGGGCGGCTGAACATGGGTGAGCAGGCGGCTGATGCGGCCTTGCGCGAGACCGAAGAGGAAATCGGCCTGCCGCGCTCCAAGGTAAGGCTGATTGGCCGGTTTGACCCTTATGAGACCGTAACCGGGTTCCAGATCACCCCCTTTGTGGGGCTGGTCGAACCTAAAGCACGGTTTCGCGCCGATCCGGGCGAGGTTGCAGAAATCTTCGAAACGCCGTTCGACTTTCTGATGAATCCCGCCAACCATGTGCTCGAAGAGCGCATGTTCGCCGGACAGCTGCGCCGATACTACGCCATGCCCCATGAAGGGCGCTATATCTGGGGGGCGACGGCCGGGCTCCTGAAGGCGCTGGCCGACCGGTTCAATACGTTCCGCTAAAGGGTTTTACCTGAGATGCGCTTCCTTCTGACCGTTGCCGTGCTCTTCCTTCTGCCGTTTGCCGGGTACTACACCTGGCGCGGGATCAGGGCCGCGCGCGGCACCGGGACGGCTACAGGCGATGAAGGTGAGACCGCCAGCGACCTGCCGCCCGCGCCCTTGCAGGTCCTGGCACTGGTCGGCGCGGGTCTCGCTATCACCGGCATTCTCGCGCTTGCCATCGGGACGGCCTTTGGCGGCGGCGCTCAGACGGGTCAGTTCCGTCCGCCGACGCTGGAAGACGGGAGGGTGGTGCCCGGACGCATCGATCCGGTAGAGCCGCGCCGCGAAGCGCCGCCGGAGGAGGAACAGGAGCCAGCCGGGGATGGGGCGCATGGCTGACCGGCTAAGGCCGGAGGATCACCCTTGGCTGACCGATCCGGCCGGGCTGGCGGTCATGGATGCCCTGCTGGCGGCCGCTCCGGACGGCGCGCGCTATGTTGGCGGGTGTGTGCGCAACGCGCTGATTGGCGCGCCGGTGAGCGATACCGATATCGCGACAGTGCTGACGCCGGGCGAAACCATGGCCGCGCTGGAGGCTGCCGCAATCCGCGCCGTACCTACCGGCTTTGAGCATGGGACGGTTACAGCGGTGTCCGGCGGGCGGGGCTTTGAGGTCACCAGCCTGCGCAAGGATGTCGCCACTGATGGCCGCCGCGCAGTTGTCGCTTTCTCGACCGACTGGAGTGAGGATGCGAGCCGGCGCGATTTTCGCCTCAACGCCATCTATGCCGGCCGTGACGGCACGCTTTTCGATCCCGCTGGCGGGATTGAGGATGCGCTTGGGGGGCGTATCCGCTTTATCGGCGAGCCAGCCGCGCGGATCGAGGAAGACTATCTGCGCATACTGCGCTTCTACCGCTTCCACGCCTGGTATGCGCGCACGCCTCTCGATGCGGAAGGTCATGCGGCGTGCACCGCCTTGCGGGCCGGAATGCGCCAGCTGTCTGCCGAACGGGTGTGGATGGAGCTGAAGAAATTGCTGGCTGCGCCTGACCCGCGCGCGGCTCTCGAAGCGATGCAGGAAGGCAACGTTCTTAACGAAGTGTTACCGGATTCTATCGACTTCAACCTTTTCTTAAGCATACACTCCCTTGAGACGCAGGAATCCCGTCCGGCCGATCCGTTACTGAGGGTGGCGGCGTTTCTGGCGGGGGGAGACGCTATGAGGGTAGACGCGCTCTGCGACACCATGAAGGTGTCAAACGCTGAACGGACGCGGCTCATCGCCGCCGCCCGGCGCGTGGGCGTGCACCCTGGCATGGATCGTATGGCGCTGCGTGCCGCCCTCTATGAGCAGGGACGCCAGGCGGTGGAGGATCAGCTCATGCTGGCGGCTGCGCGCGGTGAGGGCCGCCGTGATGCGCTCTCACGCGATCTCGATGCCGTGAGCCGCTGGCAGCGCCCGGCCTTTCCGCTCAAAGCCGCCGATCTTCTTGCGGCCGGGTTCAAACCAGGCCCCGCGCTTGGCCGGCTGATGAAACAGCTGGAAGCGCGCTGGGTCGAAGCCGATTTCGTGCTCAACAGGGCAGACCTGCTGGCCATAGCGCGCAAGGAGGGGGGTGTCTGATGGACGTGTTCTCCCGGCGCTTCCAGTACCGCATCGGCTCGGGTCTCTATGACGATCAGCTCCAGCTGCACGATTATGATGCGGTGGAGCGCTTCCTGAATCAGCGCCGCGGCGAGATAAGCAGCGTTAAGGCTAATGAACACGTCACGCGCGAACTGGTGCTGCGCCATCAGGTCCGGGTGGCTGTCACCCAGAGCCTTGGCGGGCGGGGAGCGGGGACATTGCCCGACGGGCCGCGTCTCGCGCTGGCAGACCTCTATGAACAGGTCGCCAATCCGCTGGCCGGTGTGATCCGCCGGCCCAGCCTCGACTGGCTGATGCCGCCAACAACGCCCGATGCGTCCCAGTCCATCCAGCCGCCCGACGGGGAACCGATCGGTGCCGACCGGTTCGCCATGTGGTCGTGCGTGCTGCTGATGGACTATGTCGAGACGCACTATGCGGCGCTGGCCGATAGCGTGAAGACCGAATTTGCGCGTGATCTCAACTCGCGCCTCGCCAATGGCCGCTCGCCCTGGATGCTGGTCATGGGCCGCTGGCGCCGCGAGACCTGGCCTGCCGACCGGGACAATCCTTTCGATGCCGTGCTGCATTCGCTGTGGTCGGAAACGGACGAAGCCTTGCGCCGCCAGCTCAATGCGCGCCTGGGCGAAAACTATGTGGTGGGCGAGGAAAGCACGGCGCTGGCGCCCTTGCCGCCGGGCGCCGAGGCCCGCCGCGAGGAAATTCGCGAGAAGCTGAAAAAGGCGGCGGCCAAACTTGCCACTGCCGACCGCCTGCTGGTCACTGACCCTGCGCTGACGGAAGCTGGCTACCGCAAGGCTGTGGATGTTGCGCGGGCCGCTTTCGACATATGCGCCGAGGCGTTTCGTGGCTCCATTCTGGGCCCGTTCGTCAAGTACAAGTCTGGCCGGCGCCCTGTGCAGGGCCGGGCGCGGATTGCAGAAGGGGCAGGCCCCTCCCACAGCGTCACCCATACCCGCGAGCTCTCGCCCGAGGCAGCGGCGTGGCGGCTGCGCAAGCTGAGCGAATACCTGATCTCCGGCCATGACCTGCCGCGCGCCCTGCCGGGGGCGGCCGACCGCAAGGCCATGCTGGAGCGCGCACCGCTGGCGGAGTTTCTGGCGCGTCTGGTCCTGATGGGACCGTCGGAGAGCGAGGCGGAGGAATATGCGCGCATTGTCGGTGCGCCGCGCGGTGCCAAGTACGAGCTGCTGGTTGAGGATGAGGTGGTTGCGCGCATGGTCGTCGACTTGATGGCGCGCCTTGGCGTTTATGCGGCGGGTGCTGACAAGCCGGACCTGCGTACCGAAAGCAGTGGCGGGCGGTTCGCCGGCTTTGTGGATTTCAGGGTACGCGAGGCGCAGCGCGCCGAAATGATGCGCCGTATCAGCCAGTGGGCCGTGCGCATTCTCATCCTTGGCGGCGCGATGGCGCTGTCTTTCTACGCTGGCATCATGGCCGCGCAGCGTGGCCTGTTAGGCTAGGCTGGCAGCTTTTCTACGGCCATTTGGCCTCTGGCGGCATGGATGACAGGATCGAGGTCACATTGCCGCCGGTCTCCAGACCAAACTTCGTTCCCCGGTCGTAGAGCAGGTTGAACTCGGCATAACGCCCGCGCCGGATCAGCTGCTCTTCACGATCAGCTTCGGTCCACGGCGTATCCATGCGCCGGGCCACGATTTCGGGATAAATCTCCAGAAACGCCTCGCCGACATCGCGGGTGAAGGCGAAATCAGCATCGTGGTTCCCGCTGTCGAGATGGTCGTAGAAAATCCCGCCGACGCCGCGCGGCTCGGAGCGGTGCTTCAGCCAGAAATACTCGTCGCACCATTTTTTGAACTTTGCGAAATAGGCCGGGTCGTGGGTGTCGCACGCCTCTTTTGCGGCGGCGTGGAAATCCTTCGCATCCTCAAACGCTTCGCTGCGCTGATAGTCCTGCGTGGGGTTGAGGTCCATGCCGCCGCCGAACCAGCTCACCGTCGTGGTGATGAAGCGCGTATTCATGTGCACGGCAGGCACGTGCGGATTGCGCATATGAGCGATCAGCGAGATGCCGGTGGCGAAAAAGCGCGGGTCTTCGGCTGCGCCCCTTACATGCTTGGCGAAGTCCGGCGAAAAACTGCCATAGACCGTGGAGCAGTGGACCCCGACCTTCTCAAACAGGCGTCCGCGCATCATGCCCATGACGCCGCCGCCCAGATCCTCGGCTCCGTCGCCGCGCGTCCAGGGCGTCAGCTCGAACCGGCCGGGCTCACCCGGATAGAGATCGGCAGGGGCTTCGTCCTCCAGAGCTTCGAACGCCGCGCAGATCCTGTCGCGCAGGCCCTCAAACCAGATGCGGGCTTCCTCGCGCCGGGTTTCCAGCGTGGCGGCGGCAATCGGGGAGGGGGCGGTCTGGGAGGACATGAATAACCCTTCTTGGATCATGGCTTTTCGGGCGACACAAAAGACACTTAACACCACAAGCGCAAGTGACGCAGTGCCGCAGGCTGGCCTCCGCGGTCAAGCTTGGCTAGTTTCACAAGAGCCGCAGCAGGGGGCTTGCGGCAGCCAATTGCCAGCCTGGCACCAGCCGAACGGAGCTGACATGCTTCAGCCGCGACAGGATGACCCGCTAGCGGGCCTGTATAATGCTGTCTCGCGCGAGGATCTGCTCGCCATGTCTGTCGAGGCGCGCGCGCTCGTCAATGCCGGTCCCGATCTGGGTTCGCGCTGGAGCGAGGTCGCCGGTATCATGAACGAGGCGGGCGATATCGCCAGCCTGCTTGGTGCCTGTCACAAGCTGGTCGAGCAGGTGCCCGATGATGTCCAGTCCCATATCTGGCTGGCGAGCGCCTATGCCTTTGGCGGCGACCATCGCTCAGCCTTGCAGACCCTGCAGCCCTTGCTGGCGGCCAGCCCGCGTGACGCCGGGCTGAACCGGCGTGTAGGACGCATATTGCTGGATCTGGGCCTGACAAGCGAAGCGCAGACCCTGTTCCGCACGGCTCTTGCCGCCAACGGTATGGATGCGCTGGCCTGGGAGGGGCTGGTGAAAGCCAAAACCTTCGTGCCGGGCGAAGACGATCTGGCCCAGCTTGAGCAGGCACGCGTTTCCGTCGGTGAGGATGTCAGCGCGCGCGACAGGGGTATTTTGTCCTATGCGCTGGCGAAAGCCTACGAGGATATTGGCGAGTACGACATCGCCTCGCGCCGCGTCGCGGAGGCGGCCGCCTTCTACCGTGCCTCGGCTCCCTTTGACATGGACCAGCATGAGGAGGGGGTAAGGCGGATACTGGAGGTGTACGATTCCAGTTTCACGGGCGCCAATGAAGAGGCGGGGCTGATCGACAGCCGGCCCGTCTTCATCGTCGCGCCGCCATCATGCGGGGCGAGCTGGCTGGCCTCGGTGCTTTCCGCACCGTCCGATGTGGCGGCGCTGCCGCGGTCCAATTCGCTGTTCTGGATGAGCGCTGCGCCGCTGGGCGATCAGACGCGCGAACACCTCCATGCGGCCCTGTCTGCGCCCGGAGAGGGCAATGTGCTGACCGGGGTGGGCGCGGCATATCTGGAATACGCTCAGGAAATTGTCGGCGATGTGCGCCGCTGGATTGATCCGACATCGTTGAGCGAACTGGCTGGCGGGGCTATCGGACTTTGCCTGCCTGCGGCGCGGTTCGTGCGCATAAGCCGTGATCCGCTCGATCAGGCATGGTCGATCCTGAAGACGCGGTATCAGCGCGCCCGGCACTGGACCTATCACGCAGATGATATTGCCCGCGCACTGGCAGCCCACAACCGGCTGGTGGCGCACTGGGAAGGCCTGTTTCCGGGCCGCTTCCTGACGGTGCGCTATGAGGATCTGATCGCCGACACCGAAAACGAGGTGCGCCGGATCGCGTTCTTCACCGGTGTCGATGCCGATATTGCCGCTGATGCCGCCGCACAAAGGCGCGGCGCGCTGGAAGCCGACCCTGCAGGCGTGCACCAGCGTGCCGGCGTGCGGATCGATCCGGTTCGCGAGGCTTTGCTGCGGGCCGGTTTTACGCTGGACTAGGGCCTGTACTCATAAAGGGTTTGGAGCGTGATATGTGCGAAAATCGTTCAGTATCAGGAGCAGGCCCGATGGAAGGGTTTTCCCCTTTCGAGGGGCTGCGACGTAATAGTGGGCGATTTTCGCCATACCCCTCTCGGGCGCGGCAGATTTTCTTCCTGACGGCGTCGAGCCGCCCTTGTGGAGGGATGCTCCACGGCAGCCGTCTCTCCTTGTCAGGCACCAGATCCGCTACGCGTCACGCCCGAACCCTTTATGAGTACAGGCCCTAGCGCCCGCCTCGCTGGCGAAAATGCCGGCGAGCGTTTCAGCGGTCTGGGTCAGGGGTGCAGTGCTGCGCTGCGCCCGCGCCAGGATCAGCGAGCCTTCGATGGCGCCGAGCGCCAGTTGCGCCAGCGCCTGAGAGCGGGCCGCGCCGACACCATCGGCCTGCAGTCTTTGCGCCAGCGCATCCTGCCAGCTTGAAAAAACGGCTGAGAATGTGGTGGCGAGGTTTTGCGATACGGCCGCCTGTTCCAGCGTCAGGGTGGCGACCGGACAGCCCAGCCGGAAACCGGACTGCTCCAGCCATCCGGCAAGCCGGGCGGCAAAGCGGATGAGCATGTCCGCGCTGTCCGCACTATCGCCAGCATCCTTGTGAATCGTCGCCAGAAAACGCTCCCCCGCCATCAGGGCAGCCGCTACGGCGAGACCCTCCTTGCCGTCGGGAAAGTGGTGATAAAGCGAACCTTTGGGTGCGCCCGCCTGCGCGAGCACATCATTCAGGCCGGTTGCCGCATAGCCGCGCTCCTGAAACAGGCGGGCGGCGGTGGCAATCAGGCGTTCGCGTGTGGATGGCGTCCCGCTCACTGTCTTGATGTCCCTCGGTGATTCGCGCTGCAAGCTGGCAGCACTCTTTACAGATGATCTTGGATCGTCAATATGTAGACCGGTCGGTCTAATTGGAGAGATGTGATGCAGGACGGTCAGGACGGGGCGGAATTGCGCGGGCTTGCGGCCGATGAGGCACCCCCGGCACCGCTGGTGGACGCAGCGCTGTTTCGCGGAATCGTGAAAATGCAGCCCTTTACCAGCTGGACCGGGCTGGAAATCGTCCGGGTGGAATATGGCCATGTCGAAACCCGCATGACATTGCGGCGTGACGACATGGTCCAGCATCATGGCTTCCTGCATGGCGGGCTGATCGCCTTTCTGGCTGACAATGTCAGCGCCTATGCTGCCGCCACAACAATTGGCGACGTGCTGACGGCCCAGTTCTCGGTGAACTATCTCTCGCCTGGCATTGGGGAGGCGTTTGTAGCGCGCGGGCACGTCGTGAAGGCGGGCAAACGCCAGGTGGTGACGCGCGCTGACATCTTCGCTGTAAACGCCGGGGAGGAGAAGCTGATCGCGGTTGCCAGCGCGGTCATTTTGCCGGCCGGAGCCGCAGCGCTGGACCGCCCACCTGCCAAATCGGCAGGCTGAGACGCTTTCACGCAGATAATCTGGTTGAAAAATTGCGGTTCTCATTCTAATCCCGCCGCACCAGAAAGCGTTGACGGGGCGGACGCTGCGGCGTTGAGACGCAAGGGCGGGGCCGGCCTGTCGCGCTAGATCAATGGGAACGACGTGTCTGCGCGGGCCTTGCGGCTGCGTGCAGACTTACGCCATACAGGTGGCGTAGACGACGTTGCCAGCCGCCGTGAGAGAGGTCTGCGCGTGACAGAAGCTGTTGAAAACACCGGCGCCCATGGCCAGGAGCCAAGCCGCCGCGATTTCATTTACATTGCAACGGGCGGCGCGCTTGCCGTCGGTGGCGCGTTTACGATCTGGCCCTTCATCGACCAGATGAACCCTGCGGCCGACACGCTCGCGCTGGCCTCCACCGAGGTGAATATCGGCGAGCTGGAAGAGGGCCAGGAGATCACGGTCATCTACCGCGAGCGCCCGCACTTCGTGCGCAGGCGCACCGCCGCTGAAGTGGAATCAGCGCGCAATGTCGATATTGCCAGCCTCCCGGACCGGGATGCCCGCAATTTCAATCTGGGCGACGGCGTGCCGGCAACCGACGAGAACCGCTCTGCCATGACGGCCGAGGTCGCCGACGGTGTTGAGATCGAAGATGCGCTGCGCAGCTCGCTTCTCGTCACCAGCGCGAACTGCACCCACCTTGGCTGCGTGCCGACCGAAGGCGCCGGTGATTACGGTGCGTGGTTCTGCCCGTGCCACGGCTCTCACTACGACACCTCGGGGCGTATCCGCCGCGGGCCGGCACCGGAGAATCTCTCCGTGCCTGTCATGACCTTCACCTCAGCCTCAGTGCTGCGTCTCGGCTAGGGGAAAAACAAGCGATGAGCGGACCTTCGACCTACGAACCGAAAACCGGCTTTACCAAATGGCTGGATGCGCGCCTGCCGATCGTGCGGCTGGGCTGGGACTCCTTCGTGGATTTCCCCACACCGCGTAACCTCAATTACTGGTACACGTTTGGCGGCATCCTGACCGTCTGCCTGATGATCCAGATCATCACCGGCATCGTGCTGGCCATGCACTACGTGCCCCATATCGACCATGCCTTTGCCAGTGTTCAGCGCATCGACCGCGATGTGAATTATGGCTGGCTGATCCGCTCGATCCACGCCGTGGGCGCGTCCATGTTCTTCCTGGCCGTCTACATGCACATCTTCCGCGGCCTCTATTACGGGTCGTACAAGGCACCGCGCGAATTGCTGTGGATTCTCGGCGTTGTCATCTACCTGCTGATGATGGCCGCTGCCTTCCTTGGCTATGTGCTGCCCTGGGGCCAGATGTCCTATTGGGGCGCGATGGTGATCACCAATTTGCTGGGTGCCTTCCCGCTTGTTGGCGGCCCGATCACCGAATGGCTGTGGGGCGGGTTCTCGGTTGGCAATGCCACGCTGAACCGCTTCTTCTCGCTGCACTATCTCATTCCGTTCCTGATTGCGGGCGTTGTTGGCCTGCACATCTGGGCGCTGCACGTGCCGGGCAATAACAACCCGACCGGAATCGAGGTGAAGTCCAATCGCGACACGCTGCCCTTCCATCCCTACTACACGTCGAAGGACGGGTTCGGCATCGCGCTGTTCATGGTGATCTTCGCCTTCTTCGTCTTCTACTGGCCGGACGCGCTGGGTCACTCCGACAACTTCATTCCCGCCGACCCGCTGGTCACGCCTGCGCTGATCGTGCCGGAATGGTATCTGCTGCCCTTCTACGCCATCCTGCGCGCAGTGCCTGACAAGCTTGGCGGTGTGCTGTTGATGTTCGGTGCTATCGGCATCCTGTTCGTGCTGCCATGGCTCGACACCTCGAAAGTGCGCTCCATGCGCTATCGCCCGCTGGCCCGCTGGTTCTTCGGCTTCTTCATCGTGGCTTGCCTGGGTCTGGGCTGGGCCGGTGCGGAACTGCCTGATACGCCGGTGCCGGGTCTGGGCGCCATTGGCGTTGACTTCCTGCTGCTGGGCCGCGTGCTGACCATCTACTACTTTGCCTACTTCCTCGTCATCCTGCCCATATTGGGTTTCGTGGAGAAGCCATCAAAGCGGCCAGCCTCGATTGAGGAATCGGTCCTGGGCAGTAAATCCAAACCCGCGCCTGCCGCGGTTCCGGCTGAATAGGAGTGAATGGAACAATGCGTCTGATCCGCACCCTTTTCGTTGCCGCTACCGGCGCTCTGGCCGCTGTCGGCCTGGCCTCGGCTGCTGGTGAATACCGCAAGCCGGAAGACCACCGCTTCTCGTTTGACGGGCCGTTCAGCTCGTTCGACCGGGGCGCGGTCCAGCGCGGCTTCTACGTGTTCAACCAGGTCTGTGCGGCCTGCCATGGCCTGGAGCATCTGGCACTGCGCCATCTGGGCCAGCGCGGTGGCCCCTTCTACGATCCGGCCTATCCCAATCCGAACGACAATCCGGTCGTGCGCGCCATTGCCGCCGAATACATCGTCGAGGACGGTCCCGACGAGTTTGGCGACATGTTCGAGCGTCCCGGCCGTCCGTCCGACCGCTTCCCGTCACCCTATGCCAACGAGGCGCAGGGCCGGGCTGCCAATAACGGCGCCTATCCGCCGGACATGTCGATCATCACGCGTGCCCGCCACTATGGCGCGCCCTATATCCGCTCGCTGATGATGGGATATGGCGAAGAGCCGCCGGAAGGCGTCACCGTTGGTGCTGGCCTCTACTACAACCCGTACTTCCCCGGCGGGCTGATCGCCATGCCGCCCCAGTTCGAAGACGGCCTGCTGACCTATAATGACGGTACGGAAGCCACCGTTGAGCAGATGGCCAATGACGTGACCGAGTTCCTGGCGTGGGCGTCTGATCCCCACATGGAACAGCGCAAGCGCCTCGGCCTGATGGTGCTGGCCTATCTCGTCATCCTGTGCGGCCTGCTGTTCTTCACCTATCGGCAGGTCTGGTCGAAGGTGGAACACTAGCCAGCAGACGGGCCTTGCCTCGCAAGGCCCCTGCAATAAGCTGGAACGGGCCGTCCTGATACCGGGACGGCCCGTTTTTACGCCCGGTAGCGCTGGCAGGACGGCATGAAGAAAGATCCGATCGACGTCATCGCCTACGAGCCCCGCTGGGTGGAGGAAGGTCTCAGCCACGCCGAGGCCGTGGCAGCCGCGCTTGGACCGCTCGCGCTGCGCGTAGATCATGTCGGATCCACAGCCGTACCCGGGCTGGCGGCGAAGGATGTTATAGACATTCAGGCCCTGGTGATGCGTCTTGAGGACGAGGGCATCATCGCGGCTATGTTGGGAGCCGGCTACCGTTTCCGCGACAGCAATACCTACGACCCGCCCCACCCGGAAAGCCCGCCCGCGCTGGGCGAGGATGACTGGCGCAAGCTCTATTTCCGCGAAGCCAAGGGCGCGCGCCGCGTCCATATCCATATCCGCCGCAATGGAGCCGCTGCTGCACGCAATGCCCTGCTGCTGCGCGATTTTCTGCGCGATGACGTGCCCTCCCGGCGCGATTATGGCGAGTTCAAGATGGCGCTTGCGGTTAAAACCCGCAAAGATCGTGATGCGTATCAGGCGATCAAGCGTCCCTTCATTTCCATTGCGCTGCGCAGCGCGGAAAGCTGGGCAGAGCTTACTCGCTGGGTGCCCGGCGCGCCCGATGCCTATTGGAGGAGTGCCGAGTAATGACGGGCTGGGTGTTGGGGATTATCGGCGGGTCGGGCCTCTATCAGCTGTCCGGGCTGGAGGATGTACGCCGCCAGACGGTGGAAACGCCCTGGGGTTCGCCGTCCGGCCAGCTGGTGCGCGCACGGCTCAATGGCGTGGAGCTGGTGTTTCTCGCCCGTCACGGCAAGGGCCATAGCCTGTCGCCGAGCGCGATCAATTACCGGGCCAATATCCATGCCCTGAAGCGGGCAGGCGTGACGGATATATTGTCCCTGTCGGCCTGCGGCTCCATGAAGGAGGAGCTGGCACCGGGCGCTTTCGTTGTCGTGGACCAGTATGTGGACCGCACCTATGCCCGCGAGAAAAGTTTCTTCGGGCCGGGCTGCGTGGCTCATGTTCCGATGGCCGACCCGGTCTGCAAGCGCCTGTCTGCCATGGCCGCCGACGCCGCGCGCAAGGCAGGCGTGGAGAATGTCGTTGAGGGCGGCACCTATCTCGCCATGGAAGGCCCGCAATTTTCCACCCGCGCCGAAAGCCGCCTTTACCGCGGCTGGGGTGTGGATGTGATCGGCATGACCAACATGCCCGAAGCCAAGCTCGCGCGTGAAGCGGAGCTACCCTATGCCAGCGTGTGCATGGTCACCGACTATGATTGCTGGCGGGAAGCCGATTCCGATGTTGATATCAACGATATCCTCAAAGTGATGGGCGAAAACAGCGGCCGCGCCCATGACCTGATTTCAGCCCTCACCTCGGTGATGGCCGGGCAGGAGCGCACGCCCGACCCGGCCGGGATTGGAAGCGTGCTCGATCACGCCATCATCACCGCGCCTGAACACCGTGATCCTGATCTGGTCGCCCGGCTGTCCACCATTGCCGGGCGCGTGCTATCGCGCGCTTGACGCGGCTTCCTGCAGGCACGAACCATGTGCCCGTCATTCCAGCCGGCCCAAGGGGGGGCTTCATGGACCATATCAAGGCAGCGATCCGTACGATCCCGGACTATCCCAAGCCCGGCATCATGTTTCGCGACATCACCACCCTGCTGGGCGATGCGCGGGCCTTCCGGGCGGCCATTGACGCGATGATCGCGCCACACGCGGGTACCAAGATCGACAGGATTGCCGGTATCGAGGCGCGTGGCTTCATTCTCGGCGGGGCCATCGCCCACCAGCTCTCCATCGGCTTTGTGCCGATCCGCAAGAAGGGCAAGCTGCCCTTCGACACGATCGGCCAGTCTTATGAGCTGGAATACGGCACGGACGAGGTGGAGATGCACACCGACGCGGTTGCCGCCGGTGAGCGTGTCCTGCTGGTTGACGATCTCATTGCCACCGGAGGCACGGCAGAAGCGGCGGTAAAGCTGCTGCGCCGGGCCGGCGCGCATGTTGAAGGGGCATCCTTCGTGGTGGATCTGCCAGAGTTGGGCGGCGTGGAGCGCCTGCGCGCGCTGGACGTGCCGGTCGCGACTCTTGTGGCCTTCGACGGGCATTAGGTCTTATTCTTCCCCGGTCTGGCGATCAGGGGAGGGCGCACCATGTTCATAGGCCATTATGGTCCGGCTCTGGCTGCGCCAGCGCTCGTCAGAACCGTGCCGCTCTGGGCGCTGTTCTTCGCGGTGCAATTCATCGACGTGGTGTGGGGTGTGCTGATCCTTGCCGGGATCGAGCAGGTGCGCATCGTGCCGGGCTTTACCGCGATGAGCCCGCTCGACCTGCACCACATGCCCTATACGCACTCATTGCCGGGCGCGCTCGCGCTGTCGGCCCTTTTGGGTCTGGCCTATGGGCTCATCGCCCGGAAAGCACGCCTGGCTGGCGGCCTGCTGGTGGCGGGTGCCAGCTTCTCCCACTGGCTTCTGGATCTGATCGTGCACGCGCCGGACCTGCTGCTCTGGCCGGGCGGGCCGATGGCGGGCTTTGGCCTGTGGGACAATCTTCCTCTGGCGCTGGGGCTGGAGGTGGCGCTCGTTCTGGCCGGGCTGATCTTCTACCTGCGCGTCACACAGGCGAAGGGCCTGATCGGGCGCATCTGGCCGTTTGTGCTGGTGGCGGTACTCTTCGCGCTGGAGGCGATCCACCTCTTGGGTGAACCGCCTGCCAGCGCAGAAGAACTTGCCATGACAAGCATGGCCGTCTTTCTGGTCCTGACCGGCCTTGCGGCGGTCGCGGACCTTACGCGGAAGCCGCGCCGCTAACGCGCACCCGCTGCCACAAACTCGCGCACATCGCGGGCGAGCTGTTCGATGGACGGGTGGTGCAGATACATCATGTGCCCGGCCTCGTAATAGGTCAGCGTCACACGGTCCTGGTCATAGGTGCGCCGGTTGAAGGTCATCTCGGTGCCGAAGAAGGGCGTGGCGAGATCGTAAATGCCATTGGTGGCCAGCACACGCAGATCGGAGTTCTGCCGCATGGCGCGCTCCAGCCAGATCGAGGTGTTGAGGTAGGAGTTGTTGCCCCCGGCCTCGCCCGCATTCCAGTTCCAGTCGCGCACGCCGCCGAGCGTCACATAGGTGTCTGGAATGTTGACGCCGAGATTGCGGGTATAGTGCTCGCGCATGGCCGCCGTGTAGCCCGCCGAGATTCCATAGCCGGACGGATCGCCTTCGGGGTTCTCCCGCAGTGAGTCCGGCTCCAGCCCGGCAAAGCGGGAATCAAACCGGCCCACGCTGCGGCCGTCCTCGCGCAATATCTCGGTGCGGAAGCGGTTCAAAGGCACGCGCAGGCTGGCTGAACGCAGATAGTCGGTGGACAGGCCGGTCAGCTCCGCCATGCGGATGGTTGTGGCGTTGAAGCGGGCTTCGTCCACATCATGTCCGCGCAGGAGGACGGGCAGGAACTCGTCAGTGGCAAAGTCGCGCGCATCACGCAGGAAGGCGGTGAAATCATTATTCCAGGCGGAGCGGTCCACGCGGTTATGATACCAGGCGGTGGCGGCATAGCCCGGCAGCAGCCCGGTCAGGCCCAGCGGATTATCGGGCCGGGCATTGGCCATCTCCATCACGACCGAGATCAGCACCACGCCGTTGAAGGCGACATTGTTCCAGCCGAGCTCCATCTCGTTCATCAGCGCGCCGATGCGCGTCGTGCCATAGCTTTCGCCCATCAGGTATTTGGGCGAGTTCCAGCGCCGGTTCTCGGTCAGCCAGATGCGGATGAACTGTCCCAGAGAACGCGCATCCTCATTGACGCCCCAGAACTGGGCCGGATCGGCATCGCCCAGCGTGCGGCTATAGCCGGTGCCGACCGGGTCGATGAAAACAAGGTCGGCTGAATCGAGCAGTGAGTGCGGGTTGGAGCGGATATCATAGGGCGCTGCGCCATCGTCCTCGGCCTCGGAGGGCAGGACCAGATGAACCGGGCCGAACACGCCCATATGCAGCCAGAGCGACGCCGAGCCCGGCCCGCCATTGAAGATGAAGGCTACGGGCCGGGTGCGCGGGTCAGACACGCCCTCGCGGATATAGCTGGTGGAGAAGATGGCCGCCGTTGCCGCGCCGTTCTCATCGCGCAGGAAGGTCTCGCCGGCGATGGCCCGGTAGCGCACGCGCTGGCCATTGGCGGTAACTTCGCCGCGGCTTTCAAACACGCGCGGCTCGCGCGGATCATTGGCCGTGTCGGGCGCCTGTGCGGCAGCGCCGGAAACGCCAAGGACAAGGGCTGCAAGCCCTGCTGCAAACTGTTTTATCATGTGTGTGATCTCCCCGAACCGGCTTCGTGCCGTGTGTTCCGCCGGGAAGGCTAGCGGTGATGCCCGGTGCGTCAATGGACCTGTGCGTTCACAATTGCGTGGCCTCGCCTGCCCGCCTAGAAGCTCATCCCATGAACTATCGTCACGCCTTTCATGCCGGAAACTTTGCCGATGTGCTCAAGCATGGCGTGCTGGCGCTGTGCCTTGAGCATTTGAAACGCAAGGACAAGCCGTTTGCCGTCATCGATACCCATGCCGGGATCGGGGCGTACGATCTGACCAGCGATGCCGCCCGGCGCAGCCCGGAATGGCAACAGGGTATTGGCCGTGTGATGGAGGCGGATTGTCCCGGCGATGTGGAGCGCGTGCTCACGCCCTTGCTGCGTATCATCAAGGCGATGAATACGGGCGCAGACCTCACCGCCTATCCCGGCTCCCCGGAAGTGTCCGCGCGGCTGATCCGTCCGCAGGACCGGGTGCATTTGTGCGAGTTGCACGAGGCGGATTCCAAGACGCTCGACAAGCGCTATGCGCTCAATGCGCGGGTGAAGGTGGAGCAGCGCGACGGCTACAAGGCGCTCAAGGCCCTGCTGCCGCCGCGCGAGAAGCGGGGCCTGGTCCTCATCGATCCGCCCTTCGAAGGCCGCGACGAGTTCGTGCGCCTTGCCGAGGCTGCGATGAAGGGGCTGGAGCGCTGGCCGACAGGCACCTTCATCTTCTGGCGGCCGATGAAGGATCTCTGGTCGCTCGACCGGTTCGATGAGGGGCTGGCCGAGTGGCTGGTCACGGAGCGCGATGTGGAGCCGTCATCCATTCTGCGCGCCGATATGTGGGTGCGTGATCTTCAAAGCGAGGGCAAGCTCGCTGGTGCGGGCCTTGTCATCATCAACCCGCCCCACACGCTGGAAGCCGATCTGCTGGTGTTGATGCCCTGGCTATGCGAGGTGCTCAGACAGGGTGAGGGCGCAGGCTGGCGCCTCGATGGCATTGTGACCGACGAGATGGCGGCGAGCTGGGCAGGCTAGCCACTCGCGCGCACCGTGAACACGCTCTCATCGGGCTGTCTTGGCACGATGACCTCGATGAAATGGGTGGCATAGCGTTTCAGGAATTGTTCTCCGTCGCCGGTCAGGCTGCGCAGCGGGATGAGGCCCGATCCCATCGCATCGCCGCGTTCAAAATAGCTGATGAGCCTGCCCGGTGCCGGGGCGGACAGGCCCGCAGCCAGCAGGGGCAGGCGGGCCGGCGTCATCGCTGATTTCAGCCCGCCCTGCTTCATCAGCTCGCGCCGGTCGATATGGAAGACGCGCCGCGAGGCATCGCGCCGGTTCACATGCACTTTCTTGAGCACGTGGCGCAGCGCGTATTCTTCGGGCTTTGAAACGGATGCACCCAGACCCGAGGCGAGTTCGTTCTCGGTGGGCATGGTCAGCCAGACGAAATAATCATTGACCGGCAGGCCGGTATCATCGCGTACCGAGAACACGATCTGGTAATGCTCGTTAAAGGCGTCCGGACCCAGCTCCTCTTCGGAGTCGAGACTGGCGCGGCTGGCTCCGGCACCGGGCTGGACCAGGGTGCGGGTGGCGGCGTTGAGCGCTTTCCAGTCATCGCGGACCTGGCGGTAGCCAATGGCGTCATCGGTGCGCAGGGCCTGCAGGATCATCCGTCCGAGGCGCCCTGCGCCGGTATCGCCGCGCTCTGAGGGTTCGGTGATGTTGAGATGGTGGCGGTCGGGCAGCACGGCAAAGGCGGTGCTGTCCGGCCCGCGCCGTGTCCATAAGCGCCGCGAGGGCAGGCCGTCATCGCCGCGCTGGCTGAAATCAACCGTCACGCCTTGCGGGTCGATATGGGCGCTGGCGGCGCGCACCGTGCCGTCCCACGCGCTTTCGCCCAGAATGCCCATCGGCCGGAAGACATCGAGGCCGGTGATGACATAGGGGCGTGTGCCTGCCTCGCTGAACACGCTCTTCCGGTCGCCATCGCGCGATAGCCGGTCAGAGAGGGAGAGGCGTTCCTGCAGCTCGGAGCCATGTTCCAGCGCGTGCAGGAATTCGGTGCCGGTCTGGAATCTGTTGCCAAACCCCTTTATCAGCCGCCCCAGCGCCGAGCGGCCCATCACCGCCAGCGGCGAGCCGAAATTGGCCGGCGCCAGCATGACGAGATTATCAACCGGCGCGCCGCCGCTGGCATGCTCGAAGGCGAGCCATTGGCGCACGACCAGCGCGCCGGTGGAATGGGTGACGACATGGAAGTGCGGACCCAGCCTGCCATCGGCCTGCATCTCCCTGACAAGCTGACCCAGCCGCCGAGCACTGTCGGCCAGATGCACCTCGTCGGCCATGGAGGGGTAGCCGCCCAGCCAGACATGCTCCACGGCAAAGCCCTGCCCGCCGAGGAATCCGGCGAGCTTTTGCATCGATGTGTCGCGGGCGCTCCAGCCGTGAACAGTGAGTACGTGACGGGTCGGCATGGCGGGTCTCCGCATCGGTGAACCCGCCCATATTATGCCTGAAAACACCCCCTGCGGACAGATTTCCGCTAGCCGGGGGCGTCCAGCTCGGTCTCACCTACGCCAAACAATTGACCACGCTCGGTAATTGCCACGATCACGAGGGCGGCGACGCCAAGCCCTGCCATGCCCGCCAGCAGGGTAAAGACCGAACCGTTGAAGGACTGGCCAATGAGCGAACCAAGGACAGCCCCGCCAATCGCTGTCACCGATCCGTAGAGCGCGGACGTTGTGCCCGCGCGCTTGCCTGCAGGCTCCATGACAAGAGCAGAGAAATTGGCCCCCATCATCCCGAACAGCATCATGCCCAGCGTCAGCAGCGGGTAGAACAGCCAGAAGGGCGGCTCGGATATCAGCGCATAGAGCGCATGCCCGCCATTGATGATGATGAAGGCGATGATGGCGCAGTGGGAAATCCGGCGCATGCCATAGCGCTGGACGATGCGCGCATTGATGATGTTGGCAACGGCCAGACCCGCCGCGATGCCGGCAAAGGCGAGCGCGAACCACACTTCCAGCCCGTAAAGCTCGCCCATCACCTGCTCGGACGTCGCGATGAAGGCAAACAGCCCGCCAAAGATGAAGGCCGCGGCCATCATGTAGCCGAGCGTGATGCGGTTGCTGGCTGCCAGCCAGTAATTCTTCGCCGCTGATCCGAGCCGTACCGGGATGCGGTTCTCGGGGCTGAGCGTTTCAGGCAGGCGTACCAGCATCCAGCCCCAGAGCAGCGCGCCGCCCGCCAGCAGGGCGGCAAAAATCCATTCCCAGCTGGCGATGAGCAGGATGGCCTGGCCCAGACCCGGCGCGAGAATGGGCGCGGCCATGAAGAAGGTCATGGCGATGGAGATGATCTGCGCCATCTTGCGCCCGGAAACGAGGTCACGCACGACGGCGGTAGCAATCACGCGCGTACCGGCAGCCGCTGCGCCCTGCAGCGCGCGTGCGGCCAGCATCCAGCCAAAGTCAGGCGCGGCCAGACACAGCAGCGTCGCCAGCGAGTACGCGCCCAGCGAGATCAGCAAAACCGTGCGCCGGCCGAGCGCATCGGCCAGCGGCCCGTAGAATATCTGCGCTAGGCCAAAGCCGAGCACATAGGAGGTGATGACCAGCTGGCGCTCATTGCCCATCGCATCAAAGGCCCGGCCAATATCGGGCAGGGCAGGCAGCATGATGTCGATGGACAGCGCATTGAGCGCCATCAGCGCGCTCGTCATCGCGATAAGCTCGGCCATGCCAAGCGTCGGGCGCTTCGGATCGGGGGAGGAGAGGGCCACGGTATTCGTCCACAAGATGAGGGACGCAAGACCAGCCACGCCCGAACCCTCTAGTTAGGCAGTGCGGAGGGTTCCGTCGAGCCGCTAGCTGCCAAGCGCGCCGAACACGTCACGCGTCAGGCGCGGGTCGAAATGCTGGCCGCCATCGACACACACGATCTGCCCCGACACCGAGGGCGTGGCGAGGAACCAGCGCAGCGTGCGCACCAGATCGTCCGGCGTCGGTCCGCATTGAAGCGGATTGTCATTGTGCAGGCGCTCGAATGTGGCCTCGTCGTGATAGGGGCTGGGCAGGGTCAGGCCCGGTGCCACCCCATTGACGCGGATACGCGGGGCAAGTGCGCGTGCCAGCATCTCCGTCACGGCTTTCAGCGCTGCCTTGGAGATGGTGTAGGAGTAGAAATCGGCGTTGATATTGAAGAGCTTGTAGTCGAGCAGGTTGAAGATCATCGCGCCTTCCGGGGCTTGTGCCGCGAACGCCTTCGAGAGCAGGACAGGCGCCAGCGTGTTGGCCTCCATATGCGCCCGGAAGCTCTGGGCGCTCACCGTCTCCACGCTATCTTCTTCAAAGATCGAGGCGGAGTTCACGAGCAGGCTGACCGGCCCCATGGCATTGGTGGTCTCCTCCATCAGCGCTTCGGCGTTTGCACCATCGGAAAAGTCGGCGGCGAACACGCCAGCCTTTACGCCCTTGGCCCGAAGGGTGCGTGCCAGTGTCTCTGCATCATCGGTTGAGCGATTACAGTGGATGGCGATTGCATAGCCGTCCTCGGCCAGCGCTTCGCAAAAAGCCCGCCCGATGCGCTTTGCGCCGCCGGTTACCAGCGCTGTTCCCTTGCCTTTTGCCATGTCATGCTCCTGCATCTGGCGCGAAACTATACCTTGCGGGCGCGGTTGAAAGCCCCGACCTGCGGGCAGGGCTTACCTTGCACCGCCCTTCGCAGTATAGAGCGCGCGCCATGATGCTTATTTCTGCCCAGGTGAATATCGAAGCTGCACACTTCACCCCGTTCGGGGCGGAGGATGATGCGCGCCGCCAGATCCACGGTCATTCCTATCTGGTGCGTGCCTGGGTGCAGGCCGAGCCGGGCGTGGAAGACCTTGACCGGCTGCGCGAGGATCTGTCCACAGCGGCTGCGCCGCTGGACCATGCCCTCCTCAACGAGGTGGAGGGACTGGCTGGTCCGTCCATGGAGGCGATTGCCGATTTTGTGGCGCAGCGCCTCACTCCGCTCTGGCCCGGACTGAGAAAAGTTTCGGTTGCCCGGCCCACTCTCGGCTATGAAGTGGTACGAGAGCTCGTCTGAGCCGCATTCACCTGCCGATACCGGGACGGAAACCTTACATGAAACCGACGCTTGCCCCTGCCGACGCGGCGGCACGGCCCCGCTCCGAACACGCCCTTGCCGGTGAGCGGCTGAGCGTGCGCGTGGAGGGCTTGCGCCTTGAGGCGGAAGTGGGCGTCTATGCCAGCGAGCATGGCCGCAAGCAGCCGATCACCGTCAGCCTGGAAGCGGAAGTTGCCAGCGAAGCGGTTCACCCGGAGGCCGATCTGGGCCATGCGGTCAATTATGCGGCGCTGGCAGAAACCGTGCGTCAGGTGGTGGGCCGCCAGCATCACGAATTGCTCGAAGATCTTGCGCAGGCGCTGGCCGACACGATGTTTTCCGATCCGCGTATCGTGCGTATCGCGCTTAAAGTCGACAAGCTGACCGCGCTCGATGATGCGGCTTCAGTGGGTGTCAGCTATGAGCGCTGGCGCTGACGAGGGCGCGATTCTCGCCTATCTGTTGGGTCATGGCCCGCGCAAACCGACCTGATACACCGCCCACCGACATGCACGACGCGCCCGGCCGCGCCAGCGAGGCGAACGCGCGTTCCGGGCCGGAGGTGATTGCCGATTACGTCAAGCGCCTGCCGATGAAGCCCGGCGTCTACCGCATGTATGGCGCCGATGGCGAGGTGCTCTATGTGGGCAAGGCGCGCCAGCTGAAATCGCGCGTGTCGAACTATGCCAAGTCCGGCGGGCATAATAACCGCATCGCGCTGATGATCGCGCTGACGGCCAGCATGGAGTTTGTCGTCACGGCGACCGAGACCGAGGCGCTGCTGCTGGAAGCCAATCTCATCAAGCGGCTAAAGCCCCGCTTCAACATCATATTGCGCGATGACAAATCCTTTCCCTACATCCTCATCCGCACCGAACACCCTTCTGCCCAGCTGACCAAGCATCGCGGCGCACGCAAGATGAAGGGTGATTATTTCGGGCCCTTCGCCTCGGCAGGCGCGGTCAATCACACGCTCAACACGCTGCAAAAAGCGTTCCTGTTGCGCACCTGCACTGACAGCGTGTTCGAGGCGCGCTCGCGCCCCTGCATGCTCTACCAGATCAAGCGCTGTGCCGGGCCGTGCGTCGATCTCATCAGTCCTGAGCGCTATGATGAGCTGGTGGGCGAGGCGCGCGAGTTCCTGCGCGGGCGTTCGGGCGCTTTGCGTGAACGCCTGCAGGCCGACATGGAGGAGGCATCGCAAGCACTGGATTTCGAGCGTGCGGCCAGGCTGAGGGACCGGCTGCGCGCGATTGCCGCCGTCACCACCAGTCAGGGCATCAATCCTGACGGGATAGAGGAAGCCGATGTCATTGCCGTCCATCAGGAGGGCGGGAAAAGCTGTGTGCAGGTCTTCTTCTTCCGGGCGGGCCAGAACTGGGGCAATCGCGCCTTCTATCCGCGCCATGATGCCGAGGCGGGGCCTGAAGACGTGCTCGGCGCCTTCATTGCGCAGTTCTATGAGGACAAGCCTGCGCCCGCGCTCATCTTGGTCTCCCACGAGCCTGACCAGCGCGAACTGCTGGGCGAGGCATTGTCCTTGAGGGCGGGCCACGCGGTCGAAATCCGTAAACCCCAGCGCGGCGGCAAGACCCAGCTCGTCGATCAGGCGATGACCAATGCGCGCGAGGCGCTGGGCCGCACGCTGGCGGAATCCAAAAGTCAGGCCCAGCTTCTCGATGGCGTAGCGCGCGTGTTTGGCCTTGAAGCCCGCCCGGAGCGGATCGAGGTCTATGACAACTCCCACATTCAGGGCTCCAATGCGCTGGGCGCGATGATTGTCGCTGGCCCGGAAGGGCTGGAGAAATCCCAGTACCGGCGCTTCAACATGAAGGGCGGGGATGCGGCCACGAACGATGATTTTGCCATGATGGCCGCCATGCTCCGCCGCCGCTTCTCACGGCTGGCAAAAGAGCGCGAAGAAGGCGCGCCCGTGCCGGGTCTCGTTCTGGTCGATGGCGGCAAGGGCCAGCTTTCAGCGGCGATGGCCGTGATGGAGGAGCTGGGCATGGCCGATATTCCGCTGGCCGCTGTCGCCAAGGGGCCGGACAGGAATGCAGGCCGCGAAGATTTCTACATGCCGGGCAAAGCGCCCTTCCGCCTGCCGGCCAATGACCCGGTGCTCTACTATCTGCAACGCCTGCGCGATGAGGCTCACCGGTTTGCGATCACCGGCCACCGGGCCGCGCGCAGCCGGGCGATCAAGGACAATCCGCTCAATGATATTGCCGGGATCGGGGCCTCACGCCGTGCGGCGCTTTTAAAGCATTTCGGATCGGCGCGGGCTGTCTCGCGGGCGAACCTTGCGGATCTTGAGGCTGTCGAAGGCGTTTCAAAGGCGCTGGCCCGCAAGATCTACGACCATTTCCACGAGCAGGGTTAGGAGCCAGACCATGCTGCGCCACATTCCCAATCTGGTCACGGTGCTGCGCGGCGTTGGCGGTATCGTGGGCGCGTGGCTGCTCTTGCAGAGCGCAGGCGCGGCGTTGGAGGAGACAGCCGTTTTCTACGCAGTGCTTTCCGGACTGATTTTCGTGACGGCAGCGCTCACCGACTGGCTTGATGGATGGCTGGCGCGGCGTTTCAGCGCAGCCAGCTCACTTGGCGCCCTGCTCGATCCGATAGCCGACAAGGTGCTGACCGGTGCCTATCTGGTGGCCTACACGCTCATCGCCGGAGGCAATCCGGCGCTGGCCGTTCCGGTCGGTATCATCCTGCTGCGCGATATCATCGTCACGGGCGTGCGCCTGGCTGGGCCGCCGCGCAGCGATGGGGCCTATGCCGTCACCAATGATGCCAAGGCCAAGACAGCCCTGACCATGATTGTGGTGGCCCTTCCCTTCGTTCTGATAGCGATGGGTTTCGTTGATGTGGCGGACTGGTTCTATATCTGGGTGGGCGGGGTGTGGCTGTGTGCGGCGCTGACGGTGTGGAGCGCGATACCCTATCTGCGGGCAGCGCTAAAAAACAACCTGAAGTAGGCATATTTTATGTCACATGGTTTAGTAGTTGTTAACTACGTTCATGGTTTCTTCACCATGGCGGTCGAGTGTGCGGCTCAGCCGCCTGAAAAGGCGGAGTGTTTCCATGAGCATGGCGATTGTCGACTTGACCGAACGTTTCGAATTTCTCAGCTTTTCGGATGCTGACCGTGAGCGGTTGCGCGCTGCGAGGCCGCTGGTTGAAGCAGAGCTGCCCGCGATCCTGGACCAGTTCTATCTGGATATCTCCAAGCACCCTGAAGTGGACGTGATGTTCAAGAGTGCGGAGATGCGCAGCCATGCCCGCCAGAAGCAGCTTGAGCACTGGCTGCGCATCTGTGCGGCTGATTACGGGCAGGACTATCTGGACTCAGTAAGGCGTATTGGCGAGACGCATGCGCGCCTCGGCCTGAAACCTGCCTGGTATTTTGGCGGGTACGCAAAAATTCTTGGCGGGCTGGTGCGAGCCATTACCCGCCGCTCGCTGTCGGGCAAAAGTCCGATTCGCAATCGTGGCAAGGAAGAGCAGCTTGAGGCTGTTCTGGATACGCTTGTCAAAGCGACCATGCTGGATATGGATTTGTGCATGTCCACCATCGAGTCATGTGCGGCGACGGCCAAGGCGGCTGAACGCGACGCGCTCGCGGACGAGTTTGAAAAGACGGTTTCGGCTATTGTGTCTTCCGTAGCGGCAGCATCCGAAGAGCTGTCAACGACAGCCAAGGCGATGGCGCAAACGGCTGAAGGCACGTCAGAGCGTTCCTCCAGCGTGGCCGCTGCGTCCGAAGAAGCCAGCACCGCGGCCAAGACCGTGGCGCAGGCCGCAGGCGAGCTTACCCGCGCCATTGGCGAGATATCCCAGCGGGCCGGCGAGGCGGCCGGCGCGTCCTCCCAGGCGCGTGACGAGGCCCGGCGCACAGCCGAAACCATGGCGGAGCTTTCTGCCGCCGCCGAACGCATTGGCACGATTGTCAGCCTGATCGAGACGGTTGCCGAACAGACCAATCTGCTGGCCCTCAACGCCACCATTGAGGCGGCGCGCGCAGGTGAAGCCGGCAAGGGGTTTGCCGTTGTTGCCTCCGAAGTGAAGTCTCTGGCTGCGCAGACCGCCAAGGCCACCGAGGAAATCTCCGGCCAGATCACCAGCGTGCAGGAGGTGGTCAATGCAGCGGTGAAGGCTATCGAGGCGGTGTCCGGCTCCATCGAGCAGGTGACCGGCGTGTCGGCGTCCATCTCGGCTGCGGTTGAGGAGCAAAGCGCGGCAACAGCCGAGATCGAGCGCAATACCAACCAGTCAGCCGAAAGCTCCGGCATGGTCTCCCAGACCATCACCGAAGTGCTGTCCGGCGCGCGTGAGACCAGCCAGTCAGCAGACGCGGTGGTCAATGCATCAGGTGAGCTGGGCCGTCAGGCCGAGCAATTGCGCGGTGATGTCAGCCGCTTCCTGGAGCGCATCCGCGCCGCGTGAAGCCGGACTGAAATGCTGCGTAACATCCTGCCACTTTGTGGCATGGCCAAACCGGTCCATCCTTGCCTTCAGACTTTGCTGGCAAAGCGGAGCGAGGATGACCGGCCTGCCACCTGAAACCCATATACTCGTCGTCGATGATGATGACCGTATCCGCACGCTTCTGAGCCGCTTTTTGCGCGAGCGCGGATTTCGCGTTTCGGCGGCGCCCAACGCCGACAAGGCGCTGTCCATGCTGCGTTCGCTCAGCTTCGACATCCTCATTCTGGACGTGATGATGCCCGGCATGGACGGGTTTGAGCTGACCCGCGCCGTGCGTCAGGCGCATGATTGCCCGATTCTGCTGCTCACTGCGCGCGGCGAGCCTGAAGACCGCATCAAGGGGCTGTCACTGGGGGCGGATGACTATCTGGCCAAGCCGTTTGAACCTGAAGAGCTGATCTTGCGCGTACAGGCGATATTGCGGCGCATGATCCCCAAGAAGCAGGGGGCAAAGCGTGTGCGGTTCGGCGGCTGGATTTTCGAGCTGGAAACCGGCCAGCTGATGCAGGGTGAGACCCGTGTGCGCCTGACGGGCGGGGAGGCGGCCTTGCTGAGCGCGCTGGCCCAGTCGCCCGGAGAGCCTGTTGATCGCTATCTTCTGTCTGAGCGTGCTGCCGGCGGCGCTGGCGAGCGCGCCATTGACGTGCAGATGACGCGGCTGCGCCGCAAGATCGAGGACGATCCGAAAAATCCTGTTTTCCTCCAGACGGTGCGCGGTGAAGGCTATAAGCTGGTGGCCGAGCCGGTCTTTGAGGCACCGGCAGGAAAGTGAGCGCGGGTTCATGCGGTTCGGGTTAAAGCGCTATCTGCCGACGAGCCTGTTTGGCCGTTCACTGCTTATCATCGTGCTGCCGGTTGCGATCATGCAGGTGGCGGTAACCTGGTCCTTTTTCGAGGAACACTGGCAGACTGTGACGGCGCGCCTGTCGGAAAGCGTTGCAGGCGACGTGGCGATGATCACCGCGCTGGTTGAACGCGCAGGGCCGGAAGGAATTGATCCGGTTGCCAATCTCGCGTTTGAAACCGTCGGCCTGTCAGTTGATCTGCGCGAGGGTGATGTTCTGCCCGTAAGCCGGCGGACAGCCTTCTTCCGGGCGCTCGACAGATCCCTGCGCCGGGCACTCACCGCCCGGCTGGATAACGAGTTCTGGTTCGATACCACGCGCTATCCTGAATATGTCGACATACGCGTGCAGGTGGATGCAGGCGTGTTGCGCTTCATCGCGTCGCGCGAGCGTGCCTTTGCCACTACGGGCCATATCTTCATCTTGTGGATTGTCGGTGCGTCCACGCTTCTCAGCGCAGTCTCGATCATCTTCATCCGCAATCAGGCCAAACCCATCCAGCGCCTTGCCGCTGCCGCCGAAGCCTTCGGGCGCGGGCAGGATACGGCGGGCTTCCGCCCCGCTGGTGCGCGCGAGGTGCGTCAGGCTGCGACCGCCTTCATCGACATGCGTGAGCGGCTTGTGCGGTATGTGGAGCAGAGGACGGCGCTTCTGGCAGGTGTCAGCCATGATCTGCGCACGCCGCTGACGCGCCTGCGTCTGCAGCTCGCCATGATGCCGGCCGGCCCGGATCGTGAGGCGGCGATCCAGGACATTGCCGAGATGGAAATGGCGTTGGACGAGTATCTGGCCTTTGCGCGCGGCCAGAGCGGCGAGGAAAGCGAACATACCGATCTGGCAGAGCTGTGCCGGACACTGGCGGCCAAGGCCGGGCGCGCAGGTCATGAGATTGCGCTGGACATCCCGCAGGTTCTGACGCGCGAAGTGCGGCCCGGCACGCTGACAAGGGCGGTCTCGAACCTTGTCAATAACGCGGTGGCGCACGGGCAGACGGTGGCCCTTTCGCTGGTTGATACCGGCGGCCGGATCGAGTTCCGGGTCGAGGATGACGGGCCGGGCGTTCCGCCAGAGCTGTACGAAGAGGCTTTCCGGCCCTTCAGCCGCCTTGATCCGTCGCGCAACAGCAACAAGACCGGGGTCGGGCTTGGGCTCGCCATCGCCCGTGATGCGGCCCGCGCGCATGGCGGCGACGTGTTTATGGAAAAGAGCGAGCTGGGCGGGCTGAAGGCCGTTTTATGGATACCGGCCTAGAGCCGGATACTAGAACGTGCTGCCGAGCTTGCGTGACTGGCGTTCGGCGGCTGACACCGCATTACGCACCAGCATGGGCAGGCCGCCACCGGCCATCATCACATCCAACGCGGCCTGTGTGGTGCCGCCGGGTGAGGTGACAGCGCGGCGCAAGGCTGCGGCGTCTGCCGTCTTGCGCTTGTGGCCGTCTTCCAGCAGAGCGCCAGCCCCGGCCACGGTGGCCACGGCGAGCTTCTCTGCGAGGTCTGCGGGCAGGCCCTCGGCCTCGCCAGCGCGGGCCAGTGCCTCACACATCAGGAACACATAGGCCGGGCCGGAGCCGGAGACGGCCGTCACGGCGTCCATCATGCGCTCGTCTTCAACCCATTCCACGCTGCCGAGCACTTTCAGCAAGGCATCTGTAGCCGCACGGAAATGGGCCGGATCGGCTTCGACATTGGAGATCGCGACGGAAATGCCCTTGCCGATGGAACCGGGCGTGTTGGGCATGGCGCGCACAATGGGATGGCCGGGAAACAGGCGGCCAAGGCCGATCAACCCCGCTCCGGCGAGGATGGAGATAATCAGCGCATCGCGGGGCAGTTTTCCGGCCAGATCCTCACCCAGCGCAGGCAGGGCTTGCGGCTTTACCGCCAGCACCACGCGGTCGAGACCTGAGGCGGCGGCCTTGGTCAGCGTGGGTACCACCTTGATCGCGTACTTGCTGGCAAGCTCTTCAAGCTCATCTGACGGGTTGGGCTCGACGATGATAAGCGTGCCGGAATCCAGTCCGCCCCGGCGCGCCCGCAGCCAGCCAGCGGCTAAAGCCAGTCCCATCCGGCCAGCGCCGATAAGCGCGACCTTGCCTGTAGGTTCATCAATAACGGGCATGTCTCTGCTCTTCACGCCTCTCCGGCCGTGTCAAACATCGCGGCGGCCACGGCCTCCTCAACGCTCTTGCCCCCCCAGACAAGGTAGTGGAAAGCCGGATAGAGCCGCTCACCCGCCTCACGTGCTGCCACGATGAGGGCAGCGGCCTGCGCCGGGCTCACCGTTTCGCCGCCCGCCAGCGACAGGGCATGGCGGAACACGACCGAGCCATCCTCGGCCCAGACATCGAAATGGCCAAGCCAGAGGCGTTCATTGAGACGGGTGACAAGCTCGCAAACCTCGCGGAAGCGCGCCTGCGGCGTTTTCAGCTCGAGGCTGGCGCACACATGCAGCACGTCCAGTTCAGGGCGCCAGGTAAACCAGACCTGATGGTCGCGCCATTCGCCGGGTACGGCCATGTGCAGCTCGGTATCATCGCGCTCATAGGCGTATTGCTCGGCGATCACCGCCTGCTCCACGCTTTCCAGCGGATCAATCGTCTGAATGTAGGTTTCGGTATGCAGATCCATCATTGCGCCTCCCTCAGAGCACATGCCGGTATCGTCCCGTTGAACGACGGTAAGCCGCTCCGGGGACACTGCGCAACGGTGTGCAAGGGTTTGAAATTAAGCCGTTCAGCTGGAAGCCTTTTTCGAAGCGGGTTTGCGCTTCGACGCCGCCGCCGCGCGCGAGGGAGCAGGCTTTTTGCCCTCCAGCGCGGTCAGACGGGCTTTGAGTGATTCGATTTCCTCGCCCTGCCGGGCGATGATTGCCTGCAAGGCGCGCACTTCGTCGCCGGACGCCAGATCCATGTCCGCAGCCACGCGTTCGGCCTGCGCCCGGAAAACCGAGCGCGCCTCATCGCCCGCGGCACGGGCCGCGCCAAAGGCATCGGTCATCAGGTCGGCCAGATCAGTGAAAACGGGGTTGCGCGTCTGCATGACAAGACGGTCCTTGCTGGTATAGAGGTCAGGATATAGGCCCTTCGGCCCGTCCAACGCAATGTCCGCCCCGCAGATTTCACCGTTAACGCCGCTCTGGAGACGATACGCCACATGGCCCTGTGCCCCGCGAGTTTCGACCTGATTGATCCTGTCATCTTCGAGATCGGCCCGTTTGCGCTGCGCTGGTATGCGCTGGCCTATATCGCGGGGTTTTTCCTCGGCCTGTTTTACGTTCTCAAGCTGATTGCCCGGCCGCGCCTGTGGACTACACATGCCAGCCCCAAGGCCGCGCCGATGGACCGCGCCTATGTCGAGGAGCTGATGCTGTGGGTGATGGTCGGCGTCATTGTGGGCGGCCGTATCGGCTATGTCCTCTTCTACCAGACGAGCGCCCTGTGGGAGCGTCCGCTTTGGGTCATCACCGGCATCACCGAAGGGGGGATGAGCTTCCACGGTGGTCTGATCGGCGTCATGCTGGCCATGATCGTCACCGCACGGTTGTGGAAAATCCCACTCCTTAACGTATCGGATGCCGTCGCGGCGGCGACGCCCATCGGCCTCCTGCTGGGGCGTCTGGCCAATTTCATCAATGGCGAGCTGTGGGGCCGGCCCGCGCCTGACCTGCCCTGGGCGATGCGCTTTGCCGATGATCCGCTGTGCGCGCTGCGCCATCCCAGCCAGCTCTATGAGGCGTTCCTGGAAGGCGCGGTGCTGCTGGCGCTCATCGCCTTCCTGATCTGGCGTTTCCGGGCGCTCTCCCGGCCCGGTCTTGTCACCGGCGTGTTCCTTGCCGGTTATGGCGTATTCCGCGCGTTCGTGGAGATATTCCGCGAGCCGGACCGGCATATGCCCGATGCGCTGCAGGGCTATGTCACCATGGGCATGCTCTTGTGCGTGCCGATGATTGCCGCCGGTGTCTATCTCATCTGGCGTGCGCTCAAGGCACCGCCTGTTTCCACGCCAGGCGAGGCGCGCCCTGAGCGCAAGAAATCCCGGTCCAGAGCGGGTTAGGGCCTGTCCTCATAAAGGGTTTGGAGCGTGATATGCGCGAAAATGGTTCACTATCAGGAGCAGGCCCGATGGAAGGGCATTCCCCTTTCGGGGGACTGCGACGCAAGAGTGAACGATTTTCGCCATACCTCTTCGAGGCGCGGCGGATTTCGCCCCTGACCGCGTCGAGCCGTCCTTGTGGAGGGATGCTCCACGGCAGCCGTCTCTCCTTGTCAGCAACTAAATCCGCCACGCGTCACGCCCGAAACCTTTATGAGGACAGGCCCTAACGGTGACTGAAGCGGATGATTTCAACCCGGCGGCGCGCATCGCATCGAACTTGCGCGCGCGCATCGCCTCGCAAGGCCCGCTGCCGGTCTCTGTCTTTATGATGGAGGCGCTCTTTGACCCGATGGCTGGCTATTACGCGACGCGCGATCCTATCGGGGCGGGGGCGGACTTTGTGACCGCGCCGGAGATCAGCCAGATGTTTGGCGAGCTTCTGGGCCTGTGGGCGGCGCAGTGCTGGCAGGATATGGGGTCGCCTGAAAGCCTTGTTCTGGCCGAGCTGGGACCGGGCAAGGGCACGATGATGGCCGACACGCTGCGCGCTGCGCGGGCCGTGCCGGGCTTTGCCGATGCCCTGAAAGTCAGCCTGGTCGAGGCCAGCGCCGCGCTAAAAATGGTGCAGGGCCAGACGCTGGCGAGGGCGGGCGTGCCGGTGGGGTGGGCCAAAAGCCTCGAAACCGTTCCGGCAGGCCCGGGAATCATTTTCGGCAATGAGTTTCTCGATTGCCTGCCTGTGCGTCAGGCCGTGCGGGTGGAGGGTCAGTGGCGTGAACGCTGCGTGGGGCTGCACCCGGATGATGAGGATCGCCTTGCCTTCGTGACCGGGCCGGTCATCGCTGAGGACGACCCCTTCATACCAGAGGCGTTGCGCGCAAACCCTGACGGCGCGCTGGTGGAGCTGCGCCCCGGCGATGCGCAAGTGGTGGACGCGCTGGCTGCGCGCTTTGCAGACCATCCCGGCCATGCCCTGTTCATCGATTACGGACCTTCGGTGTCCGAGCCGGGCGATACGCTGCAGGCGATACGCGCTCATCAGAAAGTGGACCCGCTGGACGCGCCGGGTACAGCGGACCTGACCGCGCGGGTGGACTTCGACACGCTGGCGCAGCGCGCCCGTGCCGCGGGGCTGGATGTGTATGGTCCGGTGGAACAGGGCGCGTTCCTGAAAAGTCTGGGCATGGAACAGCGCGCCGCCGCGCTGGCCGCATCCCGGCCAGACCAGCGCGGCACAATCGCGCGTCAGCTTCACCGGCTGACGGCGGACGAGGAGATGGGCGTTCTGTTCAAGGTGATAGCTCTTAGCGCGCCGGGCATGCCCGCCCCGCCCGGTCTGGAGCCATGGCCCGGATAATCCGTGTACGGGGCATGGCGCGCGGTGTACAAACACGCTGGCAGCCGCTTTCGATACCGCCTGGGGTCTGCTATGAGCGCGCCCATCACGGCCAGCGTCCGAGGGGATTCTTCGCAATGAAACTGATGAGCGGCAACGCAAACCGGCCCCTGGCCCGTGCCATAGCCAATTATCTTGATGCGCCGCTCTCCAATGTCGAGATCGAGACCTTCGCCGATGGCGAGCTGTTTGTGCGCGTTGAGGAAAACATGCGCGGCGAGGACGTGTTCCTCATCCAGTCGACCTCCAAGCCCGCCAATGACCATCTGATGGAGCTGCTGATCTGCATGGATGCGCTCTCGCGGGCCAGTGCGCGGCGGATCACGGCTGTCATCCCCTATTTTGGCTATGCACGGCAGGACCGCAAAACCGGCGGGCGCACGCCGATCACCGCCAAGCTGGTGGCCAATCTGATCGCCAAGGCCGGAGCCGACCGCGTGCTGACGCTGGACCTGCATGCCGGGCAGATACAGGGCTTTTTCGATATCCCGACCGATAATCTCTTCACCACGCCGGTCTTCGAGCAGGATATCCGCAAGCATTACGACACATCAGACCTGATGATCGTCTCGCCGGACGTTGGCGGTGTGGTGCGTGCGCGCGCGCTGGCCCAGCGCCTCGGCGCTGACATCGCCATTGTCGACAAGCGCCGCCCGAAGGCTGGCGAGAGCGAGGTGATGAATATTATCGGTGATGTGGCGGGGCGCCGCTGCATTATCTTTGACGACATCATCGATAGTGGCGGCACGCTGTGTAATGCCGCTGCCGCCCTGAAGAATGAGGGCGCTGCCGAGGTTTCCGCCTATATCACGCACGGCGTTCTGTCGGGCAAGGCCACCAGCCGGATCAAGGATTCGGTGCTGAAGGAACTGGTGGTGACCGATTCCATCGATGTTACCGACAAGGCAGCCGCTTGCTCCAAGCTGCGCGCCGTCTCCATCGCGCCGCTTCTGGCCGAGGCGATCCGGCGCATCGCCAACGAGGAAAGCGTCTCCAAGCTGTTTGACTAGGTGTTGCCCGCAAGAGGGCAGGGCCAACAAGACTCACTGCACCCTGTTGCGCGGCGTGCAAAAACCGGCTAATAGCCCGCGCTCGCTTGAGCGCCGCCCGCCTGCAGGCGGCGAACGCGTTTGAAACCAGAATTTACCACAGGGACCGGACCCCATGAGTGATATTGTTGTTTCCGTTGAGGTGCGTGAGCGCACCGGCACTGGCGGCGCCCGCGAAGCGCGCCGCTCCGGCCTGGTTCCCGGTATCCTTTATGGTGGCCCGCGCGGCGCTGTCGCCATCAGCGTGAAGCGCAACGAGCTGGTGAAAGCCATCGGCACGGGCAAGCTGATCGCCAACATGGTCGATATCGAGCACAAGGGCGAGCGCCAGCCCGTCATCGCGCGCGACATCCAGTTCCACCCCGTCACGGACGAGCCGGTCCATATCGATTTCTACCGTGTGGAAGAAAACTCGGTCATCACGCTGAACGTGCCGGTGCACTTCATCAATGACGAGAAATCTCCGGGCATCAAGCGCGGCGGCGTTCTGAACATCGTGCGCCACGATATCGAGATCCGCTGCAAGGCTGGCAATATCCCCAGCGAGATCGTTGTCGACCTTTCCGGCTACGACATTGGCGATTCCATCCACATTTCCAGCGTCACGCTTCCTGACGGTGTGAAACCGGTCATCACCAACCGGGACTTCACCGTCGCCACCGTGCAAGGCTCGCGCGCTGTGATCGAGGATGAGGTCGAAGGCGAAGATACCGAGACGGAAGTCGAAGCGGACGAGGCCGAGGGCGACGAGGAATAGTCGCCTTCGCGCTGGCGGCTCCATGCCGCCGGGCGTCTGATATCTTAAAAAGGCGGCGCGGGATGACCTGCAGCCGCCTTTTTCATGACCGGCCAGCGCCGGGCAGGCTCGCAAGGGGCATGACATGCTGATCATTGCCGGTCTGGGCAATCCGGAAAGCAAATACCTGAAGAACCGCCATAATGCGGGCTTCATGACGCTGGATGGAATTGCCGCCATGCATGGCTTTGGCCCGTGGCGGGAGAAGTTTCAGGCCGCGATCAGCGAGGGTCTGGTGCAGACCATTGCCGGGCCGAAAAAGGCCCTGCTGATGAAGCCTTTGACCTATTACAATAATTCAGGGCTTGCGGTGCGCGCGGCGGCGGATTTCTACCGGGTCGGCCCGGAGGCGGTGACGGTCTTCCATGACGAGCTGGATCTGGCGCCCGGCAAGTTCCGCCTGAAGGCTGGCGGCGGGCATGGCGGCAATAACGGTATCCGCTCGATTGCCTCCCATATCGGCCCGGATTTCCGGCGTGGGCGCATCGGCATTGGTCATCCCGGCGACAAGAACATGGTCACCAATTATGTGCTCTCCGATTTTCCCAAGGCTGATGCCGTCTGGTTTGAAGCGCTGACCGATGCCATCGCCCGCAGCTTCCCGCTGCTGGCAGGCGGTGAGTTTGACGCCTTCCAGACCCGCGTGACGCATCTTGCTCCCGCTCCGGGCGTGGCGGAAGAGTAAGCGCTCAATAGCGATGCCTTCGCGGCGCCAGACTCGCCAGGCAACCTGATTCGCGATATAGGTTGCCCCATGACGCTGAGCATCAAGGATCCGAAAACCGATGCGCTGGCCCGCAAGCTCGCCGAGCTTAAGGGCCAGACGATCACGGATGCCGTGCGTGCCGCGCTGGAGGCTGAAATTGCCCGCGCCGAACGCGGCGAGGCAGCCCGTCAGGACCGCATCAGGGCGCTGGTAGAACGTGTGGCGGCCGGGATGGAGGGCAGTGGTCACTCCGCTGATCATGGTGACCTCTACTATGACGAGATCGGCCTGCCGAAATGATCGTGGACGCCTCTGCCGTCCTCGCCATTGTCCTGCGCGAGGCTGAGGGACCGGACTTCCTCGACCAGATCATCGCTGATCCCAGGCCAAAAATGTCCGTCATCAACTGGATGGAAGTGACGATCCGCGTGGAGCGGCAGGGCGTACCCGACAGTGTGGCGGCGTTCGACAGCCTCGTGGACGAGCTGGGGCTTGCGCTGATCCCGATTGATGCCGAACAGGGGGCGATTGCGCGGCGGGCCTACCGGCTTTACGGAAAAGGGTCAGGTCATCCTGCCCAGCTCAATCTGGGTGACTGCTTTGCCTATGCGTTGGCGACAAGCACCGGCGAACCTCTATTGTTCAAGGGCGGGGATTTCGCGCATACAGACGTGATCCGCGCCTGACAACATCCGCTCCATTGACGCTGGACCCCCACGCGTCTAACCCCACGCCAGCTTCGTAAATCCTTCTAAAAGACAGGGGCCATCCATGGGCTTCAAATGCGGTATTGTCGGCCTGCCGAACGTGGGCAAATCGACGCTTTTCAACGCGCTCACCCAGACGGCGGCGGCGCAGGCGGCCAATTATCCGTTCTGCACGATCGAGCCGAATGTCGGCGATGTGGCGGTGCCTGAGCCGCGCCTTGAAAAGCTCGCGGCCATTGCTGGCTCGGCCAATATCATTCCCGCCCGGATGAGCTTTGTGGATATTGCCGGCCTCGTGAAGGGGGCCAGCCAGGGCGAGGGGCTTGGCAACCAGTTTCTGGCCAATATCCGCGAGGTGGACGCCGTCGTTTACGTGCTGCGCTGCTTTGTCGATGACGATGTGACCCACGTGGCTGGCAAGGTCGATCCGCTGGCCGATTTCGAGACGGTCGAGACCGAGCTGATGCTCGCCGACATGGAGAGCCTGGAAAAGCGCCGCGCCAATGTGGAGAAGAAGGCCAAGTCCGGCGACAAGGACGCCAAGGCGCAAGTGTCGTTGATCGACATTGCTCTGGACAAGCTGCGCGAAGGCCAGCCCGCCCGCTTTGCCGAGGTGCCAGACGACCAGCGCCGCGAATGGCGCATGCTCCAGCTGCTCACCTCCAAGCCGGTGCTTTTCATCGCCAATGTGGACGAGGAGAGCGCCGCGACCGGCAATGAAATGAGCCGGGCGGTGGAAAAGCGTGCGGGCGAAGAAGGCGCGGTCTGCGTGACCATTTCTGCCAAGATCGAGGCCGAGCTGGCCCTGCTGGACGCGGATGAGCGCGCCGAATATCTGGAATCGCTGGGGCTTGCCGAGCCGGGCCTCAACCGTCTGATCCATGCCGGCTACCGCCTGCTGGACCTGCAGACCTATTTCACCGCCGGGCCGAAAGAGGCGCGCGCCTGGACGATCCGCAAGGGCTGGAAGGCTCCGCGTGCGGCGGGCGTGATCCATGGCGATTTTGAAAAGGGCTTCATCCGGGCTGAAACCATCGCCTTTGACGATTATGTGGCGCTGGGTGGCGAGGCGGGTGCGCGCGAGGCCGGCAAGCTGCGCCAGGAAGGCAAGGAGTACGTTGTGCAGGACGGCGATGTGCTGCTGTTCAAGTTCAACGTCTAGATTGCTCCGCCGCTTTACACATTTCATCGCGCCGCCCATCCTTGCCGCAAGAAAAACAGGCGGGAGGGAAGGATGATCTGGAAGCTGACAGGTCTGGCGGCAACGCTTTGCCTCCTCTTTCCTGCCGCGCAGGCAGAGGACGCAGCCATGACCACCCACACCGCTACCGGCAGTTTCACCGTTCAGCTGGAGCCGCAAGGCGAGGCAGAGCCCGGCCACCACACGCGCTATGCGATCACCAAAACGTTCACCGGCGGGTTTGAAGGCGGCGCCTCAGGCGAGATGCTGGGCCTTTTCGATGCGCAAGCCGGGTCAGGTGCCTATGTGCTCATCGAGCGTCTGGAAGGGCGCCTTGAGGGGCGGGAAGGGGCATTCTCGCTGGTCCATCGCGGGGTGATGGATGGGGGCGCGCAATCGCTCTCCATCACCATCGTGCCGGGTTCAGGCGCAGGTGGGCTCACCGGCATTGCAGGCGAGTTTCTGCTCGATATCGTTGAGGGCGCACATAATTACACGCTGGAGTACACACTGCCGTCCGGGGAGCATCCATGAGCTATTCCACCATCACCTACGCCGTCGCGGACCATATCGCGCTTATCACGCTGAACCGGCCGGAGGCGATGAACGCCTTCACCCACGAGATGGGCCGCGAGCTTATTGCCGCGTTTGATGTGAGCGATGCTGACCCGGATGTGCGCTGTGTGATCGTGACGGGCGCAGGCAAAGCGTTCTGCGCAGGCGCGGATCTCTCTACCGGCGCGGAGACGTTCAACGCTGTCGCCCAGGCCGCCACCAGCGGCGCGTTCGACGAGACCGATCCCAAATGGCGCGATTCCGGCGGCATGCTGAATTTGCGCATCTTCAATTCTGCCAAGCCGGTGATCGGGGCCATTAATGGCGCGGCGGTCGGTATTGGCGCGACGATGATCCTGCCCATGGATATCCGCATCGCCGCTCAAGGCGCCAAGATGGCCTATCCCTTCACCAAGCGCGGTATTGCCTGGGATGGCTGCGCCAGCTGGTTCCTGCCGCGCGTGGTGGGCATCGAGACGGCGCTTGACTGGGGGCTGACGGGGCGCACCTTCATGAGCGAAGAAGCGCTGGAGAAGGGTCTCGTCAGCGAGCTGGTGCCAGCAGACAAGGTGCTGGAGCGCGCCTATGAGCGCGCGCGCCTGATTGTTGAGACCACGGCCCCGGTATCGGTATCGATGAACCGCTATCTGGCGTGGCAGATGCTGGGCGCATCCCATCCCATGGACGCGCACCGGTTGGAAAGCCGGGCGATATTGCGCCGGGGCATGAGTGAGGACGCACGTGAGGGCGTGATGAGCTTTCTGGAGAAGCGTTCCCCCGCCTTCCCCGGCCAGATGCCCGCAGATCTGCCGCCGGGCTGGCCCTACGGCTCTGAACCGGAGTATTGAGCTGTCATGGCGGACGGGAAAAACACCTCTGAACGCGAGCTCTTTCGCCGCATCCTGATCTGGACGCTGCCGCTCGATCTGGGAATTGTGGGTCTTGTGGCCGTGATACTGATGGGCTGGGAGCTGTGGACCGGGATCGGGCTACTGATCGCTGGCGCGCTCGGCACGCTCATGGTGATAGGCCAGCACTACCGGATCGGCCCGGACCGTTAAGGCCGCTAGCCGAGCGTGAAATACAGCAGGGCAGCGATATAGGCCGCATAGATGAGCAGCAGGGTTGCGCCGGTCGTGCGGCCCATGGGCCTGCGCGAAAACACCAGCACCGTCACGAAGACCGCGCTGGCGAGGAACACCCACAAATCCAGCTGGAAGAAGCCGGGATCAATGGATACGCCGCCGGCAAATCCGCCTGCGGCCAGGCCGGTAATGCCGCCCACGGCGAAGATGTTGAAGATGTTGGAGCCGATGACATTGCCGATCGCCATGTCGGCCTGACGGCGTATGGCGGCAACGGCCGATGTGGCCAGTTCGGGCAGCGATGTGCCGATGGCCAGAAGCGTCAGTCCGATGACGGCTTCAGAGACGCCCAGCGTGACGGCGAGGCTCGCGCCGCCTTCCACGATCAGATTGGCCCCGATGGGTAGGGCAACAAGGCCGACGATCAGGCTGAAGCCGATGCCGAGCGCGGATTTGGGCAGGCCCTCCATGGAGTCCACGCCGGTCAGCTCGGCCACCATGGGATCGTCACGTGAACCCATGGCCACGAAGCCGAGATAGACGATATAGGCGATTATCAGGCCGGTCAGCACCGCGCCTTCCAGAAGGCTCAGCGCGCCCGGCGCATTTGCCTCCCAGTCCCAGCACAGGGCGATGAAGAGCAGGGAGGCGGCCAGCGCGATCAGTGCATTGGTGCGCACGCCCTTGGCAGTGGTGCCCATCACCGCGATCAGCGCAGGCAGGCCCAGCACAAGGAAGATATTGGCGATGTTGGAACCGACAATATTGCCCACGGCAAGGCCCGGCGAACCGGCAATCGCGGCAAATACGCTGACCACCATTTCCGGCGCGCTGGTGCCAAAGGCGACAATTGTCAGGCCGATCAGCAGCGATGGCACACCGGTACGCTTGGCCACGGCGGTCGCGCCGCGCACCAGATAGTCGCCACCGAACAGAATGATGATGATGCCGACAATCAGTAGCAGCACATCAAGAAGCGTGGCGGACATGATCGCTCCGGAGCCGGGGGCTGTCCTTCAGGCCCTAATCGAGGCGCTTGAACTCGATCAGGTTGAAAAGCGCGAAAAGGCCAAAGCAAAGGCCAAGGGCGATAAGTGCGGCCATGAGGTCTGCTCCAATTGTCTGCTCTGCAGCCCGCCACCGGGCAAGCTGGACTGTTTCAAGCCGTCTATAGCGTGCGTTGCATACTCACACCAGTCCGCCGTACCGCAATTTCCTGTTTCCGGTTGACTCGCCGGTCAGTGTGTTAACCATAAGCGCACGCCGTCCAGGTGGAACGGTAAAAAAGAAACCAGTCGGGGAGGAAAGCATGAAAACGTTTGCAGCAGGTGTTGTGGCCGCATTGGGCCTTGCCGGATTGTCATTCGCTGACGGGCCGGATGGCCATGTCTACGAGATCAGCATCCCATCAGCGGATGTCACCTACTCGACGACATTTCACGCCGATGGATCGATGACCAACACGCTGGGTCAGGAAGGCAGCTGGACCTTCGAGGACGGCACACTTTGCATTACCACGGACGCTGAGCCGGTCTGCAATCCGTTCGAGCCAGGCGAGGTTGGTGAGAGTGTGACGACAGACGAATGGAGCGCCGACGGTTCGGAAATGGTTATTACCCGTACCGAGTAGGTTCAGGCGGTCAGTTGCGTATTGAAGGACCCGTCGTCTTTACAGGCGACGGGTCCTTTCATGTTTGTTAAGCTGCGGGCAAGGGACGGATGAGCGGCATGAGGGGATGATTGCCGCCAGCCCGGACAGTCTGAGGGAGTTATCTGACATGAACCGCCTGCTTCTGCGCCCGTTTTCCGCATCCATGACGCTGGCCCTGTCGGCGATTCTGGCACCGATCCTGCTGGTCAGTTTTGCGCTGTTTCAGCCGTCATGGCTGCTGGTGGTTCAGGACGCGTCGGGCGTCGTCTACCGCTTCATTACCAGTACCGATCTGCCGCCGACCTACCGGGCGGCACTGCGCCAGTGGACCAGTGAACCGCAGTTTACGCTGGTGTTCTTCACGATTATCGCCCGGGTGATCATTGCCCTGTTTGCGACCTCGTTCACGATTGCGGTGCGCCCGCTTATGCGCCGGGACTAGCCGCGGGACCCGGCCAGAAAAAAGGGCGGCTCGCCCGTTGGAGCCGCCCTCTTTCGTGGGTTATGGAAAACGCTTTTTGGCCTAGTTGCCCGCGTCTTCGATGGCTTCGCCGGTCCGCTGGATGTCCCGCCCTGCACCCTGGACCGTGTTGCAGGCAGCCAGGACGAAAACCATGACGGCCACGCTCATAATCTGAAGGGTCTCACGCATCGAATGTCTCCTGTCTACAACCGGCTTTGTGATGCCGCGTGTAGACCGGTAACGCCCGATGCGCGATTTGGCTCCCAGATCAGCTCGTGACGTCCTCAAGCACCTCGCCGGTGCGGGTTATGTCACGGCCGACACCTTGAATGGTGTTGCAGGCTGAAAGGCCCAGCGTCAGCATGGACAGGGCAGCTGCCATAAGCATCCGTTTCATCGTGTGATCTCCATAATGAAGGCCATGAGCGGCCAGGCACGCTGGAAGTATACGCACAGAGGCCGGATTTGGCCCCGCCCTTTTACTGGGTCACGTCGTCAAGAAACTCGCCGACGCGGGTGATGTCGCGGCCAACGCCCTGAATCGTATTGCACGCGGTCAGGGCGAGCAGCAGCGCTCCGGCAAGCAGGGCAGATGCAAGCGCTCTCGTCATTGCTTTGATTCCCGGAAAAACAGGTCCCTCGTTCCGTTTTGCCTGCCGATGGTGGACAAAAGGCTAACGCGCCTCCTGCCGGGCAATAGCAAAACACCCGGCCGCAGCGGGCCGGGCGTTTGCCATATCGGGCGGGTCTGCCCGTACTACCAGATGCGTACGCGCTCTTCTGGCGGCAGGTAGAGCTCGTGCTCCTCGGTTACGCCAAACGCCTCGTACCAGGCGTCCAGATTACGCACGACGCCATTGACGCGGTACATGCCCGGAGAGTGCGGGCCGGTGGCCAGCTGGGCGCGCAGCGCATCGTCGCGGAACAGGGTCCGCCAGACCTGCGCCCAGGCCAGGAAGAAGCGCTGATCGCCGGTATAGCCGTCAATCACCGGCGCTTCGCCGTCCGGATAGTTCTCCGCGACATAGTTGCGATAGGCCTCATAGGCCATCTGCATGCCGCCCAGATCGCCGATATTCTCGCCGAGCGCCACGCGGCCGTTCACGCATTCATCGGGGAAGGGGCAGAAGCTGTTATACTGCTCCACAAGGCGGTCAGAGCGCTCCACGAAGCGGTCATTGGTCTCTTGCGTCCACCAGTCGCGAATGCGCCCCTCGGCGTCGAAACGGCGGCCATTATCGTCAAAGCCGTGGCCGATTTCGTGGCCGATGACGGCGCCAATGGCTCCATAATTCATTGCCGGATCGGCATTCATGTCAAAGAAGGGTGCCTGCAAAATGCCCGCCGGGAAGGTGATCTGGTTCATCAGCGGATTATAGCTGGCGTTGACGATCTGCGGCGGCCAGCTCCACAGGCGCCGGTCGACCGGATCGGGGAAGCGGCGAAGCTGTTCTGCCCAGGCAAAATCGGACAGGCGCTGGCGGTTGCCGAAATGGTCCTCGGACCGGATTTCCACCCCGTCATACTCATTCCAGATTTCCGGATAGCCGATGCGCGGCTCGAAGGTGGACAGCTTGGTCAGAGCCTGTTCGCGGGTCTCCTCATCCATCCACTCAAGACGTTCCAGGCGGCCCCGGAAGCCGTCCACCAGGTTCTGGATCAGCTCATCCATCTGGCGGCTGGCCTCCGGCGGGAAGTGACGCTCGACATAGACCTGTCCGACCGGATGGCCGAGCGCGCCATTGACCAGCTGCACACCGCGCAGTTCACGCGTGCGCTGTTCCTCGGTGCCGCTGAGCGTGCGCCCGAAAAACTCGAAGTTCGCCTGATCGAAGGCGGACGGCAGCCAGGATGCCCGCGCCGAGATGAAGTGGAAGCTCAGCCAGGCTTGCAGAAGCTCTGTATCGGCCTGCGCCAGAAGCGCCCCGGCATCGGTAATCGCGCTTGGCTGGGCAACGACAATCTCGCCCTCGGCCGGCAGGCCACGCGTCTCCAGCGCCGCCTGCAGGTTCAGCTCCGGTGCCAGCGCGAAGAAGTCCTCCACGCTCATGCGGTTATTGGTCAGCGTGACATCGCGCGAATCCTCGCGGGTCCAGTGCGCCTCAGCCAGCGCGGTTTCAAGATCGAGGATCTGCTGCGCGCGTGCTTCGCCGTCCGGCATGCCGGCCAGCTGGAAAATCTGCGCGATATAGGCGCGGTAGGCATCGCGGTATTCAGGGAAGCGTCCGGTGTCGAGCAGGTAGTAGTCGCGGCTGGGCAGGCCCAGGCCCGACTGGCCGGTACGCATCACATAGACTTCCGGATTTTCCGGATCGGGGCTGATCGCTACCCAGTAAGGCGCGTGATAGTCGCGTTGCGCCATGAGAGCGGCAATGTCCTCGAAGCTCTCCGCTGCTGCGATAGTGTCGAGCCAGGGCCGGGCCGGGTCCAGGCCACGCGCCTCGATGGCGTCGGCGTTCATCCAGCTGGCGTAGAGATCGCCGATCAGCTGCGCGTTGGAGCCGGCCGGGCCACCGGACTCAGCCGCTTCCAGAACGACGTCGCGCACCTGCTGCTCGACTTCCAGAGCCAGCATGTCAAACACGCCATAGCGCGCGCGGTCGGACGGGATTTCGGTGGTTTCGGCCCAGACACCGTTGGCGTAGGCGAAGAAATCATCACCGGGCGCGACGTCAGCGTTCATGCCGGCCGTGTCAAAGCCGAACGTGCCAAAACGCGGCTCGCCAGGCGCTTCAGTGGTTTCAGCCACGACAGCATCGTCTGCGCCGTCACTACTGGCTGTTCCTTGTGTGTCGCATGCCATCAGCACGGCCATGCAGCACCCTGCCAGAAGGAAGTGTTTCATCTCGGTTTCCCCTTTCGGACCGGTTACAAGAAGGCCGGTCCGTCCTTGATAACTAGCGAAAAGCTAGGCGGCACTGACCCTGATGGCCATGGCGGGACGCAGTTTGTGCGCTCCGCCATGGCCGGTTGCAGGTCTATTCGGCGGGTTGCTGGACCTGGCCGATATCGACGTCAGTGCCGCTGGTATCGCCTTCATAGCCCGACCCGATGCCGGCCCGCTTCTCGCCCGTCCAGAGCGAGAGCACGGTGCGTTTGATGTCCACGCCGATCGCGTAGAGCGCAGGCACCATGAACAGGGTCAGGAACAGGGCGAAGATCACGGCAAACCCGAGTGATACGACCATGGGCTTGAGGAATTGCGCCGCAGTGGAGCGTTCCGCAATCATCGGCAGCACGCCGATGAAGGTCGTCACGGTCGTCAGAAGGATGGGCCGGAACCGCTGGACGCCCGCATCCACGAGAGCCTGGAAGGCACCCACGCCGCGTTCGCGCAGCCGGTTCACGAAGTCCACCAGCACCAGATTGTCGTTGATGACGATACCGGCTGCGGCCCCGACACCGAACATCGAGAACAGCGCGAAGGGCACGCCCAGCAACATATGGCCAAACACCGCGCCGGCGAAGGCGAAGGGTATGGCTGTCATAATTAGCAAGGGCTGGGCGTAGGAGCGGAAGGCAACCGCCAGCAGCACGTACATCATGCCGATCATGATGATCTGCAGGACCACGATTTCGCCAAGAAACTCCGCCTCACCCTCGGCCTGGCCGATGGCACCGACCGACACGCCCGGATAGCGTTCCTGCCATTCGGGGAAGAACTCCTCGGTTATCTGGCGGCGAATGGCGCGTGCCGCATCAGGATCGCTGACCTCGGCGCTGACGCGCACCGTGCGCTGGCGTTCGCGGCGCTGGATGCGGTTGATGCCGGGGGCAAACTCCGCGTCCGCGACGGCAGCCAGCGGTATTTCGCGGCCATCGGGTGTACGGATACGCACCTGATTTATGGCATCAAGGCTCTCGCGCGCCTCTCTGGGATAGCGCACCATCACCCTGACATCCTCGCCGCCACGCGGCAGGCGCTGGACCTCCTGGCCATAGAAGGCCTGGCGAACCTGCTGGGTGACATCGGTCAGTGTCAGGCCCAGTGCCTGCGCGTCGGGGCGCAGGACCAGGCGCAGTTCGTCCGCGGCCGTCTGCAGATTATCGACGACATCATAGGTCGCCGGGAAGCCGCGCAGTGCCTCTTTCAACTCGTCGGCGGCCAAGCGCAAAATGTCGATGTCGGGATGGTTGATGGCAAAGTCGATGGCCGGTCCAACCTCGTTGAGTGTCGCGTCAAAGTTGATTTCCTCTGCATCGGGTATCGCACCCAGCTCGTCACGCAGGCGCTGGGCAATGTCGGCGGAGGCGAGCCGTCCGGGCCGCGACTCTGGCGGCGCAAGATTGATCCACGCCCGGATCTGGCCTTGCGTGGCCAGTGTGGAGCGGTTGCGGATAACGTCTATCTCGCCTGGAAATTCTTCCCGGTATGCGTTCTGGATCACGGTTTGCGCCGCCTCCAGCCGTTCGCGGATTTCATCGGTGCGCTGCCAGGGCGTGCCCTCGGCAAGCACGATATTCACCCGGATGAGGTCGCTTTCAATTTCCGGCATGAAGCGGAACGGCACCCTGCCCGTGTTCATCAGCACGATTGCCAGCGCGAACAGGCCGATAAAGACGGCAAATGTCGCATAGCGATGGCGCAGGGACAGCGCCAGGAACGGCCCGTAAGCGTGGCGGGAGAACCAGACGAGGCTGTCAGCAATCTTCGCCTGGAAGCGGATGAAACGGCCTGAAATGCCCTTGGGCTCCTGCGGCCGGATATGCGCCAGGTGAGCAGGCAGGATCAGGAAGGCTTCGATCAGCGAGAAGGTCAGCGCCGCGATCACCACCAGCGATATCTGCCGGGTGAACTGCACTTCCGGCCCGGACAGCATCATCCAGGGCGCGAACGCCATCATCGAGGTGATGACCGCGAACACGACCGGCTTGGCCACCATCTGGACGCCAACCACCGCTGCGGTCAGGCCCTCTTCGCCGCGTTCCACCCGGTTGTGGATATTCTCCCCGACAATGATCGCGTCATCGACGACAACCCCGATCACGATGAGGAAGGCAAACAGTGACAGGAAGTTGAGTGTCACGCCGATAAGCGGCAGCAGCATGAAGGCGCCGGCAAAGGCCGTCGCGATACCGATCGTCACCCAGAAGGCCACAATCGGACGCAGGAACAGGATCAGGATGACCAGCACGAGCGCGAGGCCGAGCAGGGCCGAGCTACCGATGACGGTCAGCTGCGAGTTGAACTGATCGGCCCCGTCCCACCATTCCGAGATGGAAACGGTCTCCGGCAGGTCACGCCGCTTGCGTTCGATATAGGCGGAGAGCTGGTTTGAGACGTCGATAACGTCAGAATTGCCGGTCGACATCAGCGTCAGGAGCACCATCGGCTCGCCGTCGAAGGTCGCCTGGAAGGGGCGGTCCTCAAGTCCGTCAATCACCGTGGCGACGTCGCGCACGCGGATGACGCCGCCGCCGGGGGTCTGGCGCACGACAATATTGCCGAACTCGTCGGCGGTATCTGCCAGCTGACGCGCGGCAAAGCGCACATCGCCCAGATCGGTGCGTACCGAACCTGCAGACAGGTTGAGCGAGCTGGTGGAGATGGCGCGTGACAGCTCGGCAATCGTGATGCCGTAGCGGCGCATATTCTCTTCGGAGATCTCAACCGAGACCTCCTCGGGCAGGCGCGCCTGGACATTCACTGCGGCGGCATCGGGTATGGCCGCTGACAGCTCGTTGCGGATTTCGCGTGCAATACGCTGCAGCTCGCGCCGGTCGATATTGCCGTGAATGGCGATGCCGGCGATCTGGCTTTGCGCCTGCCATTGCACGACGCGCGGCTGGAAGGCGTCGACCGGCAGGTTGTTGATGGAATCCACCTGCAGTTTGACCGCGTCGAGGAACACTTTGGGGTCAACCGTGCTGTTGCCTTCGATATTGACCCAGCCACTGCCTTCCACCGCTGTCGCGGTAATGCGGCGCACGCCGTCAACAGCCGTCATCGCCTCTTCGATGCGCAGGATGATCTGTTCTTCGATCTCCTGCGGCGAGGCCCCCGGCCAGGCCACCGAAACAGTGGCCCCGGCGAACGAGGCAGCGGGGTTATCGTCCCGCTGGATCTGCGAGTAGCCGATGATGCCGCCCACCAGGGCGATGACCATCAGCAGGTTGGCAGCAATGGAATTGCCGGCCCACCAGGCCAGCAGGCCGCGATGGGGCTTTTCGTCGGGACGTTCGACCATGATTTTCAGATCCTTCGCAGCGGCGTTCTAGTCAGCGCTGGCTACAGACGAGGCAGTGTCAGTGCCGGTGGTTTGCGGGTCGCCGTTTGCGCCGGGCGTTTCAGCATCTTCGCTATCGGGGAATATCGGCTCACCATTGCCGTCGAGTGCGCGCACGCGCATCCCTTCGGCAGCGCCGCGCAGCGGCGAGGTGACGACATATTCACCGGCCTCGACCCCGCTGGCGACGACCAGCCTTTCAGGGCGGCTCTCGACGATCTGCACCGTCCTCACCGACAAGGTACCATCCGGTCTGGCGACCAGTACCTGGTCAGCACCGCGCAATGCGCTGCGTGGCAGGGTGATCGCGCTCTCGAGCGCGCGTCCGGGTACCTGGGCGTCGACAAACAGACCCATGGCGAGAGGCGCGCCGGCAGCTTCAGCAGCTGCACCAAAAGGATCGGCCACTTCGGCAATGGCGTAGAGCGTGCGGGTTTGCGGATCGATGCTGCTGTCAGTGCGCACGATACGGCCCTCCCATTCGCGCCAGGCACCGCCGAGACTGGCGCCCAGCGTGATGGCAGGGGCGGTCTCGAAGCTGTCTGCGCGGAAGGCAACGGGGATACCGGCCCGGCCAAGCTCGCTATCGGTAAAGGGCAGGCGCACCTGGGCGGTGTCGGTGGAGAATATCTCGCCAATCCGCGCGCCGGGACCAACATACTGGCCGAGGTCTGCCAGCTTTTCGCGGACACGGCCGTTGAACGGAGCGGTAATGCGGGTGCGCGCCAGTGCCAGCCGGGCTTCGCGCAGCGATGCCTCCGCACCGGCCAGCTGGGCGCGGGCGTCTGCCAGTTGCGGTTCACGCAATGTCAGGGCAGACGCGTCACCGTCACCGATGGCGCGCCATTCCTCGGCCGCGAGCTGGGCTTCGGCTTCCTCGCGGATCAGGGCCTGGCGGCGCTGTGTCACCAGTGCTTCGGCGCGGATCACGGCGAGGCGGTAATCCTCGTCCTCCAGGCGCACCAGCACCTCGCCTTCCTCAAAGAACCCGCCTTGCGTGAAGCTGGGGTTCACATAGGCGATGCGCCCGGAAACCTGCACGACCAGGCCGATCTGGGTGACGGGAGACACCTCGCCTTGCGTGCTGACCATGAGACGGACCGGGCTCTGAACAGCCTCGGCCACGAAGACGGCGGCGGGCCGGGGTACCGGCGTTTCACGCTCGGGCCGCGGCTGGGTGGCGCCCAGTATGACGAACAGGGCAACAAATCCCGCGATAATGAGTATCGGCAAGCCGATGAGCAGGAAGCGTCCGGTAGTTTTTGACATGACCAACCTCTTGAAGACGTATTCTTATTATTGTTCTGACGGGATGAGCCCGGCCGGCGCGCTGAACGGTCCGGCTATGGCAAGATGCAAGGCGATGCGATTGTCGATGCGTTCGCGCCGGGCCGTTATCAGCTGGGCTTCGGCCTGGATGAGGCGGGTCTGCGCATCGATGAGTTCGAAAATGGTGCCGACCCCGCTCGCATACTGACGCTCGACCAGTTGAAGGGCGGCCTGCGCCTCTTCCCTTGCTGTTTCCAGCGCCGATACCCGGTCGGCCAGCAGGCCGTCGGCGGTCAGCGCATTTTCAACCTCACGCAGGGCGGTGAGGCTGGTGTTGACGTAAGACGCGGCCTGAGCGCGTGCCAAGGCAGCGGTCCGGTCGCGTTCAGCACGCAGCGCGCCTGCCCGGAATATCGGGGCGGTAAGCGACGCTGTCAGGCTTTCCACCAGGGTGGAGGCGGAGAACAGGTCTGAAAATTCGCTCGTCTGCCCCGAATAGGAAGCGGTCAGCGACAGTGACGGGTAGAGCGCCTTGCGGGCTGCTTCGGCGGAAAAGCCCGCCGCAGCCAGCCGGAATTCAGCGGCCACGATGTCGGGACGGCGGCTGATAAGCGCGCCCGGTGTACCCGGAGAGGCCAGCGGGGCGAGCATTGGCAGCTCGGCGCCCGGCGCAACATCTCCATCAGGGTAGGCGCCCAGCAGGGTCTGAAGGTTGCGGGCGGTCTCGCGTTCGGCGCGCTGGCGAAGGGCAAGCGTGGCGCGCGAACTGGCAAGCGCGGATCGCGCCGTACGTACATCAGAAGACCGCACAACACCGCGGACAAAGCGCCGCTCGACAATGTCCAGCTGGCGCTGGCGGGTATCGACATCGCGCTCTGACAGCTCGCGCTGCAACCGGGCTTCGGTCAGAGCGAACCAGGCTCTGGCGACACTGGCGGCAATGGACAGCTCTGCGCCGGCATAATCGGCCTCGGCAGCTTCAGCGCTGAGCGCGCTGGCGCGGGCCTGATTGGAGATACGCCCCCAGACATCGGCCTGCCAGCTGACGTCCAGCCCGGCTGAGTAGACCTCGCCGGCGGGGCGGGTCGTTGCCGTCGTACCGATATCGACGGAGGGAAGGCGCGGGGCCTGACCAGCGCGCGCCGAAGCTCTTGCGGCTTCTGTATTGGCGCGTGCGGCTGCCAGATCCGGATTGCTTGCCAGCGCGGTTGCGACGAGGCCCGCGAGAGCCTCATCGCCAAGGGCGCTAACCCAGTCAGTTTCCTGCGGGCCGGCAGCGTCAGGCGCGCTGACATAGGTGTCCGGCAGGGCCAGATCGGGCGCGACGGAGAGCTGCGGCGTGCCAGCGCACGCCACAACGATCAGGGAGGAGGAGAGTATGAGGCTATACCGGAGCACCCGGGATTCCTTCTTTTGATGATGGTTCAAGATGGCGGCACCCTAGAGGCGACTATGCGAATGTCAACAAAAGTTTATCGAAAAACGCTAAAAATATCTCGAATTACAGAAAATTCATCTTGTCGCCCCTGTGCGAGATTTCGTGCGCGGCTCACATTGAGCCGTCAAAAACCCGTGCTAAGACCGGCAGATGGCAAACGAGAAACCAGCGGCCAGAACACCTGCCACGCCGGACCGGCCCCGGCGGCGTGATATTGTCATAACGGCGCTGCTGGGTCTGCTGGTTTTGCTTGTTCTGCTGGTCGGCGGCGTGCTTGCGCCGGGCGCATGGCTGGCCGCATCGCTCGCCTTTTCCGCGCTCGCCTTTGTCTATTTTCTCACAGCCGTGACCCGGGTTTCGCCCCGGTCTGCGGTGCAGATGCCGCGCCCGGTCCATTCCAGCGAGCTTGAGTCTGCCGATGTCATGCTGGAGAAGATCGCCGTCCCGGTCCTTCTGATCGGTCCGGGCGGACGCATAGAGCGCGCCAATCCGGCCGCGCGCGCCTTTCTGGCTCTTGGCGCTGAAGGGGGGCTATTGTCGAACTCGCTGCGTCAGCCACGTGTGCTTGAAGCGGTCAGCGCGGCCCTGCGCGGGGAACGCGGCGCGGTTGTGGAATATGCCAGCCTTGCGCCGATTGAAAGCCATGTGCGCGCCTTTGTGGAACCGCTGCGCATGCCGGTAGCCGGGCCGATGCCGTGGCGTGCGATGCTGGTGCTGGCTGATGAAACCTCATCAAAGCGGGCCGAGCGCATGCGCGCCGACTTCCTGGCCAATGCCAGTCACGAATTGCGCACGCCTCTGGCCTCTCTGTCCGGCTTTATCGACACTTTGCGCGGGCCTGCGCGTGACGATGACGAGGCAAGGGAGCGCTTCCTGACCATCATGCGTGAGCAGACCGACCGGATGCGCCGCCTGATCGATGATCTGCTCTCGCTCAGCCGGGTGGAGATGAACGAGCATTTGCCACCATCGGGCGAGGCAGATCTCGCATCCATCGCACGCGATGTGGTGGACAGTTTGCGGCCCATGGCCGATGCGCGCGCCATCACGCTCGAGCTGTCACTTCCCGATGAACCCGCCCGGATCACGGGTGATCGTGACCAGGTTTACGAGGTGGTGGAGAACCTCGTCGAGAATGCCATCAAGTATTCGCCCGAAGGGGCTGTGGTCGCTATCGAGGCGCTGGACAATTGCGCCCGGGATGTCGCCGAGCACGCACCTGAACGACTGGCACCGCAAAGCGCGCGCCTGCTGCTGGCCGGTCCGCCCATTGACCCGCGCCAGCGCTATGGCGTGCTGCGCGTGCGCGATCACGGGGCAGGCATTGACCGGCGCTACCTGCCCCGCCTGTCTGAGCGCTTCTACAGGGTCGACGGGCAGAAGAGCGGCCCGACGGCGGGAACCGGGCTGGGCCTGGCCATCGTCAAGCACATCATTACCCGTCACCGGGGCGGGTTCAGTGTGGAAAGCGCGCCAGATACAGGTTCGGTCTTTTCGGTGTTCCTGCCCAAACCTGCAGAAACGGTGAAGGCTGCCAGCCCGGCCCAGCCCGTTGTGGCGGCCAGTGTGCCGGAGGCGGAAGCGGAGTAATCCCCCGGCTGCGCCCGGCGCTGTCGCAAAACTGTAATCCAACCGTCATATTTGGGTGATCGATCCGCGCCAGTTTGCGCCGCTAACCGGCAGGTGTGGCTAGCAATGCATCTGCCGTACGAGGTCGTAGATGCAATTGTCCCTTTTCACGGCACTGGCGCTGCTCGTGCTCACGGCCACCGGCTTTCTTGCCGGGCGCAGCCGTGCGCTTGCGCTTGCCGAACAGGACGATAAGCGCCTCCACTCGCTGCCCAGCTATCACGGCTACTACGTAGCGCTGTGGGCGGGCCTGCCGGGCTTTGCCTTCCTCGCCGCCTACGCGCTGGCCGGCACGATGCTCGTCAACACGATTGTGCTTGGCCAGATGGAGCGGGCCGCCGAGCCGCTGCAGGCGCGCTATGAGCTGGCTCTGGCCAGCGATGAAGTCTGGTCTGATGCGATCGCTGAGATTGCCCGGCTTGACGGTGAAATGGCCGCACTTCGCGATGAAGCAGAAGCCGTGATTGCCGCTGAAGGCGTGCAGTCCGACGCCGTGGCGGCCTTGCGCGCGCGTCAGGATGAATTTCAGTTCGCACAGGACGATGCGCGCTTTACCCGTGATGCCCGCGAGGACGTTATCGCCAGTGACATCCTGCAGGCTGTACCGGAAGCAGACGATCATGCGCTGGCACGCGCCGGGTTCGAGTTCTCGCGTCTGCCTGTTCAGGAACGCGAGGTCTTTCTCGCCGATGCGCGGGCACTGGCCTTTGGTGATGGCCTGTCGAGCCGTGACACGCCGGAGCTGCGCGCCGTTGCCGATGGGCTGAGCCCGGTTCATTCGAGCATTCTGTGGGGTGCAAGCCTTGGCGCGCTGGCCCTGGCTCTGGCGGGTCTGGTCTTTGCCCGCACCCATCTGGCGCCGCGATTCCGGGCGCGCAACCGGGTTGAATGGGTCATCTCTGCGGCGCTTGCGCTCGCTTCGCTGATTGCGATCCTGACGACGCTTGGCATCGTCTTCTCGCTGCTGTTTGAGAGCCTGCGCTTCTTTGCCTCCATCGACTGGCGGGTGTTCGACTTCCTGTTCGGTACGCAGTGGAGCCCCCAGACCGCCATCCGTCCCGGCCAGATAGGCCAGTCCGGCTCGTTCGGCGCGGTGCCGCTATTTGCCGGTACGGCCCTCATCACGCTGATTGCCATGATGGTCGCAGCGCCGGTCGGCCTGTTTGCCGCGATATATTTGTCGGAATACGCCGATAGCCGGGTACGGGCATGGGCCAAGCCCGTGCTGGAGATTCTCGCCGGCGTTCCGACCGTGGTCTATGGCTTCTTTGCCTTGCTGACCGTGGGGCCGCTCCTGCGCGATTTTGCGCTCTTCCTCGGCTATGAGGATGCGGTGACCCAGAGCGCCCTGTCGGCCGGTCTGGTGATGGGCGTGATGATCATCCCGTTCGTGTCCTCGCTGTCCGATGATGTCATCAACGCCGTGCCGCAATCGCTGCGTGATGGTGCCTATGCGATGGGCGCGACCAAGTCTGAAACCATCCGCCATGTTGTTCTTCCAGCCGCCTTGCCGGGCATTGTCGGCGCGCTGCTGCTGGCGGTGTCGCGCGCGGTGGGCGAGACCATGATCGTGGTGATGGCGGCGGGTCAGGCGGCCAATCTGACGGCCAATCCGCTTGAGTCAGTGACGACCATCACCGTCCAGATCGTCACGCTTCTGACCGGTGACCAGGAGTTCAACAGTCCCAAGACGCTCTCCGCCTTTGCGCTGGGTCTGGTCCTGTTCGTGCTCACCTTGATCCTGAACATCATCGCGCTGCGCGTGGTGAAGAGCTATCGGGAAAAATATGACTGACGCGCCCCGCCCAGCGATAGCCGAAGCGGTCCGCCAGCGGCTCGCGCGCCGGCACCGTGCCGAAGGCCGGTTCCGCGCCTTTGGCGTGGGCGCAATTGCGCTTGCCATTACATTTCTGGGTGTGCTTCTGGGCACTATCACGCTGCAGGCAAGCGGTGCCTTCACCAATTATGTCATTACCCTGCCGGTAACGCTGGAGCAGAGCGTTGCCGACCCGCGCGGCGATATGAGCGAAGCCTCGCTGCGCCGGGGCAGCTATAACCAGCTTATCCAGCGCGCCCTGCAATCGGAGTTTCCGGCCGCCTCCTCGCGCAGCGATCTGCGCGAGCTCTTCGGGCTCTATAGCGGGCTGAACGCGGCGTCGGTCATGCACCGTGTCATTGCCGATCCGTCGCTGGTCGGCACCACGATCAATGTCACAATGCCCGCCAATCACGAGATCGATCTCTATCTGAAGGGCATCACCGTCGATGAGCATATTTCGGCGGGCAGCGGCACTATCCAGGCCGACGGCGTAGCAGGCAATGTCACCCTGTCATCGGATACGCCTGCCTTTGCCAATGCCATTGCGCGCATCCGCCAGCAGGCCAGTTCACAGCGCGATGTGCTGCTGACCCGCGCTGCGCGCCTGGAAGCCGAAGCGGCAAACGCTGCCAGCCGTGATGCGCGTGAAGCGGGGCTGGCGGCAGCCCGGCGTGCGCGCGATGAGGCGGCCCGGTTTGACGCCGTGATCGATCCTGAATCCCGTATCGCGCTTGGCCCGCGTACGGCGAGCCTCTTGATCCGGGTCAATGGCGGGGTGGTTGCCGTTTCGGCCCTGACTGCTGATGGCCGCGAGGCCGAGGGGCGGGTTCTCCTGCCGCTGGAGAGCGCAGAGCCGTCGGGCAGCTGGAACGAGTGGGTCATCGAGACACCGTCGGCAGGGCGGCGCATCACCGATCAGCAGGCTGTCTACGCCAGGGCGCTTGAAGAGCGCGGCATGGTGGAGCGCCGCTTCAACACCAATCTGTTCCTCAATGCCGATAGCCGCGAGCCTGAGCTGGCCGGCGTGATGGGTGCGTTTATCGGTTCGATACTGACCATGCTGGTCACCATGCTGCTGGCCGTGCCGATTGGTGTCGGTACAGCGATCTATCTGGAAGAGTTCGCGCCGAAGAACCGGCTGACGGGCTTTATCGAGGTCAATATCAATAATCTGGCTGCCGTGCCGTCCATCGTGTTCGGCCTGCTGGGTCTGGCGGTGTTCATCAACACGTTCGGCATGCCGCGCTCCGCGCCTCTGGTCGGGGGCTTCGTGCTGGCGCTGATGACATTGCCCACTGTGATCATTTCCTCGCGCGCGGCGCTGCGGGCGGTGCCGCCCTCCATCCGGGAAGCGGCGCTGGGCGTTGGCGCGTCGCGTACCCAGGCGGTGTTCCAGCACGTTCTGCCGCTGGCCATGCCGGGCATACTGACAGGCTCGATCATCGGGCTGGCGCAGGCGCTGGGCGAGACCGCGCCCCTCCTGATGATCGGCATGGTAGCCTTTGTGGCCGATGCGCCTTCGCTTGGCCTGTCAGGGCTTACCCAGCCTTCGACGGTGATGCCGGTCCAGGTCTTCTTGTGGTCGGGCGCATCCGAGCGCGCTTTCGAGATGCGTACAGCCGCCGCCATTCTGGTGCTGCTGACGCTGATGATCATTTTCAATGCGGTTGCAATCATCCTGCGCCGCCGTTTCGAACGGAGATGGTGAGATGGCAGATTCTGCCGCCCCCACGCACACCGGCAACACGGTCTACCACCCCGCCGAGAGCAGCCATCCCGTGAAGGTGGCTGCCTCCGGCGTGGAGGTGTTCTACGCCGAGAAACAGGCGCTGCACGGCATTAATCTGGATATCCGTGACCGCTCGGTAACGGCGTTTATCGGTCCGTCGGGCTGTGGCAAGTCGACTTTCCTGCGTTGCATCAACCGTATGAATGACACGATCGATACGGCCCGGGTTCACGGCTCGATCCGGATTGACGGTGAAGAGGTAAACGATCGCGGCGTTGATCCTGTCCTGCTGCGCGCGCGGGTAGGCATGGTGTTCCAGAAGCCAAACCCGTTCCCGAAGAGCATTTTTGACAATGTTGCCTATGGGCCGCGTATTCACGGCCTGGCGTCCGGCAAGGATGAGCTGGACGGTATTGTCGAAACCTCGCTCAAAAAGGCAGGTCTGTGGGATGAGGTGGCCGACCGGCTCGACCAGCCCGGAAACTCGCTCTCCGGCGGCCAGCAGCAGCGTCTGGTCATTGCGCGCGCCATTGCGGTTAACCCGGAAGTGATCCTGATGGACGAGCCCTGCTCGGCGCTGGACCCGATCGCCACCGCGCGCATTGAGGAGCTGATTGACGAGCTGCGGGAGAATTACTGCCTCATCATCGTGACCCACTCCATGGCGCAGGCTGCGCGGGTGTCACAGATGACGGCCTTCTTCCATCTCGGGCATCTGGTCGAGTACGGACCGACCGAGGAGATATTTACCAACCCGCGTGACCGCCGCACGCAGGACTACATTACCGGCCGCTTCGGGTAAGCAGCCGGCCGCCTGACCATGGAGCGCTTTTGCTCCGCAAAAAGGTAATCGCCATGAATAGCCCGGCACAGCACGGTCATCACATCGTCAAAGCCTTCTCCGAGGAGCTCGAACAGCTTTCCGCCGCGGTTGCGACCATGGGCGGACTGGCCGAAAGCATGATCTCCGATGCGATTGACGCCATCATCACCCGCGACAGCGATCTCGCCCTGGAAGTCGCCGAGCGCGACAAGCGCATCGATGTGCTGCAGCGCGACGTGGAGCGGCAGATCATCCGCCTTCTGGCCTTGCGCCAGCCTCTGGCGTGGGATTTACGCGTCTGCATCGCGGCGCTGAAGATATCGACCGATCTGGAACGCGTCGGTGATCTGGCCAAGAATATCGCCCGGCGCACGCGCGCGCTCAACGAGGCGGAGCCGCTGGCGCTCACCAAGTCTGTCGAACGCATGGGCCGGCTGGTCCAGCGCCATCTGCATGAAGTGCTCGACGCTTATGTGAGCGGCGAGATTGCCGGCGCGGTCGGTGTCTGGGAACGCGATGATGATGTCGATGAGCATTATAATTCGCTCTTCCGCGAGCTTCTGACCTGCATGGCGGAAGACTCCCAGCTGATCGGTCCGGGTACGCACCTTCTCTTCATTGCCAAAAATCTCGAGCGGGTGGGCGATCACGCCACCAATATCGCCGAGCTGGTTCACTATGCCGTTACGGGCAGCGAGCTTACGGCCGAACGGCCCAAGGGCACGCCGCTTGAAAGCGGCGCAAGCTAGGGAACACTGCCATGCAACCGCATGTTCTGGTCGTTGAGGATGAAGATGCGCTGGCCGAACTGCTTCAGTACAATCTGAAGAAGGAAGGTTTCCGCGTCACGGTGGCCGCCGATGGCGAGGAGGCGATGATCCTTGTCGATGAGCGCCAGCCCGACATCATCCTGCTGGACTGGATGCTGCCGAAAGTATCGGGCATCGAGGTGTGCCGCCGCCTGCGCGGGCGTCAGGAGACGCGCAATATCCCGATCATCATGCTGACAGCGCGCGGCGAGGAAGCCGACCGTATCCGCGGCCTTGATACCGGCGCTGACGATTACATCATCAAGCCGTTCCTGATGAACGAGCTGTTCGCACGGGTGCGGGCCATACTGCGCCGTATCCGTCCGGGCCTTGCCGATGACAAGGTGGTCGTCGGCGAGATTGCGATTGACCGTGTGGCGCACCGCGTATCGCGGGCCGGACGGGACATCCATCTGGGTCCGACCGAGTTCCGCCTGCTCGACTATTTCATGCAGCATCCCGGCCGGGTGTTCTCGCGCGAGCAATTGCTCGATGCGGTGTGGGGTTCGGATGTCTATGTGGAAGCGCGCACGGTCGATGTGCATGTGGGCCGTCTGCGCAAGGCGCTCAATAGCGGCAGCGAAACCGACCCGATCCGCACCGTTCGCTCCGCAGGCTATGCGCTGAACGCGGAATAGGTCCGGGTGCCATGCCGTGACGAAAAAGCCCGGCTCATTGAGCCGGGCTTTTCTAATTGGCGAGGTTGCAGGTGCTAGAAATTCGCCCGCCGCCCGGATGCCAGACTGTCCAGTACAGCGCGCGCATCCTCAGCCGGCTTGCGCTTGCGCTTGGCCTGGGGCTGGTAGGCCATTTGCGAATGGGCTTCGCAATACGCCTGACCCGGTGTGGTCTTGTGGCCGCAGAAGCGGAAAGATGCATCAGCCGGGTCACCGACCGGCCATTTGCACATGCCTTCGCGCAAGGTAAGCACGGTGGCGTAATCGCCAGAGGGCAGGACATGCGGCTCCACCGGAACGGGCGCAGGGGCCGGAGCGCGCACAATAGCCGGCTCGCTGCCATTGGCCGTCTTGGCTTTCGCATTTGCCTGCGATGGAGTGGAGGCCGTACGTGGCCTTGGTGCCAGCTTGGGCGCAGCCACACGCCGGGTCGGGCGCGAGGGCGCAGCCCGGCCGGACAGGCCAAGGCGGTGCACCTTGCCGATCACGGCATTGCGGGTTACCCCGCCTAGCTGTTTGGCGATCTGGCTGGCGCTCAGACCGTCTGCCCACAGTTTCTTCAGGGTTTCCACCCGTTCGTCAGTCCATGCCATGGCGGTGCGCTCCTCGCCTTATACGCTACAGTATTGGACCCCAAGGGATTGATGGCGGCCATGCCGGCACACCCTATATCTTGGGGTCAGACACGAAATACAGTATCGGCGGGTTCTGAGAGCACAAGATGCGGCGCTGATTCGGACGTGGAAAACTTCCGTGCTGTGCACTCGCATCGCGCCGCCAGACCGTGCTAGAGGGGTTCCAGCAACCAGCCAGAACGAGGCGAAAAGGGTCCGGTCATGCCAGACACGTCCAGCCAGAGCGATGCGGTGAAGACCAGCCTTGCCGGGCCGGTGCCGCCGCAGCCGCGCGCGATCGGCGCGATCAACTGGCTGGGCCTGTGGACGCTCTACAAGAAGGAAGTGCGCCGCTTCCTGAAGGTCAGCTTCCAGACGGTAGCCGCCCCGGTCGCCACGACCCTGCTCTACATGATGGTGTTTTCGCTCGCCATCGGGGTCACGCGCGAGGCACCGGGCGGGCTTCCCTTTGTAGTCTTTCTGGCCCCCGGCCTGGTGATGATGGGGCTTTTGAACAACGCGTTTGCCAACTCATCCTCCTCGCTGATCGTGGCCAAGGTGCAGGGCAATACGGTCGACTTCCTGATGCCGCCTCTGTCTGCGGGCGAGCTGGCGGCGGCCTTCATTGGCGGAGCGATAACGCGCGGCGTGATGGTCGCGGCCGCCTCTGCGCTGGTCATCATGCCGTTTGCGTCCGTGCCGGTGTCCCATGTGTGGGCGATCGTGTTTTTTGGTGTCGGGGCTGCGGCCATGCTGGGGATGGCGGGCGTGATTGCCGGGGTGTGGGCGGAGAAATTTGATCACCTCGCCGTCATCACCAATTTCATCATCATGCCGCTGACCTTCCTGTCGGGCACGTTCTATTCGATCTCGATCCTGCCCGAGCCGTTCCAGACCATCAGCCATGCCAACCCGTTCTTCTATCTGATTGACGGATTCCGCTACGGCTTCATCGGTTATGCCGACGGCAATATCGCAGTTGGTGTCGCCATGACGCTGGTCATCAATGCCGCGCTTCTCGTCGCGTGCTATGGCGTGTTGCGGTCCGGCTGGCGGCTGAGAACCTAGATTATCCTTCACTATTTTTTGCCGGAGAGACGTCCATGCCGACACCGCTTTTTGACACCTATGCCCCGCCCTCGCAGATTTTCGAGCGCGGCGAAGGCGTCTTTCTGATCGAGCGCAGTGGCGAGAAGTATCTCGATTTCATCTCCGGTATCGCGGTGAACGCGCTGGGCCACGCCCATCCCAAGGCTGTTGCTGCCCTTAAAAGTCAGGCCGACAAGCTCTGGCACACTTCCAACATGTTCACCGTGCCGGGGCAGCACGAGCTGGCGGCGAAATACTGCCAGAACAGCTTTGCCGACCGCGTCTTCTTCACCAATTCAGGCACCGAGGCGATCGAGTGCGCGATCAAGACCGCGCGCCACTATCACTTCGTCAATGGCCGGCCTGACCGCTACCGCATCATCACCTTCACCGGCGCCTTCCATGGCCGCACCTATGGCGGCATCAATGCGGGCGGCAATCCGGCCTATCTGGAAGGCTTCGGCCCGCGCATGGAAGGGTTTGACTCCGTTCCCTTCGGCGATCACGACGCTGTAAAAGCCGCCATCACCGAAGAAACCGCTGCCATCCTTGTCGAGCCTGTTCAGGGCGAGGGCGGCGTGCGCGCATTGCCGGATGTGTGTCTGCGCGGGCTTCGCGAGCTGTGCGACGAGCATGGCCTGTTGCTGATCTATGACGAGGTGCAGTGCGGGGCAGGGCGTACCGGCAAGCTGTGGGCGCATGAATGGGCGGGCAGCGCTGCGCCCGACATCATGGCCGTTGCCAAGGGGGTAGGCGGCGGTTTCCCGATGGGGGCCTGCCTGACGACAGAGGCGGCCGGTGCCCACATGGTGGTCGGCACGCATGGCTCCACTTTTGGCGGTAATCCGCTGGCCATGGCCGTCGGCAATGTCGTTTATGACGAGCTGACTGCGCCGGGCTTCATGGAGCATGTCGTGGACGTGTCCAATTTCCTGCACCAGCAGCTGCATGGCCTGGCCGATACCCATTCTGCCAAGGTTGAAGAGGTACGCGGCAAGGGTCTTCTGGTCGGTCTGAAGCTGAAAACGGGCTATGTGAACAAGACACTGGCAAAGCACGCGCGCGATCACCATCTGCTGATCGGTGCGGCGGGTGATAATGTGGCCCGTATGGCTCCGCCGCTCATCATTGAGGAAGCTCACGCCCGTCAGGCGGTAGAGGCGCTGGACAAGGCCCTCGCCGTGCTTGAACAGGGCTAGGCGAAAATACGCAAGGCGCAGCATGGACGAGAACACGCTTGGCTCCGGCCCGGATGCTCTGGGCCGGAAGGATGATATTGTAGCCGCTTTCCAGCTGGAGAAACGGCCCGTATCGGGCCGTGTGGTGCGGCTCGGCCCGGTCGTGGACGAAATTCTCTCCGCGCATGATCTGCCGGTTGCCGTCGCAGCCCTGCTGGGCGAGGCGGTATTGCTGGCGGTGCTGATCGGGGATTCCCTCAAGTTTGAAGGCCGCCTGATCGTGCAGGCCAGCGGTGCCAACTCCAATCCCGGCGGGCTGGGCGGCGAGGGCGCGGTCAGTTTTGTTGTGGCCGACTATGCCGTCGGCGAAGGCGTGCGCGGTTTTGCCCGCTATGATGCGGAGCGCGTGGCCGCGCTGGAGGCCGAGCACGGCCCGCGCCCCGGCGCCGAGCGCCTGCTGGGTTCGGGCGCCTTCGCCATGACCATCGATCAGGGTTCGGACATGGACCGCTATCAGGGCGTTGTGGCACTGGATGGCCCGACGCTGGCGGCGTGTGCGGAGCATTATTTTGCCCAGTCCGAACAGGTTCCGACGCGCATCCGTCTGGCTGTTGGACAGGAAATGCTCAGCGGCGGCAAGACACGCTGGCGGGCGGGCGGCGCGATATTGCAGCGCATTGCCGGTGATGATGCGCGCGGTCACGATGCGCATGCCTTTGCTGATGCGCAGGTGCTTTTCGATACGGTTGAAGACGACGAATTGCTGGACCCCGGCGTCTCATCTGGCCGCCTGCTCTACCGGCTCTTCCATGAGGACGGCGTGCGCCTGCAGCCCTCAAAGCCTGTGTTGAAGCGCTGTACGTGCGAGCGTGAGCGGCTGGCGCGCATCCTGGCGGGCTTCCCGGCAGAGGACCGTGACGACATGATCAAGGACGGTGCGGTCGTGATGACGTGCGAGTATTGCAATCGCGACTGGCGCTTCACCGAAGCCGAGATCGACGCTGCGGGGTAGGGCCTTCTGGCTACATTACCAGCTCGTTGTCCGATTTATCTGCCGCGTTCCGGTCACGCGCCACGATGGCGAGGCCGAATGTGAGAATGCCAACCCGTCCGATCAGCATGAGCAGGATGACCATGAGCTTGCCCAGCGCACTCAGCTCGCCGGTCAGTCCCATCGACAAGCCAACCGTCCCGAGGGCCGAAATCGCCTCAAACACCACCATTTCAAAGCTCGCGCCTGCCTCGGTGAGAAACAGCACGAACAGGGCGATGGCCAACACAAGAAAGTAGAATCCGAAGCTGACGCTCGCCTGGTGGACACGGTCCTCGGAAATCTCCCGGCCCATATAGGTGATGGTGTCGCGGCGCTTGAAGACGCTACGCATCAGGCCCACTAGTGCCGCCAGCGTAGTGGATTTCAGGCCGCCCCCCGTTCCTGACGGAGATGCGCCAAAAATCATCAACAAGAACATCACCATCAGCACAGCCATTCCAAGATTGCCAATAGGCACGGTGTTGAACCCCACCGTCGTGCTTGCCGTCATGACCTGGAAGAAAGCCGCCATCAGGCGTTCCGCCGGTTCGAGTGCAGCGATGCCGGGTTCGGCGACAAACAGGATCACCGTGCCGATGACAGCAAACTTCGCCGTGATCGACAGGATCACCGTTGATGTGAACCCCAGCGACTTCCGCTTGCGCGTCAGCCGCTCAAAAAGCGTCGTCATCACGATGAAACCGATAGCACCCAGATAGCTGAGCGCCGATATGGTGAAGACGATCCCTGCATGGCCGGTGAAGTCTTCAAAACTGTTGGGAAACAGGCTGAATCCGGCGGTGCAGAAGGCCGAGACAGAATGGAATATCGCGCTCCAGAGCGCATTATCGACACCGGCATCGGCGAACATTGGCCATAGCAGCAACGCGCCCACAGCCTCTACGGCAAGCGTGAAATAGACCACACGGCGGATGAACCTTGCCGCGTCGAAGTCTGAGGGCAGCGGGAAGGCAGCGCGTGTCACCGTTTCGCGAAAGCGCGTCCAGCGGTGCGACAAGGACAGCACGAGAAACGACCCGAAGGTCATGTAGCCGATGCCGCCCAGCTGGATCAGCAGCAGAATGATAATCTGACCGAAAAGGGTGTAACTGCTGCCGGGATCGACGGTCACCAGCCCGGTCGTGGAGACGGCTGACGAGGCAATGAACAAATTGTCGAGCGCACTGACCGGCACCGCCTGGGCGATGGGCAGAGACAACAGTCCCCAGCCTGCCAGCATGTAAAAGAGATACCCTGCGAGAAGGAGCTGGGCTGCATCCGCTTTCTTGAAGAAGAGCTTCACCGGCACCCAGATGCCTGCCCAGACGCGAAGCGCGCGCCGTTTCAGGCTGGAAGATGAATCTGCCAACGCAGACCCCGTTGCAACGCCGGTTATGCCCCGGCAAGCGGCGCGCGTTTTATACCTTCTGCCGGCTGTGTCCAGACATATCGCTCACCCGCGCCAGAAGGCGGGCGTGAACAGGGCCAGCATGGTCAGCACTTCCAGCCGGCCGACCAGCATGGTGAAGCTCATCACCCATTTGGCGGCATCGGGCAAAGGCTGGAAATTGCCGGCCGGGCCTATGATGTCGCCAAGGCCGGGGCCGACATTGGCGATGGTGGTCGCAGCGCCTGACAGCGCCGTCACCGGGTCCAGCCCGATCAGTGATAACAGGACTGCCGATACGGCAAACGCTCCGAAGAACAGGAACACAAAGCCGAGCACCGAGCGCACGGTTGCTTCCGGCACCGGTTTGCCATCGTAATGCACCGAGCGCACCGCGCGCGGGCGGGCATAGCGGTGCAGATAGGTGAGCATCGCGGAAGCCGCGATCTGGTGACGGAATACCTTGATCGAGCAGGTGCTTGAGCCTGCGCATCCACCTGCGAACATCAGGATAAAGAAGACCATGACCGGCATGGTGCCCCATGCGGCGAAATCCGCGCTGCCATAGCCGGTGCCGGTCATCACCGAGACCGCGTTGACGGCGGCCGCGCGCCAGGCGGGCAGCTCGCCAGTATCCACATCGTTGGCCAGCAGGAGCAGTGTCAGGCCCGCGCAGGCGACAAATACCAGGATCAGGAAGGCGCGCACCTGCGGATCGTTGAGTATCCGGTCCGGGCGCCCTTGCAGCGCGCGCAGAAACACCAGGAAGGGCAGGGCGGACAATATCATGAAGACCAGTGCCACGAGATCTGCGCCCTCATGGGCCCACGCGCCGATCGAGGCGTCGCTGGTTGAAAATCCGCCTGTCGCCACCGTCGTCATGGCATGGGCTGCCGCATCAAATGCGTTCATCCCGGCAAAGCCATAGGCGATAAAACAGGCAAAGGTCAGCACCAGATAGATCAGACCCACCGCGCCCGCGATCTCGCCGGCGCGCGGCAGCGCCTTGTCCACCTTGTCAGAGCTTTCCAGCCGGAAAAGCTGCATGCCGCCAATGCCCAGAACCGGCCAGATAGCCATCGCCGTGACGATGATGCCTATGCCGCCAATCCACTGCAGGATGGCGCGCCAGATCAATACGCCTGCGGGCAGGTCCTGCAGGCCGGACAGCACGGTTGCCCCTGTAGTCGTGATGCCGGAGACGGACTCGAAAATGGCATCGGTCCAGCTCATGCCGATACCGGCCAGATGCAGCGGGATAGATGCGGCCAGACCCAGCACAATCCACGAGCCGGACGTGACCAGGATCGCGCCTCTGGCATCAAGATCGAACCCGTCACCCCGGCCCATCAGCGTCATGATGCCGCCGATGAATCCGCACAGCACCGCCGAACCGAAAAAGGCGTGCGCCGATTCAGCATCCACATTGAGATCGATAATGGCCGGCACCAGCATGGCTGCGCCCAGCGCGGCGAGCAGCACGCCCAGAATGAAGATGACGGTGCGGGTATAGATGCTCACGCGGCAGCCTTTCGGCGCGCCAGCCTAATGCAGCGTGGCCGGCATGAAGGGGCTGTCGAGCGCAAAGGAGGGAATGGCGGCATTGAACATGGCTCCGTCCGCCCGGCGCATCTCGTACTGGCCGCTCATAAAGCCCGACGGCGTGGGCAGGGGCGCGCCCGATGTATAGCGGAAGCACTCTCCCGGGGCGATAACCGGCTTTTCCCCGATCACGCCCTCGCCCTTGACCACGCGGGTGCGGCCCTTGGCATCGGTTATCCGCCATTCGCGTGTCATCAGCTGCACCGGAGCAGCGCCCGAATTTTCAATCTCGACGGTATAGGACCAGATATAGCGGTTCTCGTCCGGCTCGGATTCTGTTTCCAGATAATCCGGCTCGACACGGATGATGACGCCTTCGGTCTCCAGCATGTACATGGCGGTGTAAAACTCCTCTGGACAGGATGAGACACCTCCTGGTGCCAACGCTCAAGGGGTTTCGCGCAGGTAAGCCTGCCAGCGCCATTGCAAACCCAGCCGCCATGCGGAACGGTGCGCCCTCTATCCCTCTTGGTGAGTCGCGCCTTTCCCATGTCCAAGCCCGGTATCCTGACCGATCTCGACCTTGCCGCTCTGGTCTCCTCCGGAGCCATTGCCGCGCCGGATATCGAGGACGGCCAGATACAGCCTGCAAGCCTTGATCTGCGCCTTGGAACAAAGGCTTACCGCCTGCGGGCGAGCTTCCTGCCGGGCCCCAACAGGACCGTGGACGACTGTCTGGCCTCCGGCCTTGTCATGCACGAGATCGAGCTGACGGGCGGAGCGGTGCTGGAGACGGGCTGCGTCTATCTTGTCCCGCTGATGGAGAGCCTCTCTTTGCCGGGAGATTTGAGCGCGGCGATGAACCCGAAAAGCTCCACCGGCCGGCTGGATGTCTTTACCCGTGTCATCGGGAATAATTCAGCCGCGTTCGACCAGCTGCCAGCGGGCTATTCCGGTCCGCTCTGGGTGGAAATTTCCCCGCGCACCTTCTCCATCCTTGCCCGTCCGGGCGACCGGCTGGTGCAGGTGCGGCTGCGCCGGGGCGCGCTTAAAGCCGGGCTTTCCCAGGTGCTTAGCGTGGATCTGCAGGCGGCGGGCAATGCGCCTGTCGGCTGGCGGGCCAAGCGCCATAGCCCGCTGGTGGATTTAAGCCGGATTGGCGCGCATGCGGCGCTCGATTTCTGGGAACCGCTCTATGCGCCGCGCGGGCAGATCGTGCTCGATCCGGGGGAGTTCTACATTCTGGCCTCACGCGAAGCGGTAGAGATACCGCTCGCCGATGCGGCCGAGATGGCGCCGATTGCGCCGGAAATAGGGGAATTCCGCGCCCATTATGCCGGGTTTTTCGATCCCGGTTTCGGCCTGGGCGCACCGGCAAAGGCCGTGCTGGAGGTGAGGGGGCGCGACGTGCCTTTCATCCTGGAACATGGTCAGGCCGTGGCCCGTCTGGTCCATGAGCCGATGGCAGGAAAAATCGGTTCAGCCTATGGCGTGAACGGCTCCAACTATCAGGGTCAGGGCCTGAAACTCGGCAAGCATTTCAAGGCTTAAGCTGTCCTAAGCTGAGCAGCTTGCTCCGCCGAGCACGCAGAATTGCGCGCAGAATTTATGGTTCAGCTTCACCGGGTTAAGGCTCTCGGTGAGGGTCTGCGCCAGTTCAAATTGCGGGTCATAGGGCAGGAGGGTGCAGGCGGCCACGGAGGGTTTTTCAGCCCCCCGGCGCTTGATGATCATGCGGCTGGACGCGCACATGATATCGGCCGGATTTTTACCCAGAATGCCCCAGCAATCGACGGTGATTTCCGGCGGAGAACCTTCCGGGTCCATCTCCGGGAAGATCACCATCTCAGCCGGATTGGCCGCATCGATATCCCACCCGTGCGCCGCGATCAGGGCGGCATAGCCGGTACGCGCCTGCGCCATGGTTTCTTCGGTCATCTGGCGGCCTGCCAGAGCGAGCAAAAACCTGTTTTTACTCAGCCAGTTAATGCCCTCAAGCGTGGCAGCGAAACCGCCTTCTCCGCGCTCTGCATCGTGCACGTCTGATGTGTAGTGATCGAGGCTGATGCGAAGGGTTATCTGCCCCGGATAGCGGGCCTGCAGATCCAGCAACTCGGTCTGCACGCGCGGGCGCATCATCGGCCGCATGGCATTGGTGAGGATGAGGACGCGATGCCCGCGGCGCAGCGCCGCTTCGGCCAGCCCCGCCATCTGGGGATTGAGGAAGGGTTCTCCCCCGGTAAAGCCGATCTCGATGGGCCCTGAGACCAGCGCATTCACCTCGTCCAGATAGGGCTCCAGCTCGTCCGGGCTTATGTAGACAAGCCGGTCATTATCCGGCGAGCTTTCGATATAGCAGTGGGTGCAGGCGATGTTGCACAAAGTACCGGTCAGCACCCAGAGCGTCTGCAATCTGTCAAACGTCACGCTGGCGCGCACCTCGCCCTTCGCGGTGATATCCGGGTCGGTGAAGGGTGCAGGGCTGGAAGCGGCAAGCGTCTGGGTCATAAGGCTTTCTACGTGCCGGTGTGCGGTGGCGGATCAACGCTGGACGCTAGCAGGGCGGCTGGGCCATGGCAAAGCGCGTGGAGTTTTCCGGCTTTCACTCCCCATTCAGCCAGGAAACGGTTAGGGTGGAGAGATAGACAGGGGGAGGTCCTTATGGGCGGTCTGTTCAAATTTATCGGGGATGTGTTCAAGCCTATCCTGACCATTGTGGTCACGATTTTCCTTGGCGCTTTCCTGCTCTCGGTGTTCTGGCCGGCGGCGGATGCATGGATAATTGGCCATGTCCCGGCGTGGGAACGCCTGTCGCCTGCCATACTGCAGGTGCGCGAATGGCTGGGCATTCACCAGCCTGAGCCTGATCCCTGGTGGATGTTCTGGCGCAGCGAGTAGCGGCTAAAGCCGCTTTGCAAACAGGCGGTTGAAGGCTCCGTCTTCAGCCGCCAGCGCGTCTGCGCTGCCGGTCTGGACGATGCGGGCATGCTCCATCACGAGCACCTCGCGCGCCCGCGCCAGCAAGGCCGGGCGGTGGGTGACGATGAGGACAGAGCGGCGCGGGTCTGCATCCAGCCAGGCATCGAGCGCGTCGAGGAATTCGGCCTCTGTCCGGCTGTCCAGCCCTTCGGTCGGCTCATCGAGTAGCATGACGGGCGCATCACGCAGGAAGGCGCGGGCGAGCGCGATGCGCCTTGCCTGTCCGCCGGATACCAGGCGGCCCTCCTCGCCAATCCAGGTCAGTAATCCATCGGGCAGAGCGCGCACGAAATCGGCGGCTCTGGCCTGCTCAAGGGCTTGCCAGAGCTGGCTTTCTGTCGCGTCGGGGCGGGCCAGCAGAAGGTTCGCCCGCACCGTGGTGGAGAGCAGATCGGCGCGCTGATCGACAAGGGATAGACGCTCCCTTGTCCGCGCAGGGCCAAGGGCGGCAAGATCAGTCCCGCCAAGCTGGATATCCCCGCTATCCGGAGCATAAAAGCCCATCAGCAAACGGATAATACTCGACTTTCCAGACCCCGAAGCGCCCACAAGGGCTACCCGCCCGCCTTCGGGCAGGGTGAAGCTGACATCTTGCAGGGCGGGGCGGGACTGGCCGCCGGGATAGGTAAATCCGACCGAGCTGAACACCACATCATGGCCATCGGGCAGGGGGAGAGGCGTGTCCGGTTCTTCCATTGCAGGGCGCAGATCATCGAGCGCTTTCAGGCGCTTGGCGGCAGAGAGCGTGCGTCCATACTGCTCCCCGGCGAGGACAAGCGGGGCGGCCGCCTCGAATAATCCAAAGGCAATAAAGCCTGCCAATGCAGCCAAAGGCGGCGATGCGCCCGATGCCGCCGCGCTGAGGAAACCGGCCACGAAGCTGGCCGGACCGGCAAAGGCGAGTACGGCGGTATTCATCAGCGCCAGTCCCGCAAGGCGGCGCTGGCCGGAGATCCAGCTGTCGCTGGCCCTATCGAGGCGCGAAAGCACTTCCGTTTCAGCGCCATAGGCTTTGAGCTCTGCCATGCCGGCGATCAGGTCAGCGGCCTCTGAACGGGTATCGGAGGCAGACTGCGTGACATTTTCTCCGGCGGACTGGCCAAGTTTTGCCGCGAGGAGAGGCAGGCCCACACCAGAGAGGATAAAAAGCCCGATCACGGGCAATATCGCCGCCGGGGCCGTGAATGCGAGGATAAGCACCACTGCCAGCGCGCCAAAAAGCGCGGATAGCGCCGGGGTTACCAGCCGAAGATAGAGCCCGTCGAGCGCATCGACATCGCCGGTCACGCGCGAGAGAAGATCGCCTGCGCGCAAGCCGCCCAGCCCTGCAGGCACTAGCGGTGCGGCCCGGTCAAACACCCACAGGCGCAGGCGCGCGAGGATACGGAAAGTGGCCTCGTGCGTGGCCAGCCGCTCGGCATATCTCCCGAGGGTACGTGCCATGGCAAATCCGCGCACACCGCCCGATGCAAAAAGATAGTTGAAACTGCGCCCCAGCCCCGCCGCACCGGCGATAGCGGCGGCGGTTATGAACCATCCCGACAGGGATAAAAGTCCGATTCCGGCCAGCAAAGTGAGGATGGCGAGCACGGCCCCGGCGCGCAGCCACCAGCGGTCAGGCCGGGCGAGGGCAAGGAAAAAGGCGAGCGTTTTCATGGCGCTCCGCCCTCTTGCAACTCGGCGATCTCGAACACCTCGTCGGCAATCGCGCGCACGGCCGGGCTGTGGGTAGCGATGAGGATTGTCCGCCCATTTTTGTTGGAGAGAAGTGCTTCCAGGAAGCGGGCCTCCGCCTCGCCATCGAGATGGGCGGTCGGCTCGTCCATGAGGACAAGTTTCATGTCGCGGGCGAGCGCCCGCGCGAGAGCTACTCGTTGTATCTGCCCGCCAGACAAGCCAAATCCGCGTTCGCCAAGGGGGGTGTCGAGACCGTCCGACAGGTGGATAAGGAAGTCCGCGACGCCGGCCTCTGCCACCGCGCGCTCAATCATCTCTGCCGGGATAGAGCCGTCATGCAGGGTGATATTATCCCGCAAAGAGCCGTGAAACAGGCGCGGGTTCTGGCCAATCCAGCCTGCGCGCCCGGCCAGCGGAGCCTCCATCGCCTCGCCGTCTATCCGCACCGCGCCGGAGGATAGAGGCGCAAAACCCATCAGGATTTTGAGGAGTGTGGACTTGCCCGAGCCCGACGGACCCCACAAAACGCTGACCTTTCCCGCCGGAATCGAAAGCGTGATGGGATTCAACCCCTTGCGCCCACCTTCGTACACGCACGAGACGCGGGTAAGGTCCAGAGAGGGTGAGGTATGAAAGGGGGCGGACGGTACTATGGAAACACCCGATTTCGGGTATTCCAGCAGGGGTTTTATAGTCCCGGCGGCGGCTTCGGCGTCGGCGCGGTCGTGATAGGCGGCGGATAAACGCCGCAGCGGCATGTAGAATTCCGGTGCCAGGATAAGGACAAACAGCCCCTCGCGCAGGGTGACAGTTTCGCCGGTTTCGAAGGGCATCTCCCCCAGTAGGGAGAAGCCGACATAGACCGCGATGGCCGCGACCGAGAGGGCCGCGAAAAATTCCAGAATCGCAGAGGAGAGGAAGGCGAGCCGGAGCACTTTCATCGTGCGCTGGCGGAAATCTTCTGATGCAGCGGCGAGGCCCTCGCGCTCGCGCGGCGCGGCGTTGAACGCGTTCAGCAAAGCGAGCGATTGCAGCCGGTCATTGAAGCGCCCGGCGAGGCGGGCGAGCACCGCGATCTGGTCCTTGCTGGCCGCTGCCGCCGCGCCGCCGACAATCGCCATGAAAAGCGGCAACAGGGGCGCGGTGATGATGAACAGCATCCCCACCACCCAGCTCTGGGTGAAGGCGGCGGCGACCATCAATATGGGCGCGCCCGCGATGACCGGCATGAGCGGGCGGTAGCGCCCGAAATACCCTTCCAGCTTCTCCACCGCGTCGGTGAGGGCGGAGCCGGCTGCGCCCGTCTCCAGCCGTTCGGTGAAGGCGGGGCCCTTGGCGGCGAGCGCGCGCGCCGCCTCGCCCCGCACATGGGCCTTCACCCGCGCAGCAGCCTCAAAGCCTGCGCGCGTCTCGAAGGCTTGGGCGCCTGCGCGGGCAAACGCGAACAGGGCAGCGAACAGGGCGGGGGTGAGAAAATCCTCGCCATTGACGAGATTGGCTATCGCGCTGGCGGCAAAGCCGGCAAAGCCGATAAAGAGGCCGTACTGCGCAATGCCTGCCGCGCTCGCGGCCAGCGACGGTCCGCGCCCGGCCTGCCCCCATGTGGAGAGAAGGCCGCCCAGCGCACGCCGGTCTTCAGCTGTGAGGGCAGGATTGCTCATCGGCCTCGTTAATCACGCATATCGCTCGCCCGCGCCCTGCGGCGCAGCGTCTCAGGGGCCTTTGTCTAGCGAAGCCGCCCAGAATTGCCAGAGGGGCGCTACCCCTCCATCCCGGCCTGCGAGATCACGGTGCGGAAATAGCTGACCATGCCGGGCAGGGCGTCGATGCGGATGCGCTCATTATCGCCGTGAATGCGCGAGAGATCATCCATCTCCATGCGCATGGGCGCGTAGCGGTAGATATGGTCGGCCACATCCTTGAAGGCGCGCGAGTCCGTGGCCGCCGTCAGGAGGTTCGGCACGACCGGCGCGCCTTCGGGCAGATGGCTTAACGCTGCGCCCGCAATGATCTCCCATGCCCGGCCAGAGGTGGCGCTGATCGGCGGCGCATCGGAGATACGGCCTACCGGCTCTATCGTCACGCCGTCGAGATGGCGGACCGCGCCGCGCATATGGGCAAGCGCGCTCTCAGCGCTGTCGCGCGGGTGCAGGCGCAGATTGATGGTCGCGCGCGCCTCCTGCGGCAGCACATTGGCGACCGTGCCGCCGGTGATGATGGTCGGCGCGATGGTGGTGCCGATCGTGGCTCTGGTCGCGTCATCTTCCATCATCTGGCCGCGCAGGACCGAGCCAAAGAGGACCGGGCGCGCCATCACGAAGCCCGCCATTCCGTCCATTTCCGGGGCGAGCGCGCGCATCATGTCCGGCACGGGATGGTCGATGCGGTGCTCGAACGGATTGTCGACAATGGCGTTGACCGCGCGCGACAGCAGGCCAATGGCGGTTTCCGGGGGCGGGGCGGAGGAATGCCCGCCGCGCGCCCGCGCGGTGATCTCGACGGAGAGAAAGCCCTTCTCGCCAACGCCGATCAGGCCGACAGGCCCGTCCGTCATCGGGAAGGTCTCAAGCGAGGTGCCGCCTTCATCCAGCACGAACCAGGCGCGGCGGCCTTGCGTCTCCAGCCGCTCTGCCATGGCAATCGCTCCCGTGCCGCCCACCTCCTCATCATGGCCAAGCCCGATATGGATGGTGCGCTCCGGGGTGAAGCCCTCTTCCAGCAGGGTCTCCATCGCGGCGATGAGCATCACGAGGAAGCCCTTCATGTCGAGCGCGCCGCGCCCCCAGACATAGCCATCGGCAAGCGTGCCGGAGAAGGGCGGATACTCCCACTGGTCCTCGGTGCCCGGCTCCACCGGCACCACGTCCTGATGGGCAAGGATGACAATGGGGTCGAGCGCGGGGTTGCTCCCCTCCAGCGTGTACCAGAGCGAGCCGTGCAGGATGTCTTCCGGGGCCATGCGCTCATGGACCAGCGGGAAGCTCATCGCCAGCCAGTCCCGGAAGGCGTCGAACTCGGCACGGCTGGCGTCCGGGTTACCCATCTCGGAAATGGTCTCGAACCGGATGGCCTCGCCAAGCGTCAGGGCCAGCGCCTCTGCAGACAGGGTGGAGGGGTTCGGCTCAATGGCGTCCGGCGTGGCGGGCGGCTGCGCGCAAGCCGCGAGCGCCAGCAGACCCGCCCCCATAATCCCTGCGAGATGATGTTTCATGGCCTGGCCCTCCCCGGCGGTTCTGATTGTCTCGATCAAAGGCTAGAACGCGCCGGGGCCAGCGCCAAGCGGGCAGGTCCGCGTCAGTTGCGCGCCGTAGGCGGGCCGGGCTCGCAATGACCGAGGCCGATAACGCGCTCCCGGTCGAAGACGATCAGGCCATGGGCCGTTGCCACCGCAAAGCGCTCGTCATCCAGCCGGGCCAGCCAGCGCGGGGTGCTGGGCAAGGTGGAAATGCGTGTGACCGTCCAGTCGTCATCGCCGCGCCAGTCCACGCGGTAGAGAGTGCCGGTGACGCTGGCCATATGGGCTCGGCCGGTGGCGACGATGAGTGTATTGGCGTCTGTTATTGCCACGCCGACGATGTTGTCGCGGATGAGAACCTTCTGGGCCGGGGTGTCGTCTTCCCGCCAGTTGAGCTGCCCTCCCCAGTCTCCCCGGTTGCTGTCTTCCAGCATGCCACCCGCGAAGGGAAGCTCGGGCGCGCCATTGTAGGCGCTTGGGAGCAAGGGCATGGCTTCACTGCCTTGGACGACAACATTTTGAAAGCGAAAAGCATCAGACCTGCATTCCGAGGCGGTCCTTATGACTGGCATGCCCAACTCCGTTGCAAACCAGATTTCCGGATACCAGATGCGGGCGGCATCGCCATCCAGAGGCTCTGTTCGCGCATGGGCATATATCACATCGATAGCCAAGTTGACGGTGCCTTGGTGTTCAACGCGTGTGCTCCGAGCGGCCATCAAGGCAGCCTCACGAACAGCAGGGAGCCAATGGCGAGCCGCCAGATCACGAAGCGCTTCGCGATCACTCTGCTCTGCTATATGCCGGAGTGCCAAGGCGGCGGCGTAGACGCTCTGCCATTCAGCATCCTGCAGCCTTCGCCGCAACATGGGCCGAGACGCCTCATCGCCGATTGCGCCAAGGGTCTGTATAGCGGGTATCTGCAAGCGCAGATTATCAGTCTCTGCAAATCGCCGGATCAAAGGCGCTGCAGCGCGGGCATCGGTGCCGAAATCAGCAAGATCGGTGAGGCATTCTTCAAAGCTTGCCTCCATGTCCAAGGCATGCATGAGTTCGTCACCCGGTTCCGCTTCGTGCCGTGGACGGGTAGTGGCGAGGCGTTCGCCGAGGCTGGCACATTCGCGGGCGAGGTCCGCCGCCACGGCGGGGTCCAGCGCCGCCCGGCGGGCAGCCAGCGAAAGTTCACCCAGATCCCCGGCTTCCAGGGTGCGAATACGATGAATGAACGCATAGGCGTCCGGACCCAGGTGCCGAATCCCGTGGAGCGCAGCGATGCGGCGCTCAATCGGCTCATCTGGGTTCTGCGCAATGCGGGTCCAGTCGTCGGCCAGCAGATAGGCATCTTCAAGGCGATAGGGGTTTCCTTGCAGAGGGCGCCGGCCTTCATAGCTCATCGTGTACGCCCGTGTTCCCTGCGACGGCTCTGAACGGGGCACGTAGCTCATCAACAGCCGCTCCCGCTCGGCATAGCCAAAGCGCCGGGCTAGGGCGTCTGCCGACAGCCGTTCAAGATAGGGGAGCAAGGCGTCTGGCATATCGGCTGGCGGCAGCGTGGGCAGGTGCGGCACAGTGTCAGTCGACAGCAGTTCGGCGACACGTTCGAGTTCGGTAAGATCGGTATTCGGCCAGCGATACAGGATGCTTCGGATGATCTGGCGCCTTGAGCGATCTTCGCCAGCCCACGCCTCCATTTCGGTTATCGCATCCATCCCGAAATGGCGCAGCGCAACCCGGGCGGTGAGATGCCAGGCTGGTGGATTAACCAACTCGCGCCTGCTGCTCTCGGTCAACTCCAGACATTCAACCGGCGAGGCACAATCCGCGATGGCGGCCAGCTCGTCGCGGGTAATCATGTCTTCCCCCGCCTGCATGAGTGACAAGGCCGCGATAATGGCCAGCATGGCTGCCTCCCCTCGTTCGTGGTGTGCAGTCTGCCACAATCGAAAGCTGTTGCGAGGGAAAGGTGACGGGGCGTGCGCGTTTTCCTAGAAGAAGGTGAAACGCCAAGCCATGAGGACGCCATGACCACCACCGAGACCGATCTGCCGCCGGAGCCGCAAGGGCGCGTGCTGATCATTGCCGGATCGGATAGTTCGGGCGGTGCGGGCATTCAGGCCGATATCAAGGCGGTGACGGCGCTCGGCGGCTATGCGGCGAGCGCGATCACCGCGCTGACCGTGCAGAACACGAAGGGCGTGACAGCGGTGCATGGTGCGCCGCTGGAGATCATTTCCGGCCAGATCGCAGCAGTGCTCGATGATATCGGCGCGGACGCGATCAAGACCGGCATGCTGGCCAGCAAGGAGGTGATCGACACGGTCGCGGCGGCGCTGGACGAGGCGGGGGCCGAACTGATCCCCCTCATCGTCGATCCAGTGATGGTGGCGAGCTCCGGCGCGCGCCTGATCGAGGACAGCGCGGTGGAGGCGCTCAAAGCCACGCTTCTGCGCCGGGCCACGCTCATTACGCCGAACGTGCCGGAGGCGGAAGCGCTGACGGGTATCAAAATCGAGGATGTGGACGGGCAGCGCGAGGCGGGCGAGGCGCTCTTGAAGCTTGGCGCGCGCGCAGCCCTCATCAAGGGCGGACATCTGGAAGGGGCCCAGGTGATCGATGTGCTGGTGACGCGCAATGGCATGCGCATTTTCTCGCGCCCCCGCATCAAGACCCGCCATACGCACGGCACGGGCTGTACCCTCGCCAGCGGCATCGCCGCTCTGGTTGCGCAGGGCGTGCCGCTGGACAAGGCGGTGGAGGAGGCGGGCGATTATCTGCACGAGGCGATACGGCGCGCGCCGGGCTTTGGCTCAGGGGCGGGGCCTGTCCATCATGGCTGGACGCTTAGCCCGGAGCCGGTGTCAGAGACGCCCTCCGGCCCGCTGGCGGCCGCGCTTGCCGGACTGGCAGGGCCTGACAAGGGGGCGTAAGCCTCCGCCTGCATCAGCAGGAGCGTGGTGAGTAGAATATCGGTGTCTGACGGACGCCGCTGGCGGGGCGGGCGGTTATCCGGCCCGCGCCCGGCGAGCTGGTCAATCGCGTCAAAGCCAAGGGTGAAGCTGAGAAGGTCCGGGCCCTGCAGGGCGCGCGCCAGCACCGCGGGCAGGGACTGGCTGCGGGCGATATGGCGGGCGAGCGCGAGCGCCATGAATTGCTGCAGCGTGATGTCGGATGCTGACACGGCAAAGTCGCGCGCGACAAACAGGCTGTCGCCTGCGATCCAGACGCTCTGGCGGCGTCCGCCCGCAATGTTCACCGCCACCAGACGGACATGGGCTGCGCAGGCGGGCTGGGGCGTCAATACCAGATCGAGGCTTTCACCGCTGCGCTCCACGCGCAGGCGGGCCGGCCCGCGCCGCAGGGCTGCGGGAAAGGTGCGCGCGCGGAAATCATCGTGCCAGCGCGCATTGGACTGGCTCCAGCGCCCATTGAGGCCAAGCAGGATATCGCCCGGTTGCAGCCCCGCTCTCGTGGCCGGACTGTCCGGCGCGGTGATCCAGATGCGCGGGCGCGGATCTGCGCCCATGGCCGCCTGCAGCGCGCCGCGTTCGCTGCCCGGCCAGTCGGCGATATGGGTGGTGACCAGTCCGGTGAAAGGGTGGGTGTGGGGGCAGGCGGCCGCATTGGCGGTCAGAACGGGCGCTGCCAGGGCCAGCACGCGCGCCTGCAGCCGGGTCTCGCCGGCCAATGCCAGACGCGGCTCGACACCGGGTGTCAGCCCTGCGCTGAGCGTGTCGCAGGCGCTCAGGCAAAGGGCTGCCCCGCTGGCCAGAATGCGGCCCGCCATTCGCTTGCAGGTTGAAACCAGCCCACCCATTAACCCTAGCGTGGATTCGCTTGAAGCCGGTTTCAACCGGAATCTGGTCTCGTCCGCAAACTGAGCATTTGACGTAAGCGGGTGTGCGGCCTACGCCAGCGATCATTGATAGCGCCGTCAGCACGGAAGTTGCCCCATGCCCAGCCAGCCCTCCATCCGCCCCGCCGATCCACGCTTTTCCTGCGGTCCGACCCGCAAGCGCCCGGGCTGGGAGATTTCGGCTGTGGGTACCGGTTCGCTGGGGCGCAGCCACCGCGCACCCCTGCCCAAGCAGAGGCTGGGCGAGGCGATTGAGCGCGCGGGCGCGCTTCTGGAGATCCCTGCTGATTACCGCATCCTCATCGCGCCGGCGTCGGACACGGGCGCGTTCGAAGCGGCGATGTGGAGCATGCTGGGCGCGCGGGGCGTCGATGTGTTCAGCTGGGATGCGTTTGGCGAGCGCTGGCTGAAAGACGCGCAAAACGAGCTGAAACTGCCCGATTTGCGGGTGTTTCATGCGCCCTATGGCACGCTGCCAGACCTCTCACAGGCTGATCCGGCGCGCGACATATTGTTTACGTGGAATGCCACGGCGGCGGGCCTGAAAGTGCCGCATGCAGACTGGATTTCCGACAAGCGCGAGGGGCTGACATTCTGCGATGCCACCTCGGCGGCCTTCGCGATGGATCTGCCGTGGGACAAGCTCGATGTCACCACCTTCTCCTGGCAGAAATGCCTCGGCGGGGAGGCGCAGCACGGCATGGTCGTGCTGTCACCGCGCGCCCGCGCGCGTCTGGCAAGCTGGCGGCCGGAATGGCCGGTGCCGTCTGTCCTGTCGCTCTTTGGTGCCAGTGACGAGCAATCGGCGATGTTTGAGGGCTCCACCATCAACACGCCCTCCCTGCTGGCGACCGAAGACTTTCTCGATGCCCTGCGCTGGGCAGCGAAAGAGGGCGGGCTTTGCGGCCTGATTGCGCGCTCCCGTGCCAGTCTTGCCGTTCTGGAAAGCTGGGCGGAGAAGACCCCCTGGATCGAGCTGGTGGCCGAAGACCCGGCGGTGCGCTCCAACACGTCGGTGACGCTGAAATTTGCCGGGCCGGACACGGCCGGCATGGATGAGGAGGCGCTGCGCGGCCTTGTCCGGCGCATGACGCAGCTTCTCGAACGCGAGGGCGCGGCGCTCGACATACTGCCCTATCCCAAGGCCCCGCCGGGCCTGCGCATCTGGTGCGGTCCGACCATTGATGCCGACGACATCGCCGCGCTCTGCCCCTGGCTCGACTGGGCGTATGAAGAGGCAAGAGAGTAGGGGGCTGCGGGGCCACATTTGTGGCCAGAATCGGGGGGTGCCGCTTGCGTTTCGGGCCATGGCCTGCCCGTACCTGTGTTCAGTCCCTGTCCTTTTTCCGGAATATCCTGGAAAGCGCCTGGACCATCTCGATCGCTTCCTTGCGTACGAACTTCTGGGTCCGCTTCAGCCTGCCGGCCTTCTGTTGTCTGGTCGAGGTATCAATAAACAGATCGGCTTTCACCACGACGCCCGCGCTGATCTCGCGCACGATAACCGCGTTGGTTCCCAGGCGGATGCGCTGGCCGGATTCGATGTCTTCGCCTTTGCGTAGTCTGACAAATTCATCGATGGACAGCGACCCGTCTTCCCCAAAGAGAGGCAGGCCGTAGATCTTTTTCGCCTTTTCGAGTTTCAGACTGCCCGCCACAGTGTGCTTCTGGAAGAGTCGCCGCGGCTCGCCGCCCAGGCTGTCACGGCTGGCAAAAAGCTGGTCGAGACGCTGTGCCTTTTCCGGTTTGACCAGAAAATAGGCGTAGTCATGGGGCTGAAGGCTGCCCGCTTCATGCGCCTTGAGCACCTCGTCCTTGCGCACCACCAGGGTCAGGTTGGCCCAGCTGGGGATGACGCCGTGACTGAGGATGTCACAATCGGAGGCAACCCAGTATCCCGCCAGTTCCAGTTCCGTCTGGCCCGGCAGGTCCAGCTCTACCCGGTGGACCTGCGCCATGAGGCCGGGAAGGGCGACCTTGGTCAGCCGTGCCGCCAGGTTGATGGTCCAGCCCTGAACCAGCAGCGACACCAGAACGACGAAGAAGGCGACATTGAAATAGAGCTCGGCATTGGGCAGTTCGGTCAGCATCGGTATGGCGGCAAGGAAGATGCTGACCGCGCCGCGCAGTCCCACCCATGAAATGAAATGCTTGTCGTTGGTGCTGAACTTGAAGGGGGCCAGACACAGCCAGACCGCCAGAGGCCGGGCAAAGAAGATGAGAGCCAGGGCGAACAGGATCGCGGACGGCGCATAGAGGAGGAGCTGGCTGGGCGTGACCAGAAGTCCAAGGACGATGAACATGACGATCTGCGCCAGCCAAGTCATCGCATCGTGAAACTTGATGATGCTCGGGAAGGCGCGCACCGGATTATTGCCGAGTATCAGCCCGGCAATGAAGACAGCCAGAAAACCGCTTCCGCCGAGAAGCGCGGTGATGGAGAATATCAACACCGCGAAAGCGATCGCGAAAATGGGATGAAGCCCGCCGGGCAGGGTGACCCGGTTGAGCGTGTAAAGCGCCAGGAAACCGCCGACGGCCCCGCCTATTGCCCCCAGCGCGGCCTGCTGGACAAGCTGACCGAGTACGGCAAACGAGAGCACACCGCCGGTGGCCGCCAGTTGCACGAGAACCATGGTGAGAAAGATCGCGATGGGATCATTCGTGCCCGACTCGATCTCCAGCGTAGACCCCACCTTGTGACGAAGTCTCAGCCCGCCGGCGCGCAGGAGAAAGAAGACCGCTGCCGCGTCCGTGGAGGCAACGACCGCGCCGAGCAAGAGTGCCTCGATCGGGGAGAGGTCGAAAATGAGGATCGCCGGAACCAGCAACAGGGCTGACGTGAGGACCACGCCGATGGTGGCCAGCATCATGGACGGGGCGAACACGCCCCGGAACGCCGACAGGCGTGTTCTCAGGCCTCCATCAAAGAGAATGATGGCCAAGGCGAAGGAGCCCACGAGATAGGCCAGCTGATAGTCATTGAAAGCTACACCGCCGATACCGTCTTCACCGGCGAGCATGCCCATGACAAGAAATATAAGAAGCAGAGGTGCGCTGAACTTTTTTGCAAGCAGGCTGGAGAATATACCAAATATTACAAAAATTGAGCCGATCAGAAGAAAGCTGTTTACAAGATTAATGCTTTCCATTTGCCGCTTTCTTTGTCATGGTATTGGCTTCGCGGGAGGAGGTACTGCAAGTATATCTCCATGTCCCTGGCGAAGGACGGCCTTGGCTACACTGCCGAGGAAAAAGCGCTCCAGACTACTGGAACTGCGAGTTCCGATAATGGTAAGGCTGGTGCCAGTCTGCCCTGCAATGCGGATCAGCAGCTGGGCGGGTACAGCCTCTTCGATGACCAGCGCATAATCAAGTGCTCCGAGCTGAGTGCCGGAGACAAGATGGTATAATCTGTCGGCAATATCGGCTTCTTTTTCGCTGTGCTGACGGTGAATTTCCTCTTCAGTTCTCCCGGCATAAGCCATCTGTGTTGTCTCAAGACTTGAATATGCGTGTGCTACGGTAATCTTGGCCTTGCGCACAAGGCCAAGATCGAACGCCACTTCGATTGCATCAATCGAATTCTGGTTCAGCTCGACAGCCGCCAGAACACGGTCATGTGGCTCCGCCGCAGGCAGATTGCAAACCAGCACGGGTGTCGAGCCGGTCTGCAGGACGCGCTCGATAGTCGTTCCGCGGAAAAGATCGAGAAGGATGTTCTTGCGATGGGCTCCCAAGACGATGAGATCGGCGCCGAAGGCCTGCGCCTGACGGTTGATAGTTGTGTGGGCCTCTCCGGCCTCGACAACGATCTCGATTGTCTGACCGGGACCTGCCTCTCTGGCAACCATCTGACCGAGATATTGACGCGCCTTGTCACGCTGGGCGTCAATCAGCGCTGCAGGCTGGTCATCATCAATGACATGCAGAAGCCGGATGGAAGCCGTTTCCACCGAAGCCAGAGCGAGCGCCCGCTGCAGAGCTCTCGCGGAGCGCTCTGACAAATCCGTCGCAACCAGGAATTTCCTGCTCATAGCGCTCTCAAGCTCCTATCATGCCGCTGAAAGATAAAGTGAAGCAGCCGCCAGTACAATGAATTGATCTGCCTTTACCGGGTCTCGCTCACCGCTCGCCCGGAATGACGAGGGGTAGGGATCTTCGTGTCGGCATGGATGAGGATGCACTGCGCGGTCTGGTCCGGCGCATGACGCAACTTCTCGAACGCGAGGGCGCGGCGCTCGACATACTGCCCTATCCCAAGGCCCCGCCGGGCCTGCGCATCTGGTGCGGCCCGACCATTGATGCCGACGACATTGCCGCGCTCTGCCCCTGGCTTGACTGGGCGTATGAAGAGGCGAAAGGGTAGGGGGCTGCGGCGCGGCGTCTTTAGGGCGCGGCTTCTCCACCTCGTCATTCCAGAAGCCCGAAGGGCTATCTGGAACCTAGAGATTCTTGTGATGCTCCGCGCATCCGCGTCGCTGCGGGCAATCCCCGATCAAGCCGGGGACAGGCAGTGCCCGGCGGCCGGTCGGCCTTGCGGACTGCTTCGCGGTTCGAAGAGCGCGAACGCGCGCCCGCGACTGCCTGTGCCCGCGCAGGCGGGTATTCGCGGAACATCGCAGCCCGGATGGGCTGCGGAGCTAATAAGTCTGGGTTCCGGGTCTCCCCCGGATCAAGTCCGGGGTGCGCCCGGAATGACGAGGGGTAGGGAGCTTCGTGTCGGCTTCTCTGATGCTTCCTCCCTCGCGTTTTCCCGGCGCAAGCTAAGGATCCAGAAAAAGACTGGGCACCGGCTTTCGTCGGTGAAACGCGGATGTGGGTCCCGGCTCGGGGGCCGGGACCGCGGTTTCCAAGGTCCGGCGATTAGCTGGTGGTGCCGGTCGATGCGCATTCCTCTCAACCGGGTCCCCGGCCTCCGAGCCGGGGTCCAGTCTTTTGCGTCTCGCTGGCCGGAGGCATGGCCCCCCCGGACCGCTGCGCGGCCGGAGGATGACACCCCCCTGCGACATTCCTGCCCTGCGTCACAATGCGCGCTATCCACAAAAAACCCGAACGTGCATAGGGATAAAAGTCCGCAAATCAGCTATGGGAATTGCCCATAGGGGTTTGCACCTATCGCTGCGGGGAGTTTTTCCATGATCGACATGGAAGTTGCCGACCTATCACGCTGGCAGTTCGCGCTGACAGCCATGTACCATTTCCTGTTCGTGCCGCTCACGCTGGGCCTCGCCTTCATGCTCGCCATCATGGAGAGCGTGTATGTGATGACCGGCCGTCAGGTCTGGAAGGACATGACGAAATTCTGGGGCGCGCTGTTCGGCATCAATTTCGCGCTCGGCGTCTCCACCGGCATCACGATGGAGTTCCAGTTCGGCATGAACTGGTCCTACTACTCCCACTATGTGGGCGATGTGTTCGGCGCGCCGCTGGCGATCGAGGGCCTGATGGCCTTCTTCCTGGAAGCGACGCTTGTCGGCCTGTTCTTCTTCGGCTGGGACCGGATGAGCAAGCAGGCCCATTTGGCCGTCACCTGGTTCATGGCCATCGGCACCAATCTCTCCGCGCTGTGGATCCTCATCGCCAATGGCTGGATGCAGAACCCGGTGGGCTCCGAGTTCAATCCGGAAACGATGCGCATGGAAGTCGTCGACTTCATGGCCGTGCTCTTCAATCCGGTGGCGCAGGCGAAATTCGTCCACACGGTGGCGGCCGGCTATGTCACCGGCGCGCTCTTTGTGCTGGCGATCTCGGCCTGGTTCCTCTTGCAGCGCCGGCATCGCGGCTTTGCCAAGCGCTCGATGACGGTGGCGGCCGCCTTCGGCCTGATGGGTTCGCTCTCGGTCGTGGTGCTGGGCGATGAGAGCGGCTATGCGCTCACCGACAACCAGCGCATGAAGCTCGCCGCGCTGGAAGCGATGTGGGAGACGCACGAGGCGCCTGCCCCGCTCACCCTGGTTGGCTTCCCGGACGTCGAAAACCAGACCACGCATTTCGCCGTCGATATTCCCTGGGTGCTGGGCCTTATCGCCACGCGCTCGCTGGACCAGGAGGTGGAGGGCATATTGCCGCTCGTCGCCCAGGCCGAGACGCGCGTGGAGAATGGCCTCATCGCCTATGACGCGCTGCAGAGGCTGCGGGCCGACGAGAACGATATCGAAGCGCGCACGCAGTTTGAGGAGACGAAGTTCGATCTGGGCTACGCCCTCCTCTTGCGGCGCTATCTGGAAGACCCGCGAGACGCGACGCCAGAGCAGATCCGTCAGGCCGCGTTCGATACCATTCCCGACGTGCCGGTGCTGTTCTGGTCCTTCCGCTTCATGGCGGGGATTGGCCTCTACATGATCCTCCTGTTTGGCACCGCCTTTGTGCTCTGCACGCTGCGAAAACACGAGACGCGCTGGTTCCTGTGGGTGGCGCTGTTCTCCCTGCCGCTGCCCTGGGTGGCGGCGGAGCTGGGGTGGCTGCTGGCCGAATATGGCCGCCAGCCCTGGATCATCGAGGGCATGCTGCCGACCTTCCTTGGCGTCTCCAGCCTCAATGCCACGCAGATATGGATGACGATTGCCGGCTTCACCGTGCTCTACGGCGCGCTGGCGGTGGTCGAGGTGATGCTGATGCTGCACTTCATCCGCAAGGGCCCCTATGCGGGCAAGGGCGGTGATGTGGCGCGCCGCCCCACCCACAAGCCCGTCGCCAGCGATGGCATGACGCCCATTCCGGCCGAATAGGAGAGCTGCAAGATGGAAATCCCGATTTCTTATGAAGTCCTGCGCGTCCTCTGGTGGGGCTTGCTGGGCGTCCTCCTGATCGGCTTTGCCGCGACGGACGGGTTTGATTTTGGCGTGGCTGGCCTCTTGCCCTTCGTGGCCAAGACCGATGCTGAACGCCGGGTTGCGATCAACACGGTCGGGCCGACCTGGGAAGGCAATCAGGTCTGGTTCATTCTGGGTGGCGGGGCGATCTTTGCCGCCTGGCCGCTGGTCTATGCAGTCTCGTTCTCCGGGCTTTACCTGGCGATGTTCGTGCTGCTGGCCGCGCTGATACTGCGCCCTGTCGGCTTCAAATACCGCTCCAAGCGGGAAGACAAGCGCTGGCGGGCCATGTGGGACTGGGCGCTGTTTACCGGCGGGTTTGTCCCGGCGCTCCTCTTCGGGGTGGCGGTCGGCAATGTGCTGGTGGGTCTGCCTTTCCGGCTGGACGATGATCTGCGCGCCTTCTGGGATGGTTCGTTCTTCGACCTCCTCAACCCGTTCGCGCTGGTGTGCGGCGCGCTGTCGGTGACGATGATGGGGCTGCACGGTGCGGCCTGGCTGTCGATGAAGGCCGAGTATGGCCCGGTGCGGGACCGCGCACGCGCGCTTGCCCCCATCTTCGCCATCACCTCGATCGTGCTGTTTGCCGTTGGCGGGCTGGTAATGGCCTATGGCCCTTACGGCTTTACGCAAGTGGGCGATGTGGACCCGGCAGGCCCGTCCAATCCCCTGCGCACCGAAACGGTGGCGGCGGCGGGCGCGTGGCTGTCCAATTATGCCGCCCATCCCTGGATGATACTGGCACCTGTGCTGGGTTTTGGCGGGGCGTTTGCCGCGCTGGCGGGTTTACGGCTGAAGTCGGAGAGCATCACTTTTATCGGCTCGAAGCTTTCCACCTTCGGAATCATCTCGACGGCGGGGCTGTCCATGTTCCCCTTCATCCTGCCATCGAGCATTCAGCCCAATGCCAGCCTGACCGTGTGGAACAGCTCATCAAGCCATCTCACCCTGTTCATCATGCTGATCACGACCGCGATCTTCCTGCCCATCATCCTCGCCTACACCTCGTGGGCCTTCAAGGTGATGTGGGGCCGGGTGACGACCGAGGATGTGACCAGCGGCGGCGATTACTACTAGCGCGATAAGGAGTTCGAACCATGTGGTATTTTGCCTGGGTACTGGGTATCGGCCTCGCCTGCTCGTTCGCCATTCTCAACGCCATGTGGCACGAGATGTCGCTGGGCGATGAAGGCGATAGCGGCTCCAGCGAGGAAGCGGCCCGCTGGTAGGCCGGTATGGTCTCTACGAGAAGACGGGCTGCATCGTGTCCCGGCGCGCGATAAGGCCCGTCTCGCGTATCCGCCTTGCCCGCTCGACAAGGCCGTCGGCGGTGATGTGGTCATAGTCCACCGCCCGGCCCTCTGCGGCCGGCAGGGTCTCTTCACGCAGGATGGCAACGGACCAGTCGGTAAAGCAGCGCTGATCCACCTCCCCGCAGAACACGATCTCCAGCGCGCGATGGGCGCTGTCGGCGGCGATGCGCCGGAAGGTCGAGGAGACCGCGCTGCGCGAACCCTCCATCACCTGCAGGAAGCGGTCGCCATCAACCGCCAGCACGCCCGTCAGCCCGTGGGGCGGGTTGTTCCTTAGCCCCGCCGATAATATGCGGCCCATCTCGTCGGATGCGCTTCCCGAACTGTCAGCAAAATCGGCCAGGCTGTGATAGACGAGACGGGTGAGGAACATGAAATGGGGTCCTTGTGGATGGGCGGCTATCCGGCCCTTATCTTTTGCAGGAAGCTGGCGATCTGATCGTTGATTCCGCCGGAATGCTCGCGGATGGCTGCCGAGCCTTGCGATACCGACTGCGCGGCCTGCGCTGCTGACCCGATCTGTGTTTCCACCGAGGCGATGGAGATGGCGACGGCCTGATTGCCCGAAGCGGCCTGATCGGCATTGCGGGTGATCTCGCCGGTCGCAGCGGACTGTTCCTCTACCGCCGCGCCGATGGCCGCAGCCGCTTCGCTCACCTCGTCGATCACCTTGCGGATATCGCTGACGACCGCGACGGCAGCGCCGGTAGCGCTCTGTATGGTTTCGATGCGCCCGCTGATTTCCGCTGTGGCTTTTGCGGTCTGTTCGGCGAGCGATTTCACCTCCGAGGCAACGACCGCAAATCCCTTGCCGGCCTCCCCGGCCCGGGCCGCTTCAATGGTGGCGTTCAGGGCCAGCAGATTAGTCTGCTCGGCGACATCACGGATCAGGCTGACAACGCTGCCGATCTGGCGCGCGGCCTCATCCAGCTCGGTGATCTGGGTGGCTGCCTCGGCGGCCTTTTCCACCGCCTCGGTCGCAATGCGCACCTGGCCGCCGGCCTGCGTGGCGATCTCGCCGGATGCTGCGCCGATCTGGCTGGATGCAGCGGCCACCGATTTGACGTTTGCAACCGCCTGCTCTGCGCCCGATGCTGCGTTGGTCGCCTCGCCGCGGGTGGCTTCAACAGCCTCAAGAACGGTTGAGGCCGCGTGATCGAGCTCGGCGCTGGCTCCGGCCAGCCTGTCGGCCATGGCCGCGATACCGGTTTCCAGTTCGGATGCCAGCGCCTCGCGCGTGCGCCGCGCCTCTGCTTCGGTCTCTTCCAGATAGATCGAGATGACCAGTTCGAGGTCCAGAAAAATGGCGCGAACCAGCGCGTCTATCTGGTCATCGGCGCGGCCTCTGGCAAAGGGCAGCTTGCCTGTCGCGCTGTTGACGGCCGCCTTTATCAGATCGGCGGCGAGATGGGCGTAACCGCCGATATAATAGCGCGGAGACAGGCCGAGCTGGCTGTGGGCCAGGCCGATCCGGCGTACGGCCTGCGCGTAATGATCGTCAAAACGGGCCTCCAGAATGCCCTTCCAGTGCGCCATCTGCCGGTCGCGGGCGCTGGCCTGGTGTGATGTGTCGCGGAAATGCTGCGCGGTTTCGCGATTGTCCGAAATGACTTCGTAGAAGCGGTCCAGCGCCTCTGGCAGAGCGGCTGTGATCTGCGGCGCCATCGCGCGCAAAGTGGCCCGGCGTGGGTCGTCCAGCGCCAGGAACCCGGTCCTGCTCTCAATAAATCCTGCGTCCATGATTGCCTCCCCGGCGTGCGCGATTTTTCGCGTCACAGGCGAGGTTTGGGCCGCATGGTTAACCGGTGATAAATTATCGGGCCGATCCCCATGCATAAATAAATTCATGCGGTTGCCCTGTGTTTCACAGGGGCCGGGCAGGTCTGGCCGGTCAGAAATGGTGCACAAGCGCCGGCCCGCCATTCCGGGTCAGGAAGGCTTCGTAACCGGCGGGGCTCATGGCGGCGGTCGCTGAATGCACCAGCCAGTCACTGCCGGTAAATACCGGGGTCTGCACCGAATGGAAGTAGCGCAACTCGTTCTCGACCGGCGCTTGCCAGACCCGCTCCATGCACGCGACTTCACCCTCGAACGCGCCGCATGAGAGGACTTCGCGAACGATGTCCGACACGGCCTGACCCAACGAATCGGCTATTTCCATGCCTGGCCTGTAGGCTTCGAAGGGTGGCACGGCCTGCCGATAGCGGGAACTGGCCTCTATCACAGACACAGCGCCGTCCCGGTATGCCAGCAGCGCCACCGCATGCGGCGAATGGCGTACAATGGCGCGCAGCTGGTCCACCAGGGGGCGGTGAACCGGATTTTGCAGCAATTCGCGCAGGCGTGAGACAATATCCGGTGACGGCTCGATTACGCCGTTTTCCAGCCGTGAGATATAGGACTGGCTGACCTGTAACCGGCTCGCCGCATCGTCCTGCTTCATATTGCTGCGCAGCCTCAAAGCCCGCAGCGCTGGCCCCCACCTGCCTGGCGTCCCCTCACGCCGGGCCCCATTTTCCTCCGACAATCATATACTCCCCGTCTAACATATACTCCCCGTCTAATTCCCCACCAAATTTACGGATTAACCTGCTGGCACAGGGATGCATGCATGTTTTTATTTTATGACAGTAGGGGCGATTACAGTTTCTGCTGCATTTGCTGCGCTGCGCAGTACGGTGCACACGCCTTCGCCTTGACCCGCATCCCGCGCCAATTACTGTCGAGGTTTCGCCCGGTAAGAGGCGGTCAGCGGGAGATCAGACGAGATGGGTTTTTTCAGCGCGATCCGGCGTGAAATTTTCTACACCAAGGAGCTGATCCGGCTCCTGAAGACGCTCAAATCCATTACCCCGGATTCGACCGATCTCACCCCTGATCTGATCGAGCGCAATGTCGATGCGCACAAGACGCGGCCAGCCTTCATCCTGGAAGACGGTTCCACGATCAGCTATGGCGCGTTTGATGCGTTTGCGAACAGGGTCGCCAACTGGGCGCTGGCCAGCGGCATCAAGCCCGGCGACACGGTTGCGCTCTATATGGGCAATCGCTGGGAATACATCGCCTTCTGGTATGGCCTGTCGAAAGTGGGCGTGATCGCTGCCCTCCTGAACAATCAGGTGACGGGCAAGGCGCTCGCCCACGGGGTGAACATCGCCGAGGCCGGCCATGCCATTATCGAGGGCGAGCTCAGCGCCGCCTATGCGGCCTCTGCCGAGGCCATCGGGGCCATCACGCCCTGGATCTTTGATGGCGATGCCACAACCGTCCCCGGCGGGCAGGATCTGTCCGGTGCGCTTGCCGCCGTCTCGGATGTGCGCCCCGGTCGCGAGCACCGCGAGCACCTGCTGGCCAAAGACCCGTGCCTGAAAATGTACACCTCCGGCACGACCGGCCTGCCCAAGGCGGCGATCGTCGCCCATACGCGCTCGCTCTACTATCTGCAGGGCTTTGCGGTGGCGTCCAACGCTTCGCCGAAAGACCGCATGATGATGGTGCTGCCGCTCTATCACGCCACTGGCGGGCTTTGCGGTGTGGGCTGCGCGCTGTCCAAGGGCGGGGCGCTGATCGTACGGCGCAAGTTTTCCGCCAGCGCCTTCTGGGCCGATGCCGCCGAGCATGGTGCGACCATGTTCATGTATGTCGGCGAGCTGTGCCGCTTTCTGGTGGCCGCAGAACCGGTGCCGGAGGAGAAGAAGCACAAGATACGCATCGCCATCGGCAACGGGCTGCGCCCTGATGTCTGGCCGCGCTTTGTGGAGCGCTCCGGCATCAAGCGCATCATGGAGTTCTATGGCGCGACGGAAGGCAATGTCAGCTTCCTCAATCTCGATTCCAAGCCGGGCTCCATTGGCCGTGTGCCGCCCTATCTGAAAAGCCGGTTCAACTCGGCTCTGGTGAAGTTTGACCTCGATTCCGAAGCGCCGGTGCGCAACGCCAAGGGGCGCTGCATCCCGTGCGGGCCGGACGAGGTGGGCGAGGCCATTGGCGAGATACGCCCCGATGATGCGCGCTACCGCTTTGACGGCTATGGCGACAAGGAAGCCACCGAAAAGAAGCTGCTGCGCGACGTGTTCAAGAAGGGCGATCTGTATTTCCGCACCGGCGATCTGATGAAGCGCGATGCGCAAGGCTATTTCTACTTCATCGACCGGGTGGGCGACACCTTCCGCTGGAAATCGGAGAATGTCGCGACCTCGGAAGTGGCCGAGATCATGGGCATGGCCGCCGGCATCGTGCAGGCCAATATCTATGGCGTGCCGGTGGCTGATTATCCCGGCAAGGCCGGCATGGCTGCTCTGGTGGTGAACAAGGATTTCGATCTGGCGGCTGTCCACGCCCATGTCACCAAGGAGCTGCCGGCCTATGCCCGCCCGCTCTTTGTGCGCATCCACCAGGAAGACCCGTCAGAGCACACTACCGGCACGTTCAAGCTGAAAAAGACCGATCTGGTCGCGGAAGGCTGGGATCCGGCGAAAATCTCCGAACCGCTCTATATCGATCATCCCGAGCAGGGTGCCTATGTGCCGCTGACGGCGGAGATACGCGCGGCCATCGAAAGCGGGGAGCTGCGGGTTTAGGGGGCTGGCTTTCCTCGGGTGCGGAATTTCCGTATACTCCGGGGAAGGCAGGAGTAATCCCGGTGAAGAAAGAGCCTATCATTCTGCCGGCTGATCCCATGGATGACGAGGATTTCGCCGTCTCTGCCGAGGGCATGAAGCGCGGGCGGCGCGCCCGGCTGATCCGGCAGACGCGCAATAATCTCGGCCTGTCGCAGGCCGAGTTCGCCCAGCGTTTCCGGGTGCCGGTTGGCACCTTGCGTGACTGGGAGCAGGCGCGCGTTACCGCGCCCGATTTTGCGATTGCCTATGTGCAGGTGATTGCCCGCCATCCAGACATGGTGGCTGAGGCGCTGAACTGATCAGCCCTTGCTGCGTTCCTTGCGGGCGCTGGCAAGGTCCAGCTCCGGCGCAGCATGGTCCAGCGGCGCGTTGACCGGCAGATGGCAGGTCACTTTCGTGCCGCGTCCAGGCGTGGAGTCCAGCTCCACCCAGCCGCCATGCAGGCGCACGATTTCCTTTACCAGCGCAAGGCCGAGGCCCGCCCCGGCGCGGTTGGACTGGCCGCGTTCAAAGCGTTCAAACACGCTTGCCTGCTTGTCCTTGTCGATACCGGCGCCATTATCAGAGACCCACAGGCGCGCATCGCCGCCCTTGATCTCGGCCCCGATCTCGATCTTGCCGCCCTGGTCGACATGGTCGAGCGCGTTGGTCAGCAGGTTGTAGAGCACCTGTTTGAGGCGTCCGCCATCGGCGCGCACCGGCTCTTCGGCCTTTCCGGTCTTGATGCTCAGCTTGATCCCGGCGTGTTCGGCGCGCGGCATGACCAGCTCGGCCGCGTCGCTGGCCAGCGCATCGAGGCGCGTATCGCCCAGATCCAGCTCCAGCTGCCCGGCATCAATGGCGGCAATATCCAGAATATCGTCGATCAGCTTGGCCAGCTGGGCCGAGGCGGTCTGGATGGCGGCAATCGGGTCTTTCTGGCGCGGGCCTAGCTCACCGGCAAATCCGCCCGCCAGCAGATCGGCATAACCGCCAATCGTGGTCAGGGGCGTGCGCAGCTGATAGCTGACATGGCCGACAAAGCCGGTCTTGATCTTTTCAGAGGCTTCCAGCGCCTCGGCGCGGTCGCGCAGCGCGTCTTCCACGCGGCGGGTATCGGTGATGTCGTCCCACGCGATCAGGGTTGCGCCATCGGGCAGCGGGCGGCTGAGCCAGGTGAGCACCGAGCCATCGGCGCGGCGTATCTCTCCGGTCTTGGCGGTGCGCGAATCCGGCGAGGTATCGGTGATCCGCGCCTTCAGCGTCGCCCAGGATTCCTTGTCGGGATGGAGGGCGTGGCATGTTTCGGCAATCGCGGTGAAGTCCGCCCCTTCCAGCGCAGCGGAATCCAGCTTCCACAGCGTCTCGAACGCCAGATTATGCAGCTGCAGCTCGCCTTCGGGGCCGAACACCGCCACCGCCTCGTGCAGGCGGTCCAGCGTGGCGCGCTGCACCTTGATGAGGGTGTTGTAGCGCGCCTGCAGGGCCAGCTGATCGGTCATGTCTTCAAAGATCAGCAGCACGCCGCCGAGCGGATGGCGCTGGCGGGCGACGCGCAAGGTGCGCCCGTCGGGCAGCGGCCACAGCTCGTCTGGTGTCTCGGTGCCGGGCGGGCGCTCATAATAGGCCAGCTCGCCCGCCTTCCAGCTCTTGTAGTCGGCATTGGCGGGGTTGGGCAGAAGCTGGTCTTCGCGCAGCCGGTCCAGCAATGCGCCGTGTGAGGGCCGGTCATTGAGCACCGCCTCTTCCAGCGCAAACAGGCGGGCAAAGGCGTGGTTGTAGAAGATGAGCTGCTTGGTGCGGTCAAAAATGGCGACCGCCTCGGCCATGTGGTTGAGCGTCTCGTCATGGGCCTCGCGGAAGCGTTTCAGCGCGGCGCGCGCCTCTTCGCCGCGCGTGATGTCAAAGGCGGCGCCGGCCACACCGCCAGAGATCGGGAACACCACCACGTCCAGCGCCCGGCGTTCGCCCTTGATGACCGCGCCGCGGATATGGGCGACGGGCGCGCTGGCTTTGAGCGCCTCTCCGGCCTGCGCGGGCAGGCCCGGCTCCAGCAATAGCTGGCGGTCGATAACGTCTGCGGCGCTCTTGCCCTCAACGGCCTCCACATAGGCCGGATTGACCCAGTGCAGCCGGCCCGATGCGCTGATGCGCCAGGAGGGGAAGGGGGCCTTGCCCAGCATGTCGAGGAAGGCCAGCGGATCATCGGCCACGACCGAGCGTGCCTCTTCCAGCCGTCCGCGTGCGCCGGACTCTTCCAGCCCGCGAATGGTGGCATCGGCGATCCACAATACAAGTTGTGATCCGGCGGGGCGGCCATCGGCCTCGATAAAGCGGCCCGACGGGCCGGACACGGTGAGCGAGAAGGGTTTGCCCTCGCGCATCAGATCGCCCATGCGCTGGCGCAGCGTGGTCTCCACGCCGCCCGCCGAGCGCGCCTCATAGTCAGCAATGCCGTCCAGAAGGGCTGTGGCGGGATCAGGCTCGTTCATCACGCCCGAACCCAGATCGGCAAACTGGACCAGAGAGGCAAGGGCGGTGGGTGAGCCATAAACGCGCGGAGAGGACCAGCCGGCGGCGTCAGGGTCAGGCGGTGTTTCCCAGACCAGAACAAGGCCGGGATGGGCGCCGAAAACGCTGTCTGCCCGCGAGAGCCGGTCTTCCAGCCAGGCGACGCGCTTTTGCCAGTGAGACCTTGCGGCGCGCACACCCTCTGTCAGCCGCCAGGCCCACAGAGCGGTCGCCACGGCGAAACCCACCGCGCCGCCGGTAACGATCAACGTTGCCAGCTGAGCCGGCTCGGTGGCCATCATGGCATGCCCCCTTCACTGCGCGGCCACGGCAAACAGACACGTGGCCATTGCGTGTCAGTGCGGCCGGTCGAATCACCACTTTAACGGAAGGTGAATCCCGGCGCGAGGAGACGTTATCAGCGTATGCGCACCTGTCCGAGTACAAACTCGAACATCACCGTGCAGCCGGTCAGGTGCGCGCCTTCGGAGAGGGGCGCGAACTGCCATTGTTCCACCGCGCGGCGGGCCTCGCGGTCAAAGAAGCGGCCCGGCACGCCTTGCGCAATGCGCACATTCTCCACCGCGCCGGACCCGTCCACGTCGAACTGGACAATGGACCAGCCCTGCTCGCCTCTGGCCCAGCCGCGCGCCGGGTATTCGGGCAAGGGAGCCTCTACCGCGCTCAAGGGCTCGCCCTGACATCCCTCGCTGGGGGCCATGCGGGCGATATTGGGCATGAGCGGCATTTGCGATTGCGGCATGAACGGCCCCCGCTCACGCGGGTCGGTCATGGGCGTTGGCACGGACACACAGCCCGAAAGGAGTGTGGCAAGGCCGACAAGGGCAAGGAGAGTGGTGGTGCGCATGGCGGCCAGACTAGCCACTAAAGCCTGCCACGCCAGCGCTTTTGCGCAGCGCGCACATGCCCGCTTGACAGGATATAAGGATATCTTTATGTCCTGATCTTGCGCCGATTTGAGCTTCAGCTTGCGGGCGCGGAACAAATGCAGCTAAAGCGAAGCAGGACAAGACAATGCTGCCCGGACCGGGCACGACCGCAATAGTCCTGCATCTCTTTGCCATCGGCGCTCTTGCATTTGCCTTTCCGCACTCCCCGCGCGACAGGAAAGTGATACTGCCATGGCCCCGCTGGATTACGCACCGAGCTTTGTGTCTCCCGTAACCGTACGCAGCCGGCCCATGCGCGCGGTGTTGCTAGGCTGCGGGACGGTTGGCAGCGCACTGAAGGCGCGCCTGCCGCAGGGCGTGGCGATTGAAGCCATTGCGGTGAGCCGCTGGCGTGATCTGGGCAAGGGCCCGGTGCGCGTGCTCGATAGTCTGGACGCGGCGCTGGATCTGGTGCCCGATCTGGTGATTGACGCCCTGCCGGGCTGCGCCGCCGCCGAGACGGCGCTGGAGCGGGCGGTTGAAGCGGGCGCGCATGTGGTGTCGGCCAACAAGGCCGTCATCGCGCGCCGCCCTGATCTGGAGCGTGAGGCGGCGAAAAAGCGCCGTGGTTTTCTCTATAGCGCCGCTGTGGGCGGCGGGGTGCCGGTGCTTGAAACCATCAACGCGCTGGGCGCGCGCGGACGCGAAATCACCACCATAAAAGGCGTGTTCAACGGCACCTCCAATTTCGTGCTCGACCGGCTGGCCAAGGGCGAGGCGCTGGACGATGCCGTGCGCGCCGCGCAGGAGGCCGGCTTTGCCGAAGCCGACCCCAGCGCCGATCTGGACGGTGACGATGCGGCAGCCAAGCTCGTGCTGGCGGCCCGCACAGCCTGGGGGGTCGATCTTGATCTTCAGACAGTCGCCCGCCAGTCCATCAGCGATCTGGCACCCGGTCTTGCCGCCAAGGCGGCGCGTGAGGGTTTGCGTATCCGTCAGGTCGGGCGTCTGGCGCGTTCAGGCGGCGGTGTGCACGCGGCTGTGCGCCTGGAGACGGTCAGCGCCGACAGCGTGTTCTACCGTGTGGAGCGCGAGGGCAATGGCGTGGTCATCGCGCTGAAAGATGCGCCGGGCGTCATCCTCACCGGCAAGGGTGCAGGCGGCGCGCCGACGGCGGCCAGCATGGCCGGCGATATTGCGCGTCTGGTGGCGGAACACGGCTGATGCCGGAGGCAGTGCTCACCGCAGAGGCAGGGGAGGGGGTAGCTGAGCCAGCCTGTCCCTTCCCCATAAACGACCATATCACCGCTCTGGAACTGTCCTCCGGTGCCTTCGTGAATGCGCGCGCGCGCGTCTATGGACCCGCCGGGGCGCCGGGCATCATCGTGCTCGGCGGAATTTCCGCCCATCGCCATCTTCTGGGCGATCATGCCGAAAGGCAAAGCTGGTGGCCGGGCATTGCCGGGCCGGGCCTGGCGCTGGACCCGCTGCGTCATCAGCTTCTGGCCTTCGATTTTCTGGCAGAGGAGGTGGGTCCGTTTCCGCGCGTGGAGGATCAGGCAGAGGCATTGCTGGCGCTCGCCGATGCAGCCGGATTTGAGACCTTCGCAATTGTCGGGGCTTCCTATGGCGGCGGAATCGCGCTGGCGCTGGCGGCGCTGGCACCGGACCGGGTGACGGGGCTGCATGTGCTGTGCGCGGCGGACCGCCCCCACCCGATGACGACGGCGCTGCGCGCCATCCAGCGCGATATTGTCGAATTTGGTCTTGCGCGCGGCGATGGAGCAGGCGGGGTCGATCTGGCGCGCCGCCTTGCCATGACGACCTACCGCACGGCAGACGAGTTCAAGGCGCGCTTTGACGAGCCTGAAGCCGGTTCGCCCGACGCGACCGGAGTGGAGGCTTATCTGGCTGCGCGGGGGGCCGATTATGCCGCCCATACCAGCCCGCAGCGCTTTCTGGCGCTATCGCGTTCCTTGGACGCAGCGCGGATTGATCCAGCCTCCATCCGTGCGCCGTTGCGGTTGTTCGCGGTGGAGGAGGACCGTCTGGTCCCAGCCAGTGATGTTGCCGCGCTGGCCGATGCCATTCCGGGCGCGCAGCTGGTGCGAATATCCAGCCTTTATGGCCATGATGCATTCCTGAAGGAGGTGGAGGCCGTGACACGCTTTCTGGACGCGATATGAGCCGGGACCGTACGCGCGAGGGCCTTGCTACCCGCGCCGCACGCGCCGGGATCAATGCCGATCCCGGTCATGGCGGTATCGTCGCGCCGATCAATGTCGCTGCGACCTATGTGCGCGAGGATCCGGGCGTGCCCGGCCGGTTCGATTATGCACGCACCGATGCGCCGACGCGCGCCCTGCTGGCCGAGGCGTTGGCCGGTCTTGAAGGGGCGGCAGGTGCCTGCCTCACCGCCTCCGGCATGGCGGCGATTGATCTTGTTCTGAACCTCTTACCCCCCGGCGCACGCATCGTGGCGGCCCATGATTGCTATGGCGGCACGCAGCGCCTGTTCAATGCGCGCGGCCCCCAGCGCGGGTTCGAGATCGTCTATGCCGATGCGACAGACCTGACCGCGCTGGAAACCGCGCTTGCGCCCGGCGCGGCGCTGCTCTTCCTCGAAACCCCGTCCAATCCGCGCCTGCGCATCACCGATATCGAGGCTGCAAGCGCGCTGGGACGCCAAGCGGGCGCGCTGGTGGCGGTGGACAATACCGTGCTCTCACCGGCCATCCAGCGCCCGCTGGAGCTGGGGGCGGATATCTCGGTGAGTTCGCTGACCAAGATCATCAACGGCCATTCCGACATGGTGGGCGGGGTGGTGTGCGTGCGTGAAGCGGCGCTGCAGGAAAATCTCGCCTGGTGGCTGAATGCGTCAGGCACCGGGCTTGGACCGTTTGATGCGTTTCTGGCCACGCGCGGGCTTCGCACCCTGCCACTGAGGGCAAAGGCGCAGTCAGAGGCCGCGCTGGAACTGGCGGGGCGGCTGGCCCGGCATGCGGGCGTGGCCCGCGTCGATTATCCGGGCCTGGCTGACCATCCCGGCCATGGGCTGGCCGCGCGCCAGCAGGCCGGGCTTTTCGGACCACTTCTGAGCCTGGAGGTGAAGGGTAATCCGCGCAGCTTCCTTGAGGGGCTGGAACTGTTCACGCTGGCACAATCGCTCGGCGGGGCAGAGAGCCTCGTCTCGGTTCCTGCCCTGATGACCCATGCCGCGATGACGCCGGAGGCGCGCGCGCATGCCGGTATCAGCGATTCGCTGATCCGCCTGTCGGTGGGGCTGGAGGATGTGGACGATCTCTGGCGCGATCTGGAGACGGCTCTCGCAGCGCTTTAGCGCCGCCCCTATCTGCGCCAGGTCAGCGAGAAGGCGGCAAAGTCCTCTGACGTGTCCCAGGACTGGGTGGGCATGGACCAGCTGGTCTCGCGCCGCACATAAGCCAGCGAGAGGTCGACGCCCTGCACATTCATGGCCAGGCCCGCCTGCTGATCGCCGACCATGGCATAGGGCTGGAGCGCGAAGGTCTCACGCAAGGAGCGTGTGTCGCCTGGACGATAGATCAGCGCCTGCCGGTCGGCACCGGCGAAGAACCACCAGCCGCCATTGGCCTGATGCTCGGCCCCGACATACTGGCCGACCCGTACAGTCGCGCCGAACTCGGTCGCCGAGCCGGAATCGCCAAAGCTGACCCCGGCGCGCGGGCGCAGACCCATATCCAGCTCGCCTTCGCCGCCCTGGCTGTCAAAACGGCCTTCATAGCGCAGTGCCATGGCCCGTCCGCGCGGACGGTTGGCCGAGAATTGCCAGACCGGCAGGTCGATGCCGGAAGGTGCCAGCGCCGCTCTTACCCAGCCGGGCTGTTCAGCATCGTACATGGCTACACGCAGCTCGCTGCCCGTGGCCGTGCGCGCGATAACGGTGTGCGGCGCGTGGAAAGCGCCAAAGCTCTGCTGGAACGGGTGGGTATCGCGGGCAGCCAGCCCGGCCGCCGCAATCGATGACGCGTCGCGCGCGCCATGGGCTTCGGGGATGGTTTCCTCGCGGTCCATGGACAGGCGCATGGACGGCAGCGGACTGGCGGACCATTCCTCAAGCAGGGGCGCGATTATGACGGCGCGCATGTCAGCGGAGCGGGCGTCCTGCGCGATGGCAGCAGGCGATATCAGTGCCATGGCGAACCCTGCGCAGGCCAAAACGCCGGCGAGGCGGCTCGCCCCGGCAGCATAACGCCCTGCAGTGTTCGTCCTGTTGGTCACGTTGGCGCTCCCCAGTGCCGGTTACGTCACCTGTATATACGCCCGGTAATCTATCACGTTCCGTGTGGGCGCGCCGCCAGAATCGCTCAGCGGCGATTAACTGCGTATGAACGCGGCCACAACCTTGCAATGAAAAAGGAGAGGCTGCACGCCTCCCCTTTCCCAACCATTATGCAATACAGCCGCTTACTGGCAGGCGAGGCATTCCTCGTATTCGGTCTTGGCAGCAGCCTGCATGGAGCTTTCCATGTCATCCTTGCCTTCTGTTCCGGCAAAGGCGGTGCGCTGGACGGATTTGGAGCGGCAATAATAGAGCGATTTGATGCCCCGCTCCCACGCCGTCCAGTGCAGCATGTGAAGGTCCCATTTATCGACATTGCCCGGCAGGAAGATGTTCAGCGACTGGGCCTGACAGATAAAGGGCGTGCGGTCGGCGGCATGCTCGATCACCCAGCGCTGGTCCAGTTCGAACGCGGTCTTGAACACGTCCTTCTCGTCCTGGCTGAGGGCGTCGAGATGCTGGACGGAGCCTTCATGCTCCAGGATCGAATTCCAGGTCGCGGGCGTGTTGATGCCCTTGTCTTCCAGCAGCTTTTCCAGATACGGGTTTTTCACCGTGAAGGAGCCTGACAGCGTCTTGTGCGTGTAGACATTGGCCGGGATCGGCTCGATGCCGGCGCTCGTCCCGCCGCAAATGATCGAGATCGAGGCCGTCGGCGCGATGGCCAGCTTGTGCGAGAAGCGCGCCTTCACGCCGCTTTCGGCCGCATCCGGGCAGGCGCCGCGCTCTTCGGCAAGCTTGACCGAGGCGCGGTCGGCGCCCTGACGCAAATGCTTGAACAGCTTGCGGTTCCAGCTCGCCGCCATGGCGGACTCAAAGGGAATGTTGAGCGATTGCAGGAAGGAGTGGAAACCCATCAGGCCAAGGCCCACAGACCGCTCGCGCCAGGCTGAATAGGTGGCGCGGTCCATCTCGTCGGGCGCACGGTCGATAAAGTCCTGCAGCACATTGTCGAGGAAGCGGAACAGATCCTCGATGAAGAGCGGATCGTCCTTCCATTCGAGGAATTTCTCTGCGTTGACGGAGGACAGGCAGCACACGGCGGTGCGGTCGCGGCCCAGATGGTCGACGCCCGTCGGCAGCATGATTTCCGAGCACAGATTGGACTGGCGCACTTTCAGGCCCAGCTTCTTCTGGAACATGGGCAGGGCGTTGTTCACCGTGTCGGAATAGATGATGTAGGGCTCGCCGGTCTGCAGGCGCAGCTCCAGGATTTTCTGCCACAGCTTGCGCGCCGAGATGGATTTCACCACTTCGCCGGATTTGGGCGAGATGAGCGGGAAATCGGCATCCTCACGCACGGCCACCATGAACTCGTCAGTGATGTTCAGGCCGTGATGCAGGTTCAGGCTCTTGCGGTTGAAATCGCCGCTAGGCTTGCGGATTTCCAGAAACTCTTCGATTTCCGGGTGGTGGACGTCGAGATAGACAGCCGCCGAACCGCGGCGCAGTGAGCCTTGCGAAATCGCCAGGGTCAGCGAATCCATCACGCGCACGAAGGGAATAATGCCGGAGGTCTGCCCGTTCTGGCCGACCTTCTCGCCGATGGAGCGCACATGGCCCCAATAGGTGCCGATGCCGCCGCCATTGGAGGCCAGCCACACATTTTCCGTCCAGGTGGCGACGATATCGTCCAGCGAATCACCAACCGAGTTGAGAAAGCAGGAAATCGGCAGGCCGCGTTCGGCCCCGCCATTGGAGAGGACCGGCGTGGCGGGCATGAACCAGAGGCGCGACATGTAGTCGTACAGGCGCTGGGCGTGGGCCGTATCGTCGGCATAGGCGCTGGCTGCGCGTGCGAACATGTCCTGATAGCTCTCGCCGGGCAGGAGATAGCGGTCGACCAGCGTTTTCTTGCCGAAATCGGTGAGCAATTCGTCGCGCGACGGATCGGTCTTCACGCTCTCCACGAGGCGCAGCGTGACAGCCTTGGGCTTGCCGCGTCGCGAGCGCACGGACCCTTGGGTGGCGGTGCCGGACAGTGGGCTAGAGTCAAACGGCGTCATGGTCCAAACCGCTCCTTCGTGCAGGGCGCAAAAATCCTAGGCGCTGGGCAGGGAAATGCGCGCCGCCTTAACAAAAACCTATACATGCTGTGTGGCTTCCCCCGGAAACCGCAACATATAGTGCTAAGGGTCTCAGCCAGCGTCAACGGCCCAAACACGCTTCGGCCCAACTTTTTAGTTAATGAACCCTTACCACGGACCGCTCCGCATCCGGACTCTTTAACGCTTTCGGGGCGATAGCCCTGCTGACATTAAATGTGGAAATCACAGCTGGCCTCTGCCAGCCGCTTATCCCAGATTCAGCAGTTCGGGATCGCCCCCCTGCGCCGCGATGTTGATCGTCACCACGCGCTCTGCGGCAAAGCGGTAGAGATAGTGCGGTCCCCCGGCTTTTGGACCGGTGCCGGAGAGGCCCTCGCCGCCGAAAGGCTGCACGCCGACGACCGCGCCGGTCATGTTGCGGTTTACGTAAGTATTGCCCGCCGGAACCGCCTCGCGAACCGAATCAAGGAATCGCTGGAGACGCGAATGGACACCCAGCGTCAGCCCGTAGCCCTTATCCGCGAGCTGGGCGGCGAGCTTTGGCAGATCGGCGCGCTTGTAACGGACTACATGCATGATCGGTCCGAACACTTCGCGTTCGGCCATGTCCAGCGAAGGCAGTTCGACCAGCAAGGGCGCGAAATAATGCCCCTGGGCTTTCAGCGCATCGCTCAGCGGCGCGCGGTGCAGGATCGTGGCTTCGCGCTCCATGCGGCTCTCATGGGCGGTGAGCATGCCCAGCGCCTCATCATCGATAACCGGGCCAACGTCCGTCGCCGGGTCGGCCGGGTCGCCCAGGGTCAGCGCATCCATCGCGCCTTTGAGCGCTTCGATCAGCCCGTCGGAGGTTTCGCGCGGCAGGAAGATGATGCGAAGCGCCGAGCAGCGCTGCCCGGCTGAGCCGAAGGCGGAGAGAATCGCATCGTCCACCACCTGCTCTTTCAGCGCGGAGGTGTCGACGAACATGGCGTTGAGCCCGCCCGTTTCGGCGATCAGCGGCAGTATGGCCCCGTCGCGCGATGCCAGCGTGCGGTTGATGATGCGGGCGACTTCTGTCGAGCCGGTGAACGCAACCCCTGCTAGCAGCGGATGGCCCGTCATCAGCGCGCCGACCTTGCCATCGCCGGGTACCAGCTGGACCACGTCCTTGGGCAAGCCCGCCTTGTGGAACAGTTTTATGGTTTCGAACGCCACCAGCGGCGTCTGCTCGGCCGGCTTGGCGACGACCGTATTACCGGCGGCCAGCGCAGCGGCGACCTGGCCAACAAAGATCGCCAGCGGGAAATTCCACGGGCTGATGCAGGCAAAGACGCCCTTGCCCGCCAGCTCCATATGGTTGGTTTCGCCTGCCGGTCCGGGCAGGCGGTCGGCATGGCTGAACTTGGTTTCGGCCTCGGCTGCGTAATAGCGCAGGAAATCGACCGCTTCGCGCACTTCGGCCACGCCGTCGTTTAGCGTCTTGCCCGCTTCACGCGTCAGGATCGCCATGAAGCGGTCGGTATCGGCCTCCAGCACATCGGCGATTTTGCGCAGGATCATGGCCCGCGCTGCACCGCCCTGACGGTCCCAGGCATCGAACGCCTTGTGGGCCGCAGTGAAGGCGGCATCGACCATGGCCTCGTCGGCCTCCACGACTTTGCTCACAATCACGGAAGAATCGGCCGGGCTTGCCTGCTCGCGCGCCTCTCCGATTTTCACCTTGCCGGAAATGATCGGGCCACATGCATAAGGCATCGCCTTGTCGAAACTGATCTGCGCGTCTGCCAGCATGGTGCGCACACCTTTCTGTGAAAGATCGACCCCTGCTGAATTGTCCCGGTGGGGACCGTAAAGCCGGGGCGGGGCAGGAATGAAGGGATGGCGGTCCATGCTGTCAGCGCCCTCGAAGGGGCCGCGCGCCACATCGGCGGCGGGCACATCGGGATCGAGGAAGGAGTGCACAAAGGACGTGTTGGCTCCGTTTTCCAGCAGGCGGCGGACCAGATAGGGCAACAGGTCTTCATGGCTGCCGACGGGCGCATAAACACGCACAGGGCGCAGCGCGAACGCGCTGGCGGCGGCCAGATAAAGCGGCTCACCCATGCCGTGCAGGCGCTGGAACTCGTATGATTCATTGCCCAGCTCGGCGGCGATCTCGCGCACGGCGCACAGCGAATGGGCGTTGTGGGTGGCAAACTGGGGATAGATGGTATCGGGCTCGCCCAGCATGGCTCTGGCACAGACCAGATAGTTGAGATCGGTCGCGGACTTGGTGGTCCAGACCGGGAAGTCCGGCCAGCCATTCATCTGCGAGAATTTCACTTCGGTGTCCCAGTAAGCGCCCTTTACGAGGCGCACCATGAGACGGCGTCCGCTGGCCCGGCCAAGTTCGGCCAGCTTGGCAATCACCGTGTGCGCGCGCTTCTGGTAGGCTTGCAGGGCAAGGCCCAGACCGTTCCACCCCGCAAGTGAGGGCTCGTGGGCGAGGCGCTCCAGTATCATCAACTGCAGGACGAGACGGTCGGACTCCTCGGCATCGAGGCAGAAGCCGATATTGGCCGCCTTGGCCGCCTGCGCCTGCTCCAGCACTTTGGGATAAAGCTCGCGCCAGAGCGCTTCGAGCTTGAAGATATTATAGCGCGGATGCAGGGCGGAGAGCTTGACCGACACGCCATCGACTGTTTCCACCGGCCCGTCCTGGCGGGCTTTGGCGACGGCGGCAATCGCGTCCAGATAGCGGGTGTGATAGCGCGCGGCGTCCGTGTGTGTGCGCGCGCCTTCGCCCAGCATGTCGAAAGAGAAGAGCGGGTGGTGGCCTTCGGGCACTTTCCAGGCATGTCCGCGCTTTATCGCGCCGCCAATGGTCCGTCCCAGCACGAACTGCTCGCCCAGAATGCGCATGGCCTGGCGGGTCGCGGTGCGGATGACCGGCTCACCGACCCGGCCTGCGATATTGCGGAAATAGGCACCGGGGTCTTTTCGCGCTGCCGGGTCCACATCCATCAGCGAGCCAGACAGCATCAGGCCCAGCGTCGAGGCATTAACCAGCCAGTTTTCCGACTTCCAGGCATGCTCGGCCCACGCGCCCGAACCGATCTTTTCGGCAATCAGCGCATCGGCGGTTTTCGCGTCCGGCACGCGCAGGAGCGCCTCGGCTAGACACATCAGGGCCAGCCCCTCCTTGTTGGACAGGCCAAACTCCTGAAGGAAGGATTCCATCAGCCCGGTGCGGGTCTTGGCGTTGCGCGCCCGCTCGACCAGATCAATCGCCGCTGCCGAGACGCGTGCGCGTGCCGCCGCGTCCAGCCCCGCCTGGGCATTGAGCGCGCGCACGGCCTCGCTCTCGGGCGCGAATTTCAGGGCGTCAATGCTATCCCAGCCGATGCTGGCGGCAGAAGCAGTGTGGGTGGTCATCGTCAATCCGTCTTTCGGGCCAAAGCTCGCGGTGACATGGCCACAACGCGAACGGGCAGGCAAGATCACAACACCGTTACCCTTCGCTTGGCCGCAAAAACGCGTTATGAGCACCGGCCCGGCTCACGGACCTGTCTTTGAGGCACGGTCCGGGTCAACTGAAATGAGGCCCGTAAATGGACAATACGCCCTTGCGCATACTGCTGGTGACGGACGCGTGGGAACCGCAGGTCAATGGCGTGGTGCGCACCCTGTCGCGCACGGTCGATGAATGCCGGGCCATGGGCCATGAGGTGGAGGTCATCCATCCGGGGCTTGGCTTCAAGACGATCCCGTTGCCGACCTATCCGGATATCAAGCTGGCGCTAGGCGCGCGCGATGATCTTGAAGCGCGTTTCCGCGCGTTCGAGCCGGAAGCCATCCACATCTCCACCGAAGGCACGCTCGGCCATGTGGCCCGGCGCATCTGCCTGTCATGGAAGCTGCCCTTCACCACCAGCTACCACACCCAGTTTCCCGAATATGTGCATGCGCGCTTCCCCTTCATTCCGCTGGCGGCGGGCTATGCCTTCATGCGCCGTTTCCACAATGCCGGGAACGGGATCATGGTCGCCACCGAGACGATGCGTCAGGGCCTCGTAAAGCGCGGTTTCAACAATCTGGTGCCGTGGTCGCGCGGGGTGGATACCGAGCAGTTCCGCCCGGACCTGCGCGGCATTGATGGCGGGGTCTATAAAGACCTGCCAAAGCCGGTCTTTGCCTATGTCGGCCGGGTGGCGGTGGAAAAGAATATCGAGGCTTTCCTGAAGCTCGACCTGCCCGGCTCCAAGGTTGTCGTCGGTCCGGGGCCGCAGCTGGAAGAGCTGAAACGCAAATACAAGGACGTGCATTTTACCGGCGGCAAGTCCGGCGAGGAGCTGGCGCGCCATTTTGCCGACGCCGATGTGTTCGTCTTCCCCAGCTTTACCGACACGTTCGGGCTGGTGATCCTTGAAGCGATGGCCTGCGGCACGCCGGTGGCGGCGTTTGTCGCGCCGGGGCCGCGCGACATCATTCCCGGCTCCAATGCCGGTGTGGTGTCAGACGATCTGCGCGAAGCCTGCCTGCAGGCGCTGGAGCTGAACCGCGAAGACGCACGCGCCTTCGCCGAACAGAACTCCTGGCGCGCCTGCACCGAGCAGTTCGTGGCCAATCTCAAACCCCAGCCCCGCCCGGAGCGCAAGCGCTTCTGGAAGCGCCTGCGGCGGCTGCGGCGCAGCAAGGGCTAGGGGGCGGCTCAGCTCTCCCGCTTGGCTGTTTTCAGTGTTCGCTGACGAAGCCGTTCCATCATGGCCGAGCGGATGTCTTCGTAGAGTCCCTTGGGAAGATGCCCATAGGCCCAGTTCTTGCCGGGCCTGGCCGGAATGATGCCCGCATCATCCCACGAGACGGCGTTGGCCTCGGTTGTCACGACATAGCTCTGCAAGTCATCCAGTCCGAGATGGCGGCTGACGGCAGCGGGTATCAGGACCGCACCTGATTGCGCCTCTGGCGAGCTGTGCGTCACAGGCACCAGCAGCACCTCGGTCTTGCCGTCAGCGTTCTGGACAATCGCGGCAACCACTACACAGGGCCGGTCCTTGCCGCCTTCACCCTGACCTTTCTCGCGCTCGTGTGACCAGAGAAAGTCATAGCGGATGACAAGGCCGGGTACCGGCTCAGGCCTTTTTTAACCGGAATCTGTCTTCAGCAGCGCTTCCAGTTCGGGATCAGCATCGCCGTACTCCGCGCCAGCCAGCGCGTCGGCCCACTGGTCCGGCAGCGCGTGCGTAAGATGGTTCTGGCGGGTGTCGCGCGCTTTCAGGCGTTCATACTCATCGATATCGATCAGTACGCGCGCCGTGCGCCGGTGCTTGGTGATGAAGACGGGGCTCTTGGCTGCCTGCTCGATATAGAGCCCGGCACGGGTCTGGAATTCGGTTGCCGTCACGGAAATTTTGCTCATTTTGCCAATGCCTCCGCTTTCATGTGGAGATATTAGCTATTTTCAGCAAAACACGCAATATCGCTAACGCGCGATTCGTACCCGCGTCATCCCTTCCCGGCCGAGGCGCTGGATCGCCTGATCCACGCTTTCATCCGGCCCCGGCACCAGATCGGCATCGAAGATATTGGCCCGGCGGTCCTGCAGGACCAGCGGCAGGCCGGTGCGCACGCGGGTGAAGAAGCCCGCATTAAGCGCGTCGCCTGCTTCCTGCCGGACGCCTTCGATCACTTGAATGCCTGCCTCGCGCAGCATGGCGACGCCCCGGCCCGATACGCGCGGATCAGGATCACCCGACGCGATGAAGACACGCGCCACGCCTGCCCGGATGAGCGCCTCGGCGCAGGGCGGTGTATGGCCGTAATGGGAGCATGGCTCCAGCGTGACATAGACATCGGCGCCGCGTGCCGCCTCTCCGGCTGTCTCAAGCGCCTGTGCTTCAGCGTGCGGGCGTCCGCCCGGCGCGGTGACGGCGGTGGCGATCACATGGCCATTTTTTGCGATCACGCAGCCGACCGACGGGTTGGGCGCGGTGCTTCCCAGCCCGGAGAAGGCAAGCGCCAGCGCCGTGTCCATCAAGCGCAGATCGGAAGGGGTCAGCCCTTCGGGCATGGGGGCAGGGCCTGGGCGCGGTCTTCATCGAGATAGCGCGCCTCGACGGGGCGAAGGCCATCGAGCTCGATCAGCAGCGGATTGCCGGTCGGCACCTCCACTTTGAGGATATCGTCATTGCTGACCTCAAAGAGGATTTTCACCAGCGCGCGCAGCGAATTGCCATGCGCGGAGATGAGCACGCTCTCTCCGGCCATCAGGCGCGGGGCGACCAGCGCGTCAAAGCATTCACCCACGCGTGCAAGCGTGCCTTTCAGGCTTTCGGTGCCGGGCAGCAGGTCAGGATCAAGATGGGCATAGCGCTCGTCATGGCAGGGATGGCGCGGATCGATCCGCTCCAGCGCGGGCGGCGGAATGTCAAACGAGCGCCGCCAGATCAGCACCTGTTCCTCGCCATGGGCGGCGATGGTCTCAGCCTTGTTCAGGCCGGTCAGCGCGCCGTAATGGCGTTCATTGAGCCGCCAGTCCGGCATCACCGGAATCCACAGCCGGTCGAGCGTATCAAGGCCCAGATGCGCGGTGCGGATGGCGCGGCGCAGATAGCTGGTAAGGGCGATGTCGGGGGCAAAGCCTGCCTCTTTCATCAGCGTGCCGCCCCGGCGCGCTTCGGCCTCGCCGCGTTCGGTCAGGTCCACATCCACCCAGCCGGTAAAGCGGTTTTCCAGATTCCACTGGCTCTGGCCGTGGCGGGTGAGGACAAGGCGAGGCATCGCGAACTCCAGATATGGACGGGCCGGTACTGGCACCGGGCAATAGCGCGCAGGCGCCCGCTTGACCACTCCCATAGCGCCGCTTTGGCAAAAAAGACACACATCGCGCCCAAACCGGGCCGGTCTTTCCGGCGCGCTCTTTGCATGTCCGGGGCCTGCGCGCAGAGTGTCCGGCTACAAGACGCTGGCCATCCGAAAATGGCGGCGTGAAGAGGCGTAGGCAAACTGCGCCCGGCAGAGTGCAAGGGGTGTTGGGATGATCCGGCAGGTTGTTACCCCCGCTAACGGGGACGAGGCCGCTCTGCTTGACCGGCTGGTGGCCAGCTTCACCGAGGAGCTGGCGGCGCGAACCTCCGAGTGCATGTTCTACATGACCGAGCCGGGCGGGCAGGCTGATGCGCGCATCATCGAGACAGAGACCCAGGAAACGCTGGACCGTTTCCTCTCCTTCGTCGCCACCCAGATCGGCAGTCACGCCTTCTGATACTGGCCAGCGCGCTATAGCGCTGCTAAAGCCTCAAGCGATAGTGAAACGCCAGACCGTATGCCCCGGAAACCGGCGCTGGTCTGTGCACCACGATTGAGGTTGATCCCTTTTCCATGTCCGAACCTGAAAGCCTGAACCGCCCCTCTGCCCGGATCGACACCGCGCGTATTCTCGAGGCCATGCGCCGCACGGCGCGCATCGAGCGCGAGGGACTGGCCGCGCTGGAAGAGGCGTTCGATGCGCGCGCTGTCGGGGTTGTCAGTCTTCTGGCCAGTTTGAAAGGCCGTCTCATCTGTGCAGGTGTCGGCAAGTCGGGCCATGTCGCGCGCAAGATTGCCGCCACGCTCGCCTCTACCGGCACGCCGGCGCAATATGTCCACCCCGCCGAGGCCAGCCATGGTGATCTGGGCATGATTACCGCCAGTGACGCGGTGCTGGCCCTGTCCAAATCCGGCGAGACGCGCGAGCTGGGCGATCTGACTACCTATTGCCGCCGCTTCGGCGTGCCGCTGATTGCGCTCACCGCAGGCAAGGACAGCACGCTGGCAAAAGCGAGCGATCATCTCCTGCTGGTACCTGATGCGCCGGAAGCGGCAGGGGAAACCCGCGCGCCGACGACGTCCACCACGCTGATGATGGCCTATGGCGATGCGCTGGCCGTGGCGCTGATCGAAGCGCGTGGCTTTACGGCGGCCGATTTTGCCACCTTCCATCCCGGCGGTACGCTGGGCGCAGCCTTCCTCAAGGCGGGCGATCTCATGCACACCGATATGCCGCTGGCCGAAGAAGGCACGCTCATGTCCGACGCGCTGATCGTGATGAGTTCCAAAGGGTTTGGCTGTGTCGGCATCACGCGCGGCGGCAAGCTGACCGGCATCATCACGGACGGCGATCTGCGCCGCCATATGAGCCCGGACCTGACCGCCTCGGCCGTCGAGGCGATTATGACCGCCAATCCGAAAAGCGTGGCGCCGGGTGATCTCGCCGCCGACGCGCTGCGCCTGATGACGGCCGGTTCGCACAAAATCCTGTCGGTGTTCGTCTGTGATGAAACCGGCAGGCCGCTCGGCCTGTTGCATATCCATGATCTATTGCGTGCAGGTCTCAGCTAGGCTGGTCCGGCATCCATCCACACACCCTGTCAGATGAGGTATCCATGTCCGCCAGCCAGCGCCCGAGCGCAGACCTGAAACCCAATAGCTGGGATTTCGAGACGCGCGCGCTCGTCAAGCCCACGGGCTTTCGCGAGTATGATGCGCGCTGGTGGTTTGGTCATCCCGGGTCTGACAAGGCGCCGGAGCTGAACCTCTATGGCGTGCAGGCGCTGGGGCTGGGCCTTGGCACGCTGATGCACGAGCTGGGCGTCGCGCCGCATATTGTGACGGGCCATGATTTCCGCAGCTATTCCCTGTCGGTCAAACAGGCGCTGGAAGTGGGTCTGATGCAGGCCGGTGTGACGGTGCACGATATCGGCCTGGCGCTCTCGCCTATGGCCTATTTTGCGCAGTTTGATCTGGATATTCCCGCCGTCGCCATGGTCACGGCCAGCCATAATTCCAATGGCTGGACCGGCGTGAAAATGGGCGTGGAGCGTCCGCTGACCTTCGGCCCGGACGAGATGAGCCGGCTGAAAACCATCGTGCTGGAGGGTCTTGGCAAGGCCCGCGCCGGGGGCGGCTATGTGCGCGCCAATGGCGTGCGCGAGCGCTATATCGCCGATCTGGTGGGCGGGTTCAAAGCAAAGCGCAAGCTGAAGGTCGTCGCCGCCTGCGGCAATGGCACGGCGGGCGCGTTTGCGCCGCAGGCGCTCGAAGCGATGGGCGTGAAGGTGGTAGCGCTGAACTGCGATCTCGATCACACCTTCCCGAACTACAACCCGAACCCTGAAGACATGAAGATGCTGCACGCGCTGGCCAATGCGGTGCGCGAGCACAAGGCCGATGTCGGCCTTGCCTTCGATGGTGACGGGGACCGGTGCGGCGTCGTCGATAATGAGGGTGAGGAGATTTTCGCCGACAAGGTGGGCCTGATGCTCGCGCGTGATCTCTCCGCTGAGCACAGGAACGCCACCTTCGTGGTCGATGTGAAATCGACCGGGCTTTACGCCACCGATCCGGTGCTCAAAGCCAATGGCGCGAAGACCGATTATTTCAAGACCGGCCATTCCTATATCAAGCGCCGCTCCCATCAGCTCGGCGCGCTGGCAGGCTTTGAGAAGTCCGGCCATTTCTTCCTGCAGCCGCCCGTGGGCAAGGGCTATGATTGCGGGCTGACGGCGGCGCGCTGCGTCATCGCCATGCTGGACAATAATCCGGACAGCTCGATGGCCGATCTCAAGCGCGCCCTTCCCGTCAGCTATGGCTCACCCACCATGTCGCCTGCCTGCGCGGACGAGGTGAAGTATGATGTGGTGGAGCGGATCATCGCCAGCTTTGAAGACAAGAAGGCGAAGGGTGAGAAAGTCGCCGGGCGCGAGATTGTGGATGTGAACACGGTCAATGGCGTGCGCTTTACCTTCGCTGACGGGGCGTGGGGGCTGATCCGCGCCTCCTCCAACACGCCAAACCTGGTCGTGGTGGTGGAAAGCCTGACTTCGAAAGAAGATGTCAGCGCGATCTTCGCCGCGATCAAGCAGGAGCTGACGAAGTATCCAGAAGTCGGCGCGTTCGATCAGGAAATCTAAACGCGGGGGAGCCGGGCAGGGCAATGACAATACTGGTCACAGGCGGGGCGGGATTTATCGGCTCGGCGGTCATCCGCCTGGCGGTGTCGCGCGGCCTGTCCGTGGTCAATCTGGATGCGCTTACCTATGCGGCCTCGCTGGAGAATGTGGCGTCTGTGGCCGCATCTCCGCTTTACGCTTTCGAGCACGCAGACATTCGCGACCGGGCTGCGCTGGACAGGATTTTTGATAGCCATCAGCCCGATGCCGTGATGCATCTGGCCGCTGAAAGCCATGTCGACCGCTCCATTGATGGCCCGGCGGACTTCATCGAGACCAATATCAACGGCACGTTCAACCTGCTCGAAGCGGCACGCAAATACTGGGTGGGCAAGGGCAGGCCGGACGATTTCCGCTTCCACCACATCTCCACCGACGAGGTGTATGGCTCCCTGCCTGCCGACCCGTCAGTGAAGTTTACCGAAGAGACGCGCTACGATCCGCGCTCGCCCTATTCGGCCTCCAAGGCGGCGGCCGATCATCTGGTGCGCGCCTGGCATGAGACCTATGGCCTGCCGGTCGTGCTGACTAACTGCTCGAATAATTACGGGCCGTATCATTTCCCGGAAAAGCTGATCCCGTTGATGATTATCAAGGCGCTCGCGGGCGAGCCTTTGCCGGTCTATGGCGATGGTTCGAATGTGCGCGACTGGCTCTATGTGGATGACCATGCCGACGCGCTGCTGACTGTCCTGCAACGGGGTGAGACAGGCCGTTCCTACAATATCGGGGGCAATAGCGAGCGGACCAATCTGGAGCTGGTGACGGTCCTGTGCGCGGTGCTCGATGAGCTGCGCCCTTCAGGCCAGTCCCACGCCAGCCTTATCCGCTTTGTCGAGGACCGGCCCGGCCATGATGCCCGCTACGCCATTGATGCCAGCCGGATAGCCGGCGAGCTGGGCTGGCACCCTTCGGTGACGCTGGAGGAGGGTTTGCGCCGTACTGTTGAGTGGTATCTGGATAATGAGGCGTGGTGGCAGCCTTTGCTGGCGCGCAAGGGTGCAGGCGACAGGCTCGGCACGAAGGTCTGACATTGCCGCACCCGCGCATTGACGCGAAGGCGCGCTGGCCGGATACAAAGGGCCGGTAGGAAGCTGCGCCGGGGCCAGAGTGGTGACAGAACGCAAGGGTATCATTCTGGCTGGCGGATCAGGCTCGCGGCTTTATCCGGTCACGGCTGTGCTCTCCAAGCAGCTCCTGCCGATCTATGACAAGCCGATGATCTATTACCCGCTATCGGTGCTGATGATGACGGGTGTGCGCGAGATCGCGATCATCACCACGCCGCAGGACCAGTCGCTGTTTCAGGCGCTTCTGGGCGATGGCAGCCAGTGGGGGCTTTCGCTCAGCTATATCGCCCAGCCATCGCCGGACGGGCTGGCGCAAGCCTATCTGCTGGCGGAGGATTTTCTGGCCGGTGCGCCGTCGGTAATGGTGCTGGGGGACAATATCTTCTTCGGTCAGGGCCTGCGCGAGATGCTGCGTTCGGCTGATGCGCGTCCGTCAGGCGGGACCGTTTTCGGCTACGAGGTTGCCGACCCGCAGCGCTATGGTGTGCTGGCCTTTGATGATGACGGCCGCGCCACCGGGATCATCGAGAAGCCGGAAACACCGCCCTCGGAATTTGCGGTGACGGGTCTCTATTTCCTCGACGGGAAGGCGCCGGAGCGCGCACGCAAGGTGACGCCATCCGGGCGCGGCGAGCTGGAGATTACCTGCCTGTTGCAGATGTATCTCGATGCCGGCGAGCTGGCGGTGGAAACCATGGGCGCGGGCTATGCCTGGCTGGATACCGGTACGCCGGACAGCCTTCTCGAAGCGGCCGATTTCGTCTCCACGCTGGAGCGCAGGCAAGGTTCGAAGATTGCCTGCCCGGAGGAGATTGCGTTCCGTCAGGGCTTTATCGCCCGCGAGGAGTTGCGCGCGCTCGCCGATGCGATGGGTGGCGGCGCTTATGCGCTATACCTTAAAAGGCTCATCGACCGGGTGAAGTGAGTCTTGCCCGCAGACATCGAAACAGATTGTGATTGCCTGATCTGGCGGGCCTGCATCATGGTCGCGCAAAATCCCCAGGGCCGCCCGGCGCGGCAACCGATCCACAGGACCCAGTCATGCAATTTATTGACCTTCAAGCCCAGTACGCCCGTATCGCGGAGAAGGTAGACGCGCGGATCATGTCGGCCGTGCGCAGCGGCCGGTTTATTCTCGGGCCGGAGGTTCAGGAGTTTGAGGCCGCTCTGGCCGGGTTCAGTGATTCATCACGGGCGCTGGGCTGCGCCAACGGCACCGATGCGCTCGTGCTGCCCCTGATGGCGTGGGGACTGCGCCCCGGCGACGCCGTGTTCTGCCCGTCCTTCACCTTTACCGCGACGGCTGAAGTGGTGCCCTGGCTTGGTGCCTCACCGGTCTTCGTCGATATCGACCCTGATACCTACAATATGGACCCGGCCCATCTTGAAGCCTCCATCGAGATGGTGAAGGCGCAAGGCGAGCTGACCCCTCGCGCCATCATTGCGGTCGATCTGTTCGGCCAGCCGGCCAATTATCCGCAAATAGCGGCAATCGCGCAGCGCCACGGGCTGAAGCTGATCGCGGACAGTGCGCAGGGCTTTGGCTGCACGCTGGACGGCAAGCATCCCTCGCACTGGAGCGATGTGACCACCACCTCGTTTTTCCCGGCCAAGCCGCTGGGCTGCTATGGCGATGGCGGGGCGGTGCTGACCGATGACGCCGATCTGGCCGAGATCATGGAATCGCTTGCCGTGCACGGCAAAGCCATGCCGCGCGATATCGAGAAGCGCGCCTTTGAACACGATCCCAAATACTTCAATGTCCGCATCGGCATGAACTCGCGCCTGGATACCATCCAGGCGGCGGTGCTGCTGGAAAAGCTTGCCATATTCCCTGACGAGATCGCGGCGCGTAACCGCATTGCCGAGCGCTATAACACGCATCTGGAAAAGCGTGTGGATAGCGTGCCGCAGGTCATTGCGGGCGGGGTGTCCGTCTGGGCGCAATATACGATCGAGCACAGCCGCCGCGACGCGCTGGCCGCGCATCTCAAATCACGCGGAATTCCGACCGCCGTGTACTATCCGATCCCGATCCACCAGCAGGAACCGTATGCGAAATACCCTGCCGGGCCGGGCGGGCTTCCTGTCACGGAAGAGAAGGCGGGGCGGGTGATGTCCCTGCCCATGCACCCCTATCTGGATGAAGCCGCGCAGGACACGATCATCCGGGCCATTAGCGAGTTCTAGCCGGGCTCTGGCCTTTGCGCGGGCGCGCTATCTGTTCCCGATGGAGAACAGCGTGACCTGCAGCATGACGGAGCGGCGCGGACCCAGATTGCCGATATCGTAATTGGTCTGGTCGTAGATGATCCGCACATCGGTGCATTCATCGCGATAGACCAGGCTGAGATCCTGACGGCGCGTAATGCCGCGTTCCAGATCGCGCACGCCTGAATAGGCAACAAACCAGTTATCCGTGATGCGGACATTGCCGCCGAAATTGACCGACTCGCGCACCGGCGTAGTGACCGCTGCATCGTCGACCAGGGAGTAGGTTACATTGCCCCTGACACGCCAGAATGAGACCCGCGAGAAGGCGTCAACCCGGTTGGCCTGCCCGGTATCGCCGTCATAGCGGCCGCGTACGCCCGCCTGGAACATATTGCCGAAATTGACATCGAGCTGCGCCACCCAGTCCGACTGCCTGTCGTCCAGCCCGGAGCCGGGGCCGAAGCTGGCATCGCCGTCCAGCCGGAAGCTGCGGCCGACAAACAGCTCGGTATCGGGCAGGTATGGGGTTTTGGTGTGGAAGCTGGTGGTCAGGCCCGCATTGAGGCGCGTTCCTTCTTCCCACGCATCATAGCCATTGGCCCGGTTGCGCGCGAACAGGTTGGAGACATCAAGTTCCAGATTGAGGCTGTCTTCTCCCGGTGCCAGCTCGTCATCTCCCAGCGCCGTGGAGGTGGCCAGCTGGACGCGCGGAGCCAGTATCGTATCGCCCAGACCGCCGGGCCGCATGAAGGGCCAGGACACGTCCACGCCTGCGTTGGCCATGGCGCGCGTGAACTCGCGCGTTTCCAGCGTGACGCCGGCATTATTGGTGCGCGTGAAGCGGTAGGCGTCGCTGCGCGCGCCCGCATAGGGAGATACGCGAATGCCGCCCGGCACGGTGAAATTGCGCGACCAGTCTATTTCACCTGTGGCCCGCGCGTAATCATTGCCCAGATCGCGTGTCAGATAGATGCCCGATGCCCTGGCATTGGCAAATCCCGCCCAGCCGGGAAGGGGCAGGCGGTATTCGGCTTCAACCATGGGCGCGATGACCGGCAGAGTTCTGTCATCAACATTCGTCCGGAGCGACTGGAAGCCCATCGCCGTGACATTGACGAAATACTGCCCCGTCCGCCCGCGCAACTCGACATCGCTCGGCAGGAGGCGGGCGTTCAGCCTCGCAAAGTCCGACGTCCGGTCGACATCGCCCCTGAGACCGTAGCGCTCCATATACAGCGGATCGGACGTCAGCTGCACATTGAAGCGCCAGACCCAGCCGGGGCTGATGTTGAATGAGCCGCTACCGGCTACATGGCCGCGAAGCTCGCTGTCACCAAACGCGCCATCCCGGTCGAACTCCTGCTCATAGGTGGCGCTGCCGCGGATATTGATGGCACCTGACCAGAAGCGCTGACGATACTCATAGCGCATGACCGGATTGTACTCGGTCATCACCATGGGCGTCACCACGATGTCCCGGTGCGGCGACATGACGTGGTAGTAGGGCTGCTGGTAGACAAAGCCGAGCCGGTTGGAGAGATCCACCGTCGGAATGAGGAAGCCGGAACGGCGCGGCGCTGACGGGTCGGCGTGGGCGAATACGGGCGAATAGAAAATCGGCACACCGAACGCTTCCAGACGGGCGTCGCGGTAATAGATCATTTCCGATTCAGGATCCTGCACGACCTCGCGGGCGCGGAACCGCCAGGTGGGCGTGCGGCTGCCATCTTCGCAAAGATCACAGGCGGTATAGTAGGCGCGGTGCAGCGTAACTCCGCCATCAGACCGGCGCACGGCATAGGCCGATGCAGCCCGGCCATTATTGTCCATCAGCATGGCAAAGCCGGTGGCCATCGCCTCCGACCATTCATTGGTCAGCTCGATTTCCTCGGCTGTCTGGGCAGGCAGGTTGCCATCATGGAGCCGGACATTGCCGCGCGCGATCACGCGGTCTTCGTCGGTGCGGTATTCCACCTCGTCAGCAAACAGCAACCGATCGCCCGATTGCACGCTGACTTCGCCGCGCGCGGTGATGACATTGCCGTCGCGGGTCTGCTCGATCTCGACAGCGTCAAGATAGACCGGGCGCTCGCTGTCCTGCGCGAAGGCAGAGCCAAGGGCCATCAGTCCGGTCAGCAGGGCGGCTGCCGCGCACATTGTCCTGAACGGCAATACCATGCCCTCAACGCTCCACAAGTGTCCCCTCGCGTGACCTTGAACTCCTAACCCATCGGGTCGGAGGCGTCCATGGCCTGTGGCCTGCCGGCAAACAGGACGAAGGCGCTGCTTTCACAAAACGTCATCAAGCGTGATTGCGCGCTGCCTTGCCTAACGCATTGCGGCCTGCCACTAAGCAGGCTCGAAATCAGGGACCAAGGTCTCAAGCGAATCCGGGAGTTGCTGAATGTGCGGCATTGTAGGTGTGGTCGGTCACAACGGGGCGGAGGGCTTCATTCTCGAAGGTCTGCGCAGGCTGGAATACCGTGGCTATGACTCTGCCGGGATCGCCGTAACCGACAGGGGCGGAGCGCTGCACCGATTGCGTGCCACCGGCAAGGTCCAGGCCCTGGCTGACAAGATTCCCGCCGGGCTGGGCGGCAGCACAGCCATCGGTCATACGCGCTGGGCAACCCATGGCGCGGCCAGCGACGACAATGCCCACCCGCACAAGGCCGGGCGCGTGCTGGTCGTGCACAATGGCATAATCGAGAACTTCAAGACCCTGCGCGAAGAGCTGTCGGCCGAAGGGCGCAGCTTCACCAGCCAGACCGATACCGAGGTTGTGGCCCATCTGATCGACCGCGAAATGCAGGCGGGCAGCGATCCTGCCGCCGCCCTGAAATCTGTATTACCGCGCCTGGAAGGCGCATTTGCGCTGGGCGTGATGATCGAGGACGAGACCGGCTTCATCATGGGCGCGCGCAAGGGTGCGCCGCTCATCGCCGGGCTTGGCCGTTCACAGGGCTATCTGGGGTCTGATCCGCTGGCGCTGTCGGGCCATGCCGAACAGATCATGTTCCTGGACGATGGTGACATGGTGGTGATCCACCCCGGCAGTATCGACGTGTTCGACGCACATGGGGCCGTGGCCAGCCGCAAGCTGGTGCCTGCCGAGACCAGCCATGTGCTGGCCGAAAAGGGCAATCACCGCCATTTCATGGAAAAGGAAATCCACGAGCAGCCAGAAGTGATCGGCCGCACCGTCTCGCACTATGTCGATGCGTTCGAGAACAGCGTGCATGAGATTGCGGGGCTGGATTTCCGTTCCGCCAGCCGCCTTGTCATTGTCGGCTGCGGCACGGCGGCCTATGCCGGCGAGATATCCCGCTACTGGTTCGGATCGCTGGCGCGGCTGGCGGTCGAGGTCGATATCGCCTCGGAGTTCCGCTATCGCGACCCGGTCTTCCTGCCCGGCGACATAGCCCTGTTCATCTCCCAGTCCGGTGAGACCGCCGACACGCTGGAGGCGATGCGCCTTGCCGCGTCGGCGGGCGTGCAGACGCTGGCGCTGGTCAATACCGCCCATTCGACGATAGCGCGCGAGGCGTCCCTCGTCGTGCCGACGCTGGCTGGCCCCGAAATCGGGGTGGCCTCGACCAAGGCCTTTACCTGCCAGCTTTCGGCGCTGGCCTGTCTTGCGGTGCTGGCGGGGCGTCATCGCGGGCATCTGGACCGTGCGCAGGAAGCCGGTCATGTGGCCAGCCTTCTGGCGTCGCCCGGCCTGATGGTGAAGGCGCTGGAGCGCGAAGATGAGATCGAGAAGCTGGCCCAGGAGATCGCTGGTCATGAGACCGTGCTCTATCTGGGGCGCAACCAGAACTTCCCGCTGGCTCTGGAAGCGGCGCTGAAGCTGAAGGAAATCAGCTATATCCATGCCGAGGGCTATGCCGCAGGCGAGCTCAAACACGGCCCCATCGCCCTGATCGAAGAGGGGCTGCCGGTTATCGTCATCGCGCCGCACGATGCGCTGTTCGACAAGACGCGCTCATCCATCCAGCAGGTGGCCAGCCGTGGCGCGCATGTCATCGCGATCACGGACCCGGAAGGCGCCCGCGCGCTGGAGGGCGAGGCCGCCAGCATCATCACGCTTCCCAAGGGCAGCCAGCTGACCAATCCGCTATTGTTCGCCAGTGCGGTGCAGTTGCTTGCCTATCATGTCGCCGTCTACAAGGGGACGGATGTGGACCAGCCGCGAAATCTCGCCAAGTCCGTCACCGTCGAATAGCCTCCCCACGGAGTATCGAGCATGTCGAAAAAGCCGGTCCGCAAGGCTGTCCTTCCCGTTGCCGGTCTTGGCACGCGCGTTCTGCCCGCCACCAAGGTGATGCCCAAGGAGATGCTGCCCGTCTTTGACCGGCCTGCCATCCACTATGTCGTTGATGAGGCGCGTGCGGCCGGGATCGAGCATTTCGTGTTCGTCACCGGGCGCAACAAGGCGTCGATCGAGGACTATTTCGACACCGCCTACGAGCTGGAAATGACGCTGGAGGCCAAGGGCAAGACGAAGCTGCTCGAAGAATTGCGCGCCGACCTGCCTGCGCCTGGCGCGTGCAGCTTTGTGCGCCAGCAGGCCCCGCTGGGGCTTGGCCATGCGGTGTGGTGCGCGCGCGAGATCGTCGGCGATGAGCCGTTTGCCGTCCTCCTGCCGGACATGATCATGCGCGCCGAGACGCCCTGCCTTGCCGCCATGGCTCAGGCCCACAAGGTGACGGGCGGCAATATCATTGCGGTGGAAGAAGTGCCGATGGAGGAGGTCAGCTCCTATGGCATTATCGAGCCGGGCCAGCGCAAGGGCGATCTGATCGAGATGCGCGGCATGGTGGAAAAGCCTGCCGTCGCCGATGCTCCGTCCAATCTGATGATTTCAGGGCGCTATATCCTGCAGCCGGAGATTTTCGACGCGCTGGAGGAGCAAAAGCCCGGTGCGGGCGGCGAGATCCAGCTGACCGATGCCATGCTGAAACTCATGGAAACCAGCCCCTTCCACGCTTTGCCGTTTACCGGCGAGACCTTCGATACCGGCTCCAAGACCGGATATTTGCGCGCCGCCGCCGCTTTCGGCCTTGGCGATCCCGAACATGGCGCGGAAGTGCGCCGCATCCTGGAAGCGCTGCTGAAAAGGTAGGGGGCAGTCAGGCCAGCCGGGCCGTGATCCGATGACACAACCGATATTGCCGCCGGGGGCCAGCATAATCGGGGATTTCCTGCCCGAAAGGGCAGGTGGGCGGCTTCTCGATTGGGTAGATTCCAGCGAATGGCGTTCTGATCTGAAGCGCCGCGTGCAGCACTATGGTTGGCGTTACGACTATCGTGAGCGCCGGGTTACACCGGCTATGCGCCTCGGCCCGTTGCCGGACTGGCTGGTGCCGGTCAGCGAAGCGGTTTCAGCATTGCCAGAGTTCCCGGACCGCATCGATCAGGTGATCGTCAACGAGTATCTGCCCGGGCAGGGAATATCGGCCCATGTCGATTGCGAGCCGTGTTTCGGCCCGGCTGTCGCCTCGCTAAGCCTTGGCGGGCGCACGGAAATGCTGTTTCGATGCCGTCAAACCGGCGAGCAGCTTGGCCACGTGCTTGAGCCGTTATCGCTGCTGATTTTGTCGGGTCAGGCGCGCTATGATTGGACGCACGAGATTCCGGCGCGCAAATCAGACCTTGTTGATGGCCTGCGTCGTCCAAGGGCCCGCCGCGTCTCTCTGACGTTCAGGACAGTGAGCTTGCAAGCCTGAAAAATGCGGGGTTCGTGGAGTGCGACGCACCAATATCGAACCCGCAGGGTTCGCAAGCGCGACCGCGCGCCCGCAGCGTCAGCGAGGACCGACCGAGCGGATGCGAGGGAGGACAGGAAAATGGTGGGCCCGGAGGGACTCGAACCCCCAACCAAGCGGTTATGAGCCGCCGGCTCTGACCAGTTGAGCTACAGGCCCACCGTGCGGACCTGATAGCGCAGGCTGGCGGGAGGGGGAAGCGCGCGCTTCACGCCAATTTCCGCGTCCGCCGGAACGCTATGGCCATTGCCGCGCCACCCGCCTGCCTTGCTTTCGCCTTGCGGCCATGGGGAGATGGATAAATCGCGATGCAACCCCGGACGATGCCGGATCGTTATCCGGTCCGGGGCGCGGGAGAACCACCCCTGCGCGCGATACGGATTGGAAGCGGAGATTGAAAATGAACCATAGTTCAAACGTTACACCGGCCCGCGCGGCCCTTCGTAAGCGGCTGACGGGCGCGGCACTGGCCGCCGGCCTGCTGCTGGGCGCGGCGGCGATGATGCCGGTGCCTGCATGGGCGCAGGCGCAGACCGAGACGCAAGAGGGCCGCCTGTCCCTGTCGGCACAGGGCGAGGTGCGCATCGCGCCGGACATGGCCACGGTCAGCGCCGGGGCGCGCACGCGCGCCGACACTGCGGCTGACGCACTGGCCGCCAATGCGCGGGCCATGTCGGGCGTGTTTCAGGCTCTGGAGCGCGCAGGCATTGCCCGGCGTGACATCCAGACCTCCGGCCTGTCGCTGAATGCCGTCTACGCGCCCTATGATTCTTCCGAGCGTGGGCGTGAGCAGCGCATTGTCGGCTATGAGGCCAGCAACACCGTGCGCGTGATCGTGCGCGACATGGACCGGGTCGGCCGCACGATTGATGCGCTGGTGTCCTCCGGCGCCAACCAGCTGCAGGGCGTGAACTTTACCCATTCGGACCCGGCAGAGGCTCGCGATGAGGCTCGCCGCCGCGCGGTGAACGAGCTTAATCGCCTGCGCGCACTTTATGCCGACGCTGCCGGTATCTCTACCGGGCGGCTGATCTCGCTGAGCGAGAGCAGCTCTGCTCAGCCTTATCCGATGTATGCCCGCGCGGAGGCCGTCGCGATGGATGTTGGCACCGAAGTGGCACCGGGCGAGATCACGATCTCGGTCAATGTAGATGCGGTCTGGGCCATCCAGCCCTGATAGAAATGCCTACCAGATGAGGTCCGGGGCCTGCCAGCGCGGGCTCCGGCCGTCCGGCCAGCTGATTTCGCCTGTATTGATCCCGCCTGTGATGAAGAGGCAGTCCAGCCCTTCGCGATTTGCACCTGCCAGATCGGTGGCCGGCCCGTCACCGATAGCCAGAATGCGTGCCTTGGGCGGGGTTTCATCCGCCAGACCGGCCAGCGCCGCATAGGCCAGCTCATAGATAGGCGCATGGGGTTTGCCTGCATAGAGCGCGGTGCCGCCGAGCGCCTCATAGGCCTGCGCCAGTGCGCCCGCGCAGTAGAGCAGCCGCCCGCCCGGCCCCTGAACCACTATGTCGGGATTGGCGCAGACCATGGGCAGTCGAAGTGCTGCCGCCTCTTTCAGAAGCCCGGCATAATCCTCCGGCGTCTCGGTGAGATAATCGACGAGACCCGTGCAGGAGATGAGTTTTGCCTCCTGCAGGCTGGAAAACTTGAGGCCCGTTCCGGCATAGATCGGGTCATCAAAATCAGGCCCCAGCTTGTAGGCCGGGCCGGTGCCGAAGCGCGTCAGCAGGGCATGCGTGGCATCGCCGGAGGTTACGGCCGCATCCCACACGCCATCAGGCGCGCCCATGCCTTTCAGGAAGCGCTCCAGCGAGGGTGCGCGGCGCGGCGAGTTGGAGACCAGGCAGACATGTCCGCCCTGCTGGCGGAAGCGGATAAGCGCCTCCAGCGCAGGCTGGATCAGGCTCTCTCCGTCCCGGATCACGCCCCAGACATCGCACAAAATGGCGTCATACTGACCGGCCAGCGCGCCAAGGCGGGCGGGCAGGGACACATCAGGCTTCTGCATCACCGCGTTCGCTGGCGCAGGGCGCGGGTCGCGGCGCTGATATCGCCGCGGGCATTGCCGATAATGCTGGTGATCTCTTCACGCTGGGTCTGGGCGAGCCATACGCCCATCACCTCGGCATCGACGACCTTCATGCCGTCATCACCACTCATCACGCGCCAGTTCACCGGCACATCCTCGCCATTCCCGTTGCCGCGCACGGTGGAGCGCACGATGAAATCGCCTTGCGAACGCGTGACCGAGCCGGTCACCTCCAGCGTCTGGCCGGCATAATTGCCCAGCTCGCGCTCATACACATTGATGGCGAACTCGCGGAACACGGTCCGGAATTCCTCCAGCTCTGCCTCGTCCGCGCCGCGGCGGTAACGCCCCAGCACGAAATGGGTGATGCGCGGCACATCGGCCAGCATGTCGATCCGGTCGCGGAAATTGCGTTTGAGCGTTTCCTCGTCCAGCTCGCCGTCGTGGAAGGCTTGCAGGGCGTTGATCACCTCCTGCGCTTCACGCTGAACGAAGGCTTCTGCCTCGCCGGCGCTTTGCGCGTGCGAAGGCTGGGCGAAGGTGAGCAGCGCGAAGGCTGCGGCAAGGCTGATGGCGGGAAGTCTGAATATCTGGAGCATGTTTCCTGTCCTGGTGGCTGACATGGCTCCCATCACGTCAGTCGAAATCCGGCAGATCGTCGAAATCCTCTCCGCGTGCCAGAGCGGCGGCCCGGTTCTGCCGGTAAACCGAGCGCAGCTGAACATAGGGATCAATCGCACTACGTTCCAGACTCCGGAAAGTTTCATCCAGCTGCAGGCGCACATCCAGGGCGTAAATGCCCCGATACACCCAGATGGCGTCGGTTTCGCGAATATCTTCAATCCAGTAGGCCGGGTGCGGATAGCGGTCCACGAAGCGACCTGTGGTGTCGCGCACGCTCGACGGGCCGAGCAGGGGCAGAACCATATATGGTCCGCTGTCCACGCCCCAATGGCCGAGCGTCAGGCCGAAATCGGTCTCGCGGCGGGGAATGTTTGCCTCGCTGGCGACATCAAACAGGCCGCCAACGCCGACGATCGTGTTCAGGCCAAAGCGGCTGGCGGTCGCGAAGGCATCACCCGGACGGCCCTGCAGCAGCAGGTTTGCGAGAACGACAGGTTCATTGAGGTTACGAAGAACATTGCGCACGCCGCGCCGTCCGGTGCGCGGTACCGCGCCGCGATAGGCATAGGTCACCGGCGCAATGACGGCCCGGTCAGCGGCAATGTTGAAGTCAAATACGGCCCGGTTCAGAGGCTCCAACGGATCGTTTGCCTCCAGCGATTGCGGCCGCGTCGTACACGCAGCCAGCGCCAGGCCAGCCAGAACAACAAGTCCGGTCATGCATGCAGCACGCATGGTGCAACTTCCCCAACACCGCTCAGTCCGGCCCCGCAGCCGTCCTATCATCATGGTCAAGTAGGGCTTACGCAGCAATTCCCAAGATGGACTTGTGTCTTTGGCATTGAAGCAATCCAGATAATCGCATAAAGATATCTTTATGTAGTTGTTTGCGATGCGAGGCGGCACCATGCCCGATGGGCGCACCCTGCCGGTCCGGCCCGGCCCGGCCATATCCTTTGAGTTCTTCCCGCCCAAGAGCGAGGCGATGGAGGAGCGGTTGTGGGATTCCATCTCGCGGCTGGCACCGCTCGACCCGCTTTATGTGTCGGTGACATACGGGGCGGGCGGCTCGACGCGTGACCGCACACACCGCACGGTGCGCCGTATCGTGGAGGAGACGGCTCTCAAACCCGCAGCCCATCTGACCTGTGTGGATGCGCGCTGCGAGGAGGTTGATGATGTCATCCGCGATTACTGGAATGCGGGCGTGCGCCATATCGTGGCGCTGCGCGGTGATCCGCCCAGCGGCGTAGGCGATCGCTATGAGCCTTGCGAGGGCGGCTATGCCAATGCGGCAGAGCTGACGGCGGGCATACGAAAGCTCGGTGATTTCGAGGTGTCGGTCGGCTGCTATCCGGAAAAGCATCCCGAAAGCGCGAGCTTCGATCACGATATCGATCTGTTGAAAGCCAAGATCGACAATGGCGCGACGCGCGCCATCACCCAGTTCTTCTTCGATGCGGATGTGTATTTCCGCTATGTCGACCGGGTTCAGAAGGCGGGCATCGATATCCCCATCGTGCCGGGCATTATGATGCAATCCAATTTCGAAGGTCTGGTCCGCATGGCGGGGCTTTGCGGGGCGACGATCCCGGCGCGCCTGTTTGACCTGTTTGACGGGCTGGAAAGCGATCCGGGTACGCGCGAGCTGCTGACCGCCAATGTGGTGGCCGATCTGTGCCACGACCTGTCGGACAATGGCGTCGACCAGTTTCACTTCTACACCCTGAACCGGGCCGAGCTGGCGCTGGCGACCTGCCGGCTGCTGGGCGTGCGCCCGGTGGAAATGGCGGCCTGATCCCATGAGTTTTGACCGGAAATCGCGCCTTGAGGCGCTCGAAGCGGAATCGCAAAAGCGCATCCTGGTGCTGGACGGCGCGATGGGCACCATGATCCAGCGCTTGAAGCCCAGTGAAGAGGATTACCGGGGCGCGCGCTTTGCCGATTGGGGCAAGGCGCTCAAGGGCAATAACGATCTGCTCAATCTCACAAAGCCCGATGCGATCCGCGATATCCACGTGGCCTATTTCGAGGCCGGTGCGGACCTGATCGAGACCAATACCTTCTCGGCCACGACCATCGCGCAGGCCGATTACGAGATGGAAGAGCTTGCCGCCGAAATCGCCCGCGAGGGTGCGCGGCTGGCGCGTGAGGCGGCTGATGCGGTGGAGGCCGAAACCGGGACGCCGCGCGCAGTGGCGGGCGCTATCGGTCCGACCAACAAGACGCTCTCCATCTCGCCGTCGGTGGAAGACCCCGGCTTTCGCGATGTCACCTTCGATGCGGTGCGCGAGGCTTATGCCGAGCAGACGCTCGCCATGGCCGAGTTCGTCGACTTCATCCTGATCGAGACGATTTTCGACACGCTGAACGCCAAGGCGGCGATCAAGGCCGTGCTGGATCTGCGCAATGAAGGAAAGCTGGACCCGGCGATCCCGCTCATGCTGTCGGGCACCATTACCGATGCATCGGGCCGCACCCTGTCGGGCCAGACCACCGAAGCTTTCTGGAACTCGGTGCGCCATGCCCGGCCGTGGGCGGTGGGGCTGAACTGCGCGCTGGGTGCCAAGCAGCTGCGCCCTTACGTCGCCGAGATGAGCCGCATCGCGAACACGCGCGTACTCGCCTATCCCAATGCCGGCCTGCCCAACGCGTTTGGCGAGTATGACGAGACGCCAGAGGAAACGGCCGCCTATATCGCCGACTGGTCGAAAACCGGCCTTGTGAACATTGTCGGCGGGTGCTGCGGCACGACGCCCGAACACATAGCCGCCATCGCGAAGGCGGCCTTTGCGGGCAAGCCGCGCGCTCTGCCGGAGCGTCCGCGCGCCATGCGCCTGTCCGGCCTTGAGCCGTTTGAACTGGCTTCGTGATTTATGACTGAAACTGCCCAATCCCGTGCCGTCTTTGTAAACGTTGGTGAGCGCACCAACGTCACCGGCTCTGCGCGCTTCCGCAAGCTGATCAAGGAGGGCGATTACGCGACTGCCCTTGATGTGGCGCGCCAGCAGGTCGAGGCCGGGGCGCAGGTGATCGACATCAACATGGATGAGGGTCTGCTCGATTCAAAGCAGGCCATGATCACCTTCCTCAATCTCATTGCCACCGAGCCGGACATTGCCCGCGTGCCGATCATGATCGACAGCTCCAAATGGGAGGTGATCGAGGCGGGCCTGAAATGCGTGCAGGGCAAGGCCATCGTCAATTCCATCTCGCTGAAAGAAGGCGAGGAGAGCTTCCGCAAACAGGCGCAAGCCTGCCTTGCCTATGGCGCGGCCGTCGTGGTGATGGCGTTTGACGAGGACGGTCAGGCCGACACCAAGGAGCGCAAGGTCGAGATATGCGAGCGCGCCTATCACATCCTTGTCGATGAGCTGGGCTTCCCGCCCGAAGACATTATTTTCGATCCCAATATCTTCGCCGTGGCCACCGGGATCGAGGAGCATAACGACTATGCCGTCGCCTTCATCGAGGCGACGCGCGAGATCAGGAAGCGGCTGCCGGGCGCGCATGTCTCCGGCGGTGTGTCCAACATCTCCTTTTCCTTCCGCGGTAATGAGCCGGTGCGGCAGGCCATGCACTCGGTCTTCCTCTATCACGCCATCAAGGCGGGCATGGATATGGGCATCGTCAATGCCGGCCAGCTGGAGATTTACGACGAGATCGAGCCGAAGCTGCGCGAGCTGGTCGAGGACGTGATCCTCAACCGCCGCGAGGATGCCACAGAGCGCCTTCTGGAGGCCGCTGAAGCCTATCGCGACACCGGAGAGGCCGAAGAGAAGGCCGCCGCTGAATGGCGCTCTCTGCCCGTTGCAGAGCGTCTGAAGCATGCCCTCGTGAAGGGCCTTGATGAGTTCGTGGTGGAAGACACCGAAGAGGCCCGCCAGTCCGCCGAGCGCCCGCTCCACGTCATTGAAGGCCCGCTCATGGATGGGATGAATGTGGTGGGAGACCTCTTCGGCGAGGGCAAGATGTTCCTGCCGCAGGTGGTCAAATCGGCGCGTGTGATGAAGAAGGCCGTCGCCCATCTCTTCCCCTATATGGAGGCCGAGCGCGAGGCGGCGGGGCTGGACAAGCAATCCAACGGCCTTGTCATCATGGCGACGGTGAAGGGCGATGTGCACGATATCGGCAAGAATATTGTCGGCGTCGTGCTGCAGTGTAACGGCTATGACGTGGTTGATCTGGGCGTCATGGTCGCGCCGGAGAAAATCCTGGAGGCCGCGCGCGAGCACAAGGCCGACATTATCGGCCTGTCGGGCCTGATTACGCCCTCGCTCGACGAGATGGTGTTTCTGGCGAGCGAGATGGAGCGCGAGGGCTTTGACATACCCCTGCTGATCGGCGGGGCAACGACCAGCCCGGCCCATACAGCCGTGAAGATCGAGCCGGCCTACCACAAGGCGCCGGTCATCCATGTGCATGATGCCAGCCGCGCTGTGGGCGTGGTTTCCAAGCTGCTCTCTGACACCCAGCGCCAGCCCTATTGGGACGAGATACAGGCCAATTACGCCCGCATCCGCGAGACCCGCGCCCGTACCCAAGGCAATCGCCGCCGGGTGACGCTGGCTGATGCGCGTGCCAAGGCGTTCGATGCCGATGCCACTGGCCACACGCCCGTCAAACCGCTGCAACCGGGCCTGACCACGATCGATGATGTGCGCCTTGCAGATCTGGTGCCCTATATCGACTGGACGCCCTTCTTCTTCAGCTGGGAGATGAAGGGCAGCTATCCGGCCATCTTCGACGACCCCAACCGGGGTGAGGCCGCGCGCGCGCTGTTTGACGATGCGCAAGCGATGCTGAAACAGATGGTGGAGGGCGACTGGCTCAAGCCCAAGGGCGTTGTCGGCCTGTGGCCTGCCCGGCGCGAGGGCGATGACATTGCCGTCTTCGCTGACGAGGCTTGCAACTCGCGGCTTGGCAAGTTCTACGGCCTGCGCCAGCAGGCGGAGAAGGATGGCGACAAGCCCTATTTCTCCATCTTCGATTTTGTACGCAGCGATGTGACCGACTGGGTGGGCGGATTTGCCGTTACATCAGGTGATGCCGAGGACGAGATCGCCGAGCGCTTCAAGAAGGCCAATGACGACTATTCCGCGATCATGTTCCAGGCGCTGGCGGACCGGTTTGCCGAAGCCTTCGCCGAGTATCTCCATGAGCGGGTGCGCAAGGAGCTCTGGGGCTATGCGAAGGATGAAAAGCTTTCCACCGATGAGCTGATCAAGGAAGCCTATGCCGGTATCCGCCCGGCACCCGGCTATCCCGCCCAGCCCGATCACACCGAGAAAGACCTGCTTTTCAAGCTGCTGGAAGCGCCGCAGCGCACCGGCATCAAACTGACCGAGAGCCGGGCCATGTACCCGGCAGCCTCCGTTTCAGGGCTTTATCTGGCGCATCCTGACAGCGTCTATTTCGCCGTCGGGCGCATCATGCGCGATCAGGTAGAAGACTATGCGGCGCGCAAGGGCTGGAGCATGGAAGAGGCCGAAAAGGCGCTCGCGCCAGTGCTCGGCTATGAGCCGGACGCATCCCGGCTGGAGGAAGCCGACGCGGCGGCTTGAGAGCCTGTCATCCTCCGGCCGCGAAGCGGTCCGGGGGACCCATGCCTCTTTAAGTTCCGCAACGCGTCCGCGTTGCGATGTTCCGCGAAAAGTCGCGGGCGCGCGTTCGCGCTTGCGGGCCGCAGGGCGGCCCGAGATTTGACCTCTCAGGCATGGGTGGCCCGGATAAACCGGGCCATGACAGTATTTGGAGGCAGCGGGAGACAAGAGACGCCCCCCCTTACCCCCCACACGCTTCGCACGCCGGATCGCGGGCGAGCTTCACGGTGCGAAGCCCTCCTGAAAGCCCGTCGACTATCTGTATCCGGCCAATGAGCGGCTCGCCCGCGCCGGTGATGAGCTTGATCGCTTCGAGCGCCATCAGCGTGCCCACAATGCCGGTAATCGCCCCGACAATGCCGGTGACTGCGCAGCTTTCCGCGTCGGGGGGAATATCCGGCACCAGACAGCGATAGCAGGGCGCGTGCGGCCCCAGATGCGGCGCGAAGGTGGAAACCTGCCCGTCCCAGCGCCCCACCGCACCCGACACAAGCGGGATGCGCGCGGCGATGGCCGCATCATTGACCGCAAAGCGGGTCGCAAAATCATCGCAGCCATCCAGCACCAGATCCGCGCCTTCGAGGAGGGCGGGCAGATTGCCGGCATCGGCCAGCAGGCAGTGGGTTTCAATGCTGACCGCCGGGTCCAGCGCGTGAAGCGCATCCTTCGCGGCATCCACCTTGGGGCGGTCAATGTCGCTCGTGCGGAAGAGCACCTGCCGCTGGAGATTGTCGAGGCTCACCGTGTCGGGATCGACAAGTGTGATCTGGCCAATCCCGGCGGCGGCCAGATAAAGGGCCGCCGGTGCGCCCAGCCCACCCGCGCCAATCATCACCACGCGCGCCGCGCCTAGCTTTGCCTGACCGGGGCCGCCGATTTCCTTTAGGAGGATGTGGCGGGCATGACGGTCGATATCGGTCTCGCGCACCTTTACGCATCCTTTCAGGCAGGGTTCATCAGCGCCATAGCACGCTTGGCTCGAAACGGTCCAAGGGAGGTGTCTCATGGCACAGGGGATTGTGCGGCGGAATTCACGGCCACGCCTGATGGTGGCGGCGGCTCTGGGTCTGATACTGACGGCGTGTGCGACGCAGGAAGGCTATCGCCAGCAGGCGGCGCTGCATCTGGGCCAGTCAGCCGACATGCTGATCGTGGAGCGTGGCTCTCCGGTGGCGCGCGATTATCTCAGCGATGGCTCGGAGGTGTGGACCTATTTCGTGGCCGAGCAGCGCCATGATCCAGGCGGTTATTCCACCATTCCGCGTGAGCGCCGCATCGTCTGGACCGACCGGGCCGGACGCCAGCATGTCCGCATCGAACAGTATGAGGAGACGGTCTACACGCCGCCGCGCAGCTGGATGGTGGAGTGTGAGACGCGTTTTGTGGTCGCCAGCGACGGGATTGTGCGCGATTTCCGTTTTGCCGGGGATGCCTGCCGCGCGCCGGAGATCTACTGACCCTCCAGCAGAGCACAACAAGGTGTGAACAGGGCGGTCCTTGGCACTGGCGGTGGGTCGCAAACCGCGTCAGCCTGCGCCGATGATTGATACACCCGCCAAATCTCCCGCTTCGGCTGATCTTGATGGCCCGGTGCTGGACTATCTGGTCAATGGCCGCGCCCACGTCTTCCTGACCGGCAGGGCCGGGACCGGCAAGACCACGCTGACGCGCGCCGTGCTGGAGCGTCTGGGTTCCAGCGCTGCCGTGCTGGCGCCCACCGGCGTTGCCGCCATGCAGGCGGGCGGGCAGACGCTGCACGCCTTTTTCCGCCTGCCGCCGCGCCTTGTGGAGCCGTCCGACATTCGCCGCCTGCGCAATGCGCGCGCGGTGAAGGCGCTCAAAACCCTCGTCATTGACGAGATTTCCATGGTGCGCGCCGACATGATGTGGGCGATTGATGCCAGCCTGCGCCTCAACCGGGAAAGCTCTGAGCCCTTTGGCGGGGTGCGCATGATCGTGGTGGGCGATCTCTCCCAGCTCCCTCCTGTCGTGCGCGATGAAGAGGCCGGTTATCTGGAGATGGCCTATGGCGGGCCGTTCTTCTTCCACCCGCCCGCGTTTCGTGACGCCGGATTTTCCATGCTGGAACTGACCAAGGTTCACCGTCAGGCAGACCCGGATTTTGTGCAGATACTCAATGCGGTGCGTACCGGCGAGCTGACGCGCGAGGAAGGCGCTGTGCTCAATACGCGCGTCACGGGCCGGTCGGGGCTGGAGGCCAGCGCCACCCATGTCGTGCTGACCCCCACCAATGAAGCTGCCTTCCGCATCAATGCGCAGCGCCTGGATGCCCTGCCCGGCAAGCCTGAACTGATCGAGGGCAAGACGAGCGGCCAGTTCGATCAGCGCATCATGCCGACCGATGATCCGCTGATCCTGAAACGCGGTGCGCGCGTCATGCTGCTCAGGAATGATCCGGGCGGGCGCTGGGTCAACGGCTCGCTGGGCGAGGTGGTGGGCTTTGCCGAGGCCGGCGTGATGGTGAAAATCGGCGATGAGGTCCACCGCATCGAGCCGGTGCAGTGGGACCGCCACGCCTATAGCTATGATGCGGCGGCCAAGGCGCTGAAGAAGGAAACGGTCGGCAGCTTTACCCAGATGCCGCTGCGGCTCGCCTGGGCGATGACCATTCACAAGGCGCAAGGGCTGACGCTGGACCGGGTCTATCTCGATCTGCCGGGCCGCCTGTTTGCGCACGGTCAGGCGTATGTCGCCCTGTCGCGTGCGCGCACGCTGGAAGGAATGGAGCTGTCACGCCCCTTGCGCCCGTCCGACATCATTGTCGATCAGCGCATATTCGACGTGAAAAGCTATTGCGACCCTGCGCCTGCAGCCCTGTCAGCCTAGACGCCCGTCGAGCCAAAGCCGCCCGCGCCGCGCTGTGTTTCGTCCAGCGTGTCAGCCGGTACCAGCTCGGCCTGAACCACGGGCGCGATAACCATCTGGGCTATGCGCTCGCCCCGGCGTACCACGAACGGTTCGCGGCCATGATTGATGAGGTTCACACGGATTTCGCCGCGATAATCGGCATCGATTGTGCCGGGCGTGTTGACACAGGAAATGGCGAACTTTGCGGCCAGGCCCGAGCGGGGCCGCACTTGCGCCTCATAGCCTTCGGGCAGGGCAATCGCGAGGCCGGTGGGGATAAGCTGCCACTCACCGGGTTGCAGGGTGACCGGCGCATCTTCGGGGAGTGCGGCGGGCAAATCCATGCCCGCCGATCCCGGTGTCTGGTAGCGGGGAAGGTCCAGGCCCGCAAAATGCTCCAGCGCCTTGATGCGCACCTGAACCATGAAAGAATCCCCCGCTGGAAGCCGCTATTGCGGATTTTCTTCCATCCAGCGCTCCATTTCGTCAATGCCGTCGTCAAAGCCTTCCACAGCCTCGATGATGGCCGAGCGCTCCGCGTCATCAATCGATCCCATCATGATGCTGATGGAGTAGTTGCCGTCATCAATACCCATGCTGAGAACGGTGGGGTCATCGGCCGTGCCGGCACGGATCATCAGCGGCAGGCCCGTCAACAGGACCTTGAAGTCGTTGCGGGCCGGCACAACGCTGTCGCGGTCGCACAGGATGGCGCCCGTTCCTTCAGGCAAAGGCGGCAATTGCAGCGGGCCGGGCCGGGCGGTGGCCTCCTGCACGGAGAAACCTTGGATAACTGTTGGCTGGGCGCCGGCCTCCCCCGGAATGGCGAAGCAATTGGCGAGCGCAGGCGCGCCCATCGCAAAGCTCGCAATAAGGGCGGCACCGCTGGCGAACAAAGTCTTCATGGAGAAACTCCTGATAGCAGCCGCGGACGGAGACCTTCAATCCATCGGCCAGAACGCCCCGGAGCCTAGCGCTGCATAGGCATGCGTAACAAGGCCATCACTGAATCGCCCAGTTTCGCCGCAATGGCTTCCTTGGGCGCACGCGGCAAGACTTCCGTCCCGTTGCGCGACACGATCAGCGCCGCATTCTCTGCCCCGCCCATCGCGTCGCCCGACACGTCATTGGCGATGATGAGGTCGCAGCCCTTGCGCTCCAGCTTGGCGCGCGCAAGCGCCTCGAGCGTGTCCTGATCGGCGGCTGTCTCCGCGGCAAACCCGACCACCAGTGCCGGGCGGCGGTCTCGGTCGAGGCTTGCGACGGCTTTCAATATGTCAGGGTTTTCAACGAGCTGCAGGCTCGCAAAGCCCGCCTTGTCGGTTTTCATCTTGCTGGCATGGCGGGTGGCCGGGCGCCAGTCGGCCACGGCAGCGACGCCGATATAGGCGTCAGCCGGCAGGGCGGCCATCACGGCGTCGTGCATTTCCAGCGCGGTCTGGACCCTGACCAGATCGATGCCTGCTGGCGGTTCAATACTGACCGGGCCTGAAACCAGCGTCACGCGCGCGCCGCGCGCCGCCAAGGCTGCGGCCAGCGCATAGCCCTGCCGCCCGGAAGAATGGTTGGAAAGGAAGCGTACCGGATCAATCGGCTCGATCGTCGGCCCGGCCGTGACGATGATGTGCGGTGTCATCATGCGTTCAGGAGGCTGAGCGCCGCCTCCGCGATGCGCATAGGCTCGGCCATACGGCCCGGCCCGAACTCTCCGCATGCCATCTCGCCTTCGTCCGGTCCCACAAAGGCTATCCCATAGCTTTTCAGCGTGGCGAGATTGGCCTGAGTTGCGGCATGCTCCCACATGCGCACATTCATGGCAGGGGCCATCAGGACGGGCTTGTCGGTGGCCAGCAGCGCGGTGGAGGCCAGATCATCGCACAGCCCGTGGGCGGCCTTGGCCATGATATTGGCGGTGGCAGGGGCAACGACGATCTGGTCTGCCGAGCGCGACAGCTCGATATGGCCCATCTCGGTCTCGTCGGTGAGGGAGAAGAGATTGTCATAGACTTTCTCGCCCGACAGCGCGGCGACACTCATGGGCGTCACGAACTGCTTGGCGGCATCGGTGAGGATGCAGCTGACGCCCACCTCGCGCCGTTTCAGCTCGCGGATCAGCTCCAGCGATTTATAGGCGGCGATACCGCCGGAAATGATGAGAAGGATGCGCCGGGTCATGTCGTCTCCGCGAGCTGTGCGACACGCAATTGGATCACTGCCGCCCTACCGGACAAAGCGGGGGTCTTCAACGCCCTGGTGCCTGCCCCAGTCGGCGAGAGTGTGCTCGTCGAGTGTGCCGGCGGCAAGGGACTGAAAGGTTTCAGCCAAGTCTGCCTGCGTTGTATCCATCCTGATGCCGTTGAGAAACAGCGTAATCAGAAACGCCGTTGCAGCAGCGCGCTTGTTCCCGTCCACAATGGGGTGGTTACGCGCAATGCCGTTTGCAAGGCTGGCGGCTACGCCGAATACATCCTCGGACCCGTTGGCGTAGGCCATCAGGTTTTCAGGCCGGGCGAAGGCGGATTGCAGCAGACCCTCATCGCGCAGCTGCAGGGGCGTGCCGCCGCTTTCGGCGAGCACTTCCCCCATAACCGCGAGATAGCCTGCATAATCGGGCAGGCGCACGCTCATCGCGCCAGCGCCTCAAGCGCAAAACGGTATTGGGCCATCGCTTCGCGGCCTGCTTCCACCGTGTCGTCATAAGCGCCGCCTGCGGCGCGGATGATGACGCGTCCCGGTTCGGCGATGACCGCCACCGGGTGGTCAGGCGAAAAGCCTGCCGCATCCAGCGCGGCCCGCGACAGCGTTACGCCATAGCTATTGCCGGTCTTGCGCAGCTTGCGTGTCTCGTTCACCGGCGCATCCGCTGACTGAGCCGTTTCGTGATCAAAGGGATGTCCGGGCCGTTCGCGCATCATGCACCTCCACCTCTATATAAGCACATGCGTGCTTACATTGCAAGGCGACCTGTCAGGGCAAGGGTGAGCAGCACGGCGAGGCTGGCGGCTGCCACGGCGATGGCCGCACCGGTCACCCAGGCATGCCGGGCGGGCTGGGCCAGATCATCAGGCGCGTTCATGCGCTCGGCGGCTTCGGTCAGGCGCTCCAGCGTGACGGGCAGGGCGACAAGGCTGGTATGCAGGCGTTCGAGATCGCGGAAGATATCGCGCACCCGCCCTTCCGGCCCCAGCTCGCGGCGCATGAAACGTTCTACGGCGGGCGCGGATGCCTCCCACATATCATGGGCGGGGGTGAGGGTGCGGCAGACGCCCTCTACCTGCACCATGGTCTTCTGCAGGAGGATGAGCTGTGGCTGAAGGTGCATGTCGAACAGCTCGGTTACTTCAAAGAGCTGCAGGAGCACGCGCGACATCGGCACCTCGTCGGCGCGCTTGCCGAAGATCGGCTCGGCGACTGAGCGCAGCGCAGCGGAGAAGTCCGCGCGCGCATGGTGAGAGGGCACATAGCCGGCATCGAAATGGGCATCGGCGGCGCGGTCATAATCGCGGGTGAGGAAGCCGTGAAGGATGCGCGCCAGATAGCGCCGCTCCGGGCCTTCCAGCCGCCCTACGATGCCAAAATCGACCGCCCACAGCTTTCCATCGCGGCCCACGAACAGATTGCCGGCATGCATGTCGGCATGAAACGCGCCGCGCTCCAGCGCGCAGGTCAGGAAGGCATCGGTGATGTCGGAGGCGAGCTTGATCCGGTCGATACCGGCGGCGTCAACGGCGTCGATATCGGTCAGCGGGATGGCGTCGATCCATTCGGTGGTCAGCACGCGCTTGGCGGTCAGCGGCCAGATCACTTCGGGGATGTGGAGGTTCTGCGCGGCGACGGCGGCTTCCATCAGCTCGCTGGCACCAGCTGCCTCCATGCGCAGATCCAGCTCCAGCACAAGCGAGCGGGCAACGGTCTCGACAAAGGCGCGCGGTTCCAGCCTGCGTGAAGCCGGGAAGAAGCGTACCGCCAGACCCGCGCCCATGCGCAGCACGGCAATGTCCTTGTGGATGCGCTGATCGATACCGGGACGCAGCACTTTCACCGCGACGGTCTGGCCATCATGGGTGACCGCCTTGTGGACCTGAGCGATGGAGGCGGCGGCTGCGGGCGGGCCAAACTCCGCAAACAGGGTCGCTACCGGCGCTTCCAGCTCGGCTTCGACCACCTTGCGGGCCTCGGCATCGGGGAAGGGGTCCATCCGGTCCTGCAGGCGCGACAGGCCGCGCGCGAAATGCACGCCCACCACATCGGCTCTGGTGGCCAGTACCTGACCCAGCTTCACATAGGACGGGCCCAGCGTCTCCAGTGCGCGGGCCAGCCGCTCGCCGGGATTGTCCGCCCGTCCGCGAATGGCGACAAGGCGCGCCACCCGCCCGGCGAAGCGTGCCGGTGCCGGGAAGACGGCCTGATACTCAACCGGGAACATGGCGTCATGACGCGCCAGCGTCCACGCCGCGCGGATAAGCCGGAAGAAGGTGAAGACAGGTCCAAACATCACGCCGCGAGGTTTAGGGGGCAAAGCCCGGTTTGGCGAGGGGGCGCATGTGCGGCGCTTTTACCGTCAACCTACCCGCCAGCCGGTGTGCAGGGCGGCGATGCCGCCGGACAGGTTCGTCACCTTCACTTCTCCAAAGCCTGCCTCGCGCAGCTCGGCGGCGAAGGCTTCCTGATGGGGAAAGCGGCGGATGGATTCGACGAGATACTGATAGCTGTCGCGGTCTTTCGCGATGAGGGCGCCCAGCTCGGGAATCGCCTTGAACGACCACAGATCATAGATGTTCGCGATTGAACGCGTGACCGGCCGGGAGAACTCCAGGCACAGGAAACGCCCGCCGGGCTTCAATACCCGGTGCATCTCGCGCAGGGCCTGCATGCGGTCGGTCACATTGCGGATGCCAAAGCCGATCATCACGCAGTCGGCGCTTTTATCGTCAAAGGGCAGGCATTCGGCGTTGGCGACGGTCCATTCAATGCCGTCGGCCTGGCCGCGCTTGATGCCAGCGCGCAGCATTTCCTCATTGATATCGGCGACGATGGCGGTGGCGGGCTTTTCGCCCGGGCGTCTGGAGCGCTCGATGAAGGCGCGGGCCAGATCGCCCGTTCCGCCCGCCACATCGATCAGGCGCTCGCCGGGCTTTGGCCTTGCGCGCGTAATGGTGATGTCTTTCCACACCCGGTGGATGCCAAGGCTCATCACATCATTCATCAGGTCATAGCGGCGCGCCGAGCGGTCGAACACGCCGCGCACAAGGCCCTGCTTTTCCTCGCGCGCGACCTCGCGAAAGCCGAAGGATGTGGTGTTGGTATCGCTCATGGGGTTAGCCTATCCCTCGTCATTGAAAGCTGCCAGTGCGGCAGATGGACCGGATCAGTAAAGGCGCACGCAGTCCGGCCCGGCCTCGCCCTCAACAGCGTATCTTGCAGTGGCCCCGGCATCGTCAAACCATGTCTGTCCGTCTGCGCTTTCATGGCGCAGCACGCCTTCGGCCTCGCCTGCCATGGCCGGGCCAAGCGGGTATTCGGCGTCTTCCACCGAGAGCGTGGCGCCCACTGGCGTGCGGTCGAGGATCACCAGGCCGTCTGCGCACAGGAATATCGCTTCCTCGGCCTCCGCCACGGGCGTTTCGTCTGCCGCTGCGGGCAGGCTTGTGTCGAACGGGTCCAGATGTATCTCGCCTGCATTGATCCGTTGCCGGCGGACATCCACCGGAATGGCGGCGCTCAGCCAGCGCAGCTCACCATCCCATGCCAGTGCCGCACGCACCGCATAGGTTGAAGCGTCCTCAAGCTGGGCCGGATCGATGGTCAGGCTCACTTCCAACGGCAGGTCGGCCCCGTCCAGCACAGCGCTGGCTTCCGCGACCACGTCGCCGTCTCCGTTAACCGGGATCAGCTCCACCAGCACGGCTGTCCCGTCTGGCAGGCGCACGGGCTCACCCACGCTCAGCGTGGCGGTCAGCGTGCGCGGCGCGGTCTCGTCAAACGGGCTGCAGGCGGCCAGAAGCAGGCCAAGCGTGATAATCGGGGCAAGTATTCGGATCATGGCGGGCCTTCATGTGATACTGGCCCTCGCCTTAGCACAGCGCGCGGCCACATTCTAAGCTGCAAGACGCATCATTTTAGAGAACGAGGCCCTGCCATGCCTGAACTGCCTGAAGTGGAAACGGTTCGACGGGGTCTCATTCCGGCCATGGAAGGGCGGCGCATTGTGTCCGCGCAGGTAAACCGGGCCGATCTGCGCTTTGCCTTCCCGGAGCGCATGGCCGAGCGCCTGACCGGCATCCAGGTGGAGCGGCTCGACCGGCGGGCGAAATATCTGCTCGCGCGGCTGGGATCAGGTGAAACCCTGCTCATGCATCTGGGCATGTCGGGCCGGTTCTCGATTGCCGCAGATGACATGGCGCGCCAGCCGGGCGATTTTGTGTATGCGGCGCCCGCCAATCCCGCCCACGATCATGTCGTGCTGGAGATGGAGGGCGGTGTGAGGGTCACCTATAATGATCCGCGCCGTTTCGGCTTCATGGCGCTGTTTGATACCGCTCAGGAGGCGCACAACCCCTATCTGGCACTGCTGGGGCCGGAGCCAGACTCAAATCAGTTTTCCGGCCCTCATCTGGCAGCAGCGCTGAAAGGGCGGCGCTCGCCCATCAAGACCGCATTGCTGGACCAGCGCGTCGTGGCGGGGCTGGGCAATATCTATGTGTGCGAGGCGCTATGGCGCGCGCGCATCAGCCCCAGGCGGCTGGCCCATACCATTGCCGGCAAGCGCGCTGAAGCGCTGGCCGTGGCGGTACGTAATGTCATTGCCGAGGCGATCGAGGCAGGCGGGTCTACTTTACGCGACTATGCGGGCGCGGACGGCGCGCTGGGTTATTTCCAGCACCGGTTTGACGCTTATGGCCGCGAGGGCGAGCCATGCCGGGGCAGCTCTGCCGGCGGTGTGTGTGCAAAGCCGATATCGCGCATCGTGCAGCAGGGCCGCTCGACTTTTTTCTGTCCCGATTGCCAGCGATGATCGCGAACGTCACCAGCGGTCTGGTGGTGGCACCCCGGCGCGGTCCATGATGGTCACGCCAACATGAAGCTGGAAGGTCTTATCTATGCTGAAGAATGTTATCAGGAATGCGGGCTTTGCGGTGCTGGGCCTGCTCGCCGGGACAGGTCTTTTATCTCCTGAGCACAGCCACGCCACCGACTATGCCACCATTGAGGCGTCTCCGGCCCTGTGGACCATCGAGGCTGATGGCGCGACGGTTCATCTGCTGGGTACCTTCCACCTGCTGCCCGATGCCCTGAACTGGCGGTCTGATGCCGTGAATGCGGCCTTTGATGAGGCCGATACGCTCTGGCTTGAAGCCGATGTGCTCAGCGCCGAGGCGCAAGCCCGGATGCAGGCGCTGATCCCGCAGCTTGGCCTGAACCCGCAAGGTGTAACCCTCTCCTCGCTTCTGGGTCCCGATACATTTGCGGCGTTCGAGGCGCAAACGGCCGAGCTTGGTGTTCCGGCGGGCAATTTCGAGCCGGTGCAGCCCTGGCTTGCCGGGATCACGCTGGGCGCCATGCAGCTTCAGTCCTTCGGGTTCAACCCGGCGATGGGCGTGGAAGCGGTCCTGAGCGCGCAGGCAAACGCGCAAGGCAAATCCATCGGCTATCTGGAAACGGCTGAAGGCCAGCTGCGTATTCTCGCCGATCTGCCGATGGACATCCAGATCGAGTGGTTGCGGGTGAGCCTGGACGAGATGGGGGATCTGCGCGGTGAGCTGGACCGGATGGTGACGGCCTGGGCCACCGGGGACATGGACATGCTCGACTCCCAGGTGAACGGCTCGATCCGTGATGCCAGCCCGGAGCTGTATGAAGCCCTGATGGTGAACCGCAATCACGACTGGGTGCCTCATATCGAGGCGATGCTTGCCGCGGGCGGCACGCATTTTGTCGCCGTGGGTGCAGGCCATATGCCCGGTGATGACGGGGTCGTCGCATTACTGCAGGCACAAGGTCATACGGTCACCCGCCGCGACTGAACACCTGGACGCATTTCAGCGTTATGCAGATACGGCCCGCCGCCGGGTGTCGACCCGGCGGCGGGGTTCCTGTATGCAGTCCGCCGCATCGGACTTCGCGCACACGGCAGACAGCGCGTCATCCTCAAGGAGTACTCAAGATGGCCTACAAGACGATCCAGACCAAAACCGAAGGCCGGGTAGGCGTCATCACGTTTGACCGCCCCGCCGCGCTCAATGCGCTTTGCGACGAGCTGACCTCGGAGCTGGCGGCAGCGCTGGAGGCTTTCGAGGCGGATGAGGATATTGGCTGTGTTGTCCTGACCGGCTCTGCCAAGGCATTTGCTGCCGGTGCCGATATCAAGGAATTGCAGGATCGCGATTTCGTCTCGCTCTACATGCACGATCCCTTCGCCAAGAGCTGGGAGTCGGTTGCGCGCTTCCGCAAGCCGATTATCGCCGCCGTGGCGGGCTATGCGCTGGGCGGTGGCTGCGAGATCGCCATGATGTGCGATTTCATCATCGCCGCCGAGAACGCCAAATTTGGCCAGCCGGAAATCAATCTGGGCGTGATGCCCGGCGCAGGCGGCACGCAGCGCCTGCCGCGCGCTGTCGGCAAGTCCAAGGCCATGGATCTGTGCCTTACCGGGCGCATGATGAATGCCGAGGAAGCAGAGCGCGCCGGCCTCGTCTCGCGCATCGTGCCGGTTGAAGACCTTCTCGACATCACGATGGAAGCGGCCGAGACGATTGGTGCCAAATCCCTGCCGATCGCGATGATGACGAAAGAGGCAGTCAACATGGCCTATGAGATGGGCCTGACCGAGGGCATCCGCTTTGAGCGGCGCGTCTTCCAGTCCCAGTTTGCCACCGAAGACCAGAAGGAAGGCATGGCGGCCTTTGCCAGCAAGCGTGCTGCGCATTTCCGCCACCGCTGATTTAGCGCGCTGCGCGGTTGACGCGGGCGGGGCGCACAGGTATACGCCGCGCCTCACATCGCTGATCGCTTGCCTTTCAAGAGGCGCGGCGCGAAAGTGAGAGCAATAGGTTTCAACGACTGTTTCAGGCCCCTGGAGTATCCATGGCGAATACGAGTTCGGCGAAGAAAATGGTGCGCAAGATTGCGCGCCGTACCGCCACCAACAAAACCCGCCGTTCACGCATGCGCACCTTCGTGAAGAAGGTGGAGCTGGCCATCGCGGCCGGCAATCAGACCGAGGCCCGCGACGCACTGCGCGCGGCCGAGTCTGAAGTGATGAGCGCCGTTTCCAAGGGCGTCATCCACAAGAACACCGGCTCGCGGAAGGTTTCGCGCCTTTCGGCCCGCATCAAGTCGATGACAGCTTAATAAAAACTCGTCCTTAGCCGGACAAGTTCAAAGCGTGTCTGCAGGGGTTCTGCAGGCGCGCTTTTTTATTGGTTCTCTGTTCAGAAAACTACCGGGATCGCCTGTTCTGCAAGGCGTTCGCACAGCTTTCCGAACTGTAATTTTCTCCCTGCGTGATGGCGGCGGACCCGCCCCGGCAGGAACGCCTGCGGAACGTAAACCGCAGCTGAATCTTTTTTCACTGCGCAACGTCCAGCGCAATCAGGGAAATCTCCTTGTCAAGCGCCGAATCGCTCCGGAATCACGGTTAATGATGTTGATTCCCGGCGCGCTCTGGCTAACCTGTGTGAACCGACGCGACTGATCTCCATACGGACCAAGAGCGGGCTTCGGGGGCGAGCATATGGCTTGCCACCGGCTGGAGAAGTCTTGTCTGAAATCAAAGATTTAGCTGCGGCGCTTGACCCGCAGTTCGCAGGTTTGAGGTTGGGGACTCATGGGGCTTAACAACTCAGTTTCTAACGCCAGAACACAGCAGCGGGGCGTCATGCACGATGGGCCGGCCGTCAGCGATGTCTGGCGCGATGTACGCGCCCGGCTACGCCAGGAATATGGCGACGTGATCTATGTTTCCGAGATCGCGCGATTGCGTGTCGCCGAGGATGCGAGCGGATCGATCCAGATCATCTGTGCGAGCGATTTCGGCCGGGCCTGGGTAGAGGATAATCTGGGAACCCGCCTGCGCGCGCTGTGGGCAATTTTCGACACCGGCCCGCGCGATATCGTGATCTGTTGTGAGGGCGCGCCGACCGCGCGCGCCAGCGTCCGTGAAGGGCGTCAGGTTCCGGCGGGCGATAGCCTGCCCGTGCGCCCGGCCGCCAGCGCTGCCATCGTGCCTGTGCGTGAAGCGCTGACCAGCTCGGCCTCGTCTGCCGCTCTTGGCGCGCCGGAGCGCACCTCGCGCAGTGATGGCCGCTTTACCTTCAACACTTTCATGGTGGGGTCTGCCAACGCGATGGCCAGCACGGCGGCCAAGGCCATTGCCGGCGCATCCGTCCCCCCGTTCAATCCGGCGTTTTTCCATGGCGGGTACGGGGTGGGCAAGACGCACCTGCTGAACGCCATCGCCCATTCGGTGAGCCTTGGGGAGTCCGGGCGCAAGGTGCTCTATCTGACGGCCGAGGAGTTTCTCAACGGCTTCCAGTCGGCCCTGCGCGCGCGTGATGTCCAGCCGTTCAAGGATCAGGTGCGCACTTGCGATGTGCTGCTGATTGATGATGTGCATTTCATCGCGGGCAAGCCGAGCACGGAAAGCGAATTCCTGCACACCATTGCGGCCCTGATCGCGGAGAACCGCCAGGTCGTGCTGGCCTCTCACTGCGCACCGGCCGAGCTGGGTGTCGGTGATGAGCGCCTGCGCTCGCTGCTGCGCGGCGGGTTTGCCTGTGAGCTGTTCGGCCCCGATCTCGATCTGCGCCGCAAGATTGTCGATTGCAAGGTGGCTCAGGCCCGCTCGCACTGCCCCAATCTCGATGTGCCCGAACAGGTGCGCGATTTCCTGGCGGCGCGTGTAACAAGCTCGGCGCGCGAGCTGGAAGGTGTGCTCAACAATGTCATCGTGCGTACGGCCTATATGGATCGCCCTGTGACCATCGAGTCGGTGGAAGAGGTGCTGGGTGATCTGCCGCTGAAGGCCGAGAAGCGGGTGACGGTGGACGAGATACAAAAGGCCGTCGCGGCCTATTTCTCGATCACGCCTGCCGACATCAACTCCAAGCGCCGCACCCAGTCGGTCGTGCGTCCGCGCCATATCGCCATGTATCTGGCCAAGATGATGACGACGCGTTCCCTGCCCGATATCGGGCGGCGTTTTGGCGGACGCGACCATTCAACGGTCATTCATGCGGTCACGAAAATCACTGCCCAGCTCGGTGCTGATCCGCTGCTGGCTGAGGATATCGAGGCGATCAGAAAGCGTCTTCGCGGCTAATTGCGCTGCAATGCCCCCCGGCGACCGCAAGAGACCCCTTCTTGCGGTCGTTTTTTTTGGTCTATGGTGAATAACCCGGTTTACTTGCGATTCTGTCAGGCGGGAGGCTGCGCATTCCGGGCTTTCCGCCAAATCTGGTCAAAAGGCGATAGAGATGAAGCTCACCATAGAGCGCGCGGCCCTCTTGAAGGCACTTGGACACGTCCAGGCGGTGGTGGAACGGCGCAATACCATCCCGATCCTGTCCAACGTGCTGATCAATGCCAATGGGCAGCATATGCGCCTGACCGCGACGGACCTTGATACCGAGATCGTGGAAGAGGCCCCCGCCCATGTGGAGCGGGCCGGCATCGTGACGGCTCCGGCCCATACGCTCTACGAGATCGCCCGCAAGCTACCCGAAGGCGCGGATGTGACGCTGCAGATGGCCGGTGATGATCCGCGCCTGCAGCTCTCTGCCGGGCGCTCGCGCTTCAATCTGCCCGCACTCCCGGCAGGCGATTTCCCGGTCATGCCGACCGAGGATCTGGCGACCAGCTTCACCCTGCCTGCCGCCGCCTTTGCCCGCCTCATCGACAAGACGCGCTTTGCGATCTCGACCGAAGAGACGCGCTATTATCTCAACGGCATCCATCTGCATGCGGCTGAGCGTGATGGCCGCAAGACGCTGCGCGCTGTCGCCACCGACGGTCACCGTCTGGCGCTGGCCGAAACCGATCTGCCTGCAGGCGCCGAAGGCATGCCGGCCGTCATCGTGCCGCGCAAACCCATCCAGGAACTGCGCCGCCTGCTCGAAGATGTGGATGATGAAATCCGCGTGCAGGTCTCCGAAGGCAAGATCCGCTTCGAGCTGGGTGCAGCGGTGCTGACCTCCAAGCTGATTGACGGCACCTTCCCGGACTATGAGCGCGTGATCCCGCGCGGCAATGACAAGATCATGAAGGTGGACCGCGCCCCGTTCGCGCAGGCCGTCGACCGGGTGGCCACGATCAGCCAGGAGAAATCCCGCTCGATCAAGCTGACCGTGTCGGACTCCACGCTGGTGCTGGCGGTCAATAACCCTGAAAGCGGCACGGCGAGCGAAGAGCTGCATGCCGACTATTCGTCCAGCGAAATCGTCATTGGCTTCAATGCGCGCTATCTGCTGGACGTCGCTGCGCAGATCGCTGGTGATGAGGCCATGTTCGAATTTGCCGATTCCGGTTCGCCCACGCGCGTGACCGACTCTGGCGATCCGGACGCTGAATACGTGCTGATGCCGCTGCGGGTGTAGGTCCGGCCATGGGCCGGACGGCTGCTGTTACACGCCTGAAGCTCACCGGCTTTCGCAATTACGCCTGGCTGGATCTCGCGCTGGATGCGCCCCCTGTCTGCCTGTTTGGACCCAATGGCGCGGGCAAGACCAATCTGGTCGAAGCGGTCTCGTTTCTGGGGCCGGGCAGGGGGCTCCGCGCGGCTGGTTCCGACGCGGTGCGCCAGCGCGGCGCTGGCGGTGAGGCGCCGGTCTGGGCCGTCCATGCCGAAGCCGAAACCGCCGACGGCCCGGTAACGCTGGCCACCGGTGCCGACCCGGATAATCCGGCCCGGCGCAAGACGCGCCTCGAAGGCGTGGCGACAACCCAGACCCAGCTGGCGCGTCTCTTTCCCATGATCTGGCTGACCCCGCGCGAGGACCGGCTATGGGCAGGCCCGCGCAGTGACCGCTTACGCTTTTTCGACCGTCTGGTGCTGGCCGGTGAGCCGGGCCACGGCACGCAGGCCAATGCCTATGACAAGGCGATGCGCGAACGCCAGCGCCTGCTGGAGCGCATGGATGAGGGCTTCAGCGTCGATCTGTCATGGCTCGATGCACTCGAAGCCAAAATGGCCGAAGCGGGCACCGCAATGGCGCGTGCGCGTCTGGCGGCGCTCAATGCCCTGCAGGGCGAGATCAATGACCGCCCGGCATCTGCCTTCCCGAAGGCTGATCTTGCGCTCTCAGGCTATCTGGAAGGGCTGCTGATCGAGGATGAGGCGGCAGCCCAGACCCGCTTCGCCGAGCGTCTGAAAGACACGCGCCGCAAGGATGGCGCGGCGGGGCGCGCGCTGACCGGCCCGCACCGCACCGAGCTCGAAGCGCGCCACCGCGAGAAGGATCAGGTGGCGGCAGATTGCTCCACTGGCGAGCAGAAAGCCCTGCTGCTGGGCCTCGCGCTCGCCCATGGCGCGGCGCTGGCGCGCGAGCGCGGTGCCGCGCCGGTGATGATCTTTGATGAGGCGTGCGCGCATCTGGATGTGGACCGCCGCGAGGGCCTTGCCAGCGCGATTGCCGCCATAGGCTGCCAGGCGTGGCTGACGGGCGTGGAGAAGAGCCTGTTCGAGGCGTTCGGGGATGGCGTGCAATATGTGAGCGTGGAGGCGGGCAAGGCGGTGCGGGGGTAGTTGCGTGCTTCGAGACGGCTTCTTGCGAAGCCTCCTCAGCATGAGGGAGGTTTTCGCCATGTCCCTCATCCTGAGGGCGAACGTAGTGAGCGTCTCGAAGGACGAGGGACAACTACCCCTTCAACTTCCTCAAGCGCTCCTTTGAGCCTTCATGGATCAGGCGCAGCTCGTCCAGCGTCTCGTCGATCTGGCGGCGCTTGTCTTCCAGCTCGGCAATCTTCTCGCCCGTGCGCTCGATCACATAGCGCAGCTGCTTCTCCCGGCCCTCGCCCTCGCGCCCGAAGAGTTCAAGGAAGGTGCGGATTTCGGAGAGCTTCGAGCCGATGGATTTGGCCCGCAGGATCAGCGACAGGCGCTGGCGGTCCGTCTCGGTATAGATGCGCTGGGTGCCGACGCGCTTCGGGCTGATGAGCCCCTTGTCCTCATAGAATCGGATCGTGCGCTGGCTGATCGAGAAATGCGCAGCGAGATCGGCGATCCCGTAGAGGGTTTCGCCTGTCCGCTCTGCCTTCATGTCTGCTGCCGCTCTGGCCATTTTCACGCTGCCTGACGCTTACAAGAACTGCTTGACGTATACGTAAGCATGCGCCAGCCTGAGGGAGATGACAAGAGCCCCGCCAGACGGGCCAGTCAGGGAGGAGACGCACACCTGTGACCGCCAAGGGGTATGACAGCGTATTTCGCGATGATCTGTTCGCCGGGAAGACGGTAATCGTCACCGGGGGCGGGTCCGGTATCGGCCGCTGCACGGCCCATGAGCTGGCAAGCCTTGGCGCAACGGTCATCATCACCGGGCGCAAGACAGAGAAGCTGGAGAGCGTCGCCGCCGAGATCACGGCAGATGGCGGCGCCTGCCACATGGCAAGCTTCGACATCCGCGATGAGGAGGCCGTGAAGGCCGCCGTGGCGGAGATCGTCGCGCAGCACGGCCCCATCCATGGCCTCGTCAACAATGCGGGCGGGCAGTTCCCAGCCAGCATGCAGGACATCTCCAAGAAGGGCTGGGACGCGGTGATCGCGACCAATCTGACCGGCGGCTTCCTGATGATGCGTGCCGTGTTCGATGCCTCCATGGCCGAACATGGCGGCACGATCGTCAACATGACGGCAGACATGTGGAACGGCATGCCGGGCATGGCTCATTCCGGTGCCGCGCGCGCAGGCATGGCCAATCTCACCAAGACGGCAGCCTTCGAGTGGGCGCAGTATGGCGTGCGGGTGAACGCGGTGGCACCGGGCTGGATCGCCTCGTCGGGCATGGACACGTATGGCGGCGCGGTGCGCGCCATGATCCCGCACCTGCGCCAGCACTTGCCCGCCAAGCGCATGGGGACGGAGGCGGAAGTTTCCTCTGCCATCGTGTTCCTCTTGAGCGAGGGCGCGAGCTTCATCACCGGCGTGACGCTGGCCATTGATGGCGGCGCGCCGCTCGGCAGCGCGGTCTTCCCGCTGCCTGACCATGAGAAGAGCGTGGCCTATAATGGCTTCCACCGGGCGGTGGACCCGGACGTCCTGCGCGGAGGTGGCAGCTAATGCCTGTATTGTCGTCCCGCCTCAACGCCTCAAGCGACGAGTTTCGCGCCAATGCGGACAAGATGGCCGAGCGCCTCGCCGAAGTGCGCGCGCTGGAAGAGAAGGTCCGCGCCAATTCCGAACGCAAGCGCGCAGACTTTGAAAAGCGTGGCCAGCTACTGCCCCGCGAGCGCGTGGCGCGGCTCCTGGACCGGGATGCGCCCTTTATCGAGCTCTCCCCGCTGGCGGGCCTGAAAATGCACGATGATGACGGAGATCGCGGCGCCTCTGGCGGCGGCTCCATTGTCGGTATCGGGCAGGTCTGCGGCAAGCGCGTCATCATTGGCGCGTCCGACAGCGCCATCAAGGGCGGCACGGTCGCGCCCATGGGTCTCAAGAAGTCCCTGCGCGCGCAGCAGATCGCGTTTGAGAACAAGCTGCCCATGATCCACCTGGTAGAATCGGGCGGCGCAAACCTGCTCTATCAGGCCGAGATTTTCGTGGATGGCGGCAGGAGCTTTGCCAATCAGGCGCGCCTGTCTGCTGCCGGCATTCCGCAGATCGCGGTGGTGCATGGCTCATCAACGGCGGGCGGGGCGTACCTGCCGGGCCTCTCGGATTACGTGGTGCTGGTGAAGGGCAATTCGAAAATCTTCCTCGCCGGCCCGCCGCTGGTCAAAGCCGCGATTGGCGAGGACGCGGACGATGAAAGCCTTGGCGGCGCAAAGCTCCATGGCGAGGTCACGGGCCTTGGCGAATATGTCGCCGAGGATGATGCGCAGGCCATCGCCTATGCCCGCGAGATCATGGACAAGCTGAACTGGGATGCGGCCACCCCGCCGGGACAGGGCGAGCCGCCCAAATTTGCCAGCGAGGAATTGCTGGGCGTCGTCCCGGCTGATGACCGCACGCCCTATGACGTGAAGGAAGTGATCGCCCGCATCGTGGACGGTTCCGACTTCCTTGAGTTCAAGGCGCGCTATGGCGCGGAGACGGTGTGCGGCCATGCCCGCATTGGCGGGCATCTCGTCGGCATTCTGGGCAATAACGGCCCGATCCAGCCGGAAGGCTCGATGAAGGCAGGGCAGTTCATTCAACTCTGCGATCAGTCCGGCACGCCGCTCATCTTTTTACAGAATACCACCGGCTACATGGTCGGCTCGAAGGCGGAGGCCGATGGCGCGATCAAGCACGGCTCGAAAATGATCCAGGCCGTCGCCAATGCGCGCGTACCCAAGATCACCATCGTGCTTGGCGGCTCCTATGGCGCGGGCAATTACGGCATGTGCGGGCGCGGGTTCGATCCGCGCTTCATCTTCGCCTGGCCAACCGCCCGCACCGCCGTGATGGGCGGGGCGCAGGCTGCCAAGGTGATGGAGATCATCACCCGCGCCAAGAATGAGCGCGCCGGCCAGCCGACCGATGAAGATGGCCTCAAAGCCATGAGCGACATGATCCGCACCGGGCTGGAGGAGCAGTCCTACGCCCTCTTCGGCACGGCGCGGCTGTGGGATGACGGCATTATCGATCCGCGCGATACCCGCGCCATCCTAACCGAGAGCCTGAATATCTGTGCGGAAGCTGATGCCCGCACGCTCCACCCCAACACGTTTGGCGTGGCCCGCTTCTAGACCCTTGAAGGAACGCTCCCATGCAGTTCACGACCGAACACAACCAGCTTCGCGACACGATTGCCAAATTCGTCGCGACCGAGATCAACCCTCATGTGGAGGAGTGGGAGAAGGCCGAAGAATTCCCCTCCCACGAGCTTTTCAAGAAGATGGGCGATCTGGGCCTTCTGGGCCTGCGCTGGCCGGAGAAGTTCGGCGGGGCGGGGCTCGATTTCTCCTACGCGCTGGTGCTCGCCGAGGAGCTGGGGCTTGTAAACTGCGGCGGCGTGCCGATGGCCATCGGTGTGCAGACCGATATGGCGACCCCGGCGCTGGCCAATTTCGGCTCTGACGAGCTGCGCGCCGAGTTCCTGGCCCCGGCCATCTCCGGCGATGCGGTGGTGTGCCTTGGCGTGTCGGAGCCGGGCGGCGGGTCTGACGTGGCAGCGCTGAAAACCACAGCAAAGTCAGACGGCGATGATTACGTCATCACCGGCACCAAGATGTGGATCACCAATGGCATGAAGGCCGACTGGTGCTGCCTGCTCGCCAACACCTCCGACGGCCCGGCCCATGGCAATAAATCCCTCATCATCGTGCCGATGAATTCCAAGGGGATTACCCGCCAGAAAATCCACAAGATCGGTATGCACTGCTCGGACACCGCCCAGCTCTTCTTTGACGAGGTGCGGGTGCCCAAGCGCAACCGGATCGGGGATGAGGGCGCGGGCTTTCTCTACCAGATGCTGCAATTCCAGGAAGAACGCCTGTTCGGCGCGGCCTCTTCGCTCAAAAGCCTCGACCGGGCGATTGATCTGACCATTGAATACACGCGCGACCGCAAGGCGTTCGGCCATTCGGTGCTGGATAATCAGGTCGTCCATTTCCGCCTGGCCGAACTTCGTACCGAGGTGGAGGCGCTGCGCGCGCTGACCTACCGCGCCGTGGCGGACTTCATGGAAGGCAAGGACGTGACCCGGCTTGCCTCCATGGCGAAGCTGAAATGCGGCCGCCTGACGCGTGAAGTTGCCGATAGCTGTCTGCAATACTGGGGCGGCATGGGCTACACGTCCGACAACCCCATCGCCCGCTCTTTCCGCGATGGCCGCCTGATCTCTATCGGTGGCGGCACGGACGAGATCATGCTGGGCATTATCTGCAAGCTGGAAGGCACCCTTCCCAAACGCCGGAAGGACTGATGAGCGCGCCCGAGACAATCCTGATCGAAACCCGTGCCGGGGTGCGTCATGTGACGCTGAACCGGCCGGAGACCCGCAACGCCATGTCGCTGGCCATGGTGGACGAGCTGCTGGCCGCGCTTAAAAGCGCCGAGAGTGACGGCGTGCGTGCGATTCTCCTCAAAGGCGCGGGCGGGCATTTCTGCTCCGGCGGGGATGTGAAGGATCTGGGCGCGGCCTATGCAGGCCCCGGCCCGGATGGTGAAGACCCGGCAGCGAAGGTCAACGCCCAGTTCGGGCATCTATGCAAAGCCTATGCGGAGACCGGCCTGCCGGTGATCGTCGTGCTGGAAGGCGCGGTGATGGGCGGCGGGTTTGGCCTGGCGTGCGTGGCCGATGTGGCGCTGGCGCGCGAGACGGCGCTGTTCCGACTGCCCGAAACCGGGCTTGGCCTCGTCCCGGCGCAAATCGCGCCGTTTCTGGTGGAGCGTCTGGGATATTCTGAAGCGCGACGGCTTGCCGTGACAGGCGGGAAGATCGATGCGGAGGCGGCACTCTCCTTACGCCTCGTTCACGGCGTGCATGAGGGCGAGGAGGCGATGAATGCGGCGCTGGAAGCGGTGCTCGCCGATATCCGCAAGGGCGCGCCGAACGCCATAGCCGAGACCAAGCGCCTGATGCGCCGCGCGCGCCTGCACGATGCGGGTTCGCTCATTGACGATGCGGCCAAGGTGTTTGCCGCCGCTGTGCGCAGCGAGGAGGGCGCGGAAGGGCTCTCTGCCTTCATCGAGAAACGCCCCGCGAAATGGGTGCAGGGATGAGCGCGATCAGTCCCGGCACGGCGGTTTCTCCCCCCGTTTACGGGGGGAGTGGCCTGAAAGGCCGAGGGGGGGATTTTGAAAAGAGAAGTTTCCCCCCTCCGTCAGCTTCGCTGACACCTCCCCCGCAAGCGGGGGAGGACACCCTCTCTAGCCCGACGAGGGCCGCGCCATGACCACACCCATCAAATCTGTGCTGGTGGCCAATCGCGGCGAGATAGCCGTACGCGTGCTGCGCTACGCCAAGAGCCGCAATATCCGCGCGATTGCCGTCTATTCCGATGCCGATGCGGACGCGCTGCATGTGCGCGAAGCGGATATGGCCGTGCATATCGGCCCGGCAGCGGCCTCGGAGAGTTATCTGAAAATCGAGGCGATCATTGCGGCGGCTAAAGCGACCGGCGCGGATGCGATCCATCCAGGCTATGGCTTCCTGTCGGAGAATGCGGCCTTCGCGCGGGCCTGCGCGGCCGAAGGCATTGTCTTCATAGGCCCTCCGGCAGACGCCATCGAGGCAATGGGCGACAAGGCGCGCGCCAAGGCGCTGCTGGCCGCCTCCGGCATATCCATGGTGCCCGGCTGGCAGGGCGAGGATCAGTCTGACGGCAATCTCGCAAGCCAAGCCGAGGCAATCGGCTATCCGCTGCTGATCAAGGCCGTCGCAGGCGGAGGCGGGCGCGGTATGCGCGCGGTCAACGCAAGGGAAGAGTTCGCCGAAGCCCTGAAATCGGCCCGCCGCGAGGCAAAGTCTGCTTTTGGCGATGACGCAGTGCTTCTGGAAAAGCTGATCCATCCTGCCCGCCATGTCGAGGTGCAGGTCTTCGCCGATCATCATGGCAACACTATCCATATCGGCGAGCGCGACTGCTCGGCCCAGCGCCGCCGCCAGAAAGTGATCGAGGAAGCACCTTCGTCCGCCGTCAACGAGACGCTTCGCGCCGCCATGGGCGCAGAGGCTGTGCGGGTGGCAAAGGCCGTGGGCTATGTCGGCGCAGGCACGGTGGAATTCCTGCTGGATGCGGCCGGGAAATTCTACTTCCTCGAAATGAATACCCGCCTGCAGGTCGAACACCCCGTGACCGAAGAGGTTTACGGGATGGACCTTGTGGAATGGCAGTTTGTGGTCGCCTCTGGTGGCATACTGCCCGCCACGCAGGAGCAGATCGCGCCGGACGGCCATTCCATCGAAGTGCGGCTCTACGCAGAAGACCCGCTGGACGGGTTCAAGCCGCAATCGGGCACCATCGCCTATTTCGAGCCTGACGATGCCGCGCGCGAAGTGCGCATCGATACCGGGTTTGAAACCGGCGACGCGGTGAGCACCGCCTATGACGCGATGGTGGCCAAAGTGATTGCCTTTGCGCTCAATCGCGATGAGGCGATAGACCGGCTGATCGCCGGGCTTTCCAAGGCCCCGATGCTGGGCGTGAAGACCAATCGCGATTTCCTCATCCGGCTTCTCGATAGCAAAGCCTTCCGCACCGGCGCGGTGACGATCTCTGATCTGGATGAGTGGGCGGCGTCCGCCAGTGGCCCGTTCGCGCCGGAACCTGTACCCGGTGAGGCGATAGCGGTGGCGGCAGCTTTGCTGGCCTCCCCTGCAGAGGGCGCGGTGCGCGGCGGATCGGTAAAGCGCTTCACCCTGCCTCTGGAAGCGAACAGCGAAGCTGTTGACGTTTTCGTGGAGCAGGAGGGCGCGCACGCCGTCACGGTGAGCCTCGGCGAGGCCCGCCATTCGATCACCCTCCTTGAAGAAGACGCGCCCCATTTGCGCTACCGCCTCGACGGGGTGGACCGGCAATGCCAGGTAGCCGAAGGCGAAGACGGCACGCTTCACATCGCGCTGGAGCGCCGCATCGTGGCGGTGCGTGAACCGTCTGCCTTCTCAGGTAGCGATGCGTCCGATCCCTCGCGCATTACCGCGCCCGTTTCCGGCGCTCTGGTGGCGGTGAATGTGAAGCCCGGCGACGCGGTGAAGGCCGGCGATGTGCTGGCCCTGATGGAAGCGATGAAGATGGAAATGCGCCTCACCGCCGCCGCGAACGGCGTGGTGAAGGCTGTGCATGCAGCCGCAGGCCAGCAGGCCGCAGGCGGCACGCTTCTGATTGAACTGGAACTTGAAGGATCAAAGCCATGAGCAAGGCCGTCATCACCTGCGCGATCAATGGCGTGCTGACCAATCCCAAGCAGCACCCGGTGCCCGTCACGCCAGCCGAGATGGCGAAAAGCGCGCGCGAGGCCTATGACGCGGGCGCCGCCGTCATGCACGTGCATTTTCGCATGCAGGAAGAGGGGATGGGCGGGTTTCCAAGCTGGGACCCGGATCTGGCGCTGGAAATGTGCGACGCGATCCGCGATGCCTGCCCCGGCGTCATCATCAACCAGACGACCGGCATTGTCGGCCCGGATGTCTCCGGCCCGGTCGCCTGCATCCGCAAGGTGAAGCCGGAAATCGCGGCCTGCAATGCGGGCTCGCTGAACTATCTCAAACTCAGGAGCGACGGGTCATGGGCCTGGCCGCCCATGATGTTTGATAATCCAGTAGAGAAGATCCAGACCATGATCGACGCCATGGCCGAGACCGGCGCGCATCCGGAGTTCGAGTGCTTCGATGTCGGCATTGTCCGCTCGGTCAACATGTATATCGAGAACGGGATGGCCCCGTCTGCGCACTATAATTTCGTGATGGGCGTGGCGTCGGGCATGCCGTGCGATGCGCGCCTGCTGGAGCTGCTGACCGAGTACAAGCGCGAGGGCGATCCCTGGCAGACCACGCTGATCGGGCGCAGTGAAATCTGGCCGGTCCATCAGCGCGCGGCGGAGCTCGGTGGCATGCTGCGCACTGGTCTGGAGGACACGTTTTATCTGCCGGACGGGGAGCGCGCATCTGGCAATGGCGCTCTGATCGAAGCTCTGGTTCAATGTGCGAGAAATGCGGGCCGGGAGATTGCCTCTCCGTCAGAAGCCCGCGCGCTGATGAACCTTCGGGGAGGATAATCATGGTAGCTGCTACCGCCGCTGATCTGCCGCGTCTGGCCGGAGGCAAACGCTTCGCGTCTACACCGGCCCGTCTGATCGAAAATGGTGAGACCAAACCGGATGCACCGGCCTATGTCTTCCATGACGGGTCTGGCTGGGTAACGCGGGGCTGGCGCGAATATGCCGATGAGGCGCGCCAAGCCGGACGCGCGCTGGTCGCGCTGGGCTTCCAGAAGGATCAGTCGGTTGCGATCCTGGGCTTTAACCGGCCTGAATGGACGGTGATGGCCAACGCGGCGATGATGGCGGGCGGGCGGCCTGCAGGCATTTACTGGACGAGCGCGCCGCCGGAAATCGCCTACATCCTCCAGCATTCCGAAAGCCCGGTCTATCTGGTGGAAGATACCGAGCAGGCCAAGAAGGCGCTGGAGCTCAAAGCCGAGTGCCCGAACCTTTCCCATATCGTTGTCATGCGCGGGGCAGAGGCCCCTGAGGGCACCATGAGCTGGGACGCCTTCATGGCGCTCGGCACCGAGGATCATGAGGCCGAACTCACGGACCGGCTCGACGCGCTGGAAGAGCACGGCATCGCCACGCTCATCTATACCTCCGGCACGACCGGCCCGCCCAAGGCGGTGATGCTGAGCCATGGCAATGTGGCGTGGAGCGCGTCAGCGCTGATCGGGATGTTCGGGCGCAGCGGCAATGACCGCTCGCTCTCCTATCTGCCGATTGCCCACATCGCCGAGCAGCAGGCTTCGGTGCACAATCACGCGGCCGCAGGCGGCACGCTCTGGTTTGCGCGCTCCATGGAGACGCTGGCCGAGGATCTGAAAGCCTGCCGGCCGACCATCTTTTTCGGCGTGCCGCGCGTCTGGGAGAAGATGGCCGAGACCATTCAGGGCCGCCTTGCCGAAGCGACCGGCCCCAAGGCCAAGCTCGCCAAATGGGCGATGGACACGGCGCGCGAGGTCAATCTTGCCCAGGTGGACAACAAGTCCGTCTCCCCGCTTCTCAAAGCCCAGAAGGCCATCGCCGACAAGCTCGTTCTTTCCAAGGTCAAGGACGCGCTGGGGCTGGACAAATCACGCATGCTGATCTCCGGCGCGGCGCCGATCTCGACCGAAGTGCTGCGCTTCTTCGCCGGGCTCGATCTGGTCATCTATGAGGGCTATGGCCAGTCGGAAACCTCTGCCCCGTCCAGCTTCAACGGCCCCGGCGCAGCGCGCCTCGGCTCGGTGGGGCGTCTGGTGCCGGGCATGCAGGCGCGCGTCACCGAAGAGGGCGAGCTGCTGGTCAAGGGCCCGAACATCTTCAAGGGCTATATGAAGAATAATGACGCCACCGCCGACAGCTTCACGAGCGATGGCTGGATGCGCACCGGCGATGTCGTCAATATCGATGATGACGGCTTCATTTTCATCACTGGCCGCATCAAGGACATCATCATCACGGCGGGCGGCAAGAACATCACGCCGGCCAATCTTGAAACCGATCTGATGAACATTCCGCTGGTCGAGCACGCCGTCGTGGTGGGCGATGCCAAGCCCTATCTCGCCGCCCTTCTCACCTTGAGCGCGGACGGGCTGGCCGCTTTCGCCAAAAAGCACGGCCTTGAAGGCGATATCCGCAATCACCCCAAGGTGCTGGAGGCCATTCAGGCGGGCATTGATGATCTCAACACCCGCCATGCGCGCGTGGAGAATATCCGCAAGTTTGCCATCCTGCCCGGCGCGCTGAGCGTGGAGGGCGGGGAGCTGACACCGACCATGAAGGTGAAGCGCAAGGTGGTGATTGAACGCCACCGGGAGACGGTTGAAAGCCTCTATGCCAAATAGCAGGCCCTTGCCGGAGAGGCTGGACACGCTTGTCATCGGGGCGGGCATGTCCGGCATCGCCATGGGCTATCACCTGAAACGGCGCGGGCTGGATGATTTCCTGATCGCGGAGAAATCAGACGGTTTTGGCGGTGTCTGGCGCGATAACCGCTATCCCGGCGCTGGCTGCGATGTGCCAAGCCATCTTTACTCCTTCTCCTTCGCGCTAAAGCCTGACTGGAGCCGGAAATACGCTCTGCAGGCCGAAATCCTCGACTATTTTGAAGAGTGCGCCGAGCGCTTCGGGCTGGGGCCGCATCTGCGCACTGGCTTCACCGTCCGCTCACTGACATTCGACGAAGGCGAAGGCCGCTGGCAGGTCCGTTTCTGGGATGGCAGCCAGACCAGCGCGCGCGTGGTCATCAGCGCGGTCGGCCAGCTTTCCGAACCCTTCACGCCTGAGATTGAGGGCCTTTCAGATTTTGCCGGCCCCGTGATGCATACGGCGCGCTGGGACAGTTCGGTAAAGCTCGACGGCCAGCGTGTGGCGCTGATCGGCAATGCTGCAAGCGCCATCCAGCTTCTCCCTGAAGTGAGCGAGCGTGCCCGCGAGCTGACCATCTTCCAGCGCACGCCCAACTGGATCATTTCCAAGCCGGACCGGGCCTTTACCGCGTTCGAGAAATGGGCTTTTGCGCATATCCCCAGCTGGCAGAGACTCTATCGCTGGGGGAGTTTTCTCATCCACGAGCTGCGCTACTCGGCGCTTGTAAAGGGATCGCTCGCCAGCCGTTTCACGCGCTGGACGGGTAAACGCAAGATCGCCAAAGGCATCAAGGATCCGGAATTGCGCGCGAAGCTGACGCCGGACTATCCGCCCGGCTGCAAACGCATCCTGCTCTCCAATGATTTCTTCGAGGTGATGCAGCGCGGGAATGTCCACCTCGTCACGGATGGTATCGCCCGCATCCATGCCGATGGCGTGGAAGCAACCAATGGCGAAATCATCCCCGCTGATACCCTCATCCTCGCCACCGGCTTTGTGACCACCGAGTTCCTGCCGACGCTGGAGGTGACGGGCTCAGATGGCCGGTCCTTGCGGGATGCATGGGGCGCCTCGCCGCGCGCGTACAAGGGCGTGGCGGTCGGCGGTTTCCCCAACCTCTTCATGCTCTACGGGCCGAACACCAATCTGGGCCATAACTCCATCATCTTCATGGTGGAGCGGCAGGCCGAATATATCGCCGACAAGGCGGGCCTGATCCTTGATGGCGGGTTGAAAACGCTTGCCGTCCGGCCGGAGGCGGAAAACCGCTATAATGCGGATTTGCAAAAGCGCCTCTCAAAGACCGTGTGGGCGGGAGACTGCCCCTCCTGGTACAAGACGGCAGACGGCGTCATCACCCAGAACTGGGAGGGCCTTGCCACCCGCTTTGCCCGCACGCTTCGAACTCGCGATGATGCGGATTGGGAGGGGGTGTAACACCTCTTTGTCATCACCCGCTTCATGCGGGTGATCCATCTTTTTCTTATGCTCAGCCCATCCGGGCTTCGCTCCTCGCATTAGCTCGGGCGCGCGGTCGCGCTTGCTGGCCGCAACGCGGCCCGGGAGGCTGCTTTTCCCTCGCCCTTCGAGCGCCATTGTGTCCGAAAGGATGAGGACGGCGGTTTCTCCCCCCGTTCACGGGTGGGGTGAGAAGCGAAGCTTTGAACGCCCGAAGGGCCGAGGGGGGGGATTGTCCATAAAAGTTTCCCCCTCCGTCAGCTGCGCTGACACCTCCCCCGTAAACGGGGGAGGAAAGAGGTCTAAGCCAGCTGCAGTTCCACCCAGACGCGTGCGCGGTCAATGGCCCAGTCGGCTTCCGGGATGAGGGGGGAGAAGATCTGGAAGTCGTGCCACATATCTTCCCAGATCTCGCAATCGACCGGCACGCCGGCGGCTTCCAGCTTTTCGGCCAGACGCGTGGAATCGCTCAAGAGAATTTCGTCGGAGCCGACCTGAATGAGGGTTGGCGGCAGGCCGTTCATCTCCGCAAAGATGGGCGAGGCTTCCGGGTCATTGCCGGGCCGACCGCCCAGATAAAGCTCGCCGCCTGCGGCCAGATAGCCGGGGTTCAGCATGGGATCGCGCATGGCCTTGGTTGCCACGCTCTCCCCGCTCATGGAGAGGTCGGTCCAGGGGGACAGAAGGTAGAGCGCATCGGGAATGCGCTTGCCCGCATCGCGCAGGCGGATCGTTGCTGACAGTGCCAGTCCGCCACCGGCTGAATCGCCGCTGAGGATGACCGGACCTTTTTCGTTTTCCATCACGGCCTCAATGGCGGCGACGGCATCCTCGATCGCTGCGGGGCAGGGGTGTTCGGGTGCCATGCGGTAATTGACCGAGACCGCGTTGAGGGAGAATGCGCTTGCCATGCGGGCGACCAGCGCGCGGTGGCTGAGCGCAGAGCCGCGCGAATACCCGCCGCCATGCAGATAGATCAGCACACCTTTGCGGGCATTTTCAGGGGCGAAGGCCAGCGCGTCGCAGCCGCCAATCTCCGTGCGTGCCACTTCCACGCCCCTGGGCATGGGAAGCTGGCGGCCCGCCTTGTCCATGCGGGCGCGGCCGTGTTTGGCGCTGGTGGTGGGCGACAGGCTGGACCGGCCAGCCTTGCGGGCCATGCGGCGGCCCAGAAGCGAGCGCAGGCGAAGCCCTTTACGGGCCGGAATGGTCTCGATGGTCATTATGCCTCGCGTCCTTCGGCGATGATGCGTTCCGCCCAATCAGCAAAATCGCTCATCGCCTGCTCATAGCCGATATCGTTGAGGGTTTCGTGGCGGGCCTTGGGATCGTGGCGCATCGTCACGCGCGTGAAGCGGTTATTGTAGAGCCGTCCGGCGAAAATTTTCAGCGCCTTGCCGTTATTCGTTGCCGGGTCTGCGCCGCCGCCCGCCAGATGGATCGGCAGGTCGCGGGCCATGTTCTCCAGCCGTGCGCCATCTTCGGCGCGTTCAAATCCATTGACGAAATCGCGCCACAGCACGCGTGAGGCGACCCAGCCGCACCCGGCGTCAGCAATATAGGCGTCGACCTCTTCAGGGATACGCGACAGCCAGTCGCAATCGGTGCGGGCTTTCCTGATCCGCTTGCCCCAGGCTTCAAAGGTCAAAGCGTTCATCCACAGGCTTGGCTCTGTCTGCTTGCGCACAAAGCCTTCCAGCCAGATCACGGTGCGCATCAGTCCGGTCAGGCTGCCCAGCGCCAGATTGGAATTCCACACCGCGACACCGGCGAGATGGGTGTGCTCGTCCATCGCCTGGTTCATGGTGATGACACCGCCCATGGAGTGGCCGAACACGATCACCGGCAAGCCGGGAAAGCGCGCCTGCATATGTTCTCGCACGAAGCGGGCATCGCCCATCAGCTTGTTCCAGCCATCTTTGAGCGCATAGATTCGCGGCGGCGCATCCGGGGCGGTCGTCTGGCCGTGGCCGCGATGATCGTGCGCGCTGACGTGAAAGCCGCGGCCTGAGAGATAGCGGGCAAAGCGCTCATAGCGCCCGCCATGTTCGGCAAGGCCGTGATGGATCATCACAATGGCCTTGGCGGGGCCTTGCGCCTCCATCACCCGCAGCGCCAGCCGCGCGCCGGTTGCACTCTCCACGAACTCTGGCTGGAACCCGCCCATCAACACCCCCTTACGCTTTGCTTTGATGAGTTTAGCCTGCATTCTCTCGCCGCTGCCACCATCTTGGCATCAGGGGGAGAAGCCATGCTCAGCCGTTCGCGCAAAGCGCCCGCCATTCTGGCCATCGATCAGGGTACGACCTCCAGCCGTGCCATGGTGTTTGACCTGGAAGGCAAGGTAATCGCGCTGGCACAGGAGGAATTCAACCAGATCTATCCCCGGCCCGGCTGGGTGGAGCATGACCCGGAAGTGATCTGGGCGACTGTCCTCTCCACCGCGCGCAAGGCGATCAAGGCCGGTGAAGCCAAAGGCCATGAAATCACCTGCCTTGGCGTGACCAATCAGCGCGAGACGACTTTGGTCTGGGACCGCCAGACCGGTGAGCCGGTCCACAATGCGATTGTCTGGCAGGACCGGCGCACGGGCGAGGCTTGCGCGAAGCTGGCAGCCGATGGCGCAGGCGCGATGGTGGCGGGCAAGACCGGGCTGGTGCTGGACCCTTACTTTTCCGCTACCAAGATCGGCTGGATACTCGATTCTGTGCCGGGCGCGCGCAAAAGGGCTGAGGCCGGAAAGCTCGCCTTCGGTACGGTGGAAAGCTTCCTGATCTGGCGGCTGACAAAAGGCAAGCGCCACATCACCGACGCCACCAATGCCAGCCGGACCAGCCTATATGATCTTGAGGCTCAGAGCTGGGATGGCGAACTCTTGCGCCTGTTCAACATTCCGCGCGCCATTTTGCCAGACGTGGTCGATTGTGCGGGCGATCTGGGCGTCGCTGACAAATCGGTGCTCGGCAAGACGATACCCATAACTGGCGCGGCGGGCGACCAGCAGGCCGCCGCCATCGGTCAGGCATGCCTGTCGCCCGGCGAGATGAAATCCACCTATGGCACCGGCGCCTTCATGATTCTCAACACGGGCGAGACGCGCGTGACCTCGCAGAACCGCCTGCTGGCCACGACCGCCTGGCGGCTGGAGGGCAAATCCGCGTTTGCGCTGGAGGGGTCGGTGCTATCAGCGGGTGCAACGATCCAGTGGCTGCGCGACGGGCTGGGCCTGATCTCGAAGGCGTCCGAAGTGGAGGCGCTGGCGGCCGGGGCCGACCCGGACGCGCCGGTCTATCTGGTGCCAGCCTTTACCGGGCTTGGCGCGCCGCACTGGAAGCCCGAAGCACGCGGCCTCATCACCGGGCTGACGCGCGGGGCAGGCCGGGCCGAGATTGCGCGCGCGGCGCTGGAATCCACCGCCTTCCAGACCCATGACCTGCTAACCGCCATGCGCGCCGACGGGGCGCAGACGCTAACTCTGAAAGTGGATGGCGGGATGGTGGCCAATAATGCCTTCCTGCAGCGGCTGGCGGATATTTGCGATCTGGAGGTGGTGCGTCCTGTGAACACCGAAACCACCGCCTGGGGCGCGGCCTTTCTGGCGGGGCTCGGGGCCGGGCATTTTGCCTCAATCAATGAGGCGGCAAGCCTGTGGAAGGCAGATCAGCGCTTTGCTCCGGCGGCTGATCCGGGCTGGCGGACACGTCATCTGGCGGGCTGGGCGGATGCGCTCCGGCGCACCACAATGTAATAATATTACACTTACATGGAATCCGGTCATGGACTTGTGCAGCGCACGCGCTTAAATCCGGTCCCTTACCGTTCACCCTTTACCGTCAAGAAGCCCATGTCACAGCAAGACTTCCCCCTTGATACGAAGCGCCACACGGCGGCCCATTTGATGGCCGCTGCCGTGAAGGAAATCTGGCCAGAGGCCCGGTTCGGTGTGGGGCCTGCGACCGCGACCGGCTTCTACTATGATATCAACCTGCCCAATACACTGACGCCGGAAGATCTCGCCACGATCGAGAAGCGCATGAAAGAGATGCGCAAAGAGCGTATCGCCATGGTGCGCGAGGAGCTGCCGATTGACAGCGCCATCGAGTATATGCGCCGCGAGGGGCAGGACTTCAAAGTCGAGCTTCTCGAACTCTTGCGTGACAAGGGTTCGACGGCGATTGCCAAGGAAACGGGTGATGAGAGCGTGGCCGGTGATGGCCTGGATTCCGTCAGCTTCTACAAGCTCGGCAATTTCGTTGATCTGTGCCGCGGCCCGCATGTCGATCATTCGGGGCAGGTCGGTCATTTCAAGCTGCGCTCCATCGCCGGTGCCTATTGGCGCGGGGATGCGAAAAACCCCCAGCTGCAGCGGATCCACGCCCTGTGCTTTGACAGCAAGGAAGAGCTGGACGCCGAGGTGCTGCGCCTTGAAGAGCAGGCCAAGCGCGATCACCGCAAGATCGGCAAGGAGCTGGGGCTTTTCACCATCGTGGAAGAGGTCGGCGCGGGCCTGCCGCTATGGCTGCCGGCGGGCAATGTGATCCGCGACGAGCTGGAGCATCTGGCCCGTCAGGAAGAGCGCGCCGCAGGCTACAGCCGTGTCTCCACGCCGCACATCACCAAGGGCGAGCTGTATCACAAGTCCGGGCATCTGCCGTACTATGCCGATGACATGTACGCGCCGATCATGATCGACGAGCAGGAGTATTACCTGCGCCCGATGAACTGCCCGCACCACCACATGATCTACGCCCATGACCAGTGGAGCTATCGCGATCTGCCGGTGCGCCTGTCGGAATACGGACAGGTTTATCGCTATGAGGCGTCGGGCGGGCTTTCGGGCCTGATGCGCGTGCGCGGCTTCTGCCAGAACGATGCGCATATCTATTGCCGTGAAGACCAGGCCAAGGACGAGTTCTTGGCCGTGATGCACATGCACGCGAAATACTACCGCATGTTTGGCATCGAGGATTTCTGGATGCGGCTTTCCCTGCCCGATTTCGATAATCTCGACAAATATGTCGACGATACGCAAGGCTGGATGAAGGCGCTGGGTATCCTCAAAGAGGCGATGGACGAGTCCGGTTATCCGTACAAGGAAGTTGATGGCGAGGCGGCCTTCTACGGCCCGAAAGTGGACTTCATGGCGAAGTCCGTCGTCGGGACCGAATATGCCATTTCCACCAACCAGCTCGACTTCATGGCCACCAAGCGCTTCGATCTGGAATACACGTCCGAAGACGGCTCCAAGCAGCCGGTCTATGTGATCCACCGCGCGCCGCTGGGCTCACACGAGCGCTTTGTTGCCTTCCTGATCGAGCACTATGCCGGCAAATTCCCGGTCTGGTTGGCGCCCGTACAGGCGGTCGTGATCCCGATTGCCGACCGGCATGAGGACTACGCCAGAGAGGTGGAAAAGCGCCTGTTCAACGCGGAGACCAAGTCTGTGCATTCGGGCATTCGCGCGGAAGCGGATCTGGCTGGCGAGCGCATGCAGAAGAAAATCCGCAACGCGCAGAACCGCAAAATTCCGTACATGCTGGTGGTCGGCGATGCCGAGGCCGAAGCCGGTACGGTGGCCCTGCGCCACCGCGATCATGGCGATCTCGGCACGGTGAGCGTGGAGGATGTGATTGCGCGCATCACCCAGGAGATCAACACGCGGGTGGATCAGCCTGCGTAGCCCCTCGCCCTTCGAGACACTTCGCTTCGCTCGCCCTCAGGGTGAGGGGTGTTGTGCAGCTCCCTCATGCTGAGGAGCGGCTGAAAGCCGCGTCTCGAAGTACGAGGGAAAGCACCCCTAGTGCATGCCCTTGACGATGCTCTCGGTCATCTTCTTGGCATCGCCCAGCAGCATCAGCGTGTTGTCGCGGAAGAAGAGCGGGTTTTCGACGCCAGCGTAGCCAGAGCCCAGCGAGCGCTTGATGAACATCACCGTGCCCGCCTTCCACACCTGCAGCACAGGCATGCCGTAAATCGGGCTGGAGGGGTCGTCCTCGGCGGCCGGATTGGTCACGTCATTGGCACCGATAACGAAGGCCACATCGGCCTGCGAGAAAGCCGAGTTGATGTCTTCCAGCTCAAACACCTCGTCATAAGGCACCTGGGCTTCGGCCAGCAGCACGTTCATATGGCCGGGCATGCGCCCCGCTACCGGGTGGATGGCGTAGGCGACGTCCACGCCTTCGGCTTTGAGCGCATCGCCCATTTCCTTGAGCGCATGCTGGGCCTGCGCCACCGCCATGCCATAGCCCGGCACGATGATGACCTTGCCGGCGTTCTTCAGGATGAAGGCGGCGTCCTCGGCCGAACCCTGCTTGACGATGCGCCCGCCGGTATCTTCGGCTGAGGAGGCGACGCTCTCGCCGCCAAATCCGCCCAGCAGGACCGAGATGAAGGAGCGGTTCATCCCCTTGCACATGATGTATGAGAGGATCGCGCCCGATGAGCCTACAAGCGCGCCGGTGACCAGAAGCGCGGTGTTTTCCAGCGTGAAGCCGAGCGCGGCAGCCGCCCAGCCCGAATAGGAATTGAGCATGGAGACGACGACGGGCATGTCCGCGCCGCCAATCGGCACGATCAGCAATACGCCAAGCGCGAGCGCCAGAACGGCGATGATCCAGAACGCCATTTTCGCGTCGCCGCCAGACGCGACCAGGAAGGCGATGAAGACAGCCGAAGCAATGCCAAGACCAAGGTTCAGCCAGTGCTGGCCTTTGAACACCAGAGGCGCGCCGGACATGATGCCCTGCAGCTTCAGGAAGGCGATGATGGAGCCGGAGAAGGTGATCGCGCCAATGGCCGTGCCGATGCCCAGCTCGATGAGGGAGAGCGCCTTGAGGCTGCCGGTCTCGTCAGCAATGCCGAACGCGGTGGGCGCATAGAGCGCGGCGGCAGCGACCAGCACCGCGCACAGGCCGACCAGCGAGTGGAAACCGGCCACCAGCTGGGGCATGGCCGTCATGGCGATACGGCGCGCGACGACCGCGCCAATCGTGCCGCCAATGGCTATCGCGCCCGCGATCACGATAAAGCCGGTAAAGCCGATATTGAGCATGAGCAGCGTGGTGGTGATGGCAATCGCCATGCCCGCCATGCCGAAATAATTGCCCCGGCGCGAGGTTTCAGGGCTGGACAGCCCGCGCAGCGCCAGAATGAAGAGAATGCCCGAGCCGAGATAGAACAGGGCGGCAAGATTGGGGGTCATTCACCGGACTCCTTGGGCGCTGCCGCAGGCCGCTCTTTCTTCTTGTACATGGCCAGCATGCGCTGGGTGACGAGGAAGCCGCCGAAAATATTGATCGAGGCGAGCAGCACGGCGAGCAGGCCCGTGCCTTGTGCAAACCGGCTGTCCGGCCCGATGGCGGCGGCTCCGGCGGCCAGTAGCGCGCCGACAATAATCACCGAGGAAATGGCGTTGGTCACGCTCATCAGCGGCGTGTGCAGGGCCGGGGTGACCGACCACACCACGTAATAGCCCACGAAGATGGCGAGCACGAAAATCGCCAGCCGGTAGATGTTCGGATCAATGGCTTCCATACGTCTCACTCCGCCCCGTCAAGAGAGGTTCTGTCTGCTAGCCGAGGAAAACCGCTGCGGCGGCAAAGGCGCTCAGCGTAACAATGGCCACACCGGCCATCACGATCTGGGTAATGCGGCGTTTCATGGACTATCCTCCGAGGGAAGGATGAACGATTGCGCCATCGCGCGTCAGCGTCATCCCCTTGATGATCTCGTCCTCCCATTGAGGCGAGAGTGCGCCATCCTCACCGCGCAGAAGCGGGGCGAGATTGACGAAATTCTTGGCCAGAAGCTGCGAGGCGTCGGCGGCCAGGCGTGCAGGCAGATTGGTGTAACCGGCGATCTTCACCCCGCCATGCTCGACAATCTCATCGGCCTTGGTCAGCTCGCAGTTTCCGCCCGTGCCGGCGGCAATATCGATGATGACCGAGCCGGGCTTCATTGTCTCCACCATGGCTTTGGTGATGAGGCGCGGGGCGGGGCGGCCGGGGATCAGCGCGGTCGTCACCACGATGTCCTGCTTGGCGATGTGGGCGGCGACCAGCTCGGCCTGTTTGGCCTTGTAGGCGTCGCTCATCTCCCTGGCGTAGCCGCCAGCGGTCTCTGCGGCCTTGAATTCCTCGTCCTCGACCGCGATGAATTTCGCGCCCAGCGAGCCGACCTGTTCCTTGGCAGCGGGGCGCACATCATTGGCTGATACAATCGCGCCCAGCCGACGCGCGGTGGCGATGGCCTGCAGGCCGGCGACGCCAGCGCCCATGATGAAGGCTTTGGCGGCAGCAACCGTACCGGCAGCGGTCATCATCATCGGGAAAGCGCGGCCATATAGCGCAGCGGCCTCGATGACCGCGCGGTAGCCAGCCAGATTGGATTGTGAGGAAAGCGCGTCCATGGACTGGGCGCGCGTGATGCGCGGCGTGTACTCCATCGCCAGCGCATTGACACCCGCATCCGCGCACGCCTTGGCGAAATCCTTGTCGCCATGGGGATCGAGCAGGCCGACCAGCACAGCGCCGCGTGGCAGCTTGGCAAGGGTTGCCGCATCGGGGCGGCGCACGGTGAGGAAAAGCTGGCCATCCTTGATGGCTGCGGCGCGCGTGACGCATTTCGCGCCAGCGGCCTCGAACGCCGCGTCGGTGACGCTGGCAGACAGCCCGGCACCCTTTTCGACCGAAACGCTGGCACCGGCCTTCACAAGCGCCTTCACCGAATCCGGCGTGGCGGCCACACGGGCTTCGCCGGGAAAGCTTTCGGTGAGAACGGCTATGCGCATGGTGACATCCTGTCTGGCCCGGAAGGGGAAGTGTTCAGGGTGTCACCATGCGCGAATCTCGCAGATGCGCAAAGACGAAATTTGGTTAAGCGTGGCGCTAACCTGCAAATACCGCGATGGCGAGGCCAACAATGCCCGTCAGCACCGTCAGGACACCCGTCGTCAGCCAGTACCACGGCCCCTGCTTCATGATGACGCCGCCAATGACACCCACCGCCAGGGCGATGCCCAGCGAGGTGAACCAGCCGGTCCCGGTGGCAAAGGCGAAAGTCAGGAACACAATCGAATAGGTCAGTATCAGCGAGCAGGACACGCCCGCTTTCATCACGCCGACATACATGCCGTGCTGCTCGGAAATATCCATTTCGCCGCGGGTATAATCAGATGCCATGTCGGGACTCCGTCTGGTCGATTGAGGCTGTTTGAACGGCAAGTAGCATGGGTTTGTCCGGTGGCCAAGACCATGCAGAAGCGCGGTTACGCTCGCGGTGCCCAGCCTTCGCACAAAGCCTGCAGCACACTTGCCACAGCCAGCGGCTGATCGAGGATGAGATGATGTTTGGCGTCAGGCACGCTGATGAAGGGCGAGCGGGTGAACACGCCGCGCATATAGTCCCATGTCTCTGCCTGCATCAGGCGCGATTGCGCGCCACGCACGAAGGCCAGCGGGCATTTCAGGCTGGCAGCCGCCTTCTCCGGGTCGCGGCGTTCCCAGGTCAGCTTGGCCCAGAGATCGGGGTCGAACTTCCATGTCACCCCGCCTTCAGCCTCTTTCAGCGAGCCGCGCGCGATATGGTCCAGCAGCCAGAGATGCTCGCAGGGCTGGTCGGGCAGCAGGCGGAAGCGCGCCAGCGCGGTAGCCGTATCCTTGTAAACCCGTCCGCCGCGCCGGGGCGGTGAGCCTTCACGCTGCTCGGTCTGCGGGCGGATAGGACTGTCGAGAATGATTCCGGCGCGCAGCCGGTCACCCAGTGTAATAGCGGCCGTCAGTGTGACAAATCCGCCAAAGGAATGCCCGGCGAGTACGGGCTTGGCCGCCTCGAACGCGCCGCCAGCCTCGGCGGCGGCCAGCACGTCGGCTGCATGGTCATTCATGGAATAGACGTCGCGCCAGCCGCTATCGCCCATGCCGGCCAGATCCGGCGCGACGACGCGGTAGCCTTCAGCCGCCAGAAACGGCCCGATAGCATCCCACCAGCCTTTATGCGCCGTGCCGCCATGGACAAGGATCAGTCCCGGTGCGCCGCGCTCCCCCCATGCCTTCCAGCTGAGCGCGATGCCGAGGCGCTCGGCCTGTCCGGTTTCGCATGCAGTTTCCTGCGTGCGCACAAACCATTTCGGGCCAGCCAGCTTTTCACCTTTAAGAGCGGCAAGCGGGGAGGGCGGGCGTTCGCGGTCAGCCATGAGGCAAGGTCCATTCGCAAAACGGGGCGGGGTGTGCAGCACCCGGCAAAGGAAGGGAGACACTGGGTAGGCCGCAGGCAGGCCCGCGTCAATCAACGCGGTTCACAGCTCCGGCAACCTATTGCTAACCCTCTATTTACCCTAACCAATTCTCACCGACCTCTACACGTGACCTTAACCGGAGGTGTCCCATAACGGTGCGCATCAGGGGCGGGTCCACCAAGAGCCTGGCCGTTCACGCAGAACACTGCGGGGCGGCCATCAAGGGCCGGGACACGCCTCACCAAGGTGGGACAAAAGGGTGTGGGTGACATGGCCAAGACTATTCTGATCGTCGACGATGATCCGACGCAACGCCGGCTGATGCAGGCGGTTCTCGAAAAGCAGGGGCATCACCCCGAAATGGCCGAGAGCGGGGAGGTTGGGCTGGAGCGTATCCGGCGCGGCGGTATTGATGTCGTGCTGCTCGACATGGTCATGCCGGGCATGGACGGTCAGGAAACGCTTGAAGCCATAAAGGCGCGTGAGCCGGACCTGCCGGTCATTGTCCTCACAGCCCATGGCGGCATCGAGACGGTGGTGAAAGCCATGCGCGCCGGGGCGGTGGACTTCTTCGTGAAGCCCGCCAGCCCGGAGCGCATCGCGGTCTCCATCCGCAATGCCTTCAAGGTGAAGGATCTGACCGGCGAGGTGACGCGCCTCAAACGCGCCCAGTCCGGTCAGCTGGGCTTTAAAGACATGATCGCGTCTGCCCCTGCCATGCGCCAGGTTGTGCGTCTGGGTGAGCGGGCGGCCAAGTCCAACATCCCGATCCTTGTTACCGGCGAAAGCGGCGTCGGCAAGGAGCTGGTGGCCCGCTCCATCATGGCGGCGTCTGACCGGGCGGGACGTCCGTTCGTGGCCGTGAACTGCGGCGCGATCCCGGAAAATCTGGTGGAATCAACCCTGTTTGGTCACGAGAAGGGCGCCTTTACCGGCGCGGTGGCCAAGCATATGGGCAAGTTCCAGGAAGCTGATGGCGGCACGCTCTTCCTCGACGAGATTGGCGAGCTGCCGCTGGACATGCAGGTGAAGCTCTTGCGCGCCTTGCAGGAAGGCGAAGTCGATCCGGTCGGCGGCAAGAAGCCGGTGAAGGTCGATGTGCGCATCATTTCGGCGACGAACCGCGATCTGGCTGAGCAGGTCAAATCCGGCGCGTTCCGCGAAGACCTGTTCTACCGCCTCAACGTGTTCCCGATCGAGGTGCCGAGCCTTTCCGAGCGCGCGGACGACATCCCGGCGCTGGTGCGCCACTTCATCGCCCGCTTCAACGCGCAAGAGGGCAAGACCGTGCTGGATGCCACATCGGAGACAATGGACATGCTGGCCCGCCATCACTGGAAGGGCAATGTGCGCCAGCTGGAAAACGCCGTCTTCCGAGCCGTGGTGCTGTGCGATGGCGATTATCTCACCCCTGAGGACTTCCCGCAGATTTCCGGTCTCAACCCGACCCTGCGGTCGGCTGAAACCGAGCGTCCGGCTCCAGTTGCCGATACGGCGGCGCCGGCTGAGCCGGTGGAGGAGGCCGGGGGCGAGACCAACGGTCATGCATCGGCCTTCCCGGTGGACATCACCGATGCGGGCGGGCATTTGCGCCCCCTGGAATCCATTGAGCGCGATCTGATTGCCTTTGCCATCGAGACCTATTCGGGCCGCATGGCGGAAGTGGCGCGCAGGCTCGGCCTTGGCCGCTCCACGCTCTACCGCAAGGTGCGCGAATACGATCTCGAAGTGGACAATTTCCGCGAGGCGGGGTGAAGGCTGCCTAACAAGTGTCATGGCCCGCTTCATGCGGGCCATCCATGCCTGAGAAGTGAGAGCTAGCGGTATCCTTGCAGGCATGGGTCCCCCGGACCGCTACGCGGCCGGAGGATGACAACGGATCAAACGTATGCGCCTTCAAACTCTGGCCAATAATCGATCAGCCTAGTAGCGTCCGGTCAGTTTCAACTGACCGGACGTTTTTTCATGCGCGCTGCCCTTGCTGCCCTCCTGCCGCTTGCCCTTATTGCCTGCGAGAACGGTGAGGCGCCGCCCGCCGCCGGGACACAACATGCTGCCGGCGAACGCCTGACAATCGAGCGGCTATATGGCTCGCCTGATCTCACCGGCCCCACGGCGCGTTCGGTGCGCTTCTCACCTGATGGCAGCCGGATCAGCTTCCTGCGCGCCAAGGAGGATGACCGCACGGTGCAGGATCTCTGGGCGATGGATGTCGAGACAGGGCGCACCTACGTACTCGTTGACGCGCACCAGCTGGCACCTGAAGAGCGCGAGCTGACCGAGGCCGAAATCCAGTATCGCGAACGCGCGCGCATTACCGCCACAGGCGTGGTCAGCTATGACTGGGATCAGGCGGGCGAGGCGGTGCTGGTGCCGCTGGATGGTGATGTCTTCTACGTCAATGTGGAAACCGGCGAGGCGCGCCGCCTCACCGAAACCGAAGAGTTCGAGACCGATGCCAAGGTCAGCCCGCGCGGCGGCTATGTCTCCTTCATCCGCGAGCAGAATCTCTGGGTGCACGACCTTGCCACCGGTGAGGAGCGCGCCCTGACCACTGAAGGCGGCGGCGCGATCAGCTGGGGCATGGCCGAGTTCGTCGCCCAGGAAGAGATGAGCCGCTATACCGGATACTGGTGGTCGCCTGATGACAGCCGCATCGCGGTTGCCCGCGTCGATGAAAACCCGGTCATGGTGGTCGAACGCTTTGGTATCTCCGCCGAAGGCGTCTCTGTCTCCGATCAGCGCTATCCGCGCGCCGGCACGCCGAACGCCATTGTCACCCTGCATGTGATCGATCTGGCCTCTGGCGAGGTCACCGACATGGATATGGGCCGTGAGACCGATATCTACCTCAATCGTGTTGACTGGAGCCAGTCTGGCGGGACGCTATGGGTGCAGCGCCAGAACCGCGCGCAGACGCAGTGGGACTTGCTGGCGCTGAACCCCACGACCGGAGCTGAAGATGCCACACGGCGCATCACCGAAACGGCTGACACCTGGATCAATCTGACCCATGATCTGCGTGTCACGAGCGGCGGGGGGCTGCTCTATCTTTCCGAACAATCGGGCTTTCGCCATATCCGGCGTGTTCACGCCGATGGCACGGCGGAAAACATCACCTCCGGCGAATGGGTGGTGGACGATATTGCGGGCGTGAATGAGGACACCGGGACGGTCTGGTTTACCGGCTGGATGGAAAGCCCGCTGGAGCGTCATCTCTATGCGGTCAGCCTGGAGGGCGGGGAGCCGGTGCGCATCACGCAAGCCGATGGCCGCTGGGTCGCAGCGGTTGGCACTGGCGGGTCAGGCTTTATCGGCACGCATTCCGGTGTGGGAACGCCTCCAAACACTGCGCTTTACGCCATTGACGGGACGCGCATCGCCTGGGTGGAGGAGAACCGGCTGGATGACGCCCACCCCTACGCGCCCTTCCTGCCCTCCCATGTGACGCCGGAATACGGCACACTCACTGCGGCGAACGGCGAGACCGAGCTCTACTGGCAGATGTACCGCCCGGATCATTGCACAGCCGCCCATCCCTGCCCGGCCATCGTGCAGGTTTATGGCGGGCCGCTGGTGCAGACCGTGCACGCGGGCTGGCAGCCGCTTCGCGACCAGATACTCGTCCAGTCCGGCTATGTGCTCTTCAAGGTCGACAATCGTGGCACGTGGAACCGGGGCCATGCCTTTGAGGCTGAGCTGCACCTGCGCATGGGCGTTCTGGAGGTCGAGGACCAGCTGGCCGGTCTCGACTGGCTGCAGGCGCGCGATTTTGTTGATGGCAACCGGGTCGGCCTGTGGGGCTGGTCCTATGGCGGCTACATGACGCTGATGACCACGCTGCAGGCGCCGGGCCGGTTCGCCGCCGGGATTGCGGGCGCGCCGGTCACCGACTGGGCGCTTTACGATACCCATTACACCGAGCGCTACATGTCCACCCCGCAGGATAATGCGGACGGGTATGAGGCCGGATCAGCCTTTGCCCATCTCGACGGGTATGAGACGCCGCTGCTCATCATTCACGGCATGGCCGATGACAATGTGACCTTCGATCACTCCACGCGTCTCTTTGCCGAACTGCAGGAGCGCGGGGAGCTGTTCGAGATAATGACCTATCCCGGTGAACGCCACGGCATCCGCCCGCCGCCCTTGCAGATCCATCTTCTCAGGACACAGATGTCCTTCTTCGACCGGCATTTGCGCGAGTAGGCCCAGCGTAGGCTCACAAGGGTTTGATATTCAAACGAGCAACCATGCTCTAGCCTTCCCGGCAAAATACCGGGGAGGCAAACATGCTCAAATCCATTCTGTTCGTACGCGGCGCACCGCCGCAGGGCGCGCCGGCCGACACTGGCCTGCTGGCGCTGCGCCTGCTGGTTGGCAGTTTTCTGATGTGGGAGACGCAGGACAATATCCTGTCGGCTGAGCGCATGGCCGAGTTTGTGGGCTTTGTTGGCCATCACGGCTTTATCATGCCCGAGCTGATGGCCCCGCTTTCGGTCTATGCCCAGTTCATATGCGGCGCGCTGATCCTTGTGGGTGCGCTCACGCGGGCGGCCAGCCTGGTGATGGTGTTCAACTTCGTGGTGGCTCTTGCCATGGTCCATTGGGGCGGAGATTTCCGCAACTGGTGGCCGGCGCTGGTGCTGGTCTTCATCCCGCTGCATTTCGCGCTGGCAGGGCCGGGGCGGTGGTCTGTGGATCACTGGCTGGCGCGCCGGGAGACCAGGGTGCCAGCCTGACGCCGCGCGGCGTGCGGCGTGTCATTTAGCGCACATACGGGCCGTGCAATCGCGGTTAACCGGCGGTTTTGTCCTTAACATTGCCCGATTTTTCGCGGTAACCTTCTGTTAACGGGCTGCCCGGCGGGCAGCGGAGGGACCGTGATCTGGGCCGGTGCAGTAACAGACGCGCCGGTGAGGGGAAGTAGGGCCGATGACGTCTGAAGTGATGATTATGAATCGGCAGGCCGTGGCACTGGCCGCTGACAGCGCTGTCACCTATGGCGGCGGCCCTGATCCGGTCGTCACGCTGGAGGCGGAGAAAATCCTGCCGCTGAGTGGCTCGGTCGCCCTGATGGTCTATTCGCGCGGCGATGTGCTCGGCCGGTCCTGGTCGCAGATCGCCCATGCCTTCCGCCAGCAGCATGGCAGCGCCGAATTTGAAAGCGTGGCCGAATGCGCGACGGCCTTCTTCGCCTTCGTGGATGGCAATCGCAAGCTTTTCCCCGAGCGCGAGGAACGCGAGGAGTTCGAGGCGCTGATGCGCGCGGCCTTCCTCACCCTGATGAACCATGCCCGCGCCATGGCGAGCTATCCCGGCGCCGGGTATGAGGATGATGCGGCGGCCTTCGAGGCCGCGCTGGAGCTATACCGCAGCCATCTCGCCCATGACGAAAGCGGGCGTCCGCGCGCAGATCTGGACGTGTTCGGGCATCTTACGCGCGAACGCTTCTACGAGCTTTATGGCGCGATGCTGGACCAGCTGATCGCCGATGCGCTGGGCGCGTTCGGGCAGGAAGAGGCGATGCGCGCGCGCCTGTTCGACTTTGCCTACATGATCGTCACCAAGCCGGCCTTTCTGGAGCCCTATGCGGGCCTTGTGTTCGCCGGTCTGGGGACAGCGGACATTTTCCCGGTCTATGTCCATCACTATGCCTCCATCCTGGTCGACGGGGTGATGAAGCGCGCCCATGACGAGACGACGGCCGTGGGGGTGGATGACGGGCCAAACGCCTTTGTGCGCACGTTTGCGCAGGCCGACATGACCCATGCCTTCCTGCGCGGCATCCACCCGCTCATGTTCGACATGATGATCTCGATGAACCTCATCACCAATGAGGCCGCCGCCGATGCAGCCCTGCGCGAGGCGGGGCTGGACGCGGCCGCCGCGGCTGAGGTGATGGAGCGGATAGGCAAGGGCACGCTGCCCGCCCTGACAGGGCATTTCATCAAGGCAGCCCATGCGGTCAGCCAGGAAGAGTTTATCAACCCGTTCATCCAGGTGGTCTCGGCCTCCGGCAAGCGCCAGATCGCCGAAACCTCCAAGGCGCTGGTGGAGCTCAACATCCTCAAAGGCAGCCTGCACCAGACCCAGACCGGGGTGGGCGGCGATGTCGATGTGGTGATGATCTCGCAAACAGGTGGCGTTGAATGGTATGCTCGCAAAGCCTGATGGCTGGCGGGCAAGGAGCTTGATCGATGAGCAGTGACATGAACGACACCCCGTCCCGGCTTGATCTGGACCGCGCCCGCGCCGCCTTGGCAAAGGCTCGCGAGGAAAGCGCCATTGCGGTGCGCGCGCCGCGCCCGGCCGATCTGTCGCGCCTGCGCGAAGAGGATGAGCGCCGCCACCGTATCGCCACGCGCGCCGGGTCGTTCCGCATGGAACTCCGCAGCCAGCTGGGTCTTGCCGATACGCAAGGGCCGTATTCCCCCCTGCCGCTGAACATGTCGGGCGTGATCGGCCATGCGCTGTGCGACGCCGATATCTGCACGCCAGAACCGCCTCAGACCGGCGCGGCGGACAGGCCGAAGGCGCAGCCCGCTCCGGCGATTGCCGGGGAGCGCGTTGATGCGGGCTTTGCGGGCGAGGCGCAGGCCGTGTCGCCCGTTGCGCCGGACGCGGATGCGGATTGGGCAGACGGCACACCGGAACGAGAAGCGCCGCGCAAGCGCAAGAAATTCCTGGGGCTGTTCTAGGCCGTCAGCAAAACTTGGCAGATCGCTTCAAGCCCGTCTTTGTCTTCGGAGCTGAAGGCATTGAGGCTTTCTGAATCCACATCCAGCACCGCTGCCAGCGATCCATCGGCCCGGAACACCGGCACGACAATCTCCGAGTTTGACCGGCTGTCGCAGGCGATATGGCCGGGGAAGGCGTGCACGTCTGCCACCAGCTGCGTCTCGCCGCTTGCCGCCGCCGCGCCGCAAACGCCTTTGCCGAACGGGATGCGCAAACAGCCCAGCGTACCCTGATACGGGCCAACCACCAGCTCTGCGGGCTTTAGCGGATCAACCACATAAAACCCGGTCCAGAAAAAGCGCGGCGCGAAATTTTGCGCCAGCACGCAGGCGGCGGTAGCAAAGCGCGCCGTCTCGCTGGTCTCGCCCGCCACAATGGCCGCGATCTCTTCGCGCACACGGGCATAGGCTTGTTCCAGCGTTTCGCCTGCAGGCGCAGTGGAAAGGGCTTCGGCCATGGGGCTTCCTTCGGGTGTCGGTGGCAGGAGTGCTATCACACTTAGGCGCACGCTGGCCGCGCGACCAGTAGGGCTTGTTCGGCGGGGTTAGTTTGGAGGAATTCGCAGCCAACTACGGGATAGGCCGAACATGGGACATATGGCTAAGAAATTGATAATCAGGGGAAGGTGAGAATCGATTGGGAGGTTTGAACATGGAGGCCATACTGAAGGTTTGGACAATAGCTGGCCCTGTACTTGGCTTCGCTCTCGGTGCTTTCCTGCCTACCTTTTTCCGCCCTTACTTTTTTCCGCCCACGGTCACGATGAGCCTGCTGGCTCAAGCTCAAGATACAAACCAAGAGACTGCCCGTTTCATTATAGCGGTTGATCCAGCGGGAGAAATTCGGATCACAGCCGTCAAATCGCTCCACCCGGAAATCGTAAGTCTTGTTGACAATACTGGTGAGCGGCACAGCAAATATGAACCTCAAGGCCCATGTGAATCGTTGCATATGACCTTCACGAGAATTCCGGATAAGCGTCCGGAAGCTGTACACGCGATGGTGCGAGTAAGATTGGAAATCATCAATCGCCCGTTTCTGACACGATGGGTTAAGCCATACCCGACGACGCGAACCGTTTAAGGCACAAGCATACGTGTAACAGGTGAGCGGCATCCCCCTCCACAAGAAGCCCCTATTCTGTTAGTCTCGCAGCGCGAATGCCGTTCGGGACTATTTCGGGACTGAGTATCACGAAGTAGCCCGTTTGTTCCGGATTATGCCTGATTTGCAGGCTTGCCATTGTGCCTGCCAGAGCCTTAAAACGCTGTCCTGCAAGGCATCTTGCGGGTGTAGCTCAATGGTAGAGCAGAAGCTTCCCAAGCTTAAGACGAGGGTTCGATTCCCTTCACCCGCTCCAGACCTCCCCGGCTTTCAGGCGAACCCTCGATCTTTTGTTTCGACGGGCGCGGGCGCGCCCTGGGGGTTCGATTCCCTTCACCCGCTCCAGCCACTTCTCCTGCCAGATGAACCCTCATTTTTTGCTTCGACGGACGCTGATGCGCCCCGGGGGTTCGGGGGCAGGCAGGTCTCCAGCACCGGTGATCCGGCAGTGGGCCGGTTCCGTAAGACTCCGTGATGCCACCCCTTTGGTATCGCGAGGCTGACGGATTTTCCCCCGGACACGCTGCCTCGTTTCGACAACCGAAACGGAGACAACATCCATGCGCCTTACTGCAATCATTTCCTCGACTGCTGCTGCCGCCGCGCTTCTTGCCGCGCCTGTGCTCGCCGACCATCACCGTGGCCCGGCTGACATTGTCGACACGGCTGTGGCCGCTGATGATTTCAACACGCTGGTCGCCGCCGTTCAGGCCGCCGACCTTGTTGATGCGCTGAAAGGCGAAGGCCCGTTCACCGTGTTCGCGCCGACCGACGCCGCCTTTGCAGCTCTGCCCGAAGGCACGGTCGACACCCTGCTGATGCCGGAAAACCAGGCACAGCTGCAGGCCGTGCTGACCTATCACGTGGTGGCGGGCAGCTATACTTCCGACAGCGTTGATCCGGGCACGTATGATCTGGAGACCCTGCAAGGCACGGCCGTCAACGTCGTCGTCGGTGAAGACGGCTCGGTCACGGTTGATGGCGCCAATGTCATCACCGCTGATATCGAAGCCTCCAACGGCGTGATCCATGTGATCGACGCCGTCATCCTGCCGAACTGATCCCCTCCATAGATTCGGCATGTCAAAGGGCCCGCCACGCTCCCTGGTGGCGGGCCCTTTTGCCTGCTCCTGCGAGCCGCTGATGAATTGCCTTCACCGCCGCGAACGGTGATACTGGCGCTATTGCCAACAAGTATGCGGACTTTGATGCGTGGAACGCTTCGGCATCCAGACGCTCCCGGCTCAGTTTCAACTGCCCTATCATGTACATCGCGATGGGTATGTAACGGTTGTTCTGGAGGGGAGCTATCTGGAGTCAGGCGATGGCGGGCGTTGCCATGTGGTCCCCGGCGCTGTGCTGGTACACTCTGAATTCGACGCTCACAGGAATGAGACGGCCGCGCGGCCCGTGCGGCTCCTGAACCTGCCCTTGCCATCGCCGGTGCCGGGCCATGCGCACTATGAAATTGCCGATCCCGATCTGATTGCCAGGCTTTCCCAGGCCGATCTGCGCGCGGCGTCTGAGCAGCTTTTCTGCCTTGCCCGCCCCGTTCTTCGCGAGATTGACGACCTGCCGGGCGTGCTAGCGCAACATATCCGGGAAAACCCGTGCTTCTCCCTGACGCGCTGGGCGCGCCATTACGGTATTTCGCCGTCCTACGCCGCGCGGCAATTTCGCAGGGCATTTGGCGTTACGGCTGCTGTGTATCGCAAGCGTGCGCGGTTTCATCACGCAAGGCAGATGCTGGAACGCACAGAAGTGCCGCTCGCCGACGTGGCGGCAACTGCCGGATATACCGATCAGCCTTACTTCAACCGCTGTTTCAAGGCCGAGACGGGCTTGAGCCCGATGGAATGGCGCAGGTTCAGAAAATTACAATACGCGCGCATATCGCCTCCCTAGACCTCTATACGGGTTCAAACCGGAGGCGCGTCATGTATCAGCTTGTTGTCACCGCGATTGCGGCCATTTGCCTTGCCTCGGAGTCTGGCGCTGAGGACGAAACAGAGCGCACTGATACAAGGTGCCGTTCGCACGAAGCCGCGCCGGCAATTGGTCATGCCTTGCAGGGCGATGCCGCGCTTGCGCGAGACCTGCTACTGGAATTGCCATCGGACGGGCTTCCAGATGAGTGCCAGGCGTTCAGAGCCTGCATGATCGATCGTTTTGATCCTGAAAATCCGGGTTATGCCGCCGAGGCAGATGCAGGCTTCACCGACTGGCTGCTGGCACGATACCGGGCGTACTGGAATGCACTGTTTACCGGCTCGCAAGAGGCGGAGCTCCTTGAAGCAGCGCTGGAAGACGCGGTCCGCGGCGAGATGGCCGCTCGCGGTATTGAGGATATCTCTGACCTTGCCTGGCCGGCGGAGCTGCACGCCCGCGCCATCAGCGAGATCGAGGCCGAGGGCCACTACGCGATCATGGGCATAACAGGCACCGTGCACGACCTTATGGTGTGGCGCTCTCAGGAGGAGGAAATCCGGACAGTCGAACTGCCCGAGAGCACGCAGGAGGTTCGGGTTGTTTTTATGGATGATTTCGCCAGCCGTGGCTGGATCAGCTATGCCAGCTGTTCAGCCAGAAATGTGGGCGGCTGGGCAAGGGAGGACGGCCTGTTCGCTGTGGTGCCGAGCTACGATTCTCTCGAAGGTGAGGAATTTGAGGTCAATTTTCTCGCCCATGAGGCACAGCATTTTGCCGACTATGCGCAATGGAACGAGCTGGAGTCATGGCATCTTGAATACCGTGCGAAACTGACCGAGCTGACACTGGCCAACAGCACAATGGAAAAGACCCTTACCCGGTTTTACGAGGACCGCTCGGATAATCCCGCCCTGCCTCATTCATACGCGAATGCACGGGTTATTGCCGAACTGGAAGAGCGGTTAGGCATAGACAATGCGCGTGGATTGATGAATGCGGACCTTGAACGCATCCACGCAGCAGCACGCATCCTGCTTAATGAGGACAGCGCGTCGCTGGCGGCAGCACGCCATGGCCCTGAGAACTGATAGCGGTTTGGGCCCTTCGCCCGCTCCCGACCGCCTAGTCCCCGGCTTCTTCGCTGGCCTTGCCGCTGGCCTCGATTGCTTTCAGCTCGGTGTTTTCCGGCGCGTCGGACGCTTTGAGCACGCCCTTGCGCCTTGAGGCGCGCGGCAGGGAGACGGTCTGCACCTGGCCTTCCATGTATTCGATGATGATGCCGGCCACGTCTTTCTGGCTGGTGCGTTCAATGCCTTCAAGACCCGGTGAGGAGTTCACCTCAAGGATTTTCGGCCCGCTATTGGAGCGCAAGAGATCGACGCCCGCGACCGAGAGGCCCATCGCCTTGGCTGCCCGCACGGCGGCTGAGCGCTCTTCAGGCGTGATCTTCACCCCTTCGGCCGTGCCGCCGCGATGCAGGTTGGACCGGAACTCGTCAGCCTGGGCCTGGCGTTTCATGGCGGCGACCACCTTGCCGCCGACGACAAAGCAGCGAATGTCGGCTCCGCCGGCCTCCTTGACGAATTCCTGCACGATGAAATTGGCTTCCAGCCCCCGGAAGGCGTCGATCACGCTCTCGGCGGCCTTTTTCGTGTCGGCCAGCACCACGCCGCGCCCTTGCGTGCTCTCCAGCAATTTGACCACCAGCGGCGCGCCGCCGACCAGCTCTATCAGCGTCTTGGTGTCTTTGGGCGAGTGGGCAAAGGCGGTGGAGGGCATGCCGATGCCTGCGCGCGCCAGCAGCTGGTGGGCGTAGAGCTTGTCGCGGCTGGCCCCGATGGCAGCAGCCGGATTGAGGATATAGGCACCTGTCATGGCGAACTGGCGGATCACCGCCATGCCGTAATTGGTCATCGAGGCGCCGATGCGCGGGATTACCGCGTCAAAGCGCGGCAGGCGGCGGCCATCGTAATAGATCGCGGGCGAGAGCGTGTTGATGCCCATGGAGCAGCGCGCCGTATTGATCATCTCGGCGACATGGCCGCGCTCCTCCGCCGCTTTTTTCAGGCGTTTGGAGGAATAGTTCGTCGGCTCACGCGTCAGGATGGCGATGCGAAGCGGGCGCTTGACCGGCTTCTGGCGCGGATAATCGGAATAGACCTTGTAACCGATCTTGCCCTGCACATAAGAATCGGCCGGGTTCACCACGATGCCGTCGCGTATGGCCGTGCGGCCCAGCAGCATGCGGTAATTCATGCTCTCCCGGTTGGTCAGGGTCAGCTCGATCGGCCATTGCCGGTCCCCGACCTGCACCATCGCCTCGATCACCCAGCGCAGCTCGGACTCGCCATTGGAGGAGGTCACCTCGCGCCGGTCCACGGCCGGGGCGGCGCAGGTGATCTCCACATCGGGCTGGCTGGGAATGGGGTGAATGACGAAACGGACCTGGGGCGCGTCGTCAGGGCCAAACGGCTCCACAGACACGGCATGCAGCGCAGAGGTGCGCGCGCCGGTATCCACCTTGGCCTTGATCGCCGGAATGCCCAGCTCCGGGAAGGACGCCCATTCTTCCCAACCCAGTACGAATGGCTGATCCATCAAATCCTCAAAAGCCTCTGGCGTCCTGATCCTGATTGCGGGCGTGCCTTTAGCGCGCAATTCATCTGGCGTCCATCGGGCCTTCTCGCAGGGGTAAAGTCAATTTCTTCCCGCCCGGAAAGATATATCTGCAACGTGAAAGCCTCGACCTGGAGCGCGCGGAGGTCCATGTGTGCAGGCAATGCATTCCAGCGCAGGAGATATCGTCATGGCCGGAATTTACCGCCCGTTTGTGAAACTGACGCGCGGCATGGCCGCATCCGACGGGGCAGGGGTGAAGATGACGCGGCTTCTGGGTACGCCCGAACTGCGCGTGCTCGACCCGTTCCTGATGCTCGACAAATTCCACTCCGATAATCCGGACGATTATCTGGCGGGCTTTCCCGAGCACCCTCACCGGGGCTTTGAAACCGTGACCTACATGGTCGCAGGCCGGATGCGCCACAAGGACAATAAGGGCCATGAAGGCGTGATCGAGCCGGGCGGCGTGCAGTGGATGACGGCCGCTGGCGGCATCATCCATTCGGAAATGCCCGAGCAGGAAGACGGGCTGATGAGCGGCTTCCAGCTGTGGATCAATCTGCCGGCTGCCGAGAAGATGAAGCCTGCCGCCTATCAGGAGTATAGCGCCGCCGAGGTGCCTGAGGACAAGCGCGAGGGCGTGACCGCCCGCATCGTTGCCGGGCGCACCTCCACCGGCATTGAAGGCCCGGTGAAGAATGTCACGACCGAGCCTTTCTACGCCGAGCTGGTCATGGAGCCGGGCGCGGTGTTTGAGGAGGTGATACTGGCGGACAAGACCACCATCCTCGCCATTCATACCGGCTCGGTCAGCGTATCGGGCATTGCTCTGCCAGAAGCCCATCTGGGTGTGTTCGGCCCCGGTGATACGGTACGTATCGAGGCCGGCCCGGAAGGCGCGCGCGCCATCCTGGCGGCTGCCTACCCGATTGGCGAGCCGATCGCGTGGGGCGGGCCGTTCGTTATGAACACGGAAGGTGAGGTGCGTCAGGCCATGCTGGACTACCAGATGGGACGGTTCTGAGCGCCGCGCGTTAGCCAGTCAGCAGCAGAAGAAAAAGGAGACCGGATATGGGCCGGCTCGTGGACGGCGTCTGGAAAGACGAATGGTATGATACCAAAAGCTCTGGCGGAAAGTTCAAGCGCCAGGACAGCGTGTTTCGCAACTGGGTGACGGCAGATGGCTCTGCCGGGCCAACGGGGGAAGGCGGTTTCAAGGCGGAAGCCGGGCGCTACCATCTCTATGTGTCGCTGGCCTGCCCGTGGGCGCACCGCACGCTGATCTTCCGCCATCTCAAAGGGCTGACCGGCAAGATTTCGCTGTCGGTCGTGCACTGGCGCATGAAGGAGCATGGCTGGACGTTTGAGGACGGGCCGGGCGTGATCCCCGATCCGCTGCATGGTGCGCGCTACCTGCACCAGGTCTACACCGCCGCGAAGAAGGATTACTCGGGCCGCGTGACCGTGCCGGTGCTGTGGGACAAGCAGACCAACACCATCGTCTCCAATGAGAGCGCGGACATTATCCGCATGTTCAATTCCGCCTTTGACGGTGTGGGCGCCGCGCCGGGAGATTACTATCCCGAGCATCTGCGCGGCGAGATCGATGCCCTCAATGCGCGCATCTACGACACGGTCAATAATGGCGTCTACAAGTCCGGCTTTGCCACATCAACAGGCGCGTATGAGGAGGCGGTCACCACCCTGTTTGAGAGCCTGGACTGGCTGGAAAGCCTTCTGTCCGATGGCCGCGAGTATCTGTGCCGGGACACGCTGACCGAGGCTGACTGGCGGCTATACACCACGCTGGTGCGCTTTGATCCGGTCTATCACGGCCATTTCAAATGCAATCTCAAACGCCTGATCGACTATCCGCATATCGCGGCCTATGCGCGCCGCCTGCATGGCCTGCCCGGCATTGCGGATATATTCAGTCTCGAGCACGCCAAGCGCCATTATTACGAGAGCCATGACACCATCAACCCGACCGGCATCGTGCCGCTGGGACCGGATGTGCATGTAGCCGACGGGCGTTAGAGTCTGGTGTGTTTGGAAATCCCGGACGCACGCAGTGCGATCCGGGACCGATGCAGGATAAAGCAGATTGAAGCCCCGGATCGCTTCGCGTCCGGGGTTTCATCGTTGGGGGGCTGCCCAGCGCCTTCGCCCTTTGTCATCCTCCCGCCCAGACCCCTGTCATCGGGAAACCAGATGGGGCAACTCCATTATGTCTTGTGGAATCGCGAGAACTCAGCTTAGCGTTAACCATCGTGCTTTTAAGGGGCGCGACATATAAAAAAGAACAGACGGGAGGAGACTTATGTCTATTGCGAAAATTGTCTGGGCTGTCAGCATTCTGGCGGCGATCGTTCTGGCTTTTGTGACCTTCGAGTATGGCGGTGCCATACTTGCGGTTCTGGGCCTTGCAAGCGGGTTTTTTGTCTCTGCAGACCACAGGCGCGGCGTGCTGATTGCCGCGATTTTCCTACTGGTCGGTGCCAGTGCGCTGGAAGCGATACCGGTTGTCGGCGAGTATCTGACTGCGATCCTGGGCAGCTATGCCGCGGTATTGGCGGCTGCGTCGGTTATGGTGATTGCCATGGTCACTTTCGAGCGCCTCATGCCGGGTAAATCTGACGGCTGACCGCTCCATCCGTTCAGACAGCAGAGCCCCGCCCGGATCAATGTCCGGGCGGGGTTTTTATATCTCCTCTCGCTCACCCGTTCCATTGCCTTGACCCGCCCGGCTGCGCTATAGCGCAAGCCACGCTTTCCCCTGTCAGGTCCGAGGAGTCCGGCGCATGTCGTCCTATCAATACGTTTATCACATGGACAAGCTGGCCAAGACCTATCCGGGCGGCAAGCAGGTCTTCTCCGGCATCTCGCTGCACTTCCTGCCCGACGCCAAGATCGGTGTCGTCGGCGTCAATGGCGCGGGTAAGTCGACGCTGTTGAAGATCATGGCCGGTATGGACAATGACTTCACCGGCGAAGCCTGGGCCGAGAAGGGCGTGCGCGTCGGCTATCTGCCGCAGGAGCCGAAACTCGATGAGGCCAAGACCGTCTGGGAAAACGTGATTCAAGGCTCCGAAGACAAGACAATCTACGACGCCTACAACGCTATCGCCATGCAGCTGGCCGAGGATTATTCCGACGAGCTGATGGAGAAGATGACCGCCCTGCAGGAGCAGGTTGATGCGCGCGATGCGTGGGATATCGATTCCAAGATCGAGATGGCGATGGAGGCCCTGCGCTGCCCGCCGGGCGATGCTTCGGTAACGAACCTTTCAGGCGGTGAGCGCCGCCGCGTGGCCATCTGCCAGCTGCTTCTCTCCAAGCCGCACATGCTGCTGCTAGACGAACCGACCAACCATCTGGACGCGGAAAGCGTTGCCTGGCTCCAGCATCATCTTGAAAACTATGACGGCGCGGTGCTGATCGTCACCCACGACCGCTATTTCCTGGATTCCATCACCAGCTGGACGCTGGAGCTCGATCGCGGTCAGGGCATTCCGTACAAGGGCGGGTATTCGGACTGGCTGGAGCAGAAGACCAAGCGGCTGGAACAGGAATCACGCGAGGAAGGCGCCAAGCAGCGCGCGCTCGCCCGCGAACTGGAATGGATCCGCTCCAGCCCGAAAGCCCGTCAGGCAAAATCCAAGGCGCGTATCAAATCATACGAAGAGATGCGCGATGCGGCCGACCGGGAGAAAATCTCCACCGCCACCATCCGCATCCCGCCGGGGCCGCGCCTTGGCGGCAATGTGGTGGAATTCGACAATGTATCCAAAGGGTTTGGCGACAAGTTGCTGATCAAGGATCTGGCCTTCAAGCTGCCGCCGGGCGGCGTGGTCGGTGTGATCGGCCCCAACGGTGCGGGTAAGACCACGCTGTTCAAGATGATCGTCGGCGAGGAGCAACCCGATAGCGGCTCGGTGAAAATCGGCGAGACCGTGAAGCTTGGTTATGTGAACCAGTCACGTGATGCTTTGGATGCGAAGAAAACCGTCTGGGAGGAAATCTCGAACGGCCATGACATGATCTCGCTTGGCGGGCATGAAGTACCCAGCCGCGCCTATGTCGGCGCGTTCAACTTCAAGGGCGGCGACCAGCAGAAGAAGGTCGGTCTGCTGTCTGGCGGTGAGCGCAACCGGGTGCATCTGGCCAAGATGCTCAAAGAAGGTGGAAACCTGCTCCTACTCGACGAACCGACCAACGATCTCGATGTGGAAACCCTCTCCGCGCTCGAAGCGGCGCTGGAAGATTTCCCCGGCTGCGCCGTGGTCATCTCGCACGACCGCTTCTTCCTGGACCGGATCGCCACCCACATTCTCGCCTTTGAGGGCGACAGCCATGTGGAGTGGTTCGAGGGTTCTTTCTCGGACTATCTCGAAGACAAGAAGCGCCGCCTCGGCACCGATGCTCTGGTGCCTACGCGTGTGAAGTTCCAGAAGTTCGAAAGGTAGGGCTTAGACCTTCCCAAACCCGCCGCCGCCCGGCGTTTCGATCTCGATTGAATCGCCGGGCGATAGCTGGACCGAGAACAGGGCGGGCTGCTCTTCCACCGTGCCGTCAGCGCGGATGATGCGCGCCTTGCCGGGCGCGCCGTCTCCGCCTCCCTTGAGGCCGGGCGGAGCCACGCGCCGGCGCCCGGATAGGAGGCTTGCCTCCATGGGTTCGAGGAACTCGATCCGGCGTACCGAGCCATGCCCGCCGCGCTGTTTACCTGCCCCGCCAGAGCCCTCGCGCACGCGGTGATGCGCCACTCGCACCGGATAGCGCAGCTCCATGATTTCAGGATCGGTGAGGCGTGAATTGGTCATATGGGTGTGGACGGCGTCCGCGCCGTCAAAGCCGGTCCCGTCAGCCAGAAGCCCTGCGCCGGAGCCGCCACAGATCGTCTCGTAATACTGATATGTTTCGTTTCCGAAGGTGAAATTGTTCATCGTGCCTTGCGCGGCGGCCATGCGGCCGGTGGCCGCGAAGAGGGCGTCGACAATGAGCTGGCTGGTTTCCACATTGCCGGCCACCACGGCCCCAGGCGGCCGGGGCGCGATCAGCGAGCCTTCGGGGATGATGATCTCCACCGGCTTCAGACAGCCCTCGTTCAGGGGTATCTGATCCTCGACCAGACAGCGTAGCACGTAAAGCACGGCGGCCCTGGCCACGGCGCTGGGCGCATTGAAATTGCTGGGAAGCTGGGCCGATGTACCGGTAAAATCAATGGTCGCCGTGCCGTCTTGTGGCCTTGTGGTGATGGCAACGCAAATGCGCTCTCCGCCCTCCATCTCCATCACGGCAGAACCGCTTTCCAGAGCGCCGATAACGCGGCGCACGGCGCGCTCGGCATTGTCCTGCACATGGCCCATATAGGCGCGCACGATTTCCAGACCCTGCTCGGCGATCAGGCGTTGCAGCTCCTGCGCGCCGCGTGCGCAGGCGGCCAGCTGGGCTTTGAGATCGGCGATATTGCGCTCCGGCGCGCGGGCCGGATACGGGTCTGATGCCAGCACTTCGCGCACTGCGTCATCCTCAAACTTCGTATCCGAAAGAATTTTGACGCTATCGAAGACCACGCCTTCTTCTTCAATTGTTTTCGAGAAGGGCGGCATGGAGCCGGGGGCGATCCCGCCGACATCGGCATGGTGTCCACGCGAGGCAACGAAGAAGAGGCGCTCGCCTGCTTCGTCACATACGGGCTGGACGATGGTGATATCGGGCAGGTGTGTGCCGCCATTATAGGGCGCGTTCAGTGCCACGGCTTCGCCTGCGGCGAGATCCGGGTGGGCGTCCAGCGCCGCGCGGACGCTGGCCGACATGGAGCCCAGATGGACGGGCATGTGCGGCGCGTTGGCGACCAGCCCGCCTTGCGCGTCAAAAACGGCGCAGGAGAAGTCCAGCCTCTCCTTCATGTTGACCGAGTGGGCCGTGCGCTCCAGCACCACGCCCATCTCCTCGGCAATGCCCATGAAGCGGCGGTTGAACAGCTCCAGCGTGACCGGATCGAGCGCGGTGGAACCGGCAGCTTTCGCAGCCCCTCCCGCCCGCTCGATAATCAGCGCGCCGGTGCGTCCCGGCCGCGCCGTCCACCCCGCATCCAGCGTAATGGTCTGTCCCGGTTCCATGATAAGGGCGGGGCCGGTGATGACTTGCTCCCGGCCAAGCTTTGCAAGCGAATAAATGGGTGCTTCATGCCAGCGCCCGCCGGAGAACAGGCGCGTCTCGCCGTCCGGCGGGACGTTGGCTTCTCCTGAATGCGGCGTGGATGGCAACGCCGCGGCGGAGGGGGATTCGGCCTTCACCGAGACCGATTCAATGATGAGCGCAGAGGCTGGCGCGGTAAAACCGAACAGCCGCAGGTGGGCGGCGGCGTGGGCGTCGCGGATATCTGCCATATCGCCCATGGCGACGGGCAGGGCGGTGTCCGATCCGGCGACGCGTATGTGCAGCTGATGGGCGTCGCGGACCTCTCGCGCCCCTTGCGCGTCGAGGGCCGCGCGTGCGTCTTCTTCCAGCGCGGACAGGCGTGTCCGCGCTGCCTCCAGGCCATCAGTGTCCAGAGGCATTTCCAGCGCGGCCTGGCGGGTGTCCATCAGGGCCGCCATGCCAATGCCCAGCGCGGAGAGCAGCCCGGCTTTGGGGTGGATGATGATGCGCGACACGCCCAGCGCGGCGGCGACCTGGCAGGCATGCTGTCCGCCCGCGCCGCCAAAGGCGTTCAGGGCGTAATCGCGCGGATCAATGCCCTGCGCCGTGGTGATCTGGCGGATGGCGCCGGCCATGGCTTCGGCGGCGATGGTGAGGAAGCCTTCGGCCGCCGCCTCGATGCTGTTCGCGCCCATCGCCTCTGCCAGCGGGCGGATCGCTGCGCGCGCGGCTTCCATGTCCAGCGGGCCGGTCCCGTCCGGCCCGAAAACGTGGGGAAACCAGTCCGGGTGCACCCGGCCAAGGACAAGGTTCGCATCCGTAATAGTTGCCGGTCCGCCAAGCCCATAGGCGGCGGGGCCGGGGCGTGCGCCGGCGCTATGCGGGCCGACGCGGGCGCGCTCGCCGTCAAAATGCAGGATGGACCCACCGCCGGCGGCCACGGTGTGGATGGCGAGCATGGGCGCACGCAGGAGACGCCCGCTGATGGAGACCTGCTCGCGGCGTTCAAATGCCTGCCCGTCATAGCGCGACACATCAGTGGAGGTGCCGCCCATGTCAAAGCCGATAACGCGCTTAATGCCCTCGGCTTTCGCCGTCTCGGCCATGCCGACCACGCCGCCTGCCGGGCCGGACAGCACGGCGTCACGCGCGCGGAAATGGCCCGAACGGGCAAGCCCGCCTGATGATTGCATGAAATAGAGCGGTATATCGCCAAGGCCCGCGCCCACGCGGGCGGCATAATCCTGCAAGACCGGCTCCAGATAGGCGTCGATCACGGTGGTCGAGGCGCGCGGGATCAGGCGCACCAGCGGGCTGACTTCGCTGGACAGGCTGACATGGTCAAACCCGGCCTCTCGGGCGAGTTCTGCCACGCGCGCTTCATGCATATTATTCACATGTGAATTAATGAGTGCAATCGCGACTGACTGGATGCCCTGCGCGCGGGCTGAAACGAGGACATCCTGCAGCTCTGCAGTGTCCAGCGGGGCGATCTCACGGCCCTCCACATCCAGCCGCCCGGCAATCCCTTCGATGCGGGCGGGCAGGGGCCGGGGGCGGTCAATGCGCAGGGCGAAAATGTCCGGCCGGGTCTGGTCCTGGATCAGCAGGCAGTCCTCAAAGCCCTTATTGACGATGAAAAGCGTCTTCGCGCCGTCCTCTTCCAGCAGGGCATTGGTGGCCACGGTGGTGCCCATCTTCACGCCGCGCACCGCGCTTGCTGACAGGGGGGTGCCGTCCGCCATGCCGGTCATGCGGCGCACACCTTCACTGGCGGCATCACCATAGGCTGCGCTTTCAGACAGGAGTTTCAGCGCACGCAGCTCACCATCGGGCGAGAGGCCCAGAATATCAGTGAACGTGCCGCCACGATCTATCCAGATCTCCCACATTGCGGTGCTGTCTGCGCCCATTTGCCTCTTCCGTTTGCCGGTTTTGCGGTGCAGATAAGCGCGCATGAGCGTCTGGCGCAAACTCGCAGAGCTGATTACCGG
>NZ_JBJHBQ010000005.1:0-219425 GCF_050485565.1 Glycocaulis sp. | reverse complement strand
GCCTTTTTCGATGCGCTGGCAAAGCCCGTCGTGGAGGCGATACGGGCGAAGGCGGGGTAGTGGACCCCACAGCTACACTACCCCTCGTCATTCCGGGGGAGCGCAGCGACACCCGGAACCCAGATTTCGTTTCACCGGCGCACGCCGGTGCCCAGCCTTTCTGGGCCCCGGCTTTCGTCGGGGAAACGCGGTATCTAATAGTCTCTCTCGCTGTCATGGCCCGGTTCGCTGCCCCCCTCGTCGTTCCCGTCCCCGCCTCCGCGGGGATAAACTCCGGCGGGAACCCAGAGGCACCTGGCGCTGTCATTCCCCTACGATCTCTGGACCCCCGCCTGCGCGGGGGTGACGAAGTTGGGCCAGTTCACAGTCATGTCAGGATGGGGGCACAGGGTGCCTTCCCCTCATGCTGAGGGTGAGCGTAGCGAACGTCTCGAAGCACGAGGGGAAACCACACGCACAAGCGCGCTTGCGAAGAGGTGCGTTCGCGGATAGTTTGCGCGCCGCCGGGAAGGGGCCGTAGCGCTCACACCCGCACCCGCCCGTTAAACGACGTGGCAAAGCCGCTTTAGCTCAGCTGGTAGAGCAACGCATTCGTAATGCGTAGGTCGCGTGTTCGAGTCACGCAAGCGGCACCATTTTTAGGGTCTGCCCGCAACCCGTTCACAGCCTCCTCCGAAGTAGCCAATGCCGTTGTAGTAGACAAACGGCATCCCTTCCTCCCACACGGCGATGTTCAGGAAGGTAAGGGAATCCCGGAAGATAGCACGCATGTTGTGACCCCCATCTACATCCCCTGGGTGGATGACGTCATATTGAATGGGTTCGTCCCAAGCCCTAAGCCGCAAGCTGCCGGTCTGCACGTCGAAGAACAGCTCGGCCATTGCCTGTACAAACTGATCGTCTCCTTGATGAATGATCAGGCCATCGGCGGCGGGAACAGCCCGGTTCCTGAACTCGCATTTATACAGCTGCGCCTGAGCTGGGGCAGTGAGATGAAGCATCGCTATTGCGGAGCAGAGACGGAGTATCATCGAATTTCGCCTGTAGTGCTTTCTCGAACGTTAGCGCGTTACTTGGCGTTTCGACACCCCCTTCCCCTTTATCCTTCTTCCCCTATCATCCCTCATTGAGCGGCCCGTCAGTGGCCGGGGCGTGAGGGGCAAAGCTCCCGCGCGAAATGAGGGAGGAGACAGATGATCGATGCGGGCATGCTCGTATCCATGGCCGATGTCGTGCGCCAGCAGGCGCGCGCAAATGGCAAGGTGGCGGCGCAGATATTCCAGGATCGCACCACGAGCTATGCTGCGCTGGATGGCCATGCCAGCCGGGTCGCCAACGGGCTGATCGCGCTGGGGTGCGAGCCGGGCGCGCGCGTAGGCCATCTGGGCAAGAACAGTGATTATTTCGCCGAGCTCCTGTTCGGTGCGGCCAAGGCGCGATGCGTGCTGACGGGCGTGAACTGGCGCCTCGCGGCGCCGGAAATCCTCTTCATCCTGAAGGATGCGGGCGTCACCACGCTCTTTGTGGATGCCGAATATTACGGCCTTGTGGAGAGCCTGCAGCCTGCCCTGCCCTCGTTGCGCACCGTTATCGCGCTCGATGGCGGACACGCCAAATGGAAGGGCTATACCGGCTGGCGGAACAGCCAGTCCGATGCCGACCCGATGCGGAAGACGGACCCGAAAGAGGACGTGCTCCAGCTCTACACCTCCGGCACGACCGGCCACCCCAAGGGCGTGGTGCTGTCGCACGGGGCGTATCTGTCGCTCTTCGAGCAGGGCCTGCATGACGGCTTCGTGACATGGGAGCCGGGCGATCCAAACCTGGTGGCCATGCCCTATTTCCACGTGGCGGGCACGAACTGGGCATTGCTGGGCTTCTATCAGGCGGCGACCAATATCATCGTGAAGGAAGTCGATCCGGTCGCTATCCTTGATCTCATAGAACAGCACAAGGTGCAGACCAGCTTCTTCGTGCCGGCGGTGATCCTGTTTCTGGTGCAGGCGAGCGCGGCGAAACCGCGTGATTTCTCCTCGCTCAGGCTTGTCGCCTATGGTGCCTCGCCGATTGCGGAAGAATTGCTGCTGAAAGCGGCGAAGATTTTCGATTGCGGGTTTTTGCAATTTTATGGTCTCACCGAGACCAATGGCGCGGCGGTGCATCTGCCCCCTGCCGACCATGATCCTGCGCGCGGCAAGCTGCGCGCTGCAGGCAAGCCGAATGCCGGTATCGAGATCCGCGTCGCGGGCGAGGATGGCAAGCCGGCCCCGCAAGGCGAGGTGGGCGAGGTGTGGATACGTGGCACCAGCCTGATGACAGGCTATTGGAACCGGCCTGATGCCACGGCAGAGGCGATCAATTCAGACGGTTGGTTCAAATCGGGCGATGCGGGGTATCTGGACGAGGATGGCTATCTCTTCATCCATGACCGGGTGAAGGACATGATCATCTCCGGGGGCGAGAACATCTATCCGGCAGAGGTGGAAAACGCGCTTTTCTCCCATCCGGGCGTGGCTGATGTCGCCGTGATCGGCGTGCCGGATGAGCGCTGGGGCGAGGCGGTGAAGGCCGTGGTGGTGAAAGCGCCGGGATCGGACGTGACGCCCGAAGCCCTGATCGCCCACGCAAGGGAGCGCATCGCGGCCTACAAGGTACCCAAGACGGTCGATTTCATCGATGCCCTGCCGCGCAATCCCACGGGCAAGATATTGAAGCGCGTTCTTCGCGAGCCCTACTGGAAGGGCCGCGACCGGGCGGTGAGCTAGGGCGCGACTTCTTCGCCTGCAAAATCGAAACAGCGTCCGGAGTGCTCAGGGCCAAGCGTGTCGATGACCTTGAGGAGGTGCCCGGCGCTGTATTCCGGCGTGAAGAGCTTTCCCTCTGGGACATTGCCCCGGAAGGGCTCTGACAGGGCCGTTTCCACGGTGCCGGGATGCAGGCCGACGATCAGCGCTTCCGGGCGTTTTCGGGCAAGCTCGATGGATAGTGTGCGGATGATCTGGTTCAGCGCGGCCTTGGATGCCCGGTAGGCGTGCCAGCCGCCCAGCCGGTTGTCCGATATCGAGCCGACGCGCGCCGAGAGGGCGGCAAAGACCGATTTGCCCTCGCGCGGCAGGGCGTCCAGCAGGGCGGCGGCCACGAGTGCCGGGCCTGTCGTGTTGATGGCGAACAGCCTGGCCATGCTGGCGGCGTTCAGATGACGCCATGTCTTCTCCGGCCCGAAATCCTCCCCGTGCAATACGCCGCTGGCGACGATCACCAGATGCACCGGGCCGCCGGCGCTTACAGGCACCAGCGCGCCCCTGATGCTCGCCGGGTCTTCCAGATCGATCCTGCCGGGTGTGATCTTCGCGCCCTGATATACGCGTCCTGAACGCGATAGGGCGATCACTTCACCGCAGCGCGGATCAGCGGCCAGATGGCGCACAAACGCGCCGCCAATGCCGCCGGACGCGCCGACGATCACCGCGCGATAGTTTTCAGGCAGGGACGACAAGGTATTGCTCATGTCGAGATGAGCTAGGGCGGCGATGCTTTGTGGAAAGGGCGGGCAGGCCGCCTAGAGACGCAGCGCGTCGTTGGCAGCATCCTGAACCTGGCGCATCAGGCGGAAGCTCGCCGTGCGGTCCTTGCCGTTGAAGAACTCGTTCTTGTCCAGAATGGTGAGATGCGGACCCAGCGTCTCGGCATCCACACGCGCCGAACCGGTCAGCACCAGAACCGGCGTGCCGCGCGCGATCTTTTCTGCCGTGCGCACCGTGTCGGCGGGGTCTATCGAGTCCGGCAGGCGCAGATCGACAATGATGAGATCAAACTGGCGCCGGGCCAGTTTGCGCTTGGCATCGGTCAGCGTGCGCACCACTTCCAGCTCGAATTCATAGCCGCCTGCATCGCACAATGCCTGCTGCAGCAGCATGGCATCTGCGAAGTCATCCTCGACATGCAGGACGCGCAGGGTCTGGGTTGTTTTTGCAACAGCGCTCATGCTTTCAAGCTAGTCCAGCGCGCTTAGCAAAGCGTAAAGACCTGCCCTATCCTGCGAGGGGATCGTCGATTGACTGTCCCGTGCGTGCAGCGGCAGCCTTCAGCGTATTGGCCAGCAGGACAGCAATGGTCATGGGGCCGATGCCGCCGGGAACGGGCGTGATATGGCCGGCAACGCGCTCGCTCGCCTCAAAGGCGACATCGCCAACCAGTCCGGTATCGGTGCGGTTGATGCCGACATCGAGCACACATGCGCCCGGCTTGATCCAGCCGCCCTGCACCATTTGCGCCCTGCCGACGGCAGCGACCAGAATATCGGCTGAACGGCACACGCCCGGCAGGTCGCGCGTGCGCGAATGGGCCAGCGTCACCGTGCAATTCTGTTCAAGAAAGAGCAGGCCGGCCGGCTTGCCGACCAGGATGGAGCGCCCGATCACCACTGTATGAAGCCCGGACAGATCGCCGAGCGCCTTTCGTGCCAGCCATACACAGCCCGATGGCGTGCACGGGCGCAAACCATCAGCGCCCAGTACAAGCCGGCCCGCGCTGGTGGCGGTCAGGCCATCGACATCCTTGGCAGGATCAATCGTTTCCACGACGCGCCGGGCATCGATATGGCCGGGCAGCGGCATCTGCACCAGAATGCCATCCACCGCCGGATCGGCGTTGAGCGTTTCAACCAGCGCGATCAGCTCTGCCTCGCCCAGATCATCGGGGCGGCGGAATTCCTGCGAGATCATGCCCGCCGCTTCAGTGCGGCGTACCTTGTTGCGTACATAGACATGGCTTGCCGGATCATCGCCCACCAGCACGACGGCGAGGCAGGGCTTGCGCCCGATACGGGCGGCCAGGCTGGCGGCCTGCGAGGCGACGGCCGCGTCCAGTGCTGCCGAGGCCAGCTTGCCGTCAATCAGGCTGGCAAGCCCTTCGCGATGCTGGATGAAATCAGATGTGGTCACGCGGGTTAGCCCAGAGCCGGGAATATCTGCCCCATAATCACCCATTCGCGCACGAAGAAGATGATGAGCAGCAAGACCAGCGGTGAAAGGTCAATCCCGCCCAGAGGCGGCAGGATGCGGCGGATCGGCCCAAGGACCGGCTCGGTCAGCGCGCTGGTCGCCCGCCAGATCGTGTTGACGAACTGGTTTTGCGGATTGACCACGTTGAAGGCGACGAGCCAGCTCAGCACCACGTTTACGAAGATGAGCAGTACCAGAATATTCAGTACCGGAATGATGAAATAGATAATCAGGGCCTGACCAAAGGTCATCGCTGTCTCCGTCTGGACGCACGCCGTGGCGTAGCAAGGGGTGGCGACTGTCTAGACGGGCAAAGCCTGGTCACGCAAGGGCGTGCCGCAAGCGTGCCATGTGCGGCGTGCTCAGTGCCGGCCGGGTATCTCGGCATGATCCCGCCAAAAGCGGCATACCGCGTCGGCCACCTGCTGGTAGCCGCCCAGGCTGTCGGGCTTGCGCACATAGGCGCTGGCCCCGGCCTCATAGGCCCTGTCGATATCGCCGGGATGGTTTGACGAGGTGAACACGATGATCGGCACCAGCTCCGGCTCCTCGCGTTCGCGCAGGGCCGTGATGACCTGGTGGCCAGAGAGGCCCGGCAGGTCCAGATCAAGCAGCATGATGTCAAACCGGCCCGATTGCAGCGCGTCCAGCGCCGCCTGTCCGCCCGGCACATGCATGAGATTGGTGCCTTTCATATCGGCGAAGGCACGCTTGGTCAGGAACGCGTCGCTCTCATCGTCCTCGACGAGCAGGAGACGGATATTTTTCGCCATTTTCTCCCCCCGAGCCCTCTGGCTCGCTGGCTTCCTGGGCAACACCGCCAGCGGGCGAAGAGCCGGGTGCTGGCAGGGTCAGGCAGAAGCGTGCGCCGTGAAGGTGGGTTTCGTCCAGCCAAATTTCGCCGCCATGGCTCTCGACGATCTCCTTGCAGAAGGCCAGACCGACTCCCATGCCGGGATAGCGGGTGTCGTCATGGAGGCGTTTCATCATCTGGAAAATGGTCTGGGCGTGAGCCGGATCGATCCCGATTCCATTGTCTGCAATGGAAATTTCGATCATGCCGTCATCGGCTTGCCTGCCGCGTACGGTAATGACCGGTGCCAGGGCGGAGCGGTACTTTATCGCGTTGGAAACCAGATTTTGAAAAAGTTGGGTCAGAAGGACGGTATCGCCCTCCACGGCGGGCAAGCCGTCAAAATCCAGGGACGCGCCGCTGGCTTCGATTTCGTCATCCAGTGACGAGCTCACGCTGGCAAGGATACGCGTCAGCTCCACCGTCTCGGCCTGCGGCAGCCGGTTCACCAGCTGCGCGTATTCCTGAAGCACGCCGATCAGGGTCTGCGCGCGCTGTGCGCCCTCGCGCACCTTGAGCAGGTGCTTTTGACCGTCCGCACTCATGGTGGCGGCTTCTTCCTGTTCGATGAGCTGGGAGAAGATATGGATGTGGCGCAAGGGTGCCTGGAGATCATGGGCGGCGGCGGCGGCAAACTGGCGCAGGGCTGCATTGGCACGTTCCAGATCGCGCGTGCGCTGGATGACGCGGTGTTCAAGCTGGCCTGTCACCGCCATCAGGCGCGCCTCGGCCTCGTCCCGGCGGCCGATCTCGGCCTGAAGGGCCTGGTTGGAGCGTTGCAGCTGGATATTGGAGGGCAGGGCCAGCGCGCGTGGCAGTAACGGCCATAGCGCGATGGCGGTTGCCAGCGACACCGCCGCTGTCATGGCCTTGAGCAGGCCCTCAATCTGATAATGCGGGTTCCAAACCGTCCAGATGGAGAACAAATGCGTCGTGCCGCATAGCAGGATGAACGCCACGAACAGCCACATGACCGGGCGGTAGACCAGATCCGGGCGCTTGACCGAGAAAAGCGCAAGAGCGGCGGGAATTGAGAAATAGGCCAGCGCGATGGCGGCGTCGGAGAGCACGTGGGTCCACAAAATGGAGGGTTCCCACAGATAGCACATGCCATGGGGCATGAAGCCGTGCGTGGACATTGAATGCGTCAAGGCTTCCATACGCGCCATGCCTCCCCCGATTGCCCGCACTATCTATGCGGCGTGGCGGGCGTCAAGCGGATGGCTAGCGATTTTCAAAGCCGCTCCATCCGCTGCTTGACAAGACGGCCTGCCCGGCACTACCTCCCTGACCTCTTCGAGAAGTGGGGCCGTAGCTCAGTTGGGAGAGCGCGTCGTTCGCAATGACGAGGTCAGCGGTTCGATCCCGCTCGGCTCCACCATTTCTTCCCGTTCTTCTTTGTGTTCGCTCTACCGGCCCCGCTCAGGCTTGCGGGCGCGCGGTCATGCCTTGCGAACCGTGCAGGCGCTTTCGGGCAGGCTTTGCCTAAAACGGCGGTAATGAGGCACTCGGCTTTCAGCGGACCTGTCGCCGGTGCCCGGTCCGGGGCGCATAATTTCAATGCGTTAATGGTGTTCACGCACCCAAGATGAACCGAAGATGAACCCGATCTGACTGTAATTGTTGGCCTTTTATCGCCTTAATCAGGATTAATTTTCAGCAAACTCCGCCCCTACCCCTAGAGCGTGCCCGGCAGATCCCGGGCATCAGACTAGCGGGGCGGGGATGGACTGGTTTTCTCTCATTGAGGTGGTTACGGGCCTGGTCGGGGGCTTCGGTGACTGGTTTGCCGACCCGGCAACCCGCGAAAGCCTGGGAGAAGCGGCGCGCCTCTACTGGATGGTGCTCTCCTGGGCGACGGTCTACGCCGCTTTGGTGATCTTCGTCTCCTCCATCGATGACACGTTTCTCGACCTCTATTACTGGGTGCTGACGGCGCAGAACCTCGTCTTGCGGCCCTTCCGGCGCATCCCTTCGGTCGAAAAACTGCGCGCCATGCCCGAAAAGCGCCTGGCCATACTCATTCCGGCCTGGCACGAGGCCGATGTCATCGCCCGCATGGTGGACCACACCATTCAGGAGCTTGATTACACCGCCTATGACATCTTCATCGGGGTCTACCCCAATGACGCGGACACGATCCGCGAGGCCGATGCGCTGGTGGCCCGTCATGGCAATGTCTACCGGGCCAATGTCGGCCATCCAGGACCGACCTCGAAAGCCGATTGCCTGAACTGGATCGTCCAGAACGCGATTGCGCGCGAGTCCCAGACCGGCAAGCGCTATGACGCGTTCGTCATGCATGACAGCGAGGATGTCATCCATCCCCTGTCCTTCAAGGTGATGAATGCGTGGCTGGACCGGGCCGACATGGTGCAATTGCCGGTCCTGTCCATGCCGCGCGCCTGGAACGCGCTGGTGGCGGGTCATTACATGGACGAGTTCGCCGAGTGGCATACCAAGGATCTGGTCGTACGCTCCCACATGACCGCGCAAGTGCCCTCTGCCGGGGTGGCAACCGCGCTGTCGCGCCGGGTCATTGATCTGCTCAATGCCGAGCGCGAGAACCTGCCTTTCAATACCGACAGCCTGACCGAGGACTATGATATCGGTCACCGCCTCTATGAGGCCGGGTTCAAGTCTGCCTTCGTGCGCTATTTTGCCCGCGTGCGGGTGACAACGCCCAAAGGCAAGCGCCGCACGCGCGTCGAGCTGGTGTGCACGCGCGAGTTCTTTCCCGACCAGATGAAGGTGTCGGTAAGGCAAAAATCACGCTGGATGCTGGGCATTTCCTATATGGGCTGGCGCCAGCTGGGATGGGTGGGGCCGCTCGTTCACCGCTATTTTCTCTATCGTGACCGCAAGGCGATCTGGACCGCGCCCACGGGCATGCTGGCCTATTTCATCACTGTCCAGTGGGCGCTGTACTGGTTAATCTCGGCCATCATTCCTGAAGCAGGCGGGCTGCCGCCGCTGATCGATCCGAAAAGCTGGGTGTGGTCGATCGTGCTGATCAATTTCTGGTTCCTGGTGAACCGGCTGGTCCACCGGCTGATCTTCACCGGCACCACACACGGGATCAAATACATGGTGCTGGTGCCGGTGCGCATGGTGGTTGCCAACTATATCGGCTTTCTCGCTGCGGCGCGGGCCAACCGGCGCTGGATCGTCCACCTGGTTACCGGCGTGGCGATCACCTGGGACAAGACCATGCACTCCTATCCCTCGCCCGAGGAGATACGCCGCACCCAGTCGAGCTTTGCCTCGCATGAGCGGCCAAGGGCTGCGCGCGCCCTGCCCGACACGCTCACGGCAAAGCTGGCAAACCCTGTGCCTGCAGCGGCTCGCGCCGCCCTGCCTCCCCCCTTGCAAGCACGCGTCAATTTCGATCTGGACAGGCGCGCCGGTGCCGTGAGGCAGGCAATGCCCGCCCCGCCGCCTGTGCCTGTTCCGGCGCGCATACTGGAGACAATGTCATGAGACACGCTCGCCCCCGCCTGACACGCCTGCGGTTCAATACCGCGCTCGGCCTTCTGGCTGCCGGTCTCCTGTTTGAGTCCGGTCCGGACCTGACGCGCGCCGTTACGGCCTTTGCCAGCGGCTCCGAGCCGGCCGCTTGCGGCTATGAGCATCTGCGCACGCAGGCCGTCAATGCCGGTACCGCGCAGGGCTGGATCATGGCCGGTGATTGCGCCGTGACGTTGGGTGATCCGGCCACGGCGCTGGAAGCCTATCTCTACGCCCACACGATTGGCGGCCTGGACTCAGACGCGCTGCTTTATGTGCTGCGCTCCATCGGCTTCCAGGCTGAAGCCGCCGGTGATCTGAACCGCTCGCGCTGGGCATGGGCGGAGGCGGCCAGCCTGTCGCAATCGGCCAGTGACCGTCTGCGGGCGGCGCGGGCCATGCGGCTGGCGGGCGAGGAGGGTGCAGCGCGCGCGCGACTGGCCACACTCGATGAAACGGCTTTTGACGGCAGCGAACGGGCGCTTCTTTTCGAGGAACGTGCGCGCGCGATTGCCACTGACCAGCCGCGTGAGGCGGCGATGTGGATGGATCGGGCCATTGCCATCGAACCGGCCGCTTTCCGGCATTTCGACAAGGGGCTCTGGCTGCAGGCGGCGGGCGATCATGCCGGGGCGCTCATGGCGCTGGAAGCGGCCTATAGCGCCGATCCGCACAGTCGCGAGATTGCGCTGGCCAATGCCTATGCCTATCGCCGGGCTGGCCGCCATGAGGATGCGGCGCTGATCTTTGCCGATGTGGCGGGCCGCGAGCAGCTGAACCTGACCGTGCGTGAGGAAGAGGGCTATGCCCGCGCGGCGGCCGGGCAGCGTAGCGCCGCGGCCATTGCTTTTCGCGATGCCATTGACCGTCATCACGTGGCGCAGACCGGCAATGAGGATCCGATGCGGGTTTACCGCCTGCGCCGCGAGGTGGAGACGCTGGAGCGGACCACATATTTCACCGGCTATCTGACCTATCGCGATGACGTGGCTCCGGGCGGGTTTGCCTTGCCGGAGCAGGGCAGTTTTGAAAGCCAGATCGGCATGGAGGCGGGCTGGCGGCCAGAGGGCCTGTACCGCGCAGGCCGGGGCCTGACCCTTTATGGCCGCGCCTATCAAAGCCTTGAGGCCGGATCGCTCTCCCTTGCCGATGATACGCTGCAGCTTGGTCTCGGCGTGCGCTGGAAGCCCTTTGCCAGCCATGATTTCAACCTGGCGGGCGAACGCCTGATCGCTGGCGGCGATCTGGCGCGCGATGCCTGGCTCTTGCGGGCCTCCTATGGCTGGACGCAAGGCGGTGACTGGAACCCGGTTGCCGACCGCTGGACCTATACCAGCCTCTATGGCGACCTGGCCTGGATACCGGACGATCCGCAGTTCACGTCCGCCTACGCCTCGGTGCGCCATGGCCTGCGCTTCCGGGCCGGCGAAGGCTGGGCCGTCACGCCCTACCTCACCGCCGTGGGCCAGATTTCCAATGACAGCCTGGTCACGCGTGAGCGGCTGGAAGCCGGTGCCGGGGTGATGGTTTCGCGCTGGTTTGGTGAGGATCAGTATCGCGCCTACCGCCACCGGGTTGATTTCGAGCTGGAATACCGGGCGGGCATGGGCGACACGCCCGGCCAGAGCGTAATCGGACGTGTGGTGGTCAATTTCTGACAGTTCATGATTTGTGCATTCCGCTTCGATTTCTCTGGAAGACAAGCGCCAGCAGGCGTATAAACCTTGCCGTCTTAGGGTTAAGGCCAGAGGCAGGACGTGGCGCTTCTCGCTTCCATTCACGCTGGCAGTGTTATCAAGACCGCGTTTGGCGCGGTGCTGGTGGCTGCTGGCCTGAGCGTATCGGGGCAGGTCGCCGAGGATTATGCCTTGCGCGAGCGCGCCTATGCGCTGGCAGCAGAGGGTCAGTGCCGGGCCGCCCATAGCGCCTTTGTGGAACTGGCCCGCACCAGCGGGGATGCGCACGACTGGCTGGCGGCGGCAACCTGCGCAATTGATATTGGCGATAATGACCGTGCGGTGACGGCTCTGCAGGCCGTGCTGGCCGAGCGCCACACGCTGAGCGTCGAAGAACAGCTTTTCGCCCTGCGCAGCTATGCCTATCGCGCCGAAGCGGCCGGTGACTGGAGCGGGACGCGGCATGCCTGGCGGGATGCGGCGATGCTATCGGGCGCTCCACAGGACCGGCTGATGGCAGCGCGCGGCGCACGCCTTGCCGGAGAGCATGGCGCGGCGCAGACAGAGCTGGCCGGCCTTAGCCCCGGTGCGCTGACACCGCAATTTGCCGCCATCTGGCATGACGAGCAGGCAAGCCATGCCCGCCGGGCGGGGCGCAATCGTGAAGCGCTGTCCCATATCGACCGGGCGATCGCGGCCGAAGACTCGCCATGGCGCCGGTATGAGCAGGGCCAGGTCATGACAGCGCTGGGCATGCACCATTCTGCGGCCCATGCGCTGGAACGCGCGCATCGCGGCGCGCCGGACAATGCCAGCATCCTTGTGTCACTGGCCTATGCCAGCCGGGCTTCGGGCGAGATTGCTTCCGCGCGCGGCTATTACCGGCAGGCCGTCATGCTTGATCCGTCCCTGTCGCGCCTCAGCGCTGATTTCTAGCCACGCCTCGCCAACCGCTTGTTTACCCGCTTGCCGGTAAGCTGACGGGCATGGAACAGCTCCTTGCCCTCATTCTGGCGTCTGCCGCCCTTGCCCTGTCAGGCCCGCCAGCGGACGAGTCCGAAGCGCACTCCGGGCCGTCGGACCGGGTTTTGTCCACATCGCCAAGCTATGTGCGCATGGAGCCGGTATCGGCCTCGGTGCGGGCGGGCGGCTATGTTGGCGGTGTGCTGGAGGTCCAGTTCTCGCTGGATATCCCCGACGAGGCGCTTCGCGAGCAGGCGCGCGACAGCATGTTGCGGCTGCGCGACGGCTATACCACTGTGCTGACCAGCTATGGGGGGCTGGGATACCGGGCCGGCGATGTACCTGATTTTGTCAGGATTACGCGCTTGTTGCAGCAATCGACCGACAGGACGCTCGGCACGCGGGGTGCCCAGGTCCTGATCCGCGCGATTGCGCTGCACGAGCCATAGGTTCGCGGCAAAGTCCGGTTCAGGCACCAGCAGCGGCGTTGATGAACCGGGCCATCTCCACGTCGAGGGCGCTGACGCCATCGCAGTCATGCGTGGTCAGAATAATCTCCACCTTATTGTAAACATTGAACCATTCAGGGTGATGGTCCATCTTGTCGGCTTTCAGCGCCACGCGCGTCATAAACCCGAAGGCGGCGTTGAAATCATCAAATTTCAGCGTGCGGGTAATGGCGTCGCGCGTGCCGTCAGCCCTGGTCCAGCCATCAAGCTGTTTCAGGGCGGCGTCCGCGCCGATCTTTTGCGGGGCCATATCATCGCTCCTATGCTGTTTACCGAAAAAAGACTCATCGCTGGCATAGTCGGTTCCGGTGTAACAAGAAAGGAGGCGGCGGAAATGACCCGCTTTCTCGTATCCGATACCAATCCCGGCGGCCGCAAGCTTGAGGATATCCTCATCCAGCTGCGGGCCGAAGTGCTGGCGCGCTCGACGAAAATCTCCGAAGACACGCGTCCCGAAGCCCTGCACGTCATGGGCAATAACATGAAGATACTGGAGCATCTGTCGGCAGCGATCGAGCTGGCGCAGGACTCCACCCATCTTCTGGACCGGGCGTTCGGGCCTTCAGAAGCCGCCCATGGCGGCCCGCCGCGTATCGGCGTGGCCTGAGCCAGCCCCGGCGCAGCTTAACCTTCTACTTGAACTGGACGCCGCAAGCGGCCAGCCTTGCTGAACTCGCACCGTTCAGCATCAGGGCCGCGCCATGACTCCTTTCCAGTTCAGAACTGTTCCCCACATCGTTTCCGCGCCCGGCGCAGCATCTGAGCTGGCGCGCCATGCCGCGCCTGCCCTGAAAGGTGCTAAGCGCCTGCTGGTCATCACCGACAAGGGTGTGATGGGGCTCGGCCTGCTCAATGGCGCGCTGGAGGGTCTCAAAGCCGACGGCTTTCAGGTGCATGTCTATGACAAGGTGGTGGCCGATCCGCCTGAAAGCGTCATCGAAGAAGCCGTGGCCGAGGGACGCGAGTTCGGAGCCGAGGCCGTGATCGGCTTTGGCGGGGGCAGTCCGATGGACACCGCCAAGGTGGTCGCGCTGCTGCTGGGTTCAGACCAGCCGCTTTCCGACATGTATGGCATGGACCGTGTGAAGGGCCCGCGCCTGCCGCTTATCCTCATCCCCACCACGGCCGGTACCGGCTCGGAGGTGACGAGCGTGGCTGTCATCACGACGGGGGCGACATCCAAGCGCGGTATTGCCGCTGCGCCGCTTTACGCGGACATGGCGGCGCTGGACGCCGATCTGACGCTGGGGCTTCCAAAGCATATCACAGCGGCGACCGGCATTGATGCCATGGTGCACGCCATCGAAGCCTTTACCGGCAAGCGCTTCAAGAATCCGGTCTCCGATGCGCTGGCGCTGGCGGCCCTGAAAATGCTCCATGCCAATCTGGAACGGGTGTGCAAGGACGGATCAGACCGCGAGGCAAGGGCGGGCATGCTGCTGGGTGCCATGCTGGCGGGGCAGGCGTTTTCCAACTCGCCCGTCGGCGGCGTGCATGCCATGGCCTATCCGCTGGGCGGCATGTTCCATGTGCCGCACGGGCTTTCCAACTCGGTCGTCCTGCCGCCCGTTCTGCGCTTCAACGCCAGCGCGGCTGAAAATCTCTATGCCGAAATCGCGGGCCATATCGGCTTGCAGGCCAGCTCTGCCGGGCTGATCTCCGAGATGGAGCGTATCGCCGATGCAGTAGGAATTGAGCGCCGCCTCTCCCAGCTGGGTATCAGCCATAATGATATTCCGGCCATGGCCGAGGATGTGGCGGCCAATGACCGCCTCCTGCCCAATAATCCCCGGCCCATGGCCTATGGCGATATCGTTGCCATGTATGAGGAAATCCTGTGAGCGGGCGCGAACCACCGGCCCGGCGGCCTGACTATGCCGCGTTTGAGCGTATCGAGACGCGCTGGGCCGATAACGATGTCTACGGCCACATCAACAATGTCACCTATTACGCCTATTTCGACACGGCGGTGAACCGCTGGCTGGTGAAGGCAGGATTGCTGGACATTGCCGCTGGCGATCCCATCGGCCTCGTGGTCGAAACCGGCTGCCGCTATCACGCGCCGGCGGCCTTCCCCGACCGGCTGGAGGCGGGCATACGCGTGGGGCGGCTGGGCAATTCCTCGGTGCGCTACGAGATCGCGATTTTCCACGAGGGCGGGGAGGAGGCCATCGCCGAGGGCCATTTCACCCATGTCTATGTGGACCGCAAAACCCGCCGCCCGGTCTCTCTGCCCGATAGCTGGCGCAAGGCGCTGGAAAAGCTGGCAGGTTAGGGGGCCTCACCCCTCCAGCGGATATTCCGCCTCGATCTCATAGGCGTTGGGTCCGCGCCCGCGCGCATGGCTGGAATAGAGGTGGAAGCGGTCGGCCAGGAAGGGTTCCGACTTCCACAAATTGAGCCGCTCTTCAAATCTCTGCACGCGCGCGATCTCGGCCATGTTCAGGTACGCCACCGTCAGGTGCGGCGTGTAATTGCGCTTTCCCATCTCCATGCCGGCCTTCATCCCCGCGCGGTGACACTGGCGGGCGAGGCGTTCGAGCGGCTCGCCGCCCTCCACCCCCAGCCAGAGCTGGGTGGGGCTGGCCTTGCCGAAATGCCCGGTGCCTTTCAGGCGCAGCTCGAACGGAGCAATGCGTATGAGGGACAGCTCGTGATCGAGCTCGGCGATTACGTCCTCTGGCCACTCGCCATAGAAGGCGAGGGTGATGTGGAAGTTTTCCTCCGGACGCCATTTCGCGCCCGGCACGCCTTTGAGGAGCGGGCTCACCCGCTCGGCGATCTCGTCAGGTATGGGCAGGGCGGCAAAGACACGAAGGGCCATGGCAGCAAATGCGCCACGCAGCGGGGGCAGGGGTCAAGGGCTGCCGCCCATCCCCATTGCATTTGGCGCGCCACAGGCGTATAAGCGCGCCCATCAGGTTCGATGTGCCGGATGGCACTATCGGGCGGCTCTCATCGGGGGCCGCCTTTTTCATTGCCTTTTCGGCCAGTTTGCCGCCCCGGAGCCGTTTTGAGAACACGCAACCGCCAGGACGAGATCATTGCCGCGCTCGCGGACCCGGTCGCTGACGCGATGGGCTATGAGATCGTGCGCATCCGCGTGCTGTCAGGCAAGCGCCAGACCGTGCAGATCATGGCCGAGAAGGCCGATGGCACGATGGATGTGGAAGATTGCGCAAAGCTGTCGCGCGCCCTGTCCGAAGTGTTTGAAACGAACGATCCGATTTCAGGCGAATATGTGCTGGAAGTTTCCTCGCCCGGCATTGACCGCCCGCTGACCATGCTCGCCCATTTTGAACGCTGGGACGGGTTTGAAGCGAAGATCGAACTCGACCGGCTGGTGGAGAACCGCAAGCGCTTCCGCGGCATTCTGGCCGGGATTGAGGGCGAGAACGTGCTGATCGACCTCGAGGGCGAGGACGAGACGGCCATGCTGCCGTTTGAATGGATTGCCGAGGCCCGCCTTGTGCTGACCGATGCGCTGATCGCCGAGAGCCTCAAAGGGCGCGGCGGGGAAGCCCCGGTCTGGACGGACGGGGCCAAAACCGTGAACGACGACACCCAAACCGACAAAACTTCAAAGACCAACAGATAACAGGATACTCATCATGGCCATCGGGGTCAGCGCCAACAGGCTGGAACTTCTGCAGATTGCCCGCGCGGTTGCGCAGGAGAAGATGATTGACGAGCCGCTGGTGCTCGCCGCCATCGAGGAGGCGATCCAGAAAGCGGCGCGCTCGCGCTATGGCAGCGAGCTGGACATACGCTGCTCGATTCATCCCAAGACCGGCGAGATGAAGCTGACGCGCCACACCACCGTGGTCGAGGAGGTCGAGAACGACTCCCAGGAGATCAGCTTGGAAGAAGCCAAGACCATGGACCCCAATGCCGAGATCGGCACCGTGTTCGAGGAAGAGCTGCCGCCGATCGAGTTTGGCCGTGTCGCTTCGCAGACCGCCAAGCAGGTGATCACGCAGAAAGTGCGCGAAGCTGAACGCGAGCGCCAGTACGAGGAATACAAGGACCGTATCGGCGAGATCATCAACGGCATCGTCAAGCGCGTCGAATACGGCAATGCCATTATCGATCTGGGCAAGGCCGAGGGCATTATCCGCCGCAATGACGCCATCCCGCGCGAAGCCCTGCAGCCCAATGACCGCGTGCGCGCCTATATCTACGATGTGCGCACCGAAGTGCGCGGGCCCCAGATTTTCCTGTCGCGTGCGCACCCGGACTTCATGGCCGCCCTGTTCGCGCAGGAAGTGCCGGAAGTCTATGAAGGCATTATCGAAATTCCGCGTGTGGCCCGTGATCCGGGCAGCCGCGCCAAGATTGCCGTCATTTCCAATGACAGCTCCATCGACCCGGTGGGCGCGTGCGTCGGCATGCGCGGCAGCCGCGTGCAGGCGGTCGTCAACGAGCTGGCGGGCGAGAAGATCGACATCATTCCGTGGAATCCCGATCCCGCGACCTTCATCGTCAACGCGCTGCAGCCGGCGGAAGTGGCCAAGGTGGTGCTGGACGAGGAAAACCAGCGCATCGAAGTGGTGGTGCCTGATGACCAGCTCTCGCTGGCCATTGGCCGCCGGGGTCAGAATGTGCGCCTCGCCAGCCAGCTGACCGGCTGGTCGATCGATATCCTGACCGAGGTTGAAGAGAGCGAGCGCCGCCAGAAAGAGTTTGCCGAGCGCACGGCGATCTTCATGGAAGCCCTTGATGTGGACGAGGTCATTGCCCAGCTTCTGGCAACAGAGGGCTTCACCGATGTGGAAGACCTCGCCTTTGTCGAGCTGGACGAAATTGCCGTCATCGAAGGCTTTGATGACGAGACGGCCGAGGAAATCCAGACCCGCGCCCGCGAATATCTCGACAAGCAGGCTGCCGAGCAGGATGCTCGCCGCAAGGAGCTGGGCGTCGAGGATGATGTCCTCGCCATCGAGGGCGTCACCCTGCCGATGGCGGTGAAGTTCGGCGAGAACGAGGTGTTCACGGTCGACGATCTGGCCGGCATGACGCCGGACGACCTGCGCGGCTGGTATGAGACCCGTGACGGTGAGCGTGTGCGCGAGCCGGGCATTCTTGACGGGTTCGATATCGATGCGGCTGAGGCCGAGCGCATGATCATGAAGGCACGCGTCGCGGCCGGGTGGATTTCCGAAGAGGATCTGCCGGTTGAAGAGGCTGACGAAGCTGATGCGGAGGCTGTCGAGGAAGCCGTCGAGGAGGCGCTGGCCGAGGATGGCGAGTTTGACCTTGCCGCGCTTGAGGCCGAAGCAGAACGTCTGGGTGTGGACCTTGAAACCCTCATCAATGCCGGTGAGGACGCTGAGACGGCGGAGGAAGACGAGACAAAGTGAGCCGAGGCGCACGGGAATCGCGCGTGAAGACGCCCCGGACACGGCGCTGTATCGCGAGCGGTGAGACCGCTCACGAAGCGAGCCTGATCCGCGTGGTGGCCGGTCCGGACGGCGTGATCGTGCCGGACATCGCGGCGAAACTGCCCGGACGCGGTGCCTGGATCAGTGCCAGCCGGGAAGCGGTTGCCATCGCGATCCGGCGCAAGGCGTTCCAGCGGGCGTTTGAAGGGCCGGTGACGGTGCCTGACGGGCTGGCAGACGAGATCGAAAGACAGCTGGCTGCACGCGCGCTGTCAATTTTGGGTCTCGCCAGGCGCGCAGGACGGCTCGCAATGGGGTATGATGGTGCCAGAGGTGCCATCACGGCATCGCCTTCGCCGGCCTGGCGCATCGAGGCCAGTGACGGCGCGGCGGACGGGCGGCGCAAGCTGGACCAGCTGGCGCATCGTGCGGCGCCGGACGTGCCTGTGGTGATGTGTTTCAGTGCTGCGGAACTTGGCGCGGCACTGGGACGCTCCGGCGTTGTGCACCTGGTGCTATCACCGGGACCGGAGGCGGCGGCGTTTGGCGTGCTGATGGGAAAACTGGGCGGGTTCCGGCCGGTTGGACCGCAAATGCCGGACGGCCCGGCAGGAGAGAGTTGAAACGGCAGGCAAGCCCGCTAGGTTAGCGGGCCTTTGGCCAGAGCCGGATGGACAAGGCAGTAGGCGTTGCTGCGGCGCAGCGCCTCGATATGCCTTTTTACGCAAGAGCCGCGATGAAAGACGTTTATGAGCGACGCTGACGAACGCAATCCTTCGGGCCGCAAGCCCCTCACCCTCGGCGCACGTACCGGATCGGGCACCGTGCAGCAGAGCTTTGCGCGCGGCCGTTCCAAGGCCGTTGTCGTGGAGAAAAAGCGCAAGCGGGTTGCTCCGGGCGCTGCCGGTGCGCCTGCGGGCAAGGATGCCGGGACACCGTCTGGCAAGCCTGCTGCCAGCGATGCCGACAAGGCCCGCGCGGCGCTGGCCGCCAAGGCCAAGCAGCTGGGTCTTTCCGAGGAAGAGCTGATCCGCCGTCAGCGCGCCATCGCGCGCGCCCGCGCCGAAGCGGACGAGCGTGACGCGAAGAAAAAGGCCGAAGAGGCCGAGCTTGCCCGCAAGGCCGATGAGGACCGCAAGGCGCTTGAAGACCAGCGCAAGCGCGAGGAAGAGGCCCGCAAGGAGGCCGAAGCCCGCAAGCAGGCGGAGGCGGAACGTGCCGCAGCGCCCGATCCGGCCGACATCCCTGTGCCTGTTGATCCCGACACCGCCAAGCCCCAGCGCAAGGTGGTCGACAAGGATGCGCGCGCCAAGGACGAGGCACGCGGCGGCGATAGCGATGATGATGAGGGCCGCGCCAAGAAGAAGCTGGCACCGGCTGCCAAGGCCGCGCCTTCGCGCTCCAAGGATTCCGGTGAGCGCCGCCATAAGGGCCGCCTGACTATTCAGAATCTGGTCGAGGATGATGAGGGCCGCCAGCGCTCGCTCGCCTCGATGCGCCGCGCCCGCGAACGCGAGAAGCAGCGCCGCACGCAAGGTGGCACCGAGCGCGAGAAAGTTGCGCGCGATGTCGTCGTGCCGGAAAGCATCACGGTGCAGGAGCTGGCCAACCGGATGGCGGAACGCGCCGCCGATGTGGTGAAATTCCTGATGAAGCAGGGCCAGATGGTCCGCGCTGTGGACTTCCTTGACGCCGATGATGCCGAGCTGATCGTTGAAGAGTTCGGCCACCGCGTGAAGCGCGTCTCGGACGCGGACGTGGAAGAGGGCTTCATCTCGGCCGATGATGCTGAAGAGACCAAGCAGCCGCGCCCGCCGGTCGTGACCATTATGGGCCACGTTGACCACGGCAAAACGTCGCTTCTCGACGCGCTGCGCTCTACCGACGTGGCAGGCGGTGAGGCCGGCGGCATCACCCAGCATATCGGTGCCTATCAGGTGCAGCTGAAATCTGGCGACAAGATCACCTTCCTGGATACGCCCGGTCACGCGGCCTTCTCCGCGATGCGTGCACGCGGCGCGCAAGCCACCGATATCGTGATCCTGGTGGTGGCCGCTGATGACGGCGTGATGCCGCAGACGGCAGAAGCCATCAATCACGCCAAGGCGGCAGGCGTACCGATGATCGTGGCGGTCAACAAGATCGACAAGCCCGATGCGACGCCGGACAAGGTGCTCAACGAGCTGCTGCAGCACGAGATCGTCACCGAATCCATGGGCGGCGATGTTCAGTTCGTGCCGGTCTCGGCGCTGAAGAAAATCGGCCTGGATGAGCTGACCGACGCGATTTCGCTGCAGGCAGAAATGCTGGAGCTGAAAGCCAATCCGGACCGCTCCGCCGAAGGCATCGTGATCGAGAGCCAGATCGACAAGGGCCGTGGCCCGGTCGCCACCGTTCTGGTCAAGCGCGGCACGCTGAAGCGCGCCGACATCGTTGTCGCCGGCGTGCAATGGGGCAAGGTGCGCGCGCTGACCAATGAGCGCGGCCAGCAGATGAGCGAAGCCGGTCCGTCACTGCCTGCCGAGATTCTCGGCCTGGATGGTGCGCCGGAGCCGGGCGAAGCCTTCTCGGTGGTTGAGAGCGAGGCGCGCGCCCGCGAGATCGTCGATTACCGCATGCGTCAACGCCGCGACAAATCGGGCGGCACGGGCGGCGGCGGCACGTCGCTGGAACAGATGATGGCGCGCCTGCAGCAGAACGAGGTGCAGGAACTGCCCGTCCTCATCAAGGCGGATGTGCAAGGCTCTGCCGAGGCGCTGACCGGCGCGCTGGAGAAAGTGGGCAATGAGGAAGTGCGCGCCCGCGTCATCCATGCGGCTCCGGGCGGTGTGTCAGAGGCCGATGTGCAGCTGGCGAAAGCTTCCGGCGCTCCGATCTTTGCCTTCAATGTGCGCGCCAACAAGCAGGCGCGAGACCTCGCCGAGCAGGAAAAGGTCGAAATCCGCTATTACTCGATCATCTATGATGTGATCGACGACGTGAAGAAGGCACTGGAAGGTCTTTTGGCGCCGGAGAAACGCGAAACCTTCATCGGTTACGCCGAGATTCTGGAAGTCTTCAACATCACCAAGCTGGGCAAGGTGGCTGGTTGCCGCGTGACCGAGGGCGTGGTGCGCCGCGGCTGCGGTGTGCGCCTGCTGCGCAATGACACCGTTATCCATGAAGGTGAGCTCTCCACGCTCAAGCGCTTCAAGGACGAGGTCAATGAAGTGCGTGCCGGTACCGAATGCGGCATGGGCTTTGTCGGCTATCAGGACCTGCAAAAGGGCGACCAGATCGAGTGCTTCACCGTGGAGGAGATCGAGCGCAAGCTCTGAGCCTTCCGGGTTTGACGGACGATTGGCAGACCCCGGCTGGCAACGGCCGGGGTTTTTCATTGGCGGCAGGGCGAACCCCGCTTTAAGGGAACGCCGGACCGCCAAGCCGTGTTGAAGACAGACCGCCGCAGAATACAGAGGAAGCCGCATGAACGCCTCTCTTGTTTTCCCGATTATCATGGTTGTTGTCGCTGGCGCGGCTGTGGCGACGCAGCCTGCCTTCAACGCCCAGCTTGCCGCCCTGCTGGGCTCGCCCCTGCGCGCCGCGCTGGTGAATTTTAGTGCCGGGGCGCTTGTCATGCTGGGCGCGGTAAGCGTGTTTGTGCTGAGAAATGGTCTGCCGAGCCGGGAAACCCTGGCCTCGGTCCCGCCCCATCTGTGGATCGCCGGAGGGGCGCTTGGCGCGCTGTTCGTGACAACCGCCATGTGGGCAACCCCGAAAATCGGGGTGGGCGCGTTCTTCGCGGTCCTTATCGCTGCCCAGCTGATTGCGGCGCTGGCCATGGATCATTTCGGGCTTCTGGACCTTGATGTGCGTCCGGCAAATCTGGTGCGTATCGGCGGCGTGCTCCTTCTGGTGGCCGGCGCTATCATGGTGGTGCGCGGCTGAGCGGCTTGCCAGCGCGCGCTTCTGCGCGTATCACCCGCCCCCTTCTCAAGGGTGCCCCGGTTCAATCCCGGCGCGTCCTGCGCGGAAACGAGGTGCAGACCCATGAAAGTCCAATCCCAGAGACAGCTGCGCGCCGGTGAACTGGTGCGCCGTGCGCTGGCCGATATCATCGCCGAAGGCGCGATCCATGATCCGGCCGTGGCAGGGTTGCCGGTGACCGTCACCGAGGCGCGCATGAGCCCTGATCTGCGCCATGCGACCGTGTTTGTTGCCGCCATGGGCCAGGCCGACCGGGTGAAGCTGGCAAAGGCGCTCGATCATGCGTCAGGCTATCTCCAGCGCGAGCTGGCCCGGCGTATCGATCTGCGCTTTACGCCGAAGCTGCGCTTTGAAGCCGATGACCGCTTCGACGAGGCCGCCCATGTCGACGAGGTGCTCGCGCGCCCGCACGTGAAGCGCGATCTGGACTGATAGGCATGGCACGCAGGAAAAAGGGTAATCCGGTCGATGGCTGGGTCTTGCTGGACAAGCCCGCCGAGATGACCTCGACGCAGGCCGTGTCTGCGGTGCGGCGCATTTTTGATGCCCGCAAGGCCGGCCATGCCGGCACGCTCGATCCGCTGGCGACGGGCCTGTTGCCGATTGCGCTGGGTGAAGCCACGAAGACCGTGCCGTTCGCGCAGGACGGCATGAAGACCTACCGCTTCACCATTCGCTGGGGCATTTCCACCGATACGCTGGACGCCGAAGGCGAGGAGACAGCCGCGAGCGATGTGCGCCCTGCGCGCGCGGCCATCGAGGCTGTCCTGCCGCGCTTTGTCGGCGAGATAGACCAGATACCGCCTGCCTTCTCGGCCATTCGTGTGGATGGCGCGCGCGCCTATGATCTGGCGCGCGCAGGCGAGACGGTAGAGCTGGAAGCGCGCAGGGTGCGCATTGATGCGGTATCCCTGCTCGATACCCCGTCGGCGGACCTGGCTGTTCTGGAAATGCAGTGTAGCAAAGGCACTTATGTGCGCTCGCTGGTGCGTGATATCGCGGCGGCGCTGGGGGCGGAGGGTCATGTCGCCGCGCTGCGCCGGGTGGCGGTTGGGCCGTTTGATATCGCGGATGCCATCACGCTGGCCGATCTCGATGGGCTGAAAGCTGAGGGGCGCGAGGCGCAAGCGCTCGAGCCGGTCCATGCCGCTGCCAGCGATCTGCCGGTACTGGATGTAACCCCTGATCAGGTGGCTTACTTACGCCAGGGCCGGGCCATTGTGGTGCCGCCGCGCCGGGTGGAAGCGCTGCGGGCGCTGCGCTGCGAGCGGATGATAGGTGACCGGGACTGTTCGCGCTCGGTACTGGCCATGGACGGCGATGAGCCGGTGGCCATTGGCGACCTTCAGGCAGGCAAGCTCTCGCCCTGGCGGGTATTCGCGGCGTCCGGTGCCTGATCCTCGCGCGGAGTTGACCAGCGAAATCCCCTTACACGCCTTGCTATCGGTACACTTTGCGTCCATAAGCACCGCGCATGACTGCCGACCTTGCTGGACGGTGCCCTGGCAAGGCCGGAAATGACCGGCACTGAGGAGATGACTTATGTCAATCACTGCAGAGCGCAAAGCTGCGCTCATCAAGGAATATGCCCGTGAGGCCAACGACACCGGTTCGCCGGAGGTTCAGGTGGCCGTGCTCTCCGAGCGCATCGCCAACCTCACCGAGCATTTCAAGACTCACAAGAAGGACAATCACTCGCGCCGGGGCCTGCTCAAGCTCGTCTCCCAGCGCCGCCGCCTTCTTGACTATCTGGCCCGCATTGACGAACCGCGTTACCGGGTCCTGATCGCAAAGCTGGGCCTGCGCCGCTAGGCTCTGCTTCCCTTCAACGCCGGTCACCTCTGGTGACCGGCGTTTCCTTAAGGGGCCATGATGGTCATGGTCCTGTCCGTACGTACGAGAGAACATGTTCAATATTCAAAAAGAGACGATCGACTGGGCTGGACGCCAGCTCACCATTGAAACCGGCCGTATGGCCCGCCAGGCGACCGGATCGGTTCTGGTCACTTACGGCGAGACAAGTGTGCTCGCGACCGCCGTGGCGATGAAACAGGTCAAGGACGGTATCGACTTCTTCCCGCTGACCGTGAACTACCAGGAAAAATACTTCGCAGCCGGCAAGATCCCCGGCGGCTTCTTCAAGCGCGAAGGCCGTCCGACCGATAAAGAGACGCTGACCTCGCGCCTCATCGACCGGCCGATCCGCCCGCTCTTCCCCAAAGGCTTCAAGAACGACACGCAGGTCATGCTGACCGTCCTGTCGCACGACATGGAAAACGATCCTGATATCGTGGCCATGGTCGGCGCGTCGGCGGCGCTGGTTCTGTCCGGCCTGCCCTTCCTCGGTCCCATCGGCGCTGCGCGCGTGGGTTACAAGGATGGCAGCTATGTCATCAACCCGACCATCGATGAGATGAAAGAGTCCGATCTTGATCTGGTTGTCGCCGGTACGGGCGACGCCGTGATGATGGTTGAGTCCGAAGCGAAAGAACTGACCGAAGAGGTCATGCTCGGCGCGGTGATGGCCGGCCACGAGGCTTTCCAGCCCGTGATCGACATGATCATCCGCCTGGCGGAAAAAGCGGCGAAAGAGCCGTGGGACTTCGTGCCGGAAGACCATTCCGAGCTGGAAGCCAAGGTCCAGAAGCTCGTCGGCAAGGACATCGCCAAGGCCTACACCATCAAGGACAAGACCGAGCGCTACGCGGCGGTCGGCGCCGCCAAGGAAAAGGCAATCGCGGAACTAGCCCTGTCGGAAGCCAATCCGGACGGTGTTGATCCGGCGGTGCTCAAAGGCGTGCTCAAAGACGTGGAAGCGTCTGTCGTGCGCGGCGGCATCATCAAGACAGGCAAGCGCATTGACGGCCGCAAGCTCGATGATGTGCGCGCCATCGTGTCGGAAGCGGGCATACTGCCGCGCACGCACGGGTCTGCCCTCTTTACCCGCGGTGAAACGCAGGCGCTGTGCGTTGCCACGCTCGGCACCGGCGAAGACGAGCAGATGATCGACGATCTGACGGGGATGTATAAGGAGCGCTTCATGCTCCACTACAACTTCCCGCCCTATTCGGTCGGTGAGACCTCGTTCCGTCTGGCTCCGGGCCGCCGCGAAATCGGCCATGGCAAGCTGGCCTGGCGGGCCATGCGCGCTGTTCTGCCGAGCGCGGAAGACTTCCCCTACACGATCCGTCTGGTCTCCGAGATCACCGAGTCCAATGGCTCGTCCTCGATGGCGACGGTGTGTGGTTCATCCCTCGCGCTGATGGATGCCGGTGTGCCGATCAAGCGTCCGGTTTCGGGCATAGCCATGGGTCTCATCAAGGACCCCGAAGGCATTGCCGTTCTCTCCGACATTCTCGGTGATGAAGACCATCTGGGCGATATGGACTTCAAGGTGGCCGGTACCGAAGTTGGTATCACCTCGCTGCAGATGGACATCAAGATCGCCGGCATCACCAAGGAGATCATGGAAACCGCGCTTAGCCAGGCTCATGCCGGGCGCGCCCATATCCTTGCCGAGATGAACAAGGCGCTCACCGGTGCCCGCGGCGAGCTGGCCGATACCGCGCCGCGCATCGAGCAGATGAAAATCCCGGTCGACAAGATCCGGGACGTCATCGGCACGGGCGGCAAGGTGATCCGCGAGATTGTGGAGAAAACCGGTGCCAAGGTGAATGTCGAAGACGATGGCACGATCAAGATTGCTTCGTCGGACGCAGGCTCCATCAAGGCGGCCCGCGACTGGATCCACTCGCTGACGGCTGAGCCGGAGCAGGGCGCGATCTATCAGGGCAAGGTGGTCAAGGTCATGGACTTTGGTGCCTTCGTGAACTTCTTTGGCGCGCGTGACGGCCTCGTGCACGTCTCGCAGCTGAAAGCCGAGCGCGTCAATCACCCCAACGATGTCGTCAAGGAAGGCGATTCTGTCTGGGTAAAGCTCATGGGCTTTGACGACCGGGGCAAGGTGAAACTGTCGATGAAGGTGGTGAACCAGGACACCGGCGAGGAAATTGCCGCCGAGGGCGACGCCGCGTAAGCGCTGTCACACCCTGCCTGAAACAAGAAAACCCCGGACGGAAACGTCCGGGGTTTTTTTGGTGTTCTGGCTCGACCCGCGTCCACCTTTTTGCAATCAGCTGCGCGGGTTTCTTTTGGATCCCCGGTCAAGCCGGGGAACCCGGTCTGGAGGTTCCGGCTCCACATTCCGGGGTCCCCGCCCCCGAGCGGGGACCCAGTACCCGCATGTTTGCAAAACAAAGCCCCGGACGTTTCCATCCGGGGCTTTGCATTCATATCACTACGGAAGGTCCCTACGCCGCGGCGCGCTGGCGCAGGACGTAGTGCAGGATGCCGCCGTTTTTGAAGTAGTCGAGCTCGTTTTCGGTATCGATGGCGGCGCGCAGCGTCACCGTCTTGGAGGTGCCGTCAGACGAGGTGATGACCGCCTTCACATCGGCGCGCGGGGTGATGGCCGACACGCCGTCCAGCGTCACCGTCTCATCGCCTTTGAGGCCCAGCGAAGACCAGCTCTGCCCGTCCTTGAAGACCAGCGGCAATACGCCCATGCCGATGAGGTTGGAGCGGTGAATACGCTCAAAGCTCTCGGTGATGACGGCGCGCACGCCCAGAAGGCGCGTGCCTTTGGCTGCCCAGTCGCGCGAGGAGCCGGTGCCGTATTCCTTGCCGCCAAAGACGACCAGCGGACGGTTTTCCTCGGCGTATTTCATCGCCGCGTCATAGATCGCCATCTGCTCGCCCGACGGATAGTGGATCGTCACGCCGCCTTCGACGCCCGGCACCATCTGGTTCTTGATGCGGATATTGGCAAATGTGCCGCGCATCATCACGTCATGATGGCCCCGGCGCGCGCCGTAGGAGTTGAACTCCAGCGGTTCGACGCCATTGGTCTGTAGCCATTTGCCTGCCGGGCTTGCCGCCTTGATGGAGCCGGCCGGCGAGATGTGGTCGGTGGTGATGGAATCGCCAAACAGGCCAAGGATGCGCGCATCCTTGATGTCAGACGGCGGGGTCACGTCCGTCGTCATGCCTTCAAAGAAGGGCGGGTTGGCGACATAGGTGGAGTCCGGCCAATCGTAAGTGAGGCCCGAACCGCTTTCGATGCCCTGCCAGTACTCATCACCCTTGAAGACGTCGGCATAGCGGCTGGCGAACATGTCCGGCGTGACGGCTGAGCGGACCACTTCGGCGATCTCGGCGGACGTCGGCCAGATGTCCTTCAGGTAAACCGGCTCATTGCCCTCATCATAGCCGATCGGGTCTTCGGTGAGGTTGATATTCATCGTGCCGGCGAGCGCATAGGCGACGACCAGAGGCGGGCTTGCCAGATAGTTGGCGCGCACGTCCGGATTCACCCGGCCTTCAAAGTTGCGGTTGCCCGACAGGACCGAGCACGCCACCAGATCGCCCTCGGCAATCGCCTTGGAGATCTTTTCAGGCAGCGGGCCGGAATTGCCGATACAGGTCGTGCAGCCATAGCCGACGAGATTGAAGCCCAGCGCATCGAGATCATCTTGCAGACCGGCGCGGGCGAGGTAGTCGGTGACGACCTGTGAACCCGGCGCCAGCGAGGTTTTCACCCAGGGCTGGACTTTCAGGCCGCGTTTGACCGCGTTGCGGGCGACAAGCCCTGCGCCCAGCATGACGGACGGGTTGGAGGTGTTGGTGCACGAGGTGATGGCCGCGATTACCACGCTGCCATGGCCGACCGAGTATTCCTCGCCCTCGACGCGCACCTGACGGCCGCCGTCCTCAAGTTTCTTGAATTCGCTATCGAGCACTTGCGCGAACTCGTCAGCGGCATCGGAGAGGGCCACGCGGTCCTGCGGGCGCTTCGGCCCGGCGAGCGACGGCTCGACGGACGCCAGATCAAGGTGGAGAGTGTCGGTATAGACCGGCTCGTCAGTGCGTTCCGGGCGGAACATGCCCTGAGCGCGCGAGTATTCCTTGACCAGCTTGACGCGCGAGGCATCGCGGCCCGTGGAGGCGAGATATTCGATCGTCTCGTTATCGACGGGGAAGAAGCCGCAGGTCGCGCCGTATTCGGGCGCCATATTGGCGATGGTGGCGGCGTCTTCCAGCGACAGATTGTCGATGCCCGCGCCGTAGAATTCCACGAATTTGCCGACCACGCCCTTCTTGCGCAGCATCTGCACGACGGTCAGCACCAGATCGGTGGCGGTCGCGCCTTCAGGCAGCTTGCCGGTCAGTTTGAAGCCGATGACTTCGGGGATCAGCATGGAGACAGGCTGGCCAAGCATGGCCGCTTCGGCCTCGATACCGCCCACGCCCCAGCCGAGCACCGCCATGCCGTTAACCATGGTGGTGTGGCTGTCGGTACCGACCAGCGTGTCCGGGAAGGCGTAGGTGACGCCGTCCTCATCCTTCGTCCAGACGGTCTGGGCGAGGTATTCGAGGTTCACCTGGTGGCAGATGCCGGTGCCGGGCGGAACGACGCGGAAATTGTCGAACGCGCTCGCGCCCCATTTGAGGAATTTGTAGCGCTCGCCATTGCGCTCATACTCGCGCTCCACATTGCGCTTGAAGCTGTCGGCGGTGCCGAACACGTCAACCATCACCGAATGGTCGATAACCAGATCAACCGGCACCAGCGGGTTGACGCTTTTCGGATCACCACCCAGCGCTTTGGTGGCGTCGCGCATGGCAGCCAGGTCCACAACGGCCGGAACGCCGGTGAAATCCTGCATCAGCACGCGCGCGGGGCGGTACTGGATTTCGTGACTGGATTTGCCGGTCTTCGTCCATTCGGCCACGGCCTGAATATCAGCCTTCGTAACGGTGGAGCCGTCTTCAAAGCGCAGCAGGTTCTCCAGCAACACTTTGAGCGTGTAGGGCAGTTTCGACGCGCCGGTAAGGCCGTTCTTCTCCGCCTCTTTCAGGTCGAAATACTGGTAGGATTTGCCGTCTACGATCATTTCGCGGCGGCATTTGAAGCTGTCCAGAGAAGCCATGTCACATCCTTAATCGCGGGTCTGCCCTGCCGATGGTGCGGGGAGAGGGATATCCCGCGATCCGGCTCGTCAGGCTTAAGAGGAGACGGTTTCCGGCGGGTTGCGCATGTCGATGAGCAAATCCGGCGCGAAAGCCGTCCTTGGCGCGCCTTTTAGCCCTGCTTCCCCTGCGCTGCAATGCATCAAGGCGCTATTTGATCGTCCTGTGGTCGATATTGCCCCATTCCGTGCGCGCACATATTGCGCTAGGGGCTTAACGATGAGCGTCTCCGCCCGTGACATCGCCGCCAATCTTGGCGTTCAGAGCCTCACCCTGTCGCGGGGCGGGCGCGCGCTGGTGCGTGATCTCTCCTTCACGCTCGCACCCGGCGAAGCGCTGGTGCTGACCGGACCCAATGGCACTGGCAAGACAACGCTATTGCGCGCGATTGCGGGCCTTGTCCGGCCTGATGCCGGCACGATCACTGCCCCGCCTCTGGCGTATCTTGGTCATGGCGATGCGCTCAAACCTGCCGAGACGGTGCGTGAGGCCATCCGCTTTGCTGCCCGCCTGCACGGGGCTGGCGATGGCGGTGCCGCGCTGGAGGCGATGGGGCTTTCAAAACTGGTGTTTCGCGCCTGCGGCCAGCTTTCTGCCGGGCAGAAGCGCCGCCTTGCCATCGCGCGGCTGACGCTGGAAGCAAAAGCCCGGCTCTGGCTGATGGATGAGCCGGCGGCACCGCTGGATGGTGACGGCAAGGCGCTGCTGGGAGCTCTGGTGGCGGATTTCCGTGCGGGCGGCGGCATGGTCATCGCCGCCACACACGCTGATCTGGGCTGGGGCGATGTGCGCATGATGGAGATGGGCGCATGAGCGCGTTTCTGGCTGTCTTCGTGCGCGAATGGCGACTGGCCGCTGCGGGCGGCGGCGGACCGGCCGGGCCTGCCGCCTTCATGCTGGCCGCGCTGGCCCTGGTGCCGCTGGCCATCGGGCCGGACGCGGACATATTGCGCGCGGCCGCTCCCGGGGTCATCGCCTTTGCGGCCCTCTTGGCGAGCCTGCAGGGGGCAGAGCGCCTGTTTGGCGATGATCTCTCCGATGGCACGCTGGAGCTTTATGCGCTCTCGCCGGTCTCTCTCACCGCGCTGTCGGCCATCAAGGCGGCAGCCTATGTCAGCGCCGTGCTGTGGCCTGCGCCCCTGATCGGGTTTGTCGCGGCTATGGCCTATGGCATGGACGGGGCCAGCGCGGCCGCGCTCAGTATCGGCCTTGTGCTGGCCTTGCCGGGCCTCGCGCTAGTGTCAGGCTTTGCCGGTGCGCTGGCGGCGGGGGTAAAGCGCTCAGGGCTTCTCATTGCGCTGATCGCCGCGCCGCTGCAGGTGCCGCTACTGGTGTTTGTGGCCGGTGCCGGCCGCGCCGCGCTGGAAGGGACGGGCCTTGCGGGCACGAACCTGATGCTGGCAGGCGCGTTCTCGCTGGCCGCGCTGGCGCTGGCTCCGTTCGGCATGGCGGCTGCGCTGAGAGGGCGGCTGGAGTAGGGAAGGTGTCATCCTCCGGTCGCGAAGCGATCCGGGGGACCCATGCCTCTATTAGGCCCGCAACGCATCCGCGTTGCGATGTTCCGCGAATACCCGCCTGCGCGGGCACAGGCAGTCGCGGGCGCGCGTTCGCGCTTTTCAGGCCGCCATGCGGCCCGTAAGGCCAAAGGCTGCCCGAGCCCGTGCGAGGACCAACCCCACGGATGTGGGGGAGGACAAACGAAAAGGTGCGGCGCTGCGTCCGCTTGCAGATGATTGATCCTCAGACTAGGTGAAGTCCCATGTGGAGCGCCTTTGCCAATCCGGAGCGTTTTGAGCGTCTCGCCGCGCGCCTTGTGCCGTGGTTCGGCTGGGGCGCAGCGATCCTGTTTGCCATCGGCCTGCCCTGGGCGCTGATCGTCTCCCCGCCGGACTATCAGCAGGGCGATACGGTGCGCATCATGTATGTGCACGTACCATCGGCCTGGCTCTCCATGGCGGCCTATGCGGGGCTTGGCGGGGCGAGCTTTGTCTACTTCATCTGGCGCCACAATATCGCAGACCTTGCCGCGCAGGCGCTGGCGCCCATCGGGGCGGTCTTTGCCTTCCTGACGCTAGTGACGGGATCGCTCTGGGGCCGGCCCATGTGGGGGACGTGGTGGGAGTGGGATGCGCGCCTTACCTCCATGCTGGTCCTGTTCCTTTTGTATCTGGGATACATGGCGCTGCGCGCAGCGATAGAGGATGAGCGCCTCGCCGCGCGCGCAGGGGCAATCCTGGCCATGGCCGGGCTCATCAATCTGCCCATCATCAAATTCTCCGTGGACTGGTGGAATACGCTGCATCAGCCGGCCAGCGTCATCCGGCTTGACGGCCCGACCATCCATGCCAGCCAGCTCTGGCCGCTATTGGTGATGGCACTGGCGTTTACGGCGCTGATGACCGCGCTCGTCTTCATGAATGTGCGCAATATGAGCCTTGCCAAACGCGCCGAGGCGCGCGCACGGCGCAAGATCGAAGGCGGGGACAGCTGATGGCGGAATTTCTCTCCATGGGCGGCCACGCAGTATGGGTGTGGAGCTGTTACGCCCTTACCGCTGGCGGCGTTGCGCTGCTGATCTGGCTCAGCTTTCGTCAGCGGGCGAAGGCGCGTGAATGGCAGAAGCTGTCCGGGGACCGCCAGCCATGAGCCGCATCGTGTTCTGGGCGCCGCTCGGTGCCATAGCCCTGCTGCTGGCCGTCTTTGCCATCGCGCTGACCGGGCGTGAAGGCACGCCGGGCGATGCCATGACGGGCCGGGCGCTGCCGGAGCTTCCGGTTACGGAATTTGGCGCAGGCTTTGCCCACTTTGACCCCGAAACAATCGAGGGGCCGTACCTGCTGAATTTCTGGGCGAGCTGGTGCGGGCCGTGCGAGATCGAGCATCCGCTGCTGGAAGAGCTGGCGGCAGGCGGCATTCCCATTCACGGCATCACTTATGCCGACCGGCCGGAAAACTCCCGCGCCTTCCTTGCCCGGCTGGGTAATCCGTTCACGACGCTGGCGGCGGACCATGAGCGCCGCGCAGCGCTGGAGCTGGGCGTGACCGGCGCGCCGGAAACCTTCATCATCGATGGTGAGGGCATTATCCGCGCGCGCTGGCGCGGGGCAATCACGCCGGAAATCTGGCAGCGCAGGCTGGAGCCTGTGTGGAATGCTGCGGTGAGAGAAGCCGAGCTAGGCGGGTAGCAGTTCTCAGGAACGCTTTTCCGAACCGCAAAACCGGTGTCCACTTTTGCTGGAAATGCTCCGGGTCTACTTCTTCTTTTTCTTCTTTTTCTTCTTGTCTTTGTCCTTGCCGTCCTTCTTGGCCGCCTTGTCCTTGGCCTTGGGATCGGCGTCCGGGTCCAGCGCGCGCGAAATGCGCACCAGCGCGTCAACAAAATTGGCACGCTTGTTCTTGGCCAGGACAGACAGGATTGCCTCGTCAGCGGCTTTCGCGCCATCAACCGCCGTCTGATGCAGGGCGCGGCCCTCATCGGTCAGTTTCACCGCATTGGCTCGCGCATCGCCGGGGGCTTTCTCGCGCGCCACAAGACCGCGCGTGGCCATGCGGCTGACCAGCTCTGCCAGCGTGGAACGGTCAATCCCGGTGCGCTGGACCAGCTGGGTCTGTGTCTGGCCATCCGCTTCTTTGAGCGCGCTCAAAACCGCGAACTGGCGCTGGGTGATTTCCACCCCGCCCGTAGCGGCCGAGAAGCGCTCGGCAGCAAATTGCTGTGCACGGTGGAGGAGCTGACCTGGCGAGGCGGTCAGGTCGAATTCTGCCTTGTCACCCATAATGCCCTCTTCATCCGATGACTGAGCTTTGGGTAGACTACACGCGAAATGTCACGGTTCAATGTCAGTTCCGTCCTGATACGGAAGAGAGCCGGACCTGCCATCGGCAAGGAGGCCAGCGCAGCATCATGCCCGACCAGCCCGTCAAGTTCGAACGCACTGTTCCTGAAGGCGATAACCGCACCCGCAATGTCTGCTCCACATGCGGATTTGTTGATTATGTGAACCCGAAAATCGTCGCTGGATCGGTGGTCTTCAACGCGGCCGGGGAGATATTGATGTGCCGCCGGGCGATTGAACCGCGCTCCGGCTTCTGGACGCTGCCTGCGGGCTTCATGGAGCAGGGCGAGAGTGTTGAGGAGGCCGCAAAACGCGAGGCGTATGAGGAGGCATTTGCCGTCATCGCCATTGAAGACCTGATCGGTGTCTATTCCGTCCCGCGGATTTCACAGGTGCAGATCTTCTTCCGCGCGCGGCTTGTCGAGCCGGATATCAGGCCCGGCCCGGAGAGTCTGGAGGTGCGCTTCTTCGCGCTCGATGATCTGCCGGAGGACGAGCTCGCTTTTCCGTCCGTGGGCTGGGCGGTCGATGATTATCTCGCCCGGCAGGGCAAGAGCGGCGTCGCGCCGGAAATGCGTACACAGGCCAAGGGGATAACGCCGTATTAGGGTGCGAGGTGTCATTCCCCGGTGGCGTAAGCCATCCGGGGAACCCATGCCTGAAAAGCAAATGCCAGCGGCGGCGTTGCAGGCATGGCTCACCCGCATGAAGCGGGTGATGACAGCGACGGAATAATTCTCAAAGCCCCTGATACGCCGCTTCAATAAGCCTTATCGCGCGCGGATCACCCGCCAGCACGTCCATCTGCCGGTTCATCACATAGGCGCCGGAGAGGCCCGTTGCCGGGTCGGCAAAGGTGCACGAACCGCCAAAGCCGTAATGGCCGACCGCGCGGGGTTCAGGCCCGAACCAGCCGGAATCCCTGTTCACATTCACGCCTGCCCCGAACGCGATGTCGAAGGGCAGGACGCGATCTTCTCCCGCCACGCGGATTTCCATCGCCTCGGCAGTGACGGTCTCGCTCAACAGGCGCTCAGCGCGTAATGCCCCCTTGTTGGCGAACACGCCCATCAGCTCGGCCAGGCCTCTGGCGGTGGCGTGCGTGTTGGCGGCGGGAAATTCAGCCGAGCGCCACTCAGCTGCGCCCCGGCGTCCGGGGGAAGACCAGGCTTTGAGGAAAGCGGCCTGTTTTTCGGCGTTCATCTTGCCCAGATGCGGCGGGCGGGGCGGCAGCACGTGCTCGCCCGCGCGGGCATGTTCCGCTTCGGGCAGGCCGATATGGACATCAATGCCGCGCGGGCCTGCGATGACCTCGCGAAGCAGGCCGCCAATCGTGCGGCCCTTTGGGTCAGCGCGGCGGATGGCGGCATCGGCGAGGAAGCCGAACGTGATCGGGTGATAGCCGCTGCCCTCTCCCAGCGGCCACATCGGCGCCATGGCAGCAAGGCGCGCCTCGATCAGTTCGCGGTTGAACCAGTCCGACGGCTCCATCGCTTCAGTGAAGCCCGGCAGCCCCGCCTGATGGGAGAGCGCATCGCCGAAACTGACCGCCTCTTTGCCGTTCGCGGCAAATTCCGGCCAGAGATCGGCCAGTTTTGTATCGTAGGAGAGCCAGCCTTGGTCGACGGCATAGGCGGCCACAATCGCGCTGATCGCCTTGCCGGTGGAGAAAACCGGGATGAGGGTGTCCTCCTGCCAGTCCTTCGTTCGCGCGCGGTCGGCATGGCCGGCCCAGATATCGACGCGCTTTTCACCCTTTTCGTAAAGGGCGAAGGCTGCGCCGATCTCCTCGCCGGCCTCGAAACTGTCGCGCATGGCGTCGGCGACGGCTTCAAAGCCGGGCGCGACATGTCCGTGTATCGTGATGCTCATGGGGCAAGGTCTTTCTTATGAAGGCTTCGCGTGTTCAAGCGCGCCGAGCAGCAGGTCGTGGCTGCGGGCTTCGAGGCTGGCGCGGATCACCCGTTCGCAGACTTCTGTGACGTGCTGGCAAAGTTCGCTGCCGGTCTCGCCTTCCAGACGCGCCACCAGCGCCAGCGCGGCCAGCAGATCGCCTGTGCCGTGTGGCACGCCCTCCAGCCGCTCAACGGCGGCAGAGCAGCTTGTCCGGCCGTCTGTCAGCAGGACCGCCAGCCGGTCTGCTCCCTCCGGCACGGAGGTGACGAGGACGGGTCTTGCGAGCGTGTTTGCGGCGCTTCTGGCCGAGGCTGTATCCGTCACGGGCCGTCCTGTCAGGAAGGCGAGCTCGAACGCGTTGGGGGTGATGAGGTCTGCCAGCGGGACCAGCCGCGCGGCAATCGCCTCTGCCGTTTCGCGCCTCACGTAGAGCCCGTCTGCCGTGCCGTCGGCGATGCCATCGCCGCAGATCGGGTCCACCAGTACGAAGATGTCAGGGTTTGCCGTTTTGGCAGCCTGGATAAAGACGGCGGCCGCGCGCACCTGCTCCGCGCTGGCAAAATAGCCGGTCAGAATGGCGCGTGCGCGGGAGTGAGCGCCATGGGCCAGCAGGCCGTCGAGCGCGCCTTGGAACACGCCGTCTGGCACCGCTCCGCCGCCCGGCGCGCCAAGGCCGGGGTGGCGGCCGAAAATGACTGTAGGCACGTGCTCAGGCGTGTATCCTGCGCGCGTCAGCACGGCGGCACCGACGCCGCCGCCCACCCGGCTGCCCGCCACCAGCGAGCTTAAAATGATGATGCTGCGGTCCAAGGGGCTGACTTATTCCTGTCCGGGCCGTTCCACGTTCACCGCCAGGCCCAGCCGGTCAATGTCAAACTCGCCCGAGGGGCTGACCAGCGCAGGCAGCGGCACCGGCTCTGGCGGATCCAGCGTGATGACCAGCGTGCCGCCATCGCGCACAAAGTCGGACAAGGGGCGGGATATCGCATTGATGAAGGGCCGGGGGATTTCAGCTGGCAGCGCCGACAGGCCAAGCGCGATCAGGGCGGAAGCCTGCACGCGCATCTGCGCCGGGGTGACACCGCTCATCATTGCATAAGCGGAAAAGCTGCGGTCCAGCAGGGAATGGTCTTCCAGGCGGATTTCCAGCCGGTGCAGGCGCAGCTGGTTCTCATAGGCGGCCAGCATGTCGGGGTCTGTTGTCCCGGCTGCGCGCATCGCCGCCACGGCATCGCCATAGGCTTGTACGCCGGAAATCTGCTGTTGTGCGGAGAGCGTCAGCCCGTCTTCCCAGACAAAGCGGTTATTGTTCTGCGTCTGAAGCGTGTCGGTCGCGGGATCGTAGATCGTATCGGTCTCGAAACGCAGCACCACCTCCTCATAGCCGAGGAAGCCCAGCACGTTGTGGACATGTTCGCCCGGATCGCTGCCGCGCTCGGCGGAAAGGCGCAAAGCCGGCATGGAGCCCGTCGTGCGCAGGCGCTCGCCTTCGGGTGTCACCTGCGCAGTAAAGCTGTCCATCTCATAGACCACGCCGCTCGCCACGCCCGACAGGCCCGTCACGGAGAGGTTGCGGTAGTAATCGGCGGGGTTGCCGGAAATGGCAGTCTGGAGCAGCGACGCGGCCTCGTCATCAAACAGGGAGGCGAGGAAGCGCGCGCCTACCCCCTCCATTTCAACCCTTTCAATCTCGAAGCGCGTGGCGGGGCCGTCAAAGCTGATGCTTTCCACGCGCGCCAGTTCCAGCCCGGTCTCGTCCAGACCGCGCAAGCTAACATTTGCGGCCTGCAGCGTGCCGTCTCCCTCCGGGAGGGACACCGACAGGCCCGCCAGGGACATTTCCCGGAAGCTGTAAGCGGCGAGGTTGGCGGCCAGATCAGGCAGATCATCTGTCTCGCCGGTGAAGGAGGCCGCGATGGAGCGTGAGAGGGCCGGGCCGGGCCGGTCGATGACGAGGCGCTCAAAGCGGGTTTCACCGCCTTCAAGGTCCGTCAGCACGGCGTTTTCCAGCGTCAGCCGGTCAAAGCGGACCACATCCTCTTCAAGGCGCGGGGCGGCAATCTCCATGATCTCCGCGTTCAGCCGGCTCTCTACCAGCGTGTCTTCTTCGTCTTCCCCGCCTTCTGTCTCCACTTGCGCCAGCAGCAGGGTGAAGTTCTCAAAGCGGAAGACGCCATTGGCAAACTCGCGGTTCTCCCAGTCCGCCCGGCCCGGCTCTTCCAGTCCCAGCACGCGCGCAGCCTCGGCGGCGTCATCGGAGGTGACGCGGGTTGCAGGCGGCTCGCGTCCCTCATTCCCGTCGCCGCAGGCGGCAAGCAGCAGGGCGGACGCAAGCAGGACGGTCAGGGCGCGCAATACGGACATGGCAAGGGCTTTCAGGCTGGCAGCGGGGTAAGGCGCCAGCCTAGTGCCTCAATAGCGTCAGAGCTAGCCGCTCAGTCCCGTGGCAGGCGCGCCAGCAGTCCGGCAATCGGATCCTCGGCCGGCTCGCTGGCGGGCGGCGCAGGGGGAGGGGGTTCCTCGTAGGCCGTGCTGACAAGGTTTTCATCCTCAAGCGCGCTTAATAGGCGCGCCAGCCTGTCCGGGTCAGTGGCCGGGGTGGCGGGCATGTCGTCCGGCAGGGCGATCACCGGCGCGGCGGCGACCATGGAGGCGAAAATGCGCGCCGGGCCGGTGCCGCCTGATCCGGCATCGGTGGGCGCGTTGGAATCATTGCCGGTCCAGACCACGGTGACGAGGCCATCGGCCCAGCCGGCAAACCAGGCATCGCGGAAACCATTGGTGGTGCCGGTCTTGCCGCGCACTTCACGGCCCTGAACAGCCGCCGAGCGGCCTGTGCCATAGCGCACTGTGGCGGCAAAGAGCTGGTCCATCTCGCGCACGACCCGGTCGGCCAGAACGATGGGGCCAGGCCCGGTTTCGCGCGTCCAGAGAACTTCGCCTGAAGGGGTTTCGAGCCGGATCACGGCGTGAGTTTCCACTGCCCGCCCGCCATTCATGAACGGCACATAGGCGCGCGCCAGCTCCAGCGGCGTCACCTCATAGGCACCCAGAGACAGCGAATGTGTGTTCTCCATCGGGCTTTCAATGCCCATCCGGCGGGCGAGGCGCAGCGTGTAGGCGCGCCCGGTGGCTTCGGCGAGCTGGACCGCGATGGAGTTGGACGAGCGGGCAAAGGCGCGCTCCAGCGTCATCTCGCCCTCATAGCGGTTTTCCCAATTGGCCGGGGACCAGCTGCCATAGCTGACCGGCTCGTCCATCATGTGATCAGCCGGAGACCACCCGGCCTCGAATGCGGATGCGTAGATGAAGGGTTTGAAGGCCGAACCCGGCTGGCGGCGCGCTGATACGGCCCGGTTGAAGGGCGAGCGGGCATAGTCGGTTCCGCCGCTCATGGCGGCGACCGCGCCTGCCGCGTCGAGCGCGATAATGGCCCCGTTGGCGGCCCCGCGTGCGATGTCCGGATCGGCAAGACCGCGCGTCAGGGCGCTGTCAGCGGCGCGCTGCACCTCGATATCAAGCGTGGTGCGTACCACCACATCGCCCTCCCACGCGGGCGCATGCAGGGCGAGCAGGGTGCGCGCCTCGCTGGCGGCAAAATCGGCAAACCAGCCCGCGCCGGGGCTGGAGGAACCGCGCGAGACACGGATCGGCGCAGAGGCGGCGGCCAGCCTTTCCTCTTCGGTGATCCGGCCGGTGGCCAGCATCAGGTCCAGAACAACGGTGGCGCGCACCGCCGCGCGTGTGGTGTCATTGGCCGGGGAGTAGCGCGACGGGGCTTTCAGCAGGCCCGCCAGCAGCGCTGCCTCGCCGATATCCAGCTCATGCGGGCCGCGCCCGAAATAGCGGCGCGAGGCGTTTTCGGCGCCCCAGGCTCCGGCCCCGAAATAGACCCGGTTCAGATAGAGGGCGAGAATCTCGTCCTTGGTGAAACGCGTTTCCAGCCAGAAGGCGAGCATCATTTCCTGCGCCTTGCGCCGGAAAGTGCGGTCTGGCGTCAGAAAGAGGTTCTTCGCCAGCTGCTGGGTAATGGTCGAGCCGCCCTGCACGACGCGCCCGGCGCGCAGGTTTGCCAGTGCGGCGCGTGTGGTGCCGATCAGGTCAATGCCGAAATGGTGATAGAAGCGCCGGTCTTCCACGGCCAGCACCGCGTCGACGAGGTGATGGGGCAGGGCATCGGCGCTTATCGTCGTGCCGGAACTGTCCCCACGCCGGGCGATGACCCGGCCATGCCGGTCCAGAAACGTCATGGCGGTGCCGGTGGGCGCTGCCGCCAGCGAGGAGGTGTCAGGCAGATCGCGCGCAAGACTGACCAGATACATGGTGCCCAGCAGGATTGTGACGGTGGCCAGCGCCGTCAGCGCACGCGCCAGCAGCATCCAGCCCTTCGGGCGGCGCTTGTGTGTACCGACGGGAACGCGGATGGAGGTGCGGGTCACGGGTGTTTCGTATTGCCTTGATTGAACAGCCACCAGCTAACGCCAACAGCGTTAAGGCGCCGTGAACCCTGAAAGCTGATGCAAAACGCCTTGCCAGCCAGCCGGGCAGGGGTGATCATCAGCCCAGCCAGAGGGAGCCCGTTGAACACATGTCCTTGACGCCACGCCTACGGCGCTCAGCCCTGCTTGCGGGCTTTGCTACGACGCTTTTCATGCTGGCGGCCTGCGCCAATGTGCCGGGCGAAACTGTCTGCCCGGAGCGCGGGCAGAATACCGGCAGCTGGCCCTATTGCGCACCGTCCGACCCCGGCGGCGGGGGCGGCATCATGCGTGACGACCGGATCAACCCGTCAGGCGGACAAAACTAGGAAACGCCGCCTGCCTTTTTGAGGAAAAGAAGGTTATGGCGGAAATTCCTTATGAAATACAGATATTTGCTGTCGCCCTAGTGGCCAGCCTCGTCATTGGCCTGCCGGTGCGCATTGCCGGATGGCGCGCCAGCGTCATTGCGGTTCGCGGTGTCTGGCGGCTGACCCGGCGCTATCGCATCTGGATATTCCTGATCGCGCTTGCCGGCATGCTGGCAGGTCTGTGGAGCTTTGAGAGCATTCGCGGGCTTGTCTTTGGCTGGTGGAACTAGCGTTTCTGGTGCGCCGGGACAGGTGCGCGGCAAACACCCCTTTCCTTTGCTGAAATAAACTCGCAAACTGATCACTCAGTGAAACGCGGAAACACGCGTATCGATACCATGCCTGGGGAGGACTATCCGATGAGAGCTATCTGGCGCGCCGGACTGGCGGCTTTTTCTGCGCTGGCAGTGTTGCAGGCTTGTGGCCAGCAGACCGGCCAGACACGCGATGTTTCAGATGCCGACCGTGAATACCAGAACGTGCTGTTGGAGGCGCTGCTGGACGCTGCGCCCGGCAGCGTGATCGAGATACCGGCTGGCGTGTTCGTCATCGAGCGCGGGCTTTCACTGGCCAATGTCGATGGCGTGACGATCCGCGGCGCGGGCATGGACGAGACAATCCTCTCCTTCGCCGAGCAGCGCGCAGGCTCTGAGGGGCTTCTGGTGACGGGCTCCAACAATTTCACCATTGAAGACCTCGCTATCGAGGACACGATCGGTGATGCGCTGAAGGTTACGGGCGGAGAGAATGTCATCATCCGCCGGGTGCGCACCGAGTGGACCAGGGGCGTCTCCACCGATAACGGCGCCTACGGCATCTATCCGGTGCTGACGCGCAATGTGCTGATCGAGGAATCGGTGGCGATTGGCGCATCGGACGCGGGCATTTATGTCGGCCAGTCGGACAATATCGTCGTGCGCAATAACCGCGCCGAATACAATGTGGCCGGTATCGAGATCGAAAACTCGATGGACGCGGACGTGTACGGCAATGTGGCGACCAATAATACGGGCGGGATTCTGGTCTTCAACATGCCGAACCTGCCCCGCCCCGGTCATGGGACGCGCGTGTTCGACAATGATGTCTATGAGAACAATACCCGCAATTTCGGCCATGACGGCACGCCGGTGGCGAGCGTTCCCGCCGGTACGGGCATTCTCGTCAACTCCAATGATGATGTGGAGATTTTCAATAATCGCGTGTCGCGCAACCGCACGGCCAATGTGATCATCTCCTCGCTGCACTCGGCCGGCTTCTCCGAGCTGGGCGTGGAGAGCGATTTCGATCCCTATCCTGAGCGCATCCACATCCATGGGAACACGTTTGAGGGCGGCGGGAACAATCCGGACGGGATGGATCTGCAGGCCCTGCGCATTGCCCTGTTCGGCCCGACGGGCCGTATTCCGGACGTGCTCTGGGACGGGTATGTGGACGAAGCCAAGATGGTCGATGGCGCGCTGCCGGATGATCTGCGTATCTGCGTTTCGGGCGCTGAGGTGCTCAATGCCGATGGTCCTGGCGGGTATGGTAATCCGCGCATCGCGACGGCAGAGCATGATTGCAGCCACGAGCCGCGTGCAGCGGTAGAACTGCCCTTCTAGGCTGGCCCGATGAAGCACATCCTCACCTTGCTGGCGGCAGGCTTCGTGCTTGCCGCGTGCGGAAATGATGCCGGAGAGGCAGGTGCACCTGCCTCTCCGGCTGACATCGCCGCGTGGGAGACCGCCACGGCCTTCCACGCCAGCGGCAATCCCGCCACGCTGGAGGAATGGGGCCAGTTCCGCATCGAGGGGGAGCGTCTGGTGCTGGCCGAGGGGGTTGTACCCTATGGTCTCAATACGGCGCTGTTTTCCGACTATGCGGCGAAGCTGCGCACGGTCTGGCTGCCAGAAGGGGCCGAGCCTGCCGTCTGGCATGATGAGGAGGCGTTCGAGTTTCCCGTTGGCACCGTCATCACCAAGACCTTCTACTATCCGCGCGGTGGAGAAGGCTTTGACGAGGTGGCGCTCGACCTTGATCCCAACGTGCATTTTGACGGGCGCGCGCTGGATCTGTCTGCCGTGCGGGTGATCGAGACGCGCATTCTGGTGCGCCGGGAGGCGGGCTGGGCGGCCATTCCCTACGCCTGGAATGAGGATCAGCGCTCCACGCGCCTTGCCCGTACCGGCGCGTTTGTGGACCTGACCCTGATTGCTGCCGGCGGGCGTTCGCAGGCCCTCAACTACCAGATCCCGGACGTGAACCAGTGCGCACAGTGCCACATCACCAATGCCGCGGACGCGCAGCTGCGCCCCATTGGTCCGCGCGCGCGTCACCTTAATGGCAACTACCCTTACGCGCACGGTGAGCAGAACCAGCTCGCCTTCTGGCGCGAGGCCGGGCTTCTCGCTGGAGGGCCGGAAGAGCGCGATGCCGCCCCGCGCAGCGCGGTCTGGCACGGCGAGACCACGCTTTCGGGCATGGCGCTGGACGCCGCCGCACGGGCCTATATCGATATCAATTGCGCGCATTGTCATTCGCGCACCGGCCATGCGCGCACCTCAGGGCTCTATCTGGAGCCATCAGAAATGACAGGACCGGCCTTTGGTGTATGCAAGCCGCCGATTGCTGCCGGGCGCGGCACGGGCAACCGGCTCTATTCCATTGTGCCGGGCGACAGCGACGCCTCCATCTTCACTTTCCGTATGGAAACGACGCGGCCCGATGCCATGATGCCGGAGCTGGGACGCAGCGTGGCCCACAGTGAAGGGCTGGCACTGGTTGCGCGCTGGATCGATGCGATGGCGGGCGGGTGCTGACTGGCAGGGCCATGCTACGGCGCGCTTGGCGAAGACTGCCGGGTAAGGCATTGTCTCCGGTAACAAATGAACGGAGTTGATCTGCGCCATGAAACGCCTTGCCCTTGTAACCGCTCTTTGCGGTCTTGCCGTCAGCGCCTGCGCCACAACAACCTGCCGGGAGGCGGACGCCGCTGAACGCGCCGCGTTTGGCCAGATCGTTGCCGGGCATGCGGCCGGGCTGGCCGACAGTCTTCCGCCCGAGAGCGCTGCGCTGGCCGCGCGCCTGCGCAGTGAGGATCCGGCGCTGCGCAACCAGATATTCGGCCAGCGCATGGGCGATCATTCGGTGCGCACCGTGCTGATGCAGCCGCCCTTGTGCGTGCTTGAGGAGAGAGTGTCGTCGAGCGAGCGGATTTCCTATGTCTTCCCCGACGGGCGTTTCCAGACGCTTAACCCGCAAGGGACAGGCTCGGCCAATCTGGGTATGCCGGCGCGCGATCACGCACGCTGTCATTTCCGCCTGATTGACGGGCAGTGGCGCCTGACCGATGCCTGCACCTCGACCTTCCAGACGCCGGTTCCGGTCGGCTAGGACGCCTCGCGCAGGGCGTTGCGAAAGCCAGACAGTTCGGCATCGAGGTGCTCTGCGGCCTGACCCAGTGCCCTGGATGAGCCCGTAAACCTGTCTGCCGCATCGTGCGTGCGTTCAGCCGCTGCGTTCACGCCGTCGATACGCTCGTTTATCCCGCTCGTGGAGGCTGCAGCGCGTTCTGCCAGCTGGGCAATCTCGCTGGTCGCGCCAGATTGTTCGCCAAATGCCCCGCGCGCGCTGGCCGAGGTCGTGCGTACTTCCTCGATGATCTGCGCGATACGCGACAGGGCTTCGCCAGCACCGCTGGAGGCTTCGCTGATCGCCTCGACGCGCGCGCGGATATCGGCTGTGGCCTTCGAGGTCTGTTCGGCCAGCGCCTTTACTTCGCTGGCCACAACCGCGAACCCTTTACCCGCCTCGCCTGCGCGCGCGGCCTCGATGGTGGCATTCAGCGCCAGAAGATTGGTCTGCTCGGCAATGTCGGCCACCAGTCCGGCGATGGTCTCCACCTCGCGCCCTGCCCTGTCCAGTTCGCGCATGGAGGTGCTGGCTCTGGCCGCCTCGTCTGTTGCCCTTGCCGATACGGTGTCTGCATTCTCCATGATCCGCGACACTTCGCCGATGGAGGCTGCAAGTTCCTGCGCAGCGGCGGCGACCGCCTCAAAATGAGCGGATGTTTCTGCCGATTTTCCGGCCGCATCGCGTGCGCCCTGCCGCGTCGAACCGGCATCATCGCGCAGCTCGGCGGCGAGCTGGTCCATTTCACCAGACACGTTGCGCAGCTCGCGCAGTACGTCGGCGACAGAGCGCTCAAATCCGCTGGCCAGCATGTTTACCGCTTCGCGGCTGGCCTCGATTTCCTGTGAACGCTCACGGTCTGCTTCGGCAAGCTGGCGCGCCTGGATATTGGCGGCTTCAGCCTCTGCAATGGCGATACCGGCATTGTCCAGCGCGCTGGTGATGCGATGACAGAGCCAGACAAGCGCTCCGGTCTGGACGATCACGACGGCGGCGTGCAGCAGGACGCGGCTGAAATTGGCACCATCGGGAAACACGGCGAAGGGCAGGGCGAAGTTCAGGACGAGGTGATGGACGGCGGTTACAGCCGCTGCGGCGAGCACCGCGCGCCAGTCGCATAGCAGCGTTGCAGCGGCCAGCACGGCGAAGAATATCATGTGCATGTCCAGCTGCAGGGCGGTGCCTGACGCCATCCAGGTCAACGCCGCCGGGAAGGCGATCAGGCCCGATGCAATCGTGATCCGGGTCGAGACCGACTGGGGGGCACTGCGCCAGGCGGCAAACGCGCCGGCCGCTACAATCGCCAGAAAAAGGGTGCCCGCCACCAGCTTGTCCGGGGCAAAGAAGGCAGCGCTGAGCCCATACACCAGTGTGAATATCGCCAGCACGACAAGCAGTACGCGTTGGGACTGGTCCCTCACGGCATCAATACGGGTCATTGGCTGATCTCCCTGGATACGGGCAGGCCGGGCGTACAGGTCCAGCCGGATATGGGGGCAATAACGAGGATGGCACCGCGCGCACGCAGAGCTGCTGCGCCGCTTTGCCGGTCCGGCGGGGCGGGCATCTGGGCTCTGACGAACAAGCCGGTGCCAATCGGCTCGGCAGCCAGCGCGCCTGCCGAAGAGGCCGCGACAAGCGCCTGACTTGACGAGGTTCCCGGCGCGTAGACCGCCAGCATGGCACCGCTGGAAGGCGGGGCCAGCATGAGGGCGGGCGGCGTCAGGCATACCAATGCCAGCGTCGCCGCCATTATCCAGCCTGCTCTATTCCTGTGACGCCTGGTCAAGGGATCATGCCCCGGTTGCGGCCCGCGCGCATTCGCGTTCCACGCTAACTCCAAGCCATCGTATTTCCCTGTTCTGGCTAACAAACTGTTAGCCGGGCGGGCGCGCTGAAAGGCGAGCTGCATTTTTTCTGCATCGCGATCGGGAACGATTCAGATGGCGATCGCATTGATCCCATGTCTGGCCGGTCTGCCCCCGCTTCCCCCGCTTCGATGGACCGGCGCAACAGAGGAATGACAGACATGAAGACGTTTCTGATTTCTGGCGTTTCGGCTCTCGCGCTGGCCGGCATGGCTCTCGCGGTTCCGTTTGAGGAAGCCGATACCGATGGTGATGGCCGCGTAAGCCTTGAAGAGCTGCAGGCGATCGACCCGGCCACCACTGAAGCCGAATTCACGCTGTATGATGTGGATCTGGATGGCGGTCTGGATGAAGACGAGTACGCCGCATGGCGCGTTGCCACGCAGGGCGATGCTCAACCCGACCCCTTCTCGGACCCGATGACGGACGATCCGCTGCAGGACGATCCGATGGCCGATGAAGATCCGGTCGATCTGGAAGAAGTTCCCGCTGATCCGTACGGCCCGTCGCTCAACAAGTCGCTCGACGAGCATGACGACAAGGATGAGTACGGTGACGAAGAGCGCGATGAGCATGCGGACGACGCCTACAGCGTCCCGGACGCCGCCTTTGACCGCGATGATGTCGACTATGACCGCGATGCGGACGAAGACGACATCACCGATGAGCTCAATGAAGAGCAAGCCGACGCGCTTGAAGAAGACGGTGACGAGAGCGATCCCTGGAAATAGGGATTAGCTCCTGACACCGGCCTGCCCTCCGCCACCCGTCTCCTCCCCGCCCAATCCCCGGAGGCGGACTGGCGGAGGGCCAGGCACTTCAGGGTGAGGAAGTGCGTCCCGCCGCTTCCCCCTGGACGAAGAGCCGCTCAGATGAGCGGCTCTTTGCGTTTGTCAGCACAGGGACCTTACCCCCACGGGCCGCCATGACCGGCTGATCCGCCGGTGGTGTCCTGTCCGCCCGGTCCGCGCGACCACGGCCCTTCCTCGCCCCATGGACCGCCGGGATATCGTCCGGCACCGGCCATCTGGCGCAGGCGGGCTATGCGGTTGGCGGTCGAAGGGTGGGTGGAGAACAGATTGTCTGCGCCCTGACCGTTCAGCGGATTGATGATGAACATGTGCGCGGTTGCCGGATTGCGCTCGGCAGCCGGGTTCAGCGTGGCGCGTGCGCCGCGCTCGATCTTTTCCAGCGCAGCGGCGAGCGACATCGGATTGCCGGCAATCTCTGCGCCCACCCGGTCGGCCTCGTACTCGCGTGAGCGCGATATCGCCATCTGCACAAGTCCGGCGGCCATGGGCGCAAAGATGGCCAGCGCTATCGCGCCGATCAGCCCGCCGGGCCCGCGATTGCCCCCGAAGAACAGCGCAAAATTGGCCAGAAAGCCGATGGCCCCCGCGAGCGTTGCGGTGACCGTCATGGTCAGCGTGTCGCGGTTTTTCACATGGGCGAGCTCATGGGCCATCACGCCGGCCACTTCCTCGCGCGTCAGACGGGAAAGCAACCCGGTCGTGGCGGCTACGGCGGCATTGTTCGGGTCGCGCCCGGTGGCAAAGGCGTTGGGCTGGGGCGTGTCGATCACATAGACGCGCGGGCGCGGCATGCCTGCCCGGTCGGCCAGCGCGATAGTGTCCTGCGCATAGCGGCGAAGGTTTAGGTCACGCTCATCGGGCGTGATCTCGCGCGCGCCATGCATGCGCAGCACCATCTTGTCGGAATTCCACCAGGCAAACACGTTCATCGCGGCAGCAATGAAGAAGGCGATGGCTGCGCCGCCGGGCCCGCCAATGAGATAGCCCACGCCGATGAACAGCGCGGTGAGAGCCGCTAGCAGCATGAAGGTACGCAGCGTGTTGAATGTCATCGCAATTGCCTCGTGACATGCGGGGAGGATTGGCCTTGCGGCCTGTTTGTTCCTAGATATCTGGTATGAACCCGCCCGCCCCGCAAGACAGATCTGAAAAACCGCTCAGCGAGGCGGCAAAACGCGCGCTTGCCGAAGCCGAGGCACGCCGCAAGGCGGCGGACGGCGCTGCCCCCCTGCCTGAAGAGCTGGGCGGGCGTAAAGGGCCTGAACCCACCCGCTATGGGGACTGGGAAAAGAACGGCATCACCCACGATTTTTGAAGGTTTGGGTGCGGGGGTTGCAGGACCCTGAGATAGAGCCGCTCCTGCTGCACCTCCTCGTTGGCGCAGGAATATATTCCGATATAATCGCAAAATGCGGATTATTATCGTATTGTTAAGCATGCTGATCGCGCCCATGGCGGCGGCCCAACGGGTCATTCCCGGCCCTGTCGAGGCGCAGGTTCTGCGCGTGATAGACGGGGATACGGTGGAGGTGCGTGCCTTTATCTGGCCGGGCCATAGCGTGGAGACGCGTGTGCGGCTGGCCGATGTGGACGCGCCGGAAATCCGCCGTGTGGCCTGCGAGGAAGAGCGCGAGGCCGGGCACAGGGCGAAGGCGTTTGTCGAAGCCCTGCTGGCACCGGAGGGTCAGCAGGAGGCGCGTGTTTCCATCCGCGATATAAGGCTTGGCAGTTTTGCCGGGCGGGTGATTGCCGCGATGGAACTGCCTGACGGGCGCGATCTTGGGGCTGTGCTGCTGGAGGCGGGCCTTGCCACGCCCTACAATGCGCGCGGCGGCTGGTGCCCCTCGCTTGAATCCTCGCTTGAGAGCGCTCAGGAGGCTTCGGCGAGCCGTTCCTGACGCTTCTTCTCTGCCTTCGCCCACGCCTTCTCATGGAAATAATAGGCCACCGTCTGCACGGCCGGTTCAATCAGGCCGATGGCGAGCGCGGCGCGCCAGTTCCAGGTCAGCGCGAAGGCAACCGACATGGCCACGACAAGGTGCATGATGGCGTAGGTGACGGCCTTGGCCGTATTGCGCGAGGGGCGGAACAGGGCAAGGAAGCCGGGCGCGGACGGACGACCATCCTCCATTCGGTCAGGCCGGTGCAGGAGCATTCTGAAAAATTCGGCCATGGCCCGTTTCCTTGCGCGACAAGAGGCAGGATATGGCCTTAATAACGCCGCGCACAATGGATAGTTTCTATCGAAGCCATTTGATGGCCACTCAGCCCGGCGTGACGAGGGGCGCATCGCCGCCCAGACTCAAGGCATGGCCAGCCAGATAAAGCGAGCCGCAAATGACCACGCGCGGACGCTCCACCAGATGGCAGGCATCGGTCAGCGCTTCGATCAGGCCCGCACTGGTCTGCACCATGTGGCCCGCCTTGCGCGCGGCTTCGGCGGCCTCCTGCGCGCTCATCGCGCCTTCACGCGCGGCAAAGCCGGACACGGTGATGACAAGACTGGCGAGCCCCGCAAACGGTTTGAGGAAGCTTTGTGCATCCCGCCCGGCGGAAAAGCCGCAGATCAGCACCAGCGAGCGCTCTTCGCGCGATTCCAGCTCGCCCATGGCTTGAGCCAGCACCTCGCCGGCGGCCGGGTTATGCCCGCCATCCAGCCACAACTCGGCCTCGCCGGCTCTGGCTATATCGGCGAGCGGACCGCTGGTCAGGCGCTGCATGCGCGCGCGCCAGCGTGCCTTTGGCAGGCCTTCGCGTACAGCCTCCTCAGACAGGCCGAGCTTGCGGGCAATCGCGATGGCGCCGGCAGCATTGGCGGTCTGGTGTGATCCGAAAAGGCCGGGCAGCGGCAAATCCCAGACGAGGTTCTCTTCCTCATAGACCAGCCGGTCATGCTCCACATAGGCGCGGTAATCGCGCTCATGGAGGGTCAGCGGCGCGCTCAGGCGCATGGCGGCGCGCTCGATTGCCATCAATGCCTCAGGGACTTGTGGCCCCACCACGCACGGCACGCCGCGCTTGAGGATACCGGCCTTTTCGCCAGCGATCTTCTCCAGAGTATCACCCAGATATGCCTGATGGTCGAAGCTGACTGGCGTGATGAGGGTGATGGCGGGATTGTCGATGACATTGGTGGCGTCCAGCCGTCCGCCAAGCCCCACTTCCAGTATCAGACGGTCTGCTTGCGTCTCGCTGAACAGGAGGAAGGCGGCGGCTGTGGTCGCCTCAAAGAAGGTGAGCGGCTGGCCCCCGTTGGCCAGCTCTACCCGCTCCAGCGCCGCCAGCAGAGGGGCGTCCTCCACCTCTTTGCCCGCCAGCACGATACGCTCATTGAAACGCACCAGATGGGGCGAGGTGTAGACATGCACGCGCTCGCCCGCGGCCTCGCAGATGGCTTTCAGGAAGGCCGCGCTGGAGCCTTTGCCATTGGTCCCGGCGATATGGATGGTGGGGGGCAGGCGGTCTTGCGGCTTGCCCAGCGTTTCCAGCAGGCGCGTTAGCCGGTCCAGCGACAGATCCATGCTGGCCGGATGCAGATTGGCAAGCCGGGCCAGCGCGTCAGCTATGCTCATCGGATCAGGCGGCGGGCGCAGGCACGTTGGCGCTGGCGGGCGGGCGCTTCATCAGCGTACGCAGCACATTGCCCAGCACGCGCGGCAGGTCGCGGCGGTGGACGACGCGGTCCACCATGCCTTTTTCCAGCAGGTATTCGGCGCGCTGGAAGCCTTCGGGCAGTTTTTCGCGGATGGTCTGCTCGATCACGCGCTGTCCGGCAAAGCCGATCAATGCGCCGGGTTCGGCCAGGTGCACATCGCCCAGCATGGCGTAGGAGGCGGTGACCCCGCCTGTCGTGGGGTCGGTCAGCACCACCACGTAAGGCAGCTTGGCTTCACGCAGCATTTCCACGCCGATGGTCGTGCGCGGCATCTGCATCAGGGAGAGGCAGCCCTCCTGCATGCGCGCACCGCCCGCAGCCGTGAACACGACCAGAGGCGTGCGGCGCTCGACTGCGGTCTCGGCGGCTTTGAGGAAGGATTCGCCCGCCGCCATGCCCAGCGACCCGCCCATGAAGGAGAAGTCCTGCACCAGAACGGTCGTCTCAATGCCCTGAATGCGCCCGACAGCGATCACCATCGCGTCTTCGCGGCCCGTCTTCTTGCGGGCGGCGGCGAGGCGCGAGGCATAGGGCTTGTCGTCGCGGAATTTCAGCGGGTCTTTCGCCACTTCGGGAAGCGCGATCTCCTCCCATGTGGCGTCGAACGTGTAGCGCAGGCGCACGTCCGGCCCGATGCGCACATGATGGCCTGCCGGCGTGACGTGCAGGGCCGCTTCGAGATCCTTGTGGAACACCATCTCGCCCGAGACCGGGCATTTCATCCAGAGATTTTCCGGCGTGTCGCGCTTGTCGAACATGCGCGTAACACCCGGAGGGGTAAGCTTGGAAAGCCAGTTCATATGATTGTCCCAGGCTGCCTGTTGGTGCGATTATCGCGCATTATGGGTGGCGGAGGCCAGTTCTTTGGCCAGTTTGACCGCGCCTTCTACCCCTGTGTCCGCCAGCGCGTCCACAATCGCCGAGCCGACGACGACCGCATCGGCGACTTTCGCGATCTCTGCGGCGCGTTCCGCCGTCTTCACGCCAAAGCCCACGGCTACGGGTAAGCCGGACGCCTTGCGCACACGGTCCACCGCCCCTGAAACCACCGCGGTCTGGCCGATGCCTGCGCCTGTGACCCCTGTGGTGGAAACGTAATAGACAAAGCCGGATGTGTTCTTCACCACTTGCGGCAGGCGGTCATGGTCGGTGGTGGGGGTGGCGAGGCGGATGAGTGAGAGCCCTGCCCGCTCCATCGGCTCGCGAAGCGGCGCGTCCTCTTCCGGCGGCAGGTCAACGCAGATCACGCCGTCGGCTCCGGCAGCGCTCGCCGCGTCCACGAACGCCTGATAGCCAAAAGCATGGAAGGGGTTGGCATAGCCCATGATGACAACGGGCGTCGCCGCATTGGTCTTCCTGAACTCCGCGATCAGCTGCAGCACGCCGCGAAGCGTCATGCCGCTGTCGAGCGCGCGCAACGCCGCACGCTGGATGGGCGGGCCATCGGCCATCGGATCGGTAAACGGCGCGCCGAGCTCGATCACATCGGCCCCGGCCTCGGCGAGGCCATGCATGACTTTCAGCGTTGTGGCGGCATCAGGATCACCGGCCATCACATAGGCGACGAACCCGGCCTGCCCGTCAGATTTCAGGCGCGCAAACGTGTCGGAAAGGCGTGTCATCATTACAGCTCCACCCCCAGCGCACCCGCGACCGAGAACACGTCCTTGTCACCGCGCCCGCACATATTCATCAGGATCACGCCGTCCGGGCCGAGTTCCTTTGCGAGGTCGCGCACACGGGCGAGCGCGTGGGCGGGTTCCAGCGCCGGAATGATGCCTTCAAGCTTGGAGCAGAGCTGGAACATGTCCAGCGCCTCGGCATCGGTGGCGTGGCGGTATTCGGCGCGCCCCACATCGTGCAGGAAGGCGTGTTCCGGCCCGATACCGGGATAGTCGAGACCGGCAGAGATGGAGTGGCCCTCCACGATCTGGCCGTCCTCGTCCTGCAAGAGATAAGTACGGTTGCCATGAAGAATGCCCGGCTTGCCGCCATTGAGGCTGGCGGCGTGGTCTGGCGTATCAACGCCCTTGCCGGCGGCCTCGACACCGATCAGGCGCACAGCTTCATCTTCCAGGAAGGGATAGAACAGCCCCATCGCGTTGGAGCCGCCGCCAATGCAGGCGACGGCCGCGTCCGGCAGGCGGCCAATGCGCTCGAGCATCTGCGCGCGCGCCTCGCGGCCGATCACGCTCTGGAAGTCACGCACCATGGCCGGATAGGGGTGGGGGCCAGCCACCGTGCCGATCACGTAGAAGGTGTCGTCGGGATTGGTGACCCAGTCGCGCAGCGCCTCGTTCATCGCGTCTTTGAGCGTGCCGCGCCCTGATGTGACGGCGTGGACCTTCGCGCCGAGGAGCTTCATGCGGAACACGTTGGGCTTCTGACGCTCCACGTCGGTGGCGCCCATATAGACCTCGCAGGGCAAGCCGAAGCGGGCGGCCACGGTGGCGGTTGCCACGCCATGCTGGCCTGCGCCGGTTTCTGCGATGATGCGGGTCTTCCCCATCAGGCGGGCGAGCAGCACCTGGCCCAGGCAGTTATTGATCTTGTGCGCGCCGGTATGGTTGAGCTCGTCGCGCTTGAACCACACTTGCGCCCCGCCAAACTCTTCGGTCAGGCGCTCGGCGAAATAGAGCGGGCTCGGACGGCCGACGAAATCGCGCGCGAAATCCTCCAACTCCTTCACAAACGCCGGATCGTCCTTCCACTTCGCATAGGCCTTTTCCAGCGCCAGCACGTTGGGCATCAGCGTCTCGGCGACAAAGCGCCCGCCATACTCGCCAAAGAGGCCGTTGGCATCGGGATAGTGGGAAAAGGCGTTGGGCTGGGTCATCAGATCAATCACGGGCTGGGAAGGTATGAGGGCCTGATCTAGAGCGTCAGGACAGGGGAGGGAAGCGGTGAGTGCGGCCCTGTTCAGGCTATGTCCGCGCCAAGCGCGGCCATGTCGTCAAAAAAGCCCGGATAGGAGGTCGCGATCATGGCCACATCATCAACCGTCACGGGCTCTTTCGCGCCAAGGCCCAGCACCAGCCCCGCCATGGCGAGGCGGTGATCGTGCAGCGTCTTGACCAGACCGCCGCCCGGCACGCCGCCGGGGCCCATGCCATGTACGGTCAGGCTGTCCTCGCCCAGCTCCACCTTCACGCCATTGGCGGCAAGCAGCGCGGCAGAGGCGGCCAGCCGGTCGCTTTCCTTGGCGCGCAGCTCGGCGAGGCCCGTCATGTGCGTCACGCCCTCTGCGAATGCCGCGATGACAGACAGGATCGGGTATTCGTCAATCATGGAGGGCGCGATTTCGGGCGGCACCTCGACGCCCTTCAGCTTGCCCGGCCGCACACTGATGTCGGCCAGTGCCTCGCCCGCGCGGGTGCCGGCGGGGGTAAGGGTCATGTCCGCGCCCATCATTTTCAGCACCTCGTAGAGGCCGAAACGGGCCGGACTGGTCATCACGCCTGTCACACTGACAGGGCCGGTGCCGGCCACCAGCCCGGCCGCCAGCGGGAAGGCGGCAGAGGAGGGATCGCCCGGCACATGCACATTGGCGCTGTGCAGCGCCTTGCCGCCGCGCACGCGCGCGATGAGGCCCGGCCCGTCACGCTCCATGGACATGTCTGCGCCAAACAGGGGCGCCAGCGTCTCGGTATGGGCGCGTGTGGCCTCCGGCTCGATGACCACCGTCTCGCCCTCCGCCCCTAGGCCCGCCAGCAGGACGGCACTCTTGATCTGTGCGGAGGCCACGGGTGGGGTGTAGGTGATCGCGTTGAGCCGGGCAGAGCCGGTAAGCGTGACCGGCAGGTGTCCGCCGTCGGCTGCGCTGGCGGTGACGCCCATCAGGCGCAAGGGTGCCAGCACGCGCTCCATGGGCCTTGAGGACAGGCTCTCATCGCCGGTAAAGCGGGCCGTCAGGTCAAAGCGCGCCGCCGCGCCCATCAGCAGGCGCACGCCGGTGCCGGAATTGCCCAGATCGAGATCGGTCTCAGGCGAGCGCCATTGCGGCGCGCCTGTTACCTGCCAATGCCCGTCCCCTGTACGCTCGACACTGGCCCCCAGCGCGCGTACGGCCCCGGCGGTTGCCAGCACATCCGCGCTTTCCAGCAGACCCTCGATCTGGCTGGTTCCGCTTGCCATGCCCGCCAGCATGATGGCCCGGTGCGAGATCGACTTGTCGGGCGATGCCGCGCGCCGGCCTTCAATCGCGCTGCCCTGGCGCGCTGTGCGCGGACCGGCTTTATCGTTGGAAACCATGGGTTTGACTTTCGGGCTTGTAACGGGCTGAAAATCGGGTTTTGACAGCGCGGCGCAGACGTGGCAACAGGCGCGCCGCCTCAAAGACCAATCCAGCGCTGAAGGATCCAGTCCCGTGCCCAAACCAGACCTTGGCGTCAAGCGAATCTGCCCGGAAACCGGCAAGAAATTCTATGACCTTGGCAAAGACCCGATTGTCTCGCCGTTCACCGGCAAGGAATACCCGGTCTCGTTCTTTGCCGAGATACTGGTGAAGCCTGCCCGCAAGGCACCCAAGCCGAAGGACGATGACGACAAGGAAGACGCCGCGCTGGAGGATGATGAGGAGCTGGAAGCGGCAGATGATGCTGCCGACAGCGATGACGATGATGATGACGACGCGGATGATGACGCGCCGGAGCTTGACGAAGAACCCATCGATCTGGGTGATGACGAGGACGAGGACGACGATGTCGCTCCGGTGAAGGGCAAGAAGGCCCCCGTCGATGACGATCTGGACGGTTTTTCCGACGAAGAGGCTGATCTCGACGACGAAGACGAGGATGACGGCATCCTGCTAGATGATGATGAGGATGATGCGTTTGACGCCGATATCGGCGTCGAAGACGATGATGACGATACCCCGTAAGCGGGTGCTGCAGGACACCGGGGTGGCGATTGCGTTTGCCACTTGATCGGGGCGCGCAAGCTGACTAGTTTCCGCGCTCCAAATCCGGCGGGTCCCAACCCGGCGCGTAACGAGATACCGGGGCCATAGCTCAGTTGGGAGAGCGCTTGAATGGCATTCAAGAGGTCGGCGGTTCGATTCCGCCTGGCTCCACCATCACACCGAAGACCCCGCCTGCGCGATGCAGGCGGGGTTTTTGTTTTCCGGCCTATGCTTCTTTGCTGATCTGATTGTCTTCCCGCCTGTTTCGCCTATCCTCGTGGCCGGACAGATCATCGGGGGAAGCCAGATATGGCCAGACAGGGTATCAGCAGGCGCAACCTGCTTGGCGGCACGGCGGTGGCAGCAGCGGCGGTGAGCGCCGCCGGAGCAAGTTCTGCAGCGCTGGGCAAGGCGTTGGGTTCCGAGCCTTCTCTTGAAGGCAAGACCATCCTGATCACCGGATCATCGTCGGGCTTCGGGCGGCTTGGCGCCGAGCATTATGCGCGGCTTGGCGCGCGGGTGTTCGCCTCGATGCGCAACCTGCCCCGCGCCGAAGCCGATGAGCTGACAGCTCTGGCAGAGGCAGAGGGTCTCGCCATCGAGGTGGTGGAGATTGATGTCACCTCTGATGACAGTGTGGCGCGCGGCGTGGCGGAAGTGCTGGAGGCGACGGGCGGCACGCTGGATGTGCTGGTGAATAATGCCGGGATCGCGCTCGCCGGTCCGGTAGAGCTGCAGGACATGGAGGCGACGCGCCTCATTTTCGAGACCAATACGTTTGGCCCTCACCGCATGGCGCGGGCCGTCCTGCCGGCCATGCGCGCGGCGGGCAGCGGCCTGATCGTGCAGATATCCTCACAGCTCGGCCGGGTGATCGTGCCGGGCCTGGGGCATTACTCTCCGGTCAAGTTTGCATTGGAAGCCATGAGCGAGGCGATGGCCTATGAGCTGGCACCGCAGGGCATCGACGTGACCATCATCCAGCCGGGCGGCTATCCGACGCAGATCTGGAATAATGCCAGCGTCCTGACAACTGCACTGCTGGAGCGTACACCGGAAGAGCGGCTGGCGGCCTATCCGGAGCTGATCGCGGGCATGGGCGCAGGCGGCGGGGGCGGCAGCACCGACCCGATGGATATACCCGATGCCATTGCCCAGCTGATTGCCAGCCCTGGCGGGACAAGGCCCCTGCGCGTGGCCCTGCACCCCGATGCCCGGCCCCAGCTGGGCATCAACGAGGTCAGCCGCGAGACCCAGCTGGCCATGCTGGGCGCTTCGCCCTACGGGCCGTGGGTGCGCGACGTGCTGGAACGCTGAGCAGTACCGGTCAATCGCACCCGATCACGCGTTTGCGACTTGCCCCCAGCCTGCCTGAGGCTAGGGTTCAGGCCAATGGTCACAAGAACCCGGGGAATTAATTGATAGCTGTCAGCACCTTACTGGCACTGGCGATGGTCATTGCGGCGGATGGTCCGCCCATATTGCAGCCCGGCGCGCCCGGAGAGCCGACGCGCGAGATCAGCGTGGAACGTTCACGCGCGCTCAGCCAGACGCGCCACACACCCGCCGATACGCGCTTCATGCAGCACATGATCGTCCATCACCAGCAGGCGGTGGACATGGTCGCGCTGATCGAGGGGCGCACGTCCAACCCGTCCATCATCGCCATAGGCGGGCGCATTGCGCGGTCGCAGGACGATGAGATTGCCCTGATGCGCGACTGGCTGATGCGGCGCGGCGAGACGCTGGAAGCCGATGATCTGCACGAACATCACGTGGCTGGCGGGCATGACCACCACCACGCCCACCACGCCCATCACGCCCATCACGCCCATCACGCGTCTGATGATCCTGATGATATTCCCCTGATGACCGGCATGCTGTCCGTCAACCAGATGCGCGCGCTCGCCGCCGCTGAAGGGGCGGAGTTTGACCGGCTGTTCCTGGAAGGCATGATCCATCACCATGAGGGCGCGCTGATCATGGTCGACGAGCTTCTGGAACATCCAGGCGCCGCCGAGGACATCATCATGTCGGACTTCACCGGCCATATCGTGGCCGACCAGATGGCCGAGATTTTGCGCATGCAGAACCTGCTGCGTGATCTGCCACCCGCCGAAGAGCACGAGGCAGAGCCGCACGGCCACCACCATCATCACCATCACTAGACGCAAGGAAAGCTTGCGCAAATCGGGGAAACTTCACGATGAAACACTTGCTGAGATGCACTGCCGCGCTTGGTGTCCTGTCGCTGGCTCTGGGTACGGCGCAGGCCCAGGTGAACACGGTGGGCGAGGATGAACGCTCCCATCTGGCAGGCGGGCTTTTCGATGCGGAAAGCGCCAGCTGGAACATGGTGCTGGAGCACAATGTTCCGCCCATCGACGCCTTCTTTGACGAGCGCGCCCTGTTTGCGCCCGCGCAGTTCATGGCCGCGATGCAGGCAGCGCGTGAGGCCGAGGAGCGCGGCGAGGAAGCCGCCCCGCCTGCCTTCACGCCACTGGCTCTGGCCAATACAGACTTTGCCTTCCAGGGCGATCACGTCATCATGGGCAATTATCACGGCTTCCTGATCTACAACGTGGCCGGGGATGCGCCTGAGCTGGTGACGGCGGTCGTGTGTCCGGGCGGTCAGGGCGATGTGTCGGTCTATGGCGATCTGCTCTTCCTGTCGGTGGAGCATAACCGGGCGCGGCTCGATTGCGGCTCTGAGGCCGCTGAAGGCGAGGTCAATCCGGACCGTTTCCGGGGCATCCGCGTTTTTGACATTTCCGACATCACCGCGCCGCGCCAGATCGCTGCCGTGCAGACCTGCCGCGGCTCGCACACGCATACCCTGCTGCCCGATCCGAACGATGAGAACGTCCTCTATGTCTATAATTCAGGCACCCAGCCTGTGCGCTCCGGCGATGAGCTGGAGTTCTGCTCTGACGGGCAGCCGGGCGAGAACCCGGAAACCTCGCTCTATTCCATCGACATTATCCGCGTGCCGCTGGATGCGCCGGAAACGGCCGAGCTGATCGACAGCCCGCGCATTTTTGCCGACCGCGAGACCGGCGAGATTGCCGGCCTCTGGCAGGGCGGCCAGCTGGGCATTGCCAGCCAGCGCACAGCCCAGACCAATCACTGCCACGACATCACGGTCTATCCCGAGCTGGGCATTGCCGGCGGCGCGTGCAGCGGTAACGGCATATTGCTGGACATCACCGACCCGGCCAATCCGTCGCGCATAGCCGAGCTTTTCGACCCGGACATGGCCTACTGGCACTCGGCCACCTTCAACAATGCAGGCGATGTCGTAGTCTTCACCGATGAGTGGGGCGGCGGCACGGCGGCGCGCTGCCGCGCGGAAGACCCGGCCAATTGGGGTGCCAATCTGATCGCCACGATCGAAGGCAATGTGCTGCGCGGGCAGACCTTCTACAAACTGCCCTCCACGCAAGGCGCGAGCGAGAACTGCGTGGCGCATAATGGCTCGCTGGTGCCGGTGCCGGGCCGCGATATCATGGTGCAGTCCTGGTATCAGGGCGGTATCTCGGTGATGGATTTCACCGATCCGCAAAACCCCTTCGAGATCGCTTACTTTGACCGGGGTCCGGTGGATCCGGACAATCTGATCGTTGCCGGCTACTGGTCGTCCTACTGGTATAATGGCCGCATCTACGCCAGCGAGATCGCGCGCGGACTGGATGTGTTGCGCCTTGAGGCAAACGAGCATCTCTCCGAGGCGGAGCTGGCCGCCGCCGAGGCGGTGATCGAGCGTGAAGTGAACCCGCAGACCCAGACGCGTATCGTGTGGGAAGACACACCCGATGTGGCCCGTTCCTACCTCATCCAGCTGGAACGCAATGAAGCCATTGATGCGGGGCTGGCCACACGTGTCGGCGATGCCATCACGCGCTGGGAAGCCAATCCGCAGCGCAATGCGCGCGGGCTTGTTGGCTCGATCCGGCTCCTGAACAACGCTGCTGCCGAGGCCGAGGGACGGGATGCCGTGCGCCTGTCCGAGCTGGCGGCCCTGTTCACCCGCGTAGCGCGCTAGCTCTGCCGCTCATCGACTGAACTGGCCCCGCTGGCGAAAGCTGGCGGGGCTTTTTCATGGGCAAGGCGCACTGCAATCCATCCCCTTGAACCGGCGCTTCCCACCCCCCATTTCTATTTTCGAGGGCGTTGAAGAGGAGGTCCACGACATGGCTCCTGAAGAGTTTGAACAAAGTGAAACCGGTGTGCCTGCGACCGTTTATGTGCGCGAGATTGCCGCTGCAGACGTGTTCGAGCAGGTGATGCCGGGCGGCGCGATTGAAATTGATGGCGTGACGCTGGAACCCGATCAGCAGTTATACGCTATCCATGATGAAGACGGGCGCCGTGTCGGCCTGTTTGCCGACCGCGATGCGGCTTTTGCCGCCGCGCGCTGGCATGGTGCGGCCCCGGTTAGCGTGCACTAGCACGTGCAACGAAAAGCGTGTCAGTCAGTCCCTCCCCCCGGACGGCACGCTTCACTGGAACGCCTCCCGGTCCCCCGCCGGGGGGCGTTCTGCATTTCAGGGGGTGGTCAGAGCGATAAAGCTTCACCCTTGAGCAGGCGCGGCAGATCGCCCGTCTCCCCGCCCGCCGTGCGCATGAAGAAGCGGCGCGCCACGGGAATGGCATTGGTCAGGGACAGTCCCAGCCCGCGCGCATGACGCAGCGCCGTATTGTCGTTGGAAAAGAGCAGGTTGAAGGCATCGGTGCCGAGCGCAAGCCCGGCCGAATCGGTCTTGCGCCAGCGCTCATAGCGGCTCAGCACGGCCTCTGCCCCCGGATCGAGCCCGGCACGCAGGGCATCGACGATCACCTCGCACAGCGCTGCTGCGTCGCGAATGCCCAGATTAAAGCCCTGCCCGGCAATGGGGTGGATGGTGCGCGCGGCATCGCCCGCCAGCGCCAGACGCTCTGCGGTAAAGCGCTCTGCCAGCATCAGGCCCAGCGGGTAGACATGCACCTGGCTGGCTGGCTTCACCTCGCCCAGAAAATCACCAAATCGCGCTTCCAGCGCTTCCTGAAAGCCGCCGGCGTCGAGCGCGGCAATGGCACGCGCGGGTGCGTCCTTCTCGGTCCAGACAAGGCTGGAACGGTTGCCCGTCAGGGGCAGGATGGCAAATGGCCCGCCCGGCATGAAATATTCATACGCCACGCCCTCATGGGGCAGTTCATGCTCCACGGTCAGCACGATGGCCGACTGGCCGTACCGGCGTCCAAGCGAGCGGATACCGGCCCCCTCGCGCAGGCGTGACATCTTGCCATCACAGGCCACGATCAGGCCCGCCCGGAGCGTATCGCCGCCATCCAGTGTCAGCTCGGCATGACCTGAATAGGCCTGCATGGAGAGCGCCCGGCGCGGCGCAAAGACCGGCAGGCCGGTCTCATGGGCGCATTTTGCTGCCGCGATGCGGGTATGGCGGTTCTCCACCATGTATCCGAGCGGTTCGCCCTCATCGCGCGGATGGATCTCGCGCCGGTCGAAATGCAGGCTGTCGACGCCCGGCCCGCCGGGTTTCAACCCGTCCAGCGGACGCCCGTCCACGACCAGAATATCCTCGATGCGCTGGGCCTGGCCTTTCAGATGCGCGGCCACGCCGATCTGTTCGAGCATGCGCCAGGAGGTGTAGGCGAGCGCTGAAGCGCGCCCGTCAAAGGCGATATCGGCCTGTGCATCAAGCGGTAGGGCATCGATTACTGCCACTTTCACGCCTGCATGGTGCAAGGCGAGCGCCAGGGTCAGCCCGGCCAGCCCGCCGCCGGACACCACCACATCGCCGTCAAAGAGGAGTTTGCCTGTCATGGCGGCGAGACTAGCCGATCAGGCGGCCAAGGGAAGCGGGGCAAATGCCGCAGGGCGGGACTAACTCATCCCGCCGAGCGCGCGCTGTACCCAGCCCAGAGGGCCGGTAAAGGCGAGCGGACCATCAGTGACGGCGAGCGCAATGCAGACCTCGCCTGCTTCGGCCACCGGCTTGTGCTCGATCTGCGGGTCAGCGACGCTCAGATCGCCCCTGGCGTAGCGGGCAAGCCCGTCATGGTAAGCGCCGCACAGGACGAGGGTAAATTCCTTGCAGTCATGGGTGTGGCGCGGCACGCCGTGGCCCGGCTCCAGCCGGATCAGCTCGGCCTTGGCGCCGTCTTCGCGTATCAGCTCCATGACGCGTACGCCGGGGCCGGCAAATTGCCAGCTGCCGCCCGCTTCCAGCGCGAGATCACGCACGGGTTCGGGCAGGGCGATCAGCTCATCAAGCGACTGGCTGGCGAGTTTCGCCGCCTTGCGGGCGGAATCGCTATTCAGGGCATGCACCGGACCGGCCTCACCAGCTGCGGCGGCTTCGGTATCGAGAATGGCAAACAGATCATCCATGGCGCCGGGGCGCAGCGCCGCCGGAGCCAGGTCTGCCAGCAGTAATCCGCCGATACGGTCTGCGTCCTCACACAGCTGCGCGATCTGCGGGTCCAGAGCGCCTTGCGTCTCGACAAGCAGGCGCATCGGGCCGGACAGGGTGCCGGACGCGTAAGCGGAAAAGATTTCGTCGCCGAGGCTTGGATGGGTCATGGCAGTGGTCTGGTCTCGTCTGGGAAGGCACGGCGGTGGATATTGAGCGGGTCTATAAGACTTCAAGGGCGGGCCGATGGTTTTGGCAGCCGGCAGGGTTAGAGATCATCGGTGTCGAGATGTTTGCGCAGCTTGTCGAAGGCGAGGCGGAGCCGGGATTTCACCGTGCCAAGCGGCATGGCCAGCCGGTCAGCGATTTCGCTGTGCGACAGGCCGTCAAAGAAGGCCAGCTGCAGAAGCGATAATTGCTCGGCTGGCAATTCCTTCAGCGCCGCCTGCACGCGCAGATCACGCGCGCTGGCATGGGCGGCGTCATCGGGCGCTATTTCCGGCGCGGGCAATAATGATGGCTCGTCCGGGTCCAGTGCTGGCTTTGACGCGCGGCGCGCCACATCGATGCGCTTGTTACGCGCAATGCGGAATATCCAGGTGGAGGCGGCGGCTTGCGTGCGGTCGAACTGGTGGGCCTTGCGCCAGACGGTCAGCATGACCTCCTGGGCAATCTCCTCGGCCAGCGCATCATCGGCATTCAGGCGCAAGAGGTAGGACTTTACGCGTGGGGCAAAGAAGTTGAACAGGGTGGCAAAGGCGGCCCGGTCCTGCCGGGCGGTCTGTTCCACAAGAGCGTCGAGCGTCTCGCGCCCTTCGCGGGCGTCAGTCCTGGTCTTGAAGTCCGCCAAGGAGGATTATCGCTCTCGCGCTCCGGATTGCACCAAACAGGGATGCACCTTAACGCGGTTTAAACTGCTGTGCGCCTTGAAATCGCCGTTACGAGAGCAGAAACATATACCGCCTGCAGCCAGCCGCCAGTTCAGGAAACCGCCCCATGCGCCTTGCCCTTCCCGCTATAGTTCTTTGCGCCATAGCCCTTGGCGCGCCGTCCTTTGCCCAGGCCCCTGATTTTCAGGGCCAGCACAATGACTGGCGCGTCTTTACCCGCGGCAGCGGGGACGAGCGCATCTGCTACGCGGTGACGCGCCCGACCGATTCCCGACCCGGCACGGTCGATCATGGCGATGTGTATTTCTTCGTGTCCAGCTGGGCGAACGGGGCCGCGCGCGAGCAGCCGAGCTTTCTGGCCGGCTATGAGCTGCGCGCAGACAATCCGCCGCGCGCCTCTGTCGGGTCTGACCGGGTGATGATGTATGCCGATGAGCGCGAAGGCTTTGTCGAGGAACCGCGCGACGAGGCGCGGCTGGTCGATGCCATGCGCCGGGGCGCGACCATGCGCATCGAAGCGGTCTCCGCGCGCGGCACCAACACCGCCTACACCTTCTCGCTGTCAGGCGTGACGGCTGCGCTGCGCCAGACCGGCGAGCTCTGCCGCTAGGCCGTCAGGCAGCCCGGCCCTTTGCCGGGCGGGCATGGCGCTCCATGAAGGCGTTCATGCGCGGGACGATCTCTTCGCGGAAGCGCCGCCCGTTGAACACGCCGTAATGGCCGACATCGGGCTGGATGTAGTCCTCACGCAGGGCTTTTGGCAGGCCAGAGCATAGCGTGTGGGCGGCCTGCGTCTGGCCGATCCCGGAGATATCGTCGTTTTCACCCTCGACGGTGAGAAGCGCGATATCGGTAATGGCTGACGGGTCAACCCGGCGGCCCTTCACCTCGAAATTGCCTTGCGGCAAAGCGTGGGCCTGGAACACGTCGGCGATGGTTTCGAGGTAGAATTCCTCGGTCAGATCCATGACCGAGAGATACTCATCATAGAACTGGCGATGCTTGTCGGTGCTGTCGCCATCGCCCTTCACCAGATTGGCGAAATAGTCGTAATGGGCGTCGACATGGCGCTCATAGTTCATGTTGATGAAGCCGGTGAGCTGCAAGAAGCCCGGATAGACCCGGCGCAGCGCGCCTGGATACACGCTCGGTACAGTGTGGATCAGATTGTCCCGGAACCACTCAAACGGGCGCTCTTCGGCCAGCTTGTTGGGCACGGTCGGGCTTTTGCGCGCATCTATGGGCGATCCCATGAAGGTCATGGTGGCAGGGCGCGCCGGATCATTGTCCTGTGCCATCAGCGACAGGGCTGCCAGCACGGGCGGGCCAGGCTGGCAGACCGCAGCCACGTGCGCGCCGGGTCCGATGATTGTAATCATCTCGCGGACATATTCAGCGTAATCGCCAAGCCCGAACCGGCCTTCCATCATCGGCACCATGCGCGCATCGGCCCAGTCGGTAATGTAGACCTCATGGGTGGGCAGGAAGGCTTCTACCGTACCGCGCAGCAAGGTCGCGTAATGGCCGGACATGGGCGCGACCAGCAGGAGTTTGGGATCGTTGAGCGCGGTTTCCTTCGCCTTGCGCGCTGCGGCGAGGGCTGCCCGGTCACGGGAAAAGCGGACCAGATTACAGAATGGCTTTCTCCAGACCGTCTCCACCTCGACGCCGACGGGCAGGCCATTGATCTCTACGGTGCCAAAGCCCCATTCGGGCCTGCCGTAAAAGCGCGTCAGGCTTTCAAACACGTCTGCCGCCGCGGCTGCCGTACGCCCGGCCAGCGTGTCACCCATCGGGTTGAAGGGCGAGCGCAGCGAGGTGCGCGCCACATTGGCCGCTGTGCGCCAGGGCAGCATGGCTGCACGTGTCATTTCCATGAAGGTGTAAAGCATTGAAAATCAGGCCTCCGGCCCAGCAGCGGCACCAGCCGCCATGCTCAGGACGGCGATCATGCGCCCTCTTCCTGTAAAAATCGTTGCAGGGATTGCGCAATGCGTTCAGGCGCGGTGGCGTGCGGGAAAACCTCCACAAACCGGCCCTGCCTATCCATCAGGTAAATCAGTGAAGAATGGTCGATCAGATATTCGGCCATCGATGCGTCGGCATCAGAGCGGGCATAGTAGACGCGGTAGGCGCGCGCGGCCGTCTGGATCTGCTCTGCCGAGCCGGTCAGACCGACAAGGCCATCGGGGAAGACGGGCGTTTCCACATAGCTGGCCAGCGCTTCAGGCGTATCGCGCTCAGGATCAAGGCTGATCAGGAGAGGCTGGAACTCCGCGCGCTCAGCCTCATCAAGCTCTGCAAGCGCCTGCGCCATCAGCTGCAGCGACATGGGGCAGACATCAGGGCAATAGGTGAAGCCGAAATAGATCAGCATGGGCCGGCCGGCGAAGTCGGCATTGGTCATCGTCTCGCCGGTATGGGCGACCAGCTCAAAATCGCCGCCAATCAGGGCCTGCCCGCTTTCACGCACGCCGGGCGGGGCAGCAGCAGGGCGCTGGCCGGTGGTATATACAAGCGCCGCGATGGCGATAATCACGCAGACAGCGCTGGCAATGACAGGTAAAAGCCAGGCAGGACGGTTTGACCAGTTCACGTGCGCGAACTCCCCGGTATGCTTCTCAACCAATAGATAGGGCGCAAATCACCGTCCTGTCGAGGCATTACGCTGCGTCGCAGCATGAACAGGGAGGCCAGAATTGGCCCTTTTCCACACCGATGCGGATGAAAGCCGCGCCGATCCGTCCCTTACCCCGCTCTTCGGGCGGGTAAGGCTGCGCACCCTTATCGTGTTGAGATGGCTGGCGGTTACCGGCCAGACCATCACCGTGTTCGGTGTCCATTTCATACTGGGGTTTGAACTGGCTCTGGCATTGTGTCTGGCCATTATCGGAGCCAGCGCGGCTCTCAACCTTGTGATCGCCTGGACCCAGCCGGTCCAGCGCTTTGCCACAGAGCGCGAAAGCTTTGCCCAGCTCGCCTTTGACGTGATGCAGGTGATCGTTCTGGTGGCCCTGACGGGTGGCACCTCCAACCCGTTCGCCTTTGTGGTGGCAGCGCCGGTGCTGATCGGCGTGGCGGCCCTGCCTGTGCGCTGGTGGATGACGCTGGCCGCGCTGACGATTGCCGGATCGCTGGCCATGAGCGTCTGGCACCGGCCCCTGCCGTGGAATGAATGGGCCGGACCGCTGGACCTGCCGCCCCTCTATCAGGCCGGGCTGTGGCTGGCGCTGGTCATCACCATCGCCTTCACGGCTGTCTATGCGTGGCGCGTGGGCAGCGAGGCGCGGCGCATGGGAGCCGCGCTGGCGGCCACGCAGAGCGTTCTGGCACGCGAGCAGCGCCTGTCCGCGCTTGGCGCGCTGTCGGCGGCTGCCGCACATGAGCTGGGTACGCCGCTGGCCACCATCCAGTTGACGGCCAAAGAGATGGCCCGCGCCATCACCGATCCTGAATTGCGCGAGGACGCCGCCTTGCTGGTCTCCCAGGCCGAGCGTTGCCGCGACATCCTCAAACGCCTGTCTCAGGCCCCCAGCGATACCGACCAGATGCATGACCGCATGGCGCTGGGCGATGTGCTGGAGGAGGCCGCCGCGCCCTTGAAAGGGCTGGGTGCCGCCATCGTGACATCCCTGCAGGATGCAGGCGATGAACCGATGCTGCGCCGGCGGCCGGAGCTGATCTATGCGCTCGGCAATTTTGTCGAAAACGCCGTTGATTTCGCCCGCGCCGAGGTGCGCCTGACCGCAAGCTGGAGCGCGGACCGGTTTATCATCACCGTGAGTGATGACGGGCCGGGCTTTCCCGCTGATATCCTCTCCAAGCTTGGCGAGCCCTATATCACCACGCGCCGCCACGAGCCGGGGCCGGGCGGGCTGGGCCTCGGCGTCTTCATCGCCACCACGCTGATCGAGAGGCTGGGCGGGGTTGTCCGGTTTGAAAACCGGGCCGGGCGCACCGGCGCACAGGTGATAATGACCCTGCCGCGCAAGGGGCTGGAACTGCCCGCATAAGCTGGCAGCTCTTTTACTTCCCGCCCGCCTGTCCTAGATCAGGGGACAGAATATTGATGCCACGCCTGACCCTGAAAGGAACCGGGCCAGACCATGACCGAACTGCTCGACCTGCCCGCCGACCGTACGCTTCTCATCCTGGATGATGATGCGCCTTTCCGAAACCGGCTCGACCGGGCGATGACGCAGCGCGGCTTCGAGGTGACGGCAGTGGGCAGTGTGGCGGAGGCGCTGGACGTGGCCCGCAGCGCGCCGCCAGCCTTTGCGGTGGTCGACCTACGGCTGGAGGATGGCGACGGGCTGGACGTGGTGCGCGCCCTGCACCGGCATCGCCCCGATTGCCGCGCGGTCATGCTGACCGGCTATGGCAATATCGCCACGGCTGTGGCGGCGGTGAAATCGGGCGCGATCGACTATCTCTCCAAGCCCGCCGATGCTGATGATGTGGTGAAAGCCCTGCTGGCGGCACCGGGTACCAAGCCGGAACCGCCGGAAAATCCGATGAGCGCGGACCGGGTGCGCTGGGAGCATATCCAGCGCGTGTTCGAGCTGTGCGATCACAACGTGTCGGAAACCGCGCGGCGGCTGAACATGCACCGGCGCACGCTGCAGCGCATTCTGGCCAAGCGCGCGCCGCGCTAGGGTTTGGCGGTGGCCGCTTCGGCCTCCAGCGCGTCGAGAGCCGGCAAGTTCAGCACGAGCACATAGTCTCCCAGGTACCGCCGCATGCTGCGATGGTCGTCCACCATGGATTGGTCGAGCATGACTGACGGCGTGAGTGCCACCTGATCGTAGCTCACGGTCATTAGTCCGTTTTCGTACGTCATGCCATGGCTGAACTCGAAGGCTTCGTTGGCCAGTTGCGTGCTGGAATCTTGCAAGTTCCAGAAAGTGCCATCGGGGTCATCAATCCCGCCTTCGATGATATGGCGCCGATGATAGGGATAGGCGGTCACCACCGGTGTGCGCCGTTCCAGATTGGTGCTTGCCAGCATATCGCCAAGACTGTGCGGGCGCAGCCGGATCTCCCGCCGTCCGGTAGCATCGGCCGGGCCGATCAGCGGTGCGACACGCCAGCTGATGCTGACTGTCAGCGTATTGGCCTCCTCGTCATCGTCGACGCGCAGGGGCATGACCAGCTCTGCCGAGCGACGGTAACTCGCATAGAAGTTGGTATATGCCTGTTCGATCTGGCTCAGCCCTGCCTGCTGGATGAGGGAGCGCCACTCATCGGCGGCCAGCCCGCGATGGGTGATTTCCAGCGACCAGATCAGCGGGTCAGTAAGCTCCTGTTGCAGAAGCTCGAACCGCTCAAGATACACGGTCGAGGCAAGTGGCCGTTGCTCGGGCGTGGTGTCGGTCAGCTCTGTGGCAACGCCGTCAAGGACCAGAACCTGCCCATAATCGGGCTGGACGCGGTTGAAAAGGGAACCGCGCTGCTTGGTCATTGCCGGCTCAAGCCAGAAAATATTGCCGCCGAGACGGGCCTGGACGAACACATGGTCAAAAAGCTGGGGGCTGGGCGGGTAGCGGCCCAGGCTGCGTCCCGACGAGGTGTTGGCCAGCACCGGATAGGCTTCGATGCCGAGTGCATCGAGCAAGGCCAGCAAAAGCAGGGTTTTGGCCTTGCAGTCGCCCGTGCGCGTACGCAACGTATCGCTGGTGGAGGCGGGAACATAGGTGCCGTCACCGAGCAACACGGCCTGATAGAGAATTTCATCCTGTACGAATTCCAGCGCCGCCCTGAGCTGACGCGCCGGGTCGCCATGAGCCTCGCGAAAGCGCGCCGCCAGCGCTGCGATTTCGGCATCCGGTTCTGCCGGCAGCCGGTAGAAGGGCCGGCCCCATGCGGCCACGCTGGCCCAGTCCGGCCAGGATGAGATGGTCAGGGTCGGGATCTGGGGGTAATCAACCGGCGCGCCGTCTTCCACCTCCACAGCTTCGATGCGCCGGGGGCCAAAACGGTAGACCGTCCGCCCGAAGCGGTTCTCGATCGTCAGGCTGTCATCACTGGCACCGACGATGCGGTGCGATGCGCCGCGCGGCCAGCTGGTGCGGATGGAGAGCTGTTCGATATCGGTCAGGGTGGCCAGCGGAAAGCTCTCTGTGTGGTGCGGGGCAAGCAGAGGATTGGTACCCGTCACAGAGAATGACAGGTCCAGGATATCACCCTGGCGGACATCCTCGATGCGCAGGACGGCGACTTCCATTCCGGTGATGATGCCAAAGTGCAGCGCCGGTTCCTGACGCAGAAACTCTGCAGCGATGCGTCCCTCACGGCTTTCGCGTTCGCCGTCGCGGATGATAGCGGCCTCATGGATGACGATGGACTGGTAGCGGGGGTCGAGATTGATCTGGAGCCGGGAAATGGCGGTCAGTCCCGCGCCCGTCACAGCCTCAATCACATAGCGCGTATAAAGCCCCGCTTCGGGATCTCGTGCGTCATGCTGGAAATCAACGACCAGCAGGCGGGCTCCGCCCATGGCTTCGATCCCGACAGTGGCGGGATCGGGCATGGCAACCGGCTCCACAAAGTCAGGCACCGGCCCGTACCCTAGCGTGCGCGCGGAGGAGGTAGCGGGGGGCAATTGCAAAGCCTGCGCGGACGATGCCCATGTTTCAGGAGGCGTTCCCGCCCGCTCGGCCGGGCTATAATCTGGATAGTGCACGGCCCCGTAAACCAGAGCCATTACCGCGCCAAAACCCAACCCGCAAAATGCGAGCACCCGCCTCACAGTCATCGCTTACCCCCTCAAGCAAGCTGCTTCCCCTCACGATAGTATTAACGCCGGGGAAAGGTGCTACAACCTGAATCTGTGGTCAGGGCAGACGATCCAGCCGCAAGGCGCGCTCGGCCGCCGTGCGGGCAAAGCGCAGGGTGATGGATTTGCGGCGGGCGGGGGCCAGCGGATTGACCGGGCTTTCACGCACGATTGCGCCGCCAAACCCGTCCGCGATGATGAGGCCGGTATGTTCAGGCAGCATGGCGCGCGGGAAGCGTTCTGACACGGCGAAGAAATAGCGGTCGCACCAGTCGAAATATTCAGGCCATTTGCCGTCAGCGCGAAAATCTGCCGCGCCGGATTTCACCTCGACAATAACCAGCTCGCCCTTCGGCCCCAGCGCCATCAGATCTGCCCGGCGTCCGCACGGCAGGGAAAATTCCGGTATCGCGGCCAGGCCAAAGCTCGCCAGCACGCGCGCCGCGCCGCGCATCAGCCCTTGCGCATCGTCAATGGCCGGATTGGTCAGCGAGGCGATGGAGAGGGGTTCAGGCTTCATGGGGTGATAATGTTCAAACTTTGTTCCGTTTGCAAGTGCGGTTCATCCTGCATCTAGGCTGGCGCGCGCTGCCGGGCTAGGAAAAGGCATGACATCGATTTTCAAAGACCAGTTGGCCCCGTCCGAAGCCGACTTTCTCGATATGGCCGAGGCGGCGTTTGCTTCCCTGCCGGAGGCGTTTCGCCAGCTCTGCGGCAATGTGGTGATCCAGATTGCCGATTTTGCCGATGAAGAGACGCTCAAGGCGCTGGAGATGGAAAACCCTTATGAGCTGACCGGGCTCTATCACGGTGTCGATTTGACGGAAAAATCGGTCATGGATCCGGGCATGCCGGACCATGTTTTTCTCTATCGCCTGCCGATTCTGCTGGAATGGTGCGAGCGCGGGGACGTCGCTTTGGACGATCTGATCGCCCATGTGCTCGTCCACGAGATCGGCCACCATTTCGGCCTGTCGGACGATGATATGCATGCCATCGAGGACAGTGTGGATTAGGCTTTTCCCTCGTGCTTCGAGGCGGGGTGTAGAAACTGGCTGGCAACCCTTTTCTGGGCCCCCCGTCGGGGCGGGGGACCCCGGAGACGTTGGCTTTTCGATTAGTCCTGCAAGATTGATTGATGGCCTCTCCACCGGGGTCTCCCGCCCCGACGGGAGACCCAGATTGTTTCCCCGCGACTTCACCGCTTTGGTGTTGATCAACCCCCGACGGGCTTTCTGGAATGACGGCGTTGGCCGATCAAACCCTTTCCGCCCATTCGGGCACGATTTTCGTCGCCGGGCCGTAATGGCGCTCGTCAAAGAGCGTGCTGACCTCGCCGGGCTCCAGCGACAGCTCCACCGTCCAGGCGCCTGCGGCTTTGGCTTCAGTCACAAACCCTGCGGCCGGATAGACCGTGCCGGACGTGCCGATAGCGACGAAGAGATCGCAAGCCCCAAGCGCCTCATAGATCGTATCAAGGCCAAGTGGCATTTCCCCGAACCAGACGACATGAGGGCGTAGCCCGCCGGACCGTCCACAGGACGGGCAGGGCGTATCGGGCGTGATGGCATGGTCGTGCTCGAACAGATGGCCGCAATGGTTGCAGCGGCTTTTGAGCAACTCGCCATGCATGTGCAGCACTTCGTTCGAGCCGCCGCGCGCATGCAGATCATCAATGTTTTGGGTAACCAGCAGAAATTGCCCGCGCTCCTCTGCCTGCCAGAGTAGCTCCAGCGCGGCGAGCGCCCGGTGGGCATCGTTGGGCCGGGCGGCGAGAAGGTTTTCCCGGCGTGCATTGTAGAAGGCGTGGACGCTATGGGGATCAGCGGCGAAGGCTTCGGGCGTGGCCAGTTTCTGCCAGTCGAACTTTTCCCAGATGCCGCCCTTGTCGCGAAACGTGCCGAGACCGGATTCGGCGCTGATGCCGGCCCCGGTCAGGATGACGATATTGCGGACCTTCCGCGCGCTCATCCGGCCGGGCGCTGGAGGCTATAGACGGCGAGCTGGCCGGTTTCAGGCGCGTTGACTTCACCTGTCAGGACAAACCCGCTTTTCTCCAGAACACGGCGCGAGGCGGTTGCAGACGCTCTGGTGTGGGCGCGTATGCCGGTGACGCCCGGCTGGCTGAACGCCCAGCCTGCCAGGCCCTGTACAGCCTCGGTGGCAAGGCCCTGTTCACGAAAACTCGGCAGCATGGAATAGCCGATTTCGACAGTGCCATCCTTGTCAGGCGGGCCAAAAAATCCGCCATTACCGACCAGGCGGCCCGGCGCGTCGTCCGCCCAGCGCATGATGAACACCCAGCCATGCCAGCCGGCCTCTTGCGGGTTTGCGGCCAGCCGGTCGCGGATCTGCGTCATGCTTTCAGTATTGTTCAGCTCTGGCGGCCAGCTCGCTTCGGGTGAGACGTTCAGTGTACGGAAAAACTCCCGTCTGTCGTCCAGCTGCAGGCGCGCCAGATCGGCGTCCAGCGCAACAAGGCGCAGGCGCGGTGTCGCCCACATCGGGCCTCCTGATACGGTCTCGTGCGCTGTCATTTGCCGCCCTGCCGGGGAGTTGCGGATTGCGGCCAGACTACATCTGCATGGTCCAGCCTTCCACCCCCATGGCGGCCTGGCGGATGGCTTCCGACAGTGTGGGGTGGGCGTGGCTGGTGCGGGCAATGTCTTCGGATGCCGCGCGGAACTCCATGGCCAGCGCAATCTCGCCGATCATCTCGCCTGCGTGCGGACCCATAATGTGGCCGCCAAGGATTTCATCGGTCTTCGCGTCGGCCAGGATTTTCACGAAACCGTCCGTATCGTGATTGGTGCGCGCGCGGCTATTGGCCATGAAGGGGAATTTGCCCACCTTGTATTCGCGGCCCATCTCTTTGAGCTGCTCCTCGGTATAGCCGACACTGGCAATCTCGGGGCGCGTATAAACGACGCTGGGCGTGGCCAGATAGTTCACATGGCCCGGCTTGCCCGCGATCAGCTCGGCGCAGGCCGTGCCATCGTCTTCGGCCTTGTGGGCCAGCATCGGACCATGTGTCGTATCGCCGATCACCCAGATGCCATCTGCCGAGGTTTTGAAGTGCTCGTTGGGGATGAAGCCGCGTTTGTCGGCCTCGATGCCCACCGTCTCAAGCCCCAGACCGTCCGTATAAGGACGACGCCCGATGCAGACCAGCACCACATCGGCGTCCAGCACCTCTTCCTCGCCGCCGCTGGCGGCCTCGGTCGTTACTTTGAGCGCCTTGCCGTCCTTCTCGACGCCGGTCACCTTGCGCGACAGCTTGAAGATCATGCCCTGCTTTTCAAACAGGCGTTTGGCCTGTTTGGAAATCTCGCCATCCATGGTGGGCAGCACCCGGTCGAGATATTCCACCACGGTCACTTGCGACCCCAGACGCCGCCATACCGAGCCCAGTTCCAGACCGATCACGCCCGCGCCGATGAGGATCAGCTTGCCCGGAACGCTGTCCAGCTCCAGCGCTCCGGTGGAGGAGACGATCTGCTTTTCGTCGATCTCCACGCCCGGCAGCGGGGTTACTTCCGAACCCGTCGCGATGACGATGTTCTTCGTCTCCAACGTCTTTTCCGAGCCGTCTTCCAGCGCGATCACGACCTTGCCCTTGCCGGCGATGCGGCCCTTGCCGTGGAAATGATCGACCTTGTTCTTCTTCATCAGGCCGGCCACGCCCTTGGTCAGGCCCGTCACAGCGTCGGCCTTCTGCTCCATCATCTTTTCCAGATTGAGCGTGATCTTGCCGGTGCCTATACCCATGCCGGCAAACTCGCTATTGGCCATCTCGTAAAGCTCGGAGGCATGCAGCAGCGCCTTGGAGGGGATGCAGCCGACATTCAGGCAGGTGCCGCCCAGCGTCTTGCGCATCTCGATAATGGCGGTCTTCAGGCCCAGCTGTCCGGCGCGGATCGCGCAATTATAGCCACCCGGCCCGCCGCCAATGATTACAACGTCATACGTGTCAGCCATGCGATGTCCTCCGGCCCGGCGGATGGGAAGGGGGGAGGGGTCCGGGCGCGTTTAACCGCAACCTAGCCAAGCAGCGCGGCGCGTCAATCGCATCTGCCTGCATGCCTGTCATGCCGCCTCGCATGCCTTCACGCCCAGCATCAGGGCTTGATCCGCGCGCCGGTCTGGCTTTTGATCCACGAGCGGGGGGCTCTTAGCGGGCTAAAGGGACAGGACTGCTTGGAAACGTTTCTGATATCGCTGGCGTCCGGCCTCGCGGCTGCGGCCCTGTTCGAGGTGCTTCACCATCCCGAAGACCGCAAACGCGGCACGGCCAATGCCCGGCTTTCGGGGCGGCTCTTTGTCTCCGACCATAACCGCCCGCGCCATCGCGCGGCGTTGTGGGCCATGGCCGGGGTCCGCTGGACACTGGTGGCGCTTAGCGCCGGCCTGGCCGGATTTTACGGCCTCAGCCTGATGGTGACGCTGGGTGCCAATGGCGCAGACCTGCCCGCTGGCGCGCTGATCGGTCTTGCTGTCATCACGGCTTTGTTCATCGCCAATGCCACCCGCTCACAAGGCCATATTATCAGGGGGCTGATCGCGGTCATTGCCGGGCTCGGCCTTGCCGCCCTCATCATACGCGTTGGCGATGATGCCATGGTGACAGCCCTGCTGGTAACAGGGCTGTCGATAGCGTTTCTCTGGCGGGCGCTGGGGCTGGTGCCCCCGCTTCGCGGCTAGATATCCAGCAGCAGGCGTTCGGGCTTCTCAAGGCTCTCCTTCACGCGCACCAGGAAGGTGACGGCTTCCTTGCCGTCCACGATGCGGTGGTCATAGGAGAGCGCCAGATACATCATCGGGCGGATCACCACCTGGCCGTTCACGGCTACGGGGCGGTCCTGAATCTTGTGCATGCCCAGAATGCCGGACTGGGGCGCGTTAAGGATGGGCGAGCTCATCAGCGAGCCATAGACGCCGCCATTGGAGATGGTGAAGGTCGCGCCTTGCATGTCCTCAAGGCCGAGCTGGCCGTCGCGGGCGCGCTTGCCAAGGTCCATGATGCCCTTCTCGATACCGGCCAGCGATTTCTGGTCGCAATCGCGCACCACCGGCACGACAAGGCCGCGATCAGTGCCGACCGCCACGCCGATATCGTAGTAATTCTTGTAGATGATGTCGGTGCCGTCGATCTCGGCATTGACCGCCGGGATGTCCTGCAGCGCGGCGACACACGCCTTCACGAAGAAGCTCATAAAGCCGAGCTTGATGCCGTGCTTGGCGGTGAAATCGTCCTGGATTTCCTTGCGCAGCGCCATGATCGCGCTCATGTCCGCCTCGTTATACGTGGTCAGCATGGCGGCGGAGTTCTGCGCTTCCTTCAGGCGGCGCGCGATGGTCTGGCGCAGGCGGGTCATTTTCACGCGCTCTTCGCGCTCGCCGGTTTCGCGCGGGGCCGATTGCTGGGTGACAGCCGCAGGTTCCGGCGCGCGTGCGCCCTGCTCGACGGCTTTGAGCGCATCGCCCTTGGTCACGCGGCCATCCTTGCCGGTGCCTTCAATCGTCGACAGATCGACCTTGTTTTCGGCGGCTACGCGCTGGGCAGACGGCATCGCCTTCACATCGTCAGATGACTTGGCATCAGCCTTGGGGGCTTCGGCCTTGCTGTCCGATTTCGCCGCGCCGCCAGACGCGCCTTCGCGGATTTTAGCCACGACCTGGCCCGGCTCCACGCTGTCGCCTTCCTTGACGAGGGCTTCTTCCAGCACGCCAGCGACGGGTGAAGGCACTTCCACGGCCACCTTGTCGGTCTCGATCTCCATCAGCGGCTGGTCGACGCTGACGCTATCGCCGACTTTCACCAGCCAGTTGCCGACCGTGCCTTCGGCAACGCTCTCGCCCATGACCGGCACCTTGGCCTCGGTCAGCGATCCGCCCTTGCCTGACGACTTGCTGTCCTTGCTCTCAGCCTTGGCTTCGGATTTGGGCGCCTCTTCCTTCTTGTCGGCCTTTTTCGGTTCGGCAGATTTTCCGCCAGAGCTGCCGGCCTCGAACTCGGCGAGGGTAGCGCCAATCTCGACTGTATCGCCCTCTTTGGCGCTTATGGCGGTGATGACCCCGTCTTCCTCGGCGCGCACCTCGACCGACACCTTGTCGGTTTCCAGCTCCACCAGGACATCGTCTTTCTTCACGGCCTGACCTTCAGAGACCAGCCAGCTTCCAACCGTTGCTTCGGAAACGGATTCGCCAAGGGTGGGGACGGTGATTGCGCTCATGATACGGTCATCCAGATCGGGTGTGAGAGGGGTCAGTCTTTGGCGAGGGCTTCGTCAACGAGGGCTTTCTGCTGGGCCTGGTGGCGCGAGAGCAGCCCTGTCGCGGTGGAGGCGGAAGGGGAACGGCCCACATAGCGCGGGCGCTTGGATTTGCCGCCCACCTTTTCAAGGCAGAACTCCAGATAGGGTTCCACGAAGGTCCAGCCGCCCATGTTTTTCGGTTCTTCCTGGCACCAGACAATGTCGGCATCGGGGAAGCGTTTGAGCTCGTCGATGATGGATTTCGCCGGGAAGGGGTAGAACTGCTCGACACGGAGCAGATAGACATCGTTCAGCCCCTTGTTCTCGCGCGCTTCGAGCAGATCGTAATAGACCTTGCCTGAGCACAGCACGACGCGGCGGATATCCTTGTCGGCGGCCAGCGGTTTGGCGCGCGGGGCGGCGAACTCGCCGCGGTCCTTGCGCACGCTCTGATCGCCATCATCCCACAGGACGCGGTGGAAGGAGGAGCCGGGACCGAACTCGGTGAGATCGGACACGCAGCGCTTGTGACGCAGCAGGGATTTGGGCGTCATTATCACCAGCGGCTTGCGGAAGCCGCGGTGGATCTGGCGGCGCAGGATATGGAAATAGTTGGCAGGCGTGGAGCAGTTGGCGACCTGCATATTGTCTTCGGCGCATTGCTGCAGGAAGCGCTCCAGCCGGGCCGAGGAGTGTTCGGGTCCCTGACCCTCATAGCCGTGCGGCAGAAGCATGACGAGGCCGGACATGCGCAGCCATTTGCGCTCGGATGATGAAATGAACTGGTCGATGATGACCTGCGCGCCATTGGTGAAATCACCAAACTGGGCTTCCCACATGACGAGCGTGTTCGGCGCGGAGAGTGAATATCCATACTCGAAGCCAAGCACGGCCTCTTCCGACAGCATGGAATCGATCACTTCGTAGCGCGCCTGATCCTCACTCAGATGATTGAGGAAGGTATGGCGCTCCTGTGTCTCCTGATCGATCAGATGGGAGTGGCGCTGGGAAAACGTGCCGCGTCCGCAATCCTGCCCCGAAAGGCGCACAGGGAAGCCTTCGATGAGAAGCGTGCCGAAGGCGAGATGTTCGGCCGTGGCCCAGTCGATGCCTTCGCCTTTTTCAATCGCCTCGCGCCGGCCATTGATGACGCGGTTGAGGGTCTTGTGGATGTTGTAGCCGTCCGGGATGCGCGTCATCGCTGTCCCGACCGCTTTTAGCGTGTCTATATCGACAGCCGTCTGGCCGCGCCGGTCGTCCTCGTCCGGCAGGCCAAGGCCAGACCAGACGCCGTCCAGCCAGTCGGCCTTGTTGGCCTTGTAGGATTTGCCCAGCTCAAACTCGTCATCGAGGAAGGCTTCGAGCTCAGCTACCCAGCCATCGACCTCTTCAGCGGTCACCACGCCTTCGTCGGTCAGGCGGCGCGTATAGAGTTCGCGGGTGGTCGGGTGGCCGGCGATCGCCTTGTACATTTGCGGCTGGGTGAAGGACGGGTCATCGCCCTCATTGTGGCCAAAGCGGCGATAGCAGAACATGTCGATGACGACATCCTTGCCGAAGGTCTGCCGGTACTCGGCGGCCACTTTCGCCGCAAACACTACCGCTTCGGGATCGTCCCCGTTCACATGGAAAATCGGTGCCTGCACCATCAGCGCCACGTCAGACGGGTAGGGCGAGGAACGGCTGTCGCGCGGATCGGTGGTGAAGCCGATCTGGTTGTTGACGATGAAATGGACCGCCCCACCCGTGCGGTGTCCGCGCAGGCCGGACAGGCCAAAGCACTCGGCCACGATGCCCTGTCCGGCAAAGGCGGCATCGCCGTGCAGCAGAAGCGGCAGGACCTTGTGAGCGGATGGCTCTCCGGTCTGCACCTGGTATTTGGTCATCTTGGCGCGCGCCTTGCCCAGCACGACCGGATCAACCGCTTCGAGGTGGGAGGGATTGGCCGTCAGCGACAGATTGACCGTGTTGCCATCGAACTCGCGCGTGGACGACGAACCCAGATGGTATTTCACATCGCCAGAGGAGAACTCGTCCTCGCCAATGGTCGAGCCGCCCTGAAACTCGTGGAAGATGACGTGGTAGGGCTTGCCCATGACGGCGGCCAGCACGTTGAGGCGGCCGCGGTGGGGCATGCCGACAATGATGTCGCTAACCCCCATGGCGCCGCCGCGCTTGATGATCTGCTCCAGCGCCGGGACCATGGACTCGCCGCCATCAATGCCAAAGCGCTTTGTGCCGGGATAGCGCTTGTGCAGGAAGCGCTCGAACGCCTCGGTCTCGACCAGCTTGCGCAAAATGGCCTGCTTGCCGTTCTTCGAGAACGCGATTTCCTTGTCAGGGCCCTCGATACGCTCCTGCAGCCAGGCTTTCTCCTCCGGGTTGGAGATGTGCATGAACTCCACGCCGAACGTGCCGCAATAGGTGCGTTTGAGGATGTCGAGAATCTGGCGGATGGTGGCGGTCTCAAGGCCGAGATAGCCATTGATGAAGATCTCGCGGTCGAGATCGGCCTCGCCAAATCCGTAGCTTTCCGGCTCCAGCTCGGGCTGCGGTTCGCGCTCGCTCAGATTCAGCGGATCAAGATCAGCCGCCAGATGCCCGCGCATGCGGTAGGCGCGGATCAGCATGATCGCCGAAATGCTGTCCTTTACGGCTGAATGCACATCGGCGGGCGCGGCCGTATCGCCCATGCGCGCCGCTACCTTTTCAGGCAGGCTTGGCACCACGCTCTCGATATCGCCCAGCGCCTGGACCATCTCGCCATTGGTTTTGCGTGGCCAGCCATCGCGCTTCCAGCCCGGCCCTTTGGCGGCCTGTTTTGCGTTGGCCGCCTCATCGCCGACAGCATCGAAGAATTTGCGCCAGCTGGCGGGAACCGATGCCGGGTCGGTGGCATAGCGCGCAGCCATGTCCTCCAGATAGATGGCGTTGGTGCCGAACAGGAAGGAGGTGTCGAGGAAGGTCTGGTTGGTCGAGGAGCGAGCGTCGGTCATCTTGGCCCTTCAGGGCAGGTTTATCGTGAGCGCCACCACGGCACTTGCCTGGATAATCGACACTTATGCCTCTCCGGTGCAAAAGAGAAGCCCAAATGGGCGCAAAACGCCCCTGCGAACCGCAATAGGCACGAACGTACGTTCATGTCGTGCTCTCGCGCACGGTAGCAAGACGCCGCGCGCCGTCAGGTACAGCTATTGCGCGCCATCACGCCTATGAACAATGTACAAAGCATAGCGCCCGGTTAACTATCTGTTTGCTTGGAGTTTGAAGTTTGATGCCGAGAATATTCTAATTCACGTCAGGAGCGCGAACAGCCCGCGTCTCCGTGCAAGTGATGTGATGTCAGTTCTTTCTACGCTGGCCCGCTTCCGCCCCAAGCTGAAGGAAGCCGCCCAGCTGGAGACCACACAACTCCAGCTCATCAATCTGGATGTGCTTGAAGCGCAATACAAAGAGAAGTGGCCGCGTGTAAAGGAGCGCATTTTCGATACGTGCGAGCAGTTCATCTCCAAACGTATCGGGTCAGACGACCTCATATTACGCGCCGCCAATGGCTTTATCGTGCTGCCTGGTCCGTCGCGGGCAGAAGAAGCAGAAGCCTTCACCCGCCGCATAGAGATCGAGCTGAAGGCCTTTTTCCTTGGCACTGATTATCTTGCCGGCTTGGAGCTGCACGCTGAGACCATCGACATCGCTCTGTCCGATCTGCTTGGCGGCATTCAGTCCGGTCCGCTGGACGCCGCTGCACAAGCCTATGAAGCCGCTGGTGAGGACGATGGCGTTGATCTGGGTGCGGACCTTCAGCCCATACCGCCTCCCCGGCCGCGCGAACCGGTGCGGCTGCCCCCGTTTGAGCTACGCTTTGAACCGGTCTGGGCATCGGCGACGGGGTTCGCGGCCCTCAACCTCGTGCACCCGGTCGGACGGATGCGCGGGGACGGGCCGCTGGTGCGCGGACACGCCCTCTCGCCCAGCGAAGGGGGCGGGGCGATGCGCATGGAGTTTGATCGCAATGTGCTGCTGGCGGCTGCCGCAGCCTGGAAAACCGCCCGGGACAAGGGAACCCCAAGCGCCCTTGCCGTCCCTGTGCATTTCGAGACGCTGGTGACGGTCAAATATCGCCTGCCCTACTTGGCGGCGGTCAACACGCTGGACGACAAGGCGCGGTCTGCCCTGGTGTTGTATATCCTCGGTGCTGACATGGATGCGCCGATGGGCAGTCTGACCGAGGTGTGCCGGCTGGCACGCACTCTCACCCGGCATATCATGGTGCGTATCGACCCGCGCACCGTCCGCCTTGAGCGCTTTAACGACTCCCAGGTCGACATCTTCTCGATAACTGCTCCGGCCACGGCTGAGATGTTCGTGCGCCAGTGCGCAGGTATTGCCGCGCTGGCCGGAAAGATTGCTGCCCGGCGCCAGCTGCTGGCGGTTGAGGATTGCCATGACGCGGTCGCGCTGCCCGGCTGGCTGGCTATCGGTCCGGATTATCTGAGCGGGTTGATGGTCGGGGGTGAAACCAGAGAGCCCAAACCGCCATACCGCCTGGTGCCCGGCGAGAATATCCATTTGGTAGGAGCAAACGGGAAATGACACGGGAACCCTGGCGCCGCCGCTTACGCCTTGAAGGCACGCCCTGCCCGGGCGAGGCCGCAGTGCTTACCCGGCTGGTCTATATTTCCGCAGTGGCCATCGCGCGCGGGCAGGGCCATTTCCGGTCAGAGCTCGCGGACATCATGGCGGCCTGTGAGCGTTATAACCCGCGAGCCGGTATTACCGGCGTACTGGTTTATGACCGGGGGCGGTTCATCCAGATGCTGGAAGGGCCGAAAGCGGCGGTTGAGGACATATATGCGCGTATCTGCAACGATACGCGCCATGCCGAGGTCACGCTGCTGTTGAACGAACCGGCCAGCGAGCGCCTGTTTGACGACTGGGCCATGGCGTTTGCCAATGCCGGTGACGCGCCGCTGCCAGTGAAGGCAAGCAGCGGCTGGGTTGAGCTGGACCGTGATGGACTGCTCTCAAGGCTGCGGGAGATCCATGACCATCAGGCGGTCATGAATCTCCGGTCGATACAGCCTAGCCCTTGAGGACCTCGACCAGTGTCTTGCCAAGGCGCGCCGGGCTGTCGGACACGGCGATCCCGGCCGATTTCATTGCCTCGATCTTGCTTTGCGCATCGCCCTTGCCACCGGCAACAATCGCGCCGGCATGGCCCATCGTGCGGCCTTCAGGTGCGGTGCGCCCGGCAATGAAGCCGGCCATCGGCTTTTTACGGCCTTTTTTGGCTTCATCGCGCAGGAATTGAGCCGCTTCCTCTTCGGCTGAACCGCCGATTTCGCCGATCATGATGATCGACTTGGTCTCGTCATCGGCCAGGAACATCTCCAGCACGTCGATGAACTCGGTGCCTTTTACCGGATCGCCGCCAATGCCCACCGCCGTCGTCTGGCCGAGACCCTCAGCCGTGGTCTGGAACACGGCTTCATAGGTCAGTGTGCCGGAGCGCGAAACCACGCCGACCGAGCCCTTCTTGAAGATATTGCCCGGCATGATGCCGATCTTGCACTCTTCCGGGGTCAGCACGCCGGGGCAGTTCGGGCCCAGAAGGCGCGAACTGGACTTTTCGAGGCGCGCTTTCACCTTGACCATGTCCATGACCGGGATGCCCTCGGTGATGCACACGATCAGCTCCATGCCCGCATCAATCGCCTCGATGATCGCCGCGCCAGCCCCTGCGGGCGGGACATAGACGACCGATGCGGTTGCGCCGGTGCGCTCCTTGCCTTCGGCGACGGTTGAAAAGATCGGCAGCGAAGCCGCGCCGTCCATGCCGCTTGTCCAGCTTTCGCCGCCCTTTTTGGGGTGGATGCCGCCGACCATGCGGGTGCCGTAATAGGCCAGCGCCTGCTCGGTGTGGAAGGTGCCGGTCTTGCCGGTCAGGCCCTGAACGAGAACCTTGGTGTCTTTGTTGACGAGTACGGACATGGTTCTCAGCCCTTCTTCACGGCGGCTACGATTTTCTGGGCGGCGTCATCAAGATCGTCGGCGGACGTAATATCCAGCCCGCTCTCGTTGAGGATTTTTTTGCCCTGATCGACATTGGTGCCTTCAAGGCGCACGACCAGCGGCACTTTCAGGCCCACCTCCTTCACGGCGGCGACCACGCCTTCGGCGATGACATCGCAGCGCATGATGCCGCCAAAGATGTTCACGAGGATGCCTTTGACGTTCTTGTCGGCGGTGATGATCTTGAAGGCTGCCGTCACCTTCTCCTTGCTGGCGCCCCCGCCCACATCGAGGAAGTTGGCAGGCTCCGCGCCATAGAGCTTGATGATGTCCATCGTCGCCATGGCGAGACCGGCGCCATTGACCATGCAGCCGATATTGCCGTCCAGCGCCACATAGGCGAGGTCGTATTTGGATGCCTCGATTTCCTTCTCGTCCTCTTCGGTGAGGTCGCGCAGGGCCTGGATGTCCTCATGGCGGAAGAGCGCGTTGCCATCAAAGGACACTTTCGCGTCGAGCACGCGTAAGTGCCCATCCTTCATCACGATGAGCGGGTTTACTTCCAGAAGGCTCATATCCTTCTCGGTGAAGGCCCGGTAGAGGATGGGTGCCAGAGACAGCATGTCCTCGCGCGCGGAGGCTTTAAGTTCCAGCGCATCGGCGATTTTTGCCGCATCGCCTGAGGTCACGCCCGTTTCCGGGTCGATATTGATGGTGAGGATTTTCTCCGGCGTCTCTTCGGCAACCGCCTCGATATCCATGCCGCCCTCGGTGGAGACGACATAGGCCACGCGGCCTGTCTCGCGATTGACCAGAAGGGAGAGATAAAGCTCGGTCTCGATATCGGCGCCGTCCTCGATATAGAGCCGGTTCACCTGCTTGCCGGCCGGGCCGGTCTGATGGGTGACCAGCGTATTGCCCAGCATGTCCTTGGCGTGGGAGATCACTTCATCGCGGCTGAAGGCGAGGCGTACACCGCCCTTGGCATCGGCGGGCAGTTCCTTGAACTTGCCCTTGCCCCGGCCCCCGGCATGGATCTGCGATTTCACGACCCAGAGCGGTCCGGGCAGCTTGTCGGCTGCCGCGCCGGCTTCATCGGCGGAAAAGATCGCAACACCGTCAGCGACAGGCGCGCCAAACGCCTTCAGGACGGCCTTGGCCTGATGCTCGTGGATATTCATGGGGCAGCACTCACCTTGTTACCGGGGAGGGGCGGACCGGCGGATGCGGCCCGTCACAGGAGATGTTTCGCGTCGGCTTATACCATCGCCTTGCCGCAGTGCAACGCGAGGCGTGTAGCCTGTCATTATTGCCTGTGGGTCAGGCGCAGACCGGCTACGCAGGCCGCCCAGCCAATACCGGCACCCAGCCCGGTAACCAGTAGCGGAATGGCCAGCGCCGCAGCCTCTCCGGAGCTCTCCGCCAGTACCAGAAATCCCAGCTGGCCTGTCAGCACCGGCATGCCGGCGCCGACGAGCAGCCAGCCAATCCATGTCAGCCAGGGCAGCGCGTTCAGCCGTCCTCGCAGGCTGAAGGCCGCTGCCACGCCGATTATCACCCCGACAAGGATCGCTATCAGCACTAGATATCCTCCTCGCGCCTTGGCGCGTCTTCGGTTTCGGGCGGGTCAATCTCGGCCAGCTCTGCGGACGTGGCCATAAGATTGACGAAGGGTTCACGCTCTTCGCGCGGTACCGCAACGCGGGCACGCGAGCGCAGGAGGGCGAACACGCACAAGGCCAGATTGCCCGCCAGGCCGACAAGGAAGAGGCCGCGGCTGGCCAGCGGGCTTTCATAGGCAAAACCGGCAATGAGCGGCCCGACCATCGACCCGGCGGCCCAGAGCAGCAGGACGCCAGAGGCGATGGCGGGCAGTTCCTCCACCTTGGCCCGGTCAGCTGCATGGGCAACTGCCACACCATAATAGCAAAGGCTCGCCGCACCCCAGGCACCCGCCATCACCGCGCCCCAGAGAAGGCCCGGCGTGCTGAACAGCGCCAGCACGCCTGCCATGATGGCGGCAAGGCCCGCGCTGACGGCAATTACCAGCCTCCGGTCAAGCTTGTCGGAGACGCGCCCCACTGGCCACTGCACGATCATGGAGGTGCCGTAGATCACGGCCATGATGAGGGCGGCTGCGCCCGTGGCGCGGGCGGGGTCCAGACTGTCGGCCCAGATCGGTACAAACGCCAGCAGGCCGGAATTGACCAGCCCGGCGGCGAAGGCGGCCACGGCTGCGGTTGGCGCAATGGCAAATAGCCGCCAGGGCGGGGCGCGCTCGCCATCGGGGATGGAAGGCTGGGCGCGCCTTGTGACGGTCATCGGCACCAGCGCCAGCGCCAGGAATATCCCGGCCACGATGAAGCTCTGGGTCAGTTCAAGCCCGGACAGGGCGATGATAAAGGGTCCGAGGATCAGACCGGCCCTGCCGATAATCTGATAGGCGGAAATCACCGCGCCGCGCCGCTGGGACGGGGTGGCATCGGCGATCCAGCTTTCTGCAACCGCAAACAGGCCAGCGGTGCACAAGCCGAAGCCGAAGCGGGCTGCGAGCCACCAGACGACATGGGATTCCAGCGCCAGCATCAGTATCAGCGCCGCTGACAGGCCGGCAAAGGCGGCATAGGCGCGGATATGCCCGATGCGCCGGATCGATCCCGGCGCGATCCAGGCTCCGGCCATGAAGCCCGCCCCGTACGCGGCGGCGACAAGGCCGATGGTGGAGCCTGACCACCCGGCCGCGGCCATCGCCAGCGGCAGCGACACACCCAGCACGCCCACGGAAATCTGGAGCAGCAAGGCGCCGCCGAGGACAGCACCGACATTTCTGTAGATCAGCATGGGCGAGGCAGTCCGGGGCTTGTGATGCGTGACAATTGACGGATGCCAACTCATCACGCCCGGACCACAGGTTCAAGGCTGCGCCCGCAGGCAGGACCGCTTCGCGCTAAAGAAACGCCAGTGCGGGATAGGCAATCGCGTTTGTCAGGCCATGCATCAGCCAGCTGGGCGCGATGGAACCGTCAGCCCGCTTTTCATTGATCCACGCCATCACCCAGCCGCCGGTGAAGCCGACGCCTATCAGGGCTGCCGCCAGAACCGGGTCGAAGGCCGGCCCGCCCGGTGCCACGAAGATCAGAAGGTGGATGGAAGCGAAGATAAGGGCATGGATTGTGTTGCCCACACCAAAGCCCAGCCAGGCGATCAGCCGCTTGGCGATCAGGCCCCGGAACAGGATCTCCTCCGACCCTGATGTTTTGAGGAAGGCGATGATGAGGATGATGGCGATGGTTTCGGGGGTCATGCCCAGCGCCTGAACCCGCCCGGTAACCGTATCAGGGCCGGCGGCAGCATCGGCCAGGCCCGGCAGCATGAACATGGCAATGGTAAGCGGGGCAAATATCAACGCGGCAATCAGTGCTATGCCCATCGCCTTGACGGGCGCACCGTACAGGCCGGCAAATTTCAGAAAGCCGGAGCTCTTGCGTGCAAAAATCAGCCAGACCAGAAAGACAACCAGCAGCGCCAGCGCAATCTGGATGCCAGCATTCATTAATTCCTGAATCATTCCAGCCTCCCGTGTTCTTGCACAGATCGTGGAACGCTTCTGCAAAGTTGGGAAGTTAAATATAGGACAGGAATACTGGGCTTTCGTCTAGCCGAGCCGGGTCAGCCGGGCGGCACCCCAGTCGATGGAGAGAGGCCCGGCTCCGCGCAAGGCAAGATAGAGCCCCAGCGCGCCGGCGATCAGGGCAAAGCTCCATCCTTGCGGCTCGATGGCGATCACGAAGAACACCGCGCACAGGAGTATGCCAAGCCCGGCAAACCTTGTGAGAAAACCGGCCAGCAGAATGACCGGCAGAAGCGTTCCCCACAGGACGAGCTGGAAGGCGATCACTTGCGCATCGGCCATGCCTGTAAACCAGACCGACGCTGCTGCGGCCAGTCCCGGATCGGGACGAAACCAGTTCTGCCAGTCACTCCAGTCGTGTACCGGCAGGGCGTTGGCTCGTGCCCAGCTCCACAAGGCTGCGGCCAGGCCGAGCCGCACGGCCATGCCGACAATGGCATCGATAGGTGTGCTGCCGTGACGGCGCGGTGGCGGGCAGGGCGGACACCATGAATCCATGGGATGGGCACCGGGTCCGGCCGCTTCCCCGGCAGTATCCGCGTAAAGGCTCACAAACCGCGTGGTGCGTTGATCGCGCATCCATCCCCCCATGAGCCGCCATGATAAGCCCGGAGGCGGCCAGCGCAACGGGAACCCTTTGAGGCGGCGAAGCATGCCGGATAGGTATGGCTTTGACGCAACGCGGCGCTATCCGCCCATGACCACGGTGTGCATGAGGCGTCCGGGCAGGAGGGTGAATGCGCCGGGGGTGAGGAGGGCGCCTGCATATAGCGCGATTGCGGTTATGGAGTGCCCCCTCCTGTGCTTCCTGCGGGCGTAGTAGATCAGCCCTGCAAGACCGAACAGCGTTACCGGTACAAATACATGTATCCAGCTCAGCCCGCCGGTTTCCTGAATGAAGATGGCGGTTATGGCCACGACCAGCATGATGCACACCCAGACATAGCCGAGCTGGCGGTGGGGCAAAGTGCCCTTGGGCGCAATCAGCTGGAACGCGCCCAGACCCAGAGCCGCAAGGGCGGCGAGCGTGTGAAGCTGGATATGCCAGGGCGCGCTGGTGAAGGCGTCGATATTCATCGTCCCGACGCCCCTGCCAGACGGATATATTCGATATGATGCATGCCGCTTTCCAGGGTGATGGCCGCAGCGTCAAAAGAGGCCGGGCCGAAGCGGCTGCGCGCACCGGCGCTATATCCGAACCGCTCCGTGGGAATGCGCATGGGCCCGGAATTGAGCCGTCCGTCCGAGTTCTCGTCATGCCATGCGAAGACGGCGTAGACGGACGGGGCAAGCCCTTCAAATAACAGCTCTGCCGGCTCGGTACTGGCCGGGATGCGGGTGCGGGCGGCAGGATCGCGTCCCAGCCAGCTGTCCGCGTCGGCATAGACGGCCACATCCAGCTGGCCCTGAATGCTGGAAAACCCGGTCAGCCTGACGGTCAGGGTGGCGGTTTCCTGCGCGTTGGCGCGATCAAATCCGCCAAGACTGGCAGCCATCGGGATGGCGAAAAGCCCGCCTGCCGTGATGGCAGCGGCCAACTGGACAGCGGTTTTGGCAAGAATGGTCCACATCAGAGTTATTCTCCGTCTCACGGGGTCGTTGGCTGCGGCGCGCGCCGCCTGGCTTTGTGTGACCAGAGATGGCGTGAGGCGCTGCATGCAAGAAGCGGAAATTCGCGTCAGGACTGGACCTGTTCGTGAATGGCGGTAAGCCTTCCACTCCCGCTTCGTGAATGACAGGGAAGGACATAGGGCGTGACTACCGCTTCCTCGCAGACCCTGCGCAAATGGGCGGTCCGGGCGGCCTGGCTGGTCGCGCTGGGAACTTTTCTGGCCATTCTGGGGCCCTACGGAACGGGCCGGGTGGGCTGGCCGCAGGTCTGGGTCTACTGGGTCGGGCTGATTGTGATGGGTGCGGTGGTGGGCTGGACAACCGGGCCTTTGGCCCAGCGCCTGTTTCCCGCTCTTCCCGGCTGGTGCCATTACGTTATCGCCGCGTTTTGCATCTCTGTGCCGGTTACGGCGGCGGTGTTTGCCATCAATGTGTTGATGGCCGGGGCGGTGCACTGGCGCGCCCTGCCTGTAACGTGGTTTTTCGTGCTGGTTGTTTCCGGCTTTGTGGTCGCCATTGCGTGGATTGCACACCATATCGAAGATCTGCGTCAGGCAGCCCGCGCGTCCTCCTCCGGTGCCGTGCCGGCCCGCCCCTCTGACGCCCTGCTGGGCAAGCTGCCCCATCCGCTGCGCAAGGCCCGCATCCTCTCGATGAGCGCGGAGGATCATTATCTGCGGGTGCGCACCGATTCCGGTGAAGCGCTGATCCTGATGCGTCTGTCAGATGGCATCGCGGCGTGCGGGGCGCTTGACGGGGCGCAGGTGCACCGCTCCTGGTGGGTGGCCCGTGATGCGGTGCGCGATGTGAAGAAGGGTGATGGCCGCGGCACCCTCATTCTGGAGGATGGCCGCGAAGTGCCGGTCAGCCGCAGCTTCTACCCGGCCCTTCGCGATGCAGGCTGGTTCTAGGGCCTGTACTCATAAAGGTTTGGAGCGTGATATGCGCGAAAATCGATTAATATCAGGAGCAGGCCCGATGGAAGGGCCGTCCCCTTTCGAGGGACTGCGACACAAGAGTGGGCGATTTTCGCCATACCTCGAAGAGGCGCAGCAGATTTTGTGCCTGACGGCGTCGAGCCGTCCTTGTGGAGGAGTGCTCCACGGCGGCCGTCTCTTCTTGTCAGGCACCAAATCCGCTACCCGTCACGCCCGAACCCTTTATGAGTACAGGCCCTAGGCGGGCCTTGCTACTGGAACATGCCCTCGCGCAGATTGATGCCGTGCTCTGTCCATGCCTTGAGGGCGCACAGCATCTGCATCCAGCCGCTGCAGTTTCCGTAGGAGGCTTTCAGGCCGGCAGGGGTCTGACGCCAGCCTTCCTCGCGGATGGTGACGAGCGTGCGCCCGTCTTCAAGCGCCTCAAACTCCATGGTGGTCCGGACCTTATAGGGCGTGTCGGGATCATCGGAATCCCACTCGAACACGATGCGCTCATTGTCCACGACCTCGATGATATCGACCGGGAAGCGGCCCGGAAAATCGTGGAATGACCAATAGACCACCGTGCCGGTCTTCATGCGCCCCTCGGCCCCGCCGGTCGTGAAATAGCGCGAGAGCGTTTCGGGGTTCACCACCGCCTCAAACACCTCTGACACCGGCCGGGCGATGCGCCCGCCGACCGAGAATTTCAGCTCCATATCCATTTTTCACCTGTCCTGATTGCGGGCTTGCCTTGATGGCACCAAATCATGTTATAAATTTATAACATGTCAAGCACAGATAAAATGGATCGTATTTTCAAGGCTCTGGCCTCGCCTGTCCGGCGGGAATTGCTCGATTGCCTGAAGGATGATCCGCAGACCACAGGCGCGCTGTGCGAGCGCTTTCCTGCGCTGGACCGCTGCACGGTGATGCAGCATCTCAAAGTGCTGGAGAAGGCCGATCTGGTGATCTTCCAGCGCAAGGGCCGCGAGCGCTGGAACCATCTCAACCCGCTGCCGATCCGTCATATCCATGACCGCTGGATCGGACCGCATGCAGAGCGTGCGGTTACCATGCTGGACCGGCTGAAATCGGACTTGGAAGGATAGGGGGCGGGCGTTAGCGCTTGCGCCAGAGGATCAGGGCGCAAGCACCGATCACGGCGATAATGGCGAGAAGCTCCAGAATGGACGCGCCAAGCAGGCGTGGCTCTGCCAGCGGACCCAGCCGCGCCAGTACACCGCCCACCCCGCGTGCGGTTTCTTCTCCGCGAAAGCCCGCAGCGACGGCCAGTGCCACCAGAACCAGGGCGACCAGAACGGCCAGGCGCATCGTGCCGCCAGGATCGCCCGAAGCGTTCTGGCGCGCGCGCGCGGCGCGGGCGCGATGGGTGCGTGAAAGGAAGGGGCGGCGGGTCATGGCGGCACGCTAGCATCCCTGTGGCCGGGTTCAACGCCGGAACGCTTTACTGACTTGCCTTGCCGTGCGGCCGATTTTGAGGCATAACAGGTGGGCACGGGCGGCCGTTTCGGCCCGGCGGAATACTGGAAGACCTCGCGTGAGAACACGCCTACCCCTTCAGCCTTCCCCGCATTGCAAGTCCGTTCGCCGCGACCGGGACGCCGGACGCGACTGAACTCCTGCGCCGGACGCGGCGCGGTACTACGGGAAAGGTTACCCCGAAAATGACGACCGGTACTGTCAAATTCTTCAACACCACCAAAGGCTTTGGCTTCATCACCCCGGATGATGGCGGCAAGGACGTGTTCGTACACATCACCGCTGTCCAGGCCGCCGGCCTGACCGGCCTCAATGATGGCCAGCGCGTGTCTTTCGAGACCGAGCCGGACACTCGCGGCAAAGGCCCCAAGGCCGTTGACCTGCAACTGGCCGACTAGTTTTCAGCCTGCTCCCTGATCAGGGGCAGGGTCTGAGACGCCAGACGAGAAACGCGGAAGGGCAACCTTCCGCGTTTTTTTATGGTCCTGGGGGCAGGGCGAGCGTTATATAATCACAGTTTCGTGGGGAAACCGCGCCAGCACCTTTAATTGTCGGTGTGCGGCGTTAGGATGCCTCCAGAACTTCCTGCCCAATAGAAACACGCACCAAAGGTGAGGATATGATCGACCGTCTGATGTATGGCGCAGCTGCAGCTGCGCTTCTGCTGGCTGCCTGCGAGCAGCCGGCCACCGCGCCGGCCCCGGAGGAAAACGGGGCTGTGGAGTCCCCGGATGCAGCGTCTGAACCGGCTGCTTCGGATGCGGTAGCCGAGCCTGTGGCGCAGGGCGGCGCGATGGCCGCGCTGGAAGGCAATCCGTTCGCCGCCGAGTGGACCGAGAATTTCGGCGCCCCGCCGCTCGACCAGATCCGCGAAGAGCATTTCATGCCGGCCTTCGAGGCGGCCATGGCAGACCATGCGGCCGAGATTGACGCCATCGCGACCAACCCCGAAGCCCCGACCTTTGAAAACACCCTGCTGGCCATGGAGCTGGCCGGGCGCGATCTGTCGCGTATCGGCGCTGTATTTAGCAATCTGGCTGGCTCTGCCTCCAATGACGAGCTGCGCGCCATCCAGCGCGAGGTGAGCCCGATGTTCGCGCGTCACTCTGCCTCGATCACGCTCAATGCCCAGCTGTTCGAGCGTATCGACACGCTGTACCAGACCCGCGCCGAGCTGGGCCTGACCGACCAGCAGGCGCGCCTTCTGGAAGTGACGCACGACAATTTCGTACGCGCCGGCGCCCAGCTTTCCGAAGAGCAGCGTGAGCGCTATGCGGAAATCCGCACCGAGCTCTCCTCGCTCTACACCCAGTTCTCCCAGAACGAGCTGGGCGACCGTGAGCTGTGGACACTGGAACTGCCGCAGGAAGCGCTCGACAATTTGCCCTCCTCCATGGTGAGCGCGGCGCGCTCTGCGGCCCGTGCCCGTGACATGGAAGGTCATATCATCACGCTGGACCGCTCCAGCGTGGAGCCCTTCCTGCAGACCTCGCCGGACCGTGATCTGCGCGAGATCGCCTGGAACGGCTTTTATGAGCGCGGCAATAACGGCAATGAGTTCGATAATAACCAGCTGATCCGTGACATTCTGGTCCTGCGCCGCGAGCAGGCCCAGATGCTGGGCTTTGAAAGCTGGGCCCATTACCGCACCGCCGGCACGATGGCCGAAACGCCGGAAGCCGCAACCGACCTTATGGAGCAGGTCTGGTGGCCGGCCCGCCAGCGCGCGCTGGAAGAGCTGGCTGACATTCAGGCCATGATCGATGCCGAGGGCGGCGAGTACGAGGCCGAGGGCTGGGACTGGCGCTATTACACCGAGCGCGTACGTGCCGAGCGCTATGATCTCGATCCGGCTGAAGTTGCCCAGTATCTCGATCTCAACCGCATGATCGACGCGATGTTCTATACCTCCGAGCGTCTGTTCGGGCTGAGTTTCCACGAGCGTCACGACATTCCGGTCTATCACCCCGATGTGCGGGTGTGGGAAGTCCACAATGCGGATGGCGAGACCATTGCCCTGTTCTACGGCGATTATTTTGCCCGTCCGGGCAAGCGCTCAGGCGCATGGATGAGCGCATTCCGGGCCCAGAACGGCATTACCGGCGAAATCCCGCTGATCCTGAATAACTGCAACTATAACAAGCCGGATGAGGGCGAACCGGCTCTCATCAGCTTCATTGATGCGTCCACGCTCTTCCATGAGATGGGCCACGGCCTGCACGGCATTCTGTCCAATACCGACTTCCCGTCACTTGCGGGTACGTCGGTGGACCGCGATTTCGTGGAGTTCCCGGCCCAGATCCTCGAACACTGGCTGGAGCAGCCGGAAATCCTGCAGCAATTCGCCGTGCACCACGAGACCGGCGAACCCATGCCTATGGAGCTTCTGGAGCGTGTGCTGGCGGCGTCCACCTTCAATGCCGGTTTCGAGAATGTGGAATTCCTCAATTCCGGCTTCATGGACATGGCCTTCCACCTGCACGAAGACCCGGCGAATATCGACGTTCAGGCGTTCGAGCAGGAGATTCTGGAAAGCCGCCAGAATCTGCGCCAGATCCCGATGCGTCACCGTTCCACCCACTTCCTGCACAGCTTCTCCGGCGAGGGCTATGCGGCGGGCTATTACAGCTATCTGTGGGCTGGCGTGCTCGACAATGACGGCTTTGCCGCCTTTGAAGAGGCCGGTGACATCTTCGATCCGGAAACCGCGCAGCGCCTCTACGAGGTGTTCTCCGGCGGGAATACGCGTCCTGCGATGGACATGTATACCGGCTTCCGCGGGCGTGAGCCTTCGGTGGAGCCGCTGCTGCGCAACCGGGGCCTGCTGACCGAGGTTGAAGGCTAGTCTTTCCGGCCAGCTGAGCATGAAAGAGGCGCGCTTCCAGCCGGGAGCGCGCCTTTTTCTCGCGGCCGTCCCGGCGGTCAGGTACCGAAATAACCTTTCAGATTGCGCGCCGCCTGGCGGATGCGCTGCTCGTTCTCGACCAGTGCCAGGCGGATATGGGTATCACCGCGCTCGCCAAAGCCGAGACCGGGGGCCACCGCCACGCCGGTCTTCTCCATCAGGTCCTTGGCAAACTCCACCGAACCCATATGGGCAAAGCGCTCCGGGATGGGCGCCCAGGCAAACATGGTGGCAGGAGGGGAGGGAATGTCGAAGCCCGCCCGGCCAAAGCTTTCCACCAGCACATCGCGGCGCTTTTTATAGGTTTCGCGTGCGACAGCGACATGATCCTGCGGACCATCGAGCGCGGCGACAGCCGCGATCTGGACGGGCGTGAAGGCGCCGTAATCGAGATAGGATTTGACCCGTTTGAGCGCCGCGATAAGGCGCGCCGACCCGGCGGCGAAGCCGATGCGCCAGCCGGGCATGGAATAGGTTTTCGACATGGAGGTGAACTCCACCGCCACGTCGCGCGCGCCCTCGATCTGCAGGATGGAAGGCGGCGGGTTGCCGTCGAAATAAATCTCCGAGTAGGCAAGGTCGGAGATGAGGACGATATCGTTGGCTTTGGCGACCTTCACCGCCTCGCGGTAAAAATCGAGATCGACAACCTGCGCTGTCGGGTTGGACGGGAAGTTCAGCACCATGGCGCTGGGTGCTGGCACCGAGCGTTTGCAGGCCGTTACCGCGTCAGCCAGGAATTGTTCAGGGCTGGCGAAGCTGACGGCTCTGACCGCCGCGCCCGCAATGATGAAGCCGAACATGTGGATGGGGTAGGAGGGGTCCGGCACGATGATGACATCGCCCGGCGCGGTAATGGCTTGTGCGAGATTGGCCAGCCCCTCCTTGGAGCCGAGCGTGACGCACACTTCGGTTTCCGGGTTGAGGCACACATCAAAACGGCGCTCATAGTAGCGGGTAAAGGCCCGGCGCAGGGCCGGCACGCCCTGGCTCGCCGAATAGCGGTGGGCGCGCGGGTCGGCGGCGACCTCTTTGAGCTTCTCGATGATGTGCGGCGCCGGCGCGAGATCAGGATTGCCCATGCCGAAATCGATGATGTCGCGCCCATCCTTGCGCCAGGCTGCCTTCATCCGGTTGACCTCGGCGAAGACGTAAGGCGGCAGGCGGCGTTCGCGGTAAAACGGGTCGTTGCCGGGCTGGCTCATGGCTGTCTATTCCTCGTCCCTGACAGGCTTTTTACGCGAGAAAATACGTTTGACGGAATCGGCATTGGCGTGACCCAGCGCGCCCTGCTGGAATACAGATGCCGCGCCCCAGAGCACCAATACCAGCGTGAGGAGCATCACCGCGCTGGTGCCGGCAATCTCCCACAAGGGCGGATTTGATGGCAGGCGCGCAATCATGATGAAGGGCGTCCAGATTGGCACCCATGACACGATCTGCACCGCCACCGAGTCGATGGAACGCATGGCGAAGACGAGGATCATCAGGGGCAGCATGAGCACGAGGATGAGCGGGCTCATCAGGGTCTGGGCATCGTGCAAGGTTTCGCACAGCGAACCCAGCGCCAGGAAGATGGCGCCGTACATGAGATAGCCAACGAGGAAATAGCCCAGTGCCGCCAGGAAGAGACCCGGCTGTATTGCCTCGCCGATGAAGCCGGCAATCTCCGGATCCATGCCCTGCAGGAAGGTGCCGGCGATCAGCATGACGCTGGTGCCGATAAGCCCCCAGACGGCAAATAGGGTGAAGGAGACGGCGGCTACGCCCAGGAGCTTGCCGATCAGCAGATCACGCACCCGCACGGTGGACAGCAGCAGCTCGATGATCTTGCCGCCCTTTTCCTCGATCAGGCTGGTCAGCAGCATGTTGGCGACCGAGAAAATTGCCGTCCACAACATGATGGCCAGGATCACGGCGACCACAAACGGTGCCCAGTCGGCGGCGCCCACCTCGCTATCATCGACCGTAGCCGGGTTGAGGCTGCGCATTTCCGGTTCGAGTGAGGAGAGCTGGCGTATCTCGGCCGGGTCCAGCCCGCGTGCGGCCAGCGCCTGCTCGCGCACATGATCGCGAAGGGCGCGCCGGGCCGCTCCGGCCAGGCTCTGCTCGGTCACATTGGTGGAGTAGTAGTTTATCAGCGGGAGCTCCGAACCGGCTTCCCGGCTGATAAACACCGCTGCAAAAAGACTGCGCGGTCCCTCAGGGGTGTCCACGCGCTGATCCCCGGTCAGATAGGGGCGCAGCGCGTCAATCGTGCGTGCCGGAGCCTCCAGCCGGATCAGCCGTCCGGTGCTGGCAGCGATCATGTCGGCACTGCCTTCCATGCCGAGGATTTCCAGCGCGCCGTCCAGCCCGTCCAGTCCCACCGGGTCGGCGTCGAAGGCGGCCAGCGCGCGTTCACGCGTGCGGGTATCCACCGAGACGGCCGCGGCAGCCTCCAGCGCAGCGCGGGTCTGCTCGCGGCGTTCGCGCTCGATGGACGCCTGGATCACGCCATCCAGCCCGCTATTGGTGTCGTCGATAATGACGTAATGGCGTACAGGCTCGGCTGACTGGATCAGCGCGGGAATGGATGCGCCCACCAGCATGAAAAGCGGGACCGACGCCAGCGACAGCCAGAAGCCCCATGTCGCGACATAGGAGAGATATTCGCGGCAGGCGATGAGGTAGATGGCGCGCATGGCTTACTGGCCTTCCACGGGCTGGAGAGGGTCGCCGGCCGATACCAGCCGGACAAAGGCGTCGTGAAGATGGGGCCGAACAGGCTCAAAGCGTGTAAGGCGTACACCCGCTTCGACGCAGGTTCGAAGCACGTGCTGCGGGTCGATGCCGGGTTTCAGGGCGATCTGCCAGAGCGCGGCCCCGTCGGCGTCATTATCCAGCCGCTCAACCTCACCAAATTTCGAGAGCAGGGCGCTGATATCATCGTCAGAATCAACGCCGATCGTGACAAGGCGCGGTACGACGCCAAGCGCCTCATCGACCTTGCCGTCGAAAATCTTCTCTCCGCGCGCCATCAGCACGATGCGGTCGCAGATACGCTCGGCCTGCGCCATGACATGGGTGGAGAATAATATGGTGCGCCCGGCGGCAGCCTGTTCGAGGATCACATCCTCCAGCATGGCCTGATTGACCGGATCAAGCCCCGAGAAGGGCTCATCAAGGATGATGAAATCAGGCTCGTGAATGATGGCCGCGATGATCTGGACCTTCTGGGCCATGCCCTTGGAGAGTTCCTTGATCTTCTTGCCTGCGCTGGCGGCAAGGCCGAAGCGCTCCAGCGAGGCGGCTGCCCTGCGGCGCGCTTCGGCGGCGGGAACGCCCTTCAGGCGCGCAAACAGCGCGATCACCTGCTCGGCGGTCATCTTGCGGTAGACGCCGCGCTCCTCAGGCAGGAAGCCGACCCGGTCGAGCGTCTTCAGCGTGGGAGGCGCGCCGAAGAGCAGGGCCTCTCCAGCGTCCGGGCGGATAATGCCCAGCGCCATGCGCAGCGTCGTCGTCTTGCCCGCGCCGTTGGGGCCGAGAAAGCCGGTTATGGATCCGGCCGGCACGGAGAAGCTGACATCCCTGACGGCAGGAAAGCCGGAAAAGGTCTTGGTCAGGCCGCTGACATCGAGGGCGGGCGTTGTCATGGTCAAAAATCCGTTGGTCTGGCAGGAATTCGTACTATGTCCGGGCTGTGTTTAGGGCGCGTGTCAGGGCCTGTCATCCCGGACCCGGTTGAAATAGCGTCACCTGACCAGGATTTAATCTCAGGAGCTGCCATCCATGCCGCGAAATGAGCCCGTCCCGCTGGATTTTGCAACGCTGCGCCCGCCGCGCAAGCCGCGCTGGTTCCTGGTTCTGCCTGAAGGGTATGAAAGCCTTGCGCAGCCACACTTGCGCAGCACACCCGTAGCGATGGCACCTGTGGACGCACTGGCGCGCTTCAAGGCGATTGCCCTTCATGCACCGCGCACGCGCCTCGTCCACGAGGCTGGTCTGCAGATCGAGCTGGAGCAGAAAAGCGCGGTCTGGCGCTTTACGGACAAGATTACGGTCGAGGCCATCGAAGCGGGGCCGGGCTTTAGCGCCCTTGCCATCTATTCGCGCGCGCTTCTGGGCTTTTATGATTTTGGCGTGAACCGCAAACGCGTCACGCGCTGGCTGGATGCCTTCTACGCGGCGGGCAGCGCGAAATAGAGCAGGTCCAGCGAGGGCGGCTCGGTGACGCCCAGCTGGCGTAATATGTGACTGGCCTGGCCGCGATGATGGGTCTGGTGATTGAACAAATGGGCGAGGATCACGCCCAGCGGCAATTCCTTGGCCTCACCGCGCGTATTGCCGTACTGGATAACCGTGTTGAAGCTCGCCGGGTCAAGGCCCGCGACATAGGCGATCAGGCGCTGATCCTCGGCTTCGCGCGCGGCGCGCAGCTCACCGAAATTTTCATAGAGAATGGTGTCGAGGCGGGCGGGCGCCTCGCCTTCGCCGGTCAGCCGGTAGAGCCATATCCGGTCGGCCACCAGCAGATGATTGAGCGTGCCGTGAAGGCTGCGGAAATAGGCTTTCACTTCTTTCTTGCGCTCGGTGTCTTTGAGCGCGGTCGCCGCATCATAGAGCCGGGCATTGGCCCAGGCATTATAGGCTGCAAAGCGGCGGAAATGGTCGTGCACGGCTCTGTTATCCCTCGCTGATGGCGGGTCTGGCTGATATCAGGTGTAGAGCACGCGGCGGCCAGGGCAAATCCCGGCCCGCATATGCCCCGCCGGAATAGTGGCCTTTAGCGCTAGCGGCGCGCAATGGCGGGCTGGACGGCAAATTGCGGCGCGATCTTCAGATCACTGGCCCATTTTAGCTTTTCAAACAGCAAGAGCAGCGTGCCGTTATAGTCCACGACGCGGTTGATGAGCCCTTTGCGCGGCAGGTGCAGGGCGCTTTGGGGATGCTCGTGGTGATGATCGTGAATGGCCTCGCCGCCGGTCAGCAGGGCCAGCGTCCAGTCCAGCCAGGCCGGGGTCTTGAGATGGCCGAACACGTTCACGCCCAGCGTGGTGGCGTGGAACTGCACCCCGCGCGCCGTGACGGCAGCGGCATGGAGCAGGAAGGCCAGAAGGAGTGAACCGCCTGACAGGAAGACTGCCAGATAGATCAGGGCCGGGATCACCAGATGCACCACCAGCGACAGCCAGTTATAGTGATGGTCCACCCATTTCACGCCCGGCATGTCGCGCAGCCACATGGCCAGCGGGCGCTCCAGATCGTTGGGGTCGCGGAAGATGATCCAGCCGAACCACGCCCACACCTTGCTTTCATGCGGGTTGTGCGGATCGCCGGGCTTGTCCGACAGGCGGTGATGCTGGGAGTGGTAATTGATCCAGTCCTTGAACCGGCCCTGCATGGCGATCACGCAATTGAGCGCGGTCAGCATCTGGGCAGGCCAGTTCAGCTCGCCGGAGCGGTGCTGCCAGATACGGTGCAGGACGCCGATACCGAAATTGCAGATTACCAGCGTGACCGCGCCGACAGCCATGGTCAGCGGCACATACCACCAGTGGAAAGTGAGGCTCTCAAGCGCGAGGCCGAGCGTGATGGCGCCGATCATGCCGATGACACCAATGGCCGGATAGATCAGGGCGGCAAACACGCTGGTCCAGTCCAGATTGCCCCAGCTTTTCTCAATGGCTTCCGAGCGGGGGCGGGCAATGATTTTCGTCAAACTCAAACCTCAGGCTTCAGCAGGGAACGGATCGCACCCGGATGAGCGCGTGACCCAAAAGCTGGCATGATCTGGCGGGTCTGACCAGACGGTTTGGCTATCATAGCCTCATCAAATTGACGTCATTATGACCGCCAAGTTCATACGCGTACGGCTCGACGCCGCAGCCCCTATCGGCTATGCGACGGGAAACACTTGCGCGCCGGGCCGGAATCGCCGCCCGGCGCAGACAACCAATCCGGGAGGGACTACCCCATGAGCGACAGCGTGTATCCGGCCGGCAATCTGATGAAGGGCAAGCGCGGGCTTGTCATGGGTGTGGCCAACAAGAACTCGATTGCCTGGGGCATTGCCCAGCAGCTCGCCGCCCAGGGCGCAGAACTGGCTTTCTCCTATCAGGGTGAAGAGCTGGAAAAGCGTGTGCGCCCGCTGGTGGAAAGCCTGCCTGGCGAACCCTTCATGGTCACGGCTGATGTCACCGATGATGCCTCCATGGACGCGTGCTTTGCCGCGCTGGAGAAAAAGTGGGGCAAGATGGACTTCCTCGTCCACGCCATTGCCTTTGCCGGCAAGGACGAGCTGAAAGGCTCCTTTACCCACAACACGACGCGCGAGGGCTTCAAGCGCGCGATGGACGTGTCGGCCTTCTCGTTTGTGGATGCGGCCAAGCGCGCCAGCGCGCTGATGCCGGACGGGGGCGCGATGGTCTCCATGACCTATCTGGGGTCAGAGCGCGTGGTGCCGAACTACAATGTGATGGGCGTGGCCAAGGCGGCGCTGGAAGCCTCCACCCGCTATATTGCACGGGATCTCGGTCCGCAGGGCATCCGTGTGAACGCCATTTCGGCCGGTCCGATGCGTACCCTCGCCATGGCGGGCATTTCGGGCGGACGCACGCTGATGAAGACCGGCAAGGACTGGTCGATGCTCAAAGAAGACACCCGCATGGAAGGCGTGGCCGGGTCCGCGCTCTACCTCCTGTCCGACCTTGGCCATTCGTGCACGGGTGAAGTGCTCCACGTCGATGCCGGCTTCCACGCGGTCGGCGTGCCGGACCTCGGCGAAGACGACTGAATATCAAGTATTTCTTTCGCGCCGGTTGAGGCGGGTATGATGGTCTGATAGTCTCCGTAGCTCGCAGAAGCTGCGGGGACGCCCCATCATGCTCGACAATAAAGAACCTGTCTCTATAGATGAGACGGGGAAAACCTCTTTTGACGATATATATACATCGCCTGATCCACGCCAGTATTTCCACCGGCTCTGCAGGCATAACTATCTGATCGCGGAGTGCGCGGCACCTGTATTTCGCGAATGTTATGAGCGCATTCGCGCTGCCCGGCGGCTCAAGCGGCTGCAAGTGACCGATGTGGGCTGTTCCTACGGGATCAACGCGGCCCTGCATAAATTCCCGCTATCGGTATCGCGCCTTCACGCCCACTACACCGCCCGTCTTGTTGGCGGGCTGGATGCTGATGCCCTGCTGGCCGAGGATCAGGCCTGGTATCGTGCCCTGCCGCTCATCGATGATCTGGTCTTTACGGGGCTGGACAGCTCCGGCCCGGCGATCAGCTATGCCCGCGCTGCCGGGCTGCTGGATTTTGGCCTGGCCTGTGATCTGGAGACTGACGATGGCAGCCTGCCGCCCGAGCATGACGAGGCGCGGGTCTTTGCCCATAGCGATATCGTCATATCAACCGGGGCGGTGGGCTATGTCGGAGCGCCGACCTTTACCCGTATCGCCGAGGCGGCAGCAGGCAAGCAGCCCTGGATGGCGCTGTTCGTGCTGCGCCAGTTTCCCATGGACGATATCAGCGCCGCCATGCGCGGGTTTGGCTATGTCACCGAAAAGCTGGATGGGTTTGCCTTTCCGCAGCGCCAGTTCACCGGCGCGGAGGAGCGGGCCGGTGCCATCTCGCGGTTGAAGAAAGTCGGCCGCAAGCCCCTTCCTATGGAGGAGGCAGGCTGGTTCGCGGCCGAATTTTTCCTGCTCAGGCCAGAGGCGGAAGCGGCGAAGGCACCGCTCAACGGCCTTCTGGGTCCGGCGGCCCTGTCCTGCGCGGTGCGGGTCTAGATCCGGTATTTCATCCCCATCAGGGGCCGCGCTCTGGCTCCTTTCATATCCTCGCCATTCCTGCACCAGCGACGCGCTCTACGTAGACGCCGTCTTCTAAGCAGTTGGCGGGCTGGACATCGCCGAAGAAGGTTAGAAATTTCAAACGAATCTCAAAGAGCAGAGGTTAGTTATTTTGATTTCTGAAAATTAATCTGTATCCCCGCAAAGAGAATGGTAGGGAAATTTGTTGCTGGAGAATTGGAGTCACAGGATGAAGCACCCAATCACAGTCGTTTTGCTATTCATCTTCCTTGCAGGATTGCTATTTGCCGGGTCAGCATCTCAGGGTCAGGAGGAGACCGCTGCTGAGCACCGACTGCGCATCATCGATCTGACGCCACGCTTTGTTGCGTTCTATGACGCCGCCGAGGGGCTCGATCCCGACGAGCGTTGGGCTTTGTGGGAAGAGATGTACCGGTTTGCTGCCGTTCCTCCCACACCTGAAGGCCAAACCATGGCGCGTTCGCTGCTGGATCAGGCCTGGCCACACTATGAGGGTGTCATTGACGCGTTGCGGCTAGGCGCAGAGGAACTGGGTTACGATGCCGAAGAGAGTTTTCTCCGCGTCGCTGAGCTGTTTGATGCCGCAGACACACCCTTGGAGGTACAGGTTCTTTATTTCGTTGGCGGATTTGAACGCAATGCCTTCATGGCGGGCAACGCGCCTCCCATGGTAGCCCTGCCGGTGGAGAACGGCGTTGAGTATCTGGAGATAACCGGCCCGCATGAACTAATCCATGCGGTTCATGTCCAGCTTTCCGGATCGTCCGGCGGGTGGGAACGTTCAGTGGCCAACGCCATCCTCTCCGAAGGTCTAGCCATGCGCGGTACACAAGCGCTCTATCCTGACCTCCCGGCCACACGCCATCTGGCCGCTAGTGAGGAGTGGATCGCAGAGATGGCAGCTAACGAGACCGGTATACTGGAAGGTTTGCGTCCCCTCCTCACTCAGTCAGACTCCCAGACCATTGGCGCAGTATTGATGGGGCCCGGTCCTTCAGGACAGCACCGGGAGGCGTACTACGCAGGTTGGGTTCTGACCGCACAACTGCTCGACGAGGGCTGGACCTTTAGTCGCCTTGCACGGATCCCCGACGAGGACATGCCAGACCTGCTGGACGGGGCCATAGCACGGCGTCTTGATCAGGATCGCTAGCCCGAAGTTCACATCCTGAACTTCATACCCATCAGGGGCCGCAATATCGCGATGCGTGATGCGGCCTCTGACAGGGCCCAGCTGCCTAACAGCGTGATCGCGGCGACGATCAGGAACTCCCCCGGACCCGTCAGGCGCCAGCCCCACGCCGTGATCAGATAGATCGCGCTGACCGTGATCGTCTGATGCAGGATGAAGACCGGGAAGATCAGCACGTTGAGCCGCGAAAGCAGGGCTGAGCCTGAGCGGATCAGCCGCCGGGCGAGCCAGATCAGCGTGACGATCATCCACCAGGCATAGGCAAGGCGCATTACGCGCCAGAGCGTCGCCTCCGCAGGATTGGCAAAGCGCGCATCGAAATCGAGATAGGCAAAGACCAGAAGCGCGCCGCCTGCGACCGTCAGGCCGAGCGCCAGCCTGCCCACCCTGTCCACCACCTGCCAGAAACCTTCTGATCTGGCGGCCAGCGCCCCGAAGATCACGAAGCTCAGCGAGTAGGCGTGGGTCGCCCAGTCGCGGGTGAGATTGTGTGTGGTCGGGAAGCTGTCAGCGAGCGTGAAGCGGATCAGCAATAGAGGCAGGACGGGCAGGATGAGGAAGGCGATGAGGCCTGCATTCCCCTGCCACACCCGCTCCAGCCGCAAGCGCGCCAGCTTGCCCGTATGGGGCAGGAAGGGCGCGAGGATCAGCGCGTAGACGAAGATGTAGGCGACATACCAGAGATGGTTCCAGGTCGGCGTGACGATCGAGAACGCGCTGCCAAAATCGAGATATTGCGGCCAGAAGGCGAGCAAGCCGGGTTCGATCTCGCCATTGGTACGCAGCTCGAAATAGGCTTGCGGCATCACGATCACGGCCATGCCAAAGACGAGCGGCACGAAGAGCCGCCAGACACGCTCCAGCATGAACCGGCCTGAGCCAAGCTTTGCTGCCAGCATCGCCATTGCGACGCCGGAGATGAAGAAGAGCAAAGGCAGACGCCACGGGCTCATCAGCATCATGGGTAGTTCCAGCGTGTCGCCCGCATAGGCGCTTTTGACGTGCCAGCCCCACGTCACATAACCCATGCCGGTGTGATAGAGGATCAGCATGGCGAAGGCGAAGACGCGCAAGGCGTCGAGATCCGGGCGGCGGGCGGAAGGCGGTGTATCGATCATGGTGCAGGTCCGAAAGCTGAAGGAAACTCGCCTGCCGTTCTGTGTCTGATCGGAACCTTCGTCGCGCGGTATGTGATGAAACCTGCCCCTCGCGTGATGGCGGTATGCAGTGCAGGGGCGGGCGGCGCCTGATCGGGGACAGGCGGCATTGCCGGAATCGCCATGTGCCGCCATGCTTCGCGCCATGACGGCACACAATACCGCCCTTGATCCACAGCGCCGCGCCGAACGCCGGGCCGGTCTTCAGGCCGGGCTGATCTTCGCTGCCTTTGCCAGCGCCTCGGTGACGGTGAATGCGCTGTCGATCAATAGCGAGCTGGCGCGCGGCGCGACCGCCTTCAACCCGGCGCAAGCCTGGCTGTTGGAGCTGACGAGCCTTGTCGTGCTGCTGGCGCTGGTACCGGCGGTGATTGCGCTCGACCGGCGTATTCCGCTGGCGCTGGGCTGGCGGGTCGCCCTGCCCTTGCACCTCATCGCCGCGCTCGCCTTCACCACCGCCCATGTCTGGGGGATGATGCTGCTGCGCGAATGGCTGTGGCCGTTCGTCATCGGGGGGAGCTATTCGTATTTCGATCTTCTGGTGCGCGATTTCATCTATGAGGCGCGCAAGGATTTCCTCGCCTATGCGACGCTGGTGCTGGTGCTGCGCCTGGCCCGGCGGATCGAGGATTACCGGCTGGAACTGGCTGAGGGCCATGCGCGGGCCAAGGACGAGGCGCTGATCGTTCTCAAATGCGGCGGGCGCGAGCTGCGCCTGCCTGCCGCTGAGATCATCTCGGCGGAAGCGGCAGGCAATTATGTCGAGGTCGCCACCCCCACCGGCTCCCATCTGGCGCGCATCACGCTGGGCGGGCTGGAGACGCTGCTGAAGGAGGCCGGGGCCGATCCTGTGCGGGTGCATCGCTCCCGCCTCGTCGCCCGCCCCGCCGTGCGCGAAATCATCCCCGGCGAGAGCGGGGACGCGATTGCCGTGCTTTCCAGCGGTGCGCGCATACCTGTCAGCCGCCGCTACCGGGCGGGTCTGAGCGGGGGCTAACCCTCCATTCTTTGCCGTCAGACGCAATCTGTGTTACATGTAACACTTGGAGGGCGTCATGGGCGTCAATGAACGGGTCAGTAAACATCGCGAGTCCCTGCGGGCAGCGGGCCTGCGCCCCTTGCAGATATGGGTGCCTGATACCCGCCAGCCGGGCTTTGAAGACGCCTGCCGTGAACAGGCCGCACGCACCGCAGAGGCCGACCGCGCCGATACCGGACTGACGGCCTTTGCTGACGCGGCGCTTGCCGATCTGGACGAGCACTAGGGCGGTGAAACGCGGCGATATCGTCACCGTCGCCATGCCCGGCGGCTTCTCCAAGCCACGCCTGGCGCTTGTGTTGCAGGCCGATTATTTCGCGCAGACCTCCACCGCTACCATCGCGCTCATCTCTTCGACGCTGGTGGAGGCGCCTCTATTGCGGATCACGCTGGAACCGTCGGAGGAGAACGGGCTGCGCGCCCGTTCGCAGATCATGGTGGACAAGGTGATGAGTGTGCGCCGCGAGCGCGTCGGCAAAATCATCGGCAAGGCCGATTCCGACGCGCTATTGAGCGTGAACAGGTCGCTCGCGGTGTTTCTCGGTTTCGCCTAAAAGCGCCGCTTCAGCCAGTCGATCAGATGGGCGTTGAGCGCGTCCGGTGCCTCGTACTGGGTCCAGTGGCCGATATCGGGGATGACATGCATCTCCAGATCCTTGCACAGGGCTGGCATCCAGGCCGTGAGCTTGGGTGGCAGCATGTAATCGCATTCGGCAGAGATCATCAGGCAGGGCATGGAGAGCCGGTGATCGACACCGCCCAGGCGCTGCCAGTTCGCGTCGAAATTGCGGTACCAGTTGATCCCGCCCCTGAAGCCTGTCTCTGCATAAATGCGCGTATACTCGGCGCGCGCGTCTTTTGGCACCACCACATCGTCTTCCGATTTCAGCCCGCCGCGTTCGATGAAGCGCTCGAACCGCTTGGGCAGATGGGTGACAGAGGGCGGCAGTTTCTCGATATCAGCGGACGGAAAGGAGGCACCGAAGACGAAATCGAAGAAGTCGGCTTCCCGGCCTTTGAAAATCCCGTCCGCCGCCTCGTCCTGGAAGCGCACGATATAGTGCTCCTCCCCGCCCATATCGCGGAAGACGTCTGTGGGCGGTTTGGAGCCACGCGGCAGGTGGGGCGTGTTCACGCCCACGGCGCCCAGAAAGCGCTCCGGGATCAGGCAGGCTGCGTGCCACATGAGGATGCCGCCCCAGTCATGACCGACGATGACCGCTTTTTCGATGCCCAGCGCATCGAGCAGACCCGCAATATCCCCGGTCAGCCGGTCGACATGGTAGGCGCTTACCTCGTGGGGAGCATCGGAGGCACCAAAGCCGCGATTATCCGGCGCGATGACGCGGTAGCCTGCGTTCGCCAGCGCCTCGATCTGCGCCGCCCAGGAGAGCGCCAGTTCCGGCCAGCCATGCAGCAGCAGGACCGGCAGGCCATCGGCAGGCCCTGCCTCGTGAACGGAGAGCGTAACCTCGCCCGCATTGACACGGCGGGCGGGCGGCATGGGCGGATGGGACATGGATCAGCTCTGCGGTTGTTTGAGGGCGCGTTTTCGCGAGCTTAGAAGATCGAAGGTGAAGACGGCCAGCCCCGCCCAGATAAAGGCGAAGGTTATCGCGTGGGCGAAGGTGAAAATCTCGCCCCAGACAATCGCCACCGCGAATTGCAGGGTGGGGGCGACAAACTGCAAAAGGCCGATCGTGGCAAAGTGCAGCCCCCTTGCCCCGATGATGAAGAGCAGCAAAGGCGCAACGGTCATCGGGCCAGTGAGGATCAGGAGGATGGCCTGCCACGGGCTTTCAAGGAAGCTGCCGCCATTACCGGATGCCTCAAGGAAGAACAGAGCGACCAGTGAGGGCAGGGAGATAATCAGCGTTTCCCAGAACAGGCCCACCCGGCCATCGGTTGCGATGGTTTTCCTGATATAGCCATAGGCGGTGAAGGAGGCGGCCAGGAACAGCCCGATCCACGGGACTTCGCCTACAGCCACGATCTGGTTGATCACGCCGATCACGGCAAGGCCCACTGCGATCATCCGCAGCCGTCCGAAGCGCTCGCCCGCGATGAACACACCGACCGCCACATTCATCAGCGGGTTGATGAAATAGCCCAGCGACACGTCGAGCACCCGGTCGGCATTGATCGCCCAGACAAAGACCCACCAGTTGGAGGCGATGAGAATGGCGCTGAGGAGCAGGGTCGCCATGGCGCGCCGGTCGAGTATCAGCCGCCAGGCCGAGGGCGCGCGCCCTGCCATCCAGACCAGCAGTGCCAGCAGCGGCACCGACCAGATGGCCCGGTGCAGCACGATCTCGGTGGCGCTGGCAAAATCGAGAAATTTGTAGAAGGCCGCTGACAGGCCCCAGATCACATAGGCGGAGAGGGCTGCCATGCCTGCCCGGCCTGCATCCAGCCGCCCGCTCCCGGGCGCTGGTGGGGCTACAGGGGCGGCGGATGGGTCGGCAGGTGTGGCCATGGCCCGGCTCTTACTCCTGCCAGTGCCCCAAAGTCATTCTGTTTCTTGCGTTAAATGCAGCTGGACATGCAAAGGCCCCGCCCGGAGGGGCGGGGCCGGTTGCACGACACGCGTTGTGGTGGACCTAGCGGCTTTCCATCATGGCATCGCGAAGGCTGCGGAATTCGTTGCCTTCATACCAGTTGGGCCATTCATCGCTATCGGCGATCCGGCGCGCCACCGTGTAGAGCAGGCGCGCGTCCTCCTCGAGGCCGGACAGATCCCAGCCCGGATTATACTCGTCGGCGGGCTGGTGATAGCGGTTCATCCGGTAGGCGAGGGCTGCCCGCTCCACGAACTCCCGGCCATGTTCGATATGCACCGAACCGCCGCCGGCATAGAGCATGGGTACGCCGACGCGCGCCAGGCTCACATGGTCAGAGCGGTAGAAATAGCCCGCCTCCGGGTTGGGATCGGGCGTCAGATAGCGCCCGCGTGCCTCGGCCTCCTCGCGCAGAATGTCCTCGATCTGCGACGCGCCATAACCGACCACCACTACATCCTCGGTGCGGCCAACGGGCAACTCGCCATCAATATTGAGGCCCGCCACGATGGAATTGAGCGGCACGGTCGGGTTGGCCCCGAACCAGGCTGAACCCAAGAGGCCCTGCTCTTCCGCCGTTACAGCGACAAACAGCACCGAGCGGCGGGGTTGCTCGCCGCGCGCGAAGGCTTCGGCCATTTCCATGATGGCGGCGGTGCCGGTCGCGTTATCCACCGCGCCATTATAGATATCGTTGTCAGCGGCAAAGTTCAGCCGCACGCCGAGATGGTCCCAGTGCGCCATCAGAAGCACATATTCATCCGGCGCTTCCGATCCCTCGATCACGCCGACGACATTGTTCGATGTCAGGCGGCGCAGATCGGTGTGCAGCTCGGCGCTCATCGTGGCGCCCTCCAGCGCGACCGGGGTGAAGCCGGGCTCGGCGGCCGCCTCTGCCAGCGCGTCAAAATCCTGGCCAGTCGCTTCAAACAGGCGCCGCGCGACGTCCAGCTGCACCCAGCCCTGCACCGGCACCAGATCAGAGGGCGGCATGTCGAGCGTGAACTGCGGACCCGACCAGGAAGACGCGACGACATCCCAGCCATAGCTCGCCGGCTCGGTCTGGTGGACGATGATCGCCCCGGCTGCGCCCTGACGGCCAGCCTCCTCATACTTGTAGGTCCAGCGGCCGTAATAGGTCATCGCCTCGCCATTGAAGCGGCCGGCATCGGGATCGGCATAGCCGGGATCATTAACGAGGATGACCACCGTCTTGCCCTCGACATCAATGCCGTCATAGTCGTTCCAGCCATATTCGGGCGCGACGACGCCATAGCCGACAAAGACCAGCTCCGTATCGGCTATGGAGACATGTTCTTCCGGGTTCTCCGTCCAGTAGACGGCATCCCGGCGCATGCCGAGGCCCATCGGCTCCCCGTTTATGGATATGTCGAGAGTGGAGCGCTCTTCGTCGAGCGTCGCTTCGATCAGCGGCACAGGCTGGTACCAGCCCTCGGTTCCGGCAGGCTGGACGCCAACCCGCGCCAGCTCGTCTGCGATCCACTGGGCGGAGCGTTCACCGCTTTCAGTGCCCGGAGCGCGGCCTTCAAAGCGATCATCGGCGAGAACCGAGATGCGAAAATGCAGATCGTCCGCCGTGATCTCGGCGCTGGTCTCACCGACAGGCGGCCACTCGCCGCCATTGCCGGCCTCATCGGCAGATGATTCCGGTGCGGGTGCCTCTGCCGGGGCGGCCGGCTCATTGGCAGCCGGTTCGCCGCAGGCAGCCAGCAGAGCAGCGGCGGCTGTCAGGGTCCAAAAACGTAACATTATAACGCCCTCCCAAGGGTTTAGCCGATTTTTGGCCAGCATGCCCTGTCCGGCGCAAAGGTCAAAGCCCGTATGCGCACCACTCGACAGCGGGGCTCGTGTCCGTCCAAGGTGGCGGCTTCGTCCTTCGCCGCCGCGAGCCCCCGATGACCGACCCTGCCAGCCTTGATGCGGTCCAGCTCAGCCTCGGCCCTGTCTTCCAGAGCGTTCTTCCCGTCAGTCTTGCCGTCATCATGTTTACGGTGGCGCTGTCGCTGCGGGTGGATGATTTCGTTCAGGTGATACGCGCGCCGGTGCGTTTTGGCGGGGCTGCCCTGACGCAGATCCTGCTGCTGCCGATGGCGACGCTGGCTCTGGTCATGGTGCTGCAGCCCCAGCCCTCGATAGCGCTCGGCATGATCGTGGTGGCGTGCTGCCCGGGCGGGAACATGTCGAACTTCTTTACCCATCTGGGGCGGGGCGACACCGCGCTGTCAGTGTCGCTGACGGCAACGTCGAGCCTTATGGCGGCGCTGGCCACGCCGGTCTCCATCCTTTTCTGGAGCGGGCTTTACGGCCCCACGCGCGCGCTGATGGACGCGCTGGAGGTCGATGCCGTGCCGTTTGTCCTGCAGACCATGGTGATCCTTGCCGTGCCGCTGGCTGCGGGCATGTATCTGGCGTCCCGGCATGCAGGGCTTGCCCGGCGGCTGCGGCCCTTCATGTCGATGCTGGCCATGGTGATCCTGGTCCTCATCATTCTTGGCAGCCTTGCGGGCAATGCCGATCTGTTGCTGATGGGGGCTATTGCCATCCTGCCGACCGTCATCGTGCACAACGCCATGGCGCTGCTGCTGGGCTATGCGGCCGGATGGGCGCTGCGCTTTGATGCGCGCGGGCGGCGCGCCATGACGATAGAGGTCGGTATCCAGAATTCCGGGCTTGGCCTTGTCATCCTGCTGGGCGCGCTTGGCGGGTTGGGCGGCGCGGCGGCCATTATCGCCGTCTGGGGTGTGTGGCATCTGATTTCGGGCGTGGGGCTTGCCTATGGCTTCCGTCTGACCGACCATTTGCGGCAGAAAAAGCTCGCCGGAGGAACGCCATGACCCATCAGCTGAAAATCGTGAACGGCCTCGTTTATGACGGATCGGGAGCCGAGCCGGTCAAGGCCGATATCGCCATCGATAATGGCCGTATCAGCGCGGTCGGCAGCGGCCTTGGCGAGGCGCGTGAGACGATAGACGCGGCGGGCTGCATCGTGACGCCGGGCTTTATCGACATCCACACCCATTATGACGGGCAGGCGACCTGGGATGACCGCATGGAGCCGTCCATCAATCATGGCATCACCACGGCCATTGTCGGCAATTGCGGGGTTGGCTTTGCGCCGGTGCGCCCGTCCGACCATGACCGGCTGGTGCGCCTGATGGAGGGGGTGGAGGATATTCCCGGCACCGCGCTTCACGAGGGCCTGAAATGGAACTGGGAGAGCTTTCCCGATTATCTCGATGCGCTGGACGCCATGGCGCGCACCATCGATATCGCCGCCATGATTACGCACGATCCCTTACGCGTCTATGTGATGGATGAGCGGGCCAGCTTTGATGCGCAAGCTTCTGACGAGGACATCGCCAGAATGCGCAAGCTGGTGCGCGAGGCGCTGGAGGCGGGCGCTATCGGCTTCTCGACGGGGCGTTCTGACCTGCACCGTACGGCAGATGGTGAGTGGACGCCTGCCTCTGAAGCCACCGCAAAGGAGCTAACCGGCATAGCCGAAGCGTTCCACGGCCTCACCCATGGCGTATTGCAGGCGGTCTCCGATTTTGACCTGCAACGCTCGGAGGAAGCCTTTCCCAAGGAGTGGGAAGTGGTGGAGAAATATGTGAAGGCGGGCGGCGGACGCCCGGCCTCCATCTCCCTCATGCAGCGTGATCTCGCCCCCAATCAGTGGCGCGACATTCTCAAAGGCGTTGAGAAACTGAACGCGGAAGGCGTTGATATGCGCGTGCAGGTCGCCCCGCGCGCCATCGGCGTGTTCCTGGGCCTGCAATGCACCTTCCATCCCTTCATGGGCCACCCCTCCTATAAAGCCATCGCCCATCTGCCGCTGGAGGAACGGGTCGCGCGGATGAAAGATCCGGCTGTGAAAACACAGATCCTCTCCGAGAAGCCCGACAAGGTGTCGGTTGAAGGCTCGTCCGTGCCGCCGATCGCCGATGTGATGCTCGAAGCGATGGAGTTCGTCGCCGAGAAGCTCTTCATGCTGAGCGATGATCCCGATTATGAGCAGTCCGGCGAGCAATCCATCGCGGCGAAGGCCCGTGCGCGCGGCGTCTCCGTGTGGGAAGAACTGTACGACATCGTCATCGCCCGCGACGGCAAGGAGCTGATCTATCTGCCGATCTATAACTATACCGAGATGAGCTATGAGAATGTGCTGACCATGATGCGCCACCCGCAGGCGCTCATCGGGCTTTCCGATGGCGGCGCGCATGTCGGCACGGTCTGCGATGCGAGCTTCCCGAGCTATCTTCTGAAATACTGGACGCAGGAGCGCACGCGCGGGAAACGCATCGCGCTTCCCCGCGCCGTGCAGATGCTCACCAGCGATATTGCAGACTTCCTGGGCCTCAATGACCGGGGCCGGATCAAGCCGGGCCTGAAGGCCGATATCAATGTGATTGATCTCGATAATCTCAAGCTCGAAGCCCCGCACATGGTGGCCGACCTGCCTGCGGGCGGTCAGCGCCTCCTGCAGGGCGCAACCGGCTACCGGGCCACAATCGTTTCTGGCCAGGTGGTGGTGCGCGACGACCGTGTGACCGAGGCACGCCCCGGCCGCCTCATCCGCGCGGGACAGCAAATGGCGATGGCGGCGGAGTAATTCCCGTCGACAAGGCGTGCGGACAGGCGCAAGACTGATCCCCACAGGGATCAGCGCGCCATCCGCCAATGGGACGGATGGCAGACCGGCGCGCCCTGCCCGCACCGGCATGGGCCGGAGCTTTGCGGGTCAGCCGGCGGAGTGATGCCCATGGCCAAAGGTCAGATGCGGGGCAATAAAGAAGCCAAGAAGCCGAAGAAGGAAAAGCCGAAGGTGACGGCCGCCGCGCCGCCGCGTACGGCTATCGACCGGATGAAGGAGTCGCAGGACCGCTCCAAGGCCCGCAAGCCGAGCTAGGGGGTGCATCGGCTGGCCGGGGCGGCTTTGGTGGTTGAATCTACCCTCGTCCTTCGAGACGTTCGCTTCGCTTACCCTCAGGATGAGGGTAGATGAGGAGCGCTTTCAAGAGCGCGCCTCGAAGCACGTCAAGCCTTCGCTTTCGCCACGCCGCCGCTCTCCACATAGCCGGCCTCGAAGGGCCGGACATGGCGGATGGCGCGCTTGCGGCGTTCCCAGCCGGCCAGGATCGCCGCGCCGTGGCGTGAGCCGGTGGCAGCGACATGGGCTTCGATCAGGGAGCGGCAGCGCGCCTCCGCGTCGCCGTCCAGATCGCTGACAAAGACGGTCTCGGCATTGAGGCGCGGCTCCAGCCGGTCATCCTCGTCCAGCACGAAGGCTTCCCCGCCTGTCATGCCGGCGGCGAAATTATCGCCCACCTTGCCCAAGATCACGGCAATGCCGCCGGTCATGTACTCGCAGCCATTGGCCCCGCAGCCCTCGACCACGACCGTGGCCCCGGAGTTTCTCACGGCAAAGCGCTGGCCTGCGCCGCCTGCGGCATAAAGCGCGCCGGAGCTTGCCCCGTAGAGCACGGTATTGCCGATGATCGCATCGCCCGGTGCCTCGACTGTGCAGCCGCCAAAGGGGCGGATGACGATCACCGCGCCGGAGAGGCCCTTGCCGACATAGTCATTGGCATCGCCTTCCAGCTCGATACGCAGACCCTTGGCGGCAAAGGCGCCGAGCGATTGCCCGGCAGAGCCGTTCAGATGAAGCGTGAGCTGGCCATCGCTCAGCCCATCGGGGCCGAACTTGCGCACGATGGCGGACGATACTCGCGTGCCGACCGCGCGGTCAGTGTTCCGGACATCATAGACGAGCTGCATCTTCTCAGCCCGCGAGAAGACGGCGCTGGCGTCTTTGAGGATCTGCTCATCGAGGCTCGGCGCGACGGCATTGCGCTGGGTACGCGTGGAGCGCGGCGGGCGGGCATGGGGATCCACGCGCACCAGCAGCGGGTTGAGGTCAAGGTCATCGAGATGCTCCGCGCCGCGGCTGACCTGATCGAGCAGGTCGGCCCGCCCGATCACGTCTTCGATGGAGTTCGCGCCAAGGCGGGCGAGGATTTCACGCGCGTCGCGGGCGATAAACGTCATCAGGTTGACGACATGGTCGGCAAGGCCGGTAAAGCGCTTCCTCAGCTCATCATCCTGGGTACACACGCCGACCGGGCAGGTATTGGAGTGGCACTGGCGCACCATCAGGCAGCCGAGCGCGACGAGGCTGGTCGTACCGATGCCGAACTCTTCCGCGCCCAGCATGGCGGCGATCACCACATCGCGCCCGGTGCGGATGCCGCCATCGGCGCGCAGGGTGACGCGCTCGCGCAGGCCGTTGAGCGAGAGCACCTGATGGGCTTCAGAGAGGCCGAGCTCCAGCGGCGCGCCAGCAAACTTGATCGAGGTCTGCGGGCTTGCACCCGTGCCGCCGACATTGCCGGAGATGAGGATCACATCGGCATGCGCCTTGGCGACGCCTGCGGCCACCGCGCCGACACCGGCCGCGCTGACGAGCTTTACCGCCACGCGGGCATCCGGGTTGATCTGCTTCAAGTCATAGATGAGCTGGGCCAGATCCTCGATGGAGTAGATATCGTGGTGCGGCGGGGGCGAGATCAGCGTCGTGCCGGGAATGGCGTGGCGCATTTTCGCGATAAACTCCGTCACCTTGAAGCCGGGCAACTGGCCGCCCTCGCCGGGCTTTGCCCCTTGCGCGACCTTGATCTCTATCTCGCGGCATTCATTGAGGTATTGCGCGGTGACGCCGAACCGGCCTGACGCGATCTGCTTCACAGCGGAGTTCATATTATCGCCATTCGGCAGAGGCTTGTAGCGGGCCGGGTCTTCCCCGCCCTCGCCGGAGACCGATTTGGCGCCTATGCGGTTCATGGCAACGTTCAGCGCACCATGGGCTTCAGGCGAGAGCGCGCCAAGGCTCATGCCGGGCGTGACAAAGCGCTGGCGTATCTCGTTGACGCTCTCGCAGGCTGAAATGTCTATCGAGGGACCAAGCGCGCGCATATCCAGAAGATCACGCAGCTGGATGGGCGGCTTGGCCGCCTGCAGCTCCACGAACTGGCGGAAGGAGGCGTAATCCTCGTTGCGGACGGCCTTTTGCAGGGCGGTGACGCTTTTCGCTTCGACCGCGTGCACCTCGCCGGAGCTACGCTGGCGGTAGAAGCCGCCGACGGGCAGGCGCACTGCGCCTTCGGCGTCCCACGCCCAGCGGTGCAGCTCGGCGAGCTTCTGTTCAAGGCCGGAAAGGCCGACGCCCGAGATGCGGCTGGTCACCCCGCCCAGATATTCCGAGGCCACGGCGCGCGAGAGGCCCAGAACCTCGAAATTGCACCCGCCGCGATAGGAGGAGATGACCGCAATCCCCATCTTGGAGAGGATTTTCATCAGGCCTGCATCAAGCGCCTTCTTCATCTGGAAGGCGCGCTTTTCCGGTGTCAGCTGGCCGAGGCCGCGCAGCGTGCGTGTCACCACCGTCTCAAAGGCGACATAGGGGTTCACGGTAGTTGCGCCGAGGCCGATCAGCACCGCGCAGGCATGGGCGTCCATCGCATCGGCGGCGCGTACATTCAGCGAGACATGGGTGCGAAGCCCCTCGCGCGTCAGGTGCGTGTGGGCCGCGCCCACCGCCAGCGCCATCGGCACCGCGCAGCGCTCCGGCCCCAGAGCCTCATCGGTGAGGATGAGGTGCTGTGCCTTGCCGTCCCGCACGGCGCTGGCTGCATCGGCACGGATACGGTCCAGCGCATCGCGAAGCCCTGTGCCGTCGCCGGAAGCGTCTTCAAGCGCGAAGGTACAATCGATTTCGGCCACGCCCTCGCCCAGCACGCCGCGCAGGCGCTGATACATGCCATTGGTGAGGATCGGGCTGTCCAGCACGAACACATCGGTCTGGGTCTCGTCGCTGGCGAGGATGTTTCCGAGATTCTTGAATCTCGTTTTCAGGCTCATCACCCGGCCTTCGCGCAGCGGGTCGATGGGCGGATTGGTCACTTGCGAGAAATTCTGCCGGAAATAGTGATAGACAGGCCGGTAGCGCGTGGAGAGCACGGCGAGCGGACTGTCATCGCCCATACTGCCGATGGCTTCCTTGCCGTCCTCGGCCATGGGCGCAAGGATGATCTCGATATCTTCAAGGGTAAGCCCGGCTGCGGCCTGACGGCGCGCGCGCATCGCCTCGTCCCACAGGACCGGTTCCGGGCCGGGGCCGACCTCCGCCTCGATATCGCGGATATTGGACAGCCATTCGTCATAGGGGTGCTTGGCGGCCAGATGGTCGAGTATCTCATTGGCGTCGTAGAAGCGCCCGGCATCGAGATCGACGGCCACCATGCGTCCCGGCTCGATGGAGCCGCGCCGCGCCACGCGTGACTGGGGCAGGGGCGTCATGCCGGTTTCAGACCCGACCACCAGCAGATCGTCATGGGTGCGCAGCCAGCGCAAGGGCCGCAGGCCATTGCGGTCCAGCCCCGCCACCGCCCAGCGCCCGTCACAGGCGGCGAGCGCTGCCGGGCCGTCCCACGGCTCCATCACCGAATTGCAGTGCTCGTAGAGACCGCGCCAGCGGGCCGGCATGATATCGGCCTTTTTCGACCAGGCCTCGGGGATGAGGAGGGCCTTGGCCATGGGCGCGGTGCGCCCGGCGCGCACCAGCACCTCGAACACCTGATCGAGGGCGGCGGAGTCTGACGAGCCTGCCTGGATAACGGGTTTGACCACATCTTCGGCGTCGGCAAAGGCTTTGGACGCCATGAGAATCTCATGGCTTTTCATCCAGTTCACATTGCCTTTGAGCGTATTGATCTCGCCATTATGGGCGAGCATGCGGAAAGGCTGGGCGAGACGCCATTCGGGGAAGGTGTTGGTCGAATAGCGCTGGTGGAAGATGGCGAAGGAGGAGACGAAGCGCTCGTCCTTCAGGTCCGGGTAGAAGCGGTCAATGGCTTCGGCCAGGAACATGCCCTTGTAGATGATGTCGCGCGTGGAGAGCGAGGCGATATAGAAGCCCGGCAAATTCTCCTCGCGGGCGCGCTTCTCGATACGGCGGCGCACGATATAGAGCTGGCGGTCGAGGATATGGGCCTTCTTGCCGCGCGGATCATCAAACAGGATCTGTTCGATGGCGGGCCGGGTAGCGTTGGCCTTTTCGCCCAGGCAGGACGGGTCAATCGGCGTCTGGCGCCAGCCATAGAGCCGGAAGCCCGCACGCAGGATTTCAGTCTCGACAATCGTGCGTCCGCGCTCCTGCGCGGCAAAATCGGTGCGCGGCAGGAAGATCATGCCCACGGCGACCGGGCCTTCGCCCGGCACATGGCCGGTGCGCGCCACCTGCTCCTTGAAGAAATCCTGCGGCACGCCGACACGCACGCCCGCCCCGTCACCGGTCTTGCCATCGGCATCGACCGCGCCGCGATGCCAGACGGCTTTAAGCGACTTGATCGCCAGCTCCACCACTTCGCGGCGCGGCTGGCCGTCAATGGCGGCGATAAGGCCAACGCCGCACGCATCGCGTTCAGAAGCCGGGTCATAGCTGCCCGCCTCGATCAGGCGCTGGCGGCCTTGCAGGTATTGCGTGATCTCGCTCATTCGGCAGGCTCCAGCTCGCGCGTCTGCTCTTCGGCGACACGCGCCATCAGATCGGCATGGATGGTGGCGGCGGCGTCCTGGCCATCCTTTATGGCCCAGACCACCAGAGACGCGCCGCGCACAATGTCGCCGCCCGCATAGACGCCGGGGATGCTGGTGCGGCAGCGTTCGGTCACGCGCACCGTGCCGCGCGGGGTCAGTACAGGGCCACCCCCGCCGCAGGCCGTATCCATGTCTTCGGCTTCATAGCCGAGCGCCGCGATGACCAGATCACCGTCCATGTCGGTTTCGGTGCCTTCCAGCACGACCGGCTGGCGGCGGCCATCCGCGTCGGGCGCGCCCAGCCCCATGCGTTGCACACGCACGCCCGACAGCGTGGTGGCGTCGCCTTTGAGCGCCAGCGGCGCGGAAAGCCATTCAAATACCACGCCCTCTTCTTCGGCGTGGGCGACCTCGCGGATGGAGCCGGGCATGTTCTCCCGGTCGCGCCGGTAGAGACAGGTGACACTAGACGCGCCCTGACGGATCGCCGTGCGCACACAATCCATCGCGGTATCCCCGCCGCCAATGACGACCACCTTGCGGCCTTTGGCTTGCAGGCGGGCTTCATCGGCAATCGTCTCGCCAAATCCGCGCCGGTTGGAGGCGATGAGATAGTCCAGCGCCGGGATCAGGCCCTCACTGCCAGAGCCGGGGCAGGTGAGCGCGCGCGCCTTGTAGGTGCCGATGGCGAGGAACACCGCGTCATGGCGCTCGCGCAGCTCATCAAGGCTCACATCTTTGCCAAGCTCGGTATTGAGCTGAAACGCCACGCCGCTCTGTTCGAGGCGCTGCGTGCGCCGTTCCACGACCGTTTTGTCCAGCTTGAAATTGGGAATGCCATAGACCAGTAGCCCGCCCGCCCGGTCATGGCGGTCATAGATGGTGACGGAATGGCCCTGCTCACGCAGGCGCTCTGCCGCGGCAAGGCCCGCCGGGCCAGCCCCGACAACGCCGACGCTGAAGCCGGTTTCGCGCTTCACCCGGATGGGCTTTATCCAGCCCTCTTTCCACGCGGTCTCGGTGATATGGGTTTCCACCGCCCCGATAGTGACCGCGCCATGGCCGGACTGCTCGATCACGCACGACCCCTCGCACAGACGGTCCTGCGGGCAGATGCGGCCGCAAATCTCCGGCATGGTGGAGGTGGCACTGGAGCGCTCCCACGCCTCTTCCATGCGCCCTTCCGCCGCCAGCATCAGCCAGTCTGGAATATCGTTATGCAGCGGGCAGCCCGACTGGCAGAAGGGCACACCGCACTGGGAGCAGCGCGCGGCCTGATCGGCTCCGGCCTTCGGGTTGAAGGGGGCGTAAATCTCACCGAAATCGCCGCGCCGCTCCTTGGCGGGGCGCTTGGCAGGGTAGCTCTGGTCCAGCTCTGTGAAACGGAGCATGGCGCTCTCCTTCTCGGCGAGAAACTAGTGAAGTCGGCTGCACGGCGCGCGTCAAACAGGCCCTCGCTTTGTCCGTACAAGTGCTGCATTGCAACATGAAGATGACACTTCCGCAAGCGCAGAGAATGAAGCGTCTGAACGACGTAATTGACAATCATTCGCAGGTGTGAGACATGCAAATGCGAATGCGTCGCGATAAGGGCGCGTTCTCCAGCATTAAAGGTCCGCCCGCCCATGTATGTGTGCATCTGCAACGCCCTAAAATGCTCGCAGTTCCGCGATGCCGCCAAAGGCGGCGCGCAGGACGTGACCAGCGCGTTCAAGGCGTGCGGGGCCAAGCCGCGCTGCGGGCGCTGCTTTGAAGAGGCGGCCAGCCTGATCGAGCAATCGCTCGCGCCGATGGCGCCGATGCCGCACGCCATCGCCGCCGAATAGGCTCCGCTGCAAACGCCTCTTAGAAACAAAAGCAAACAAAATCAGGGGCTTGGGCTTTCGCCTCCGCTCTCCATCCTGTAGTCTGTGCGCAAATCAGGCAAACCGGCAGGAGGCGAGGGCCATGAAAGGCGATAGCGGCGTTATCGAGCATCTCAACAAGGCGCTCAAACTGGAGCTGACCACGGTCAACCAGTATTTCCTGCATGCCCGCATGTTCAAGAACTGGGGCTTCAACAAAATCGCCAAGATCGAGTACGAGGAATCCATCGACGAGATGAAGCATGCCGATATGCTCATCGACCGTATCCTCTTCCTCGAGGGCCTGCCCAATGTGCAGGATCTGGGCAAGGTGATGATCGGCGAGACGCTCAAAGAATGTCTGGAGCTCGATCTCAAGGCCGAGCTGAAAGCCCACCCGATCTACAAGGACGCCATCGCCTATTGCGAGGACGTGCGTGATTATGGCTCACGCGACCTGCTCGAAGTGATCCTGAAATCGGAAGAAGAGCATATCGATTTCCTCGAAACCCAGCTCGAACTCATTGGCCGCATCGGCGAGGACCGCTATATGCAGTCCATGATGGGTGATCAGGAGTAGGCTCCCGCTCTGCCCACACCTTTTTCACCCGCCCCGCCTTGCCAGCGCGGCGCTGAACCGCTAAATCCAGACCTTGTTACAGAATAACGTTACGGCAGCGCGCCCGATGGCGCTGATACTGCCGGTCTGGAGCCGTTTTGGACTCGGTGACGCTCACCTTCGTATTTGCCCTGCTGGCCGCAGGCGTGGTCCTGATCACGCTTGCCGGCATGCGTGTGGCTGCCGGGTTTACGCGCGCCCATTCGCCGCTGCTGGCCGCGTTTTCCGCTGGTCTTCTTCTGACGATTGCCGTCCTTCACCTGATCCCGGAATCGCTGGCGGGTTCCCCGATTGCGGTGTGGATGATCGGGGCCGGTCTGGTGATGGGCCTGGTCTTGCGCCGGGCTGCGGGCCTGTTTGCGCCGGACCGGGAGGCCGCTGCCGCGCTCGCGCCCGTGCTGGCGATTGCCTTGCACGCCGCTTTTGACGGGCTGACCTACACGATCGCCTTTGCCTCGGATTCCTTTTCCGGCCTGGCTGCCGGTGCGGGCCTGCTTCTGCACAAACCGGCTGATGCGGCCGTATGCTTCATCCTTCTGCAGCGCGCCGGGTTAAGCGATGGCCGCGCCGCGCTCTGGTCCTTCCTGGCTGCGGGTGTTTCCACGCTTGTCTTTGCCGGTGCCACTGCGCCGTTTGCAGGCGCATTGTCGCCCGCGCTGGTGGCCGGATTGCTGGGCCTTGCTGCCGGGGTGCTGATCCATGTGGCCGCCGCCCATCTTCTGGTCCATGCCCGCACAGGCGGGCTTCGCCGCGCCGTTCCGATGGTGGTGCTGGGCATCGTTGCTGCCACCGGCCTGACGGCGGCGCACAGGGCCGGACACGATCACCATCATCATCACGCCCACGACCACGATCACGCCCATGATGACGCGCTGGTCATTTCCGCTGCGCCGCATTTTGGCCCCGTAGGCGGTCCAGCCTCGGCGCGGAACAGCGATGGGTACACAAACGTTCATCGTGTGAGCCAATCAGGAGAGCAGCCATGAAACGCCTCGCCCTTGCCACGCTTCTTGCCGGTACCGCCCTGACCGCCCCTTCCCTTGCGCAGGAACATGAGCACCGCCACGCCGGGACACATGTTCACGGGCTTGCCGAGCTGGCCGTAGCGCTCAATCCGGACGGTACGCTGGTCACGGAGCTGGAAAGCCCGCTCTATAATCTGATCGGCTTTGAACGCGCGCCGCGTAACGCGGACGAGTATGCGCTGGTGGCGGCTGCGATTGCGGCGCTTGAGGGTGATGTCCGCCCGGCCTTCAATGCCGAGGCCGGATGCAGCCTCACCGAAACACTGCTTGAAGGTTTCCCGCCTGCCGAAGCCCATTCCGGTGATCACGACCATGACCATGAGCATATGGACCATGATGGCGAGGAGCCGCATGACCATGACCACGATCATCACGGGCATGACCATGATGAGGCGGATCACGATCACGATCACGACCACGACCACGCTCACGATCATTACGGCGATCACAGCGAAGCCGAAACACCGCCGCATGACCATGGGCATGGCCACAGCCACAGCCATGGTGACGACGAACGGCGCTATTCTGACGGCTTTGTGACCTGGACCTATGCGTGCTCTGCGCCCACCCGGCTTACCCGTGTGGATACCCGCGCGATGTTTGACGGATTTGACCGTCTTGAGCGCGTGAACATTCAGTTTTTCGACGGCACGCGCAGCGCGTCAGAAACGCTCACCGCATCCTCGGCCACGCTCTCCATCCGCTAATCTACGTTATATTATAACGTGTAAGCCGTGCTTGCCGGGGGCGGAGTGTGTGCACACATTCCGCCCATGGTGTTACGCGCTCTTCTGATCTGCCTCTTTTTTGCCGCCAGCCTGCTGGTGGGCGTCGCCCGTGCCGGTGATGGCGATGCTGCGCGGTCCATTGTCTGGGCCGACCTGCTGCCCGAAGGCGAGGGCGAGCGGCTGGCCCGTCTGCAGCAGATGCAGGCGATAGAGATGGGGTTTGACCATTTCGGCGCCGAGCAGTTTCCCCAGATCATGAGCTTTGCCGCGGTCGAGGAGCTGGACGGCCAGCGCGTCCGGCTTGGCGGCTATATTCTGCCGTTTGACTATTTTTCCGGCGGACGGGTGACCCGCTTCCTGCTGGTTCCCTATGTAGGCGCGTGCATCCACGTGCCGCCGCCCCCGCCCAACCAGCTGGTCTATGTGGAAACATCCGAGCCGGTGGAGGTTGCCGGGCTGTGGGATCCGATCTACGCCGAAGGGGTGATCCGCGTGCAGCGCCAGGACACGGATCTGGCCGCTGTGGCCTATACGCTGGAGCTCGATGCGATAATTCCCTACCGGCCCTAGGCTGAATGTCGATACGGGCCAAGCCTGCCGTTCCGCCGCGCAATTGCCCCATTAACGCACATTAACCGCCTTTCTTGGCCGCTAGTCATGACTGGCTGGAGATGCCGACTCCGGCGAGGCGCACCCTCGTGAGCACCAATCTTGCGAAGCGTGTGCCGGGATCCGCCCGGATGTCCCAGCGCGGCACACAAATCGCACTGAGGGGGGCGATGGAGCGCCGGCGCGGCGCCGTGGCGGGTCCCACCTTGCGTCCAACAGGCCGCTTTTCCTTCCTTGCATTCCGCCATATGGTGAACCCGTTCAACCGGGGGATTCCCATGCGCACGTCGTTAATTGCTGGCCTTCTGGCCTTGTCTTTCTCCGCTGGTATGGCGCAAGCCCAGATCAGCGAAATCCGGCTGGGCGTCGTCGCCCATGATCTGGCCCGCAGCATCGAGGACGGGGTGCAGATAACCGGGCAGGTCGTGTTTGACAGCCCGGACTTCCTGTCACCGGTCTGGTCGCCGCGCCCCTATCTCTATGGCTCGTTCAATTCGGCCGGGAACACCAATCTGGGCGCGGCGGGCTTCCTGTGGACCGGGCATTTTTCAGAGAACTGGTCGGTGGATGGCGGTTTTGGTGTCGCCTATCACGACGGTGTGCGTGACGTATCGCAATTGCCGCCCAATGATCCCGATCGTATCCGCCTGGCCAGCTCGCGCGCCCTGCTGGGCTCGCGCTTGCTCTTCCACACCCAGCTGGGACTGGACTATGCGGTGACGCCAAACGTCGCTGTGGGCGTGTATTACGAGCACTTCTCCAACGGCCAGATCCTCGGCCAGGGCCGCAATCAGGGCCTTGATGAGGTTGGCGCGCGTATCAGCTGGCGCTTCGGGCGGTAGGGCCTTTATGAGGACAGGCCCTAGCTGCCGAACGCGTCCTCGCCAAGCTCCGGACCCGTCGCGTTCATGGCGGGTTCCGGCCCGTTGGGGTCTTCCTCGGGGCGGACATAGGTATAGGCCCGCAAAATGCTCCATGGCTGGCCGCTGCCATAGCGGATTTCCTGTTTGTGGATCATCGTGCCGTCATCGCGCGCCGCCCAGCGTGCGCGTACCGGCATCTCGCGCCCATCAGCCTCGGTGAGCAGGCCCTCCATGGCCAGCACGCCGTCCGCGCCAAGCGGGCCGGACATTTCCACGCTGGCATCATCCATGGTCGCGCGCTCGATCCACAGACCGTCCTGGCTGTTGAGGCCGAGATTGCGGTGCGGGCTGAACATCTCGCCCTGAACCGCCAGCTCCACCGCGCCGCAGCCATCCCCGTCGAGCACGAAATAGCGCTGGCCGGCAAAGCTGCCGTCCCATGCATAGGCGTTCCAGCTGCCGTTCACGAAAGCAAGCTCTTCCAGCTGGCTGGTATCGCATTGCGCGCTGGCCGCCGAGGCAAGCAATGCAACGCCCGCCAGTGCCGGGCTGATGGTCTGGATACGGAACTTCATGTCTCTCTCCCATTTATCGCCTGCAGGCAGGCAAACCTGATTCAGGGTCAGCGGCCAACCGGGCTTGCCCCGGTGCCAAGGGGCGTTTAAGCCGTCATTCCGCATATCAAGCGGAGTTTCTCTCATGGCCAATGTAGTCGTCGTCGGCGCCCAGTGGGGTGACGAGGGCAAGGGCAAGATTGTCGACTGGCTGTCCCTCAGGGCAGATGTGGTGGCGCGCTTTCAGGGCGGGCATAATGCCGGTCACACGCTGGTCGTGGACGGGGTGGTCTACAAGCTGTCGCTGATGCCCTCCGGTGTCGTGCGCGGCAAGCTCTCGCTTCTGGGCAATGGTGTTGTCATCGATCCTTGGGCTTTCCTGGCCGAGGTGGAGAAGGTGCGCGCGCAGGGCGTCGCGATTACGCCTGATCTGGTAAAGATCGCCGAGACGGCTGCCCTCATCCTGCCCGTTCACCGCGAGCTTGATGGCTTCCGCGAAACCCTGGACGACGGCATGAAGATCGGCACCACGCGCCGCGGCATCGGCCCTGCCTATGAGGACAAGGTCGGCCGCCGGGCCGTGCGCGTGATTGATCTGGCTGACGAAAAGGGGCTGCGCGCCCGTGTGGCCGACCTCTTGCACCATCACAACGCGCTGCGCCGTGGCTATGGCGAGGCGGAATACTGTGCTGACGAGCTGGTGGCCTCATTGCTGGAGATCGCGCCGAAAATCCTGCCCTATGCCGCGCCGGTCTGGCGGCTGCTGGATGAGGCCATCGCTGAGGACAAGAAAGTCCTCTTTGAAGGCGCCCAGGGTGCCTTCCTTGATGTGGATCACGGCACCTATCCTTTCGTCACCAGCTCCAACACGGTTTCAGGCCAGGCCGCAGCCGGTACAGGCGTTGGCCCCGGCAAGACCGGCTATGTGCTGGGCATCGTGAAGGCCTACACCACGCGCGTGGGCGAAGGCCCGTTCCCGACCGAGCTGACTGACGAGACCGGCCGCCTGATCGGAGAGAAGGGCCATGAGTTTGGCACCGTCACCTCCCGCCAGCGCCGCTGCGGCTGGTTTGACGCCGTGCTGGTGCGCCAGTCTGCCAAGATTAACGGGCTGAACGGCATCGTGCTGACCAAGCTGGATGTGCTGGACGGATTTGAAACGCTTAAAGTCTGCACCGGGTATGAGCTGGACGGGAAAATCATTGACCGCCTGCCCGCCTCTACCGCCGATCAGGCGCGCGTCACGCCCGTCTATGAGGAAATGGAAGGGTGGAGCGGCTCGACCAAAGGCGCGCGCTCCTGGGCTGATCTGCCAGCCGAGGCGGTGAAATATGTGCGCCGTATCGAGGAGCTGATCCAAACTCCCGTCGCCATGGTCTCTACCAGCCCGGAGCGCGAGGACGTGATCCTGATGCAGGACCCGTTCAGGGGGTGAGCGCCGGTCCGCGGAATAGACGCTTTCCTCCCCCGTTTACGGGGGAGGTGTCAGCGTAGCTGACGGAGGGGGGAAGCTTTTCTTTTCAAAATCCGCCCCTCGGCCCTTCGGGCCACTCCCCCCGTAAACGGAGGGAGAAAGGCGACAATACCTACTCCCCCACCCGCTCAATTCCCGCAACCCGCCGGGCGATGCGCGCATGGCCATCCAGCTGGCGGGCGGTTTCATCGGCTGAGGGGTGGGTGTCGGCCAGATCGAGGTCTGTCGTGCCGCCGAGCACGACCGAGCTGCGGCGCGGGAACATGTAGAGTATCCCGCCCTCCCACGCGCTATAGGCGTAATCGAGCTCCGGCTGCGGCAGCAGCATGGTCAGCTGGCCTGCCATGGGCCGTAGCTTGTCATCCCCGAAGAGATCGCGCGCACCCAGCCCCGTGCAGTTGACGATCACCCGCTCGGAGAGGCGTGCCACGTCTGATGGCGTTTCAAAGTGCGCCGTGACGATGCGCCCGCCTGCGTTTTCAAAATCGGCCATCAGGGCGCGCAAATATATGTCCGGATCGATCATCAGCACGTGGTTTTCAATCACGCTTGGATAGCCGAACCAGCGATCGGGGTCGGTATGGCGGATGAGGCCGGGATAGAGATGGTCGAGCGGCTGCGGCTCGCGCGGGCCGTCTGGCGTGCGCAGTGAGAAATCATACTGGCGCAGCCAGTACACGCCGTAGCGCGGATCTTGTGCGTAGTGCTGGAAGGCGCGCTGGCTGACCCGCGCGGCATCCACGAAGCGCGCCACAAAGGCTTCGTCTACGGCGTGGCGGCGATAGAGGCTGGACGGCCCCCAGACCGCGCCTGCGATATTCGAGGTGGTGTGGGGCGGCAGGCTTTGCGCATAGATGGTCACATCCATGCCCCGGCGGCGCAGCAGAAGCGCGGTCGTCAGCCCGATCACCCCGCAGCCCAGCACGGCGACAGAACGCTCGGACGTGGCCTCGAGAAGCGCGCGCTCGGCCTCGGCGGCTGTGCCCCAGCTCATCGTCACGCCCGCGCCGCCATGGCCGTAATGGTGAACAAGCGTCTTGCGCCGGTCAAAGCGCTCGGCACGCACCACATAGCCCGCCTCGCGGAAGGGACGCAGTCCCACCACCTGACGGATGATCCGGCGCGGCGAGATGTCTGCGGGGATGAAGTTTGGCGGCTGGTCCAGCGAGGGCGTGCGTGCGCCTGCACGGCCCGCAGAGACCAGAGGCGCGGCGGCAAGGCCAAGCCCTGCACCAGACAGGAGTTTCAGGGCAGAGCGGCGGTCCATGGGCTGGCCTCACGAGGATGTCGAAGACGCCAAACCTGCCCGCAGAGCGATGAAAAATCTATTCAGCGTTCAGCATTTCCTCGCGGATGCGCACCGCCGTATCAGGAAAGTCGGTGAACACGCCGTCCACGCCCAGCGCGAACAGGGCGCGCAGCTCGTCATCGGTATCGCCGTCGGCGAGCAAGGAAGGCCGGTCATCGCGGTGCGTCCAGGTGTGGACCACCAGACCCAGCGCATGGGCGTGTTCGAGATAGCCGGTGCTGGAGCCGTCAGGGTTCAGCAGCAGGCCCTTATAGGGGCCGATGGCATCGGCAAATTCGGCCACCTGCTCAAGGCTGTAGCCATTCATGTTGCCGCCTTCCTCATCACCATAGTGCAGCATGGCCAGCGGCAGCGGCGTCATCGGGCGCAGGCGTTCGAGAAACGGCGCATCGAAGGACTGGATGATGACCAGCGAGTCTTCGGTGTTGAGCCCGCGCGCTTCCAGCTCCGCGATGAGGATGGGAGCCGGATCAAGCCCCATGGCGGTGTGTTCAGCCGGCAGCTTGATCTCCGGCTCGACCGGGATTTCACACCGGCAGCGCGCCTCCATCCCTTCCACCATGTCGAGGAAGTCGCCAAAGGTCATGACAGGGAAGCGGTCATTATGCTCCTGCGGGCGGTCGGGGAAGACCTGCCGGGCGTTGAGCGATTGCAGCTCCTGCGCGGTGAAGTCCATCACCCACCAGTCTTCATGGCCCATCAGCTCGCGGCGGCGGTCGGCAAACTCGGGCCGGTCGGCGACGTCGGTGGAGGTGGAGAGGTAGGGGTCGTGACGCACGATCAGCACGCCATCGCGCGAGACCATCAGGTCGGGTTCGAGAATGTCCGCGCCCTGCTCATTGGCGAGCTGGAAGGCGGGCAGGGTATGTTCGGGGAAATATCCGCTGGCACCCCGGTGCGCGACGATGGCGGGCAACTCACCCGTCAGGGTGGGGAAGGTGCCGATCTCGCTGGCATCCTCGGCCAGTTGCCCTGAAATCGCGTCAGGCGCGCCCTGGGGCGGGGGCATGTCCCCGGCGGGCGTCTCGTCTGCCGGATTGCAGGCTGCGAGCGCTACGAGCAGGGCAGGCAGGAGAAGACTGGTGCGCAGGAATGACATGAGGGCCCCCAAGGCTGAATCCGCTTCGGCCGGAAGACTAGCCGGTCTGGCGCGCCAGTGGCAGTGACAAATCCATGACGGCGGCGCGGGGTGCAAACACGAAAAACGCCCACCGTTGCCGATGGGCGTTCTTGCATTCCGGCGATGCGGAAACGATTAGTCGCGGCTCTCGATACCGTGGCCCGAGGTGCGCTCGGCGATACGCGCGGACTTACCACGGCGGTCGCGCAGATAGTAGAGCTTGGCGCGGCGCACATGGCCCTTGCGCTTCACTTCGATACTTTCCACCAGCGGGGAGTAGAGCGGGAATACGCGCTCGACACCTTCGCCAAACGAGATCTTGCGTACGGTGAAGCTCTCATTGAGCCCGCCGCCTGAGCGCGCGATGCAGACGCCTTCAAAGCGCTGGACGCGCTCGCGCTCGCCTTCGCGGATGCGCACGCCGACGATCAGCGTGTCACCGGCGGAAAATTCCGGGAGCACTTTCTCGCCAAGAACGCGCGCGGCTTCTTCCTGCTCGAGCTTCTGAATGAGGTTCATCTCGTCTCTCCATCCCGCCGCTGATATCTCTCCCAGAGATCCGGCCGGCGGTCCTTCGTTGCCTGTTCTGCCTGCTCGCGCCGCCAGTGAGCGACCTTTCCATGGTCGCCGCCCAGCAGCACTTCGGGGATCTCCTGCCCCTCCCACACCCGCGGGCGGGTGTATTGGGGATATTCGAGGAGATCACCCTCGAAACTCTCGTCTTCGGTCGAGGCCATCTTGCCCAGCACGCCGGGGATCAGCCGCACGCACGCCTCGATGAGGTATTGCGCGGGTATCTCTCCACCGGCAAGGACGGCATCGCCGACGCTTACCTCTTCCATGCCGCGCGCCTCGATGACCCTCTGGTCGAAGCCTTCAAAGCGCCCGCATACCAAAATCACGCCCGGCCCTTCCGCCCACTCCCGGACCATGGTCTGAGAGAGCGGTTTGCCGCGCGGTGTGAGGCAGATCAGCGGGCGCGCCTTACGCTCCACACTGTCCACCGCCTCCGCAATCACATCCGGGCGCAGCACCATGCCAGGGCCGCCGCCAGCGGGGGTGTCATCAACGGAGGCGTGCTTATGACGGGAAAATGCGCGGATGTCCACCGTCTCTAGCGCCCATTTGCCCTCTTTGAGCGCAGTGCCGATCAGCGACACGCCCAGCGCGCCAGGAAAGGCTTCCGGATAGAGGGTGAGAACGGTGGCGGTGAAGGTCATGGGAGGGGGTGTATGCGCCAGCAGGCGCGATGGGGCAAGGGGGCTAGTTGTAGGAGTGGATGCCTGTCTCGAACACCACGTTCCAGCCATCACCGGCGCGTTCAAGCGTTACCCACGTCCAACCACCCCAATGGGCGGCCATACCTGCTGGCAGTATCCGGCCGTCACGCAGCCGTGCGGCATACCTTGTATGGCGGGACGCCAGTATCAGCGCGTGTTGTCCATCACGGGAAATCGCCGGCCGGGATACGGCGAAGGTATACTGATAACTGGCAGTTCCCGGCGGCAGTGAAGCCGGTTCGGAGAACGCGTCGACAATCGCCACGCCATCGAGCTCGCAGCTTATAGGGCGCATGTCCGCTGCGCTTTCGGCAAACGTCTCGGCTAGGCCCTCAGCCAGCGGCCCTGCGGGCTGCTCAATATTAGGCCGGTAGCGGTCCAGAAACGCCCCGGCCCGGCTTGCCGCAAGCTCCGGGTCCGCCGCCGCTTCGGTCACCCGCCTCTCGCGCTCAGCAAGGATGACGGGCAGGTCTGCCGAGTCCAGCACGGTGTCTGGCGAATGCGGATTGTTCCAGGGATCGAAAGGCGCTGCCTGTAACTCGACGCGGCGCACCACCGCAAGCTCGACGCACTCGTCGGAAGGCTCATCAAACTCGTCGCCGAAACACACCTGCTCTGCGGTCTGCGAGCTGCCTCGCAGATGGTGCGCGATGACGGCGTCGATCACGCTACACGCCAGCTCATCGCCCGGATCGACCGCGAGGAGCTGTAGCCCGGTCAGGAGTGCTGCCCACATGGCGCAGCTACCCGCCGTCGCACAAGTTGGGAAGGACAGACGGATCGGGCGGCGGCGCGGGCTGCTCGAGCCGCCTTCCCGGCATTACTATGACCGTGGCGTGGGCTGACACCTGTTCATCCAGACAGTACCGGACATCGACAGGCGCGAACCGATAGCGTCCGGCAGTTTCGCGCATGGCGCCGGTGAGCAGACGGATGACGAAGGTGCTGTTGTGATTACTGATGCACTGCACGTCAGGCGCGGGGTCAACGCCGTTTGCCGCAGGACGCAGAGCGAGCGCGCACAGCATGTGACGGGCACCATTTTCAACGGCGCGGGGAGGGAAGGCCGGGACGCCTCTGACAAGAACCTGACCGAGCGACGGTCTCCATGCACCGCCCTGCCCGCGCTCCATCAGTAGTGTATCGGCTGTTTCGTAATAGGTCCGATTGCCCCGGTTGGTGACGCGCTGATGCGGCAATGGCAAATCCACCCTGGCAATCGCGGCTTCGGCGGCAGATTGTATGGCGGCGGCATCCGCGTGATCTGCCGGGCACTCAACGGTGAAACCAGTTGGCCCCTGATCGCGGATATCGTCCCCCAGCGCCGTCAGAGCGCAAGTAACAGGCTGGGAAGCGGTCAGAGCGATTGCCAGTATCAGGATCATCGTGGCCGCCTATCCCGCTTCGCAGAGGTTTGGCAGCAAGTCCGGATCGGGAGCGGGAGGCGCTTCCTCCTGCTCGCCGGTGGCCCGGTCCAGCTGGGTGGCGGCAATCTCGAAGCGCCTGTCGTCGCAGTAGGAGGCGTTAACAGGCGCAAAGCGCCAGAGAGGCGCCAGTTGCATCATTGCTGCGGTTTGCTGGCGTACGACCGTATCTATTGCGGGGTTGCTGATACACGCTGTATTCGGCTGCGGATCCGCCCCGTTGGCACCGGGCGTAAATCCGATCGCGCAGAGCATGCTGACCGATCCTCGCGCGGTGGTCCGCCCGGACAGTACAGGCGCTGCCTGCACCAGTGCCTGCGCGGGGGCAGGCTGCCACGAGCCGCCCTCCATCTGCATTCGCATCTGGCGGGCTGCCCGGAGCATGGGCGGTGGATTTCCGCCCTGACGGCGCAGGCGTGGCAATGGCAGATCCATCGCGGCAATCGCGGCTTCGGCGGCAGACTGGATGGCGGCCGCATCTTCGTGATCTGCCGGGCAGGCCACAGTGAAGCCGGTGGGTCCGTGTTGCGGGATGTCATGGCCTTGCGGGGTGAGGTCGCACACCACCGATTCGGATATCAGCGCCAAGGCACTTGCCAGTATCAGGATCATTGCGCAGCCCCCTTGCAACTTGCGGGGGAAGGTTAAGCGGGCAAAAGTCAGAGGCGCAAGCGCAAAGCGGGCGTGCTGCTAGTTCTCCACCCCCTCATCGCCCGCATCGATTGTCTCGGGCGGGTTGATGACGAGGCGGGAATTGGCGAGTTCCACCACCGGCACCGCCTCGCGGGTGAAGGGGATGAAGAGCGCGCCTTCGAGGGTGGTGAGCTCGAGTATCTCGCCGGCACCGAAATCATGCACGGCCTTCACCTGGCCAGCGGGAGAGCCGTCCAGATGCTCGGCCGAGAGGCCGATCAGGTCGGTATAGTAGAACTCGTCCTCGTCCGGTTCTGGCAGGGCGGAGCGGGGCACATGAAGGAGCGTGCCCTTCATCGCCATGATCTGCTCGCGGGTGATGGGCTCTTTAAACGAGACGATCACCGCTTCACCACCCGATGAGCGGGCCGATTTCGGCGTGAGGATCGCCTTGCCGTCCTTGTCGAGGAACGGGCCGTAAGAGGCGACATTGGCCGCATCGCCAAAGGCGCGCAGCTTCGCCTCGCCCCTCACCCCATGGGCGCCCACAATGGCGGCAATGACGATGAGGGGGGTGGTCATGGGATCATCATCTCATCTCGTCATTCCGGAAGCCCTTCGGATGAAGGGCTGTCCGGAATCCAGTCGATCTGCTTGTGCCGGCAGATGCCAGCAGCTGCTGGATTCCCGCCTGCGCGGGAATGACGACGTTGAGGCTGATTAAGCCTTTTCTTCTTCAGCCGGGGCTTCCTCGGCAGCGGCCTCTTCGGCCGGGGCCTCGGCGGCAGCTTCTTCAGCGGCCGGCTCTTCGGCAGGAGCCTCTTCAGCAGCCGGAGCGGCCTTGGCTTCGGCTTCAGCGGCCTTGCGGGCTTCTTCCTTCTCGGCGCGCTCGGCGGCACGCTCCTTGGCGGCCTGGCCCGGCTCGGCCTTCTTCGGGTTATTGCCCGCTTTCCACTCATAGAGGCCTTCAGCGGCGAGGAAGCGCGCGACGCGGTCGGTCGGCTTGGCGCCTTTCTTGATCCAGGCGGCGGCTTTCTCGGCGTCGAAGGTCACGCGCTCGGCGTGGTCTTTGGGCAGCATCGGGTTGTAGGAGCCGATACGCTCGATGAAGCGGCCATCGCGCGGATCGCGGCTGTCAGCCACGACGATGCGATAGTAGGGGCGTTTCTTGGCACCCGCGCGGGCGAGACGGATTTTCACGGCCATGTTCGTAGTCCTTTTGGTGTTGAAACGATTATTTCTTCTTCGGGAAGCCGGGCGGCAGGCCATCAGGCCCCAAAGGTGCGCCAGTGCCCGGCAGGCCCGGCAAACCACTTAATCCCGCAGGGGATTTTCCTTTCAGGAGGTCATCGGCAGCCGGTCCGAGACCGCCGCCGCCCAGACCGCCCATGCCAGCACCCATTCCGGGGGGCATGCGCCCGCCCGGCATGCCGGGAAGGCCCTTGCCCTTGCCGGCGCGCTTCATCATGTCGGCCATCTGGATATGCATTTTCAAAAGCCGGTTCACCTCCGGCACGCCGACGCCAGCGCCCGCAGCAATGCGCTTTTTCCGGCTGGCTTTGAGCAGGTCCGGCTTGGCGCGTTCCTGCGGCGTCATGGAGAGGATGATGGCTTCCTGGCGTTTGAGCGCCTTGTCATCAAACCCGCTGGCGGCGGCCTGCGCCTTCATCTGCTTGTTCATGCCGGGCAGGAGACCCATAATGCCGCCAAGCCCGCCCATTTTCTGCAGCTGGACCAATTGGTCACGCAGATCATTGAGGTCGAACTTGCCCTTGGCCATCTTTTTGGCGAGGGCTTCGGCCTTGTCATGGTCAATCTCGGCTGCGGCCTTTTCCACCAGCGAGACGATGTCGCCGCGCCCGAGGATACGGCCCGCAAGCCGCTTGGCGTCAAACGCATCAAGGCCATCGATCTTTTCTGACGTGCCGAGGAATTTGATCGGCAGGCCGGTGACCCAGCGCATGGAGAGGGCCGCGCCGCCGCGCCCGTCACCATCCATGCGGGTGAGGACAAGACCGGTCAGTTTCAGCCGCTCATTGAAGCGCCGCGCGGTCTCCACCGCGTCCTGACCGGTCAGCGCATCGGCGACCAGCAGGATCTCGCGCGGCCGGGTTTCGGAGGCGATTTTCGCCGCCTCGCCCATCATTTCCTCGTCCAGCGTGGTGCGCCCTGCGGTATCGAGGATGACGACGTCAAAGCCCTGCAGGCGGGCCGCGCTCATGGCCCGGCGCGCAATCTCGACGGCTGTCTGGCCCGCGACGATGGGCAGGCTCGGCACACCGGCCTTTTCGGCCATCTGGGCCAGCTGCTCCATGGCAGCCGGGCGGCGCGTGTCCAGAGAGGCGACGAGCACCTTTTTCTTCTCGCGCTCGGCAATGCGCTTGGCGATCTTGGCGGTGGTGGTGGTTTTACCGGAACCCTGCAGGCCCGCCATCAGGATGGCAACCGGCGGCTCGCCTTCGAGCTGCAGGCGTTCAGGCTCGCCCTCACCGCCGAGCAACTCCACAAGCCCGTCATGGACGATCTTGATGACCTGCTGGCCCGGAGCGACCGAGCGGATGACAGCTTCGCCAACCGCCTTCTCGCGCACCTTGGAGACGAAATCCTTCACCGCAGGCAGGGCGACATCGGCTTCCAGCAGGGCCACGCGGATTTCGCGCAGTGCCGCGTCCACGTCCTTTTCAGACAGCGCGCCCCGGCCGGTGATCCGGTCGAATACGCCTGACAGTCTTTCGCTCAGCGCGTCGAACATGTGCTGCCTAAACCCTTGGTCTGCATACCGCGCAAACGCAAAACCACCCCGCCGGGCGAGCCTTCGCCGGGCAGGGCACCTTCCCAGCCTCCGGGAGTTGTTCCGCCCCGTCGATGCGGGATGCGGCTCCGTGTGCTGGCAAGGCAAGCGGTTAGTGCGCTTGCTTATGAGCGCGTGGCATTACGCGCGGAGAGGCTGAGAGTCAAGGAAAGAGGGGCTACCCCGCCAGACGATCCAGTATCCGCGCCCAGGAGCGTATGCCCTTGCGGAAGCTTTCCAGCTCATACTTCTCGTTCGGGCTGTGGATATTGTCGTCCTCAAGGCCGAAGCCGGCGAGGATGGTATCCATCCCCAGATGCCGCTTGAAATCGCCCACAATGGGGATGGAGCCGCCGCAGCCCATCAGGGCGGGCTCGGTCTGCCATTCATCGCGCAGCGCCTCCACGCATGCCTGCAGGGCCGGATTGGTGACGTCCACCGAGAGGGCTGGCGCGCCGGTATCGCGGCGCAGGAACACGGCTTCGCAGTCTGCGGGCAGGCGGCTGGTCACATGGGCTTCAAACGCCTTCCAGACCTTGTCCGGGTCCTGCCCCGGCACCAGGCGGAAGGAGATTTTCGCGCTGGCCTGCGCCGGGATCACGGTCTTGAAGCCCTCGCCGGTATAGCCGCCAATAATGCCGTTGATTTCAGCCGTAGGCCGCGTCCAGATCTGCTCCAGCACCATGCGGCCCTGTTCGCCTGCAGGTACGGAGAGGCCGATATCGCCAAGGAAGCGCTCCTCAGAGAAATTCAGGTCTTTCCATTGTGCCAGCACGCTCGCAGGCACGTCTTCCACGCCGTCATAGAAGCCGGAAAGCGTCACCCGGCCCGTCTCGTCATGGAGGCCCCCAAGAATCTGGGTGAGCAGAGTGATCGGGTTACGCGCCGCGCCGCCATAGAGCCCGGAATGCAAATCGCGGCTCGCCGCTTTCAGGGTCACTTCGCCTGCCGTCATGCCGCGAAGGCTCGCCGTGATGGCGGGCGTCTTGCGGTCCCACATATTGGTGTCGCAGACGAGCGCGAAATCGGCCCTGATCTCCTGTCCGTGCTCGGTCAGCCAGGCCTCAAGGCTCGGGGAGCCGCTTTCCTCCTCGCCCTCAAAGAAGATCGTCACCTTGCAGGGCAGGGTGCCCGTCTCTTCCTTCCAGGCGCGGCAGGCCTCTATGAAGGTGCGCAGCTGGCCCTTGTCATCGGCTGCGCCGCGCGCGCGGATGTACTGGCTGCCATCGGCTCTGGTCTTGATCTCCGGCTCGAACGGGTCGGCCTCCCAGAGGTTCAAGGGATCAACCGGCTGCACATCGTAATGGCCGTAGAACAGCACGTGGGGCGCGTCGGCTGTGGCCCCCTCATGGTGGGCCACGACAAAGGGATGGCCAATCGCCGGCGCGACGCGGGCGTCAAAGCCGAGGGTGCTCAGTTCATCGGCGAGGCTCTGCGCGGCCTTGAGGCACTCTGCCTTGTAGGCCGGATCGGTGGAGATGGACTTGATGCGAAGGAGCTGGTCATAGCGCCCCAGCGCCGCCTCAAACCCCGCCTCCTGACGGGCCAGAACCGCGTCCAGCGTGCTGGATGATTTTGTGTGTCTGTCCATGGCGGTCTCTCCGGTGGCGTAAGGGGTAAAGAGTATGGGGCCTTATCTACGCCTGAGGGGAGGGGGGAGCAAGGATGGGGGGCTAGCGCGTTATGGTCGATAGTTCCGAAGTGCGTCCTGATCGAGGCTGGAAGCAGGAACCAGCCGGTAGTGCCGTTCATCGACCACTTTGATCTCATCCCCAGCTAGCGTCAGTTCAAAAAGAGCAACAATCCCGTCCAACATGAATTGCGCAGCAATTGCGCGGCAGCGGAGCCCGGGAAATTTTTCTTCTACAAATCGGACATCTTGGGTGGTTTGAACGACGCCAATCTGGTCTTTGCCACTTTTAGCCTGAACCGGAATAACGTAGTGGCAGCCTCGTTTATCGAGCCCGATGTACAGCTCGTCTATTTCTATCTGACCAATGTCTTTAACGGTCGTGCGCAGGTGATTTTGCAGACTGTACGTGGTCAGCCCCAAGAAAATGTCTATTAGGCGATTGTATCTAACAATCGCGAGAAGAGCCTGCTCATCGTCGAGCGCATACGCTCGAATCATCTCTGGTGTGGCGTCGGGGATATCAATTTTGATCAGTTCAGGTCTTGGTACGATGCGCGTCTCTTTTACCAATCGGAATCGGTAACGGCTTCGACCGGCGCCTTCAATGATCCACTCTTGCCCGCTGGGCTGAGTAGCCAAGATCGTTCGTGGCAGATTTCGGCGATAGCGGAACGAGTACGGCACATCGCCGATGTTCTTAACGGACTTGAAGCCTAGGGCACCTGCCGCTTCTTCAAGTTCCTCCCGTGCGAACTCAAAATCCAAAACACCTTTTACGTAGTGTCTGAAAAATATCTGCTCGATGAGCTGCTCGTACCTATTCGATTTACGCTTAGCCATTCGCAGCTCTCTGTAAGTCGAAGCGTTCTCTCTCTATATCTACCTGCTTCCGCTTCTTCGCGCCACTGCTGGTAGTCCTTCGATTAGAAGGCGCTTTGACGCCAAAGTACGCTGCTGCTTCGCTAATGCTCATCCTGAGCAGCGCTTCGTCGCCTAGATGCAGAGCGTCTACCGGAGCCTGAACCTCAAACCCCAAAGCGAAACGGACCCGTTCTGCAACTGCATAAGCAAGGGGTGGAGGGACTGCATTCCCTATCTGCCGGGCGCCGTGCCACTTAGTCACGTTAAACCTGAACCAATCAGGAAACCCATGAAGACGGGCCATTTCACGGACGGTAATGCATCGGGGATGTTCGTAATGGATCGGCCTCGGGCTGGTAAAGGCACCTCGTGCCCCATCAGTTCCGGCTCTCAGGGTGTTTGAAACGCCAGTGCGGGCTAGCTTGAAGAACCGACTTATCGGTTCAACGGTGCCTTCAGCGGTTTCCAGAAATCGCCGCCGCGAAATCTCCGTGTGCGAGGTTCGTGCGCTGGATGTCATCACGGCTTGATCCCATATTCGACGTCGGCCGAGACGCCAGGAATCGTTCGAAAGGCACCGCATGTGCGCCGCGTATTCGCTAGGATCATCGCGCATAGGCACGCGAACCGCATCGTCTGAGACCAACTCGGCGAGTTCGTCGGCGTTAGGCAGATCGTTCAAGGCGTCGTAAGATGTTGGCCCGAAGCCAAGATCGGGGAAGGTCTTTCTTTTTCCGGCGATATTTGTGACTGGAGCCGGGTATTCTGGAAGCACTTCTCCTTTTTTTACACCGATCAAAATAAGTCGCTCTCGGCTCTGCGGCGTGCCGTAGTGCGCCGCATTCAGAACCTTCCATGGCGTAACGACGCAATAGCCAGCAGCTTCGAACTCGGCCACAACTTCGGAGAGGAAACCTTTGTGTTTTCCGACTGTTAGCCCTTTTACATTCTCGAATACAAAGCTCCGAGCATCGAGTTCTGCTACAATCCGCACGAAATCCTTCACTAAGCGGTTTCGTGGATCATCGACTGCCCGATGGCCGATTAGAGAAAATCCCTGACATGGGGCGCCGCCGAATACGCAATCAACTCGGCTGCTGCCTATCCCGGCTGCCGCCCGAATATGAGCGCCGGAGATATTTTGCACTGAATGAGGAATGATTGCCGTTTCAGGGAAATTGAATTTGTGAGCCGCGCAATGAACGGGGTCGATCTCAACGGCGGCAGCAATATCAAACCCTGCTTGTTCAAAGCCTAGGCTCAAGCCGCCCACGCCAGCAAAAAGATCGATGCCGATGGGTCTGCGGTTTGTCACGTGCCTTCTCCCAAAGTTCGGGCTTGGACGTTAATGAGCCGAGTCGCTCTGATTGATCGAGTTATTTGCGCCATCAGCCAAGCTGTTCAGCTGTGATGCGCAGCTAATCCTCAACGCCCCGGCCATGCTTGGTTGACTTCAAAATGATTACCAATGCGAGCATGGTTGATGAAATCGCCTTCTAGTGCCCTTGACCGGCTGGGTCAAGGAAATGTTCTTGTATTGTTCTAAAAGTTCCACCTTCCCATTTCTCCCCTCATCCCCTACCTCTAGCGCCTGATCCGCCCGCCAAAGCTGAAAGCGCTATCCCATGCTGAAAATTGCCTTCCAGATGGACCCGATCACGGGCGTCAATGTGAATGCGGATTCCACCTTCGATATTGCGCTGGAGGCGTATTCCCGCGGCCATGAGATCTGGGTCTATGAGCCCAAGGACATGGCCATGGAGGATGGCAAGGTGCGCGCGCGGGCGCGCAAGGTGCGCGAGCTGAAGCGCGTGCAGGGCGAGCATGTGGCGCTCGATGAGGCGGTGGTTCTGGACCTTGCGGGCGTCGACGTGATCTTCCTGCGCCAGGACCCGCCCTTTGACATGGCCTATATCACGAGCACCCACATGCTGGAGGCGCTGCAGCCCGGCGTGCTGGTGGTCAATGACCCGGCAGAGGTGCGCAACGCCCCTGAAAAGCTGTTCGTCACGCGCTTTGAGGGGCTGATGCCGCCCACCCTCATCTCGTCTTCGCTCGCCGATATTCGCGCCTTCTTCGAGGCGCACGGGCGCGACATCGTGGTCAAGCCCCTGTTCGGCAATGGCGGGGCGGGCGTGTTCCGCATCCGCGATTCTGCCGAGAACCTCGCCTCCCTGCTGGAACTCTTTGCGCAGGTGAGCCGCGAGCCGCTGATGGCGCAAGCCTTCGTTCCCGATGTGAGGAATGGCGACAAGCGCGTGATCCTCGTGGATGGCGAGCCTGCGGGCGCGATCAACCGCGTACCCGCCGAGGGCGAGGTGCGCGCCAACATGCATGTCGGCGGCAAGGCGGTGAAATCCGATCTGACGGCGCGCGATCATGAAATCTGCCGGATCATCGGCCCGGAACTCAAAGCGCGCGGCCTCGTCTTTGTCGGGATCGATGTGATCGGGGATTATCTGACCGAGATCAATGTCACCTCGCCCACCGGCGTGCAGGAGCTGCGCCGCTTCTCCGGCATCGATGTCAGCAAGATGCTGATCGACTGGGTGGAGGCAAAGCGGGGCGGCGCGGACCAGTGATCGATCCGCTGCACCTGAAAATGCAATGGGCGCTCTCCTATCCGTTCACGCGGCCGGAGGGTAATTTCCTGTTCGTCGATGGCCGCACGCTCGATATCCGCTCGACCAAAGGCCCGATCAGCGGCTGGCAGGTTGTTGATGGCGGCCATACCCGCTCCCTCGCAGACGTGGTGGGGGCGGAGCGGGCGGCGCGGCTGGATGAGGGCGCGTATCATCCGGTGGTGGCGGTGGGCTCCAACGCCGCGCCGGTGCAGCTTCAAAGGAAGTTCGCGAGATACATCGATGACGTGGTGATCCCTGTCATTGCGGTCCGCCTGCCCGGCCATGTCATCTGCTGGGCCAACCGCATCGCGGTCTATGGCTCGGTGCCGGCCACCCTCGCCGAGGAGCCGGGTGCCAGCGTCTCGGCCTGGGCGACGCTGCTCAGCCCCCGCGATTACGCGCTGATGAACGCCACCGAGGATCTGGGCGTCGTTTATGAGGCCGTGCCGGTGGCCGTGGAAGGCGCGCCGGAGGCAGTCCACGGATCGTTCGAGGCTTATCGCTGCCTCACCGGGCATTTCAATGTGCGCGTCAGTGCGTTTGCCGCAACGAACTCGAATATGCCGCAGGGCAATCAGTGGACCGCGCAGGAGCTGGCCATCTCCCGCCTCGGCCTCGAAACGCCGGTCGACCGGTTTGTGGCCGAGACGGTCAGTGATGCGGCGCTCGCGGCGCAGCGGGATCGGGATTTGAGTGGGGGGTAAGTGTTTTCCCTCGTCCTTCGAGACACTCGCTTCGCTCGCCCTCAGGATGAGGGAAAACCCCTAAAGCCCTCATGCTGAGGAGCACGCAGTGCGTCTCGAAGCACGAGGGCTTTGGTATCACCCCACCAGAAAGGGCCGGCCGCAGCGCACATCGCGCAGGTAAAGCTCTGACTCGGCGATTGTGAGGCCGAGATCAGTCAGCAGCGTATCGACCACGCCGAGCGAGCTGTTGAGCGCGCCCGATAGCGGCAGGCCGAGGCCCAGCAGGTTCACCTGTGCGCCCAGGCCCGAACGGATGATTTCGGGCCGTCCGCTCTCCACATGCTCGCGCGTCAGCACCGCCTCCACCTCACGCCCGGAGGAGAGATCAACTCTCAGAAGCGAGCCCAAGAGGCCGAGCGCGCCGCTGATGCGCGCCTTGGCGGGTGAGGTGGTGACAGCAAAGCGCGCCTCTGCCCGTCCGTCGGGATGGCAGGTGAGCGAGACAAGGCGCGCGCTGGCGGTGGCGTCCTCTATCTGGACGGTGAGGCGGCCAAGCCCTGCGCCGACACTGACATCAAGGCCAAGCTGGCGGGTATGGGCCTGCGCCCCCTCCAGCCCCGCGCCATAGACAGAGGCGGATTGCGGCGGCTGGCCGATGCCCAGATCGATGCTGGCCAGCGGGGCGTTGATCGTAACACCCACCTGCCGCCCGCCCTGCGCAGCTAGCGCACTGGCCATCACCAGATCAGCCAGGCCGATATCGGCGCCGCCGGCGAGGCCAGCGCGGGTCATACCGGGATCAAGGTTGAGGATATCGCCAATGCGCACTTGCCGGGCCGCATGGGAGGACTGGCGGGCAAGCACGTCCAGAATGGCGGGCGCGTCAGAGCCCATGGTCTGCACAGCCGCCGTGAGGGCGTCGCCCAGCCTGACCTGGCTATCGAGCAGGGTTTCATAGCTCGCCGCCATCAGGCCGGTCTCCAGCCTGAGCGCGTCCAGAAAGCCCGGAACCGAGATGCGCGCATCGGCGAGCGCCCGGTAATCCATCACCGTGATGGCACCTGAATAGCCCGTCAGCGCGGCCAGCACCGCGCCGGAATACCCGCCCTCCAGGCGGACAAGGCGCGAGGCGATGGCAAAGCTGACCATGTCCTGCCGGGCGGCGGTGGCTTCAGCGCGGGCGCGCCATGGGCGGTCACTGGAGCGCATGCGCGAAGTGTTGGCCGAGCGCAGTTCCACATGGGCGGCGTTATAGGGCGCGATACCGGCGCGGAAGCGGTCGGCGGGCGCGCGCTCCGGGTCGCTCTGGTAAAGGCCCGGCTCTACCAGAATATCGAAATTGCCCGGATCGAACCCCTGATCGGACAGGACCGCGCGGGCGCGGGTGAGCGAATAGTCAGAATCCCTCACCGCGATCAGGGCAATGAGGTCGGCCGTCGCCTGCAGCTCGCGCTTGTGCAGATGGTCAAAAACCTGAGTGAGGGTCAGCGCCAGCAACAGCGCGCCTGCGGCAATGCCGCTGGCCATGAGCGGGGCTGCCGCGCCGGATGTGTCTTTCAGGAAGCGCATCATCATGCCAGCCCCCCGTCACGGATGATCTGGCGATAGGTCACCTGATCGGTGGGCAGGGGCAAAAGGCCCCGGAACACATAGGCCGGATGCGCGCTGGCATCATAGCGCACCACGATCTCGGTGAAGCCCGCGCGCGGTATTTCCACCGCCACGCTGGCGCGGTCGGGATCAAGCAGGAAATAGCGCGGCAGGGTGTCGGCGACATGGCGCTCGACGATTGCCACGCGTTCATCCGCCGAGAGGCCCGCGATGGATGAGCGCGCGGCTTCAGCGGTCAATTGCTGCAGGCTGATATGAGTGGAAAACAAAAGCCCGTAGGCGATGGTGCCTGCCAGCAGCAGGATCATCAGCGGGGCCAGAAGCGCAAACTCCACCGCCGAGACGGCGCGGGTATCGCGCAGGAATGTGCCGCCCTTCGAGGCAGCCACAAGCAGGATTCGCATCACGCACCTCCTTATTGCAGGGGCATCACAATGCAACCTGCAGACGTAGGGATACGCGAAACGGATTAATGCAACTTATACGAGAGTGGTTAATCTGCCCGGGTAGGGTTCAGGCGCGTAGCAAGCGCGCCCAGCCGCCAGACGATCCACGCGGCAGCCCAGACATTGCCCAGCACTGGCAGGGGCAGGATGAAGGCCAGGGCGACCAGCTTGTTGCGTTCAAACAGCCAGATGATGACGGCCAGAAAGACAAAGCCGAGATACAGATCGATGAGGGCCACTACGCCCCACGGATCGGCGATCATATCGGAAAAGCTGGCGCCGATACTGGCGCTCTGCGAGGCCCATAAAATGCTGGCCAGCAGGGCAATGCCGCCCAAGGCCAGAAAAACGCGAAGCAGGGTCATGGCTGGCTCCGTTACCGGTGGGGTTGTCCCTCACCGATACGAAGCCCGGCCCGCGCCGGTTCAGCTGTTTGCGTTGTCCGGCGTAGTTTGCGCCGGCATGGGCTTGTCGGCCGGAGCGCGGAAACGCTCCTCGTCCAGCTCGCCCTCCCACTTGGCCACGGCCACGGAGACAGCCGCGTCGCCGGTGACGTTCAGCGCGGTGCGCGCCATGTCCATGACCCGGTCAACCGGCAGGATGAAGCCGACAATGATGGCAATCTGCTCTGGCGGCACGTTGAACGTGCTCAGCACGATGGCCAGCAGGAACAGGCCCGCGCTGGGGATGCCGGCCGCCCCGATGGAGGCAATGGCGGCGGTAAAGGCGATCATGAAGTAATGGGTCAGCGTCAAATCATAGCCAAAGGCCTGCGCCGTGAAGAGGGCGAGAATGCCGAGATAAAGCGATGTGCCGTCCATATTGATCGTCGCGCCGAGCGGCAGAACGGAACCGGCCACGGAGCGCTTCACGCCCAGATTATCGACCACATTGGTGATGGTGACAGGCAGGGTCGCCGAGGAGGAGGCGGTGGAGTAGGCGACGGCCTGCGCATCGACAATGCCGCGCAGGAAGTTCAGAAGCGGCAGTCGCAGGACGAATTTTATCAGTCCGCCATAGACCAGAATGGCATGGGCAAAGAGACCCAGATAGACGGTGAGAATGAGAAGCCCGATGGAAGCAAACGCCTGCAGGCCCTGGCTGACCGTGGTGTAGGCGACGAGCGCAAACACACCGAACGGGGCCACTTCCATCACCATATGGGTGACTTTCAGCACGACATCGGAGGCCGAGTTGAACAGATCGCCCACCGGCTTGCCCGCCTTGCCGGCCAGAAGAATGCCGATACCCAGCAGGACGGCAAAGAAGATCACGGCCAGCACATCGCCATCGGCCAGCGCGGCAACGGGGTTATCCGGCACGATGGAGAGGAGGCGGCTGGCGAGCCCTTCAGCCTCGGTGGAGACCGGTACGGCGTCCGCCCCGCCCAGATCCGCGCCCGCGCCGGGGCGGAAGAGAAGCCCGAATATGATGCCGATAATGTTGGCAAAGAAGGTGGTGGCAAAATAGAGCGCCAGCGTCTTGCCGCCGATAGGGCCGAGGCGCTTGGGATCACCCAGCGCATAGACGCCCGCCACCAGCGTGGTGAGGATCAGCGGCACGATGAGCATGCGGATAAGGCGGATGAAGAGATCGCCGACCGGGCGGATATAGCTCTCGATGAGATTGGTGGCTGCCTCTGCGCCCATCATCTGGGACATCAGCGCGCCAAAACCGATACCAAGCACCAGAGCGCCCAGCACGCGCTTCCACAATGCCGTTCCAAACCACCAGCTCATAGACGCCTGCCCCGCTTCTGCCGAATGGCATGCAGCCTAAGCGCCGTTCGCGCAGCGTCAATCAGGCGATGCGGCGGAAAATGCGGGAAAAACCGGCTTTACTGGCGTGTTTCGCGGCGGCGCGTCAGGGTGTCGAAGCCCTTGATGAACGCGATGCGCGCCATCAGGAAAGCCCAGATCGAACCGATCAGCAGAAGCAGCACACCATGGGCCTCAGCCGCCCACAGGCGCGAGATGAGGACAATGGCCAGCGCGAAGATCATGTGGCGTGCGATATGGCGCCAGGTCAGGTCCCGGTAACGGGCCGCGCGGTGGATCGTGCGCGCCGAAAACCAGCGCCAGGCCGCATTGGCCCGCCCGGCATCACGCCGGTCACGCTTGGGGACGGTCTGCCCGATATGTTGGATAGTATCAGCCATAAGATCAGGATACGGAACTTATTGGCGTTCGTCAACTTTAATCAAATTGCTGATTTTTCATCGATTAAGCTCCTTTGCGACGATTTTGCGACTGTCATAGTTTTTAACAAAGTATGAGAGGTGGAGTGAACGCAAACGAAAACCCCGCCACGGACGGGCCGTAGCGGGGCTATAAAAGCGCCGTGTGAGGAGAGCGCTGACGGCGCGAGAATTACGCCGCAGCGGCGGTTTCGGCCTCGATCACGCTGGCGGCGGCATTGACCACGGAGGCTATGCGCACGGCGGTCTGGATCTGGTCGGCACTGATACCATGCTTCTTCAGCTCGGCCTCATGCGCGTCGATGCACATGCCGCAGCCATTAATGGCGGAGACGGCCAGCGACCACAGCTCGAAATCAGCCTTGTCCACGCCCGGATTGGCGATGACATTCATGCGGAGGCGTGCGGGCAGGGTCTTGTAGTCCTTTGCCGAAGCCAGATGCACGAAGCGGTAATAGACATTGTTCATGCCCATCACGGCGGCGGCGGCCTTGGCGGCGTTCACCGCTTCGGGTGAAAGCTTGCCGTCGACTTCACCGGCAATGGCGCGGATCAGCGCCGCATTGCCCGTGGCCCAGGCCGAGGCGAGGAAGCAGCCATATTTCTTCTGGTCATCCAGCGCGGTCTCGCGTGCCAGCGAGGAGAGGTTCAGCCGGATATCCTTGGCGTAATCGGGCATGTGGTCTTTGAGGCTCTCAAGGCTCATGGGGAGGCTCCGTAATCCGTGTCTTGCAGATATGAAAACGGGCCGCGCCGGGAGGAGTGACGCGGCCCGTTGTTCACGGCTTGAAGGGGTAAAACCCTTTAGGCCGCTTTCAGCGTCTCGCCGCCGACCGCGCGGTTGCACGGGCACAGCTCGTCGGTCTGCAGCGCGTCGAGCACGCGCAGCGTGTCTTCCGGGTTGCGGCCGACATTGAGGTTGGTCGCGTAGACGTGCTGGATCGTGTTCTCATCGTCCACGATGAAGGTGTAGCGGTAGGCGACGCCTTCGGGCGAACGGATGCCCAGCTGGTCGACCAGAGAGCCGGTCGTGTCGGCAAACTGCCACTGGTTCAGCTTGTTCAGATCGGCATGCTCGCGGCGCCAGGCCAGCTTGCAGAACTCATTGTCCGTCGAGCCGGTCAGGACCACGGCGTCACGGTCGGCAAACTCGTCATTGAGCTTGGCAAAGGCGACAATCTCGGTCGGGCACACGAAGGTGAAATCCTTCGGGTAGAAGACGATGATCTTCCACTTGCCGGGGAAGCTGGCCTGGGTCAGCGTTTCGAACGCGGACTCGCCATTTTCCTCGTGATGGTTGAAGCCCAGCTTCACACCGGTGATTTCAAATTCGGGAAGTTTCTGGCCGATACCCAGCATGTTCGTCTCCTGTCTGACTTGATATGATTGGCAACGCCGCATTGCGGTGTTTGCTGCTGCAGCAAGTGCTATGCTGCGCTTGCGAAAGCAAATCGATTGTCTCTGGATCAGCGATAGGTTATCTCGATAGCCATGAGCGCGAATCTTCCCACATTGCGGCAGCTGCAGTTTCTTATCGTGCTGGCCGAGCACGGCAATTTCAGCCGCGCCGCCGAGGCAGCTCATGTGACGCAGCCCACCTTGTCAGCGGGTATCAAGGAGCTTGAGTTGAGCCTTGGCACCACGCTGGTGGAGCGCGGCGCACGCGGGGCGAGCCTGACGCCTGCCGGTGAAGCGGCTGCGGCAAGAGCGCGCACCATCCTCACCGAGGCTGAAGACCTTGTGCATGCTGCACGCGCGGCAGGTGAACCGCTGGCCGGGCAGTTCCGTCTTGGCGTCATTCCCACCATTGCGCCCTTCCTCCTGCCGCGCGTGCTGCCAGCCCTGCGGGGCGAATTTGCGCAGCTAGAGCTGTTCCTGCGAGAGGACCTGACCCCGCGCCTTGTCGATGCCCTTAAGGAGCGCCGCCTTGATGCCGCGCTGATTGCACTACCGTATGAGGCGGCGGGCATCGAGACGCGCTCCATCGCGATGGACGAGTTTCTCTTTGCCTGCGCGCCGGACCACAAGCTGGCAGATGCCAGTCCGCTCAGTCCGGCCATGCTGGCCGATGAATCCCTGCTCCTGCTGGAAGACGGTCATTGCCTGCGCGATCATGCGCTCAGCGTGTGTTCAGCCAGCCATTCTGCTGCCGGTCCCGGCTCGGGCCGCGCGGATGCGGCACGGTCGGACTTTGCCGCCACCAGCCTGCACACGCTGGTGCAGATGGTCCGGAGCGGGCTTGGCGCAACGCTGCTGCCGCGTCTGGCGGTCGATGGCGGGGTGGCAGACGGGCTGGGGCTTGTCATCAAGCCGTTTGATCCGCCGGTTGCAGGGCGCGAGATCGGCATGGCCTGGCGGCGCGGCTCTGCGCGTGCGGACGAGGCCGCGAAACTGTCAGAGGCGGTCAAGGCGGCGCTGGTGCCGCGCTAGTCTTCATCACCTCGCAACAAAGCTGTGCGTAGCTGGCGGCGAGTTGTGCCGTCCGGGGAGATTTGACGCCATGAGCCTGATGTTGCTGGTCCTGATCGCGATTGTGCAGGGCCTGACCGAATTTCTGCCCGTCTCCTCCTCCGCGCACCTGATCCTTGCCCCTCTGGCCTTCGGAGTAGAGCCGCAAAGCGTGCTCATCGATGTGATGGCGCATATTGGCTCGCTGCTGGCGGTCTTTGTCTATTTCAGGAAGGAAATCGGCGAGGTGATCGTGGGCGTGCTGGCCTGGTTTACCGGTCAGATGACGCCCGGCGGACGGCTGGCGCTGCTGGTGGTGATCGCCACCCCGCCGGTGATGGTAGCAGGCGCGGTGCTCTATTTTACCGGCTGGATGGATCTGGTGCGTTCGCCTGCCGTGATCGCGGCCGCCACGCTGGTCTTCGCCCTGCCGCTCTGGCTGGCTGACAGATATGGCCCGCGCGTGAAAACCGTGGAGACGCTCACCTACAAGGATGCTGCAATGATCGGTCTTGCGCAGGCGGTGGCAATGATCCCCGGCTCCAGCCGTTCGGGCCTGATGATGACGGCAGCGCGCATGCTGGGGGCGGAGCGCTCGGCGGCCGCGCGCTTTGCCATGCTCTCCAGTATTCCCGTCATCGCCGCTTTCGGCCTGCAATCAGGTATCGATCTGGCGCGCGGCGAAGATCCAGGCGCCAGCCTCACCGACGGGCTGATCGCGGTCGGGCTGTCCTTTGCGGCGAGCCTTGTGGCCATCCACCTGCTTTTGAAGCTGGTTGACCGGTTCGGCTTTTTACCGTTCGTGATCTACCGCATCGCGCTGGCATGCGCGATTCTGGCGGTGATTATCTGGGTGGTGTGAGGGGGAAACCCTACTGCGCAGCCGCGAACTGCCCGCCGCGGCGGAAGCGATAAAGATAGCCCGGCACAACCGATTCCACCGAGGCCGGGCTGATGCCCAGATCAGACAGGCCCGGCACGCCGTCTGCTACGACATTGTCGGTTTTCAGCAGCGTCACCTGATCGCGCGTCAGCACGGTGGGTACGAAGGGCAGGGCACCTGCAATCTCACCGGCAAACCCGATACCGTAAGCGGCGAGCCAGGGCAGCGGCACCAGGAAGCGCGGGCGCTGGATGGTCGCCAGCATGTATTCCATCAATTGCTTGAAGCTGTAGCTGGCCGGGCCGCCAAGCTCGTAAATGCGTCCCTGCGCGGCCGGGCTTTCCAGCGCGGCCAGCACTGCCGCGCCGACATCCCCGGCCCAGACCGGCTGAAACCGCGTCTTGCCGCCGCCGATCAGCGGCAGGGCAGGCGTATAGAGCGCCATCTGGGCAAAGCGGTTGAAGAAGCTGTCCTCGGCCCCGAACACGATGGACGGGCGCAGAATGGTGGCGGTGGGGATCGCGTCCATTACCGCCTTTTCGCCAGCGGCCTTGGTCTGCGCATAGGCCGACTTGCTGTCCGCGTCCGCGCCGATGGCCGAAATCTGCACAAAGCGGGTAATGCCTGCCACTTTGGCAGCCTCGGCAATGTTGCGCGCGCCTTGTGCCTGCACCGAGCGGAAAGTCTGGCGGCCAGACTGCGCCAGAATACCGGTCAGGTTGATGACCGCGCTCGCGCCTTCAACCGCGCGCTCGATCGAAGCCTTGTTGCGTACATTGGCCTGGACCAGCTGTATCTGGCCGACCGACCCCATGGGTTTGAGGTCAATGGCTGTGTGGGGCAGGCGCGTGGCGACGCGCACCCGGTAACCGGCCCGGACCAGCGCACGCACAGCATAGCGCCCGATAAAGCCCGATCCGCCAAACACCGTGATCATTTCATCGCGCAGCATGTTGGTCTCTCCCGGCGAGCCTTGAAAATGTGTCTGCGGGCGTCTGTTCCCGCGAACGCATGCGTGTTGGTAGCGGATAGACCAAATTTGCGGCCCGTTGGCAACGCCGCACAAGGCGCGTTGACAGCGCCCGCGCCCGCATTTATCACCGCGCCTCCGACGCCCCAGAATTATGCCCAGGTGGCGGAATTGGTAGACGCGCTGGCTTCAGGTGCCAGTTCCCGAAAGGGAGTGGAAGTTCGAGTCTTCTCCTGGGCACCATCTGGTTTCACGGATGGCAACACACAAAAACACAAAAACGGCCCCGAGCGGGGCCGTTTTGCGTTTGGGGCTGTCCGGCCGCGCGCGTTAGCGCCGCAAAAGCCAGGCGCGGGCTTCCATCTCGCAGGCAAAGGGTTGCAGCTTGACGGCGAAGGCACGCGCGGTGCTTTCCATGATCATGTAGGGCCGGGTGCGCTCGCCCTGGGAGACATGGGCGCAGCGGCGCGGCGACAGCTCTTCCATGATATGTTCGATGGCCGCCACCAGATCGGGGATCTCGTAGGCGACTGAGCTGTCCTTGCTCTCGATCAGCACGCCATCGACGCGCTTGTCCTGCCCGGCGGCAGCGAGCCGCTCTGCGGCGCGGTGCAATACATCACCTGTCAGTTCGCCGCGCAGGCGCAGGGTGAGAATGCCGTGGATGTCGGTTTCGATGTGGACCTGGTCCACATCGGGTGTGTTGTTGTCGAGCGGCATGGGGGAGGCGGCCTTATGGCTCTGCTGGCAGATCAGTTATGTCGGGATAGGCATGACTAGCCGCAGATTGTTGCCAAATCATGGCGCACCTTGCGCATGGCCGCCTTGCAGATATGCAAGGGTGGAAGACCCTAGAACCGGTAGCGCAGATTGAGCGCGACCAGCGGGAAGGAATCGTACTTGTCCAGATCGCGCCGTGCACGCTCCACCTGCAAGTCCAGATCAGCCAGGAAGGCCGGATCATCGGCCAGAAGCCCCGTCACCTCATAGCTGATGCTGGGCGTGCCCTGCCGGTAGACGCCAGCCTCCAGCGACACCTCGACCGGCCCGTTCCAGGGGCGGCCGGCCAGGCCCGCGCCGGCAAACCAGGCATTGGGCGCAAACTGGGCCTCGCCTGTCAGACGTCCGACTTCGGCTGCCGGATAGATATTGTCGCCGATCTGGTAATCGTTGGCGGGCTGGGCGTTGTAAACGGCCTTGTTGAAATTGTACCGGACACCGGCGGTCAGAAAGAAAACCCGCCGGAAGGGGAAAAAGTCGATCCCCGCGCCAACGCTCGCCAGACGCAGTGAAAAATCGCTGGCGATATCGGCAACTGTCTGGTCGTCGGAATAGACAAGACCTGCTGCGTGAGCGCGCACCTGCAGATAGTCATTGATCCGGTAGCCGCCTTCCAGCCCGACGCCGAGCGTGCCGGCGCGGACGCCAACGAAGGCACGCCGGTCAGCATCTGTGGATGCGCTGAAAGCTCCCGAACCGCCGAACGCAGGATCGCCCTGCATGCTTGCCGCGCCGAGCGCGGCGGCGAATGTAGCGGATATGAACATGATCATCTCAGGCTAGCGGCGGCTTGGCGCTGATTCAACCTGCCGGTGTTCAAATTGGTTCCCCCGGGCGCAGACCGTTGATTGACGCCGGGTGCGTGCACGGCCCATAGGAAGGGCTACACGCGCTGAGCCAAGAAGGGGTTATCACGTCCATGACCATCCATTTCCACAAGGCCGACCTTCCCGCCGGGCTGGATCTGGGCAAGCGTGTCGCCATCGACACCGAAACGCTTGGCCTGTCGCTGGTACGCGACCCGCTATGCCTGGTGCAGCTGTCTGCAGGCGACGGGGATGCGCATGTCGTCCAGCTGGACCGTGCCTCCTACGATTGCCCGAATCTGAAAGCGCTGCTGGCCGATGAAGGCGTGGAGAAAATCCTGCATTTTGCCCGTTTCGACGTGGCGATGATCGCGCGCGATCTGGGTGTCACGCTGCGGCCGGTGTTCTGCACCAAGATCGCCTCCAAGCTGGCGCGCACCTATACCGACCGCCACGGGCTGAAGGATGTGGCGCGCGAGATTGCGGGCGTGGAGCTGTCCAAGCAGCAGCAAAGCTCCGACTGGGGTGCAGGCGATATCAGCGAGGCGCAACTGAAGTATGCCGCCGACGATGTGCTTTACCTGCACCAGATCCGCGACGGGCTGGAAACCATGCTGATCCGTGAGGGGCGCCTGGAGATGGCAAAGGCCTGTTTCAGCTTCCTGCCGACGCGGGCGGCGCTGGATCTGGCCGGGTGGGCGGAAGCCGATATTTTCGCTCACAGCTAGGGCGCCGTTGCGGCCAGACGGTGCGAGCTGCCTTGAAAAGGCCGTGGCAAGGGTCCACAAAGCCTTGCGGGGACAGATTTTCAGGCGTTCAGGATGCATTCGCTGACATTTGCTGCAGCAGAGCCATCGGCAAGCCGGGCCGTCGCGGCCGCACGGCTGCGCGCGCGTGTCGTGCGCAATGCGCGCATTGTGCTGGTTGTGCTGATCGGTGCGCTGGCCGCCAATCTGGTGGTGCAATCTGTATTGGCGGGCAATCGTGAACCGGCCAGCCGGCCTGCAATGACCGGAGACGGGGAGCGCATCATCAATCCGCGCTTTACCGGACGCGATGCTCACGGGCGCCCCTATGTGCTCACGGCGGATTCGGCGGTGCGCCGGATGGTGGGGCTGGGCAATCTGACCGATCTGGAAAATCCGCGCATCGACTACATGCTGCTGTTTGGCGGGTCGCGCCGTCCTGATGCGTCGGAAGTGCTGTCGCGCCTGGGTGTCTATGATGATGCCACGCGCACCTTGCGCATGACCGATACGGTGCGCTTTTCCACCCATTCAGGCTATGAGTTTCGCACTGAAGGCGCCTCGATAGATCTGGACGAAGGCGTGGTATACGGCGAGGAACCGGTACAGGGGCGCGCACCCTGGGGCGGTGTGCAGGCTTACGGGTTTGAGCTGCATGAGGATGGCCGGCGTTTGCGCTTTACCGGAGGCGTGGTGACGCGCTTTTATGTCGGTGACGGCGCGCCTGCGCCCGAGGAGGAAGAATGAGGCTCTTGATTGCCGTTACCGCGCTGGCCTCGGCCATGGCTGCTGCCGGCGTGCTGTCCGCTGCGGCCCTGGCCCGGCAGGAGGTTCCCGATTTTCTGGATATCAGTTCTGATGATCAGGAAATCCTCGATCAGCAGGACCGCGTCCGCTTTATCGGCAATGTAAACGCGGTGCGCGGGGATACGCGCCTGCGCGCTGACGAGGCCGAGGCGACACTGGCCCGCAACCCGGAGACCGGGCAGCGCCGCATCGAGCGTATTACGGCGCGCGGCGATGTCTTCTATGTCACGCCCACCGAGACCGCGCGTGGTGACCGGGGCGTCTACACGGTGTCAGACGAAATTGTCGTGCTGACCGGCGCAGTGGTGCTGACACAAGGATGCAATGTCTCGACCGGTCAGGAGCTGCGCATAAACATGCAGACGGGCGTATCGCGCCTGACGGGCGGCAATGGCCGGGTGCGCAGCCTGTTCTTCTCCCAGGATGGAGACCGTCCGGCCGATAGCGAAAACTGCCCGGCTCCGCCGGTTCCCGGTCCTGCGCCGCGCGGCTATAGCGCCGAGTTCCCGGCGGCGAACTAAGCCTTCTGGCCACACAGGTCTGCGGGCCGGTTGTGCGCGCGGCTGCGCTTTGGCAGCCATCCGGTCTTGTCAGGAGGGTGCGAGCCCTTGCAAGGATGGGGCCAGTTGCGTGCGCTTCACCAAATATTAGGTCTGTGCCCGTAACCCTGACTATCGGGATTTTGAGGGTGGTGCCGGGAATGACCATGCCAGACAGCAGCGCTGAGGGCCTCCATGTCGATTCGATCGGCAAGGCGTTCGGCAGGCGTGTCGTGGTCAAATCGGTGTCGCTCAATGTTCATCGCGGCGAGGTCGTCGGGCTTCTCGGTCCGAACGGCGCGGGCAAGACCACCTGCTTTTACATGATTACCGGGCTTATCCCGGCCGATCACGGGCGGATCGTGCTGGATGGAGAGGACATAACGGCCTTTCCGATGTTTCAGCGCGCCCGTCTGGGTATCGGGTATCTGCCGCAGGAAGCCTCCATCTTCCGGGGCATGAGCGTGCATGAAAACGTGACCGCGACCGCCGAGATTGCCGAGAAGGACAGGTCTGCCTGCAAGAAGCTGGTCGATGATCTGCTTGAGGAGCTGGGCGTCGATCATTTGCGTGACAGCCCTGCCATGGCGCTGTCCGGCGGTGAGCGGCGGCGGGTGGAGATTGCGCGCGCGCTGGCGACCCGGCCAGGCTTCATCCTGCTTGATGAGCCGTTTGCGGGTATTGATCCGCTGGCCATTGCCGATATCCGCGATCTGATCCTGTTTCTCAAACAGCGCGGTATCGGCATTCTCATTACCGATCACAATGTACGCGAGACGTTGCAGATCACGGACCGCGCCGCGATCATCCATGACGGGGAAGTACTGTTCGAGGGCAAGCCGGACGCTGTCCGGGCCGATCCTTCAGTGCGCCGTGTCTATCTCGGCGACAGCTTCCAGTAGGGCGGGGACAGATGGGCAAGCTTGGACAAAGGCTGGAGGCAAGGCAGGGGCAGGGTCTGGTGATGACCCCGCAGCTCCAGCAGGCCATCAAGCTGCTGCAGCTGAACAATATCGAGCTGGCCGAGTTCGTTGAGGAAGAGCTGGAGCGCAATCCGCTGCTGGAGCGTGATGAGCGCCCGGAACCGGGCGGTGAGGATGAGCGCGCGCCCGCCGAGGCCGCCGCTGATCCGCATGGCGAGCTTAGCTTTGATGCGCCGTCCTCTGCCGCCGATGAGGCGCTCGATGCTGACCGGGAGGCGATGTATGCCGACAGTGCGCCGGACATGGCAGGCGCGCGCGATACGGGCGGCGCAGTGGACTGGTCGCGCGCCGGAAAGGGCGGCGGCGGGTTTGACGGCGAGGATTTTGACGCGGCCGCCCATACCAGCCGGGACAAGACCCTGCGCGAGCATCTGCATGACCAGCTGGCCGATCTGGCGCTGACCAGCGCTGACCGCATGATCGCGGCCCATCTGATCGATCTGGCCGATGATGATGGCTATATGCGCGCCGATCTGGCCGAAACGGCCGAGCGGCTGGGTGTCACCGTGTCCGAGGTTGAGGCCCTGCTGGCGCGCCTGCAGGAGTTTGAGCCGGCTGGCGTTATGGCGCGCGGGCTGCAGGAATGCCTGGCGATACAGCTGGCCGAACGTGACCGGCTGGACCCCGCCATGGCGGCGCTCGTGGATAACTTGCCCTTGCTGGCCAAGCATGATTATGCGGGCCTGCGCGGGCTTTGCGAGGTCGATCAGGAAGACCTTGAAGACATGATCGCCGAGCTGAAGCGCCTCACGCCAAAGCCCGGCCTCGCCTTTGGCTCCGACAGCACGCGCGCGGTGGAACCCGATGTCTATGTGCGTGAGCGCCCGGATGGCAGCTGGGCGGTGGAGCTCAATACCGACACGCTGCCGCGCGTGCTGATGAATAACCGCTATGCGGCCCAGATTGCCGGCAGCGCCCGCTCGGCGGAGGAAAAGACCTTCATCACCGAATGCACGCAAAACGCGTCCTGGCTGGTTAAAAGCCTCGATCAGCGTGCGCGCACCATCCTGAAAGTGGCCAGCGAGATTGTCCGCCAGCAGGACGCCTTTCTGGCCAAGGGCGTGGCCTGGCTGCGGCCCTTGAACCTGAAGACGGTGGCCGATGCGGTCGGCATGCATGAAAGTACGGTCAGCCGTGTGACCTCGAACAAGTATGTGGCCACGCCGCGCGGCCTGTTCGAGCTGAAATATTTCTTTACCTCTTCCATCGCGTCTGCCGATGGCGGGGAGGCGTATTCGGCCGAGGCGGTGCGCTACCGGATCAAGGCCATGATCCAGGCCGAAACCGTCAACGAGATCATGAGCGATGATGCCATTGTCGACCGGCTTCTGGCCGATGGTATCGAGATCGCCCGGCGCACCGTGGCCAAATACCGCGAGGCGATGAATATCCCCTCCTCGGTGCAGCGCCGCCGGATGATGAAGCGTTAAATTCCCAATCCTGATCGCGCATGCACCCTAGGATATTGGTAACCGCAAACCTGTCCGTTGCGTCATTAACCAGTTATCTGCATTGACGCCCCCGCCCGGCTTGCTACCGTCACTGTGTCCGGTAGGAAACCGGGCATTCGGCCACGCGTTGTTTCAAGCGCCAGGGGCCTTTTTGAAAAAAGGCTCCTGCAGCCAGCGCAACGCGCCAGCAGCAGATGGAGCTGACATGCACATCCAGTTTGTTTCCAAAGGTATCGACGTTTCCCCCGCCCTTCGCGAACGTATCGAGGGCAAGGTTGAGGAAGGCACGGCGAAGTATTTCAGCCGTCCGGGCGAGGCGTTTGTCACCGCCGCCAAGGAAGGGTTCGGGTTCCGCGTGGAGTGCGCCCTGCACCTGCCGTCGGGTGCCTTTCTGCAGGCCACGGGCGAAGGGGCCGATGCCTATGCCGCTGCGGAAGTTGCGGTCGAACATCTGGAAAAACGTCTGCGCCGCTACAAGCGCCGTCTGAAGGATCACCACGCCGAAAACAAGATGGAGCTGCCTGCCGAGGAAACGCCGATTGTCGTCTTCAGGGGCAATGGGCGTGCCGTGACGCTCGACGAGGACGATGGCGATCTTGATGATGGCGGTGCTACCGGTGGCAGCGAGCCGGTGATTGTCGCGGAGTCTGTTGGCGAGCTGCGCACACTCACCGTCTCCATGGCCGTCCACGAGATGGATGTGCTCGATACGCCCTTCATGCTGTTCAGGAATGCGGCAAGCGGATCGCTCAATGTGGTCTACAGGCGCCCTGATGGTCATGTGGGGTGGATTGATCCGGCTCGAGAGGCTAAAGACGGCGCCGTTCGCTGAACGGGGGCTTTTTCGCCCCGCCGACAAGCAAAGGCGTGACATGGCATTGTCAGACCTGATTCCGCCCGGAGGGGCGGTGGCAGACCTGCCCGGTACCAGCCGCAAGCAGGTGCTCCAGTCATTGTGTGATCTGGCGCAGCGCACGCTGCATGTGCCCGCGCGCAAGGTGCTGGACGCTGTGATGGAACGCGAGAAGCTCGGCTCGACGGGTGTGGGTGATGGTGTTGCCATTCCCCATGCGCGGACCGGCGATGTGGACCGGGTGTGCGGTGTGTTTGCGCGCCTGAAAACCCCGGTCGATTTCGATGCCATGGATGGCCGTCACGCCGATCTGGTCTTTCTGCTGCTGGCACCGGAAGATTCCGGGGCGGAGCATCTTAAAGCGCTTGCCCGCGTGGCGCGCATGTTCCGGCGCGAGGATGTCCGCACCGCGCTGCGTGCTGCGCCGGATTCAGCGGCCGTGAACGCCATACTGTCGGGCATGGCCCATACCGACGCGGCGTAAGTGCGCTAGCGCGTCATGCCCGCTTCGATCCGCCCATCGGCGTGAAGAATCGCGTGCTTCATGCCTTGCGAGTTGTACTGCGCGCTGACATGGCCTTTTGAATCGACCGCGATGATCCCGCCATCGCCGCCCAGCTCCGCGATATCGTCCAGCACGCCCTTGACCGCCTCATCGAGATCTGAGCCGAGATAACGCATGCGCGCCGAGACATCGGCAGCGGCATTGGCGCGCATGAAAAACTCGCCCTGGCCAGTGCAGGAGACGGCCACGCGTGCATCGGCCCAGGTGCCAGACCCGATGATGGGCGTATCGCCCACCCGGCCCCAGCGCTTGCGCAGCGTGCCGCCGGTGGAGGTTGCTCCGCACAGGATCCCGTGCGCGTCCAGCACCACACAGCCTACCGTTCCGGTTGCGATCTCGCGGCCATCGGGCACGGCGGCGGGCTGGTAGTAGTTTTCCGGATCGGTGATCTCTTCAATGGCGTGCGCACGCGCGATTTCGGCAGCGCCAGCGCCCGCGATCAGTACATGGGGCGTCGCCTCCATGACCACGCGCGCGGCTGTAATGGGCGAGATGAAGCCCTCCAGCGCGGCGACAGCGCCTGCCTTGCGTGACGGGCCTTCCATGATGGAGGCGTCCAGCTCGTAGCGTCCGGCCGTGTTCGGCGATGCGCCGCGCCCGGCCACGTAGAGGGCGCTTTCTTCCATCGCCCGCACCATTTTCACGGCGATATCGACCGCCTGCCCGCCTGCGCCTAGTAGCGCCTTGCCCTCTTCGGCCAGTTCGCGCAGATGGGCGACTTCGCGTTCATAGGAACGCTCGGCGAGCACACCGGCTCCGCCATGCAGGACGAGGGCGGTCGGGGAGGTCATGGGCGTAGCTCCATCTGGAGGGAAATGACGAGGTGAGGCTCATAGCATCCCCGCGCTTCCCTCAGAAGCGCCAAGGCGCTATTTCGTCTGGGAAGGCGTGGTGCATCTGCACATCGCTCATGCAGCAACAAAACCAATCCAACGGGGAGAGAGTTCATGCAGTTCAAGGGCGCAAGCGCGGTTATCACGGGCGGAGCATCGGGTCTGGGCGAGGGTACGGCCCGGCGTCTGGCCGCCGAAGGGTGCAAGGTCGCGATCTTCGATCTCAATGCCGAGCGCGGCGAAGCACTGGCCAAAGAGCTGGGCGGCGTGTTCGCGCAAGTCAATGTCGCCGATGTGGACAGCGTGAAGGCCGGCTTTGAAAAGGCGCGCGCGGCCAATGGCCAGGAGCGCATCCTTGTGAACTGCGCCGGTATTGGCTGGGCTGAGAAGACCGCCCGCCGTTCTTCCTCCGGCGATATTGTCGGCCACCAGCTCGACAAGTTCGCGCTCGTCATCAACATCAACCTCATCGGCTCGTTCAATTGCGCCGTGCTGGCCGCTGAAGGCATGCTCACCCTTGATCCTGATGCGTCGGGTCGCGGCGTGATCGTCAATACGGCCTCGGTGGCTGCGCAGGACGGCCAGATCGGCCAGGTGGCCTATTCCGCCTCCAAGGGCGGCATTTACGGCATGACGCTGCCCATGGCGCGTGACCTGGCCCGCGAAGGCATCCGGGTGAACACCATCCTGCCCGGCTTCTTCGAAACGCCGATCTACCAGCAGATGCCGCCTGAGGTGAAAGTGAACCTCGCGAGCCACCTTCAATTCCCGCAGCGCTTTGGCACACCGGCTGAGTACGCCGATCTCGTCGCCTTTATGGTCGGCAATGACTATATCAACGCCGAATGCGTGCGCCTTGATGCCGGTGCGCGCATGCCCCCGAAATAGGGCGCTTTCTGAACACCGGGGTCCCCGCCCCCGAGCGGGGACCCATTTTAGTTTCCGCAACGCATCCGCGTTGCGATGTTCCGCGAACCCCCGCCTGCGCGGGGGCAGGCAGTCGCGGGCGCGCAGTCGCGCTTGCGGCCCCTGACGGGGCCGTCCTGGCTCCCCGGCGCGTAGCGCCGCGCAGATTTGCAGAGCACGAAAAGAAAGAACTGGGTTCCGGCTTTCGCCGGAATGACGAGGGTGAAGCGCGGGCATATGGGCGCGGCGCACCCCTAACTGCAATTCATTCTCAAAAGCTATTGGCAGCGCCCCGCGCGTCCTGTAGGTGAGACTTATTCTCAGTTACATTCTCGTCAGGGACGACGCCACAACCATGCGCACGCTTCTTCTCGCCAGCACAGCCGTGCTGGCTCTTGCCGCCAATGCCGCTGCTGAAAATTCCAGCGAGGCCGACCTCAATGTCGAGACCATCACGATTATCGGCCTGAAGGGCGATGCGCGCGATGTCGCCGGTTCGGCCACCTTGCTGCCCAGCGAAGTGCTGCAGGTGCAGGATTATACCGATATCAGCCGCGTGCTGCGCCAGGTGTCGGGCGTAAATATCCAGGAAGAAGACGGTTATGGCCTGCGCCCCAATATCGGCCTGCGCGGCACTGGCCTCGACCGTTCGGCGAATATCGTGCTGATGGAAGATGGCATTCTGGCTGCGCCTGCGCCCTATTCGGCTGCAGCGGCGTATTATTCTCCCTATGTCGGCCGCATGGCGGGTGTGGAGATCGTCAAGGGCGCGGCCGGGGTGCGCTATGGCCCCCGCACGCAAGGCGGTTCGGTCAATTTCCTCTCCACGCCGGTGCCGGAAAGCTGGTCGGGGCGTCTCGCCATCACGGCCGGTGAAGAAGAGGCGCGCCGCATCCATGCCTATGCCGGTGGCATGACCGAAGTCGCTCAAGGCGTGCGCCTGGGCGGCCTTGTTGAGGCCTATACCGACAGCGCGGATGGCTTCAAGACCATCGATTTCAATGAAGACCGCTCCACGGGCTTCGATCTGACAGACTTTGGCGCCCGCCTGCGCGCCGAATTTGATGGCGTGGGCGTCACCCATGCTGTGGAGCTGCGCTACCAGACCTCGGACGAGACATCCGACGAGACCTATATGGGCCTCACGGATGCCGATTTCGCGGCCAACCCCTATCGCCGCTATGCCGCCAGCGCCAATGACCAGATCAATGTCGACCAGTCGCGCTGGGTGCTGCGCTATGACGCGGCCTTTGATAATGGCCTTGCCTTCACGGCGCTGGGCTATCGCAACGAGGTGGCGCGCAACTGGTTCAAGGTGGAAGGCGTCAATGCCGGTGCGGGCCGCCGCTCGCTTGGCGCAGTGCTCTCCGATCCGGTCACCTATTCGGCGGAATACGCCATCCTGACCGGTCAGCCGGGCCTGGTCTCCATCGATGGCGCGGTCATCAGCCGCAATAATAACCGCTCCTACGTGGCCGAAGGCGTGCAGGCCGAGCTGGCGGGCGATGCTGCCCTGCTGGGTGCGAACCATCGCTGGCGGGTAGGCGTGCGTGCGCACCGCGATAGCGAAGACCGGTTCCAGAACGAAGTCTTCTACCGCATGGACAATTCGCAGCTGGTGCAAACCGGCGCGCAAGCGCCCGGCCAGCATGATAACCGTGTCAGTGAAGCCGAAGCGCTGGCGATCTTCGTACAGGACGAGATCAGCTTTGGCGCGTTCACCCTGGTGCCGGGCGTGCGTTATGAGCGCATTGAAGGCACGCAGACGCGATGGGCAGCGACTGACCAGACCCGCACCGGCGCGACAACGGTTACCGGCAGCACGACAGACGTGTTCATTCCGGGGCTGGGCGTGCGTTATCAGCTCAATGACGCGGTGACGCTTTTTGGCGGCGTGCATCGCGGCTTCTCGCCATCCTCACCGTCCTCCAACAGTGATCCGGAGGACGCTGTGAACTGGGAGGCGGGCGTGCGCTGGACGGGTGGATCTGCCTTTGTGGAGGCGATTGGCTTCTTCAACGACTATTCCAACCTGATCGGCACCTGCACGGCCTCCACCGGCGGCGGCTGCACGATCGGCGCGCAGTTTGACGGCGGTGACGTGGATGTCATGGGGCTTGAGCTGTCTGGCGGGTTCGATCTCGCGGCACTTGCCGGATGGAGCGGCGTGTCGGTGCCGGTACGTGGTGCCTACACCTGGACGGATGCCGAATTCCAGACCGCATTCGCGTCCGGCTATAGCCCATGGGGCAATGTGCAGGCAGGCGACAAGCTGCCCTATCTGCCCGAGCATCAATGGTTCGCTTCAATCGGGCTGGAGCAGGGCCGGTTCGGCAGCCAGCTGGCTGTGACGTGGAATGGCGAGCGGCGCACGGTGGCCGGGCAGGGCAGTATTCCTGCGGCCGCGTTCCTCGACTCCTATGCGGTGGCTGATCTGGCCGTCTGGTATGATCTGAGCGATGCGCTGCGCGCGCGCGTGCAGGTCAGAAACCTCACCGACGAGGTCTATGCAGCCTCGCGCAGCCCGGCGGGTCTTCGCCCCGGTGCGCCGCGTGCGGTGCTGTTCGGCCTGTCGGCGAATTTCTAGGCTCCACAGGTCAAGCTGACAAAAGAAAAGCCCCGGACGTTGCCGTCCGGGGTTTTTTGCTTTGCAGATCAGTTATTGCTGCGCGGGCGGGCGTACCAGCGGACCGAGATTACGGATCACGTCGGCGGCGTCAAAGGCGTCGGGGCTGTCGGGCGTTGTACCCCGGCCCAGTTGGATTTCCGCCATCGCCTCATAGCGGGTGACCTCACGCAGATTGATGTCGTCCCAGAACGGATCGCGCCAGCCATACCAGCCATGACGCGGGTGGTAATAGCGGTAGAACACGTCAAACCGGCTGCGATAGGCCGGGCCGGTTGTACCGGTTATGCGGCGCTCTGCTTCCGTGTCGCGCCGGATCAGGCGGAAATAGTCATAGCCCTGCTCGCGGGTCAGTTCAGCGGCCCGGTAGAGCAGGAAGGTTTCCACCGATTGCCGGTCGGTCAGCGAGTTGCCGGAAAACCCGACCATGAACCGGTTCTGCTCGATCTGCTGCTCAGAATAGCCAAACCCGCCTTGTGTCGCGGCGCGCTGGTAGGGGGTGGATTCAGCGCAAGCGGCCAGTATGGCGGCGCTGGCAACAAATCCGGCGATGAGGCGCTTCATGGCACTATCTCCCAATAGGATTTCGTCCCTGCCTGATAACCTAGTATGGGGCGCAATCGTTCCGCGGCAAATCAAATCTGCATGACACGGTGTGTGGTTAGCCGGCCAGCGGCAACAGGCCCAGCCGGTCCAGCTCTACCCGGAGGGCGGGGGCACCGGTGAAATGGTGGACAGCAAAGCCGGCTTTCGCACCGGCCTCGATATTGTCCAGCCGGTCATCAATGAAGAGTGTTTCGTGCGGCGGTGTGCCTATGCGCGATATGGCAAGGGCGTAGATCGCCGGATCGGGCTTTACCAGCCCCTCCTGACCGGAGATCAGGGCGGTCTCGAACAGGGTGAAGGCCGGGTAGAGCGCCAGCACGTCGGGCCATTTTTCCGCTGGCATGTTGGAGAGCGCATATTGCGGCACGCCGCGCGCATGGAGCGCCTCGATGAGCCCCTCCATACCTTCCACATAACCGTTGAACATGGCGTTCCAGCCCGTGTCCCAGGCTTCGATGAGCGTGGCCTTGTCCGGGTGCCGGGCAATCAGCGCTTCACGGTTCCCCGCCATGGAGACACCGCGATCGTGCGCCTCATGCCAGTCCATGGTGCATATGCGCGAAAGAAAATCCCGGCGCGCATCAGCGTCCGGGATCAATCGGCGATAGAGATAATCTGGATCCCAGTCGGCCAGTGTACGCCCCAGATCCCACAGGATGGCGCGCACAGCCATGAGCCGACGCGGCCCGTGCTAGCCGGCGCGGGCCTTGAAGCGCGGGTCGGTCTTGTTGATCACGTAGACGCGGCCACGGCGGCGCACCACCTGGCAATCGCGGTGCCGGGCTTTCAGGGAGCGGATGGAGCTGCGCACTTTCATGGTCTTGTCTCGTACCTGGAGCGGGGTCTGAGCGCCCGCATATTCAAGGGAGCGCAGGTGTTACAGTCCGCCCCGGCTCAAGTCAACCGGGGCGTCGCGCCACTTGCACAGAAACGCTTGAGTCTACTCGATCAGCCGCACATAGCGTTCGCGGGTGGTGTCCAGTTGCGGACACTCCATGATGATGCGGATATCGTCATAATCGCGGTCGGTCCAGCCCATCTGGGTCCAGTTGGCCGTGCCACCGGGCAGGCCGGGCGGACGGTCTTCCCAGCCGTAATACATGTAGCGGCCGGGGCTGCAGCCCTGCTCGGCGCGCTGCGGCGTGCGGTTGGTGCCTGTCGGGATGACACCGCCCTCGCTGACCGGCTTGCACTCATCCAGGCTGTCGCACAGCACGGTTTCCAGAATGTCGTATTGCAGCCCGTTATGGATTTCCTGCCCGTTCACATGCGCCGTGTCGGTGAAATAGCGGTGGCGGCACGGATTGGGAAAGTCGGCCGTCGGCGTGTGCTGGCACCAGTGGTGGTCGTTACTCGGATTATGATCGATGCGTTCCGGATTGGTGCGCGAGAAGCGCAGATTATAGAGCTCAAAGCTGATCGTCTCGCCTTCCTCGCAACGCGGCCACTGATACTGGTTGGGCCAGCGGGTGAGAAAGTTGATCCCGTTATTGTCCTGCACAGGCGTGCGCTGCGTGCGCCGTTGCGCGGGCGTCTTGTTGGCATTGGGATCGGGGTCATAGCAATAGACATAGATGCGGTTGTAGTCGCCCGCGTCCGGGTCGAGCCAGCTCAGTTCCGGCGGCTCATACTGCAGCATGGGCTGGTGGAGGCGCGCGGTGGAATGGACCGAAACGCGCACGCTGTCGCCGATGCCGGGCAGGGCGTGGATCAGGACGGTGGATACGCGCGCACTGGCGTCGACGCGGAAATCCAGCCCGTTCCACACGCCATCGACCTGCAGGGCCGTCATGCCCGATCCGCCAAAGCTTGCCATCAGGCGGTCGTTCATGCCGCTGATCTGGGCTGCGAAATTCTGCTCGGGTCCGCCGACGGCGGCATTGAGCGCGGTCGCGTCGGCCTCGGCCTGCAGCGAGGTGCGCACATTGATGAGGCGCGCGGTGTCGACCGACACCCCGGCCACCCCCATGACGGGAACCAGTGACAGTGCAAAGATCATCGCGATATTGCCGGCGCGGTCCTTGAAGAAGCCTGACAGCTGTTTCATGTCCAATTGCCCTTGCCCGAACCGGCACACTTGCCGGTTCACCCCGATCTGACATGCAGATTTCATGCCTGAATCTGGCGCGGAATTTAGCAGGCAAGGCTTAATGAGGCGTAAGAAAAGATAATTAATTTAGTGTGTTAGCGTAAATCTCCTGCTAACCATATCCGCCAGCGCGTTCATCGCGCATTGATCTTCTGCGTGTTAACAGGAAGACTTGCCATCTCGCGGAAATGGCCAGCTACGCGGTGAGGACCCTTACATGCTGACTAACCATCGTTATTTCCGCCGCGCAGCCGCCATTGGCGGCGTGTGGCTGGCGGGGCTTGTACTTGTGGCCAGCCCTGCAGGCGCGGCGCTGGCGCAGGATATTCCCTTTACGGCGTGGCGCGACGGGTTTGCGTCCGATTTGCGCAGCGAAGGTGTCCGCCCTGACATCGTGTCCTCGATGCTGGACGGACTGGAGCCTGATCCGACCGTGATCGATCGCGACCAGTCCCAACCCGAATTTGTCCGCCCGATCTGGCAGTATCTCGATGGCGCGGTGTCTGAAACGCGCGTGGCCAACGGACGCCGGGCGTCGGCGCGTATCGCCGAGACGCTGCAGGCGGTGGAAGAACGTTTCGAGGTCGATCAGCATATTCTCACCGGCATCTGGGGTCTGGAGAGCGCCTATGGCGAGATCCAGGGCAATTTTGATATTGTCCGCTCGCTGGCTACGCTCGCCTGGGAGGGCCGCAGGCGCGGGTTTGCCGAGGCCCAGCTGCGCGCCATCGCCCAGATGATCGAGCGCGGCTATGCGACCCGCGCCGAGCTTGTCGGCTCGTGGGCGGGCGGCATGGGCCAGACCCAGTTCATCCCGGCGACCTATATGGAGCGCGCGGTCGACTTCAATGGCGACGGGCGGCGCGATATCTGGCGCAATGAAGGCGATGCGCTGGGCAGCGCAGCCAATCTGCTGGCGCGCGCGGGCTGGGAATACCGCCAGCCGGTGTTTACCGAGGTGCGCCTGCCGGAGGGCTTCAGTTTTGCGGACTGGAATGAGCGCCAGCGCCGTCAGGTTTCCCAATGGGCCGGGCTGGGCATTGCGCCGGCATCGGGCGACTGGTCGGCCGATGATCTCAACCGGTCGGCGCGGCTGGTGATCCCTGCCGGGGCCAATGCGCCTGCCTTCCTCGTCTACCGCAATTTCGAGGCGCTGCTGCGCTATAACAACTCGACTGCCTACGCTCTGGGTGTGGCCTATCTAGCACGCGCGTTCGAGCATGGCGATGCGGGCATGGCGACGGGCTGGCCGGTGGACAATCCGCCGATTAACCGCACCCAGTCACGCGAGCTGCAGGAAGCGCTCGCCCGGCTGGGTCATGATCCGGGCGGGCTGGACGGGGTGGTCGGCCCCAATACGCGCCGCGCCATCCGCGCCTTCCAGAGCGCCAACGGATTTGAACCGGACGGCTATGCGGGGCTGGCGCTCTATAATGCGGTGATGGCGGCGGACAGGGCGCGTTAGACGCTCCCTCGTGCTTCGAGACGCTTCGCTTCGCTCGCCCTCAGCATGAGGGAGCGCTGGTCCTTTCCCCTCATCCTGAGGAGGCCGCAAGGCCGTCTCGAAGGAGAGGGGAAACCTGCCTCACACCACCCCGCCTTCATCCCCGTCTTGCTCGACAGGCTGGATGGCCACGCGTACGCGCGGGTGGAAGAAGGCGACGCCCAGCGCCACGACAGACAGCAGGACATTGAGCATGAAGGGCGCGGTCGGGCCGACGGCCTGATAGAGCCAGAGACCGGACAAAGGCGCGATCAGGAAGCCGAGGCCGGCGGTCGCCGCCGTTACGCCTGCCGCGCGGCCCTGTTCTTCAGGGCTGACGGCAAGGCTGGCTCCGCCGGTGAAGCCGGAGCGGGCAAAGCCAAAGCCCAGCGAGTTGAGCAAAAAGCCGAGCACGATAGAGGCATAGCCGCCGGAAAAGATCAGCTCGATCTGGCCTGCCAGCGTCAGCCCCGCCCCGATCAGCATGAGCATGCGCGGGGACACTTTCAGCGCCGGGATGGCCACCAGCTGGGCAAAGATCAGAGCTGCTGCGCCCGCGGTCAGGGCAACGCCGGCGAGTTGCAAGCCGGCGGTCGTGTCCAGCTCCAGCCGGTCGATGATGAAAAAGCCGATGGCCTGCAGGCTGGCGGCCTGCACCAGCCAGCTGGCGCAGCCGTAGAGCACGAAGGCCCGTACCCGCCCGTCGGCGGCAAACGCAAACTGGGCAAGCGGGTTGAGCGGGCGGTGGCCACGTTCCCTTGGCGGTGTGTTCTCCGGCAGGGTCAGGCGGACAATCACCGCGCACGCGCCGACCAGCAGCGCGATCAGCACCATGAAGGGCACCATGCCGATGCGTTCTGAGAAGGCGGCCGCCAGAGCCGGGCCGATCATCCCGCCGAGCGCAAAGGCGGCCGTCATGCTGGCCAGCGCCTGTGTGCGTTCGGCAGGCGCTGTGCGGTCTGCGACATAGGCTTGCGCCGCCGGGCCGGTAGCCGAGCCGAACGCGCCAAAGAGCGCGCGCGCCAGCGCCATGGCCAGTACGGCGATCAGAGGCGGCAGAAAACCGCTCTGGCCCGCCCAGGCGCCAGCAGCAAGGATCAGTGTGGAGGCGGCGTAGGTGGCCAGCCCGAAAATGACCAGCGGGCGGCGGCCATACTGGTCTGACAATCCGCCCCAGACCGGGCTCATGGTCAGATACATCAGGGCGGAGAGGGTGTAGATCGCGCCGACATAAATCTCGGCAATGCCGATATCGCGCGCCAGAGGCGGCAGGATGGCAAACAGCATGGAATTGCCGACACCCACCATCATCAGGCAGACAAAGAGCAGGCCGAAAGCGGCCCGCCTGTCTTTTCGCGTGCTGGTTTGCGGTTCATCGCGCATGGCGCGAGGTATGAACCGGCTAGTCAGCCTCGTCCATTGGTGCACTGCTCACAGCGCAGGGCAGATAGCCCTCAATCTCCCCGTTACGGACCGATAGCGCCCAGCTACGGCCGATGACGACAAGTTGGTTGTCATCGCGCAGGACTGTCCCCATTGGCATTGACGGGAAGGTGATCCAGCGTTCGAGCCGGTAGAGGTGATGGTCATACGGCTCTCCGCCGGCGACGATCCGGTCGATGGTGCCGTCGCCGAGCATGAACAAGCCATCATAGCCTGAGGCGACCATGATGTTATCGGCATGGTCGAGGAATATGTCAGCCACGTGCATGCGGTTCGTCAGTCTATGACTGCCGACCGAGAGGGAACCGCCCCACTCGCCGAAATTGGTCCCGTGAACGTGAACCCAGTTATGAACAAGGCCATGTTGCCAGTTTTGCCCGGTATACTCGAACTCCAGATATTCGCTGTCGTCTCCGGTCAGCCAGCGCCAGTCAGTGCACAAGGTGTTCTCGCCAAATATGCGCTCTGCCGGAACGCTAAACGGAGGCCAGCCAGCCATGATCTGAAGCGCGACCGGGGGATCGAGCGGGGCGTCAAGGTGAGGCCGGGTCGCCAGCAGATTAGCGGCGATGGAGCTGATTTCCGGATCGGCGCTCCTCTCAAGACTGCCTTCACGGTGAAAGTGACGCAGCAATCTTGCCCGCCAGCGCATGAGCGGAAGCCAGTGACTTGTCTCAATGGCGTCCAGAGCGGCGGCAATATCATCGCTGACAAGCGACACGTCGCCCGCGATTGCTTGTGTCGCGTAATATCCGAGGAGCCAGTTTTGATGCCAGTATTCGGGTGAGAGCGCGTCTGTCAGCAGCGGAACAAGGCGGGTGTCCGGCGTTTCCAACGCGATCTGCAGGATCAACTGCCTGCCTATGATGTCGGCGCGGTCATAGCTTTCTATGAGGGCGGGTACGATGTCATAGCCCAGCTCCTGCGACCGTTCTCCCAGATACCGCCACTGCACGAGCTGTTCGCTGCAAAACCTCGAACCACGATGGCGTGCGAGTGTGTGTGTGACGGGGGCGGTGCAGAGGGTGACCAGTTCCGGCAACGCGCCGGCGTCGCCGCGCACTGTAAGGGCCAGCAAGGCAGGGTAGTGCAGCTCGACTTCGCCACTGCGCACGAGTTCCCACAGAGCTGGCATGACACTGTGGTCGATCTCCTCGGTGATCCGTATGAACGACTGCACCGCATAAAACCGCTCATCGACAGGATTGGCGCGGTCCAGCGCGAAAGCCAGCCGCTCGGATTCAGGAGCCTCATGGTTGAAGGGGGTAAGGCCAAGCGCGGCGGCAATCAGGAACGTCAGCATGGCCTTTCCCCCGGTTTATTGTGAGCTTGCGGGACAAGGTCCCCGCCATCAAGCATTTCCGCCCCGCGCGCGTCGTAAACGCTCCGCTAACAGCGTGAAAACCGGGTTTTAAGCATCTTCGCGTAGAAACGTCCCGAAACCGGACATGGGCCGGGGGGAAGAGAAGCGGAAAAATCCGCCCTTTCACCCGGTCCGGCCAGAACGGCTCCGGAAGACTGCGGGATGGTGGGTATATGTTTCAGATAATCGGCATTGTCTGCGTGTTCGCGATGGTGTTTGGCGGCTTCGTGCTCGCTGGTGGCCATTTCGATGTTATTCTCAAGGCGCTCCCCTTCGAGATGATGATGATCATGGGCGCGGCCATGGGCGCGTTCTTCATCGGCAATTCGGGCAAGACGGTCAGCAAGACCGCAGGCGACATGTCCAAGCTCTTTTCGGGGCCGAAGTGGAAGCCGCAAGATTATCGCGATCTGCTGGCTCTGTTGTTTGCGCTGACCAAGACGATGAAGACCAAGGGTGTCATCGCGCTGGAGGCCCATATCGAGAAACCGCATGAAAGCGCGCTTTTTTCCAAGTACCCGCGCATCCTGAAGGACCATTTCGCGGTCGATTTCATCTGCGACACGCTGCGCATGATGACGATGAATCTGGAAGACCCCCACCAGGTCGAGGATGCGATGGAAAAGCAGCTGGAAAAGCACCATCACGAGGCGTCTGGCCCGGCCCACGCCCTGCAGAACATGGCTGATGCCCTGCCTGCGCTGGGGATTGTTGCGGCCGTGCTGGGCATTATCAAGACGATGAGCGCCATCACCCAGCCGCCTGAATATCTGGGCGCGATGATCGGTTCGGCGCTGGTCGGCACCTTCCTTGGCGTGTTCCTGTCTTACGGCTTTGTCGGCCCGTTCGCGGTGCGCATGAAGAATGTCTATGACGAGGAAGCGATTTTCTACAAAATCATCCAGAGCGTGCTGGTGGCGCACCTTCACGGCAATGCGGCCCAGATCTCGGTGGAGATTGGCCGGGGCAATGTGCCCTCCAAGATGCAGCCGAGCTTTCTGGAGCTGGAAGACGCGCTGTCCAACATTGGCGCTGAATAGACCCATAAAAAGAATAATCGGGGGAAGCACCTTGAACGGGCCGGGGCATGATGCTCTGGCCCTTTTTGCGTGTGCGGGCCCCGGCCATTGCCCGCCCGCTTCATCGCGTGTAGCGAAAAGCCATGAGCGACAGCCTTGTCAGACCCTTTGCCAGCCTTGACTGGAGCGATCCCGGCACGCCGCGCGCGGCTGGTGGTGATGTCTATTTTTCTGCCCAAGACGGGCTGGCCGAGACGCGGGCCGTGTTCCTGGGCGGCTGCCGGCTTGAGACGCGTTTTGCTGCCGGTGGCACCATCATTATCGGTGAGCTCGGCTTTGGCACGGGGCTGAATTTTCTCGCCGCGTGGCAGCTTTTCGATGAGGTAGCGCCCGCCAGTGCCCGCCTGCATTTCGTCTCGCTGGAAGGCTTTCCCTTAAGTGCTGCCGATGCCCGCCGGGCGCTGTCAGCTTTTGGTGAGCTGCCGGACAAGGCACGCCTTCTGGCAGACCAGTGGCCCTCACCCTTGAAAGGTCCGCACAGGCGGGTGTTTGCAGGCGGGCGGGTGGTGTTGAGTGTGTTTCACGACACGGTCGAGGCGGCGCTGGCGCAAATGGATTTTGCCGCCGATGCCTGGTTTCTTGACGGATTTGCGCCGTCCCTGAATGGCGAGATGTGGTCATCGGAGGTGTTTGCCCACATTGCCCGCCTGTCAAAGCCGGGTACGCGTCTTGGCACGTTTACAGTGGCCGGTGCGGTCCGGCGCGGGCTCGCCGAGGCTGGCTTCCAGATAGAAAAAGTGCCGGGCTTTGGCCGCAAGCGCGAACGGCTGGAGGGCGTGTTTGACGGCGAAGCCCATGCCTCCCCGCCGGCATTGCCGGGCAGCGTGGCCATCATTGGCGGCGGCATAGCGGCGGCGAGCCTTGCACGCGCCCTGACGGCTCGCGGCGTCACGCCTGTCGTTATTGCGCGAGGCGGCTGGGGCGCGGGCGCATCGGGCGGCCCGGCGGCCCTGTTCACGCCGCGCCTTGAGGCTGCAGACCGGCCCCATGTCCGCGCGACCTTAAGCGCTTTCGATTATGCCCGCGCGCTCTATGACGGATTGGACGGGTTTCACGCATCCGGTGTCCTGCGTGCGCCGTCGGGAAATGACAACGCGGGGCGGCTGGCGCGCATCGCGGCCATGATGGAAGGCGCAGGCATCGCCGTTCAGGGCGATGGGCTGGTGCTGGCGCGGGCTGGCTGGGTAGAGCCGTTGCGGCTTTTGACCGCGCTCGCTGGTAATGTGCCGGTCGTGGACGCGTATGCAGCGCAGGCCGTGCCGCTGCCGGGCGGTGGCTGGCAGGTGCTGGACGCACAGGGGCGCGTGCTGGCCGAGGCAGAAACGCTTATCCTCGCACCCGGCGCAGACACCCTGCCTGACGGGCTGGATGTCTGCCTGCCGATGGAGGCCCTGCCCGGCCAGATCGCGCGCTTTGCCTATGATGGCCCGCCAATCCCTCAGCCCATGGCGTGGGGGCATTATCTGGCATCGCTGCCCGACGGGTCCGTGCTGGCGGGCGCGACCCATGAGCGTGGCCAGAGCCTCCCACCAGAGCAGGCGGCTGAGGACATACGCGCAGCGGTGAGCGCGTTTGATCCGGGTGTTGGGGCAGGGCTGGGAGAGGTTCTGGAACACTGGGGCGCGGTACGCTGTGTCCTGCCGGACCGGCTGCCTGCGGCAGGGCAGGCGGTGCGCGCCGATGCCAGCGCAGTGGACGGGCTTTACGTGCTCACAGGATTTGGCGCGCGCGGCTTTGCCCATGCGCCGCTGCTGGCCGAGTATGTGGCGAGCCTGATTTGCGGTGAACCCTCCCCGCTGGAGCGCTCCGGCGCGGCCAGTCTCGATCCGGCCCGTTTCGCGCGAAGAGCGTTGCGCAGACAGGGAAAATCACCGCTCTAGCGAAGCCTGATCCGGTCTGAAGCTTGCACATCACGTCCCTGAGGCCAGGCAGTCTGGCCCGTAACGGGACGTTTCATGACACTGCCGCTGGACACATCAACGCTTCCGGCCCGCCCCGCAAGGGCTGCGGACCGGCGCGTGCGTGCGCGGCATATATGGTTTTTGAACTCAGCCTTTGACCGGATCGGGTTTGACACCGCGCTGGAGCGCATTGTCCGGCGCGACCCGACACGGCCCTTCGCTTTTGTGGTCACGCCCAATGTCGACCACCTTGTGCGCCTGTCGCGCGGGGGCGAGCTTGCTCCGCTTTATGCGCAGGCCTGGCTGACCGTGTGCGATAGCCGCGTGTTGGAGCTGATCGCGGCTTTTTCAGGCGAAGAGGTGGAGGTGACGCCCGGCTCTGACCTGACGGCGGCCCTGTTTGAACACGCCATTGATCCGGCCGAGCCGGTGGTGGTGATTGGCGGGGACGGGGATGTCATTGAGGGCGTTACCGCCCGCTTCGGCCTCAAAGATGTACGCTGGCACCAGCCGCCCATGGGGCTTCGCACCAACCCTGAGGCCGTTGCCGAGTGCGCGGCCTTTGTGGCGGCCAATCCGGCGCGTTTCGTCTTCCTGTGTGTCGGGTCGCCCCAGCAGGAGATGATCGCCGCCGCCTGCATAGAGCGCGGTGACTGCACAGGCGTTGGCCTGTGCGTGGGCGCATCGCTCGACTTTCTCTCCGGCAAGACGCAGCGTGCGCCGCAATGGATGCAGAATGCCCGGCTGGAATGGCTGCACCGCCTGATGGAAGAGCCAAAGCGCATGTGGCGGCGCTATCTGGTCGATGGTCCGCAAGTGCTGCTGATCTGGTGGGAATGGCGCCGGGCGCGAGCCAAGCTGCGCGCGTTTGAAAAATCCTTCTCTGCCCGGCTGGGTGCCTGACCGGCGCACTTGATCCCTGGCGCGATAGCCGCTTGTCTTGTGAAACCCGCTATGCGGGAGGGCAGCAGCAGGCGGGGGTATTTCTCATGTCGACCAAACCGGAGCGGCCATCGCGCCGTGATTTTTCATGGTTTCATACCTTGCGCGTGCGCTGGGCCGAGGCTGATCCGCAAGGCATCGTCTTTAACGGCAATTATTTTCTCTATTTCGATGTGGCGCTGACCGAGTTCTGGCGCGCGGCGGGCATCAACCTGCCTGATGATCTGACGGCGGAGGGCAGCGAATCCTTTGCCGTCAGTGCGCATGCGGATTTCTACGCGCCGGCCGTGTTTGACGAGCTGATCGAGATCGGCGTGACGCTGGAGCGCGTGGGTAATAGCTCGGCGACGTTCCGCCTTGGCATATTCCGGGGCGATGAGGCGCTGACCGGCGGGCGGATGATCTATGCCTGGGCAACGACTGCGTTGCCGCGCACGCCCTGCCCGCCACCAGCAGTCCTGATTGAGAAGCTGCGGGCTTTTTAAGTAGTGCAGCTCTTCTTTAGTTCCGCAACGCATCCCCCGATCGTAGCCGGGGGCAGGCCGCGTTGCGATGTTCCGCGAACCCCCGCCTGTGCGGGGGCAGGCAGTCGCGGGCGCGCCTTCGCGCTTGCGGCGCTGCGCGCCAGGGAGACAGTCAGGGGCCGCAAGGCCGACCGGCCGCCTGAGCCTATGCGAGGAGCGAAGCCCGGATGGGCTGAGCATTAGGAAAAGAGGAAGGTGGTGGGCGCGACAAGAGTCGAACTTGTGACCTCTACGATGTCAACGTAGCGCTCTAACCAACTGAGCTACGCGCCCGATCCGCAATAATGCTTGCGAAGCGAGCGGGCGATATAGCCCGCCCCTACGCCTCGCGCAAGCGTTCGTGCTGAAGGTTTACGCCGCTTCCATGGCGCGGGCGACTTCGTCGACCAGATCGCGCAAATGGAAAGGCTTGGAGAGCACCTTTGCCTCGCGCTTGGCCGACAGGCCCGCATTGAGGGCGACGGCTGCAAAGCCGGTAATGAACATGATTTTCAGGCCCGGATCGATCTCGGCGGCACGGCGTGCCAGCTCGATCCCGTCCACGCCGGGCATCACGATATCGGTGAGCAGAAGCTCGAACGCGCCGGCCTCACTGCCCAGCGCATCAAGGCCCTCTTCACCGTCGGCCACGCTTTCCACCTCATGCCCGGCGCGCGTCAGCGCCTTGGCGAGGAAGTCACGCATGGAATCGTCGTCTTCTGCGAGCAGTATCTTGGCCATGGCCATCCCCTCTGGAGTATTTTTATCCACCGCAAAGCCACTCTAGGGCAAGGAGGTAAAATTCCGTTGAACGCCGCGCCCATTACTGCAGTGAATTTTCCGGCTCTGATGACGCTTGGTGATTGACGCTGCACACATGCGCGCGATGATGGACCCATGAACGGTTCTCCATCCCATTTTTCGTCTTCCGCCAAGCCGGAAGCTGTCGAGGTGTTGCGTCCGGCAGAACGCCTGTCGCCTGTCGTGTTTGCCTCGCCCCATTCGGGTGCCTGCTATAGCGAGCGTTTTCTTGAGCAGGCTGCGTTGCCGCTCAAAGTCCTGCGCAGATCGGAAGATGCGCATATCGATGTGCTGTTCGGGTCGGTTACCGGCCTTGGCGCGCCGCTGGTGCGCGCGCTGTTCCCGCGCTCCTATGTCGATCCCAACCGCGCCGAGCATGAGCTGGACCCGGTCCTGTTCGGACCGCAGGCACATGCGCTGTGTGGTCAGACCAGCCAGAGGGCGTCGGCCGGGCTGGGCGTTATTCCCCGCCTCGCCGGGGAGGGGAATGCGATCTATGAGGCGATGCTACCACTGGAAGAGGCGTTTGAGCGCCTGGCATCATGCTACCGCCCTTATCATGCCGCGCTGGCGGGTGAGCTGACTGCGGCCCGCGAGGCGTTTGGACAGTCAATCCTGATCGATTGCCATTCCATGCCGGCAGCAAGCGGACGGGGCGCCGATATCGTTCTGGGGGACAGGTTTGGCTCTTCCTGCGCGCCGGAGCTGACGGGAAATGCCGAGCGGATATTGCGCTCCCTGGGCTTCAAGGTGGTGCGTAACCGGCCCTATGCGGGCGGGTTTGCTGCCGAGCACTATGGCCTGCCTGCTGAAGGCCGCCATGCGCTGCAGATCGAGATCAGCCGTGCGCTCTACATGGACGAGCATTCGCTCGAACCCCATCAGGGCTTTGAACCGCTCAAGGCGCGGCTGGAAGCGTTTGCCGCCGCCCTTGTTGACGCCTGCCGGCCACAATCACTCGCTGCAGAATAAACCACAGGTTGTTATTAACCTCAAAGCACGCTAATGATAAGCGTGCGGCGCGAATCGCGCCTGTCAGGCGGAGGCGATGAGGGAAGATGCAGCCACAATTGAGAGACGATGCAGTCCAGCCTGCCCAGCGTCCGAATATCGACCGCCATGTCGGCGAGCGTCTGCGGCGGCGCAGACGGCTTCTGGGCCTGACCCAGAAAGAGCTGGCCGAGCGCGTTGGCATACGCTTTCAGCAGATCCACAAATACGAGACCGGGATCAACCGGATGTCGGCCAGCCGGTTGTTCGAGATTGCCGAAGCGCTGGGCGCGCCGGTTGAACATTTCTATGATGGCCTGAAGAGCGATGGGGCCAGCCGCGACATGCAGGGCGATCTTCTCTCCCGGCGCGAGACCATGGAGCTGGTCAGGGCCTATTACCGGCTGGGGCGCGCGCCGCGCCAGCGCCTGCTTGAGCTGGCCAAAACGCTCCAGAGCGCGCTTGACCCGTCCGTGCGCAATAGCGATACCGGACGGGCCTGACGCCGCGCCGCCAGCTTTCAGGCAGGAGATACCCGTGCGGCGCATCAGCCTGACGCGGGGGACCAGCCTTGAACCGATATGAGAGCGATGCCGCCCTGCTGGGCGTTCTGGCGGACGCTGCGCGTGCAGCCAGCCTTCCCCATTTCCGCAACGGTGTTGCCGCTGACAACAAGGCGGTGAGCGGTTTTGATCCGGTGACGGCTGCCGACAAGGCCGCTGAGGCGGCCATACGCGCTTTACTGGCTGAACACCGCCCCGAAGACGGTGTTCTCGGCGAGGAGGAAGCGGCCAAACCATCGCGTTCAGGCCGCACATGGATTGTCGATCCCATCGATGGCACGCGGGCGTTTCTCGCCGGTCTGCCAAGCTGGTGCGTACTGATCGCGCTGGTGGAGGAGGATGGCCCGGTCCTGTCGGTCATTGACCAGCCCCATATCGGCGAGCGGTTTTTTGGCTCAACCGGGCGGGCGGGCCGGAACGCCCATGTTGAACGGGGCGGCGAGCGCCTGCCCCTGAAAGTCCGAACGGGGCGCGCTCTTGGTGAAGCGATAGGGGAAACGACCGATCCTTATCTGTTCGAGGGTGATGAGGCGTCAGTGTTCGAGACGGTGCGCAGCCGTGCACGCCTGATGCGCTACGGGCTGGATGCCTATGGCTATGCGATGGTGGCGCAAGGCGGGGTGGATTTCGTCATCGAGTCCGGGCTGATGAGCTGGGACGTGGCTGCTCTGGTGCCGGTGGTGGAGGGCGCGGGCGGTATCCTGACCAACTGGCGCGGGCATCCGGCCCATGAGGGCGGGCAGGTGGTGGCGGCCGCCCATGCGGACCTGCATGGCGAACTGCTGGAGCTGCTGGCCCCGGCGGCGCGCTAGCGCGTTTCCACCACGATACGGTGCGGCGCGCTTTCCAGCACTATTTCGCCGCCTAAGCGGGCAATCCGCCCCGTCATGCGCAGATAAAGCGTATCGTGCAGCGCGCTCAGCTCGCGGCGCTCCCCGCGCTCTGTCACGTGCCAGCCATCGGGCGCCGGGCCGTCAAAGCGGAATACGATCACGTCAAAGCGCGGGGCCATCAGGGCGGCAAATCCCATGCTGGCGCGTTGAAGCTGGTCCAGCTCGCGTACCAGCGCCGCCATTTCCGAAATGGCGTAACGCGTGCCGCTGGCTGGCGCATGAAACTCCAGGCGGATGGCCGGTAGCGGGCTGTCGCCATCGTGCAGCAGGCGCGTGGCGCGGGTGACAGAACCGGCAGTGTGCGCTTCGGGCGGCAGGACCAGATACCCGTCCGCATCGACGCCGACCGCCAGAAGCCGGGCATCGGGCGCTTCCAGCCAGAAACCTGTCATGTCCGCGGCCCCAGCGGGGGGCGGGTCCAGCCGGTAGGCGGGAATGAACGGGGCTTCGCCGTCCTCATAACGCGCCGTGTATTGCCGCCAGAAGGGTAATAGCCGGTCTGCCGGATAGGCGTTGAGGGCAGAGGCGGGCGGCGGCCCGGCCATGGCCGGTGCAGACCAGCCGAGCAGTGCGCTCGCCACTAGCAGGCTAAGCGCAGACCCGATCACTCAGCCCCCGCATTTCCCGGCTTGCGGAACAGCAGTGTCATCCGGTCGGACTCGCCAATGGCCTCATAGGGCGCACTGTCAAACTCAGGGTCGCGATCTTCGCCGCGCGGCGAGGACCGCAAGACCGGCGGCAATGTCCAGACGCCAAACGGGTGGTCGGCCGTGTCAGCCTGATTGGCGTTGATTTCGGAGGAACCCACCAGCTCGAAACCGGCCTCTGTGGCTAGCGCGATGACATAGTCTTCCTGCACATAGCCGGTGGCGGCACGCGGGTCCTGCGGCTGGCTGGCGGGCAGGCGGTGTTCAACCACGCCCAGAATGCCGCCGGGGCGCAGCGCTGCGTAGAAATCGGCAAACGCCTTCTCCTCAAAACCGCGCGCCATCCAGTTGTGCACATTGCGGAAGGTCAGCACCGCGTCGGCGCTTCCCTCAGGCACGATCGGGCCGGTTTCTGGGCCGAAAGCCGCGATCTCTATCTCGCCAAACAGCGGCGCGGAAAAACGCTCGGCATAGCTGTCGATGAAGGCTTGTGTCTGTTCGCTTCCCTCAGGGTCGAAATGCGCCGCCACATAGGTGCCGCCATTGGCAGCAATCCATGGCGCGAGCACTTGCGTGTACCAGCCGCCCGCCGGCCAGATCTCGACGACCGTGCCGGACGGGTCAACGCCAAAGAATTCGAGTGTTTCGAGCGGATTGCGCCAGACATCGCGCGCCACGGCATCAGCCCGCCATTCGCCCGCCACGGCCCAGGCGAGCGAGCCGGTCTCCGGTTCGGTGGACAGGCTTGCGGTGTCGTCTGCTGCGTCACTTGCCGGGATATCGGCTTCAGCCGCGTCCGGTTCGCCGTCTTCGAATTCAGCCTCGTCATCGATATCCGGCGACAGCGATGCATCGACCGCATCATCGGTGTCGATGGCGGCGGGTGCCGGTGCTTCAGTGTCCGAACTGTCCCCGCACGCCATCAGGGGCAGGCACAGGGCAAGAGCAGAAACGGTTACGAGAAGGCGCATGCGGCAAATCCCCTTGGCGTGATGTCGTGTTCTGTTTGCCAGACTAGCGCTGCAATCGCTGACGGCAAAACCTCAAAACACCAAAACGGCCCTCTTGCGCACCCCGAAAGCCGCACCCATGTCAGTATCACCGGGGTGCCTTTCGGGCTCCGGCGAGTAATGGAAACCTAAGATGCCCGCCTTTGGTCCCGTGCGCTCAGTCGAGGCGCGGACATGTCAGCGGAGGGCATCAAACTGATCGCTTCTGAAGGAGGATCTTCATGCGTACCATCGACTACACGCCGCTTTACCGCACGATTGTCGGCTTTGACCGTCTGGCCAATATGATCGACTCGGCGGCCAAGCAGGAAACGGGTAATGGCTACCCGCCCTACAATATCGAGCAGCTGAGCGAGCACGAGTATGTCATCGAACTGGCCGTGGCCGGGTTTGGTGACAATGATCTCGACGTTCAGGTGCAGGAAAACGTGCTGACGGTGTCTGGCAAGCGCGAAAGCGATGACAGCGAACCGCGCCAGTTCATTCATCGCGGCATTGCCGAGCGCTCCTTCGAGCGCCGCTTCCATCTGGCCGACCATATCCAGGTGCGCGATGCGCGCCTTGAAAACGGCCTTCTGGTGCTGCGCCTTGAGCGTGAGATACCCGAAGCGAAGAAACCGCGCCAGATCGCCATTAATGGCAAGTCCGGCGCCAAGCTCATCAGCGGTTCCAAGACCAAGGCCGCTTAAAGCCACGCATACCGCTCCGCAGGAACGGGGCGAAGGCTGGCCAATGATCTCAGGGCGATGCGGTTTTTCCCCTGCCGCAGACCCGCTCTGATCGACCCGCCAGCAGACTGACATGAGAACGCCCGCGTGCTTTTCCCTGGCACGCGGGCGTTTTTTATTGGGTCATCTTCCCTCGTCCTTCGAGACGGCCTTCGGCCTCCTCAGGATGAGGGCCGACAGCAGCCCCTCTATACTCCCAGCTCGTCTTTCAGGCGGCCAATCGCCTCGCGCCAGAGCTTTGCGCTCATGTCGGAGGGCATGCGCCAGTCCCCGCGCGGCGATAGCGCGCCAGCGGAGGTGAGTTTCGGCCCGTTGGGCACGGCAGAGCGCTTGAACTGGCTCTGGCCGAAAAAGCGGGTGTGGAACACGTCCAGCCATTTGAGGATATCGGCCATCGTGTAGTGATGACGGTCGGCCTCTGCCACGTGATCGGGCCAGTCGCTGCGCGAGCTTTCGCCCCAGGCGGTCTCCTGCAGGAAGGCGATCTTCTCCGGCCCGAAGCCATAGCGCACCACATAATGCAGGGTGAAATCCTGCAAGGGGTAGGGGCCGATCACGCTCTGCGTGCTCTGGATTTGCCCGTTCTCTCCGGCTGGCACCAGCTCAGGGGAGATTTCGGTTGCCAGGATGCGCTCCAGTACCGGGCCAGCCGCCTCCCCTGCCCGGCCGGTGCGCGCGGCCCAGGCGATGAGGTGCTGGATCAGCGTCTTGGGCAGGCCGGCATTGACGTTGTAGTGCGACATATGATCGCCGACGCCATAGGTGCACCAGCCCAGCGCCGCCTCGGAAAGATCGCCGGTGCCGATCACCAGCGCACCCTCATGGTTGGCAGCGCGGAAGAGATAATCGGTGCGCAGGCCAGCCTGCACATTCTCGAACGTCACATCGTATTCGGCACGTCCTTGCGCGTAGGGATGACCGAGATCGGCCAGCATGCGCTCAGCTGCCGGGCGGATATCGATCTCGCGATGGGTGACGCCCACGGCCCCGGCCAGAGCAATGGCCTGTTCGCGCGTCGCCTCGCTGGTGGCAAAGCCGGGCAGGGTGTAGGCGAGGATGCTCTCACGCGGCAGGCCCAGCCGGTCGAAGGCGCGTGCGGTGACGATGAGGGCCTGCGTTGAATCCAGCCCGCCCGATATGCCGATAATCGCGCGTTTGATGGTGCTGGAGCGCAGCCGCTGGACCAGCGCCTCAACCTGTATCGACCAGGCTTCAAAACAGTCCTCGTCCAGCCGCTCGCGGTCTGATGGCACGAAGGGGAAGCGCTTGATGCGCCGCTCAAGGGTGAGGGTTTCATCCAGCGGCGGGGCAAGCGTGAAGCTTACTTTCCGCCAGCCGGTCAGGCGCTCGCGCGCATTACGGGCGCCGTCCCGGAAAGTGGAAAAGCGCAGCCGGTCCTGCACGATGCGCTCCACATCGATCTCGGTGACGAGGCCGGTGTTGTCCTCAAAGCGCGGGCCTTGCGCGATGGTTTCGCCCAGCTCGCAGGCAATCGTCTGCCCGTCCCAGGTGAGATCTGTCGTGCTCTCTCCTGAGCCGGAGGCGGCGAAGATATAGGCGCCAAGCGTGCGCTGGGACTGCACGCGCACCAGTGCTTCACGCTCGCGTGCCTTGCCGATCAGGGCGTTGGAGGCGGACAGGTTGACGATGATGTTCGCGCCCGCCAGCGCGCCATCAAGGCTTGGCGGGTGGACGGCCCAGAGATCCTCGCAGATCTCCGCCATGAAGGCGAAGCCGGGCACATCGCTGGCCGCGAAGACGAGTTTGGTGCCAAAGGCAGCGTCCTGCCCCGCATAGCGCACAGTATCTGCCATTGCCGCGCCGCCTTCGGCAAACCAGCGCTTTTCGTGGAACTCACGGTAATTGGGCAGGTAGCTTTTCGGCACCACGCCCAGAAGCCGCCCGCGATGGATGATGAGGGCACAGTTATAAAGCTGGCCATCGACCGTTACCGGCGCACCGGCGACCAGCACCGGCATGAGATCGCGCGAAGCCTCGATGAGGGCCGTAGCTGCTTGTTCTGCGGCCTGCAGCATCAGCGCCTGATGGTGCAGATCATCTAGCGCATAGCCAGTGAGTGAGAGTTCAGGAAACAGGACAAGCGCAGCGCGGCTCTCATCGGCCTTCCTTGCCAGTGCGATCTGGCGGGCCGCATTCTCCATCGGGTCGCCGGGCGCAACATGGGGCGCAAAGGCGGCTACGCGCACAAAGCCGTGGCGATAAAGATTGTGAAAGGCCGGCATGACGCCCCTTTTGCTCATAATGAGTATTTCGTGAGCCTCAGAGACGCCTTTCCGGCCAAAAAATCAAGGGGGGACGGGGAAAACCTACGCCGCTGGTTCCATCAGCGAACGGCCAATGGCAAGGAAGCGCTCGCGGCGCTTCCTGCGCAAGGTGGCCGGGTCCAGCCCTTCAAGGCTGGAGAGGTTTTCTTCCATCGCGTCGCCGACGGCCTTGATGGTGGCTTCGCGATCACGATGCGCGCCGCCGACCGGTTCGGGGATGATCTTGTCGATGATTTTCAGCCCGATCAGGTCCTGCGCGGTGATCTTCATGGCAATGGCCGCATCGCGCGCCTTGGCCCCGTCACGCCACAAAATGGAGGCGCAACCCTCCGGCGAGATCACCGAATAGATGGAATGCTCCAGCATCATCACCGTGTTGGCAGAGGCCAGCGCCACCGCGCCGCCCGACCCGCCTTCGCCGGTAATGACCGATATCAGCGGAGTGCCGAGCGTCAGGCAGCGCTCGGTGGAGCGGGCAATGGCTTCAGACTGGCCGCGCTCTTCCGCGCCGACGCCCGGATAGGCGCCCGCCGTGTCCACGAAAGTGAGAACCGGCAGGGAAAACTTGTCAGCCAGATCCATCAGGCGCGCGGCCTTACGATAGCCTTCAGGGCGCGCCATGCCGAAATTGTGCTTCAGGCGGGTCTGCGTGTCGTGACCCTTCTCATGGCCCATGACGACCACGGCGCGGCCACGGAACCGGCCCAGCCCGCCGACAATAGCATGATCCTCGGAGAAGCGGCGGTCGCCGGACAGTTCCTCGAAATCGTTGATGAGACCGGCCAGAAAATCCTTCAGGTGCGGGCGCTCAGGATGGCGCGCCACCATGGTTTTCTGCCAGGGGTCCAGCTTGGCGTAGAGATTTTTCAGCTGGGTGGCCGATTTCTGGCGCAGCTTGGCGACTTCCTCGGCCACATCCGGCGCATCCTCGCCATTGCGTTCGGAGACCGATTGCAATTCCTCGATCTTCGCATCGAGCTCGGCAATCGGACGTTCGAAATCAAGATAGGTGCGCGTCGGGTTGGACATGGATCCCCTGAGATAAGGCTACCCGGCCAAGGGTCGCTGGCCGAACGGGCAAACTAGCCGCGACATCCCGCTGTCACAAGCTGGCTGTCAGCAGGTTATTTACGGCTGAGCGGGTGCGCGTCTTCCATCAGCGAGCGTAGGCGCGCTTCAAGCACATGGGTGTAAATCTCGGTGGTGGAGACATCGGCATGGCCGAGCAAGGTCTGCAGGCTGCGCAGGTCTGCGCCATTGGCCAGAAGATGCGTGGCGAAGGCGTGGCGCAGCACGTGCGGCGAGACGCGCGCCGGGTCGAGGCCCGCTTGCACGGCAAGTCCTGAGAGCATCTGGGCGAAGCGTTCGCGGGTGAGATGGCCGGCTTTGGCGCTTGATGAGCAGAAGAGATAGCGCTCGGCGCGGGCGCGCAAGGGCGATGCCTTGCCGGGCAGAAACTCCTCGCGCACGCTCCTGTAGGCGTCGACAGCCTCCAGCGCGGAGGGTGTGAGCGGGACGATCCGGTCCTTATTGCCCTTGCCGGTGACGACCAGATAGCGCTCGGCGCGCGAGAAGGCGGCAAGCGGCAGGGTGACCAACTCGCTGACGCGAAGCCCGCCTGCATAGAGCAGTTCCAGCGCCGCGCGCAGGCGCAGACCGGCAGGGCCTTCTATCGTATCGGCGGCGTCGAACAGCCGTCCCACCTCGGCTTCGGAGAGAATTTTGGGCAGGGCGCGGGCCTGTTTGGGGCCTTTATGCCCGGCTGTCGGATCATCGCTGCGCACACCCTCTTTCAGCAGGAAGCGGTAATAGCGTTTCAGCGCGGAGAGACGCCGTGCAGCCGTGGCGGGGCTTAGCCCGTCAGCGGCCAGTGCCTGCATCAGCCGTTCGAGATCGGCGCTCGTTGCGTCATTCAGGGAGACGCCGAAGCGCACGAGGCGCGTTCCGGCATCATCCAGATCGTGGCGGTAGGCGGCGAGCGTATTGGCGGCAGCGCCGCGCTCGGCGCTCAGCATGTCGAGGAAAAGCGCTATGTGTGATGCGCTCACGCGCTCTCCTCGGCCAGTGCCTCCAGTATCAGTTGCAGCGCTTCGGCGCGATGACCTGCACGCTCCAGAAGATAGCTGGCCAGCGTATAGGCTTGCGCGCTGCCATTGCTGGTCTCGATCAGGCCGGCGGCCAGCAGCAGGGTTTCAGCGCGCGAGTTGTTGACCAGAGAGAGGGTGGCCATGGAGGCAAAATCCGCCTCCCGCCCTGCTGCCCCGTCGTCCGCGCCCGCAGAGAGAAGCTGCACGCGCACCGTTTCGGGGACAGACGCGCCAAGCGCTGCCAGACCGGCAAGCTGGGCGAGACGTTCAGGGCGTGCACCCTCCGCCCGCGCAGCCAGAATTGCGCCAAACGGGCCGGACCCGATATCGTCCGCGGCTATGCCTATCGCCATGTCGAGAGCGACCATGATGGCGGGCGCAGGCGGCTCCCAGGGATCGTCTTCGGGATAGCTGGGCGAGGCTGGTGGCGGAGCCAGCATGCCGGGCGCGCCGGGTGTCTGTGCGTCCTGGTTGCCATTCATTTCCTGCAAGGGCCGGTCGCGCTCCGGGCCGGACAGCAGGGCCTCGCGCCAGCGCCAGGCCCGCTCCAGCTCACCTTCAAGGGCGAGTGCCAGTATGAAGCGCGGGCCGTGGACGAGCGTCTGCTCATTGATCGGGATTGTCTCGATCTCCATCGCATAAGCTCTGGCGACTTCGGCAAACCGGCCTTCGCTTACCGCATCGTCAAACCGGGCAGCCAGCGCTTCGGCGGCGATCAGCCGGTCAATGTCCTGTTGGGCGATGGCGGCCAGCGCCGCAGCCCGGTCCGCGCCTTCCAGCGCCATGGCGGCTTCCAGAGCTTCATCGAGAAACTCGGGCAGGGTGATGGCGGGGCCGGTGCGGGCAGCGGCGCGTTTCAGCCAGGCCGGCGCGCCTTCAGCGACGCTGATGCGCTCTTCAGGCGCCAGCGTCATGGCGATAGCCAGCTCCAGCCCCGTTGACACCGGGTTGGCTGATGGCAGGCCGCGGTCGAGAACCAGCGCGTCAAAATACGCGCCGAAATTGCCACCGCCTTCTGAGGAACGGGCAAGATCGGCGGTCAGCTCGGCGGCAGGCATATTGCCCGCCAGTGCCAGGCACACGGCGCGTGCGCGCAGCCAGTAGGGTTCGTCACGCCCGCGCAGCAGGCTTTCGGCGGTATTGCAGGCCGGTCCTGTCTCACCGAGGGCAAAGGCGGTTTCGGCATGCAGGCGGGAGAGCGCGCTGGACTGGTTCAGGCGCGGTGTGCGCTCGAGAAGCTGGTAGACCTGTTCCACCCTGCCGGCCGCCAGGGCACGGTCGGCGCGCAACGCCGCGAGCGCAAAATCATCGCGCCCGCCACGCGGCGGCTCGCCGGACGCGAGCAGGACCCGCTCGGCCAGACGCGCTGCGCCTGCGTGCCGCCAGCCCTGACTGCTGCTGGCGGGCAAGGTGTCGAGGATGACGCGCAGGGCGTCCGCATCGCTGGAGGACCAGATGTTGGAGGGCAGGACATTGCGCGAGCCGATCTGGAAAGGATCAACCGCGCCCAGCTCCTGCACCTGAATGGCGCCGGACGGCTGCTGGGCGTTTGCAGGCGCAGCCAGCAGGGCTGCACATACGGTCAGGGTGCTAATCGCCCAGCGCATCGGTGACCTCGACCCGGATTTCTGTCTGCTCAGGCGCCATGGTGTCGGCCATGACAAGCAGGATGGCAAAAATGGCACCGACGCAAATGACGCCGATGCCCACTCCAATCAGCAGTCCGCGCATGATAAGCGCCTCTCGTGGCTGGTATGCGGTTCGCGATATTCTACACTAGCGCGGACAATGCGGCGTTTTCCAGACATAGCACGCGGCAATTGCTCATTATCTCTCACACGCTTATAGCGTGGATCATCATGGATCGTGCGCATATCGCAAGAAGGCTTGGCTGTCCGGTGGTGCTGGTCGGCCTGATGGGGGCGGGCAAGACCACTATCGGGCGCCGTCTGGCGCTCCGTCTGGGCTGGGATTTTCGCGATTCCGACCACGAGGTGGAGGCCGCTGCCGGGCGCAGCGTATCGGAGATATTTGCCGATTTTGGTGAAGCGTCCTTCCGGGACGGGGAAAGGCGTGTGATCGGCCGCCTCATGGAGGAGTCCGGTTCCAGCGTTATCGCGCTGGGCGGAGGGGCTTTCATCAATGAGGAAACGCGCGCGCTCATCAAGCAGAATGCCCTGTCGGTCTGGCTGAAAGCGGATATCGACACGCTGATGGAGCGGGTCTCGCGGCGCGATACGCGCCCGCTATTGCAGACCGAGGATCCGCGCGCGGTGATGGAAAAGCTCCTCGCGGAGCGTTCACCGATCTATGCGCAGGCCGATATTCATGTGACATCGCCCGGAACGCCCCATGATGCGGGCGTGGCCGCGATTATCGAGGCGATGGCAGCACGCGTGGAGGCGCAAGGGCGTTGAGCGAGTTATTCCGCATTCCCGTTGAGGCTGCATCGCGGGCCTATGAGGTGCTGGTTGGCGCGAACGCGCTGGAGGCTGCCAGTACCCAGCTGGCGGAGCTATGTCCGGCGGGCCGTGCGATCATTGTGGCTGACAGGGCTGCCCTTGAGGCACATCGAGCCCGGCTGGAAAATGTGCTGGCCGGGGCCGGACTGGCAGCTGATTTCATCCTTCTGGACGGCGGTGAGGGCGTCAAAAGCTGGGACGCGTTGCGCGAACTGGTCGAGGCGCTGCTGGACCGCCAGATGGCGCGCAATGAAAGCCTGATCGCCTTTGGCGGCGGAACGGTGGGTGATCTGGCAGGCTTTGCAGCCTCGATCATGAAGCGCGGATGCGGCTTCATCCAGATGCCGACCACCCTGCTGGCGCAGGTGGATTCCTCTGTTGGCGGCAAGACGGGCATCAATACCAGCCATGGCAAGAATCTTGTCGGCAGCTTCTATCAGCCAGATCTGGTGGTGGCCGATAGCGGCTTTCTGGAAAGCCTGCCCCGGCGTGAACTGGCGGCTGGCTATGCCGAGATCGTCAAGGCCGGGCTGATTGCCGACAAACCACTGTTCGAGCGCCTGGAGGCGGTTGGCGGTGAAGCGCTGGCGCTGGAAAGGCTTGTGCCTTTCATTGCCGATGCGGTGCGTTTCAAGGCGCGGATCGTGGCCGAGGATGAGCGCGAAGGCGGTGTGCGGGCGCTGCTGAATCTGGGCCACACCTTTGCTCATGCCTTTGAGGCAGAGGCGAAAAAGGGCGCGCTCATTCACGGCGAGGCGGTCTCGTGCGGGATTGTCATGGCGCTGAAGTTTTCCGCGTCGCTGGGCCTGTGCGGGCCGGATGATGCCAGGCGGGCGGCGGCTGTGCTGGGCGGGGCTGGCCTGCCGGTCTCGATCCTGGACCTTCCCGGCGGCCCGTATGGCGCGTCTGCGCTGCCCGCGCGCATGGGACAGGACAAGAAGAATGCCGGTTCGGGCATCACCCTCATTCTCGCGCGCGCCATTGGCGAGGCTTTCATTTCGACCGGCCATGAACCGGCACAGATCGAAGCTTTCCTCACAGGAGAGGTCTAGATGGATATCGTGTTCGAGGCGTGGATGGGGTGGGGGTTTGCCGCCATTGTGCTCCTCCTCCTGCTATCGGCCTTCTTCTCCGGGTCGGAAACCGCGCTGACGGCCACGTCCAAGGCGCGCATGCTGGCGCTGGAGAAGGAAAAGAATGGCGCGGCGGCGCGTGTCAGCCTGCTGATCGAGGATCGCGAGAGCCTGATCGGGGCGATCCTTCTGGGCAATAATCTGGTCAATATCCTGGCCTCATCCATCGCGGCGGCGGTGTTTCTGGCCATGTTTGGCGATGCCGGCGTGCCGATTGCCACGCTGGTAATGACGGCACTGGTGCTGGTGTTTGCCGAGGTCATGCCCAAGACCTATGCGCTGTCCAATCCCGACCGGCTGGCCATGTTTGTCTCCCTGCCGATCCGTATCGTGACGGCGGTGTTCGGCCCCGTCGTGGCGGGTGTGCAGGTGGTGGTACGCGGCACGCTGCGCCTGATCGGCGCCAATGTGACCGGGCCCGTTCTGTCGGCGCATGAGGAGATACGCGGGCAGATCGACATGCACCTGCAGGAAGGCGGCGTGGTCAAGCATGACCGCGACATGCTGGGCGGGGTGCTCGATCTGCGCGAGCTGACCGTCGATGATGTGATGGTTCACCGCAAGAACCTCGTCATGCTGGATATCGATCAGCCGGTTGAGCAATTGGTGGAAACGGCGCTGACCAGCCCGCATACCCGCCTGCCGCTCTGGCAGGGCGAGCCCGAAAACATTGTCGGCATACTGCATGTGCGCGATCTGGCGCGCGCCCTGCACGGGATGGGCGGGGATATTTCCAAGCTTGATATCGCCAGCCTGAAGCGCGAGCCATGGTTCGTGCCGGAGACGACAGAGCTCTTCGATCAGCTCAATGCCTTCCGCGCCAAGCGCGAGCACTTTGCGCTGGTCGTGGACGAGTATGGCGCGCTGCAGGGCGTGGTGACGCTGGAGGATATTCTCGAAGAGATCGTCGGCGAGATCGAGGACGAGCACGATCTGGCACCGCCCGAAGAATACATGCCGGACGCTGATGGTGCGGTTGTTGTCGATGGCGCAACCGGCATACGCGAGATCAACCGGGCGCTGGACTGGGAATTGCCCGATGACGAGGCGGTGACGATTGCGGGCCTTGTCATCCATGAGGCCCAGACCATCCCGGAGCCGGGCCAGCGCTTCCGCTTTCATGGGGTGCAGTTCGACATTCTCGAACGCCGCCGCAACCAGATCACACGCGTGAAACTCACCCCGCTGGGCGAGGAGGAGTAGGGCCTACTCCCCTTTTCCGCCCTTGATGACAGTGAAGCGGGGGCGGGCCTTCTGCGGTAACGGGGCTCGCGATGGGGCGGGTGCAGGGCTGGCAGCAGATTCCTTGCCGGACGGAGCGGGCATCGGCCCGGTCTCTGGCAAATCTGCCGGCATATCCTCGTTGATGTCGCGGATATTGGTGCGCGGGGCGGGGCGCTTGGCAGAAAAGCTGGAGCGCTGGGCCTTGTCCTTCGGCTTGAAGCTGGAGCGCTTCCAGGGCCGGGTTTCCTTGCCCTTGGCCTTGGCTTCGAGCTCTTTGAGCTTGGCGGCCTGCAGCTGGGATAGCGGCTCGTCGAGCGAGCCCTTCTCAGGGTCGGTAAAGGCCGAGCCAAACGTGTTGAGCCGCTCTTCCACGCTGCCGAGAAACTCATCCTCCCATTCGGTCAGGAGGGCACGCGCCTCGCGGGCAGCCTCGGCATCGCCATCGGCTTCCGCCTCGGCGAGCGCCCGGCGCACACGGTCGAGGCGGCGCAGGGCCTTTTTCTTCTTGCGGTCGTCAATCTCGCGGGCCATGGCCTCGCAAAGTATCAGAGATCGCCGAGCGCGCCGAGATAGGTTTCAAGTACCGCTTCCATTTCCATGCGTTCCTGGCGGTCCTGCTTGCGGATGCGGATGACCTGGCGGAGCACTTTGACGTCAAAGCCATTGCCCTTGGCCTCGTCATAGACCTCCTTGATGTCGGCCATGAGGGCCTTTTTCTCTTCTTCCAGCCGCTCAATGCGCGCGACAATGGCGCGAAGCTGTTCATCGGCCTTGGGCGTGCCGCCCTGAACGGGGGCGCTGGCGGCATCGGCGGGGGCTTGGGTGAAGGGTTCGGCCATCGGGCGTCCTCATCTGGCAAGGGGTGATCTTGACCGATGGCTTAGGACGCCAGCGCCAGCCGGGCAATGCCAGCGTGCGCCTAATCCACACCTGCGGCGCGGCCGCGCACCGTGGCGATAGCCTCTGCCACCCGGCCTGCATGGGCGAAATGCGGGTTGTGGCCCGCTCCTTCGATCAGGATCAGCTCGGCATTGGGCATGGTCTGCGCCACCGGCACGGAATGGCGGCGGGTGGAGACGACGCTGTCCTCAGTACCAGCCAGGATGATCGTGGGCTGGGTGACCCCGGCATAGCGCTCCTCCTGCGCTGCCAGATGCGCGTTGACGCTTGCCATGTCAGCCGCGTTGGCCTTCCAGACAGAGGCGTTGAGAAGCAGGGCGAGCGCGGTCTCTTCCACATAGCCTTCAGGCATCGGTTCGGGCGCGAAAGCGCTGGCGGCACCCGATTCCAGCTGCGCACGGCCATAGGTCGGCACGATGATGCGCGTGATGACCGGGCCGATGACGGGCCAGTGCGTGGCGCGGTTATAGAGGGCCGCATCGCCGACATTGGCCCGGATGGCAGGCGCGATCAGCACGATGCCGGACACGGCCTGGGGGTGGTCCATGGCAAGGCGAAGGGATATGGCCCCGCCCCAGGAATGCCCGGTGACAATGACGGGTCCAGCGTCCAGAGCGTCCAGAAACTGCGCGATCAGGGCGGCCTCGGCTTGTGGATTCCAGCGGCCGGAGGGGCGCTGCGAGTGGCCAAGGCCGGGCCGGTCGAGCCAGATCACGCGCTCGCCCACGAGCGCATCACCCAGCCCCATCAACGGCTCGCGCAGATTTGCCGATGCGCCGTGCAGCACCAGTACGGGCGGCGCGTCTGCCGGTCCGGTCACGCGATAGTGAAGGCGTGTGCCATCAATCTCGATGAATTGCCCAATGGGCTCCAGCGGATCATCGCCAACGGGCATGGCACGGCCTCCGGCGCAGGCAGTGAGGATGAGGAAACACGCGGTAAGAACAGTCAGATTAAAGCGCACGGCCTGCCAGCTGGTTTTCGAGGCGCGCGCGAGCCTGACGGGCTTGCGGGTGCCACGGGTGAACACGCAATGCCTCTTCATACGCAATAAGGGCCGCTGCCGGTTCACTCGCCCGTTCCAGCGTGCGCCCCAGCAGCGCGTACGCATCAAACCGGCGCGGTTCCAGATTGACGGCCTGGGTCAGCGCATCCAGCGCGAAACTCCAGTCTCCACGCGCCATGGCGAGCTGTCCGGCGGCCATCCAGCCTTCGGCAAAATCGGGCTCCAGAATACGCAGATGCGCGTAGGCGCGCTCGGCCGTCTCCAGATCACGCTCGGCTATCGCCTGCTCGGCCCGGTCGAGCAGGAGGGAGGCGGTCGCCCCGCCTGATTGCCGCCAGATGGAGCGCACCTCGTCGGCAATGGCTTCGCCTTGGGATTCCGATGCGGCCTCGGCCAGCGCTGCCAGCCGCTCATCCAGACGCTGTTCGAGCGTGAGGACGGCGCGCTCCTCCGACGGCCTCTCCGGTGTCACGGAGATGCCGGGCGGCACGGCGAGCGCCAGCAGCAGGCATGTCAGGCAGGCTATCATGCGCGCAAGGATAGCGGCGCGCTGCGGCGCGGCAAGCGCTTCACTTCACAAGGGCGCTAGTGGATTTTCTCCATCAAGGCCGCGCCGCGCCACTCGGCGGGCTTTATCAGGCCTGCATGGGCGACGTGCACCGAATGGATCACCGCCTCTATTTCGCGCCGCCAGTGATCGAGAAACTGTTTCAGGCGCGGAAAATCAGGAGCGATGTCCTGTGTCTGCCAGCAGAAGCTCTGCAGCAGGGACGGATAGTCCGGGCGGTAGTAGAGCACTTCTGCGGTGGTCAGGCGCGCGCCCCTCAATTGCGCGGCAAAGTCTGTTTCGTTCATGGCCCTCTCCATAAATGACAGGGAAAGCTTGACGAAGCCCGTCCTGTCAGGCAAGAGCCTGCACGCAAATTCGTGAATGATTTCTGTATGTTATTAGCAGCCGGATCGTCCGTGTGCTAACAGCTACCCGCCCGTGCGCCGCGCCTCATTGATGCGCCCGCGCAGGACCAGCGCGTCGATATTCTCGTCATTGCCGGCCAGTGCTTCGCCGATATCGGCGGCGGCACCATCAAGATTGCCAAGTTCCAGCCGCGCCTGCGCGCGTACCTGCCAGCCGCGAACCAGCGTGCGGTCAAGGTTCAGGGCCTCGCTCGCGGCGTCCTCGGCGGCGCTCCAGTTTTCCTGCAGGGCCGCAGCCTCGGCTACGCCCAGAGCCAGCCCGGCGTCGCTGCTGGCAAAGTCACGCCCGCGGCGGAAGGCACGCTGGGCATTGGCCGGCTCATTGGCGGCAAGCCACGCATCACCGGCCTGACCGAACATGATGGCGCGTGTCTCGTCGGTGGCGACGACTGCGCCTTCCGCGTTGCTTTCAAGGCGGCGCGCGGCAATGCCGTACTGGCCGAGTGCGACCTGTGACAGGGCAATGCAGTGCATGGCCGGCCAGCTGCCGCCTTGCGCCCGCCAGGCAAGACCCTCTTCGTAGGCCGCTTCGGGGTCCTGATTGATAAGGCTCAGGCAGGCCTCGTACTGGGCCTGCTCGAAACTGGTGCCCGCGTCCTGCGCCAATACCGGCACGGCCAGTGCCGACGCCAGCGCCGTGGCGCTCAAAATCCCGCAAAACCCGCGCATCGGCCTATATCCTGTCGCATCTGAACTGGCAGGCACGCTAACGCGCGAAAGCCGGTATGGTCTATGGGTGATACCATGAATGTGCTCTTCCTCGGCTTTGGCTATGTCGCGCGTGCAACAGCGTCCCAGCTGGCCGGAACCGCTCAAATGGCGGCCACCACGCGCGATGCAGCCAAAGCGGACGCCCTGTTGGCGCAAGGGATCACGCCTGTTCTCACCGGCGCTGGCGGCCACGGGCTGAACGATGCGTTGCGCGATGCCAGTCATATTCTGGTGAGCGCGCCGCCGGGCGAGGCGGGCGATCCTTTCTTGGCGTCCATCGATCCGGATCTGCTCAAAGAGCGCTGGGTGGGATATCTCTCCACCACCGGCGTCTATGGAGACCGGCGCGGCGGCTGGGCTTTTGAATGGGACAGGCTCAACCCGGTCGAGCCCCGCTCGGTCTGGCGGGCGGAAGCCGAAGCAGGCTGGCAGGCGGCAGGTGCGCGCATCTTCCGGCTGGCAGGCATTTACGGCCCCGGATACAGCACGTTCGACAAGCTGCGTGAGGGCCGTGCGCGCCGCATCATCAAGCCGGGCCAGGTGTTCAGCCGCATCCACGTGGATGATATCGTGTCGGCGCTGCTGCTGGCCATGGCGCGGCCAGAGGTGACAGGGGTGTTCAACCTTGCCGATGACTATCCTTGCCCGCAGCCGGTTGTCGTGGAAGAGGCGGCACGCCTGCTGGGCGTTGAGCCGCCCATTGAGGAAGCTTTTGACAAGGGCGCGATGAGCCCTATGCAGGCCAGCTTCTATACGGCAAACCGCCGGGTATCCAACGCGCGCGCCAAGCAGGTCTTAAGCTGGCGGCCCGCCTATCCGTCATACCGGGAGGGGCTGGCGGCGATTTATGCCGCCGAGAAGGCGTCTACCGCGCCTGCGCCGTAAAACCCGCGCGCCTGCAGTGCTGCCAGATCGCTCAGAGCCACGCCGCCGAGCGCCAGAACGGGCGCGGCTGCCTGTCTTGCTATGCTGGAGGCCCGGATGATGCCGAGCGGCGCGCCTGCACTGGCACTGTTTGAGGCAAAGACCGGCGAGAGGAATACGCCGTCGGCGAGCTTCGCCGCGTGGCGAAGGGCTGCAGGCGTGTGCGCGGAGGCCGTAACGAGCAGGTGCGGGGCTTTGAGCCGCCAGCGGCGCACCTCTCCCAGATGCCGCTCTGGCCAGTGCACGCCATCGGCTTCCACCTTGAGGGCGAGCTGGGGATCGGCGGCGATGAAAAGGGCCAGGTCCTGCCGCCTTGCCAGCTTTGCCAGCGGGGCGGCGAGAGCTTTGAGATCATCGCGGCCGAAATGGCGATAGATCAGGCCGGTGCCGGCGGGCAGGCGCGCCGCGAAGGCCATAGGGTCGGCTGTGCGCTGCGGGTCGGTGAAAGCAAACAGGCGCGGCAGAACGCTTGTCCTGCGGCTTGCCAGCGTTCCCTTTCGCGCATAGGTGAGGCCCGGCATGACACACACTCCAAGAGATACACGCACGATTTCGATGCGCCGCGCCGCCATCCTTGAGGAATTGGCCGGGGCTGCCAAGGCTGGCGGGCGCGGACGCGCAGAGGTGACGCTTGTCGCCGTTTCCAAGCTGCAGCCAGAGGCGCGCATCGAGGAAGCGTTGAACGCAGGCCAGCTTGTGTTTGGTGAGAACCGGGTTCAGGAGGCGATGACCCGCTGGCAGCACCGGCGCGCAAGCTATCCGGACCTGGAACTGCGCCTTATCGGCCCGCTGCAGTCCAACAAGGCTGAAGATGCGGTTGGTCTCTTTGACGTGATCGAGACGCTGGACCGCGAAAAGCTTGCCCGCGCGATTCTCAAAGCCATGGAGAAGACAGGCCGGTCCCCGCGCCTTTATGTGCAGGTCAATACCGGCGAGGAGCCGCAAAAGGCCGGCATTGCGCCCAAAGATGTTCCCGCCTTCGTTGCCGAGATGCGCGCCCTGATGCCGCAGGGCATTGAGGGGCTGATGTGCATTCCGCCGGTGGAAGAACCGGCGAGCCTTCATTTTGCGCTGCTGGCAAAGCTCGCGCGCGAGGCGGGCGTTGAAAAACTCTCCATGGGCATGAGCGCGGACTACGCCCTTGCCGCCCGCCTTGGCGCGACATCGGTGCGGGTGGGTTCTGGCCTGTTCGGGGAGCGCGAGGGGGCCTGACCGGCCCGCACTCTTCCCTCTGACCTCTGGGGGGTGCTAATCCATCCGTATCAGGATATCCGGCGGAGGCGTTCGGCCAGACATGATCGGCATTATCGCGCCATTGCTGGGTGGTCTGGGCCTGTTCCTGCTGGGCATGGCGCTGATGACCGACGGGCTGAAAACGGCCGCCGGTGATGCGCTTCGCTCCATTCTGGGAACATGGACGCGCACCCGCGCAAGAGGGCTGGTGGCGGGTGCCTTCATCACGGCCGCAGTCCAGTCCTCCAGCGCCGTCACGGTTGCCACGATCGGTTTCGTGAATGCGGGTTTGCTGACACTGGCGCAGGCCATATGGGTGGTGTTCGGGGCCAATGTCGGCACCACGATGACCGGCTGGCTTGTCTCGCAAGTGGGGCTGAAGCTGGACTGGGGCGCGCTCGCCCTGCCGCTGATCGGTATCGGTATGATCGCGGGTCTGGCGCTGAAAGCCCGCCCGCGGCTGGGCGGCGCGGCGCAGGCGGCTGCGGGCTTTGGCCTGTTCTTTCTGGGCGTCGGGCTGCTGCAGGAAGCGTTTTCCGGCCTGGCGCCGCAGATTGCCGGTCTCAATCTTGAGGATGCGGGCATATTTGCCATACCGCTCTTCATTCTGGTTGGCGCGCTGCTGACCACGCTCACCCAGTCTTCCAGCGCCGCGATGGCGATCACTCTCACGGCCAGTGCGGGCGGTGCCGTGCCCTTGCCGCTGGCGGCAGCAGCGGTGATCGGGGCCAATATCGGCACCACCTCGACAGCGCTTTTTGCCGCTATCGGCGCTACGCCCGCTGCGCAGCGCGTGGCGGTGGCCCATGTCGCCTTCAATGCCGTCACCGCCATCGGGGCGCTGGCCTTGCTGCCGCTCCTGCTGTGGGCATCTGAAGGCGTGCTGGACGGTGCCCATCTGGTGGACGATACGCCGGGGCGGCTCGCCGCCTTTCACACGCTCTTCAACATTCTGGGCATCCTCCTGATCCTGCCGCTTGCCCCGCGCCTGACGCGCTGGCTGGCGGGCCTGTTCCTGACACCGGACGAGGCCGTCTCCCGCCCGGAATTTCTCGATTCCAATCTGCTACAGACGCCCGCGCTGGCGGTGCGCTCCCTCGCGCTGGAGTGCTGGCGTTTACATGTGCTGGCGCTGGAGCTGGCGGGGGAGCGGCTGGGCGCAGCGCCCGGCGCCCGTGTGCGCCTGTCTCATCGCCATGAGGCGCTGCTGGAACTGACATCGGCCATTCGCGCCTTCCTTGATGAATTTATGACCGGGACAAGCCTTCCGGCCGAGGCGGGCAAGGCGATCTCTGATCTGGTCCGGGCGGTGCATCACGCTGAAGAGGTGCTGGCGGTGAGCGCCGCGCTGCATGCTCTGCCTGCCAGCCGGACCGGTCCGGCGCTGAAACCGTTCTGGGACAGAATGTCCGCTCAGGTGAGAGACAGTCTGGCTGCGGCGGCAGACCGGGAGGCTTTCACCGATACCGATCCGGATGCCGAAGCGGCGTTTCAGGCGCTGAAAACCGCGTTGCTCGAAGCGCTTGCCGAAGGCTCAGCCGCGCTTGCGCCGGTCGATAACGGGCTGGCGCGTGCGCAGCTGATGCGCCGCCTTGCGAAGGCTGCGCGCGATGGCCGGGAACGTCTTGCCCGCTGGCATGATGGCGAGGCGCCGTCACTGGCAGAGGAAGAGGCGCAGTAATACTGCGCCCTGCGTTAAGGGCGGCTAGTGTGGCCGGGGTATCGCCAGAGAGCGGAAGCGTGTCTAGGTGTAGGGCGATGCAAGCGAGGATTGGTTCATGCGTTCTGCGATGATGATTATAAGCCTGGTTTCGGCGTTCAGCCTTCTGGCCTGCTCGCCCGAGCCTGAGGAGATTGCCTTGTCCGATCTTGAGATCACAGCCGTGGACGAACCCTATAGCGCGGAGGCGGATGCCCATGGCGCGCTGGATGCGGCCTATGAGCGCGCAGCGGCGCGCGGCACGCGCGTGCTGGTGAAGTTTGGCGGAAACTGGTGCCCGGATTGCCGGATCTTTGCCGGCATGCTGGAGCTGGCGCCGATTCGTGCCTATGCGGACGCGCACTACGAGATCGTCGCGGTCGATGTGGGCCGGTATGAGCGCAATATGGACGTTGTAGCGCGCTTTGGCCTGGAAGAGCTTGAAGGCGTGCCGACCGTCATCATCACCACGGCAGAGGGCGAGATCATCAATACCGGCACGTCGGCTGAATGGCGCACAGCGCGCGAGCGCAGCGCGCAGGACGTGCTCGATTATCTGACCCTCTATGCCGAGGCCGGGGTGCCCGATGACGCTGCCCGCGCTGTGACACGCCGCCCATGACCGGTCTTCCCTTCGCCGAACTGCACGCCTTTGCCGATGGCGACGCACCCCACACGGGCAATCCGGCGGCTGTGGTGCTGCTGGAAACGCCCCTTGATGATCTGATGCTGGCGGGGATCGCGCGGTCCAACAATCTGTCTGAAACCGCCTATCTTCTGCCTGTGGGCGGCGAGCGTGATCTGTGGTCCTTGCGCTGGTTCACGCCGGGCCATGAAGTGGAATTGTGCGGCCATGCCACGCTGGCCAGTGCGGTCTGGCTGTTTGAAGAGCGCCGTGTACAGGGCGATACGGCGCGCTTTGACACGCTGTCGGGCCGGCTTGAGGTGTCGCGTGCAGGCGATGGGCTGTTCGTGATGGATTTTCCCGCCGTGGCCTGGCAGCCAGCCGGACCGGCACCTGGCATTGCCGAGGCGATGGGTGCGGGCGTCCCGCTGGAAGCCCATGATCTGAGCCGCATCCACGGCAATCGTTATATGATGCTGGTCTATGAGAGCGAGGCGGTCATTGCCGGTCTGAAGCCCGATCTGCGGGCGCTTGAAGAGTCCGGTATCAATGTGCTGGCTACGGCAAGGGGGCAAAGTGCCGATTTTGTCTCGCGCTTCTTCTGCCCGGCTGCGGGCATTTCCGAGGACCCGGTTACCGGCTCGGCGCACTGCACGCTGGCACCGTATTGGGCAGGCAAGCTTGGCAAGACACGCATGACCGCCCGCCAGATCGGCCCGCGCCCCGGCGCGCTGGAGGTCGAGGCACGCGAGAATGGCCGGGTCGCGCTTTACGGCACGGCCCGGCCCTTCATCCAGGGTCAGATACGCCTCTGAGCTGGTAGAGCCCCTAGCGCCGGCCGATAATGATCGGCGCGTGGATGACCTCCACCGGCACGCGGCCCCAGCGCGTTTCAGCAAAGAATCGCTGGCGGCGCGGATCCCAGCGCGCTTCACTCACCGTAACATGGCGGTTCGTGACACCCATGCGCATTTCGGCGCGTGTGGGGATGTAGTTGAACGCGCCGGGCTGGCAGCGCAGCACGTAATTGCGCTGACGGTTCCATTGGGCGTGATGCCGGCTGCGCTGCTGGTGGTAGTGACGCAGCGGGGTGCATGCATTCGCATTCACAACGAAATGGCCCTGCGGCGCGCTCCACCCGCGTGGCTGGTGCCAGCGCTGGGCTTCTGCCGGGGCGGCGCTGGCGGCCACTCCAGCAAGGCCAAGACCGGCGGCAAGGATGAGTGCAACGGGTTTGAACATGGTGCTTGTCCTCTAAGGCAACTAATCCGGCCCGACGGCGGATATGTCTCCCTCGCTTGAGGACAAGCATCGCTGAAGCCTCCTGAACGGCATCTGGACCCGCCGCTCATCTGGCGTTCAGCAAGCTGAACACACCGTGCTTGCTTCCATACTGTCAGTCATGGTCAGGTGACGCGGCTGCACAGCCATGTGATGTGAAGACCGCGCGCGATGAATTGAGGCGGCTCAGGGCATTCGAGGGGAAACAGGGTATGCGGGCTTTTCTGGGCGCACTGGCGCTGGCGGCGGGAATCGCCATTGCGGGCGCTGCCGCTTATTTCGACCGCGCAGATGCCGGGGCGCAGGCGGCCGGCACGGATATGGCTGAAATCGCCGACCCCACCATCCTGACCTCGCGCGACTATGCGCGCATCATCCAGCAATTCCAGAAACCCGTCCCTGAGCGGCCCGGCGATGCCCGCCCTGCCGGCTTTACCGGTGATGATAGCTGCCGCCATGCCAATGACGGGGAATGCGACGAGCCCGGTATCGGCACGGGCGCGTGTCCGGCCGGCACCGATTATTCAGACTGCTGGCGCATTGCCACGGGCCAGGAAGACGATAGCTGCCGCTGGGCCAATGATGGCGAATGCGACGAGCCGGGCTTTGGCACCGGAGCCTGCACGCAAGGTACCGACGTTACCGATTGCGGCGATGTCAGCCATCTGCGCTTTCGCGATGATAGCTGCGAATTTGCCTTTGACGGCGTATGCGATGAACCCGGCATCGGTACGGGGCGTTGCCCGGCGCGCACAGACCGCTCCGATTGTGGCGGCCGCCACCGTCCGTTGACCATCAACGATCATTTCTTCGGCCATGATGACCGAGTGCTGATGGATACGGCGCAATTTCCCTGGAGCGTGATCGGGACGATACAGGCCGACCGGGGCGGCACCTGCACCGCGACGCTGGTTGCGCCCAATGTGATCGCAACGGCGGCCCACTGCATTCACAGGGAAGGCCAGCTTCATGCCGGCGGGGTGTTCACTACCGGCTTTGCGCTGCCCGGCGGGCCGCGTACGGCGCGCACGGTCGATCATCTGATTGACGAGGAGTGGGACAATCAGCGCTTCAGTCAGACCGACGAGATTGACGGCACGGACTGGGCCTTGTTGCGCCTTGACCAGCCGCTTGGCGACGAGCTGGGCTTTGTCGGTGTGCTGGACATCGTCGCCGACCGGGGGGAGCGCGAAGCGCGCAATGCCCGCATCTGGCAGGCGGGGTATTCGTGGGACACCGGTGATAACCTCTCGGGCAATGAAGATTGCCGTATCCTGGTGGCCTATCCGGACGACACGATTTCCCATGATTGTGACACGACGCGGGGCGATTCCGGCTCGCCCTTCATGGTGTATGAGGATGGCGAGTGGCAGGTGATCGCTACGGACTCAAACTTCCGGCGCAATCCGGACGGCCCGTTCATTTACATCTCCTCGCGGTCGAGCCGCTGGGTGCATCTGCTTGATGATTTTGCAGCCGGGCGTATCGGTGCGGGCGGCGTGCGCCCGCAAGGCCCCGGAAAGCCCGGTGCGCCCCGTCCTGTAAAGGTGGAAAACGACGGATCGGAGCGATAGCGCCTAGAACTCGCGCACGATGGAGATGTCGGTGCGGCTATCGCCGTGCACGAAACCCGGATTGGGCTCGAATTCATAGCGATAGCGGTATTGCACGCGCAGCGACCACAGATCGTTGAGCGCTGAATTCAGGCCGAACAGTTGGTCGAACCGGCTGGTGTCGGCGACCAGCAATCCGGTCTCCGAGGTAAAGCTGATCGACTCGGTAAGACGCCAGGCCACATCCGACCCCAGATCCAGCGCGCCTACCGTCTGCGTGTCCCCGCCCGGCTCTGACAGGAAGCGGACACCCGGACCGGCCCGCAAAATCCAGGTGCGGCCGGGGCGGGTGAGGACGCGGTAACCGGCACCCACGCCGGTGAAGGCCGTCCAGTCATAGCTCGCAACCCGGTCGCGCTCGAAATCGGCGGCGGCAAAATAGGTGAAGCGCTCCCCCGCCTCACGTTCGCCGCGCAGCCGGGTGCGCAAATTATCCCGGCCGATTGTGCCGTTCACCTCTGAATAGGCGTAGTCTATGTCGCCCTGAAAGCCCCAGCCGGACAGCTCACGGCGCACCTGAAGACCGAACGTGTAGTCCTCGCGGGAGGTGTTGCCGCTGTCAAAGCGTATGCCAAGGCTTGCCCGGCCCTGCCAGAGTTCCAGCTGTCCGGAGGCAAAGGTGCGGGCAAAACCGACCGGTACGGCAGCCACCGTACCGACAATCCCGTTGGGTGTATAAGCTTCTGACGGGTCGTCTTCTGCGACCTCCTCGACCGCAGCGATGGCCGCATCTTCGGGAAGCTGAGGCGGTTCCAGACCCAGCGCCTGGCGCGCTACATCACCGCGTCCCAGCTCTTCTGCCGCGCGTACGATCTCGTCTGCCGGGCGGGTGAGCGCGATCAGCTGAACGGCGCGCGTAAAGTCTGCGCGCCCTTGCGTATTGGCCGCTTCCAGCAGCTCGGTCAAAATGCCGGGAAGCTGCGCTTCCTGCGCTGCTGCAGTGCCTGACAGAGCGACGGCAATTGCCAGAGCGTGAAGGGCGGGACGCGTGCGGGCGCGAGGCGACATGGGGGTGTCTTCCTTCGAGGGCTTGCAGAGCCAAGATTAAAATCATGCGCCGATGAGGGGTTCTGGCGCACGCAAACCTGTTCTAGCGTGATCACAAGGCCGAGGCCAAACACCCTATGGAGTCGATCTGCATGTCAGAACAGGATAACGAGTTTTCGTCAGCAAACCGTTACAAGGAAACCGGCCCGCTAATCCCGGAATGGACCGGACCGGCCTATCTGGGCGTCGCCATTTTTGCCGCCCTGGTGTTTCTGGTGCTCGATCAGGTTACGGCGGGCGGTGCCCAGATCGCGCTTGTAAAAGTCAGCGGAATCATCCTGCTGGCGATGTACGCTGCTTTTCGCAAGGCGTTTGTGCTCGCGCTGGCGCTGCTCCTGTCATCGGGCGGGGATTTCGCGCTGGCCATGAACCCGCCCGAGATGGAGGCCGGGATCGGCTTTTTCGGCGCGGCCCATCTGGTCTATCTGCTGATTTTCGCCGGGTTCATTGTGAAAGATGGCTGGCGCAAGGATGGTCTGGTGCTGGGGGCGGCCCTCTTGGCCTTTGGTGCTGCGATGTTTGTCTGGCTGCGGCCGGGCATGGGCGAGCTTCTGGTGCCTGCCAGCGCGTATCTGGGCATCATCCTCGCCATGGTGATCGCCGCCGGGCTGGTGCGCGGGCCGCGCCTGATTGTGGCCGGTGCGCTGCTCTTCCTCATCTCCGACAGCATGATTGCCGCACGCCTGTTCCGCGAGACACTGGTCTTTGACGGTCTGGACTGGGGCGGGGTCGCCGTCTGGATCACCTATTTTGCCGCGCAGTTCTGCCTTGCGGTGGGTATCGTCAGACGCAAGCAGGAGGCGGCTGGGTAGGATCAGTTTCCGGCGCGATTTACATGTGGCGCACATGCAAGTATGTTTATCGCATGACGGTGATGGTCCAGATACGCAATGTGCCCGATGCGCTGCACCGCACGCTCAAAGCGCGCGCGGCACTCGCTGGCATGTCCCTGTCCGATTATCTGCTCGCTGAACTGCGCCAGCTTGCCGAGCGGCCAAGCCTTGAGGAATTGCGCGCCCGGCTGCACGCGCGGCCTCCTCTTGCCGCCGATGCCGACATTGCCGCTGCGGTAAGGGCCGAGCGCGACCGCGCCGGATGATCGTTGATGCGTCGGCCCTGCTGGAGGTGTTGCTGAGGTCTCCTGCCGCTTCGCAGCTTGAGACGTTCATGTTCGAGTCAGGCACCAGCCTCCATGCGCCCCATCTCATCGACATCGAAGCCGCGCAGGTGATCCGCAAATTTGCGCTCAGCGGAAAAATCTCCGCCAATGTTGGCGCAGATGCCCTTGCCGATCTTGCGGGCTTCCCCCTGCGGCGGTATCCGCATGATTTTCTGCTGCCACGGATATGGGAGCTGAGACACGCGATCTCCGCCTATGACGCGTCCTACGTTGCGCTGGCAGAGGTTATGGACATGCCATTACTGACGCGCGATGCCCGCCTCGCGGCGTCCGCCAGCGATCTCGTAACGGTGATAAGTTAGGGTCGATACTCAATCAGGTTTGGAGCGTGATATGCGCGAAAATGGTTCACTATCAGGAGCAGGCCCGATGGAAGGGCATTCCCCTTTCGAGGGACTGCGACGCAAGAGTGGGCGATTTTCGCCATACCTCTTCGAGGCGCGGCGGATTTCGCCCCTGACCGCGTCGAGCCGTCCTTGTGGAGGGATGCTTCACGGCAGCCGTCTCTCCTTGTCAGGCACCAGATCCGCTACGCGTCACGCCCGAAACCTGATTGAGTATCGACCCTAGGCCGCCACCAGTCCGCGTTCTTCGGCGAGGCGCTTCATCTCGGTCTGCAGCTTTTCAAACGCGCGCACCTCGATCTGGCGGATGCGTTCGCGGCTGACATTGTAGACCTCGGCCAGCTCTTCGAGCGTCTTGGGCTCCTCGGAGAGGCGGCGTTCCTCGATAATGTGGCGCTCGCGCTCATTGAGCCCGCCCATCGCTTCTTGCAGAAGCGTCATGCGGGTAGAGAACTCGTCGCTCTCGACCAAGCTTTCCTCGGCGTCCTCGGCATTGTCGTCAGACAGCCAGTCCTGCCATTCGGCTTCACCATCCACGCGCATGGGCGCGTTGAGGGAGGCGTCCGGCCCGGACAGGCGCCGGTTCATCGAGATCACGTCGTCGTTCGTGACGCCAAGCTTGGTGGCGATAGTGTCCACCTGATCGGGGTGCAGATCACCCTCTTCGAGCGCCTGCATCTGGCTTTTCATCCGGCGCAGATTGAAGAACAGCTTCTTCTGCGCAGCCGTCGTACCCATTTTCACCAGGCTCCACGAGCGCAGGATATATTCCTGGATGCTGGCGCGGATCCACCACATCGCATAGGTGGCAAGGCGGAAGCCCTTATCGGGGTCAAACTTCTTCACCGCCTGCATCAGGCCGACATTGCCTTCGGAAATCACTTCGGCAATCGGCAGGCCATAGCCGCGATAGCCCATGGCGATCTTTGCCACGAGGCGCAAATGGGAGGTGACGAGCTTGTGCGCGGCCTCGGAGTCTTCATGCTCCAGCCAGCGCTTGGCGAGCATGAATTCCTCGTCCTTTTCCAGCATCGGAAACTTGCGTATCTCGGTGAGATAGCGCGACAGTCCGCCTTCGGGCGACAGTGATGCCAGACGCATGGCGTTCATGTTGGTAATCCTCCCTTGGCGGGCAGTCCGAGCTGGTCCTTGACCAACGCAATAACTGCCGCCCCCGTTTCGCTACGCCGCTTTCGGCGATGCAGCAAAGTCCATTTAGGGTGGCGGCAAGCCGTATGCGAGGGGCAGGGGGTGAAGAAATCCTCACCTCTCAGGTCAAGTTTATAAAACCGGCCCGGATTTGTCCCGTGACGTTTCAGAAAGGCTGGCTTGCCAGAGCGGCGATTCTGCCGGTATCGCTGAGCCCATGGACACTCAATCTGTCACCATCCGGCGCGCTGGCCCCGGCGATGAAGCTGCTCTCGCGCTGGTAGGCGCGGCGAGTTTTCTGGAATCCTATGCCGGTATCATCGACGGGCAGGGCATTATCCGCCACTGTCAGGAGCGCCACGCGCCAGCCGTCTATGCCCGCGCGCTGGCAGATGCGTCGCAGGCGCTGTGGCTTGCCGAAATGGCACCGGGCGGCGCGCCTGTCGGGTATCTCCATCTTGCCGCTCCCGACCTGCCAGTGCCTACAGGGCCAAAGGATATCGAGATCAAGCGCATCTATGTGCTGTCGCGCCTGCAGGGTTCGGGCCTCGGCCGGGACCTGATCAGCACGGCTCTCGACCATGCCCGCACCAACGGCCATTCCAGCATTGTCCTGGGGGTCTACAAGGGTAATGAGCGGGCGCTGGCCTTCTATGGCCGGGCCGGTTTCGAGGCGCTGGGCGAGCGGCAGTTCGATGTCGGCGGCCGCGTCTATTGCGACTGGGTGATGGGCCGGGCGGTCTAGACCCTTCAGCGGAATTTCAGGGAAGCACAAGGGCATTTCGGCCTGCCGCTTGACGTTGTCGCTAATCACGGATAAAAAATATCCGGAATAGGGGGGCGGCGATGAAACTCAGCGACGGTGTGGAGCAGGCCATTCACAGCATCACCATGCTGGCTGGCCTGTCAGATGAGGGGGTGCTGTCGGCGGCAGCTCTGGCAGAATTTCATGGCGTGTCGGCCAGCTATCTGCTCAAGCACCTGCAGGCGCTCTCGAGTGCTGGCATTCTTGACGCGGTCCCCGGTCCCAAAGGCGGGTATCGGCTGGCAAGGTCGCCGGGGCGCATCACGCTGCTGGACATCGTGCTGGCGGTGGAAGGGTCAGGCCCGGCATTTCGATGCAAGGAGATCAGGCGCCGCGGCCCCAACCCGCTCCCTGCCCGGATGTTCACCACACCGTGCAGCATCAATGCCGCAATGCTGCGCGCCGAGAATGCCTATCGGGCCGAGCTTCGGCGCGTCAGCATCGCGGACATTCTGTCGGACCTTGAGACATTCGATGACGGTACGATTGCCGCGAGAAGCTGTCTGTTTTTCGAAGCCCATGAACGGATCTCAGGCAGGAAAGCCTGACGCCAGGACAACTCCCCGCACTGCGAACGAGGATATGTGAGATGAAGGCACGTTTTGATTTTTCCAGAGCTGCACCGGATGCTTTTGCGGCGGTTCTGGCGCTCGACACCTATGTCAGGGAGGGCAGCGGGCTGGACCACCGGCTTATCCATCTCGTCAAGATACGGGCTTCACAGATCAATGGGTGCGCTTATTGCGTGGACATGCATGTGAAGGAAGCGCGCAAGGACGCGCTTGGCGAACAGTGGATCAATCTGATTAGCGTCTGGCAGGAATCGCCTGTCTTTGATGCCCGCGATCGGGCAGTTCTCGCCTGGACCGAAGCGCTGACCAATATCGCGCAAACCCGTGCGCCCGACGCGGATTTCGAACCGTTGCGCGCCTTCTTTTCAGAGGCCGATATCACCAGGCTGTCCGTAGCTATCGGTACGATAAATGTCTGGAACCGCCTCGCGGTCGGGTTCCGTGCGCAGCATGGAGTGGACGCGGCGGAAAAAGCCGCCTGATGTGTCCTGGCGTGCAAGCTGGCGTGATCATGGCCCCGGCGGCCCGGTAAAATCTGGAACCTGACCTGCGCCTGCGCGTTTTCTTTCCACAATGCCGCCAGAGGGATCACCAGATCCGTCTGGCGCTGCCCGCAGAGGAGACGCGCCATGATCGAGAAAGAAAAAACCGAAGCACGCCAGGGCGAACCCGCTCCCAATCACATGACGCGCCATGCCCTTGTCGGCGGTGTCGTGCTTGCCGTGATCGGCATCGTGATCGCTTATATCGTGATTTTCTAGCCGCGCGCGGGCTGGCAGCTCTAGGCTGCCTTGATGCCCGATACGAAGCGCGTCATCTGATCTTTCAGCTCGTCAGAGCGTGAGTTGAGCGTCTTGCACGCTTCGAGCAGTTCGCCTGACGCCGTTGCATTGCCGTCGGAAATCTGGTTCAGCGCCTCGATGGTCGAGGCAATCTGGCTGGCCCCGGCCGCAGCTTCCTGAATGGCGCGGGCAATATCGCCGGTCGCAGCACCCTGCTGCTCGGCCGATGCCGCCACACCGCCCGCCAGCGTATTGAGATCGCCGATACGCTTGACGATATCGGCAATGCGCTCAACCGCATGGCCAGTGGCCGCTTCGATGGCCGTCATCTGCGCCTCGATATCGCCGGTTGCCTTGGCGGTCTGGGTGGCCAGAGCCTTCACTTCGTTTGCGACAACCGCAAAGCCCTTGCCGGCTTCGCCTGCGCGCGCCGCCTCGATGGTGGCGTTGAGCGCCAGCAGGTTGGTCTGCTCGGCGATCCCTTGGATAAGGGTCACGACCTCTCCGACCTTGCCGGCATTATCGGCCAGTGTGCGTACATCGGTATCGGTGGCACGCGCCTGCTCTACGGCCTCGCCGATCAGCGATGAGGCTTCGGAGATCTGCCGGGAGATTTCCTGGATAGACGCAGAGAGCTCTTCTGACGCGGAAGCGACAGATTGCACGTTGGCGGAGGTTTCCTCCGACGCGACGGCGGCCGAGCTGGATTCCTCGGTTGTGCGGGTCGCGTTGGTGTCCACGATCCCAGCTGCAGAGTAGACTTGGGAGGCCGCCTGGATGACGTCGGTCAGCAGGGTGCCGACTTCTGCCTCGAACCGGTCGGCCGTTTCAATCATGGCCTGGCGCTGCATCTCGCGCTGATGGGCCTCGGACTCCTCCTGCTTGGCTTTCAGGGCCTCGGCATCGGCGAGCGCGGTGCGCAGCACCCCGACTGTCGACCAGAGCTGGCCAATCTCGTCGCGCGAGCGCACGGACGGCACCTCAATCGTGAGATCGCCGCCAGCAACCTGCTCAAGAACGTCTGTTACCTTGGTGAGCGGGCGGCTGACCTGAAAAATGGCCACATAAAGCGCAAAGCCAATGCCGCCCAGTACGCCCAGAATGGCGATACCGGTCAGCATGATGAAGCGGGTGCGGTAGAAGCTGGCGAGATCGGCTTCGATAGCATCAAGTTGCGCGCGGTCGCGTCCGACCACGGCGTCGATTTCTTCCTGATAGGCGCGCCGGTTGGAGCGATTGTCCATATTATTGCCCTGCTCATTGGCAAGGGCGGGATCAATGCCGCCAAGGCGGACCGTCTCGGCGCGGAAGGCCCGGAACTCTGCCGTGCGTGTGCGTACTGCTTCGAACAGGACGCGTTCCTCGCCCGAGGCCGGCACCAGAGCGCTCCACTGATCCAGCAGCGTGTCGATCTGGTCCAGCCGGCGCATCAGCCCTTCGCCGAAGGGGGCGGCCTGTTCGGTGGTCTGCGATGCGTAAATTCCGCGCGCCTCCATGACCACACCGGTCACCAGCCGGTTGAGGTGAGCGCCGTGATATGCCCGCGTTGCGGCATTCTCATAGGCGGCTACGCGCGTGTTGTAGGCCTGCATGCTCTGTATGCCGAGCCCGGCCAGAAGGATGGATACGACACCGAGTGCGCCGACGGCGACCATGATCTTGACGCGAATGCTCATGTGAAACTCTCCTGCTTTGCATAGAGCTATGCGCAGGTTCGGGTGAACCAGCGGTAAACCATATTGTTCCCCTGTGCGGTTATCTGCCCTGGAAAGAGATTGGCAGGTGACGGCGGCGCGCAGACAGGGCTAGCTTCGCGTCCATGGACAGTTTTATCGGACAGATTCTCCTCCCCCTCGCCCTGGCCTTCATCATGCTGGCACTGGGCGTTGGCCTCACGCCGGCTGATTTCCGGCGAATATTCACAAAACCAAAAGCGCTGCTGGTGGGCGTTGTTCTGCAGTATTTCTCGCTGCCTCTGCTGGCGATTGCCATTGTCGCCTTCCTGCCCGCTCCGCCGGTGCTCAAGGTGGGTATCGTGCTGCTGGCGGCCTGTCCGGGCGGGACGACCTCCAACCTTCTCACCCACATGGCACGCGGCGATGTCGCCCTGTCGATCTCGCTGACCGCGCTGACCAGCCTCACCTCCATGTTTACCGTGCCCATCGTGCTGATGATCGCGCTCACGCTCTTCATGGGCCCCGAAGCGCCATCGGTCGGCCTTGTCACGACAGGGCTCGTGATCTTCCTTCTGACGGTGGTGCCGGTTGGTATCGGCATGGCGATCCGCCAGCTCGCGCCGAAGGCCGCCAATGTGCTGGACCGGCATTCGCGCCTCTTGTCGGGTGTGGTGTTCACCGCCGTCGTGCTGGCCACGCTCATTGCCGACCGTGACGAGCTGGCCGCCCGCTTTGCCGAAGCCGGGTTTATTGCGCTCAGCCTGAATGTGCTGGCCATGCTGGTCGCGTTCGCGGTGGCAAGCCTTGTGATGCTGAAGATGAAGCAGCGCATCGCCCTGACGCTGGAGTGCGGCCTGCAGAACGCCACGCTCGCCATCGTCGTTTCTGTCTCGATGCTGGGCAGCGTGTCCTATGCCGTGCCGGCGGCGATCTATGGCCTTCTCATGTTTGTGACGGCAGGAGCCTTCATCCTGTGGGCGCGCCGCTGGTCAGGCGTGGCGTCGCGGGCCAGGCGTTTCTCGGCAGGCGCATAAAGAGAATTGTCATCACCCGCGCATGCGGATGATCCATGCCTGCAACGAAGGATCAGCCGGAAACTCTAAAGGCAAGGGTGGCCCGGATAAACCGGGCCATGACAGCCTTCGGGTCAAACTCTCTTCAGCGCGGTGTGCAGGCTTTGCAAGTCGTCTGGCAGTTCTGTCTCGAACACCATGTCCTCGCGCGTTGAGGGATGGACAAAGCCCAGCACAGAGGCATGGAGAGCCTGACGGCCCAGCGCCTTGATCTCCGGCAGGTCGGGAATGCCTTTGAGCTGGCTGGTGCGCTGCGGGCCATAGACACGGTCGCCGATCAGGGCATGACCCAGATGTTCCATGTGCACGCGGATCTGGTGAGTGCGCCCGGTTTCCAGCCGGCATTCGACAAGGGCGGCGAGCGGTGTGCCGATAGGGGCTTTGGCTTCCTGCCCGAAGGTCTCCAGCACCTGATAATGGGTGATGGCTTCCTTGCCGGCTGCGCTTTCCCATTTGAGAACCGCCATTTTCAGCCGGTCACGCGTGGAGCGGGCAATCCGGGTTGCTATCTCGCCTTCGCGTGGACGGGGCGCGCCGCGTGTGAAGGCCAGATAGGCGCGCTCGACCGTGTGTTTCGCGAATTGCTTGGAGAGATAACGGTGCGCGATATCGTTCTTGGCAACGACGAGGACCCCCGATGTATCCTTGTCGATCCGGTGGACAATGCCAGGGCGTTCAACCCCGCCAATCCCCGACAGCGACCCATTGCAGTGATAAAGGAGGGCGTGCACCAGCGTGCCGGTCCACGCACCGGCGCCGGGGTGAACGGTGAGGCCGGCCGGCTTGTTGATGACGATCAGATCATCATCCTCGTGCAATATGTCGAGCGGAATGTTTTCCGGCTTGGGTATGGCCGGTTCCAGCGCGGGCATGGTGAGCGTGTAGACCTGTCCCTCGCGCACTTTCGCAGACGGGTCGGCCAGTGTTTCGCCGTTCACGGCCAGCGCGCCGCCCTCGATCAGCGCCTTGCAGCGCGAGCGCGACAGCTCGGGCCATTGCGCAGCAATCCAGCGGTCCAGCCGTTCGCCGGCATCGGCTTCGCTGGCCGTTATGCTGCGGCTATCTTCTTGTGAAGTTGTCATTATTCATCCTGACCGACCGCTCAGCGAGCGTGCTTTTTGTGCAACGCAATCTGACGTGCTGCAGCGCGTCAAATTTCTGTAACGCGACTGATAGGCCCCCGTCACATTGGCGGCGTAGCAGCACGGGGAAAGCCCGGCAAGCGTGCCGGGCCGGAGCTATTCAGGAGCACCATGCCATGATCCGCAAATCTGTCCTCATGTCGGCTGTCGCGCTGGGCGCGGTATCCGCCCCGGCCTTTGCCGAGCTGAACGAGACGGCTCAGCCGGTTGAAGTCATCCGCGTGACGACGCAGTTCCGCGAGCAGTCGCTGGCCGAAGTGCCAGTGAACGTTACGGCATTCAATGCCGAGCTGATCGACCGGCTCGACATCCGCAATCTGGAAGACATGGCCGCGTTCACGCCCGGCCTGGTGATCCAGGAGCAGAGCCCGAACAATACCGGCTATTCGCTGCGCGGTATCACCACCGATAGCGGCGACACCTATGCCGAATCGCGCGTGGCGATCTTCCAGGACGGCATCTCCATCACCCGCTCGCGCGGTTCCTATGTCGAGCTTTTCGACATGGAGCGCATCGAGGTGGCCAAAGGCCCGCAGCCGACCCTGTTCGGGCGCGGCGCGCTGATCGGCGGCATCAACCTGATCCAGAACAAGGCCGAGGATGATTTCTCCGCCTCGCTCTTTGGCGGTATCGGTAATTACGACCAGCGCGAGATCGGCAGCCACGTCAATTATGGTCTGGGTGATGGCCTCGGCCTGCGCCTGGCCGGTGTGCACCGCAGCCGTGACGGCCATATCGACAATCTGCTCGGCGGCACGCTGCAGGGCCGTGATGTCAGCGCGGTGCGCGGCGTGTTCTCCGCCCGCCTCGATAACGGGTTCAGCTTTGACCTGATCGGCAATTATCAGGAAGACAATGGCCCCGGCACCTCGTTCAAGTCCGGCGTGCTGCCGACGCCCGGCGGCGATACCAGCCCCTACACGCCTGCCGCCCTTTTCACCTTTCCCGGCTTTGAGGACAATCAGGGTCTTGGCCTTGACCGTACGGTCTGGGGCGTGACGGCGCTCGCCGAATACCCGCTCAATGACGCCTGGACGCTCAGCTCCATCACCGGCTACCGCCAGTTTGACTCGCGCGAAGTGTTCGATCCGATCGGGGCCGGGCTTGATCTCATCAACATCGCTGAAGATGCGCGCGGGCGTCAGGCCAGCCAGGAATTCCGCCTGACCTATGATGCCGGTGATCGCGTGTCTGCCGTGATCGGGGCCACCTGGTTCTACGAATCCGGCACCCAGCGCATCCCGCTCATCGTCAATGAGGCGCGTGCGCAGGCCCTGCTCCTGCAAAGCCCTGGTGTGCAGGCCCAGTTTGCCCAGCAGCTGGGTGTTCCCACGGCGGCACTCTTCCCGACGTTGAGCTTCCTGCTGGGCGCTCCGGCCAGTGACTTCACCAATATCTTCAACCCGTTCCCGCTATCGGTTGGCGGTACGCTGGCCGCTGGCGTTCCGGTGCCGCTGGGCACCTATCAGGAAGAAGCTGCCAATTCGGGCCGCACCGAGGCGTTTGACCTGTTCGGGGAAGTCACACTGCGCGCCACCGACCGGCTCAGCTTCACCGCCGGCCTGCGCTATACTGACGAAAGCAAGCGCACGTCGGGCTATGGCGGTTTCGTCGATGCGCCCAACCTCATCGTGGGCGGGCGCGCCCTGCTCCTGCCGGGTACGCCCGATGGCGCGGTGGTGTCCCAGAGCGCCAGCTTTGATGATGTGACCTGGCGCGTGGTGGCGGCCTATGAGGTCAATGACCGGCTGAACACCTGGATCTCCTATGCGCGCGGGCGCCGTCCTGACGTTCTGGCGCTGGACACGACCGCTCCGGGCTTCTTCTCGGTAGCCCCGGCAGAGATCGTGGATTCGCTTGAGGCTGGTGCCTTCCTGACGCTCGATCGCGGCACTGTTTCCGGCTCCATCTTCCGGTCGGAATACGAGAACTTCCAGTCCAGCCAGTTTGATCCGTTTGACGGCTCGCTGGTGCCGACCAATGCCGGTGAAGCCACCCAGTATGGTCTGGAAATCCAGAGCAATTACGCCATCACCGATGCAATCGAGGTCTATGCCACCTACGCCTATAACCTGGCCAAGATCAACGATACGCTGGGCGGTGTGCCGCAGGAGTTCGGCGGTAACCGTTTCCGCTACGCGCCTGAACACGCAGCCTCCATCGGCCTGCGCGCCGAGCTGTTCTCCAATGAAATGGGCACGCTCAGCCTGCTTCCGGCCTATAGCTGGCAGTCGCACATCTTCTTCGATGAAGACAATCAGCGCTTTGCCGGTGTGCGTCAGGACTCCTACGGCCTGTTGCGCGCCCGCCTGCGCTTTGAAAGCGCTGACATGCGCTGGTATGGCGAGGTGTTCGGCAACAATCTCACCGATGAGCAATACCTCATCGATGCGGGCAATACCGGGGCGACATTCGGCCTGCCGACTTTCATTGCCGGCTCGCCGCGCACCTATGGCGTCCGTCTGGGCGTGAACTTCTAGGAACGCACACGCCGGGGGGCGGTGCGAAGAGGGCCGGACCACTGCTTGAGGGAGCAAATGGTCCGGCCCTTCTTCTTGTGCCTGTCACACAGGCCATGCACACTCACTGACAGAACAATCAAGGGGAGGCATAACCAGTGTTCAAGCCATACGCACTGACGCGCCGTGGCGCGCTTCTGGCCGCAGCTGGCGTGGGGGCCGGTCTGGCGGCGTGCTCGTCTGAAGAGATGCGCTTTGATCCGCTGCCCGCGCCTGAGGGTCCGTTCAAGCATGGCGTGGCCTCCGGTGATCCTGACCAGACCAGCTTTGTGGTGTGGACAGCTGTTACGGCGGATGGCGATGCCCGCACCACGCTGGAGATTGCCACCGACGAGACATTCAACAGCATCGTGGAGACCCGCGACGTAACTGCGCGCGAGGGCGTGATCGCGGTCAATGGCGCGCGGCCGATGAAAGCGCTGATCGAGGGGCTGGAGCCGGGCCGGGAGTATTTCTACCGCTTCCGTCAGGGCGATGAGGTGTCGCCGGTGGGCCGCACCCGCACGCTGCCTGAGGCGGGTGTCGACCGGTTCCGCATCGCGGCCTTTTCCTGCTCGAACTATCCGTTCGGCTTTTTCAATGCCTACCGCGATGCCGCCGATCAGGGTGATTTCGACCTGGTCGTGCATCTGGGCGACTATATCTACGAGTACGGCTATGGCGGGTACGGAACATCTGATGCCGAGCGGCTTTCGCGCATGCCTGACCCGATGCATGAGATCCTCACTGAAGAGGATTATGCCCGCCGCCACGCGCTCTACTGCACCGACCCTGATCTGCAGGCGCTTAAAGCCAGCGCGCCCTGGATACTGATCTGGGACGATCACGAAACAGCCAACGATTCCTGGCGCTATGGCGCGGAAAATCACGATCCTGAAACCGAAGGTGACTGGTTCACCCGCCGCGACAACGCGCTGCGTGCCTATCATGACTGGCTGCCGGTTCGCGAGGCCGAGCCCTTGAAGGCGCGCTATGGCGCGGTGGAAATCGGTGATCTGGCCACGCTGATCTTTGTCGAGACCCGCCTGACGGCACGCTCTGAGGAACTGACCCTCGACACCTTCCCGATCCCTGTCGAATCCGATCCGGAAGACCCTGAAAATCAAGCTGCCGTGCAGCGCTGGCGCGACGAGGTGATCGGTGATCCCGAACGCCGGATGATTGATGACGATCAGCGCGCCATGATCGGCGAGGCGCTCAGTGCGTCCGTGCAGGCGGGCAAGCCATGGCGTATCATCGCCAACCAGGTGCTGATGGGACGCCTCGAAGCGCCCAACTACCTGACCCAGACACCGTTCTGGCTGCGCACCTATATGCGCCTGCAGGGCGGGTTTAACTGGCATTTTGCCCAGCGCACCGCGCACGGCGTGCCACTCAATCTGGATAGCTGGGATGGATTTCCGGTGGATCGTGAGCGTCTCTATCAGACGGTGCGCGATGCCGGTGCCGACATCGTGGTGCTGACCGGGGATACCCATAACACCTGGGTCAATGATCTGCACGACGCGCAAGGAAACCGGGTCGGCACTGAGTTTGGCGTCACCTCCGTGACCAGCCCGTCGCCCTTTGAAACGGTAAATGCGCCGGGCGTCGATTTCGGCACGATGGCTGAGGACCGCAACGCGGAAATCCTGCGCAATAATGCCTGGGACAAGGGCTATACCCGGCTGACCCTGACGCGCGGCGAGCTGATCGCCGAGCAGATGATCCTGTCGACCGTCAAGGATCGCGAATTCTCGATCCGCCCTGACAGTGTCTGGCGTGTCCGCCCGGCCAATGGCGGGCCGGTGCCGCAGGTCGAACGGCTGGGCTGAAACGAAACGGGCGGCCCTGCAAGGGCCGCCCGCCGGTCGTCTCATGCAAGCCTGCCTATTGGGGTTGACCCGCCTGGGCAGCGGCCTGCGCATTGATGCGCTCGGCCAGTTCAGGGTCGGTCTGCGAACCTGCTGCGATGGAGGTATATTCCTCCACGCTAAGCCCGCTCTGCTCGACTGCGGCGTGCAGCTCAACCTGGGCTTCCTGCTGGACGGCCATGGCGGCTTCCTCGCTCTGGGCGGCATCCAGTTGAGGCTGATAGGTCTGGATGATCATATTCACGCTCTGGACCGCGGTGATGTAGGAGCTGATCTGCTCATCAGTTACCGCTGCGGACTCTGCCGGGGCGGGCTGCTGCATCATTGCGCCATCCTGCTGTGCGAGAGCTGATGGGGCGGCGGCGCCGGCGGCGAGCATGGTGGACGCCAGCACGGCTGTCAGGAACGATTTCTTCATGGACATGTCCTTTTCCCGGTTGCGAAAAATTAAGCGCCTGATCGCGCTGTGAGGACGGGAACGTTTCGAGTAATAACATCGTTCCAGACGAATGTCAGTCGAGATGCTGAAATTAAGCAAAGCATCGAACCAGATTCATAAATGTTACGATAATGTAACGTGCGTCACATGCTTTATATGTTGATGAGTCAGTTATTTATGACGTCAGCGTAAGAAGTTTTGTTGTGCATTGCATTGTTTTCCAGAAAGCTAGTTCAAGCGTCTCCACACCACTATTTCACATAATCCGGGATTGCGGCCTGCACGGTGCCGCCGTGTCATGGATGATATCGGCTCGGCGCGGTTGCAGGTCTGACCGGTCTGCCTAGTATGACAGGCGTGCCGGGGGAGTGACTGTTCGATGCGTATCATCACCTATGCGCCGCTGAAGACGGATCTTCGGCTGGCTCCGGGTCTCACTCCATCGCTGGATTCCTTTGGGTCGATTACGGCTGCCTTGCGCGCTGGCCTGCCCGGCGATGCGTTCACGGTGTTGAACCTGCCGGAGAATGCCAGCCGGGCCTATGCGGTCCTGAGTGAGGATGTCTGGGATCTGCGTCTGTTTGTCTGGCATCCGGACGACACCATCCGTATCCATGTCTATCCCGGTGCGCTGGCCATTGCAGAAGTTACGCTGGACGATGTGCCAGCCGGGACAGCCAGCGAGCTGGAGCGCTGGTCACAGGATGAGACAGAGGCGCGGCTGTGCGCGCATTTTGACGCGTTCAGGGCGGCGCTGGACAGGGCGCGCCAGGCCCTTCCCGACTATGCGCTGGACGCGGGCCGGGGCGCTGCGCCGGAGCGCGAGGTTGATTTCGATATCACGCGCATATCGCGCACCCTGCTTCTGACGCCGCAGGAGCGGACGGAGCCGTCAGTGCAGGCGCTCGTAACAGACTGGCTGGCCGCCACCATCCGCCCGTTTGATGCAGACGCCATCAATGCCGGCACGCTCGATATGTCGATGAGCTGGGTCAATTACGTGATCGTCGATGTGGATGCAGCGAGGACACGCGAATTTACCGCCACCATGCGCATCGCCCAGTATTTCTGGTCGGCGCAGGAATGGCTGAATGCGGAAACCCAGGCCATTATCGCAGGCGCGCGGACACGCGACCGCACCCGCACCGCCGAAGCAAGGCTGACAGCCAGCCGTTCGCGCATGCAGATGCTGCAGGTGGAGTATAATGCCCTGCGTTCGGTTCTGAGCCGCGCCAAGGAGGCCCGGCTGCAGGAGATTCTCAGCGGCTGGTCCTATGACACGCTGGCGGCCAATGGCGCGCTTCTGGTGGAGATGAGCTCGAACAGACTAAACGAGATCGCGGCGCGGCGCGCCGACCGGTCGAGCCTGTTTACCGACATGATCCTGGTCGGGATCGGGCTTTTCGCGGTGCTGGATGTTCTGGTGGGGCTTCTGGCGTTCAGCCGCGAGATCAATGCCCGTCCGGCCCTGCAATATACCGATAGCGGCGTGTCGCAGGTTCTGTCCGTGTTTGCTGATCTCAATACCGACACGACCCTGTTTGGTGGCGGATTTATCGTGCTTGTCCTCTTGGGGGTGTATCTTGTTGCCAGAAAAGCAAAATAGCCTTCCTGCCCTGCTGCTGGCCGCCCTGATCTGCCTTTGCGGGCCGGTGAGCGCGCAAAGCGCACAGCCGCTGGCGGTCCATACCGATATCTGGCCGCCTTATGTGGAGGCCGGCACGCCGGTGCAGGGCAGCGTCGTCAATCTGGTGCGCACCGTGCTCGATGACATGGGGGAGAGGCCGGACTGGCAACGCTTCGACTTTGCCTACAGCTATGACAAGGTGCTGCGCCAGCGCGCGCCCTTGGCCTTTCCCTATTTCCTCACGCCGGAACGCGAGGCGGAGGTGATGTTTTCCGCGCCGCTGTTTGAGGTCACCAATCTTATCTTTCACAACCGGCGCTTCGGCACGCTGGAGGCTGCCGGGCTTGAAGGTGCGCGCTTTGGCCGGGTGGCCGGCTATCGCTATGGCGCGGTGCTGGACGCCTATGCCGGGGATGCCCGTGTGTTTGCAAGCGAGGCTGGTGCCCTTCGCGCGCTTCTTGATGGCGAGATTGACGCCCTGCCGATGACGCAGAGCGTGGCCGAGGCCACGCTGGCGAGCGAGTTTCCCGACGAGCTGGAACTGATCCGTCCGGTGGAGGGTGTATCGGACACGGCCAGCCTGCATGTCATCGCGCCAATGAGCGAGGAAGGCACCAGGCTGATTGCGCGTTTTGATGCCTCCCTTGCCCGGCTGCGCGCGGAGGGAATTATCCCGGCGGGCGATCCCTCGGCGCGTGTGCGCCTGCCCGAACGTACGCTGGCGCGGCTGGTGGCCTCTGAAGGCTTTCCGATGATCCTTGCCCGTGTACAGGGGGAGGCGGGTCATCTGTCCATGCCGCCCGGCGCGCGCGCCACCATCATTGAATGGAGCCCGCGCATCGCAGACGGCCAGAGCGATGAGCGCATCTACCAGACGATGATGGACGAAACGCGCGTGGTGATGCTCTCCGGGCCCCATGTGGGGCGCGAACTTCTGGTGCGTAACATGCATCTGGAGATCATCGACTAGACATGAAAAAACCCGGACGTTTCGGTCCGGGTTTTTTCAAGTTCAGGCTGTATGCCCTATCTCTTCGACTGCTCGCACAGGCGCATGAAGCGCTCGCGCAGTTCGGGATTGGCCTTGAACTCGCCGGTAAAGGTCGTGGTGATGGTGGAGACGTGCGGGTGGTGAACCCCGCGCGTCGTCATGCACTGGTGCTTGGCATCCACGAAGACGGCGACGCCGCGCGGTGCCATCGCGTCATTGATGGCGTCGGCGATCTGGGCGGTCATCGTCTCCTGCGTCTGCAGACGCTTGGAGAAGGCTTCGACCACTTTGGCGATCTTGGAGATGCCGACGACCGCGCGGTCCGGCAGATAGGCGACGCACGCCGTGCCGAGGATCGGGGCCATGTGGTGCTCGCAATGGCTCTCCACATCGATATGGGTGAGCATGACCATGTCGTCATAGCCCTGCACATCCTCAAAGCGCTTGCCGAGAATTTTGCCGGGATCTTCGTGATAGCCGCGGAACCATTCTTCATAGGCTTTGACCACGCGCTTGGGCGTTTCAATCAGGCCCTCGCGGCGGGGGTCGTCACCGGCCCAGCGCAGCAGGGTCCGCACGGCCTCTTCGGCCTCCTCGCGGCTCGGGCGCTGAACAGGTTCAAGTATTTCGGCGGCGGCGCCGAGGTCGGTTTTTTTCACAATCGCGTCCATGAAGGGCGGATCCTTTCGTTGTCGGGTCCCGGCCAAAGCCTTGCGGCGTGGCCGGTATAGTGCCGGTTTCCGGATCCAGCGGCGGGGCGGGCGGGTGGAAGGCCCTTGTCACATGCTCCAGCGCCGGGGTCTTGCAGTCCGGTGGAAAAGGCCATCCTTCTCCATGGGCTGCACTGCATATATGACGTCATTTTGCGGTTTCCACTGCGCCATGGCGTCAATTTGCTGTTTTAGACCGCCAGTCCCCCTGCCACAAGCTTTGTGCGCGCCTGCACAAACCAGCGCGCTTTGGGGCTGCGCAATGCGTACGGTTAAGCTACATAGCCGCTTATGAGCGATATAATCCTTTACGACACCGCCAGCCGGAGCCGCCGCCGCTTCGTTCCCGAGAATCCTGAGCGGGTAACGATGTATGTGTGCGGACCCACGGTGTATGGACCGGCCCATATCGGCAATTTCCGCCCTGCCGTGGTGTTTGATGTGCTCTTTCGCCTGCTGCGTGAGGTCTATGGCGCAGATCATGTGCTCTATGCGCGCAATTTCACCGATGTCGATGACAAGATAAATGCCGCTGCTGCCAGCGAAGGTGTTGATATTTCGGTGATTACCGAGCGTTTCACCAAAATCTACCATTCTGACAGCGATGCGCTGGGCATTATGCGTCCGACTTTTGAGCCGACCGCAACCGGGCATATGGCCGAGATCATCGAGACGATTGATACGCTGATAAAGGCTGGCCACGCCTATGCGGCGGAGGGCCATGTCCTGTTCGCGGTGGACAAGTGCGACGGCTATGGCGCGCTCTCGCGGCGCAGCCAGGACGATATGATTGCCGGCGCGCGCGTTGAAGTGGCGCCCTACAAGAAGAACCCGGCCGATTTCGTGCTGTGGAAGCCGTCAAACGAGGACGAGCCGGTCTGGCAGAGCCCGTTCGGGCCGGGCCGCCCGGGCTGGCATACCGAGTGCGTGGCGATGATCGGCGCGGCGCTGGGGCCGTCCATCGATATTCATGGCGGGGGCATGGACCTGGTCTTCCCCCACCACGAGAATGAGGTGGCGCAGGCCAAATGCCTGCATCATGACGGCCCGCTGGCGCGCTACTGGGTGCATAATGGCTTTGTCTCGATGGACGCTGAGAAGATGTCCAAATCGCTGGGTAATATCATTCGCCCGAGCGAGCTTTTGTCGCGCGGGGTGAAGGGTGAGGTCATCCGCTACGGCCTCCTTTCCGGCCATTACCGCGCCCCGCTGGACTGGACAGACAGGCTGATCGAGCAGAGCCGCAAGTCTCTCGACCGGCTCTATGGCGTGCTGCGCCGCTTGAGCGATGTCGAGGCTGCGGACGTGCGTGTACCGGCCAGCGTGCTCGAAGCGCTGGGCGACGATATCAACACGCCGAAAGCCTTTGCGGCCCTGTTTGAAATTCTCGCCCGCGCCAACAAGGCCGAGGCGCGCGAGGAGCAGGCCGCCGCCAAGGGCGAGCTGCTGGCGGCGGGCCGTGTGCTGGGCCTGTTGCAGGCTGATCCCGATAGCTGGTTTGGCGTGGACGGGATTGACGGCATTACGCGCGCGCGCATTGACGGCCTGCTTGGCGAGCGTCACGCCGCCCGCGTGGCGAAAGACTTTGCCAAAGCCGACGCCCTGCGCACCGAAATCGATGCTCTGGGTGTGCTGGTGGACGATACGCCCGAAGGCCCGGTATGGCGGATGAAGGCGGTAGAGGAGGCTTGAGCGCCGCCGTGACGACGCCTGATCCCTATTCGCGGGACGTGATTGCGCTGGCGGCGTCCATCGCGCACCTGAAACGGCTGGACGCGCCGCATGCGACCGTGCGCAAGGTCTCGCGCCTGTGCGGTTCGGAAGTGACGCTGGACATGAACGTCGCCGATGGCCGGGTCAGCGCGATTGGCTGGGATGTATCGGCCTGTGCGCTGGGGCAGGCATCGGCCAGCATTTTGGGTCAGCTCATTATCGGTGCAGACCGTGCCTTGCTCGCTGAAGGCGCCGATACGCTCAACGCCCTGCTCAAAGGTATTCCGGTTCCGGACAATAGCCCGTTTATCGCCTTGCGCGCCCTCGAACCGGCATCGGCCTATCCGGCCCGCCATGGCTCGATAAGACTGGCGTTTGACGCGGCGCTGGCCGCGTTCGACCAGATCTCGTCCGGCTCGCAATAGAGCCAAGCTGTCATGTGTTGTCAGAAAAAAGCCGTCCGAACCCCCACAAAGTGGATTGGAATCGCGGCCGTCACGGCCTACAGGTGGACTCTCTCGCCGGTATTTTATGCTTTTGGTGTGCGATGCCGGCACGAACCGAGCTGTTCGCTCTACGCCATGGACGCGATCATGGCGCAGGGTCTCTGGCGCGGGGGATGGCTGGCGCTGGGCCGTATTGGCCGGTGCAGGCCGGGAGGGACGCACGGATATGATCCGGCACCGCTGGAGCGGACCGGTGTGCCATGGTGGAAAATCTGGGCATTCCGGGGAACGCTCGGGGCGCCGCAGGAGTAGACGATCTGCAACAAGCAGCCAGCGTGGGGTCGTGATGAGTTCGGGGGGGCGCATAAGCGCGGTGATGGTCAGCTACCGGACCGGTCCGGTCCTGTTTGACTCGATCCGCTCGGTCCTGAGCGACCCGGATATTCATCAGCTGGTGCTCGTCAATCACGACAATCCCACCAATGTCACCGTACGTCTGGATACGATGGCGGCGGCAGAGCCGCGCCTGACCGTCATTCATACCGGGGCCAATCTGGGCTTTGGCAGAGGGTGCAATATCGGCGCACGGTCGGCGACGGGTGACTATATCCTGCTGCTGAACCCTGACACGCTGATCGCGCGCGGCGCGGCGAGGATCATGGTCACCACCGCGCAAGGTCTGCCGCCGGTTTCGATTGTGGGCGCCCGCATTCTGAATACGGATGGTAGCGAGCAGCGCGGCGGACGCCGGGGCGGCCTAACCTTGATGTCGGCCATGCTCAGCTTTACCGGCCTTGCCCGCATCCTGCCGGGCGTGCGCGATTTTCACCGGGAGCACGAAGCACTGCCATCAGGTCCGGTGGAGACACCATCAGTATCCGGCGCAGCCATGTTGATGAGCCGGGACACATTCCGGGCTCTCGACGGTTTTGATGAGCGCTATTTCCTCCATGTGGAGGATATTGATATCTGTGAGCGCGCCCGCCGGATGGGGGGCAAGGTGGTTTTCGAGCCGCGCGCGGCTTTTGTCCATGTCGGCTCCACCAGTTCGGCCAATATCCTGCTTGTGGAATGGTACAAGGCCAAGGGCCTGAACCTGTTCTTCCGGACCTATTCAGGCCCGGCCGGCCAGCTGGTCCTTGTCATAGCCGGACCGCTGATGACGATGGCGCTTCTTGGCCGCGCTGTGCTCATCCGCGCTAGTGCACGTACTTTGCAGGCGCGTACCCGGCTTCGCGCGCGTGTTCGTCTGGCTCAGCGCCGGCGCAATTCCGGGAACTAGGTTTTCTCCGGAAATTCGCCAGCTTTCGCCAGCGCCGATGCAACCGGGTGCCTGAGCGCCTCGTTTTCCAGCCAGTGCGCGACCGAGATCATCTGGTCAAGGTCAATGCCGGTATCAAACCCGGCGCGTTCGAGCATGTAGACGACATCTTCGGTGGCCACATTGCCCGTGGCGCGCGGGGCAAACGGACAGCCGCCAATTCCGCCCGCAGACGCATCGATAATGGTGACGCCGTTCTGCACGGCGGCGTGGATATTCGCCAGCGCCGTATTGCGGGTATTGTGGAAGTGCAGGCGCAGTTTCAGCGGTGGCGCGGCATCGCGTACAATCCGTATCGCACGCTCCACATCCCACGGCGTTGCTACCCCGATCGTATCGCCGAGGGCGAACTCCGTTACACCAGCCGCCGCCGCGCGCGCGGCCAGCAGCCCCAGAATGGCCGGATCCACCTCGCCATCGAACGGATCGCCAAATGCGACCGAGACAGTGGCCGATAGCGGGATTTGCGCGTCGTGGGCGAGCGGCGCAATGCGGTCCAGAAGGTCTGCGGTTTCTTCCGGCGTCGCGTTCTGGTTGGCCTTGCCGAAGCCCTCGGAGGCGACCAGCACGTAGTTGATCTCGTCGCAGCGTGCCTCGATGGCCCGGCGCATGCCGCGCTCATTCAAGGCCAGGCCGATATAGGAAACGCCGCGCCCGCGTGGCACGGCCTCCATGATTTCGGCAGAATCGGCCATGGCTGGCACCAGCTTGGGATTGACGAAGCTGGCTGCTTCCATGCGCTTCACGCCCGCCTCGATGAGCCGGTCGATGAACTCCAGCTTTACCGGTGTGGTCAGCAGCGTCTTGTCATTTTGCAGGCCGTCGCGCGGGCCGACCTCAACGATCTCAATGGTTCGGCTCATGGCTGGCCTGGCTCCTGAAATGGCGTGCAATCACCTGTGCGGGCGATCAGCAGGGATGTGGCGCGTCCGCGTGAATAGTTAAAGCCCGCAACCTCGCCAATGGCGCAAGCCCCGGTTCGCAATGCCGCAACAAAGCTGTCTGCGCGTTCGCGCTCCGGGCTGTCCGTGGCAGGCAGGCGTGAGAGATCGACAATGACGAGCTGTTCGGCGGAAAAATCGCTGGCCGTTGCGGCAAGCCCTTCAGTATCCATCAGGGCGATATCGCTGCGCAGCGCGAAAGCAAGGCTCGGCTCGGTATAGCTGGACACAAGCGCCACATCGGGTGCCAGCCAGCCCTGCGCATGGATCAGGGCGGCTGCATCGCGAGACGGTGATAGCGAGGTGGCAGGCGCGATAATCCCGCGCCCCGCTGCCTGCCAGACCAGTCCGGCCACTACCGCGCACGCCACAGCTGCGCCGGCTTTTGAACGCGCGGCCAGCACAACAGCGCCAATCGCTGCGGCAATCAGGAGGGCTGCCAGCAGCGATGCCAGCATAACCGGTCCGTCATACTGGTGGCTGAGACCGAAGAGGATCGCGCCGAGAACGAGGCCCGCCACGATCATCAAGCCAGCGCCCAACCAGCGCCAGAGCGCCGGTGTGCTGCGCCACTCGATCAGCCCCCAGGCGGCGAATATGGCGAGTGCCGGATAGGCCGGAAGCACATAGTGCGGCAGCTTTGTCGGCAGGAGCTCGAACACGATCCAGAAGGGGATGCTCATCACGATGAGCATGCGCGCGGCCATGGCATGCTCACTGCTGGAGTGTATCGCCGAAATGCCTGCGCGAAGCCCTGCGGGCAGGAAGAGGATGGCCGGGAAGAAAAGAAAGCTTAGCAATAGAATGTGGTAGCCCGGCAATCCGCCATGGCTTTCATGGCCGGTTACGAGCTTCGGCCCCAGATCATCGCCCAGCGCTTCGCGCAGGAAGTCGCCATCGGTCGCAATCTGCACCGAGATCAGCCAGGGCAGAAGGATCAGCGCCGCCAGCACAGGGCCGGGCCAGAAGGCGAGTGGCCGCAACCAGTTCCAGCGCTGCTCCCACAGCGCGAGCCCGATGGCCGCCAGCGCCACAGCCATCGGCGTCACCGGCCCTTTTACCAGCGCGCCGAGCGCCATCAGCACCCAGAGCGCGATCGCCCAGCGCCTTGCTGTTTCGGGCGGACCTGTCCTCAGCCGCATGAGCGCGTAAAGCGCCCAGACGGTGAGCCCGGCCAGCATGGCGTCGGTCTTGGCGATGCCGCTTTCAACGCCCAGAAGCACGCTGGCACCCAGCAGCACGCCTGCATAAAGGCCCGCCGGATGACCCAGCAGGCGGTTGCCGAGCGCGAGCGTGCCAAGCACGGCGAGGACAGCGCCCAGCGTTGATGCGAGCCGCCACGCCCAGATCTGGCGGTTTTCCAGCGCGCCGCTAATGGCTTCGCCGGCCGAGACCGTGGCCAGCTGTATCCAGTGTATGCCGACCGGCTTCTTGTTGCGGTCTTCATCGAGAAAGCTGATGCGCACAAAATCGCGCGTCTCGAGCATCTGGGCGGTGGCTTGCGCAAAGCGCGCCTCATCGCGGTCCATCACTGGCAGGGTGAAAATTCCTGCCAGAGAGGCTATCAGCATGACGGCCAGCACCCCAATCCAGGCCCGGCCCGGCTGGCGCAGTGATGAGAATAATCGGACCATGGCCGTTTACGCCTCCTGGCGCCCGCTCTTGCCTCTTGCATATTCAAGCTGGTGCGGGCCTCACTATTGGGTATGTAACGGGCTGCGTGCCCCTGCAAGCAGGGCGGCTGAAAGAAGGTAGGATTTTATGGCGTCTCGTGCACCGGCCATATCGGTGGTCGTTCCGATGCATAATGAAGCGGGCAATGCGGGGGCGCTGGTTGGCGAGATCGCGCAGGCGCTCGCCGGGCATGATTTCGAGATCATCGCCGTCAATGATGCCAGCAGCGATGAGACGCTGGCTGAGTTGCAGGGCGCGAAGGCCGATGTACCGCAACTGCGGGTTATCAATCACCGCAGCAATGCCGGACAGTCCAGGGCGGTCCGCACAGGCTTTCTGGCGGCGCGCGGGTCCATTGTCTGCACGCTTGATGGTGACGGCCAGAACCCGCCCGGCGACCTGCCAGCGCTGGTCGCGCAGCTGACCCGTCCGGATGCGCCCGGCCAGCTGGCCATGGTCGGCGGTGAGCGCGTCGGACGCCAGGACAGCGCCTGGAAGAAGTTTGCGTCCCGGCTTGGCAATGGCGTGCGCAAGCGCCTGCTCAATGATGATGCAAAGGATACTGGCTGCGGAATCAAGGCGATGCGCCGCGAAGCGTATCTGTCCCTGCCCTATTTCGATCACCAGCACCGCTTCCTGCCGGCTCTGATGAAGCGCGAGGGCTATGGCGTCGAATTTCATCCCGTAAGCCACAGGCCGCGTGTCGCCGGAAAATCCAAATATACGAATATTGGACGTCTTTTTGCCTCTATCAGTGACATTATGGGGGTGATGTGGCTCAATAGCCGTTCAAGGCAGACAGGCGGATGGGACGAGGTCTGACGCCTTCCTGCGCTGCCGGGTGAGGAGTGATATAATGCCAAGTTCTGCAGGTAGCGGCATTTTCATGGGGATGCGGGCAGCCGAAAGGCGCCGGCAAGGTGGCAATCAGCCAAGAAGGAGGGGACTCTCCGTGTTCAGCATTTTTCCGAAACTGAGCATTTCGATGATCGTTTACGCTGTAGTGGCGTTTACATTCGGCACCGGCGCGATGGGGTCTCGTCTGTTCGAGATACCGATGATGTCGGGCGCCAACTGGGGCCTGACACCGGGTGATCTCATACTGATGCTCGCCCTGTTCTTCCTGTTCATCGAGATGGTGAAATCGTCCGACACCGGAACGGCGTCGATCATCAATCACGGCATGTCCATGCTGGTGTTTATTGCGGGGCTGGTGCTTTTCCTGCTCGTCCCGCAGTTTGCATCATCCACCTTCTTCCTGCTGGTGCTGATGGCGCTGCTGGATACGGTGGCAGGCTTCATCGTCA